>JBBIRQ010000012.1:0-144498 GCA_037441665.1 Anaerolineaceae bacterium | reverse complement strand
CGGCGACCAATACGCCCGTGCCACCAACGGCGACCAATACGCCCGTGCCGCCGACAGCGACCAATACGCCCGTGCCGGCAGATGATGTTAGTAAGGATTCGCCTTCTGATGACTTAGGCATTATCACGCCCGAACCTCAGCCGGAGCCAATCGTTATAGATAATCCGTCGGCTTGCCAACGCAACCCGCTCACTGACCTAAAACATAGCCAGACGTTCATCTTCCGTCCGGCGCAACAGCCTACGGTTAGCGCTCAGGTAGTTAATGTGTCTACGAATTGCACGTATTCGGTTGGTTTAGCTTCTTACAAGATGTTTTCTTGGAATACAAACACCCAAGAATACATCAGCTCCATGACTGACATCATCGAACCCGGCGAAACGTTGACATTTAGTGTGCCTGTAGCCGATTGCGCCACCCAGGTTGACCTGTTTTATGGTGAGTTGCTGACCAGCTTCGCTTATAATGTGCGCTACAACGAACGCTTGCTAGATGTTGTGTTACCCAATTGGGAATCGTTCTGCGCTGTTCCCGAAGGCGTTATTCTGCACGATAACGGCGAACGCACTTATGTGACCGAATCGAGCCAAGTTGTAGCCTCGAATACTGTCGCCCAACAACCTACCCCCACGGTTGAAGAACCCGTGGTCAAAGAACCTCAAGCTGTTGTTCCGCCAACTGTGTTGTCCCTAACCGAGCTATGCCAACGCGGTCAATTCCGCGTGGATAACCCCAATGGTCACAATGTCTCTTTTGTGTGGGCTGTTGTTGGGACGCAAACCACGGGCAACGGCGTTGTTGCGGCGCACGCAGAGACGTATATCAATGTAGGTGTCGCTGGCGCTTCCATAGATATTACTGTAGATGGTGTTTTGGCTAACCTACAACGGGCCGTAGAGAACTGCCCGCCAATAGCCATAGATGATGCCAGCGATACCACAGCCGGCGTCCCTGTAACAATTCCTGTTCTAATGAATGATAGCGATGCTGATGGCCATTTGTTGACCATCTCCATAACCTATGCGCCTGCGGCAGGTGTAGCTGTAGTCAACGCTGATGGCACTATCACCTATACCCCTAATGCAGACTTCGCGGGCATTGATGTTTTCCAATATAGCGTCAGCGATGGTATGGGTGGTCAAGCGTCAGCCGCCATCAGCGTAACTGTCTCCGCGCCCGCCCAACCGGAAACGCCGACGGAAGAACCTACTTTGGAGGCCTCTACCGAAACACCCACGCCAGAAGCACCACCGGTTGAACAGCCCCCTGCTGAGCAACCACCGGCCGATGGGTCAAACGGTAGTTAATCTCAAATCCCCCCCATCACATTGCCCAGATTACCCCACAATCTGGGCTTTTTTTTGTGCTTCTCCATGACATATGCCATGGTTTGCTGGTTGATATAACACTTTTATTCTTTGCATCACGGCGTATAATAAGGACGTTTTTAAGACAATAGGTTCATCCATTGTATGACAACAACTTTGAATAAAACCCCGTCTTCGTCCCCTGCTAAGACCGAACGCCCACATGTGGTCATCCAACCAACGAAAGGTTGGCTAGCGATAAACTTTCGTGAATTGTGGGAATATCGCGACCTCATTTATTATATGACGTGGCGTAGCATCACCGTTCGCTACAAACAGACGATATTGGGCGCATCTTGGGCTATCCTCCAACCGTTCATGCAAATGGTCGTCTTCAGCATTTTTTTTGGCGGTTTGGCACGCATCCCATCAGATGGCATCCCCTACCCTATCTTCAGTTTCACAGCGCTTGTGCCGTGGTCGTTTTTTGCCAGCGGGCTTTCTAGCGCCGCAACAAGCTTAGTTGGTAGCAGTAGCATGCTGAAGAAAATCTATTTCCCGCGGCTTGTCATCCCTTTAACAGCTGTTTTGTCATCGGTCGTAGATTTTCTTTTAGCGTTTTTGGTGCTGTTGGTAATGGCTATCGGCTATATTACGCTAACGCCACCACCTACCGGGGACGTATTGACGGCGAGCGTTGCGGATATGGTTCATCTGAATGTCCCTTTGATGAAAGCGCATCAGCTGGCGCTCACGCCAAATATCTTTTTTTTAGCGCCATTATTCTTGATCGCCTTTGTGACTACCTTAGGGTTTGGTCTGTGGCTATCGGCGCTCAATGTGCAGTTCCGCGATGTTCGGCATGCGGTTAATTATTTGGTGCGGTTAGGGTTATTCATCACCCCTGTTTTATACCCTAGTAGTCTCATCAGCCCAGAATGGCGCTTGGTTTATGCGTTAAATCCGATGGCTGGGGTGATAGAAGGGTTTCGGTGGGCGTTATTGGGGGTCGGTAAAGCGCCTAGCCCGATGATAGCTATCTCTGTTGTTGTGGCTTTATTGATTTTAATCAGCGGCCTTTTTTATTTTCGGCGGGTCGAAAAGACCTTTGCTGACGTGGTGTAAACGATAATGACTTCATTAGCGATTCGTATAGAGGGACTCGGTAAAGAGTATCATATCGGCGGTCTGCAAGATAACGAGGACCGCAGTTTGGCGGAGATAGTGTCTTCTGGCCTGCTGTCGCCTTTTCAACGCCTAGCGGATATTGTGAGCGGCCGTGCCCAAAGCGCCAGCGGTCTAAAAGAGACCTTTTGGGCGCTAAAAGATATTTCGCTCGAAGTCAAACATGGCGAAGTAGTGGGCATTATTGGGCGCAATGGCGCCGGGAAAAGCACCTTGCTTAAAATTTTGTCGCGTATTACTGAGCCAACAGAAGGGCGCATTGAATTATATGGGCGCGTGGGGTCCCTCCTAGAAGTGGGCACCGGCTTTCATCCCGAATTGACCGGCCGCGAAAATATCTATATGAACGGCGTCATTTTAGGGATGCGAAAAGCAGAAATTGACCGCAAGTTCGATGAAATCGTCGCCTTTTCAGAAATCGAGCAATTCATAGATACCCCCGTCAAGCATTATTCTAGCGGCATGTCGGTTCGTTTGGCTTTTGCGGTAGCGGCGCATTTAGAGCCAGAGATTCTGGTGATAGATGAAGTGCTGGCGGTCGGGGATGTGGCTTTTCAGCGCAAGTGTTTAGGCAAAATGAATGATGTCGCTGGTGAAGGGCGGACCGTTCTTTTCGTCAGCCATAACATGTCCGCCATCAATAATTTATGCACACGCGGCGTCGTTTTAGAACGGGGACAGCTGTTGTACGATGGCAAAGTAGAAGAGGCCGTCGCCAACTACCTTTATTTGATGTCAGAAGATTTCAGCACCAACCAAAATCCGATACAATTCCCCGTAAAGCCGCAATTGAAAGCGCAAATCCTCGAAGTTGGTTTGAAGAATCATCAAGATGAATACACCCACTCTCTCGATTACAGCCACCCGTTTAGCGTTGAGCTAATTTTAGAAGTCCGCGAGTTTGACCCCCAGCATTTTGCCGCCCTCACCATCACCGATACCTACGGCAATATCATTCTGTTCACAAGCGATGAAGACATGGGCGAAGCGCCTATCGCCAACCTCCATGAGGGCCAATTGCGTTATCATATTTGTTTTCCAGCTAAGTTGCTAAAACCGGGGAGCTATTATTTATCGGTGGTTATCGCCAAGCATCCCTCAGGAAAAATTGACCGCTACGATAACTTGATGCTCTTTGAAATACAGGATACAGATTCTTATCGCGCGATGAAAGGGCTTTATCGTCGTACTGCTATCATCGCCCCAGAGATTCCATGGGTTTATGAACCAACCTAGAGAGGCTTTTAACCGTATGACTTGGCACTTTGTAGATTGGCATGTGGAAGAAGATAGCCACAACATCCGCCCTATTGCGCGCGAATTACGCTCCAAAACCGTATCGGCTGTTTACATGCCAAAATTTGAATCACGTCAAGCCGCGCAGGATTATTTGAATAGCCCGCGCGTGCAATGGCGCTTGCGTTTGTTAGATAAGTTTGAAGCTTTTGCCGGCCATCCTATCAGCGGCACAGTTATTGAAATTGGCGCGGGGCCGGGTATGGGCGCCGCTTATTTATCGACAAAGCCGACTGTAGAGCGCGTTTATGCTCTGGATTATGAGACGTTTTCAGTCGAGGAGCTGATGCCCAAAGTGTTTGAAGCGATGCATGCTAACCCCGATAAAATCGTCCGCGCTTTGGGGAGCTTTAACAATATGAAAGTGGAAGATGCCTCTGTGGATTTTATCACTGCTTTTGGCGCTATCCACCATTCGGAAAATCTATCTGCCACGCTGGCGGAATGTTTCCGCGTCCTCAAGCCGGGGGGGTATCTTATCGCTAGCGAACCCTGCGAAAAAAACGACCTGACTAAGGCGGCCGAATACAAGAAAGCGAATAAGACCGTTTCTGTCGAACAGGCCCGTAATAAATTTGGCGAGCCTATCGAAAATGTTCGTTATATAGATGAGTCTAATCAGGTATTACGGCTGTGCCAATACGAAGCGCAAGCCTACGATGTCGGCTTTGATGTTTATCCTATCCTCTTTGATGATACGCCCGAGAATCATGGTGGTTGGTTGATGCTCCAGTGGCGGCGCTTGAACGCGCGCTTGAAGGGCGATGCGCTTCTGCGAGAGCCTACTTATCGGGGCTTTATCAAGATGGTTTTGTACCCTTATTTTGCGCCTATCCATAAAAATAGGATGACGCCTGTATATGACCCGCTTTGGTTGATTTTGCGTAAGCCATCTATGGATGATAAGGAGTAACTATTTATGCTGAGACGTCGCTTAGATGCTTACCGCCGCCAGTTGTTAAAGCGCTGGGCCAAGCGCTATCAATATCGGTTAACGCCCATCGCTGATTTACATGATGAAGATAAATACCTCGATAAGGGAGAATTTCGCTATATCCTTTGGCTAGACCGCATCTATCAGAAAATCGCTACCGTGCCGGGGCATATCATCGAAGCGGGCGTGTACCGCGGGCGTAACGCCATCATCTTCGGCCATCTCATCACTTTGAACGGCGATGATGCCATTCGCAAATACTATGGGTTCGATACTTTCTTTGGTTATACGCCCGAAGACCTCGCCCAAAGTCCGCATCTGAACGCCTCTGCTTGGAAAGGTAGCTCGTTGGAATTTGTCACCCAGCGTTTACAACAAGCGGGCTTATCGAATTTATGTCACGTTTTTCAGGGGGATGTTAAAGACGCTCTGCCTCAATTTTTTGAAAAATACCCCGATTTTCGCGCGGCTCTGCTCTATGTAGATTGTAACGCCTATGTGGCCGCGAGAGAGACAATGGAAATATGCAAGTCTTTTATGTCGCCGGGCGGCGTCGTTTGCATTGATGAGAAACGACAAGGTGGCGAAACGCGCGCCCTCATCGAATTTTGCCAAGCTCATCATTTACGTTTTATCAAAGACCCTACCCCTTTTTCTGTTCCCGCTTATACAATTATCGAGTAGCGCAATGTGAGGAGGTTTTGCCCATGCAAACTTATGAATTCACCCGTTCCAAAGATACGCCAATAGATGATATTGTGGCTACTTATCACCGTTGGGGGATTGTTCACATCCCCTATTATCTCGATGCCAATACCGTAGAAGAATTGACCGAAGAATTCTTCAGATTTTTAGAAGCTAAAGAGAGCTGGATTGAGCCGCGCAAGAATTATCATGCCGGTCACGAACGCCTCATCTATTTCAAAGGCCTAAGCCAAAGTCGCGACTACCCTAGAACCTTAGAAGTATTCTCATCACCCTTTATGCGACAAGTGGCGGATAAAATCCTCGGCACGCCTAACCATCTCAACCACGAGATTATGATTCACCAAGACTTGCCCAATCCTGAAAAAGACATCACAGAACTTCATTACGACCGCTTGTCTACGCTTAAGTTCTTCATTTATCTCAAAGATACAACATCTTCAAACGGCGCTTTTGAATGCGTGCCGGGTTCGCATCACTTCGCGCGCAAGGTGCGGAACTTTTATCTGCAACGGGGATACCGTCTGGTAGATTTTCCCAATAAACAAATCCCCGAAAACTTAGGCCCCACAATGCCTATTGAAGGCCCCGCGGGCACGATGTTCATCTTTACCACGGATTTGTACCACAAAGGCGGGCACGTGTCTGAAGGTCAAGAACGCATCGTCATGCGCGGCCACACCCACGGCAGAGAGATACAAGTATATAAACCCAACAAATATTCCCCCCAATGGTGGCGCGAATCGGCGTATAACCCAATGCGCTATGTCTATAAAATCACTGATAAAATCACGGCCGCCAAGCCGCCTACAACTATCTGAGTTTGAATGCTTTAGGGCGCTTCTTTATGAGGGCGCCCTAAGGCTGGTTTTAGCACAATGACCAATGTTATGATACCTATACTTAATATTTAACACTCTGTGAAGCGAACCCATGGCTTTTCCCATAGAACACTTCCTCATCGGCGCTGGCCAGCCGTGTTTTGTCATAGCAGAAGCTGGCGTTAATCATAATGGCGATGTTGCGCTTGCCAAAGAACTTATTCGTAGCGCTAAGCAAGCTGGGGCGGATTGCGTCAAGTTCCAAACCTTTAAGGCGGAGCGCGTTGTCACCGCGACAGCTCCTAAAGCGGATTATCAGCTCAAGACGACCAACCCCAAAGAATCGCAAATCGAGATGCTCCGCAAATTGGAATTAGACGCCAATGCTTATTATGACCTCGTCCGACTCGCCCAAGAAGAAGGTATCGCGTTGATGTCCACCCCTTATAATGAGGAAGATGTGGACTTTTTGGATGAATTAGGTGTTGTCGCTTTCAAGATGGCCTCTATTCACCTATTTGAACCTTCTTTTTTGCGCTATACCGCGCGCAAAGGCAAGCCCCTCATCCTTTCTACGGGTATGGCCACCCTAGCAGATGTGGATATAGCCGTCCGCGCTATCCGCGAAACAGGTAACGAGCAGTTCGTCATCCTGCAATGCACAACGAACTACCCTTCACGGCTGGAAGATGCCAATATCCGCGCGATGTGCACCATGCGCGATGCTTTGGGCGCATTGGTTGGTTATTCCGACCATACCCAGACGCATACAGCGTGTTTAACCGCTGTCGCTTTGGGCGCAGTCGTCATCGAAAAACACTTCACGCTGGATAAAACCATGCCCGGACCCGATCATTCTTCTTCAGCCGACCCGTCAGAGTTCGCAGAACTGGTACAGCTCATCCGCGAAGTTGAGCGCGTCCTCGGCTCGCCCATCAAAGCCCCCACAGACCTTGAGAAGAAGAATGCGCTGGGGATGCGGCGTAGCATTGTGGCGCGCCGCGCTATTGAGCAGGGGGAAGTCATCACCGAAGCCATGTTGACCTTCAAACGACCCGCGATCGGGTTACGACCTAGTTTATTGAACGATATTGTTGGGCGCAAAGCCCGCCGCCACATCGCTGAAGGCGCGCTTTTATCTTGGGACGACATCACTAACGAGTAAGGCAATGATGCAAGACATCCGCATATTCCGCTTAAAACCAGAGCACGCAGAGGCTCTATCGTTGATGTTGTTGAGCGACCGCGCCCACTATAGCCAATATTTCACGCCATTTTCTTACAACGCATCCGACCTCGCCCGCCGTTTTGCGGCCGCAAAACAAGACCGTTATTGGGCTATCCAATGCGGCGATGTGTTGGCCGGCTTCTTCATGTTACGCGGTTGGGACGAAGGATACGAACGTCCCTCCTTTGGCGTATATATCGCTGAATCGCATTCCGGGCGCGGGTTGGCGACATTGGCCCTACATTACTGTATGAGCTGGTGCCGTGTGAACGGTATTCCAGCATTGATGCTCAAAGTGCACCCCGATAACACTTTCGCGCGGCAAGTATACGAGCGGGAAGGCTTCGTCTTCCTTGATATTGATACGCGCACAGGCCATCACATCATGGAAAAGCGATGGGATAAACGGTGACGATTTATTTCTCTTCTGGCGCCTTCCCCGCTCGACATCCCACCGAATTGCTCGCCATGGCGCGGGCAGAAGGCATAAGCCATATTGAATGGAGCGCCGGCATGGAGGATGCGCCAGATTTTATCGCCCCTATTGTGTCTGCTGTGCCTGAGATGCGTTTTTTGGTGCATAACTATTTTCCCCCGCCGTCTAAGCCCTTCGTCCTCAACCTCGCAGAATTAGACGATGCAACGCATCTACAAACCATGACGATGTGCCGTAACGCTATTGATTTGTGCGCAACACTAGGCGCGCCTTTTTATAGCGTGCATAGCGGCTGGGCGTTTCGGCTAGAGGTGGCCGACTTGGGCCAGCCAGAACGCCAGCGCCAAATCGCTGACCAACAGACCTCAGGTGTAGATGTCCCCAAAGCTTATGAGCGCTTCGTCGCCTCTGTTCGGGCATTGAGCGATTATGCGCGTCAGCGCGGTGTGCGCCTATTAGTAGAAAATAATGTCATCGCGCCGAGCGGCGTTGCACAGGGTAAAACAGACCTGTTGTTCAACACCACAGCGCAAGGCATCATCGGTTTTCTAAATGATGTTCAAGATGCAAACGTCGGACTACTATTAGACCTCGCTCATCTGAAAGTATCGGCCAATGCGCTCCAATTCGACGCCATAGAGGCGCTAGTCCGCTTAGGCTCAGCTGTCGCCTGCCTGCATCTTAGCGATAATGACGGCCAGCGCGACAACAACCAACCCCTGCACCAAGCGACATGGTTTTTGCCGCTGTTGCGTGATTTTCGTCATGTACCGTGGGTTATTGAAGCGTATCGTTTGTCGGGCGCGCAACGCCGAGAGCAACAGACCTTGTTACTCCATTTGTGCTATTGAAGCCGTATGCAAACACACGGCCGATAGGCGACAAACGCCTCACTCCCTGCTAGAATGAGATGCATAATTGGCTTATAGATAGACAGGCCTATTGTGATGAAAGATATTTCTAAGAATTTGCTCCCCTTGTCTGCGACCATGCGCGATGTCTTAAATGCGCTCAATAAAGGCATTGGCGGCGTAGTGCTCATGGTAGATGAGAGCAGGGTCTTGCGCGGCATCTTCACCGATGGCGATGTGCGCCGCGCGTTGCTAGAAGGGGCGGCTATGGAAGATAGCGCAAGCCGCTACATGAACCAACGCTTCACCGCCGGCCGTGCCGACCTCTCCCGCCAAGAAAATGTCGCTTTGCTCAACGAGCGCATCCGCCACTTGCCCATTTTAGATGAAGCTGGACGCCCTACCGAGCTTTTATCTTGGGCCGAATATTGGCGCTTGCCCGTCATGGAGCCATCGCTTGGCGGTAACGAATTAAAATATGTGAGCGATTGCATCGCTTCGGGGTGGATTTCTTCTAAGGGCGAATACGTCAAGCGCTTTGAGGCGGCTTTTGCCGAGTATTTAGGCGTCCCATACGCCCTTAGCACCACCAGCGGGACGACTGCCCTACATTTAGCGTTGCTAGCGTTGGATATTGGAGCGGGGGATGAAGTTATTGTCCCAGACTTGACTTTTGCCGCCTCCGCTAATGTCGTGCTCCATTGCGGCGCTAAGCCCGTGCTGGCTGATGTAGACCGCTATACATGGACGCTAGATACTGCTGATGTGCAACGGAAACTCACCCCGCGCACTAAAGCGATTATGCCGGTTCATCTTTATGGGCATCCAACAGATATGTTACCCATTATCGAAATCGCCCAAGCGCGGGGCATAGCCATTATAGAAGATTGCGCGGAAGCGCTCGGCGCGGAATATCGCGGGCGCAAAGTGGGCACTTTGGGGGATGTGGCCGCATTTAGCTTTTTCGCCAATAAAATCATCACCACAGGCGAAGGCGGTATGGTCACCACGACCGACCCCAACCTATATGAGAAAATGCACATCCTGCGTTCCCATGGCATGAAAGAGAATAAACGTTACTGGCATCTTTACGCGGGTTATAATTACCGCATGACCAACATTCAGGCGGCTATTGGCTTGGCACAGTTAGAGCGCATTGATGATTTTTTGACCTACCGTGAGCGCATCGTTGCCACTTATAACGAGCATCTCCGTAGCATACCCGGCATCATTTTGCCGCCAGATGCCGATTGGGCCAAAAATATCTATTGGCTATACAGCATCGTGGTAGACGAAAGCGTCACAGGCATCACCCGCGACCTTTTGGCGCAACGTTTGGAAGAACGCGGTATCGAAACGCGCCCCTTTTTCTATCCCCTACACGTTCAACCCGCTTACTTAGCCTATGCTGATGACAGCCGCTACCCGAATACCGATTGGTTGGCCGAGCGCGGTTTAAGCCTGCCAACAGCCAACGACATTAAGTTAGAAGATGTTATACGGGTCTGCGAAACTATCCGCCAAATTATCACGGATAATCAGCTTATCCACCAACATTTGAGCGATTGAATAGCATATGAGCCAAACGACACAACCGAAAGCGCTCGCCATCATCCCCGCCCGTGGCGGCTCTAAACGCTTGCCGCGTAAGAACATCTTGCCTTTAGGCGGCAAGCCACTCATCGCCTATACCATCGAAGCCGCAATCAAAAGTGACTGCTTTCAGCAAGTTATCTTATCCTCTGAAGACGATGAGATTTTGCAAGTAGGCGCGGAATACGGGGCGATACCTCAAAAACGCCCACAAGAACTTGCTAGCGATACGACTAAGGTTGTAGAGCTAATGCTTTATTACGCGAACCAGCCAGCCTTGGCGCAACAATACGAGGTTATCGGTTTGCTCCTGCCGACGTGTCCGTTTCGTAGGGCGCAAGATATTCGCGCGGGGTTTGCTTTACTATCGTCCGATATAGATACGGTCATCAGCGTGACGGATTATGAATTCTCGCCGCATCTGAACGTGAGCATAGGCGATGATGGTTTGCTCGTGATGTCGGAAGCGCTATTGAGCGGTAACACACGCTCCCAAGATTTGCGACCCGTATACCGTCCAAACGGCGCTTTTTATCTATCGTGGTGGCGCTCTTTTCAGCGACAGCAAAGCTTTTTCCGTGGCAAAGTTCGAGGATACCCTATGGCGCGCCTATACTCCACAGATATAGATGAAGCGCTGGATTTACAATACGCCCAATTTTTGATGAATAGCGGCGCAATTCAATGGGAACAATAACCCACTAACCGATTGCCAACAAAGGTGATGATTGATGAACAGCGAAACATTGAGAAAAAAAATAATCGGTCCCGCCTACCCTATCCCCCCCGCCTTCACAGCTGATGAGGCGTTGGATTACACGGCGACCGCGCGCTATGTAACATATCTGAATCACTATGCCGTGCGAACCTTAGTTGTCACCGCAGGCACTAGCCGCTTCAATTTATTATCGCGTGATGAAATTGTGGGCCTGAATCGCGCAGTTATTGAAGCCAACGAGGGTAAAGCTATCGTCATCGCCGCCAACCCCATGACCGGCTCTACAAGCGATGCTATCCGATTCGCGCAGGAAGTCCACGCCATGGGCGCTGATGTTTTGCTGGTATATTACCCCGAACGGTATTATGGCGATGCCCGCGTTTACGATTATTTCGCCGCCATTTTAGAAGCCAGCCCTATGCCCATCATGATTCATGCGAACCCTATGCGTCATGCGAGCGGAGGACAGGCCTTCTTCTCTATAGATTTATGCCGTCGCTTGACCCAATATGAGCATTTCATCGGCATGAAAGAAGAACATCTCGACCCGACACATCGCTATAAGCTAGCCGTCAATCTCAGCGACCGCATGGCCTTTATCGTCGCGGGCGGCGGAATGCGAACCTTCATGAGTTGCTATCTCTTCGGTATCCAAGCCACATTGACGAGTATAGGTAGCTTTCGTCCGGATATTGAGGAGCGCTTCTATCAAAAGTTGATGGAAAACCAATTCTCAGAGGCTTTAGCTATCGTCCGCCAAGAGGAACGCCTCTTTGATGTTGCTGTGCCTATTGGCTGGCATATCGCTTTCAAAAGCATTCTCGACATCATGGGGTTGATGCCGCCCTACGAGCGCCGCCCGTTACAGCCCCCAACGGCTGATGAACGCGCCCGTTTGCAAGCGCTCCTAAAAGAATTAGGTTGGGTATGAGCGCCGCAATATTTGTGAATGGGCTGTGGCATCAGCTGATTTGCGCTATAATTCGCCGAAATTTTATTATAAGAGGGGTTGCACATTGAATGGAAAAACATCCACGAACACCCGTGCTTGAAGTACGGAACATCACTAAACGATTTCCCGGTGTTTTAGCTAATGACCATATCAATTTAACGCTCTATCGCGGGCAAGTGTTGGGGTTGCTCGGCGAAAATGGCGCTGGCAAAAGCACCCTAATGAACCTCATCTATGGCTTGTATGACCCCGACGAGGGGGAAATTCGCGTCAATGGCACCCCTGTTGAAATCAAAAGCCCCAGCGATGCTATCCGCCTGGGTATTGGCATGGTACATCAGCATTTCCAGCTCGTGGATGTGCTTACAGTTACAGAAAATGTGATGTTGGGTAACGAAAGTATTCTATCTTTTGGCACATGGCGCTTAAAAGATTGGCCGTTGGGCCAGCGTATTGGAATCGGTCTTTTCGTCGTCGTTACGCTTTTAATAGGCTTATTGAACAATTATCTTCTGGAAGCCATCATCTTTTTAGCTATTTTGGCCGCGATATTCGCGTTGGGTATCATCACCCGCCAATTCTTAGACCGACAAGCCGCTAGAAAACGCATCCTCGCCCTCTCTCAGGAATATGGCTTAGAAGTAGATCCTGATGCTTTGGTGGCAGATCTGCCCGTCGGCGCGCAACAACGGGTTGAGATCATCAAGGCGCTGTACCGTAACGCCGACATCCTCATTCTCGACGAACCTACGGCGGTGCTCACCCCTCAAGAGACGCAAGGCTTGTTCAAAGTGATGCGAAAGCTGATTGAACTGGGTGTGAGCATCATTTTCATCAGCCACAAACTCAAAGAGGTACTAGAGATTTGTGATGAAATTGTGGTGTTGCGTCGGGGCACAGTCGCCGGCATAGCAGACCCTAAAACGTCTACAGAGCAATCTCTAGCCTCGCTGATGGTGGGGCGCGATGTGTTGCTAGAAGTGAATAAGCAACCGGCCCAACCCGGCGAACCCGTGCTCATCATCGAAGAGTTAGTAGTATACGACGACCGTAACTTAATGGCCGTTGACCATGTGAGCTTAGAGGTATTCGCGGGGGAAATTCTGGGGATAGCAGGTGTACAAGGCAACGGCCAAACCGAATTGGTGGAGGCTATCACAGGTCTGCGCGAAGTGGCGCGCGGACGTATAATCCTGCTTGGCAAAGATGTCACCAATGCGTCTCCCCGTCATATTACATCTTTAGGTGTCGGGCACATCCCCGAAGACCGCCAACGCGATGGGATGGTCAGCGCTTTTCCCGTTATGAATAACCTTGTCCTCTGCAATTATCATCGAGAGCCATTCTCGCACGGGGTGATTGTGGACGAACCCGCCATAGAGCGCAACGCTCAAGCGTTGGTCAAAGAATATGATGTACGCCCTCCCAACATTTATCAAAGTATCAGTGGGCTTTCTGGGGGTAACCAACAAAAAGTCATTGTCGCGCGGGAATTTTCGCGGGGCGTAAAGGTGCTCATCGCTTCCCAACCTACCCGCGGGCTTGATGTTGGCTCTATCGAATTCATCCACAAACAATTGATACGCATGCGCGATGCAGGGACCGCCATATTGCTAGTTTCTACAGAATTGGACGAAATTCTGAGCATGTCGGACCGCATCGCCGTGATGTTTGATGGTCGCATTATTGACGTGATAGCGGCTGATAAAGCAGACCGCGACATGATTGGCTTGCGTATGACCGGCATCGTCGAAGCCACCACTTTAGAAAGTGATTCGTCATGACCCAAACCCGCCCATCTACAGCTATGCCGTTACCCATTTTTACATTTATCGCTCGCACGTGGTTACGGGTATCGCCACGTTTAGTGCCGCTACTAGCGGTGCTCACCGCTTTCTTGGCTGGTATCCCGTTGATTGTGTTCACGGGCGGACGCGGTGACTTTGGGCGTGGTATCCGCGTGGCTGGCACAGCCTATAGCGCTCTGATTGAAAGCGTCACCGGCCTAACCATCAATGATGTTGCTAGCCCGGACGATTTTGTTTTGATTGCCCAATACGCCCAGAACAACGAAATTGTTGCGGAGCGGCTCTCTCGGCAAGCGCGCCCCTTCGAGCGTTTAGCCGCAATCGGCGTCCCCGAAGCGGAAGCCTTCGATGCTTTTTTAGTCCAACATCCTGACCTCACAGAAGAATTGATAACCAATTGGGCAGAACGCATACCTATTATTACCACCATCGGCGCTCAAGCCATCAGCGATATTCAACCTTTTTTGGCGCAGATCGCTAGCCTTGACCGCAATACCCAACGCGCGCTAACGCGGTTGGCCGCGGGGCGTACCGATTGGAGCGACGAGGAGCGAGAGACCGCCATCAGCTTATGGCCCGCGTTGGCAGAGATGGACGACGGAGAATTACGTCAAGCTATCGCCTATTTAAATCAAATTAATACCTATGGCATCACTGCTCTAGAACGTCACTACCAAGCGATTGTCGATATGGAGGCTTTCGGCTTTACCCCCACTAGCCCCGAAGCGCAGACGATTGTTGCCATTCATCAAGCCGATACAGCCAGTGTCATTGAAGCGCGCGATACGCTCAAATTGCTGGCAGAAAACAATATCACAGACCCGGCGCGCTTGGGCGAGGACTTCCGTTTAATCGCCGCGTTATATGAAAAAGGGTATTTGACCGCGCCAACGGTTAATGAAGCGCTAGAGACAGAAATCAGCGGTGTCTTAGAAGACCATCTCATCATCAAGCGCCCCGGCAACCGCATTCTTCTGGGTGAAGGTTTAGCTAACGATACTATAGGTATTATCAAAGATGACCAAGGCCTAGATGTGCATTATCTGCGTTTCGGCGGTAGTGCTCTACTCTTCTTGCCCGATAACCTAGAACGAACCATCATTCGCGCGATTCCCTTCATCATCGCGGGTTTGGCCATTGCGCTGGGGTTCAAAGCGGGCGTCTTCAATATCGGCGCTGAAGGCCAAATTTACGCAGGGGCCGTTTTTGTGGCTGGTTTGGGCGCTTTTTGGGCTTTTGAAGGTCCACCCGCCCTTTTCTTGGTGATTCTCATCATCATGGGCATTATCGGTGGCTTTTTATGGGGCGCTATCCCCGGAGCATTGAAAGCCTTCACCGGCGCGCATGAAGTCATCACGACTATCATGCTTAACTTCATCGCTATTCTTACGGTGGACTGGCTCATTAAGTCCACCAATCCCGTCATATTGGGCGACGTTTCTTCTAGCGTGCCCAAGACGCCGGACATACAAGCCATCGCTCGTATACCCACCTTCCGACAATTGGCTGAAGATAGCCGCTTCATCATATTGTTAATAGTGGTTGTCGGGATTGTCTTTCTAGCCAATTATCTATCATTCCGTCGCCGCAACCCGCGCGAAGGCATCCGCCGCGGAATCATCTTCAGCATCCTTTCGGTCGCGCTCATCATCTTCTTCAACGCCATTAGCTCGCGCGGGCAACTTCATATCGGCGTGCTCATCATGTTTGGGGTGGTTTGGCTGACGGATTGGTTCTTGGAACGAACGACGATTGGTTTTGAGATACGCACGGTTGGGTCTAACCCCAACGCCGCCCGCTACGCAGGTATGAGCGTAGCCCGCAATGTCATTATTGCCATGGCTTTGAGCGGGGCCTTGGCGGGTTTGGCTGGAGCCATAGAGATTAGCGGCGTCAACTTCAACATGTTTCCCGCATTCTTCGCTGGGGCAGGTTTTGATGCTATCGCGGTCGCCTTATTAGCTCGTAGCAATCCGCGCAACATGGTTTGGTCGGGCCTGTTGTGGGGAGGATTGCTGAGCGGCGCAGGGTTGATGCAAATTCGCGCTGATATTTCTATAGATTTGGTCAAAATCATTCAAGCGCTCATCATCATGTTCATCGCCGCAGACCAAATCATCCGTTTCTTGTGGCGTATCCCAGAACGTACCGCAGAAGAAAAAGAACAACTCGTCTTTTCCACAGGATGGGGGAGCTAAATATCATGACCACACAATCACCGACAATGCCCACAACGCGCCGCAGTAGCGGGATTGTTATTCCTTTTGTGCACTTAACGCGCATGGCCATCATCGCTATTGTCCTCTTTCTGTTAGGGCTGTTCATTCTCATGCGTGTTAGCGTAACCTTGACGCCCAACATCCAAACGATACTCACGCTAGAAGCGGGCGACATCAGCCAAGTGCCGCATGTGGTTATCCCCACCCAAGCCTTTTTACGCGCTACAGGCATTTTATTTATGCTGACGGGTATAGCCGTTATATTTAGCCATATCTATAAACGCGAAACCTTATTAAGGATTGGCGGCCCCGACGGTTGGATACGCTTAGAGAAAAATCCAAAAGAAGTACAACTCAGCGCTTTGGGTAGCCGAGCTACACAAACGCTCAGTCGGCTAGGGTTGATATTATCTGGCGTTATATTCATCCCTATGGTGCTGATTGCGGCGGCGGCAGGGAATAGCACCAACGTAACCACCATGATTGCCGAGACTTTACGCCTAGCAACCCCCTTAGCCATAGGCGCTATGGCGGGTATCTGGTGCGAACGGTCCGGCGTAACCAATATCGCTATTGAAGGCATGATGCTTTTTGCGGCTTGTTTTGGTTTTACAGCGCTATTTTACCTGAAGAATGTCATCCCTGATGTTTATCTCGCCCAAGCGATAGCCGTCGGCGTGGCGGTATTGACCGGAGGGATTGTTTCCCTTTTACATGGGTGGCTTTCTATCACCTTCCGCACAGACCAAATTGTCAGCGGAACAGTTATCAACATTTTAGCGTTGGGCGTCACTAGTTTTGTGCGCCGCGAGTATTTGCTTTCCACAGAAGCGGGGCTGAGCAAATTACAGAGTATTCGCATCCCTGTATTAGCCGATATTCCGCTGATTGGTGGCCCCATCTTCGATAGCCAGCCTATTTTTTACATGATGTTCATCGTCGTCATCTTCACCCACGTTGTCTTATTCTATACGCGGTGGGGCTTGCGGATTCGGGCGGTGGGCGAACACCCCCACGCGGCCGATACCGTCGGCATTAATGTAAATCGCAATCGCTGGATAGCCGTATTCACTGGCGGTCTTGTGGCTGGTTTGGCGGGCGCTTGGTTCTCGCTAGAAGCGACCGGCCGCTTTAACGATGGCATGACCAGTGGCGCGGGGTTCATCGCCTTGGCGGCGGTCATCTTCGGCAAATGGTATCCGTTCGGTGCGTTTGGCGCGGCGGTTTTGTTTGGCTTTGCCCAAGCGCTTAGCACGCGCCTACAAATCTTAGAAGTTGGCTTCCCCGTGCAATTCTTGCAGATGGTGCCTTATGTTGTGACAATTATTGTTTTGGCGGGCTTCATCGGCAGGGCTAGCGCGCCCAAAGCCGCGGGGCGCCCCTATGTCAAAGAATAAGGCTTAGCGAGTTTTGGGATGATAGCCAAGCGCTTATTCATCATCGCTCTGTTGCTTTTTTTCATCAGCGCGAGCCAAGCGCAACAACAAACACGCCCACCTTCAGCCATACGGTCAATGCCCTATGAGCCTCCCTCTGCGTTATCGAATGGCCAAGCGCCTTTAGCTTACGGCGCTTTTGCTCGTTTAGGCTTGCTGGTCGCACGACGTGGCAAAGATAAGCTCATTGGCCAAGCATGGGGCGATTATGACCGTGACGGCTGGATAGACCTCTATGTAACGGATAGCCGCGGGCCCAATACACTTTTACAGAACATAGGCGGCGTTTTAACCCCTGCTCCGCTAGGTGAGCAAGTGGCTTTGGCGGGATATAAAAGTAGCGGCGCTATTTTTGCCGATTACGATAACGACGGCTGGCTTGATTTATACGTTTTAAACGACGGCCAGCCCAATATCTTATTTCGGAACGAGAAGGCGCTTCGGTTTAGCGATGCGACCGCTATAGCTGGCGTCGGCGACAAAGGGCACGGGCGCACAGCTTCTTGGGGCGATTATGATAACGACGGCTGGCTTGACTTATACATCGCGAATTGGGCTTGTTCCCCCACTTGTGGCCACCCTAGCCTCGGCGACCGCGATACGCTCTATCATAACAACGGCGATGGCACGTTCACCGATGTCACCTATTTACTGAGCGACAAAGTTTATGGCGCAGGCTTTGTGGCTAGCTGGACAGATTATGATAATGATGGCGACCTCGATTTATATTTAGTCAATGACGAGTTCATCAACCCCGTAGGCAATGCTCTATGGCGCAATGATGGCGCGGGTTGCGATGGCTGGTGCTTTCATGAAATATCGGCCACAGTTGGGGCGAATACGCGGGTTATGGGCATGGGGATTGCCGTTGGCGATATAGATAATGACTTAGACCTCGACTTCTACTTTTCCAATGTGGGGCCCAGCGTCTTATTAAAAAATGAGATGCCTACTGCTCAATTTCAGAACATCGCTGATGCCGTTGGCGCCAATATAGAAGGTACGCCTATCGGCTGGGGAACAGTGATATTCGACTATGATAATGATGGCTGGCGTGATATTTATCTAGGTATCACCGAAGCGCTTCCCAACCGCATCAATAAGAACCCGCTATTCCGAAATATCGGCGGAGGGCGCTTTGAACGCATCCCCATACAAGAGCATCAAGGGCGCACGATGGGCGTAGCGTATGCTGATTATGATAATGATGGCTGGGTCGATTTCGTCGTTGGCGATTATGATAGCGGCTACTGGCTTTATCGCAATGCGTTAGGGCTTCAAAGTTCTCATAATCGCCTCAGTTTCGCCTTAACAGGCACGGGGCCCATTAACCGCGATGCTATCGGCGCGCGCGTTATTATTGAAGATAGTCTGGGGCGCGCCTTGCTCCAAGATGTGCAGAGCGGCGGTAGCCTTGGCGCGGGCAATAGCATGATATTGCATTTTGGGTTAGGAACGGCGACAGTAGAAAAAGCTATTATCCTATGGCCGAATGGGGCAAAACAAGAATTGAGCGATATAGCTCCCAATCAACATTACGAAATCACCTATTCACCCAGCGGTAGATAGATAACTTGTGCGGGCTATCTCCTCACGCTTAGGCGCGGGCGAGCGGCAGAATGGTTTTATGCGCCTCTAAGATATGCCATGGCTTTGGCATCCATGTACAGCTCAAACTATCTAAGCGGTGCTGTTCTGGCTTGCGGAACGCTGAAGTGATGATGATAGGCCGCGACGAACCCAAGCGTCGAATTTCCTCCGCCACCTCTATACCGTTTTTAGACCCCGGCACACGAATATCGAGGATGAACAAATCAATCGTACCTAAATGAGCTTTGATATGCGCGATGGCTTCGTCACTGCTGATGAATTGCTTGAGCTTAATGGTTGGGTCAGCCGCTGAAAGCGCGACGTGCAAAATCTCGCGCAGAGGTCCATCATCTTCTAAATGCAAAATGTGTGTCATTTTTTTTTATCCATTTTC
The DNA here is from genome assembly GCA_037441665.1 of Anaerolineaceae bacterium. Lineage (GTDB taxonomy): Bacteria > Chloroflexota > Anaerolineae > Aggregatilineales > Phototrophicaceae > JBBIRQ01. Next base: position 125,025 of record JBBIRQ010000012.1, on the reverse strand, counting down.
CAAGCGGTTGTTTATTACATTTTATAACGAATGATGATGTTCGTTGCAATTATGTTTTATGACGATTCGTAAATTCATACATAACAAAGTTCTTATTGAAGAAATGACACCAATACCCATAATATAAAAACAATTAAGAATTGTCATTAGGAAAAAAGTGTTTTTATTCTGTCTTTTTTATACAAGCTCGCGAGCTGGGCAGTCATGGATAGATGGCAAAAGCGGTTTTATCCGCGCATCAATATCCGCATTACCATACCTTTCCTATTTGTTTCTACACTCATTGGTGTGGTGGGTATTTTCATTGTCACTCGCCTTGTCTCAGGTTCTATCCAAGAGCGCATCAATCGCCAACTGCTCGATAGCGCAGAAGCCGCTACAAACACTATCATAGAAATCGAGCGCCAACAAATCGCTACTTTGCGCGCCCTCGCCTATACAAATGATGTGCCCGAAGCGCTAGCGACAGCAGATTTAGAAGCGTTGAACAAGTTATTATCCCCCATCGCCATCAACAACGATTTAGACGAATTATTGGTTTACGACATCAACGGTGTCAACATCTTTCGCCTCAGCCGACCAGCAGAAGGCCATCGTGGCCAAGCCATTCCCCTACTGGAAACACAAGGCTGGCAGGGCGTTCAGCGTGTTATCACCGGCTTAGCCGATAATCTCGGTGATAAGTATGTAGATATTCAATCGGTTAATCGCCAGACTACCTTTTTTTTCAGCGCCCCTATTTTCACGGATAATAATATCCTCGTTGGCGGTATTTCAGTAGGCATTTATGCCAATAATTTCACGCGGCGTATCAGTGAACAGGCGTTATCGGAGATTATCTTATTCGATAACGCAGGTGCTATACTAGGCTCCACCTTCCGCAATGTAGCGCCAGAAGCCCTTCAGGTATTGTCGCCACAATCGGAACCAATATCAGACACTCTCTTGCAAAGTTATACCCCGATAGAGGAAAAGCTCATCGGTCAAATTCCCTACCAGATATTGTACGGTCACTTCCGATTGCGGGAACAAAATATCGGATTGATGGTGGTAGCCCTATCTACGGAATTCGTGATTGACCGCATCGGCACGAGCAGAGATGCTTTTGTGGTGTTGTTTTCCGCTTTACTCGTCGCTGTGATGGCTTTGGGGTTGTGGATAACGCGCTCTATCGTCCATCCTGTACAGCGGCTCGTCGCTACAACGCGCGCCATTCAATCCGGCGACCTCAACCAGCGGGTTGGCCTCTATACTCCAGACGAATTGGGCGAATTGGGGCAATCGTTCGACCATATGACCAATGAATTGGTCAAGCGCAATGCAGAAATCAACCAACTTTATATTCAGCAAGTTGGCGAAACTGCACGCCGCGATGCCATCCTCACGAGTATCAGCGATGCGGTCATCGTCCTAGATTTGTTGGGCAATAGCATACATCGCAACGAAGCGGCTAACCGCCTCATCAATGCCGTTCAAAATAATGGGCACGAGTGGGGGTTGTTTTCTAAACTTTGTGGCCAGCCCCAACAACTCTTGAATCCTATTTCGGCCAAGTTCGCAGAACGGCATTTTAGCGTTTTGGCTACCCCTGTTCAGAGCAATGAGGGCGATTTATTAGGTTATGTCATCGTCTTTCGTGATATTACCGAAATTATCTTAGCAGAAAAACTCAAAGACGAGCTTATCTTGCAATTATCCCATGAATTGCGAACGCCATTAACGGCAATACAGGGCTATGTAGACCTCGCTAAACTGTTCCAACAATCCGGCCAAACAGAGCAAAGTTATTCATATGTAGATAAAGCCGCTGAACAGTTACGCATTTTAAGTCACATGATGAACCAAGTTGTGGATGTCAGCGCGATTATCGCCAACCAATTCTACGTAGATATAGAACCCTTTGAACTCCAGCCGCTGTTAGCTGATGTGATTGAACAGCATCGCCCAGCGGTCTTGAAGGCTGGTTTACGCATTTATACCCAATTCCCCAGCGCCATTATCACGATTGAAGGCGACCGTGCGCGCTTGAGACAAGCCTTTGAGCAGGTATTCATCAACGCTTATTATTATACCCTACCCGGTGGCTGGGTAGACGTGACTATTGAACAGCTTGAAACGGGCGCGGTTACTATCATCATTTCTGATACAGGCGTGGGCATCGGGCCTGATGAGGTGGATAAAGTCTTCGAGCGGATGTATCGCGGCCAATCGGCGGATGCAGGGCCAACAGACCAACGCGGTTTAGGTTTGGGGCTATATCTCGCCCGACACATCGTCACCGCGCACGGCGGCACACTATCGTTAGAAAGCGACCCCAAAATCGGCACCGCCGTCACCTTCCGATTACCGATTAAACAAGCTTCCGCGGTGGTGGCAACATGATAAAACTGAAGCCATCCCATAAGCGCAAAAATAAACCCAATAGACGCTATTATGCCGCGTTACTACTCTTGTTTTTGCCCAGCTTATGCGCGATGTTCTTTTGCGCTTCTCAATTAGGTATTTTATCCGCGCGGATTCACGAAATTGACCGCTTAATTGGCCCCTCTCAAACGGCTGATTATAGCCCTTGGGAAGTGCGTTTGCAGTTCGCGCCCATCAACCCGGCGCTTGCCACCCAAATTGCTCTAGAACGTGGTGGCGCGGCCTATGTTGTGGCGTTAATCGGTGACGATTACACACCGCCAATCAGCCTATCAGAACTCGCTTTGGCCAGCACAGTAACCGATGCCAACGCTTCCCCAGATACTAATCTTTCCACAGGTGCCCCCCTGTCATCTGATGTTGATAGCAACCCACCGCGTGCCGAGACCAATACCGCTATGGCCACTGCCTCCCAACGCCCAGATGATACAACGACCAGCGCCTTGGCGGTCGCTACGGTGACATTGACGGGGACGGCTACGCCAAGCGCCAGCCCATCTTTAACACCATCGTTCACCCCATCGCCGACCACTAACCCAACAGCCACATCAACACCCTTGAATACCTCTACCCCAACACTTACCTCGACAGCGACTTATACAACCACACCTTCAGATACGCCAACCAATACATTCACCCCAACACCGACCTTCACGCCTAGCAATACGCCGATACCCGCCCCTGTCGCCAATTTCACAGTCAACCCGACCAGTGGCAATACGCCTGTGACAGTGACCGTTACCAACACCTCAAGCGGTATTATCACAGCTTATCTGTGGGATTTTGGCGATGGCGTCGGGGTAAGCGCATCAGCTAACCCCGCCCCATACACATATACCAGCGGCGGAACGTATACAATTACATTACAAGTGACCGGCCCCGGCGGGACCGATACCCAAACACGCACAGTTACCGTATCTGACCCGCTTGATATTTCGGTAGCACAAGCGGTCAGCGATGCAACACCAACAGAAGGCGAAGCTATCATATATACGGTGACAGTGACCAACTATGGCACTTACGCCGCTACCAACCTGCGTATCAGCGCGCCTTTATCGGCAGGGTTAACGTATATTGGCGATACCCCTAGCCAAGGGAGCTACAATTCAGGGAGCGGTCAATGGACTGTGGGCACTTTGGCCGGCGGCGCTAGTGCCACCTTACAAATTTCGGCGAGCGTAGGTATAGGCACAGGCGGCAACGCAATCACCACGACAGCTAGTCTGGCCGCGCTCGACCAAACGGATACCAACAATGCTAACAACAGCCAAAGCGTCGTGATAAATGTTTTGGCAAGCGCAGATTTAAGCGTCACCAAAATAGTCAGCAACCCTAACCCCATAGAAGGTAACACTATTTTTTATACCATTGTCGTCAGCAATAGTGGGCCCAATGTAGCTAATAGCGTCGTCATCACCGATGTTTTGCCTGCTGGCGTCACTTTTACCCTATACTCGGCGACAACAGGGACATATACCAGCGCGAGCGGGCAATGGTCGGTGGGAAGTTTGGGGGTAGGAAGTAGCGCCACCCTCACCATTTATGCGGTAGTCAACACGGGCACAGCTGGCGTATCCGTGACGAATACAGCGACTATCACGGCGTCTTCGACGGGCGATCTCAACACTGCGAACGATTCCGCTAGCGCGACGTTCACGAGCATAAGCGCCTCTGGTAGCGCGGATTTGAGCTTCAGCGTAAATGTCAGTAATCCCGCTCCCCTACCGAACGCCGTTATCACTTATAGCCTAACCCTGAACAACTTTGGGCCCAATCCCGCGACGGGTATACAAGTATCTGCTCCTCTGCCGAATGGGGTAAGTTTTGTATCAGCGAGTGGGGTTGGCGCTTACGATAACGGAACGGGCATCTGGAATGTGGCCAGTCTGAACGTTGGCGGTAGCGCAACGCTGAATATCAACGTCACTGTGAATAGCGGGACAGAAGGCACAATCGCAGATTACAGCGGCTTTATCGCTTCGTCGGGGCAAGCAGATAGCAACGGTGCGAACAACATTGATAATGTGGTTATCAACATTGGTAGCGGTGGCGTCCGTATAACTAAGAATGTCAACGATAATACACCTTTCATTGGTCAAGCGATACGCTATACCATCCGCCTAGACAACAATATGACCATAGCCGCAACTAATATACAAGTGCGCGATGTGTTGCCCGCGGGCGTCGCTTTTGTAAGTTGGTCTGCGACCCATGGAGCGTATGACCCTCTCAGTGGTTTATGGGATATAAGCACCTTGAATGCTGGCGGCTTCGCCCTTTTATACCTCGATGTGACCGTGGATATGGCTTTCGCAGGGGCTACTATCACTAATACAGCTCAAATCCTCTCCGTAGACCAATCCGATTCCACATCCGATAATACCGATAGCCAAAATATCACGGTTTGGCCAGATAGTTTGCGACTCAACATGACTGTTAACAACAACTTGCCAGCAGAAGGCTTGAATTATGCCTATACCATCACCTTGACGAACAATTTAGGCGTTATAGCCACAGGCGTACAGGTGATAGACCTGTTACCGCCATCTGTAACCTTTGTCAATAGCGCCCCATCACAAGGGACTTATGACAGTGGCACCGGTATTTGGGATGTGGGGAGCATTGGAATTGGCGGCACGGCCACCCTTGTATTACAAGTTTATCCCAATGCGGGGACGGCTGGCACTTCTGTTAACAATACGGCCGTGATTACAGCGCTCAATGAGTTTGATAGCAACCCCGCCGATGATACCGACACCGTCAACGTCACTGTTTCGACGGCGGATTTAGCCTTAGTTAAATCTGTGAATAACAGCGCACCGATTGTGGGGCAAAACATCACTTATACCATCCAGCTATATAATTATTTACCCCTCCCAACGACAGTTGAAGTGACTGATGTGCTCGATTCGCGTTTGCAATTTGTCTCTGCTAGCGCCACACAAGGGACTTATGATGATGTAACTGGCATCTGGGCGGTAGGAACAGTCGCGAATGGCGCTTCCGTAACGTTGCAGATTACAGCGCAAGTCACCGCCGCGGCCAGTGGGAACACGGTGCCTAATATGGCTGTTATCACCTTCTCTAGCGAGGTAGACAGCAACCCAACCAATGACTCGGCGCTTGTCAATATCGTTGTTCCCGTATCCGAGGCAGATATTAGCGTGGCTAAAACAGTGGATGACTCCACACCCAATGAGGGGCAACTCATCACCTATACCGTCACCATCCAGAATAACGGACCTAGCACAGCTACGAGCTTGCAAATTTCTGACATTTTGCCCCCAGAGTTAACTTTCTTCTCCGCAACCCCTAGCGCTGGAAGTTATGACAGCGTCACAGGTGTTTGGATGATAGGCACGCTCAATAATGGCGCGACGCGCACGCTAACCTTGCGCGCAACGGTGAACCCCGGCACCGCTGGCATGACCATCACCAACACAGCTAGCCGCTTGATGTTAGCCCAAACCGATACGAACCCCACCAACGATAGCGCTAGTGTTGATATTCTGATTCCAGCCGCAGACCTCGGCATCGTCAAGACAGTTGATAACCCCACGCCATCCGAAACGGATACAATCACTTATACGCTCACGGTTACGAATGATGGGCCTAGCGATGTCAGCAATGCTGTTATTAGCGATACCTTGCCCCTTGGGCTGACTTATAGCACATCAGTAGCCACAGTTGGGTCTTATGATAGCGGCACGGGTGTTTGGAATGTTGGCCCCTTGGCTAACGGCGCGAGCGCCACATTGACGATAACAGCCACTGTCAACACGGGAACAGTCGGCGGCACTATCATCAATACGGGGGCCATTTCTTTATTCACCATTCCCGACCTGAACAGCGCTAATGATAGTGATAGCGTCTCTATCACTGTGCAGGCCCCAAGCGCAGACCTTGCTATCAGCGCGCATACTGTAGATAACAGTTTGCCGTATGAAAACGGCGCGATTCAATACGATATTCAAGTGACGAACTTAGGGCCTAGCCCTGCAACAGGCGTTCAAGTGACTGATTTATTGCCATCGGGGCTTACTTTTGTCTCTTATAGCGCTTCCCAAGGCACCTACAATGCCATCAGTGGATTATGGGATATTGGCTCATTAAATAACGGCACTTCCGCCACAATAACTATCCGCACGACGGTGAACGTCGGAACAGTGGGAGCGGTCATCACTAACATTGCAACCCTTAGCGGACTCGACCAGACCGATAGCAATAATGCCAATGATAGCGCCAGCGCCACAATAACCGTTCAGCCACCCGCGGCTGATTTACAATTGAGCAAGAGCGCGCCGCCGACAATCAATATTGGCGACAATTTCGACTATACCCTTACGGTCACTAATGCTGGTCCTTCTACAGCCACCAACGTCATCATCAGCGATACGCTACCTAGTGGCATCGCTTTTGTCAGCGCTCCCCTTTGTGTTGCTGTTGGTCAAAACATCGTTTGCAATATTGGCACGTTAACCAACGGCAATATGGCATCAGTGATCATCACAGCGCAAGCTATAGCGTTGGGGACGCACGTTAATAATGCCAGCGTCTCCGCCAATGAAGCCGAACCGAATAGCGCCGATAATAGCGCATCTGCCAGCGTGAACGTCATTGACCCGTGGTCAGTAGATTATGCGTTAAGCCTTACGGTAGATAATGCGAATCCGCAGGTCAACGATACCATTACCTTCACAGTGAGCTTCACGAATACCCTATCCCCCGGCACAGCACCTGTAGACAACATTCAAGCGCAAGTGTCGCTACCTTTGGGCTTATCTTACGCGACACACACCACCACAAGCGGCGTTTACGATGACACAACAGGGATATGGACATTCAGCTATAGCGGCACAGGCGCAATCACGTTAGATATAAGCGCCACAGTAGACTTGTCGGCGGCGAACGCCACCCTTAACACTACAACAACAATTGTAGATAATAGTTGGGCTAATGATAGTAACGCCACTAACGATTCAGCCAGCTTAGATGTTTATGTACAACCTTTGTCTATAGATTTACAACAATCCGTTGCCCTCTCAACCGGCTCAGCGCAGGTTAACGATACCCTCGATTTGACAATGACAACGAATAACCTGAGCGCTTATCCCGCTAGCGGTGTGGTGATTACGGCCACCCTGCCTACAGAGGTCGGCATCCTTTCCGCGCCGAGTTGTAGCGTCATGGGACAGACCATCACCTGCAACGTCGGGGCCCTTGCGGCGGGCGCATCGGTGAGCAACATAGTGACCTTAGAAGCGCTGAGCGCGGGAACAGTGTCATTGAGTGCCAGCGTAAGCGGAAACGAGGGCGATCCCGATACCCTCAACAACGATGCTAGCGCCAACCTAATCATTACCCCCTAAAGGTCGGCTTTTAGTCTGTTGAAAAGCCAAAGCGCTTTTCAGAGACATAACATTCTTTCAGCAATTGTTAATACTTTTGTCACAATATAGCGCTAATTTCTCCTCGATATAGAGAAGCACTTAGCGCCTATGGCATCGTTTTCTATAGGTAAAACATTGTGGAGCTTTTGGGCGATGTCGCGACCGCTTCAGCTTGTCGCTGTCGGGCTAGTCTATTTACTAGGCGCGCTCATCGCTGAACGACATGGGGCGACGTGGGATACCCAACGCTTATTGTGGGGCGCGCTCCTCTTGATGCCCGTAGCTGTTTCCATTCACTACGCCAACGAATACGCGGATTACGCAACCGATGCGCTCACCCAAAGGACACCTTTTAGCGGCGGTAGTGGCGCATTGCCCAAAGGTTTCATCCCGCGGCGGTGGGCATTGTATGGGGCGCAAAGTGCTTTAGTATTGGGGTTGGCGCTCGGCTTGATAGCGCATATCAATGCTATCATTTCCCTTCCCGCTTACCTCATATTATGCTTAGGGGCTATAGGCGGTTGGATGTACTCGTTGCCGCCATTGCTCTTGGCGTGGCGCGGTTGGGGAGAGCTGGATAACGCCTTGCTCGGCGGTTTAGCGCTACCTTGCTACGGTTACGCTGTTTTAGCCGAGCACATCAACGCGCATATTATCATTATGATGTTGCCCTTTACCGCATTGGTTTTCATCAACCTATTGGCGACGACATGGCCCGACCGCATCGCTGATGCACAAGTGGGCAAATATACGTTAGCGACACGATTACAACCACCTCTGCTACGATTCATTTACGCCGTCGGCGTTACTTTTTTCGTCCTGATGGCGTTATGCGTCGCCTGTTTCTGGACACAAAAGACCTATTTGTTTTGTGTGTTATGCGCGTTGCCTTTCGTCGCTTGGGGTTTGCTTCGTTACACACGTCAGAACTCGCCGCATCATAGCGTTTTGGCGATGGTAGCAATGCTTTTATCTCAACTCGTGTGGGCATTGTTCTAAGGCTATGCTGTCCCACATCGTGGGTGATATAATGAGCGCATAGCCCGAATAAGAACAATTCCCCCTTATGACCAAAACACCCCTACCCGACCGTATAAGACCAACTACCCTTGCTGAATTCGTTGGCCAGCGGCATCTGGTTGGCGATGGCAAGCCGTTACAATTGGCTATTCAACAGGGGCGCATCCCGTCAATGATTTTGTGGGGGCCGCCCGGTGTAGGCAAAACCACGCTAGCGCGTTTGCTAGCAGAATCCACAGGTCAACCCTTCTTCATGCTATCCGCTGTATCCGCTGGCAAAGCGGAATTGCGCGAAATTATCGAACAGACCCATGAAGATACTCGCCCCCAAAGCAGATTATTCGCCACAACAGAAGAAACCACCCCGCGCCATAAACCCGTTTTATTCTTGGACGAAATTCACCGCTTCAACAAAGCTCAGCAAGACTTTTTACTGCCCTACGTCGAAAATGGCACGCTAACGCTCATCGGCGCGACGACCGAAAATCCCAGTTTTGAAGTCATCTCCGCGTTATTATCGCGCGTGCAAGTATTCACGTTAAACCCGCTCAGCCTCGAAGAGCTGAGATACATCATCGCTCGTGGCGCAGAAGCATTAGGCGTTTCGCTAACCGAGGAGGCTATAGACTTCCTCACGCGGTATGCCAATGGAGACGCGCGCGCCGCGCTCAATTTGCTAGATAACACGGCGCAATTATATGCCGTAACAGATTCGTGCGTGGATTTAGATAACCTAAAAGATGCCCTACAATCGAAGCATCTACGCTACGACAAAACAGGCGAGGAGCACTACGACACTATTAGCGCTTTCATCAAAAGCATGCGCGCTAGCGATGTCGATGCGGCGCTCTATTACTTGGCGCGCATGATTGATGGCGGAGAAGACCCTAAATTTATCGCGCGCCGTATGGTCATTTTCGCCAGTGAAGATGTGGGCATGGCCTTGCCTACCGCGCTCGTAGTCGCCAATGAGGTATTCCGCGCTGTAGAAACGGTGGGATTGCCAGAATGCCAATGGAACTTGGCGCACGGCGTCGTTTATTTGGCCAGCGCTCCCAAAGACCGCTCCGCTGGCGAAGCTTATTTTGCGGCATTGGATGACGTAAAACACTACGGCAACTTGCCTATACCGATGAAAATTCGCAACGCCCCCACTCCTCTGATGAAAGAACTGGGCTACGGACAAGACGATGACCCCGCTAACCCTACCAATCTGCCCGCCAAGCTAAAACATCGGCGCTACTATCAACGTAAAAACGACAAAGCATAACAAGATTGATAGATGACAGCCCTATCCAGAATGGGTAAGCTTGTCACATTAAACCATACACAAGTATTGTCATGACCCATGCACGACATCGAAGCGACCCTCGCAGATGCCATTAGCGCCCTGCGTGGCCTAAATTATGATGATTTACGCGATTTAAATGACTGTATCCAATTCGTTATGACCGGTCATGCGCCACGACAGGGACGCCCCCCCAGTGTAGACACCCTATTCTTAAACCTATATAACAGTAGCAGGCACTTTTCGCCACTCGCTAATGCCTTTCATGCGATGATTGCCCTGCCTAACTTGCCTAATTCTGACAGAGATTTACAAGCTCTCGCGCAGATGGTGGATACCCTTCTAGACGCTTTGCGCCCTCAAGAAAAACGTCGTGATGGGCGCGGTTATATCACTATCCGATATATCCCCCGCCTAAAATACAATCGTCAGACCGGACATTGGGAAGTTAAGACCTATGGGCCCTATGGCTATCTACGCCGTTGGGCAACCGGCGGTGGACATGACCGCAAAAGGCAAATTTTGAAATCCTATTATCTCGGTAAAGAAATTGCGCTCCTCTACCTAGCGGGCAAATTAAAAGCTGTGGTCATCATCGAAGCGTACGAAACAGGGAAAATACAGACGTTGCAAAAAAATGCCCGTAAGCACGTCGGCCGAATCTCCAAAAAAGAACGCCTAATGCATGAACCCCCTACTATTGAATTCGACCCGTCGCCACAGTTCATGAATCTAATCCATTCGGGACAGTTGAAGCTGAATGATATAGCCCGTATTTACAGCACGGCCATTTTAGAAGGCTTGGTACGAGGATGGGTCAACCATACAGATATTTATGAGCATTATAGCGCCGGAACGCTCGATATGCTCAAAGCCGCGCTCACCCAACGGCTAGATGCCGAAGCTAAAGAACAGCCCATTTCATCTTGAATTTGCGCGCTGGACGCCCCAACAAAGCCCTTACGGGCGGCAAGCGCAAAGCCAGCAAGATGACCAGCAAGAACAAATAGATTTGTATCTCTTGAGGGTTTTCCGTGCGCGATGCCCATAATTTCTTGCTGTTTTGGAAGGCGAGAAGCGCATGTAAAGTAGCCAACATTCCCGCCGCATAAACCAGACGATGTAAGCGCTTCCAATTACGGCCTACCCAACGCATCGCCGTTTTATTGGACGTGAGGCTCAATAGCGCCAAAATGAGCATTGCTACCGCGCCCATCAAAATGAATGGCGTAGCGCTAATTTGGGTGATTACATGCCCCCAATTAGGGTTTTGGAGCAAGTAAATGACAACATGAAAGCCAGCCCACGCCGCCGCCCATAGTCCGGCAGGTTTACGTAAACTCAAGGCCGTTGTCCAGCCGCTATAGATGTATAGGGGCGTCATCGCTAGGCTAAGTAGCAAAAAACGTATAGCCCATTTGCCCGCATCAAAAAATAATCTATCTTCACGGGTGAAAAGGCCGTTCGTCGTCACAATCGGGGTATTAAAGTAGGCTATCAACAAAGTTGTTAAAGCGCCGATAGCTACAGCATGTAGCAAAAAGTGGAATAATGGGCGTTGGTATTTTCCCCAGTTCGACATCATGAAAAACCTCCTCGTTCATTTTCGAGTATTCATGATGAATACACCTCATCGAGGCGTTGGGTTCCCGCCCTTCAACGCTTCAAAGCATCGAGCAAATCGCCCAGCGCATCGAATACCTGCATTTGGCTATCTTGCCACAATCGCCACTGTGGTTTTTCGCCATGAGCGAGCACTTCAATTTTTGTTGGCGCTTCGTCATCAGTGGTGAATCCGTTGCGCTCTAAGGCGCGGCGCGTCCACATCGTCGCTAGGCCATCACCCTGCAGGGCGACCATTGCAGATGGGCGACTGCCAATTTGAAAGCTCCCTGTTTGGACATCGAATATCCCCTGAAAAACCCTCGTAAAAGCGCCACTGAGTACAAGTTCTTCCGGCAGTCCATGATAAAAACACCCATCAACTCCTAATAACCAGATAGCATCTGATAAGCGCAAAGCGAGTTCAAGGTCATGTGTGGATAAAAGAATGGCGCGCCCGGTATTCCGCGCAATAACGCGCAACAATTGCAGGATTTCAACACGCCGCGGCAAATCTAAATAGGCTGTCGGTTCGTCGAGGAGCATTAGCGACGGCTCTTGAGCCAACGCGCGGGCTATCATAAACTTTTGGCGTTCGCCATCGCTTAACTCTGCCACCGCATATTCAGCCAGCGAGGTTGCGCCAACGGCTTCTATAGCCCAACGCACAACAGCTTCATCTTGTGGAGATAAGCGCCCCAACCAGCCCGTATAGGGATGGCGTCCCAACGCCACCAGCGCATAGCCGCTCAATAATCCCGTATCTACACGCTCTGTCAGGACGACGCTCAAGCGGCGTGCTAACGCTTTGGCGGATAATTGGTGTACATCCTCGCCCATGAGCAAAACACGCCCGCCAAGCGGCTTTTGCATCCCCGCCAATGTTCGCAATAAGGTTGATTTGCCCACCCCGTTAGGGCCTATCAAACAGACCAACTCCCCCGACTTCAGCCCTACGGCGATGTTTTCAGCGATCATCTTATGTGGCGGGTAACCAAAGCTGAGCTGTTGTGTTTGCAAAAGCCAATCGCTCATCCGACAAAAGCTTTCCGCAAATTGCGCCCCCGCAGGACAATCCACATCACCACTGGCGCGCCCAAAAGCGCAGTCACCACATTCAAAGGCAATACGACTTCGCTAGCGGGCCATTCCGCAATGAGGCCTGCGCTGAGCGAGACCAAAGCGCCCATCAAGATAGTAGCCGGGATGAGGATACGATGTTCCGAGCTATTAAAGAGGCTACGGCACACATGCGGCACAGCCACACCAATGAAGCCGATTGGGCCACAAAACGCCGTGACGCCACCCGCTAACAGCGCTGTGGCTATAATAATCCCCGTGCGCGCACGGCGCACATCCAAGCCCAAACTGCGGGCGTATGGTTCGCCGAGCAGTAAAGCATCTAGAGATTTGCCCAATGCGAACGTTGCCCCTAATCCGACCAAAGCTAACGGCGCAAAAACGCGCAACTGCGCCCACGAAACACCGCCGAAGCTACCAAAGGTCCAATTCAGATAGGCTTCAATGCGTTCTGGGATGGCGAAATACAATAACAGACTCACCAACGCATAAGTCATTTGGCCAAACATCAAGCCGAGGATGAGCAGGGTCATATTGCTTTCTGTTTGACGAGCGATGAACAACACAATGAGCATCGCCAGAGCGGCCCCGATGCTAGCCGCCGCCGCTAAACTAATGTCGCCGTTCAAATTCACGCCAGCTAATAACGCGCCACCGCCCACCCCAAAACTGAGCACGACTAAAGCCACGCCAAGGCTAGCGCCTGAACTAATGCCGAGGATGTAAGGGTCTGCCAGCGGATTACGGAAGAAGGTTTGCATCATCAGCCCGCTGGCCCCCAGCGCCGCCCCGGCCAAAAGGGCCGTGAGCGCCCGCGGTAGACGAAAATTGAGGATAATAGTTGTCCACGTGCTCTTACTAGCTTCTCCACCCGTTAAAACGCGGGCGACATCTTCGATAGGGATAGCTACCGAACCCACGGCCACGGTGGCAAAAAAGGCGGCTAGCACAGCCACGCCCAACACCAATAGCAAGATACGCCGCCTATAGGTAGACGATAACGACTTATCCTTACTCTGTTCGGACCGCTGTAAAAAATCGCTAATAGGTTTGAGCGTGGTCTGCGCCATGATAATCCGCCTTTATTCGCTCCCGCCGGTATTGATGCGGCGGTAATAAGTGAAGTTATGGTCTGGCAGGAGTTCAGGATGCAAAATAGCGATGATGTCCGCCAAGATACGGTTAGGGTACGCTACGCCAGACTCGTAAAAATCGTTGCCAAAGTTGTCGGTCAGTGCGAGGTTATTGCTCCAAACATTGCCTTTTTGGTAAGCGGCGAATTCGGCGTAACGCTCATCTTCTTTCAGAACATCATCAGGCATGAACCAGAATTGATTGACATTCAGCCAATAATCAGCTGTTGAAGCGCGTTCAAAAACCGATTCAAAGTCGAGGAAAAGCGTACCTGTGCTTTCATCATCCGACCAGAGATATTGACTATTGGCGTCTTCTAAAAACTGCGCCATATAGCTTTCGCCGCCAGCCATATACCACGTCCCTTCAAAAGGCGTGTTCAGAAAGACTGTTGGCCGGTCATAAGCCGTGGCGGCCAAAGCCTTTAGCGCCTCATATTCTTCTGCCACTGCGTCGAATTGTTCGTTAGCTTCGGCTTCTCGGTTGAAAAAGAGCGCGATGAATTTACCCCACTCCGCGCGAGCTAATGGCGTTGTCTCTGCAAATTCGCCATTGAGCGCCACCGTCAAACCCGCATTTAGTAGCTGTTGGTAAGATTCTGTATCGCCGCCAAAACCATAGGCGAAGATTAAGTCCGGGTTCAGTTCGACGGCCACTTCAATATTCAACTGGAAATTGGGCGCTAATTCGACGAGTTCGCCCGCCTCCCCTTTCGCGATAACTGCGGGATTAGTCGCTGTGCTGAGCGTATCCACACCAACCAATTTATCTAGCAAGTCGTAGCTAGCTATATAAGGGAGATAAGTAGTGGACATCGTCGCAACCGTTTGTACCGGTATATCAATGATGGTGGCGTCATCATAACCCTCTGGGGCGGGCGTTCCGCATTGGACTAAGACATATTGGAAAACGGCATCTTCGGGCGCGCCCGGCCATGGCTCGGTGACCGTAACGACTTTGTAGTTATTGAAATAGTCAACTTCAAAACCATTGGTATAGCTTAGTTCAACTTTGTGCGGGAAATAATCCGCCCCCGCGTCGTAAGTTTGGACGCAGGCATCTAGGTTCGCCTCCTGTGCGGTAGATGGCGCAATGACGAATAGTAGCGTAATGCAAAGTACGGTGAACAGCTTCATTTGACCTCTCCTATCGTATGATTTGATAAGACGAGGAGTTCGATTGTGGGCGTGTTGTGAATAAAAAACCCGCCGGGTGGCGGGATGCAACACAAAATGTGAAGTCCACGCTCGCTCCCCTTTTTCCACGAAGGTTTGCACGAGCGAAAGTTTAGGCGGGCATTCGGACTTCGGCAGATGAGCCGTTACCGTTGCGGGACAGTGCCGGACTTACACCGGCTTCCCCCATTATGCGCCTCGCATCCGGGCTACGGCGCACCTAACTTTCGTTTTTGCTATATCAAAAATGAGTATAGCGTGAAATTCATAGCTTGCAAGCGCCATTTATAAACCTATAGCGCGTATATACCTTCACAGGCTATACCACCTAACAGCCATGAACTATCAAAACGCTTCCCAGAAAGCGACCATTGAATCATCTATATACCGTCTTGCAAGATTTCTTTTCTCAGGCGCTCGTATTCTTCTTCAGAAATTAGCCCCTGCGCCCGCGCATCTTCTAGTTGTTTTAGGCGCTCGGCTAACGTTAAATCGCCCTGACTCTGCTGTAGGGTGTGCGCTTTATCTATCAAATCGCCTAAATGGATAACCCGCGTTGTCCCGTTAGTGGTCGTCACCGTGACGTTTGCCATGCTGGCAACGGCGCGCGTCGCATGGCGCGTTGTTCCCCCGATGACGAGGAACAAACCGATGATAAAAGGGACTGTGAAACCGAATATCCCCAACAGTATCCAATTGGTTGTTACATCTGTGCGCTCTTCGCCGCGCTGGCAAAATACTTCCATAGAAAAAGAGGTGCTCCCCGGCCGGTATGATGTTTGATACAACTCGCGCTGAAGTTGACCATCAGCACAGATGAAGCTACCGAGAAAATCGTCTATGTTGGTATCGGCTTCGGTGAAAGGTAAGACGGGCAAGACAACAATAGCCATCAACGCGGCCATCCCAACCAATATCAACAAACAGCCCAAACGCACCATATGCGACCCCTATTCCCTCATCAATATATATTATTGTTATATGTCTGGGTACTATTAAGGCGCAAGTTTTTGAATAAAAAAGAGGGGCACTTCATTAAAAGCGCCCCTCTTTGCTTAGGCAAGTTGTTATGCTTACTTCATGACGGTGACGGCGCTAGCTTGGAAGCCCTTTTTGCCTTTAGTGATTTCAAACTCGACCTTGGCGCCCTCCTCCAAAGTGCGGAAACCCACACTTTGAATTTCGGAATAATGGACGAACAAGTCTTCGCCATTCTCCTGCGAGATAAAGCCAAAGCCCTTATCTGCGTTAAACCACTTCACCGTGCCTTGTTTACGATTAGACATTGCTATTCACTCCTGAATGAAAAGGGGTTTGCCACAACCTGCTGTTACACACATATACATCCCCAAAATCATTCAGGTTGCTTCTGCGGTACAGATAGGGTAGCGGTGCATAACCACTGCACCGATGTAACTGGGGTCAACTCACCCGCTTGGGTTACATTGTGCTTTCAGTTTAGCAGAACTTCCAACAAAAGATAGGGGGAATTATCCAACGCAGAATATTCAGCGCTCTGCTAAAGCCATAGATGGTTGCTTTCTCCCCTCGATGATAAACGCGGCCAACACCGCACTAATGAAACACATCGCCGCGGCAATGCGCGCAATCACCTGAAATGTGCCCACAAAAGCAACTTTAATGGCCATCTCCACCTGCGTTTGCGCGGCTTCCGATAACCCTTGTGGGATGGTGGTATTGCCTAAATCGCGCGAACTCACTTGTAAAGTTGACCGTTCTGTTTCGCTCATGGTCACACTGGCCGTCTCTGTAGATAGCGAAGCCGAAAAAACGACCAAAGCGATAGCCCCAAAAACGGCGGTGGCAAGCACTTGCGCCGAGCGCGTCACCGCATTATTGATACCAGAAGCGATACCCGCATGCTCCGAAGGCACAGCGCCCATGACAGTAGCGGTGAGCGGCGCGACTGTTATACCCATCCCTAAGCCCATGACGAGGATAGCGGGCAAAAAGGTTGTCCAATAATCGCTTGGGCCATCGGTAAGCCCCACAAAAGAGATGAGTAGGAAGCCTATACCAACAACCAGCGGCCCGACAGTCAACATCCGTCGCGGGCCCAAATGCGGCAACAAGCGCCCAGCATATGGCGATAGCAAAGCCAGTAAGATAGTGAAGGGCAATAGGGTAAAACCTGCTATAGATGGGTCGTAACCTTGAACTTGAATCAGATTGAGCGGCAAAAAGAGCAAAGAACCTGTCAGCGCGCCGTACAAAAAAGCGGTCATCGCATTTGCTCCGCTAAAATCTCGCGAACGGAAAAGCTTCAAATCCATCATCGGATGAGAACTGCGCGCCTCGATGACGAGGAAGCCCACAAAAGCCGCCAAACCAACCACAAGGCTGATGATAACGCTCGGCTCCGCTAGCGCTGTATCCACCCCCAAATCGCCCATAGTGACCAATCCATAAGTGATAGTGGCCAGCGCAAGGGCTACGAGCGTCGCCCCCGGAATATCGAGTCTTTGCGGTTTGGCGTTTCGGCTTTCCGGTGTCTTAGCCAGCGCATACAAGGCCAGCAAAGCTAGCGGCAAGTTGATGAAAAAGACGAAGCGCCATAGACCTGCACTAGCGAGCGCCCCGCCTAATATGGGGCCTCCCAATGTAGTGATGGTGCTAGCAGATGACCAAATACCAATCGCTTGTCCGCGTTCGTCCGCCGCAAAAGATGCCGATATGATGGCTAGACTGCCCGGCACCATCAGCGCGCCGCCAAAGCCCTTCACACCGCGCGCGATGATGAGCCAATCCACCGTCGGCGCTAGACCGCACGCTAAAGACGAAATGGCGAAGATGATAATACCGATACCAAACACCCGTTTACGACCGTAATAATCGCCTAAAGCGCCTCCCAACAAGATGAAAGAAGCCAACAATAGCAAATAAGCGTTCACTATCCACAACAATTGAGCGCCCGTCGCACCCAATTCCGTTTGGATATTCGGCAAAACAAGGTTCAGTGCCGTGCCATCGATAAAAGCCATACTGCTAGCTAACACAGTGGCAACCAATATCCAGCGACCCACAGGCTCCGAAATGCGATGCTTAAGCGTTGTCATGAATACCCTTATCTATAGATAGCGTTATTTGGAAAAAAGCCCTCATTCACTATAGCCACTTTTACACTTAAGCGATACTGAACTTATAGTGAGTTCTGATACCGACGTTTCATTCAAATTTCTGTCACTATCGCGCGCATTCGCTACAATAAAAGCCCAGATATACGTTGATATAGAAAGGATGTATTGCAATGAGCGTTACGCTTGAGCAAGTGAATGCAGTTATCGGTCGGGAAATGCCAGCTATGACCTATCGTTATAGCACGCGCGACGTCTCCCTTTACGCATTAGGCGTCGGCGCGCCAGCCGATTGGCTAGATCCTAAAGAATTACAATTCGTTTATGAACTCAGCGCAGATGGTTTTAAGGTATTGCCCTCTTTTGGCGTTATCTATACTTCGCAAATGATTGATGACATTGTGGCCGGTGACATCGCGGGCATAAAATTTAATCCAATGATGCTCGTTCACGGAGAACAATACCTAGAGATAAAAAAGCCCCTTCCCACAGCGGGAACAATCACCAGCACACCCCAAATTACAAATATCTACGATAAAGGTAGCGGCATGGTCATTGTAACCACAGTGACGAGCCGCGATGAAACGGGTGCGGTCGTCTGTGTAGGCGAGGCTTCTATGTTCATTCGCGGCTTAGGGGGCTATGGCGGCGACCGCGGGCCATCAGGCAACATCAACCTACCCCCCGAACGACAACCCGACAAAGTACACGAAGAAAAAACCTTGGAAAAACAAGCCCTTATCTATCGCTTATCCGGCGATATTAACCCGCTACATGCCGATCCAGCGATGGCGGCTATAGGCAATTTTGAAAAACCCATCCTACACGGTTTGTGCACTTTTGGCTTTGCAGTGCGCGCCGTGCTCAAACATTTTGCGGATAACGACCCCGCTAAATTCAAAAGTGTGCGCGTGCGCTTCTCTAAACACGTCTTCCCCGGCGATACACTCATCACAGAAATGTGGCGCGAATCCCCTACTGAAATCATTTTCCAAACAAAGGTAAAAGAACGCGATGTGGTCGCGCTGAGCAACGCTAAAATCGAACTGAACCCCTAAGTATATTCCCCACAATATAGGGCAAGCGTACAACCAAAGCTTGCCCTCGTTTTTTCTCTTATTTAGCCAATTACATCATTAAATAAAAATACGTCTTGGCCGAAATTTTTGTAAATATTTTATATTTTCTCAATTATTGAAGCGCAAAATGAACTTAAACTAGGACAAGAGTCCTATCTATACTGTTTAAGGTTTTTCCTCTATGCGTAGCATGCGCTTCAAGAAACTAGCTCTTATCCTTTTTATCATCACAGGTCTAGGTATTTTACCTGTCTTCGCTGACCCCGAAGCGACAGAAACACCAACGCCCATTGTTGAAGAGACACCTTCAGCAACGCCTGATGTGACCGAAATAGCACAGACACCGACGCCTGAACCCACTATCGAAACCGCAACGGTTGAACCGACGTCCGAAAGTGGCGCAACAGAAGGTGAAGTGGTTGCTACTATCACCATCACCCCTTCTCCACAAGGGGCAACCGAGACCAATCATCAAGAAGAATCCACCGAGCCGCCCATGACGAATGAAGAAGGCGGGCGCGATGGTTCGGGTAGTGGCAATACCAGTCGCGGTCCGCAAGTTTTTTGCCAGATGGATATTCAAGATTTAGGCGATGACAACGCTTTCACTTACGGCTTTGCCGCCATCAACACGGCTGGTATCGCTTCTTATGAATGGCGCATCAACGGCGCTTTAGTTTCCACCGCGCAATCTTTCAACCACACGGTTAGTTCCACGGGTACTTACAATATCGAACTCACCTGCGTGCCAAGCAATGGTTCGCCTAATCTCATTTTGACCGGTTCCATCACGATTAGCACCGCGCCATTCGCTAACTTTACAGTGCATCCGGGCACAACTGGCACCGCGCCGTTCACCGTTTATACACACAACACCAGCACCGGCAGTGGTCTTAGCTTTTTGTGGGAAATTGTAGAAGGCGGCTTTCCAACTTATACAACCCCCGAAGTGAGCTATACTTTCACCAACCCGGGCATCTACACCATTCGGCTCACAGTGACGGATGGCGCGGGCACACAATCGGTATACCAGCAACAAGTTGCAGTGAATGCGGCCCCGCCAATTGTTGATTTCACCGTATCGCCAGCGGTGGGGACTGCGCCGCTCAATGTCACCATCACGAGCACCCACAGCGGTGGCCCAGTCACCACATGGTCATGGGACTTCAATGGGGATAACATCGAAGATGCCAATACTCCCGGCCCATTCAATTATGTGTATTCTACCATTGGCACCCATACCATTAAGTTAGACTATGCTGGCCCCGGCGGCTTCGGCTCTAAGCAGGTCGCCGTTATCGTATCACCAAATGGCGCGGCTTTAACGGCTAATTTCTCGTGGTCAAACCAAGGTAGCGTCCTCGGCGGTGTCAAAATTTGCTTCACCAACGAGAGCGACGGCCCCATTGCGACTAACACATGGAACTTTGGCGATGGAACAATCGTCGTTGATAATAGTTCCGTCGTCTGCCATGTCTACGCGGCGGATGGCAACTATACTGTTCAGCTCACGGTCGCCAATAGCGACAACAGCGCTACAGCGCAAGAGCAAAAGACCATCAACGTTGTTGGCTCTCCTACTGCGGCTTTCACCGCTTCTATGGGCACCATCACCTGGGGGCAAACGGTCAATTTTGATAGCTCGCCCAGCACCGGCGTCATCACCGCTTGGGCTTGGGACTTCAACAACGATGGGACGATTGATAGCACTCAAGAACACCCATCTAATATCGCTATCGGCAATATCGGTGGCACGATGACCCTAGGGCCAAACGCCATTAAGCTAACAGTGACAGGCCCCGGCGGTTCTTCGTCTTCACAGATGATTATTTATGTGCAACGTCTGGAGCTAACTTGCGATTTCAGCGGCGCTCTCCAAGTGTTGCCGGGCGCTACACAAGCTTATACGAGCAGTATTGGCAATGTTGGCGGACGCACTGTAACCTATAGCTGGACGGTCACAGGCGGTAGCTTGAACGCTAACTACAGCACAGCGAATATCTCGCAACTATTCACAGATGAAGGCACCTACGTTGTGACGCTGACGGCCAGTACTGCTGACGGTTCAGAGTGCAGTAAAACCAAGTTAGTCACGGTCACTTACCCGCCCTTGAATTGCACCCTGAGCGGCAATGCCTCTCCATTGCCCAACGGCTCTAGTTATACTTACACAGCCAATGTATCCAACATCTCTGGCCGCACAATGACTTATGATTGGTATGTGGATGGCGTTCTAATGCAAAGCGGCCCGTCCAATACTTTCAACCGCAGTTGGACGATGACCGGGACAGAGACCATCGGCTACGAAGCGACGGCTTCTTGGGGTAGCGGTCAAAGCGCTTCCTGCGATGAATCGCTCAACGTCAATGTTAGCTACCCCCCGCTCACCTGCTCTATCAGCGGCAACACCACACCCCGCCCGACGATGCCCAGCGATGGCGGCACACTCAGCCATACCTATACGGCTAATGTTGGTGGCGTCTCTGGCCGTACCTTGACCTACAGTTGGACGGTGAACGGCGCGCCATATGGCGGCAACACATCGTCTATCTCGTTAGATTGGGATTGGACAGAGATTGGCGATACACCCATCATCGGCTTGACAGTGACCGCTAGCGACGGCATCAACCCATCTATAGATTGCAATGCCGCCAATTTGAACCTCACGGTCACTTTACCACCGATGACCTGCAACATCAGCGGAGACCTAACGCCGGTTTTGAATGAAACCGTCAGCTATGGGCGTACCTTGAATAATCACTTTGGCCGCCCATGGACGAACGGCACGAGCGCCAATTCTACCTTGTGGTACTTCGAGCAATCGGATGGCATGGGTGGCTGGACGCCTATTGCCAGCGGCGTAAACGGCGACAATTATTCTCACACTTTTTCCACAGCAGGGGCAACGTATCGTGTGCGTTATATAGTCTCTGTGGAAGAACCTTCTGAAATGTGCGATACGGGATGGCGGACCATCACCGTTGCGGGCGCAGGAGCGAACTTTACTTGCGACGGCTGGTATAGCGGCAATCCAAATCCGTCCAGCCCTACCGCAAATTACACGTATCGCATCACGATGGATAACACCAACAATATCAATCTCAACTTCCGCTGGATTCTGGTAGACTCTATGGGATTTGAGCGGTTGCTGGCGGAAACACAATCCACGATAGACGGCAATGTCAGCAGTCCAGCATTCAGCGGCGCATCTTTAGGGCCGATAGGCGACTACATCTTAAGAGTGGATGTTTCCGCGGTGAATAGTGCCGATAGCACCCATACCTGCTCCTTGCAACGCACCCTGAATGTGGGCACATTCAATGTCTCCTACACACACAGCGGCACAGCTAGCGCCGTAGAAGTGGGCGAGCAGATTTGCTTCACCAACACATCCGCAACCAGCCACGATGGTATCAACGGGCTGAATTACCTGTGGGATTTTGGCACTGCTAACAACAGCTTGAATAGCCAAACCTCCACAGCGCAACAGCCGGGTTGTATCTCCTTCAACGCCCAAGGCACTTACGTCGTTAATTTAGTGGGCACAAATCCCTATGGGACGCGCACAGGCAACTATCAAGTAACCTTCCAAGTGTGGAACGCTCAAAATATCCTCATCAACCGTACCGATAGCCACATCTTCGCTGGTAATACACTGAGCTTCACCGCGAACGGCACCAATATCAACACCTATCAATGGAACTTCTACGATGCTAGCAACAATCTTGTAGGCCCAGCTAATCAGACGGGAACGACCATCAATCGCTTCTTCGCCAATCCTGGTCAATATCGCGCTGTGGTCACCGGAACAGGCCCGCTAGGGGTGACGGTTGCTGAAATGCAATTTGAGCTACTAGGACTGGGCGATATTCGCGCGGCTTTCACACCATCTCAATACGCTGGCATCGCGCCGATGACCGTATGCTTCACCGACCGTAGCTTGGGCACAGATTTACGGACATGGGAATGGAATTTTGGCAATGGTCAACCGATTTTGAGCTATGACCACAACAACATTCCATCGTCTATCTGCACCCAATACACCACTGTCGGGCAGGCTTTCCCTGTCACCTTGCGCGTGACCAACGCTTTAGGCGCAGTCGCCCAAGCAACAAATATTGTCCGCACCTATACGCTGATGGAAAGCGCCTCTACATTCACTATTACGCCGCAGAATTCTGTGCGCTATTGCTTCTCGGCTTTGCTCGCCGGTGGTGCAACTGTCACAGGTTGGGATTTTGGCGATGGAAACAATGGCGCGGGTCAAAATAATATTTGCCACGATTTCGGCTCGACGGGTGTTTATTTGGTGACCATGCGTATAGACCAAAACGGCGTCGCGGGCGAAATCGTCCGCACGGTCACGGTTAGCCCGAACCCACCAGCAACCCCTACATTAGTCGTGACGCCTTCTTGCGCCGCCGACCGCGTGGCAACCTTTGTGGTGGAGAATATCGGATTAGCGATGACCAGCGCCGACCAAGCGGTCATTCGGGACCGTTATGGTATCGTCGTATTGACGACACCCTTCATGCTAGGTAACGGCCAAAGCCAGATATTCACCGTAAGCGACCAATCCGGCACGGTCACCTTCAACACCATTGATACATCCGCCAGCGCTACCGTCACTTGCCCTTATCCGCCTACCCCACCTAAAAATAACGGCTCAAACAACGGCGGCAATGGTGGCAATGATAAAGGTGGTGAGAACTCTGGAACGACACTTTCCGAAACACTCGTCGCTATCGAATTAACTACGGCCATGTCTCTGGGCAACTTGAACAGCGGTCCCGCGGCCTTCACAGGCTTACCTGACTGGTCGAACGGCGCGCCGACTTGCGGCCGCAACTGCCCCACTTTCCGCCTCTACCATACGGACGAAACGGGCGATTGGGAAATCTTCCGCCTAGATGGCGCCGCTGATGGTGTAAGCTTCCACGAAAATCTCTCCTTAGGGGAATTCGCGGAGGATATGGCGCCAAGCATCTCTCCTAACAACATGTGGGTTGTATTCAGCAGTAACCGAGACGCCACAGCCGAAGGGCCGGATAACTGGGAGTTATACGTTGCCCCTGTGAGCGGTGGCAATCCAGAAGCGGTACGACGTGTGACTTACAATCTCACCGCCATTGATACAGACCCTATGTGGGGTCCCAATAACTTCGTCGTCTTCGAGACAACGCGCCATGGCAACTGGGACTTGTATATGATTGATATGTCCACGGGCATAGAATACCGCTTGACTGATGACGCCGCCGATGACATCAATCCCTTCTGGTCAGAAGATGGCAACCGCATCGTCTTCCAAAGCACGCGCGATGGACAATGGCAAATCTACGAACTCAACCTCGCCACACGTCAAGTTCGCAAACTGAGCGATGGCACAAGCATTGACGTAGACCCCGCCTATTCAGCCAATGGCGACCAAATCGCCTTCCGCAGTTATGCTGTAGAGGGTGAAGCGAGCGTCCTCATGGTGATGGATATGAATGGCGGGAATCGCCGCGCAATCACCACCGCAGACGAGAACGCCACTAATCATGTTTGGTCGCCTAGCGGACGTTATATCGCCTATCAATCCGACTTGGACGGCGACCTTGATATTTACGTGGTAGAAGTCGCCAGTGGCGCTATCCGCAAAGTGACTGATAACGTCATCAACGATTACGCGCCCACGTGGCTCTGCTCTGATGACCGCGTCGTGTTCACGTCCAATATTATGGGCAACCCTGACATCTTCGAGGCGGATGCTCTGCCGATAACAGCGCCCGCCATTCATTTAGAAGATGATGGCGAGCAACTGACCTTTGAAACATTCAACGACATCTATCCACAAATTACCCCGCCAGAAGAAAACGCTAGCCGCGAAGGGCGTACGGTTTTGGGCATCTTTGGTGAGCAGACCTCTTTCTTGAAGCCTACCACCGACCATACACCCATTGACTTATCGCTCGATGGCATCGTACGCGAGGATTGGCCAGCTATTGAAAGTTGTCCTCTGACACAATAGCCTATCTAACGGGGATAGCAATACCTTTGCAAAATGCAACAAGGGGCCGAAGGCCCCTTGTTGCCGTGTAGGTCACTAGCGGGAGAGCGAGGAAAAGAAGCGCCAAATCACTTCAGAGGCGTTGATGTCGCGATTAGTAGGGCCAACAGCCGCCTCTGCCAGATATGGAGGAGCGCCGGGCCAACTATGCCCACCGCCTTCAATGCGATACAGCACCACAGGATACCCAAACTCACACGTATCATAAATCATCGCCGAGACGGTGGCGCCATCATGTGGGGCGCTATCTGCTATCCGAACAACGTTACCTGCTGAATAGCAACCGTTTATCTCGCGCCAAAAAGACACGCTATCTTCGGTGGATAAGACGATACCACGCCCTTGATTGAGCACGCGCACCTCGCCGCCTTCGTAGGGCAAAATCGGGTCATTCGTTCCATTCATCATCAGGATGCCGATAGGAGCAGGATTACACGACTCGACAATGTCTTGAGGCATATTAGCTGTTACGGCGGCAACAGCGGCGAAAATGTCGGATAAATCACATGCTAAGCGTAAAGACATGTGCCCGCCATTAGAGATGCCCGCTGAATAAATGCGCGTCGTATCTATACGATGCTTGGCGACGAGCGCTTCTACCAGCGTTTTTATAAAGCCAACATCATCTATCGTCAAATCGGCCGCCTCAAAAACACGCCCGTCATTCCAACGATTGCGTACGCCATCCGGATAAACGACAAAGAACCCCTCGCGCTCCGCTACGACATTCATAGCCGTATAACGCATCACTTGTCGGCCGTTACCCCCGCCGCCATGCAAAACGACAACTAGCGGCAAAGGGCGCTGGCCTGTATCGGCGCTAGGGATAAAAAGGCGATAGCTCCTTACAAGCCCGTCATGCTGAATTTGGCCTTGGATGATGCCGTATTCTTGGGCGCAAGCGGGCCCTTGTACAATGAAGAGCATCATTAGGCCCGCTAACAAAACCTGCTTCCACATCCATACACCCTCTTTTGTCGCTGACAAAACAGGCGCGTTTGAGCACCTGCTTCATTTTAACGTATCTTCACGATAGGCGCGTCTGAGCTATCATCGCATCAGGCGCTTTGGCAAACAGGCTGTTCTACATAATCGGCGAGGTTTTGTAATTCTTTATGGAACATCACGCGAACGATGCGGGGCTGGAATAGCCGCTGTAAAATTCCCTTTAATCCACCACTAGCGGGCATAGCGCTAAACATTGTGACGCGCGTTTGGCGGTCTATCATCGAACGCGCCAGAATTGGGAGCGCGTCTTTTAGTTGGCGCTATCCAAGAATTGCTTGAATACTGGCTTCATCATCCTGAAATTGGGGATGAACTTTCTTTAGCCAAATGGTTTTGTCAGTTCATATATCGCTTGTAATAGGGTTGATAAAATATATCTCGCTATTTTTTACCTGCCCTTATATAATAATTTCTCATGTTTAATAAAATTTAACTAGGCAGGCACATTCATGAATGAACGTTTCGAGACCCAATTGCGTCAATACGCTGAACTTCTCATCCGTGTAGGGCTAAACGTCCAACCCGGCCAGCGCATCATCATCTTTCCCACTTTCAGCGACGACCCCACAGTGCGCCGTCTAACCAATTATGCCGCGGCGGCCGCCTATCGGGCTGGCGCTCATCTCGTGGATGTGCTATGGCGCGATGAGCAACTCACCAAAATTCGTTTGGAAAATGCGCCCGCGAACTCTTTTCACATCATCCCCGAATGGCGGATAGACGCGCGCAGGATTGTGACGGAAGAGGGTGGTGGGGTTTTATTTATTCTTGGCGATGACCCCAATTTGCTAGAAGGTCAAAATCAGGAGCATATCGCCACTATGATGCGGGCGATGGGGGCGGCCATGAAACCCGTTTTCAAACTCAGCGACCAAGGTTACGGCACATGGTCTATTGGCGCAGTGCCAACGCAACCTTGGGCAGATGTTATGTTACCGGATGTGCCCGCAGAACAGCGCATTCCTTTGCTGTGGGATTATATCTTCACTACAACCCGCATCATTAGTGATAACCCGATTGAAGCATGGCGCAAGCACAGCGCCGACTTGATGGCGCGCGCTCGTTATCTCACGCATAAAGGTTATACCGCCCTCAAAATCAGCGGTCCGGGCACAGATTTGACCGTAGGGCTAGTCCGTGACCATGTATGGTTAGGTGGCGGTGACATCAATAATCAAGGCATCCATTATATGCCCAACATCCCTACAGAAGAGGTTTTCACCATGCCCCACAAGGACAAGGTGAATGGCACTGTGAAAGCCACAAAACCACTGAGCTATGCGGGTAATATCATTGATGACTTCTCTATCACCTTCCGCGATGGCAAAGTGGTAGATTTTAAGGCGGGTAAAGGTGGCGAGGCGCTGGGCAAGTTACTCGCTATGGACGAGGGCGCATCACGCCTTGGGGAGATGGCGCTAGCGCCCAACAGTTCCCCTATCGCTAAAATTGGACGGCTGTTTTACGAAACCTTATTCGATGAAAATGCTTCTATCCACATCGCGCTAGGGTCTGCCTATCGTAACACTGTCACAGGGGGCACAGAATTATCTGATGAGGAGTTAATGGCTATTGGGCGCAATGATAGCATCGTCCATGTAGACTTCATGATAGGCAGTGGCGCGGTTGATGTGCATGGTGTGCGCGCCGATGGCACAAGCGAAATCATCATGCGCGGCGGCGAATGGGCCTTTGACGTCTAGAAAAAGGCCGCTTTGGGGCTTTTGTCATCGGCTATAGCGAAAGCTAATATCATGAAAGTTTTTGCATTGATACCGGCTCGCGGAGGTTCCAAAGGGGTGCCGCGCAAAAATATTGCCCCTCTTTTAGGCAAGCCTCTTATCGCATGGACAATTGAACAGGCGTTGAGCGTTCCGGAATTAGACCGTGTTATCGTCTCCACAGAAGACGAGGAAATCGCCCAAATCGCCCGCGATTATGGCGCAGAAACCCCTTTTATGCGCCCTATTGAGCTAGCAACGGATGATGCAAACGGCATGGATGTACTCGTTCATGGCGCACGATGGTTGAAAGAGCAAGAAAATTACGACGCAGATTATTTGCTCGAATTGCCCGTAACAACCCCTCTACGCGCCAAAGAGGATATTCACGTGACATTACAGGTCGCTCATGATTTTGATGCGGATATTGTCGTTGGGGTTACACCTGTAGCAGAGCATCCTTACTGGGTACGACGTATTGACGCCAACAATCAACTTCAACCCTTCATACCTTCAGCGCCATCTATCGCTCGTCGCCAAGATTTGCCTGCCGCCTATATGATGAACGGCGCTGTTTACCTCATTCGCGTGCAAACTTTGCTTGAACAAAATGCAAAAAGCGATAAGGTTTATCCCGTCATTATGCCTCGCGAGCGTTCTGTAGATATCAATACATCACTTGATTTGAAATGGGCGGAATTTTTACTGCGGCAACGTCTTGATTAAGCGCCGATTGTCACTTTCGTATAACGGCGTGTATAAGCTTTCAAGCTATCGCCAAACTCTCGCGAGCGTCGGACAATGATAGCCGGGGCTAGCTGGCGCTCTATGGCATCTAGAACTTCATCGGGGGTATCTATATAGTCGAATTGATCTACATAATAATCTACCAGCGTGGCATCGGGATTTATAAAACCTGCCGTGATAAGGCGTTCTAAAATGGCTTGGGCGCGTTCCGCATCGCTCAGCCTTAGACTACGACTACTGACGCGCACACTGATCAACAAGCGCCGCTTAGCGTGCATTTCGTCTGCATTGGTTGCATACATTCCAACATCGCTCACACGGTTAACGACGCCGCCACCATATAAGCCGGCATAGGTGAAGGGTTTGCGCTTTTCGCCGACGATATGTAACGTCATGTGCTGTACCACGCGATAATCTTGTACAACTGAAATTGTCTCGTCATCGTGCTGTAACCGCGGTAAACGTGTGCTGGAGTTAATGAACAACTGGGCAAAGTGAACCGTTCCGCGGTTAGTAAAACACACACCACCTTTTTTATCAGCTTGGATAACAATGTGCTCTACGGATGTTTCTAATATGAATTGGACGCCTTGGTCCCGCGCCAAAGCTTCTAAGCGCTGGACAATCACCCCACATCCACCAACGGGGTAACGATAAGGTTGGCGATTGAATAGCTCGCGACGTAGACTATCAGCCAAGGTGAAGGGCAAACGGAATAATTCGCGAATTAAGCGAAGGTGATCTTTTTCTATCCATGCAGACCGAATGCGGAAATAGTTATTGGGTAAATGCTGAAACCCTCTATGCGATAGCGGCAATCCTTTCAGCCAAATGAAAGGTTGGGGTTGCATATCTTGGAAGTTTAAATCAAGCACTTTCTCTAGAAAGTGGTAGGTGGCTTTATTATTAGCGATATAATGGCAACCCACCTCTACATTTCCCCATTCTGGCAGGTCTTTGGTGTACCATGCTCCCCCTACAGTTGAACGGTCGTCTATGATAGCGACCGATTTCCCCTCTCTACGCAAACGTAATGCTTCTATGAGCATTAAGGGACTACTGCTAATGAGGACGACATCAAATTGTTGGGTCATCATATTGCCAATCTCTATTTATAAGCCCGCTACAATAACAGCCAGCACAATTAAGATAATACCATAAAGTGTCATCCAAAATGGTTGAAACAAATCCGCTTCACGCGGGAAATAACGACGCGACAATACCCAATATATAACGAATAAGCAGGCGTAAGATGCCAGCGTCGTCCATGCGGCGGCAATATACCCATATAGGGGGATAAATAAATAATTGAGGGCGATATTCAATACACCGGCCGACACTGTGCCTAGTGAGATATAAACGGTTTTCTTCTCGTACATCAAAAAAGTGGAAAGTTGCGTGTAGAGATACAAAAAATAGGTGCTAACAACGATGATAGGCGTTATAGCTGTGGCGCTTTGATATTCGTTAGGTGCAATCAGCTTGACGATGAATGGCGAAATAAGCACCGCTAGACCTGTAAAAAAAACCATAAGATGCAAATATTGTCTGTTGCGATAACTGAGCAAGGCATAATGCTTTTGATTCATCTTCTCCATAAACCACGGACTCCACGCCCGATTGGTGGCATACATGACCATATAGAAAATAAGTCCGATTTGATACCCATAGCTGTACAAACCTGTTTCAAAACGCCCCACCATCGCATCAATCATAATACGGTCAAATTGAGCAAGGATGATGGTTGCCACAGCATGAGGAATCATCGGCACAGAGAAGATTAACATCGCCCGAACATAAGTCCGATTAATGGCTAGCCGACCCAAGAGGTGGCGGTTTGGCCAAATGAATATCAACAATAAAAGGACATGAGCGGCAATGATGCCCCCTATACGACCATACTCTTCAGAAATGTGTTCAGTCAAGAAGGCGGGCAAAAATAAAATGAACACCACGGAAAGGCAAACATTGAGTGCGGCTAAAGAGACGGTATAGATTACATTCGATTTATAGCGATAAGATTCCCACCACACCGCTTGCAAAACCCGTAGAGGATAATCTAGAAAAGTGGCTAAGCAAACAAGCAGAACATAGTGCTTTTCCAGACTGAACACAACAGAAAATAGCGTTGAGGGTAGCAAACTCAAAGCCAATGAGGCTAGTAAAATCGTCGTTAATCCAAAAAGGAGCGCGGAAGAAACATAATCGTTGTATGTGGCGCTGTCGTGCTCATGATACAGGCGGCGCAAAGCCGGAAATAAATTAAACGAGAGAACAATCATGAAAATGCTCGCCCATGTGGTGAACAAAGACACCGTACCATATTGTTCAGGGGTCAAAAGCCGTGTAAAGCAAAAGATACCAACAACGTAAATCGCTTTTTCAAGGATGATACCGCCCATGTACCATGTGGTCGCTTTGAAAAGGCTTTTCTGAAGTAGCGGTCTATAAGTATTGGCAAAGCGTTGCAAGCGCACAGTCAAATTAGCCATAACGAGCTACTCGAACACCTCACGGATGAGCATAAACGCTTCTGCATATTGGGTATTGATGGCCGCGCCGCGATAACGCGCCAACGCTTCGATGGCCGATTCACCTCGCGGCGCCAATGGCGATTGCGACTCTGAATCGTATAGAGCCATGATAGCTTGTTTTTGTTTTAAGTAAGGGGTGATGTCGCTATATACCGTCGGAACAAAAGCGCGATAATGTTGGGGCGGCGCGGCTTCTGTAGATGATAAGGTTTCGTAACTCAAGATACGCTTAACGCCGTAGGTTTTCATATAGAAAGTTTTGACGACGGATAAAGTCGCGGTGAAAACGGCTAAGTGGTCGGTGTGCACATCGCCAGCGTGCACAAGATAGATAATTTGTGGCATGAGTGGACCAATAACGTCTCTTATCGCATCAATTAAATCTGATTGTGGCACATGGTCAAGCGTTGTCGTATGAAAGCCTAGCTTATAAAATTGCTTCATCTTATAAGCTTCTGCTACAGCTTCCACTTCCTGCGCCTTCTTTGCTAAGACTTGGGACGACCACCGCGGTTCAAAGCCTTGGGTGACAATAAGCCAATATAGCTCATCTCCACTCATAGCATGCTTTAAGAGGGTGCCACCGCAACCAAGCGTTTCATCATCAGGATGGGCGGAAATCGCTAAAACACGCACAGGCAATCCATTCAAGGTTATAATGAAGCCAATCCAGCAAAAAATGATTGAGGGGACGATGGATACACAACCCCAATTTAAGATTACAACAATGCAAGCATTTCTACAATTAGAGGAAAAATTAAGACTTTGGTCAGCGGAAGTTGGCGGCGTCAAATTATGGCCAGCCTTACGAGAAGACGTGATGGTAACGCTACGAAATCGCGAACAAAACATCACGCGCATTAAACCACGCGCGACGCACGTTCTACGCCCCCATCTATGGAAACTCCACGCTAAAACACTCGCTTTCTTGAGATACCCTAACGCTAAAGAACGGTATACAACGCTCGTCACCCAGTGGAGTGAAGACCGTATCTATAGGCACTTCTATCAACAGTTACAAAATCCCCTCATTATAGAATCGAGCTTGTTCGGCCGTTTTGACCATTCTGATATGAAAAAGCGCGAAGGCGAAACCGTCCTACACGATACGATTAAAATTTTGGAGCGTCTCGATAGTGTAATCCGACCATTGACTACATCTGAGCAACTTATCATTCGAGAATTTGCCCAATACGTCGCCAGAGCTTATGAACTTCCAACGGATACAGCGCGCTTCCAGAATATGATAACAGCGCATGTTCAACGGTATCGCTTTTTACGTCCTATCGTCATGGATAAAATCATCCCCCAACTGAAAACCCGATACGCATTTGTGGCATTAGCATCCTATATGGCGACAAAAGCGGCGCTCACACAATTATTGCATGAAGGAGGTATCAGCGTCATTGAAGGCCAGCACGGCATCATTAACCCCAATCATGTTGCCTACACCTTGCCGCCATCTAGCCTAACTGATGATAATCACCCTTCCCGCCAATATTTGCCGGATATTTTGCTCACTTTCGGCGAATATTGGTCGCATAATGCCCAAACCCCTTCACAAAAAGTTATTGTTGGTTTTCCGCATTTGATGAATCGTCTGAACGACTGGCTCACCCATGACCACCCAGACCCGCAACAAATTCTCATCATCTCTCAGTGGACGATTAGCCAACGCATGGTCAGCATCGCTAAAGCGTTGGCCCAGAGCTTGCCGAACTACCGCATTATTTATAAGTTGCACCCTTTTGAAGTGAATACGCCGCACCATTTCACACCTTTGTCTGCTATCCCCAATATCCAAGTGATTGGTCTGCATGATGTGCATGAGCTTATCGCCCAATGCGGGATTATTGTTGGCTATAATTCAACCGTCATTTTTGAAGCGTTGGCCTTCCCCCATCGTCGCATCTTCGTGCTAGCGAATGACGAAATCCCAAATGAAATAGCTCACCCCTTTGAATCCGTAGAAGAATTAACGGCACTCATCCGCGCCGAGCAAAAAGGATACCCGCAATGGTCATCTCAACAATGTTGGGCAGATAACCCTGACGAGCGCATTGCCCTATTTTTGCGCCAAAGTGGATTATTGACTGTCTGAAAACCCAAGCCTTTTAGGCCCTACCCCTATGTTATAATGCCATTCAGAAGGCACATGCGAAAAGAAAGGGACTAAAGACATGCATCCATCTTTGGTGAACGCACTCATCGCTCCGTCAGCGCCCATCAGCGAGGCTATCTTCAAGATAGACACCAACCAAAAGGGCATTGTCCTTATCGTAGATGACGATTCTAAGCTAGTTGGTACCATCACAGATGGCGATATTCGCCGTGCGTTGTTGGCGGGCGAAAGCTTTGATAGTCCGGTTTCTGTTCTATTCGCTTATAAATCTGAAAGTTACCAACAGCCTGTTACCGCTACTGAATCTGCTGGCCCGGAACAATTGCTCATATTGATGCGTGAACGTTATGTTCGCCAAGTTCCTATTGTGAATGCTCATAATCAAGTGCTTCGTCTAGTTACTATAGAAGAATTATCGGCAGATGAGGAATTGCCCGTCACAGCAGTTATCATGGCAGGAGGCTTTGGAAGCCGTCTTCGCCCATTGACGGATAACACCCCTAAACCCTTACTACCACTCGGCGGCCGCCCTATCCTTGAGTGGATTATCCTAAGTATTCGTAATGCTGGTATGCGCGAAATCATCATCACTACCCACTATCTGGGAGAACAAATCCACGCACATTGTGGCGATGGGAGCAAATTTGGGGTGAATATTTCCTATATTGATGAGGATAAGCTATCAGGGACAGCCGGCGCATTAGGCTTATTATCGCGCTGGGAACGCGATCATCTTGTCATCAACGGCGACATCCTCACCCAAGTAGATTTCCGAGCCTTGTACGATTATCATCGTGCCCACAACGGCGATATGACCGTAGGGTTACGCAACTATAAATTCCAAGTGCCCTATGGCGTTGCTGAGATAGATGGGGTGCGTATTACAGCTATCACCGAAAAGCCGTCTCTCGATTTTTTTGTCAACGCTGGCATTTATATCTTATCTCCTATCGTTAGGGAATTCATCTCGAAGGGCGAATATCTAGATATGCCCGACCTCATCAAGCGCTTGATGACCGCCGAGAAGCGAGTTATCGGCTTCCCTATCCGCGAATATTGGTTAGATATTGGTCAACACGCGCAATATGAACAAGCCATGCGTGACATCATTAAATGGGAATATTAAATCTTGGAAAAAGTGATTGGCATTGGCGCAGGCGGCTTTTCTAAAGTTCTGCTTGATGTGCTACGACACAACAAAGCGATTCAAATTATTGGCTTTTTAGACGCTGATTCTTCGCGTTGGGGGGCTGATTTCCATGGTTACCCTATTATCGGCGGCGATGAACGTATATCCACGCTGGTTTCAGAAGGGATTTACAATGCTTTCATCGGCGTTGGCAGTGTGGGGCGCACACAATTGCGCGCGCGTTTATACCAACAGCTTAAATCAGCAGGTTTAACAATTATACCCATCATTCACCCTAGCGTCATTATCGCTCAGGATACTTACATTGGCGACGGGCCGCTCATCATGGCAAGGGCGATTATCCAAGCAGGAGCGCATTTGGGAAATAATGTCGTCATCAACACCGCCGCAATTATTGAACATGATTGCGTGCTAGAAGATCATGTTTTCATTGGTCCATCTGTCACCTTTAGCGGGGAGGTGCGGGTTGGCGCTTATACGCATATTGGCACTGGCGCAGTCATCCGTCAAGGGATTCATATAGGGTCTCATTCTATTATCGGCATGGGGGCGGTTATAACCAAAGATGTCCCTAATAATGTTGTGGTAGTTGGCAACCCCGCTAAAATTTTGCGAGAAAACCGCTAGTGAAGGGAGTCATAGCTTTGAACTGGACAGGCAAATCAGTGATGGTCACTGGCGCTGGCGGGTTTATCGGTAGCCATCTAGCCGAAGCTCTGGTGGAACGGGGGGCGCGCGTTCGGGCTTTTGTGCATTATAACGCTCTGGGTTCTTATGGCTGGCTGGATGAATCGCCATATAAAAACGAGATAGAAGTCATCATGGGCGATATTCGCGACCGCGATAGCGTGCATGATGCTTTAAGGGGCGTTGACGTTGTATTTCATCTGGCGGCGCTCATCGCTATTCCTTATTCTTATCGCGCGCCACAATCTTATATCGAAACCAATATCAACGGCACACTCAATGTTTTACAAGCCGCGCGAGAGCATCGTATCGAGCGGGTCATCCACACCTCCACCAGCGAGGTTTACGGCACAGCGCTTTACACCCCTATAGATGAAAAACATCCTCTACAAGGGCAATCGCCCTATTCTGCTAGTAAAATTGGCGCAGATAAGATGGCAGAGGCCTTTCATCGTTCTTTTGATGTGCCTGTTGTAACAGTACGCCCTTTCAACACTTTTGGCCCTAGACAATCAGCGCGTGCTGTCATCCCTACCATCATCACACAATGTTTAACGCGCGAGAGCATCAAACTCGGTAACCTACGCCCTTTACGAGACTTGAACTTCGTCGCCAACACTGTTGATGGCTTTATTGCGGCGGCTGAATCGGCGGCGGCTATTGGCAAGACCATCAACATTGGCTCTGGTCGGGAAATCAGTATCGGCGATTTAGCGAACAAGATAGCCGCATTGATTGGCAAAACAGCCTTTATCGAAACCGACGCGCAACGTTTGCGCCCAGAAAATAGCGAGGTTGACCGCCTTTTAGCAGATATTTCCTATGCTCGCGATTTATTAGGCTGGTACCCACCTATTTCACTAGAAGAGGGACTCCTCCGTACAATTCATTGGCTAAAAGAGCATCTTGAAAGGTACCGTCCCGATGTCTATACGATATGAACCGGGAGCTATTGTTGACGAGTCTTTCATTCCGCTTTGTGTGCCAGAGTTACGCGGAAACGAATGGGTATACATTAAAGACTGCCTAGATACGAATTGGGTTTCGTCCGTAGGCGCTTATGTCGAGCGCTTTGAGCGGATGGTTGCAGATTTCATTGGCGTGCCCTATGCTGTCGCAACCGTGAATGGCACTGCGGCTTTGCATACCGCCCTGTTGGTAGCC
The DNA here is from genome assembly GCA_037441665.1 of Anaerolineaceae bacterium. Lineage (GTDB taxonomy): Bacteria > Chloroflexota > Anaerolineae > Aggregatilineales > Phototrophicaceae > JBBIRQ01. Next base: position 88,556 of record JBBIRQ010000012.1, on the reverse strand, counting down.
GATGTTCAGCCTAATGACGAAGTTATCGTCTCTACTTTAACGTTCATCGCGCCAGCTAATGCTATTCGTTATGTGGGGGCCTATCCTGTTTTTATAGACGCTGAGCCAAACTACTGGCAGATGGATGTCGAGCGCCTGCGAACATTTCTGACGCAACAATGCGATTATCGCGATGGACAATTGATAAATCGCCTAACAAAACGACGGGTGCGCGCGATTATCCCGGTGCATATTCTCGGTCATACTGTAGATATTGAACCCATCTGCGCCTTGGCAAAAGCTTATGGGTTGACCGTGATAGAAGACGCAACTGAAGCACTCGGAGCAGAGTATCAAGGTCAAAAAGCGGGTAGTTTTGGCGATATGGCCTGCTTTAGCTTCAATGGCAACAAACTCATCACTACCGGCGGCGGCGGTATGCTCGTCACACGCTTTGAAGAGATGGCAAAGCGCGCATCGTACCTAACAACCCAAGCAAAAGATGACCCTGTCGAATATATCCATCATGAAACAGGTTACAATTATCGCTTGACGAACATTCAAGCGGCCATGGGTTGCGCCCAAATGGAACAATTAGAAGCTTATTTGGCGCAAAAGCGCGCTATCGCCCTACGCTACGAACATGCTTTTTCCCAACTAGATGGCATATATCCAATGCCTCAAGCCTCTTGGATGAAAAGCGCTTTTTGGTTATATACCATCCAAGTAGACGAACAACAAACAGGCTTCACCAGCCGAGAATTGAAAGCTTTTTTGGAAACGCAAAAGATTATCACACGGCCACTTTGGCAACCCATGCACCAAAGCCCCGCTTTCCTCAACCAACATACCATCTTAGGAGGCGCTGTGGCTGAACACTTGAACCGCACTTGTCTTTCTATCCCCTGCTCTGTAGGTTTGAGCGAAGCGCAACAAGAGCGAGTTATCTACGCTATTACCCAGTTTGTGCAACATAAAAGGAACGCTTAAAGTCATGTTGTCTATCGGCGAACGCCCCATTGGACAGCCTGCCCCATGCTTCATCATTGCCGAAGCGGGGGTAAATCATAATGGAGATGTTGAATTTGCCCACCGCCTCATTGATATAGCGCACGTAGCGAGAGCGGATGCTATCAAGTTTCAGACATTTAATCCCCAATTATTGGCAACGCCCGAGGCGATGCGCGCCGCCTATCAAATCGAAAACACAGGGGAGACAGGCTCACAGCTCGATATGCTGGAAAAGCTCGCATTGCCTTTGTCTGCCTATCCCGCCTTAAAACAACACGCCGAAGATGTCGGGCTTATTTTTTTATCCACACCATTTGATGAGGAAAGCGGCGCGTTTTTACACAAATTAGGAGTGCCCGCTTTCAAAATATCCTCCGGCGATTTGACCAATCTACCCTTGCTATTGGCGCTATCGGCTTATGACAAGCCCTTGCTCATCTCTACGGGCATGGCAACATTAGCTGAAGTCAAAGCTACGATAGGCGCTTTAACAGATGAAGGTATAAACCATTTAGCTCTGTTTCACTGTGTCTCTAATTATCCCTCGCGCCCCCAAGATAGCAACTTGAAAGCGATGGATACCCTGAGGTATCAATTCAATGTTCCTGTCGGCTGGTCTGACCACACGATGGGTTACGAAATTTCGATTGCCGCCGTCGCTATGGGTGCCGAACTCATCGAAAAGCATATCACCCTCGACCGCAATTTACCCGGACCGGACCATCAGGCGTCACTAGAACCAGAGGAATTTATCACGATGGTGCGCGCCATCCGTCAAGTAGAATCGGCGATTGGAGACGGCATCAAACGTCCTATCGAAGCAGAAGCGCCCATAGCAGAAATTGGACGGCGTAGCCTTTATTGGCGGGCATCTTTGCCAGCGGGCGCCACTGTCAAAGCAGAGCATTTCATTAGTTTAAGACCGGCTAAAGGTATTTCTCCTATGGAACAACCTCAACTCATAGGGCGGACACTTTCAAGAGCGGTGGAAGCTTTCGATTTGGTCTGCATAGAAGATTTCGTTCAGTTATGACTATCGTCAGCATCCACCAGCCCCAATATATCCCTTGGCTACCTTACTTTGATAAGATAGACCAAAGTGATTACTTCGTCTTTTTAGATAGTGTGCAATATCAAAAAAATGGTTTACAAAATCGCAATCAAGTTAAAACGCGCCACGGCCCGCTATGGCTGACCATCCCCGTCCACGCCAGCCTTGAACGCACTATCCGACAAACCCCCATCGCTACAAGTACTTGGATACATAAACATATCCGCACATTAGAGATGAACTATTCCCGCGCAGAGCATAGCCATCTACTCAAAGCGTTTGAAAATCTCCTCGCACAACAAGAGTGGACCCATCTAGCAGATGTGACCATTTCTGTCACTCGTTGGATGATGACGCAATTGGGCATCACAACGCCTACGATTCGCTCGTCTGAATTAGATGTCAATGGCGCAGGAGAGACTTTAATTTTGAATATCTGTCAAAAGCTGAAAGCAGATACTTATCTATCAGGAGTTGGGGCAAAAAATTATCAGCATGAGACTATATTTGTAGAAAATGGTATCGAATTGCGTTATCAGTCTTACCAAAACGTGCCTTATCGTCAATGTTTTATGGATGAATTAGGGTTTATAAAGGATTTATCAGCACTTGACCTTATCCTGAACGAGGGCGCAAACGCGCGGGTGATACTCTTGGCTGGGCGCGCATGATAATTCCACATTCAGCAAGCGACATCAGCACGTTAGAGCGTGAGGCATTAGAAGCAGTTGTCAATAGCAACTTTGTTGGTCATGGCTCAGTTACGAAACAATTAGAGGAAGCATTCTGTGAGCGTATCCACCGCCCCTATGTATATGCGGTATCCTCTGGCTCTATTGCATTATATCTCGCTCTAAAAGCGCTCGATTTGCCTCAGGGAAGTTCTATTGCTCTGCCAGTACTCACCTGCCCTAGCGTGCTTAACGCGATTTACATGGCTGGTTATTCGCCTTGTTTAGTAGATATTCAAGAGGATTTATGTCTAGATGTCCAGAAAATCCCCCAATCTGCACAAGCTATCGTTGCCCCTCATGCTTATGGCGCGCCGCTTAATGTTATCGCTTTAGAGGCGTTGGGTATTCCTTGGGTAGAAGATTGTGCGACATCTCCGGCTACGCACAGTCAGGGACGATTAGCAGGCACTAGTGGCACTTTAGCTATCTTCTCTTTGGGAAGCACAAAATATATCACAGGTGGAATGGGGGGTGTTGTCGCCACTTGCCATAAAGGGATAGCAGAGCGCATTGAAGATTTGTTGCAGTACGATACTCATGTTAAACAAGGGCAGTGGGAAAATCAAATGCCCAGTTTTATATCTGCACGATTATCTGATATAAATGCGGCTATAGCTTTTAGCCAGTTAAAACGCTTGAACTCTTTTTTGGAACACCGCGCACAAATTGCTGAATTATATTACGACATTTTGAAAACAGAACCAGAAATCACAAACTTGCCCAATAGAATTGGTCATAGTTATTATCGCTATATCATCCGAACGCAGACGCCTAGCGCTGGTATCATCTCGCAGTTGCGGGCGAAGGGTATCATGGCCAGTGCTTCTGTTAATCCATGGCTAGATCAATTTGTCCCGTCAAAAATGACCTTCCCCATAGCGGATAGATGGCGGCATCATCTCGTCTCTTTACCTATTCACCTACAGGTTAGTCTTGATGATGCGCGCCATATCGCAAATAACTTGCGCGCTATCCTAGCGCATCTAGAAAGAGGCTATGATGTCTAATGAAGATAATTTGGATAAACCTATACACGCCGTGCAACAATTTTGGGATGAACGCGCGCGGCAAACAAGGGACGATTGCGCTAAAGTGGATACTAGCCAACGAACCCAACGCATGCGTTTTGAAATCTTTTTGCAATTACATGATTTAAATGGCAAATCGCTATTGGATGTGGGTTGCGGCGTAGGCGACTTATGGCAACATCTCAAACGGCGCGGGATTCAATGCGATTATTGGGGAACCGATATATCACCAGAAATGATACGGCGTTGCCAAGAGCGTTTTCCCGAAGCGCATTTTGAAGTTCAAAATATCCTAACATGGGAGCCAACCCGCTACTTTGATTATGTGGTAGCTATCGCTATACATAACATCAAAGTGGAAAATGGTTGGCAAATTCTAAAACAGACGACGCAGAGACAATTTGAATTATGCCGTATCGCAACCCATCTCAGCTTGTTGACAGACCGTTATCAGGGTTTTGCAGAGCAGATTCAGCCGTGGCGGGTGGAGAAAGTGCTAGAATTTGCTCTGAGCATCACGCCTTATGTCGTTTTGAGACATGATTATATGCCCCACGACTTTAGTATCACTTTATACCGCGAGCCGCTCATTGACACTAACCCTAATTTACTGTCGGACTGATGATGCCTATGCGCGAGATATATTTCATCACAGGCGCACGGTCAGAATATGATATTCTCTATCCGGTGATCGCAGAAACAGCCCAAAACCCGCAACTTAACGTCGGTATTATCGCCGTTGGGGCGCATCTTTCTACTAAACATGGTTATACTATTGACCTCATTCGTAAAGACGGCTTCCCTATTGTAGGAGAGCTAGTTACGCTCCACCCAGAGGAGACGTGGGTTGGGCGTTCCTTATCTTTCGCCCGCCTGACCGAACAATTGACCCACTTACTCAGAGAAAAACGCCCTGATATTCTCTTTGTCGCTGGAGACCGCGAAGAACCTTTAGCGGCGGCGATTGTCGCCAATTTTTTACGCATCCCCGTTGCTCACCTTCATGGCGGTGACCGCTGTATCGCTTCTGATGTGGATGAAGTATTGCGGCCGGCGATTTCTAAATTGTCGCATCTGCACTTTACAGCGACAGAAGGACATCGTCAGCGGCTTATTCACATGGGCGAATTACCACAATATGTATGGGCTGTTGGTGCGCCGGGGCTAGACCGTTTGCGTACTGTAAACGATATACCCCTCGAAGTTTTGGGCAAGTTGTATCAAGTTGATTTATCTGGTCCTTTTTTTATCCTCATCCAACATCCCTCCTCTACTTTATCGCCAGAACAAGGTTATGCGGAGATGAACGCCATCTTAGATGGTATTTTATCTTTGGGATACCCTGTATTCTGTAGCTACCCCAACACAGACCCCGGCAATACACTCATTCGCCAAAGCATAGACGAAAAGCGCCAACAATATACACAGTTAATCGTTTACGAAACCCTGCCACGAGAACACTTTGTCACTTTGTATCGTCATTGTACGGCTATTGTCGGTAATTCATCATCCATTGTGCTCGAATCGGGGTACTTAAAGCGTCCCGGCATCCTTGTTGGGCCAAGACAAAACTTACGAGAAATTGGAGATAATGTTATACGCATCGAGCCAACGATAGAAGCCGTGCGGTCAGCTTGCATACAAGCGCTTGATGAAGCTTATCGCCAACGTGTCGGTCAAACGGAAAGTATTTACGGTGATGGCTATGCCGCACAGCGCATCGCCAATATCTTGGCTACAGTAGAGCTAACCCCAGAGTTGCTCCTCAAAACAATGCCCTATTGACCGGGGAATAACCCAAAAATGATGTGGTAGACCTTTTCTCCCGGCTCGTCGGTCGCCTCTTGGACGAACTCGGCGTATAAATCGAGCAAGCGGCGCTGGTATTCGGCGGCGCGCTCAGGATGGAGTGAAAATTGCCCGTATCGTAGTAAAAGCGCTTGGGGATGTGGCGGGTATTGCTCCAAATCTATAGCACCGTCTTCTAGCGCCTGTAAAATATCGCTCTTCGCGCTCTCCAAAGATAACTCAATAGCCATATCCACTACAGCGGCTCGCGATTCAGCATTTAACGTCTTTAGGGTACGGTCAATTAAGAATGTTTTGGCGGCCGCTTGATAAAACTTCTCCTCCACGCCCCCATGAACCGTCCGAGACTCTACCAAGCGAATTAAGTTATGCTTTTCCAGTAGCCGAATGTGATAATACAAGCGCGTGAAGGGAACATTCAATCGATCCGCTATCTGATGGACGCTGAGCGGTTGTTCTGATAAAACGAGTAGGATTTTACGACGCAAAGGGTCTGTATAGAGCTTTAGCGCTTTTAAGTCGCTGATGATAGCTACTTCTGGTATATCACCCATGTTTAACCTTTTATAAAACCTTTTCAAAAGGGCTTGACAGCGTTTTCGCTCCTATTATACGATATTCACGGCTGTTGAAAAATCCTTTTCAACAGCAAACTCAAGATAAGCGCTTAAGGAGCAAACTATCCCTATGAAATACCGCATCTTTTTACTATTCGTCGCTTTGCTTTACGCCTCAGTGGCTTTGGCGCAAGAAGGACGGCAAACTATCACCGACCCGCAGGGGCTTTATCGTTTTGAAATTCCGAATGATTGGATAGCAGAAGTTATTGGCGATGTCGTCATCGTCAAAAGCCCTGACGAAGGTTTGGTCATTTATAATCTAACCTCACCCGTCGCTTCTCTGGAGCAAGAAGATATTGCGTCCACCATCACCGAAGCATGGCGTATTGCCGTACCCGATTTTGACGCTAGCTATGACGATAATGAACTGCAGGTGATAGAAGACGCTGTTCTGCTAGAGGGGTTTGAAAAAGCGGTCATCATCACTTATGAGAATGGCCTTGGCGCAGACGGCAAATTCATCATTGGGTCCGCTTCGGTGTTCGAGGGCATCGCTTATATCAGCCTGATAGATACCAACATCATTACGCTTCAGCAACGGCTCGCCCAATTTCAAATCATTGGCACTAGCTACAAAGTAACCGCAATGGAAGAAGAAGCCGATTTAACAGCTGATGATTTACGGCCTTGGGATGACCAAATGGCGCAAACGCTAGAAACATTCATCACCGAAAGTATGGAAAAGCTGGAAGTGAACGCGGCTTCTATCGCTATTGTGCGAGGGGGAGAAGTGGTCTATATGAATGGCTTCTCCGCTAGCGACACGCCAATAACCGCCGATACGCTGATGATGATAGGTTCAACAACCAAAAGCATGACCACAGTGGTTATGGCCCAAGCCGTAGACCAAGGCATCTTCTCGTGGGATACGCCAGTTGTAGATGTTATTCCCAACTTCAAGGTCAAAGACCCTGAACTCACCCAATCGCTCACAATTCAAAATTTGGTTTGCGCTTGCACCGGCGTACCACGTCGCGATCTAGAACTGTTTTTTAACTCCCCTACCGCGGAAGACATCGTCGCTTCGCTGGCTGATTTTGAATTCTTCACACGATTTGGCGAAGCCTTCCAATATAGCAACCAGATGGTCGCCACAGGGGGATACGCTTTAACAGCGGCCCTCACAGGAGATACAGACAACCTTTTTGCCAATTACCAGCGCATCATGACCGAGCGCCTCTTTCAACCGTTGGGGATGTCGCGCACAACTTTTGACTTCGATGCTGTGCTCGCGGATGGCGATTATGCCCAACCCTTCGCCGCGACCTTATTAGGCTATGAAGCAATTGATGTCAATGATGAGCGTTGGGTAGAAGCTTTAGCTCCGGCGGGTGGCGCGTGGTCTAGCGCTAACGAGATGGCGAAATATCTGCTGTTCCTGCTCAATCGCGGTGTAACACCCAACGGGGAGCGCTTGGTCAGCGAAGACAACCTACAATATATTTGGACGCCCCAAATTGATATTGATGCGACAACAACCTATGGTCTGGGCTGGATTTTAGGGGAATACAAAGGTTTGCCAACCATATCCCATGGTGGCAACACTGTTGGCTACTCCTCCGAATTCCTATTCTTGCCTGAACAGGGTGTTGGCGTGGTCGTCTTAACGAACCAACGCGCATCAGCATTGAATGGAGTGGTCGCCACACGCGCGTTAGAATTGCTTTTCGGTCAAGAAGATGAGATGACACAGCAGGTTGATTTCATCGTCGAGCAAACACGCGAGGCGCGGGATGAGGCAGAGGAACGTTATATCACCACCTTACCTATAGCCGACTTCGCCAACTATGAAGGCACTTATGCCAATCCCGATCTAGGCGAAATCACCCTAAGTCTGAGCGAAGATGGCGTGCTAGTGATGGATGCGGGAGAATTCCAATCAGAAATATGGGGTGTGAAAGAAGAAAGCGGCGATATATCTTATATCCTCGGACAATCTATTATCGCGGGCACGCCCGTTAAATTTGACGAAGAGGGGCCCAGCTTTAGTATCGGTGTTGGCGTTATTGAATACACCTTCACGCGCTAGGCCTTCTTTTGTAGGGGCGGATGTTCAACCCGCCCCTTTACAGCGGTGTCTTTTCAGCCATGCGCGGACGGCGAACACGGCGGCGACTTTTAGGCGCAGATTTAGATGGCTGGTGGTCATGGCGCGGCTGTGTTGCTTGTGACGCTGGTAAACTGGCTGGAGATAATGAGTAAGGATGCTCTACAACCGTTAGACGTATTCGTATTGTCTTTTCGATGTCGCGCAGATAAGCGCGTTCGGCCTCATCACAAAAGGAATAAGCGATACCCTCTGCTCCCGCGCGCGCTGTACGGCCGATACGGTGTACATAACTCTCTGGCAAGTTCGGTAAATCGTAATTGATGACGTGAGTAATCCCTTCGACATCAATTCCGCGCGATGCTATATCGGTGGCGATGAGCAAACGCGCGCGCCCACTTTTGAATTGCGCGAGCGCGCGCTCGCGGGCGTTTTGTGACTTATCGCCATGGATGACTTCAGCTTGAACCTGTTGACGGGCTAGTTGGCGAGCCAATTTGTCGGCGCCGTGCTTCGTCCGCGTGAAGATAAGACCGCGTTTGATTTGCTGGCTAGATAGCAAATGTTGCAAAAGCGCGAACTTCTGTTGCTTTTCGACGAAAAAGATAGACTGGTCTATGGTTTCTACGGTTGTCGCAGGTGGCGTTACTGCGATTTGCACCGGATGCGTGAGAAAACTAGACGCAAGCGCGACAATATCAGGCGGCATGGTGGCGGAAAAGAGCAAATTCTGCCGTTTGGGTGGTAGAAGCGCTAACACTCGTCGGACATCATGGATGAAGCCCATATCTAGCATACGATCGGCTTCGTCGAGCACGAAATATTCGATAGTATCTAAACGTACATGTCCTTGTCCCAACAGGTCTAATAACCGGCCGGGGGTTGCTATCAGTATATCAGCGCCCCTTTTGAGTGCCTGTACTTGGGCTGTTTGCCCTACTCCCCCGAAGATAACGATGGTCTTATACGGTAGATGGCGGCCATAGGCGCGGAAACTATCGCCGATTTGCGCGGCTAATTCACGGGTTGGGGCGAGGATGAGGGCGCGCAATCTGCGTGAAGGTCGTCCTTGATGTAAATTTTGTAAGATGGGCAAAGCAAAAGATGCGGTTTTGCCCGTCCCTGTCTGGGCGCACCCCAAAACATCTTTGCCGTTCAGTAGATGCGGGATAGTTTGGGCTTGTATAGGCGTAGGGGTGGTGTAACCTTCTTCTCGCAGAGCGCGTAGAATTGGCTCAGCTAAGTTCAAATCAGAAAATTGCATAATTCCTCTGTGGTTTTAGGAGCGCAGTTGTGCTGTTGAAATCGTGCGGGGTAAAGCAGGAGACCCAAAAACACAAGACTACTCATGAACAATAGTGTCACTATAACATAGTTTTTTGTTTATCTCTATTGGGTAATTGTAAGAGATTTCATCTAATTTAATGACTATGCGAATAAAAGATACCGTTCTAGCGCTTGATATTGGCAGTTCATCTGTGCGGGCCACTATTTTTAACACGCATCTAGAACCCCTGATGACTGTGAGCCACAAGCACCGATTCGATATTACCCCAGCTGGCGCATCCACTATGGACATGAAGGAATTGCAAAGGCGGGTCGAGACATGCTTAGACGCTATTTTGGCGCATCCTACAGCCCAGCGCATTATGGCTTTTGGTGTGGCAACGTTCGCCAGCAATCTATTAGGCGTCAACGCTCAAGGCGCGCCCATCACCCCCGTTTATAGCTACGCTGATACTCGTTGCGCGCCGTCCGCGCTAAAACTGGCCCAGCTTGTTGATGAAAAAGCCATCCAACAGCGGACAGGGTGCCGCCTACATAGCGCCTATCACCCCGCGCGTCTGCATTGGTTGGGCGAAAATGGGCGAGATGACGTGTGGCAATGGCTAGACATAGGCACATATCTTTACCAATGTTGGTTTGGGCGAAAAATCCCCTGTAGCATTTCTATCGCCTCTTGGAGCGGTTTGCTCAACCGCGAGACGGGCGAATGGGACGCGGAATGGCTGGCAATATTAGGGCTTCAAGCCGAACAATTACCAGCTATAGGCGATTATGATAATCTACAAGTGGGCTTAACCCCGATTTATGCCAAACGCTGGCCAGCGCTGAAAACAGCGCCTTTTTGCTTAGCGGTTGGCGATGGCGCGGCCGCCCATCTTGGCTCTGGGGCCCAAGAAGGTCAAATCGCCCTCACCTTAGGGACCACAGGAGCGCTACGCCGTACCATCGTTGAACAACTCCTACCTCTTGTTCCGATTGGCTTATGGTCCTATCGGGTGGATAAAAAGCGGCATCTCATCGGCGGCGCAACGAGCGAGGGGGGTAATATCTATGCGTGGTTAGAACGCCTTGGTCTATGCGATGAAGACGTCTTACAACGCATCGCGACTAGAGAGCCTCTAACGCACGGACTGACCATCTTGCCCTTGCTAGCTGGAGAACGCAGTCCGGGCTGGCGTGCAGACGCAGTAGGTACAATCCACGGCTTGCGACTTTCCACAACAGCGGTTGATATAGCACAAGCTTTTCTAGAAGCGATTGCGTTAAGGTTAGCCGTTATTGCGGAAGCGCTAGCCCCAGCGAACGCAGAGCCTGTCATCGGCGGCGGCGGGGCGCTGTCTCCTCTATGGGCGCAAATCATCGCAGATGCCCTAGAACACCCCCTCGCCGTTCTCGCCGATACCGAGATGACAGCGCGCGGGGTCGCGCAATTGGCGCTAAGCGCTACGGGCAATCAACCATTAGGCTTTAGCCCGCCTATCGCAAGAACGTATACGCCCCGTCTTCAATATACCTCTTTATACCGCGCGGCACGCCAACAACAACAAGCTCTCTATGCGCGCCTCGGCGGGGTTAACGATAGCTAGCCGCCCCACCCCAAGCCAATGCGTCCCCGCACTTTGTCCACGCTCAAAATTTGAACGGTGACAATATCGCCAACGCGCAGGTCCCAGCCTCGCGGCATTTGGCTAATATGCAACAATCCATCTTGCTTGACGCCAATATCCACAAAAGCGCCAAAGTCTACTACATTGCGGACCGTGCCATCTAAAATCATCCCTTCGGTTAGGTCGTCCATCGTTAAAACATCACTACGTAAGATGGGCGCGGGCAAATCTGCGCGGGGGTCCCGTCCCGGACGCACGAGTTGTTCGAGAATATCTTCTAAAGTGGGCAGGCCAACCTTCAATTCGGCGGCCAACACATCCAACGGAATGCGCTCTAACAAGGCTTGTAGGGCGCTGTCTTTTTGTGCAGGGGTTGCATCCGCAGATACACCCGCGCGGTCGAGCAAGGCATCTGTGACATCATAACTTTCAGGATGAATGGCGCTCGCATCTAGCGGATTGTGGCCATCTCTTATCCTCAAGAAACCGGCCGATTGTTCAAAGGCTTTAGCGCCTAGACCGGGTATCGCTTTCAAGTCTTGGCGACTTCGGAAAGGTCCGTGCTCATCGCGGTAAGTGACGATGCGCTCGGCCAATTTGGGCCCAATGCCTGCCACATATCGCAATAAGGCTGTGGAGGCAGTATTCACATCCACTCCTACCCGATTAACCACCGTCTCCACAACGTTATCTAGCGCCTCGCCTAGTTGCTTTTGGTCTACGTCATGCTGATATAGGCCGACGCCAATACTTTTCGGGTCTATTTTCACCAATTCCGCCAACGGATCTTGCGCGCGGCGAGCGATAGATACCGCGCCACGTAAGGTCACATCCAATTCTGGCAATTCTGCACGCGCTAACGGGCTTGCGCTATAGACGCTAGCCCCAGCCTCGTTGATAATGAGATAATGTACATCGGTCATGGCGCGCGTCAACTCCGCGACCAAAGCTTCTGTCTCGCGAGAAGCAGTACCATTGCCTATAGCCACTAAAGAAACCTCGTAATCCAACAAGAGTTTTTGCAGGCAAGTTTTCGCCGCTTCCCACTGATTTTGCGGCGCATGAGGATAAATGGTCTCGGTCGCCAGAACTTTGCCTGTTGGCGCCACCACTGCCACCTTACAACCTGTACGATAAGCGGGGTCAATGCCCATCACCACGCGGCCGATGAGCGGGGGTTGGTTGAGCAAATTACGCAAATTAGCCGCGAAAACGCCGATAGCGTGGGCTTCGGCGGTTTCTGTCAGCAAACGGCGAACATCACGTTCAATAGCCGGCAAAAGTAATCGCTTTGCAGAGTCGGCGATAGCAGATTCCAATTGCTCGCAAAATGGAGAGCGCTGGTCGGGGCGATAAAGGGTATGAATGACCGCCAACCAATCACGCTCAGCAATATCTAAAGATACCCGCAAGACTTTTTCTGATTCACCGCGATTTATCGCCAAGATTTGGTAAGGCTTCAAGCGGTCTACACGCATTTGGAAAGCATAATAATGGGCGTAAACCGCTTTTTCGTCCGCGGCTGTTTTCATCCGTTCGCTATATATCACCCCCCAACGCAAAGCTTTATCGCGCAATTGCCCGCGAATAGCGGCGTTATCGCTGATAATCTCCGCGATGATGTCATTTGCGCCTTGTAGCGCATTTTCCACGGTCATAACTTCCTCATTCAGATAGGCCGTGGCGGCCGTATGGGGTGCGCCATGTCGTGGTTGGCTGAGGATGAGATCGGCCAAGGGGGCTAATCCCCTTTCACGGGCGATGCTCGCGCGGGTTTTGCGTTTGGGTTTGTAGGGTTGGTATAAATCTTCTAGCTGAGTGAGGGTTTCCGCAGAGGCAATTTGTGCGCGTAGCGCATCGGTGAGCAGGCCCTGTTCCGCGATGCTAGCAAGAATGCTCTCGCGCCGTTCGTCCAAAGCCCGCAAACGCCCCAACTGGTCGCTGATTTGGCGGATTTGGTCTTCATCAAGGCGCCATGTCGCCTCTTTACGGTAACGCGCGATGAAAGGGATGGTGTTACCAGCGTCGAGCAGGTCAATAGTCGCAAAGACTTGCTGAGGCTGTAATTGAAGCAATTGGGCAATACGCACATCGTAGCTCATCATTTCGCTCATTCACTCATCAAAAAATCGGTGGCATTGTACGGGCTGTCGCTAGATATGGGCAAGTATGGTTCTGCACAAATGCCTGTATGTGTGGAATTTTGTGCAACTTTGAGCCGTATACCCTAATCTGTTGACAAATTTATGTTTTACGTTATATTGATAATAGTTAAGCGGTTAACTATCGTTTTTTTATAAAAAATATCAAAAAAATTTATGCCAACTCTCCAAGATGTCGCCAAATTAGCCGGTGTTTCCACTGCAACCGTCTCTAAGGTTTTATCCAACACACCCTACTTCACCGAAGAAACCCGCGATAAAGTGCTACGAGCAGTAGAAGAACTGGGATATTTACCCAACTTGGCCGCCCGCGCCTTATCATCGGGCAAGACGCATATCATCACTGTTGTATTCCCTTACGTTTATGACGCTATCTTCCAAGACCCTATGGTCATGTCCATCTTGGAAGGTGTCGAACAAGAATGCACCGACCGCGGTTATAATCTTTTGCTCAGCACCCCCCGATTAACAGACAAAGGGCCGGATGAGGTCTACCAAAAATTAGTTCAAAGCGGTTATCTAGATGGCATCATCGCCCTTGATAATGTCCCCCTAGCCTCTGTCGTTGAACCCGCGCTCGCGCGGTCTATACCCTGTGTGATTATTGGTTACCACGAAGCGCCCTACTATGTGCGAAGCGATGATTATAACGGCGGGCAACAGCTCTTCAATCATATGGTCGCGCTTGGTCACCGCGCTATTGGCATCATCACCGTGGCGGATAATATCAACTTCTCGCTTATAGAACGCATGAGAGGGCTGAGCGATAGCGCGATTGCCCATGGCATTGCCTTCGACACCTTGCCCATCGCTTATGGCGATTTTTCTGTCGAAAGTGGCGGCGCCGCAATAGAGAAATTATTAGAGCAACACCCCGATCTCACGGCCATCATCGCGCTGAACGACCGCATGGCCATGGGCGCCATACGACGCGCCAAAGAATTAGGGCGAAAAGTGCCACAAGATCTAAGCATCGCCGGTTATGACGACATCCCTAGCGCGGCCATTTTCTCGCCTTCCCTAACCACTATCAATCAACAAGGGCCAGCATTGGGGCGGACATCGGCCCAATTGCTGTTCACGCTTTTAAGCGGCAATACCCCTTCCTCGGTCACGTTGCCTGTTTATCTCGTCGAACGAGGTTCAACCGCAACGAGACATACTTCAGAATGTTAGGACGATTTGATACAGGAGGCGCCTATTGAAAGAAAAGCAAAATCATCGTTCTGCTGGTTATTCTGGTAGCTCGGCTACCTAATTTGAATATGGAGGAGATTTATGAATAAACGTTTTATCACTGCTTTTGTGCTTGTCCTACTGGCGATTGCGCTGGCCGCGCCGGCCTTCGCCCAAGAGGACATCACCCTGCGCTGGCGCACCCGCCCAGACAACCAAGCTGAAATAGATGTTTACAGCGCCGCTAGCGCCGCTATTGACGAATCTTGGGAAGGCGTGAGTTTGGTCTATGAACCCGGTGGTTCAGAAAGCGCCAGTTACCAAGATGTGCTCATCACCGAAGTAGATGCAGGCACTGCGCCGGATGTCTTCTGGATTCCCGGTACAGATGTCGCCCGCTTCGCTGAAGCCGGTCTCATCCTCAACTTGGCCGATCTAGCCGCGATGGATGAAGACTTCAGCGTAGAAGATTTCTATGCCGGTCCGATGGGCTTTTTGACCACACCCACCGAAGGCAACGACCCAGCGTTATGGGGTCTGCCGCGCGATGTGTCGGCCTTCGCCATCTACTATAACGCCGACCTCTTCGATGAAGCCGGTATTCCCTACCCCGGTGGCGATGATTGGACGTGGGAGCGCTTCGCGGAAGCGGCCGAAGCCATTAGTGGCCTCGGTGGCGAGATTAAAGGCTTTGGCATGAATGCTTGGTGGGCTAACTGGGGCTACTTCATCAATGCCGCTGGTTCCAGCTTCTTCAACGAAGATTACACCGCCTGCGGTTTGAACAACGAAGCCACAGTCGTTGGCCTCGAACAAGCTAAGGCGCTATTCGACAATGGTTGGGCCGTGCCGTGGGGCACTGACGCGGAACCGCCCTTCCTTGCTGGCAATCTCGGTATGTTCATGAACGGTCGTTGGGCGACCCCCGGCACCATCGCCAACGCTGACTTCAACTGGAACGTCGCGCCGCTACCGGTTGGCCCCAGCGGCAAAGCCACCAACTGGCTCTTCTGGGGTGCTTATGTGGTCAACGCCAAAACAGAACATCCTGAAGAAGCGTGGGAACTGGTCCGTCGCCTGACCAGCGCCGAAATCCAAGGTCAAATTGCCTCGCTCGGCGCTAATATCCCCAGCCGCGCGACCGAAGAAGCTATTGAACTTTTCCTCGGCACCTTGCCCGATAGCGGCGTGAATAACCAAGCTTTCGTAGACGGCACCACTGCGGAAGATGTTCGCACAGAAGCCCCTCTATTCTTCGGCGATTGGCCGGCGATTGACGCGGCATATGGCGCGGGCGTGACAGCTGTTTTCAACGGCGAACTGAGCGCTCAAGAATTCGCGGATACTATCTGCGACCAAGTAGCGCCCCTGTTTGAAAGCGGCATGTAAAATCGTGCCTTAAATAGGGGTGGGCGATATGGCCCGCCCCTATTCCTCCTTTTTGTCCATTCAATCATTCAGCAGGCAGGGGTTATGGAAGTTACATTTGATACAACCAAAGCCAATCGTGGGCAAAACCAACCCTATGGCATGCCTATCATCATCCCGGCCAGCATCATTTGGAATATCGTTATCCTCGTCGCATCTATCCTTTTGGCCATTAACATCTTTCAACTCAGCGATTTTGGCAATTTAGGGCGGCCGGTGCAGTATTTCGTCGGTGGTGTAGCCCTTGTGCCTGCAGTGCTAGCGGCTTATGGCAGTTGGCGTCTCTATCAAAAAAAAGCCGACGGGCGCTATATCACGCTCATCATCCAATATGCCGCTACTGTCTTTTCAGCTGTCGCCCTCTTGATTATCTGGCGCGTTTTCTTCGGTTTTGAAGCCTTTGTAGATAGCGTCATCCAAAATGGCTTATTCACGTTGGGGTTCCCTCTGGCTTATATTTTGTTTTGGCTGAGCAACAGAGGAGAAAACCCCAATTTATTTTTGAGAAATAGCGCTATTATCATCGCCCTCATCGCGCTCATCATGACTTTGGGCATCCCTACCCTGCTCGACTCTATCCGCACCATCTTAGAAAGTTATGGTCAATTCAATACATGGCTGGCCTCCTTCGCGCTCATCATCAGCGCGTGGTTAGGCTGGGGACTCTTGCATATGGGCGACTACTTCGGGGAGTTACCCGAACATCGGGTCGCTTGGCAAGGATGGCTGATGCTTTCGCCAAACATCTTCGGCTTTATGATTTTTTTTGCGGGTCCACTGCTACTCTCCTTTTACATCAGCGTGACCGACGCGCGTTTGGGGAGTACACCCAACTTTAACGGATTAACCAATTATATAGACGCTTTATCTATTGAATTTCAGTGGACAGATAATTTGAACGCGCCGTTGCAAAACACCATGAGCTTTGGTTACACACCGTTAGGCGCGCTCGACATCGGGGGACAACGGCTTGTCATCGGGGCAAAAGACCGTCTTTTCTGGCTGAGCTTGCGGAATACCTTCTTGTTCTGCGCTTTGCTCATCCCCATGTCTACGATTCCCGCCTTAGCTTTAGCGCTCGTCCTGAACTCGAAACTTCCCGGTATGAAGATATACCGCGCGGTTTACTTTTTACCATCGGTGGCGGCGGTGGTAGGCACAGCGCTCATTTGGCGCTGGCTATACGACCCTACAATTGGCTTTTATAACTACACTATCACGCAAGTGGTCAACTGGTTGAACCAAACCTTCGGCTGGGGCATACAAGACCCGGCCATTCAATGGTTGACGGGGCCGGGCACTGTCTTATTTTCGATAGTTCTGTTATCCGCATGGCAAGTTGTGGGCTATAACACGGTGTTATTCCTCGCGGGCTTGCAAGGCATCCCAGCCACCTTATACGAAGCGGCGATGATTGATGGGGCGAATCGCTGGCAACAATTCCGCAACGTCACTTTGCCGATGCTCGCCCCCACGACCTTTTTTGTCGTCATCACTACGATGGTGACAGGTCTACAGGTCTTTAACGAGCCTTATACCCTATTCCCGGCCCAGCCCATCCCCGAAAATGCCACAACGGCCGTCTACCATCTTTACAGGCAGGGCTTCTTCCAATCCAACTTCGGCTACGCATCAGCCATCGCGTGGATTTTATTCATCATCATCTTCAGCATTACGGTTATTCAGTTCCGCGTCCAACGCGCTACCGCTTATGAATAGGGGAGGATGACATGTCACCTATCATCAACAACCTGATTGCGCTAGCCATCATCACCCTTATCATCATTGGACTGTGGCGCTCGGCGCTTATCCAACGCATCGCTATTTACACCATCTTGACGTTATTCGCGATGGTGATGATTTTTCCCTTCTTATATATGATGTCTACCTCGTTCAAACAATCGAGCGATGTCTTTCATGTGCCGCCCCGTATTTTGCCCTATTCCTCTGTGACTACAGAATATGAGGGTAAAGAAGTGCCTGTGTATCGTTTCGTGATAGATGGGCAAGAGAGGGAACTAGTCCCAACGGGTCAGAAGAAACTATTTGGGTTCTTCACAACGCCCGAATGGATTAACCCCGACCAGCCGCGCGATAGCCAAATCGCCCTACGTCATCCATTAGAAGAAGCGACCCAAACAGACGAAGTCATCACCAAGCAAAAAGCGGATGGCACAACCGTTGACTTCAACATTTATGAAGTGACGGTGGATGGCGAAACCCAAAAACTCTTATTGGCGCGGCAGAGCAATTTAGATGAATTCGTAGACCCCGAAGACCCGACAATCGTCGAATACGCCATTGCTCGCACGGCCGAATTACAAGAAGTGGTCGAATTTCGCATCAGCAATTACCGCGATGTGCTCGGCCTAAACCCAGAAATTAACCTCAACCTCAATCGCGCCTTGGTGAACACTACTTTGGTCACCGTCTTGGTCGTAGCCGGCCAGCTGGTGACATCATTATTTGGTGGCTACGCTTTCTCGCGCATCGAGTTCAAAGGGCGCAATACCCTTTTCCTCCTCTATTTGGGAAGCATCATGATTCCTTTTGTGGTGCTCATCATTCCCATGTATCGCTTGATGGTGGCGCTCGGCTGGCAAAATCAAATTGTGTCGCTCATCGTACCGTGGATTTTCACAGCTTATGGCACTTTCCTCATCCGTCAATTTTTTATCTCCATTCCTAAGGAGATAGAAGAAGCGGCGCTATTAGATGGCGCTAGCCGCTTCCGCATCTTGTGGACTATTTTTGTGCCGCTCAGCACACCGGCCATCGCCACATTAGCTATCTTCTCCTTTTTATATGCGTGGAATAGCTTTTTGTGGCCCTTACTCATCATCGGCGAAGGCAACACCAATAATCACGTCTTGACGTTATCGCTCATCCGACTGAGCAATAGTTACGCCGACCAACCCAACTTCGTCCTGACAGGCGCGGCCATCGCCATTTTGCCGCCGGTGTTGGTGTTCATTTTCGCTCAGCGCTACTTCATCGAAAGCGTCTCTAGCGCCGCGGTGAAAGGGTAAAACTTTCGGGGTGAAACGAGCAAAAAAAACAGTATCATAAACAGGATTATTTACCCTTAAATACATGCTGAGGTTGACACCCTTGAGAACAACGCTGTTATTCAACCATGATTGGCTTTTCATCCCGGAAGAAGTAGATATAGAGGCGCCCGACAGCGCCTTTATACCTATCACTTTACCGCACACCAACCAATTATTGCCTCATCATAACTTCGATGATGACGAGTATCAGTTCATTTCTACTTATCGCAAGCGCTTCCGCCTACCACAAGCGCGCAACGGACGGCGTATCTACCTCGATTTCGACGGGGCTATGATAGCAACCACCGTAACGATTAACGGGCATACCTTCCCCGAACATCGCGGCGGTTATACGCCTTTCTCCTACGACATCACCGATTTTCTCGACGAAGACGGGGAAAACGTGCTCCAAGTACGCCTTGATTCTACTGAGCGTAAGGACATCCCCCCATTTGGGCACACAGTGGATTATCTGACCTTCGGCGGTATCTATCGTGATGTTCACCTGCACTACGTCGCGCCCGTGCATATCACCAATGTTTGTGTCCGCGCCTATGATTTGTTGACCGGCCGGCCCAAAGTGACTATAGATGTCTACGTTCGCAATCAAACAGATGACGTTCAGGCGGTGGTGGCGGCTGGAGGGCTTGAATTTTGGAAGACAGAAACCACCACTGGCGAAATTCCCCCACAAGGTCAAACAACGCTCCGCTTACATAGCGACCTTTCGGGAATGCCCGCGGGTCATCCCCAACTCTGGACCTTAGATAACCCTAAGTTATATATGTTCACAGTTGGCCTATACGCCCAAATCGGTTTCAATAGCGCGGATGAGCGCCAATATGATAGCGTCTCGCTCCGCTATGGTTTTCGAGAGGCGCAATTTCGCGCGGATGGCTTTTACCTCAATGGCGAGCGCTTGCAACTGTTCGGCTTAAATCGCCACCAAACTTACCCCTATATCGGCGCGGCCGCGCCTTCACGCTTGCAAAGACAAGATGCCGACATTCTAAAGTATGAACTAGGGTGTAATATCGTCCGCACATCACATTATCCGCAATCGCCGCATTTTTTAGACCGTTGCGATGAAATCGGTCTGCTGGTCTTTGAGGAAATCCCCGGCTGGCAACATATCGGGAATGCCGACTGGAAAGCGCTAAGCTTGCGCGACGTGCGCGCCATGATAGAGCGAGACTGGAATCATCCCTCTATCATCTTATGGGGTGTTCGTATCAACGAATCTTTTGACGACACCGACTTTTACACCCAGACTAACCGCCTCGCGCGGGAACTAGACCCTACGAGGCAAACCGGCGGCGTGCGTTTTTGGGCGTATAGTGAATTCCTCGAAGACGTTTACACCATGAACGACTTCTCGAACAGTATCACTGAACCGACGCAATCGCCTTGGCTAGTGACTGAATTTAATGGGCATATGTTCCCCACCAAAAGTTACGACCACGAAGCGCGGCGCGTCGAACATGCGCTAAGGCATGCCCGCATCCACGCGCGCCAAATGACCATGGGGGGGGTATCTGGCGCCATTGGTTGGTGCGCCTTCGACTATAACACGCATAAAGAATTCGGCGCTGGCGACCGCATTTGCTACCACGGCGTGATGGACATTTTCCGTCTGCCCAAATGGGCCGCCCATTTTTACGCCAGCCAACAATCCCCACAAAAGCGCATCATCCTAGAAGAAGCGACCACATGGTCGCTAGGCGATGTGGACGAAGGGATGATTGAGCCGGTTATCGTCTTCACCAATTGCGACGAAGTCGAAGTCTATATCGGGGAAATGCAGATAGGCCGCTATCGGCCCAATCGTGATGAATTTCCGGGTCTACCGCATCCCCCCATCTATTTAACCCATTTACCAGTACGCTTAGCACATCCTTACGGCGATTTACGCTTAATCGGCTATATCGGCGGACAAGCCGTAGCAGAAAGACGGCGCGCCGCCGACCCGCAACCCCGCGCGCTCATCCTTAAAACCGATGCCCCAGAGCTATACGCTGATGGCATGGATATGACGCGCCTCATCTTCAAAGTGGCGGACCGTTATGGCAACCCGCTCTATTACGCCAGTAAAGCCATCTTTTTTGAACTGGATGGCCCCGCTGAACTGATTGGCGAAAATCCCTTTCCGCTCATCGGCGGGCAAGCGGCGCTCTACATCAAAGCGCAACAAGAAACGGGCATGGTGCGCGTGCGCGCCCATACCCACCGACTACCCCCAGCAGAAATCCATATCCCTATCATCAAACCGGACTCGCCACGTTAGTGGAAGTCTAATCCGCATCAGAAAAGGATGAAGAAAAGATGCCTAAAATTACATTCATCGGCGCAGGAAGTACGGTCTTCGCCAAAAATCTCATGGGCGATATTTTAAGTTTTCCGGAATTGGCGGATTGCACCCTAAGCCTCATGGATATTGATGCCGAACGTCTGCGGACCTCGGCCATCGTCGCGCATAAAGTGGCCAAAGCCGTGAACGCACGCCCTACCATAGAAGTCACTACAGACCGACGCCAAGCCTTGAAAGACGCTGATTATGTCATCTGTATGATTCAAGTAGGCGGCTATAGACCTTCCACCATCATTGACTTTGAAATACCTAAAAAATACGGGCTTCGGCAGACCATCGCCGACACACTCGGCGTTGGCGGCATCATGCGCGGCTTACGCACGATCCCGGTTCTGGTGGACATCTGCCGCGATATGGAGGAATTATGCCCCAACGCGCTTTTCATCAATTATGTCAACCCGATGGCCATCAACCAATGGGCGCTCAGCCGCGCGACATCCATTAAAACAGTGGGACTGTGCCACAGCGTCCCCGGCACAGCGGGCGACCTAGCACGCGATATTGGCATCCCGTTAGAAGAAATCAATTACGTTGTAGCCGGCATCAACCATATGGCTTTTTATCTCAAGTTTGAACATAACGGCCAAGACCTCTATCCGCGTATCCGTAAAGTCGTTGAGGAGGGCCGCGTGCCCGATTGGAATCGCGTACGTTATGAAATGCTCACACGATTGGGATACTTTGTCACAGAATCCAGCGAACACTTCAGCGAATATGTGCCTTGGTTCATCAAACGCGACCGCCCCGACCTCATCGAACAGTTCAACATCCCGCTAGACGAATATCTACGGCGATGCGAAGAACAAATCAAAGAATGGGAAGCGCTACGCAATTATCTAGAAGACGAAAAAAACGCCATCACTGTAGAACGCAGTGTGGAGTATGGTTCGCTCATCATCCACAGTATGGAAACGGGAGTATCGCGGACGATATACGGCAATGTACCCAATCATGGCATCATTGATAACTTGCCCCAAGGTTGTTGTGTAGAAGTGCCCTGCCTAGTAGATAAAAACGGCGTGCAACCCGTCAAAATAGGGGCTATACCTCCCCATCTGGCCGCGCTCATGCAAACCAATATCAATGTTCAAGCGCTCACTGTAGAGGCGGCGCTCACCTGCAAGCGCGAGCACATTTATCACGCCGCCATGCTCGACCCCCATACCGCCGCAGAGCTATCGCTTGACCAGATTTGGAGCCTTGTAGATGAACTCATCGTGGCGCATGGGGAATGGCTACCCGCTTACCATTAAGGATAAGTAAGGGGTCTTAGCCTTTTCAGCGATATGAAGATGATAAATCGCTAAGAG
Source organism: Anaerolineaceae bacterium (assembly GCA_037441665.1). Classification (GTDB taxonomy): domain Bacteria; phylum Chloroflexota; class Anaerolineae; order Aggregatilineales; family Phototrophicaceae; genus JBBIRQ01. The sequence goes on along the minus strand of JBBIRQ010000012.1, from coordinate 65,889 downwards.
TCCATAACATTATCCAAGCCAAACCGCTAAAATCCAATCACGCGAGGGAAATCAAGGTAGCCACAAGAAAGCGAGAGCAAGCTATGAATAAAATTCCTATCACCGTTGCTTATGGTGACGGCATCGGCCCAGAGATTATGGCGGCCTGTTTGCGGATTATGGAAGCGGCCGGCGCCCCCTTAGAAGTCGAAACGGTCGAAGTTGGCGAGCGCCTCTATTTGAATGGGAATACATCGGGTATCGGTCCGGAGGCTTGGGAATCTATCCGCCGAACCCGAATCTTGTACAAAGGGCCTATCACTACCCCGCAAGGTAGTGGCTACAAAAGTCTGAATGTCACTATCCGTAAAACGTTGGGCCTATACGCGAATGTACGCCCCTGCACCGCTTACTTCCCTGCCATACCAACGCGGCACCCATTGATGAAAGTGACCATCATCCGCGAAAACGAGGAGGATTTATACGCAGGCATCGAGCATCGTCAAACGCATGAGGTCTATCAATGCCTTAAACTCATCAGCGTACCCGGCACAGAACGCATCATCCGTTTTGCTTTTGAATATGCCACGCGCAACCGCCGCAAAAAGGTCACCTGCATGACTAAAGACAACATCATGAAGATGACCGATGGCACTTTCCACAAACAATTTGACGCTATCGCCAAAGATTACCCCCATATTCAAACGCAACACATGATTATTGACATCGGCGCGGCGAAATTAGCGGAACGTCCAGAATTATTTGATGTCATCGTGACTCCCAACTTGTATGGCGACATCTTATCAGACATCGCGGCAGAATTAACGGGTTCGGTCGGGCTAGCGCCTTCTGCCAATATCGGCGACCATCACGCCATGTTCGAGGCCATTCATGGTTCTGCTCCTGATATTGCTGGGAAAAATATCGCCAACCCATCAGGGCTTTTGCTAGCAGGAGTTATGATGCTCGTTCACATCGGGCAACCAGAAGTTGCGGCGCTCATCCACAATGCGTGGAAACGCACCATTGAACTGGGTTTTCATACCGCCGATATTGCCCATCCAGATGTTACCCGCCACCAAGTGAGCACAGAAGGTTTCGCCGATGCTGTCATCGCGCATTTGGGCCAAAAGCCAGAGATATTGCGCGTCATCCATTATGGCGAAGCGCGCGATACGACGATTCACACGACATTCTCTAACGGGCGTAAGGCATCAAAAACGCTCGATGGGGTCGATGTCTTCCTACACTGGTCAGAAGAAGGGCGCAACGCCAACCAACTCGCCGAACACCTAAAGTCCCTATCGGTAGAACTCCCTCTCCAACTGATTATGATCACCAATCGGGGCCAAAAAGTTTGGCCAGATGGCATGGAAGAAACCTTTTGTACCGACCATTGGCGTTGCCGTTTCCAAGCGCGGGATGATGTCTCTATCAACCATGACCATATATTGGCGCTGTTAGGCAAAATCGCTAACGCTGGACTCGACTTCATCAAAACGGAAAATCTCTATTGTTTCGATGGCGAACCCGGCTATTCGCTCGGTCAAGGGCAATAGAATAACGCTTTTACGGGTGGGAACTCGTGGCCATTTTAGGCTAGTAGAGCGAGACAAAGGCATATCCACGCGGTCATTCTCTAAATATGCCTCGGCATTGCACGACTTGACTTCCCCAACAGGCTAGATAATCCGCTATCCGTCGGATTACGGTAGCGCAACCTAGTGGGTTTACTTGAATGAGCGACGGATTACAGAAGCGGGGGGCGTAAAATAGCCCCCTTGCTATCGCTGATGTAACAGGTAAACTCTCTGTTAAAGAAACAGCACCAAGAAAGTTTTTATGATGAAATTAACGTTCCTCGGCGGAGCGGATGAAGTCGGCGCGAGTAGTACTCTGGTCGAAATCGGCGGCAAGACGATACTGGTAGATGCAGGCATCCGCATCTCTCCACGGACAAGTAAGGGTATCCAAAATAGCCAACTGCCCGATTTACAACCCATTAGCGCTATCGGCGGGCCGGACATCATCCTTGTGACGCACGCGCATACCGACCACACAGGCGCGCTACCGCTCATCTTGGAGCAATACCCACATGTGCCTGTTTTCGCCACACAACCAACGGTAGACCTCGTGCGCGTGTTGCAAAGCGACGCCCAACGCATTATGCGTAGCAAGCAGGAGGAGGAAGGCGAGCTACCGCTTTTTGACGAAATTTCCGTACAACGACTGATGGACGCCTTTCAAATAGTCTCGTTTGGACAAAGCATCAAATTAGGCGACCACCTCCAAGCGACTTATCAGGTCAGCGGGCATATTGTCGGCGCGGCAATGCTCATCTTAGAGAGCGCCGACGGCACACTCATCTTATCGGGCGATTTATCGCTGACCGAGCAACGCGCCGTAGTCAAAGCGCAAATCCCCCACATCCAAGCGGATGCCCTCGTGCTGGAAAGCACCTACGGCGGCCGCCTGCACGCCAACCGCATCGCAGAAGAACGGCGGCTCATCGAAAAGCTAAAAGAAGTGACAGAGCGCGGCGGCAAGGTACTTATACCCGCTTTTGCTTTGGGGCGCGCGCAAGAAATCATCCAAATCATCCTCGCTTACCGAGATGAATTGAATGTGCCCGTATATGTAGATGGTATGGTTCGCGCGGTCTGCGCCGCCTACAGTGGCTGGGCCGATTTATTGCCAACTATCACCACTAAAATGGCCGGCGATAAGCCCCTATTCTTCCGCGAACGCATCGCCAGCGTCAAAAATTTGGCGCATCGGCATGACATCATGCATTCCAGCGAACCCTTGGTCATCATTGCTAGCAGTGGCATGTTGACAGGCGGCGCTTCTGCGGCGTACGCCCTGGCCCTCGCCGACGATGAGCGCAACGCTATTCTTTTAACTGGTTATCAAGACGAAGAGGCGCCGGGCAAATTTTTACAACGCCTGATGAGCCAGCGGCAAACAGGAGAAACGCCGCTGTTGCGAATTGGCGACGCCACGGTAAAAGTACGTTGCCAGCTTGATACTTATTCACTTTCCGCCCACGCTGACGAAGCCGAATTGATGAGTATTGTAGACGCGCTAAATCCGGATGAAGTCCTGCTAGTGCATGGCGACCCAGCCGCCCGACACAGCCTAGCGACCAAACTACGTCAACGCGAACGCATGGTCATCACGCCTAAAATTGGCCAAACCCGAATCATCGAGGGCAAAAAGCGGCCATGGGCCATCGCCAAAATAACCAGCGGGCACGAAACAGGCCCCGTCAACATCGCCCGCTTATGGGAAAGTTTAGCAGACCGAGCAGGTGATTTTTATAGCGCGCGAGAATTAGCGCTCATGTGGTGGGGCACGGCCGAGCGCCAAGAGGAAATGGCCCGCGCCTTAGCCAACGATACTATCTATTTTGCGGCGGATTGGCGCGCTAAACAAAATTTCCGCGTACGTACCCCTGAACAAGTATCTCAAGCGCTACAAAGCCGCCAAATCATGCTCCGTTACCCTAATCTAGTTGGGCAGTTGGTCGCTCTACGGAATAGCAACGGGCAACCGCGCTTGGGAGTTGTGCGAGAAGGCGGCGAAGATAGCTTTAAGGCAGATGTCGCCGGGACGAAAGGGACGCAATACGCGGGAAATGCGCTCCTGTGGCCTTTAGGTGCGTGGCAAGGCTATGGCGAAGGGAGCACCCGCGCCCAATTGAGCGCCCTGACCAAAGAGGCTATCGCCCTAAAAGATACTCTTTTGCCTTACGAAACGCGCCAAAAGCTGGCGGCACAAGGACAGCCTATCCGTCCTGAAGAATGTCTCCCCCCTAAATTGCCCGATGGCATCAGCCTACAATTGGCCTTGGCGGCTATTGTCCTCGCCCTAGCTACAGATGGAGCTACCCTAGAAGAAGATGGTCTATTACCACGGCGCGCCGTTATCAGCGCTGTGCTCGACCAAAATAGCGTGAGAGAGATTGCCTTGGCCGCCTTCCCGCCAGAGGCCCGATTACGCAAAGTCGGGCTAGAGCCGTCGCGAAGACGCTTAGTGCTATCATTCGATTTCCCCGACATCATCCCGCGCCGATACGGGCATCTTTTAGAGGACATCGCCGAAAGGAGCGGTTGGGAAACCCTCGTGAAACCAACGGTGAACCAGCAAGCGCTCTTTAGCGAGATTGACGCTGTTCTACCCGATGATGTTCGCATTTTAAAAGGACCTTCTTTTTTTGCAGGAGACCACGCAGTAGCCATCACGACTTCAGAGATTACGCCAGAAGCGGCGGAAGCGGCTAGCCATGCTTACTTAGAACGGACAGGGTTTAGACTTATCATCAACCGACAAGGGGCGCCTGCTGGCGGTGAAATTACCCCTACAACCGAAACGCAAATGGAAATCAACGCCGCTTATGCCCTCATCCGCAATCGCCTAGAGGCGCACGGCCTGTATAAAACCAGCCTGAAATCAGGGCGTATTGTCTTATCTTTCATATCGCCCCAAGTTGGCGAACGGCATCTTTCTGAAATTCAAGCCCTTAGCCAAGAGACGGGGTATAACATCGAAATTCACCCCCACCCCAACCAGCAACAAATTTTGGCAATCACCACCAAACTCGCGCGCGAAGCAGGATGGACGATTGTAAAAGGGCCGGGGATAAGGGTAGAACAGGCTGAAATCACGCTGAAGATAGCTGAAAAAGTAGACGAAGCGCAAATAGCGGCCATCGCCGAGCGAGTATGGGGAGAAACAGGTTATCAGCTTTTGGTCACTAGCAGTTAGGCGCTACCACTGCAAAATCATCTCAATACGACTGAAGGCCTCGACATAGCCAAAGCGTTGGAAGCGAGGCCACAAGAAGCTATCGGACGGCAAATTCTCTATTTTGGTATCTTGGAGCGGATTTAGCGCGTGCATGTAGTAGATGAGCGCATCGGCTAACTCAACAGAATCTCGCGCCTGAAGGATGACATGCGTCAATTGGAAGGGTGAATGCTGATAAATGATCCACCCTGTCCCTAATGTAGGATGCCTGACCAGTACCCCAGCCAAATTTCCCGCGTTGAGCAAGGATGGCGTCTCCTCTAACCAAGACGGATAATCGGCACGCCGCGCCAGATAAGCGCCTACATCTTCGGGCGGCATGGGTTTGGCATCATAGTTGGAATCGGGCTTCAAGGATGCATCGAGCGGGCCGGGAGGTCTGCGTATGATGAGCAAGTCGCGCGTGACGACAAAACCCAGCTTTTGAAAAAGACGATAAGCTGGCTCGTTACCGCGGATAACTTCTAGTTGCACCAAACAGCAAGCGCGTTTTTGAGCTTGCTGAAGCAGGGATTCCATCAAGAATTGCCCTATTTTATAACCGCGCCGTTCGGGGATAACGCCAAGGCGAGTTATCCACGCGCGTTCTCCCCTCACCCCTAACATACCTACGCCCATCGGTTCTTCAGCCTCGTTGAGCGCGACGACAGAGGCGTCTAAGTCAATATCGTAGCTGATAATATAATCTCGCATACGTTTAGCGTTCATAGGCATAGGAACAATATAATCAACCCGCGCTTGATTATAAATATCCGCTAGCTCCTCGTAAGTGTACCGAGACGCCGCCACGGCGTAACGGCCGTGCATGGGCATGGGCGATGCCGCCGAAGGTTGTTGTTCGTGAGTCAACGTTTACCCCCACTATTTAATGGACGCTGTGTAGATACTCGCCAACTTGATTGGCGAAAGTGCGCGTATCTATGGGTTTTATAATCACACCATCACAACCATAAGCTCTGGCCATGGCATAAGCTTGGTCTGGCGGCCAAGCGGTAAAAGCAATCAAAGGCACATGGGCCAAATGCTCTTGCTGGCGCAATAAAGCGACAACGGTTTGGCCATCCAAATCGGGCAACCCAAGGTCTATCAAAATGAGGTCGGGCGCGCTTTCAAAGACCAGTGATAAGCCCTCCTCGCCGCTGTTGGCCACCCACACTTCATGCCCGACGTGGCGCAATAATTTCACAACCATGCGGGCGCTTTGTTCATTATCTTCAATAATGATGATATTGGCCATCACAAACTCCTTCAACTTACGACTAGTTCTTCTTCCACCATTTCCAAAAATCGTTTACGGTCGAGCGAGGCTTTGCTCACTACGGAGCGTATAGCATGTTTCAAGTGGTCGCGTTGCATTTCGTCAAGCTCTTTAGCCGAATAGACGATGACGGGAATATCGCATAAATTGGGGTCTTTTTGCAGGCGGTCTATGATTTCGTAGCCATCCATATCCGGCAGAATGATGTCCAGAATAATCATATCGGGATGATAATTATAGATAGCCTTTAACCCGTCCCTTGCTGTGTCGGCAGTGATGATGTTATAGCGCCCGGCGCTCTTCAGCATCCGTTGCGCCAAGCGCAAGTCTTGAGGGTTATCATCAATCACAACGACCGTATAGGGATAGGCGGCCTCTGTTTCCACGGTTGATGTCGTGGAAATGCGTTTAGTAGCTTCTGAACGTTCAGGTTGAATGATGCCTATAGGGGTGTGACCTAGGGTGTTGACTACATATTCGACCAATTTATGCGTTTCAAAACCGCCCTTCTGCCAAACGGATGCGGCATATTCAGACAGATGATGGCGGTCTTGCTCGGTCAAAGCTTTAGCGGATACGACGATGACGGGGATATGGGCTGTTTGTGGGTTCGCTTTCATACGCTCGATGAGTGTAAAGCCGTCTATCTCCGGCATGGTTAAGTCGGTGACGACCAAATCCGGTTGGCGCTCGCGGATGACTTGCAACCCTTCTTCGCCATTGCGCGCTTCATAAACACGATACCGCTTATAACTTTGTAGCAAGCGACGGATGAGGCGACGGTCATTTGGGTTGTCGTCTACAACGACAATAGTAGTCACTTGTTCGTGTAGATTTTGCAGGGCGGCCCCGATGCCATCCGATTGAAGCGCTAGGTGTCGCGCTTGGCCGCTTTCCACCTGCAAATTCAAGATATATTGATCGCCGAGGACATGGCTTTCTGCTGGGAACGTGTGGCCCGAACAATTGATGACGACGATTTCGCCCTCTTTTATCATTTTGTCGGCTAACATTTTCTCTAGCCCGGCGAAAGCGACGGCCGTCGCCGGCTCTACAGAGATGCCGGCTTTGCTCGCCAAGTGGCGCATCGCCCTAAAAGTGTCGCCATCTTCGATGGCCAACATGCCCCCCCCATACTGCAAGAGATGTTGCCGTAAAGCGATATAGCTATATCCGGGGTCGCCAGTCGCCAGCACTGTGATGAGTGTTTTAGGCACAACAGGTTCTGCTTTTTCGTCCCCAGCATGAAAAGCGCTGACCATAGGCGCGCAACCAGCGGCTTGTATAATGCCCAATTTAGGCACTTTATCTATCAAGCCCATACGGTGTAATTCGATAAAACCTTTGGCCACCCCCAACGGACCGATGCCACCGCTCACGGCTTGAATATACCAATCGGGCGCAACCCATTTATCTATATCTTGGGGATGCTGTATTAAGCCCAGTTGCTCAGCAATTTCATAAGCGATGGTTTTCATGCTCTCTTTGCCGGGGATGGCCTTAGCGCCGCGGTCGAGGTAAAGGCCCATACGCTGGGCGAATTCTGCCGCCACCTTTTTTGTCTCGTCATAAGTGCCTGTCACTTTGACCACTTCCGCGCCATATAAAGCCGCTTCTCGCATTTTTTCCGCTGGGACAAGGCTAGTGAGAAAGAGCCATAGCTTAATGCCAGCACGGGCGCAATACGCGGCATAGGCTACGGCCGCGTTACCTGTGGAGGCCAAGACACACTCTTTAATACCCGCTTGCATCATCGCCATAACGGATAGAACCGCTTGGCGGTCTTTGAAGGAGCTGGTCGGTTCGTGGCGCTCATCTTTAATGTAAATGCCCGTGTGATGATATAAGCGCTCGTATTGATACAAGCGCGTTAGGGGCGTAAAACCTTCGCCCATGGGTATCTCTGGGAATGTGGGCTGGAGCGGCAATAACTCCGCATAACGCCACAAGGAACGTTCCCGTTTAGCGATGGCGGCGGGCCAAAGACCCGCCACCTTATCGTAATCATATTGGGCATCTAGCCAAGCAGAGCCACATTGGGGACAATGCGCGGCCATAATATCCGCAGGTAGTTTGTGGCCGCATTCCAAACAACGTATGCGGCTCAGGTAGGGCGATTGAAGAACGGCCATCCTTGTTTAAGCCTTTTCTGTCACAGGTATAGGCAACGTGAACCAGAATTTAGAGCCTACGCCCGGTTCGCTTTCTACGAAAATGTCGCCGCCATGCATCTGAACCAATTCGCGGGTAATAGCCAACCCTAAGCCTGTGCCGCCCGCGCGGCGCGTAGAAGAGCCGTCCGCTTGGCGGAAGCGGTCAAAGATGACGTTCAAATCGCTATGCCCCATACCAATGCCCGTATCTTCCACCGCGACAAATAGCTTATGGGCATCTTCTGCGGATACGCCATAACGAACTGTGACCGACCCTTCCTCTGTAAATTTGATGGCATTGCTCATCAAATTCAACAAAATTTGGCGCAAACGGACAGCATCAGCGCGCACGGTGGGGATTTCGTCGCTCTCCTTGATGAGTTGAAGCGTGACTGGTTTATCCTTAACGAGGATTTGGCTACTGCGGACCAGTTCTTCGATGATGTCCTCTATTTTCACCTCTTTGATGTCGAGGCGCATTTGACCCGCATCAATCTTGGCGAGGTCGAGAATTTCATTGATGAGCGTCAACAAATGTTTTCCGCTACCATGGATGGCCTCAACATCTTCAATAGCTTCATCGCTCAGTTCACCATCTACACCATCGAGCAGAACTTCTGCATAACCAATGATGGAATTCAACGGGGTACGAAGCTCATGGCTCATATTCGCGAGGAACTGTTGTTTGAGGCGGTCTACTTCCCGCAGACGCTCAACCGTTTCACGTTCGCGCTCAAAGGCGCGCGCATTGTTGATGGCAACAGCAATTTGGTTGGCGAGCGTCAGTTTCACTTGCGCTTCAATTTCGGAGAAAGCGCCCCGCTTATCATCTTGAATGTCTAGCACACCGATGAGTTCATCGTTATAGATGATGGGTACAGCCAACTCAGATAATGTGTTTGGCAATAGCGGGTTGGGCAAAAATCCCGCATCAGTTGTAACATCATCCACGATAACCGGCTTACATGTGCGGGCCGCGCGCGCGACAAGGCTCGTCTCGCGATCTAAGGGGATACGATGCCCTGCTTCCACCATTTTCCGTCCGACCTCTCCAGCGCCCGCCGTTAGAATAAGATCCTCAGAAGCGACGTCGAACAGATAGATATGAGCGTGGTAACGATGGAAGTTCTCTTTGGTCATATCAACCACAGACCACAATAACTCCTCTAGATTGCGGTTCATGGTCAAATTCAAGCTCACTTCGGCTACTGTTTCCATCTCGGTAGCGCGACGCTGAATTTCTGCTTGCGCTTTCACCCTATCGGTGATGTCGGTGGACATAGCGCCAACAGCGTAGATTTCTCCGTTAGCATCGCGAAGCGGGAATTTGACGGAGATATAGGTATGCGATGAACCATCAGGGTGTGGTAGCGTTTCTATCAATTCGCGCACGATGCCGCTATTTATAATCTCCCTATCCACTTGCCATAAGGTTTCGGCAACCTCCTTCGGGAAGATGTCAAAATCCGTTTTGCCGCGAATTTCCGCATTATTAAGCTTGAAAATGGTCTCGTAAGCGCGATTGATGAGCAAGTACTTGCCATCACGCCCTTTTACATGAATGATGGCAGAGGCGTTATTGAGGATGGACGACAAGCGCTCCTCATTTTCCAAAAGCGCAACATTCGCGCGGATGATGTCAACGGTTGTCGTCGCTTGTTGACGCAAGCTCGTATAAATATTGCGCTCAAATTGGGTGAATTTGCGCGGTTCGCGCCAGCTGAAAACCACCAAACCGGTATAACGATTTTGGCTATATAGCGGGATGATAACGCTACTACGGATGCCACCTTGTATATATAGGTTACGTGTCATTTCATCCACGTTGGGATGCGTATTGACATCCTCGATGAATATAGGTTCTTCTGGGTTATCCAGCCAAACTTTGGAGAATGGCAAATCCGGCAGGTAGAAGCGCGTCCCAATAGACAGGGGCGAATAATCGGGTTTTGACCATACCGCTTTCGCTTCAATCCATTCTGGTTGGCCGCTCTCATCGTTTTCGACATAGAACAAGCTAGCAGAAGCCACCTCATAATCTAAAGCAAAGCTGTTGATAGCCCGCAAGACTTGTTCAGGTTTTTGGGCATTGTTCAAAGCGTTAGCGATGCGATAAAGAATTTGACGCTGTTCCGATTCTTCCATCCGTTCGGTAATATCGGTGTGGGTACCGACTAGGCGAATCATATTGCCATCTGCGTCCCGTTCAGCGCCGCCACGGCTGAGAATCCAGCGAAGCGAACCGTCTTTATGCATCATCCGCATTTCAATTTCGTAGACATCAGAACGCCCTTCAAGATAAGCGCTGATAGCATTTTGCGCGTCGAACAAATCCTCAGGATAGACCAACCGTTCCCAAGTATTGAAGCTGTTTTCCAACTCGTGGTCTTCATACCCTAACATTTGCTTCCAACGAGGCGACAAATAGACCTCGTTGGTGATGAGATCCCAGTCCCACAGACCATCTGACGTGCCGGTGAGCGCTAAGTTGAGGCGTTTTTCGTTAGCTTCTAGCGATTGTCGGGTTTGTTGCATTTGTTCATAAGTGTGCGCGTTTTGGATGGCGACAGCGATTTGGCTAGCGAGAATCATAAGCACGTTTTCGTCAGATTCGCTAAAACGGCCCACTATATCCGATTGCACGTCCAGCACCCCAATAACAGTTGCGCCAATGATGAGCGGAATTGCCAACTCCGATTTTGTGTCGGGCAATAGCGGATTCGGTAGGAACGTGGCGCTCACTGTGACATCATTGACGACCACTGTAGATGTGTGACGCGCCGCTTGAGCGACAATGCTCGTTTCGTGATGGATTGAGATATGATGGCCACGCTCTACCATGATGCGGCCGGGTTCGCCCGCGCCCGCTTTCAAAATCAATTCTTCGCCCTCGTCATCCAATAGATAGATGTGAGCATGATATAGGCCGAAGCTATCCTTAGTCAGTTCCACGACAGATTGCAACAATTCATCCAGTTGCAGGAAGGATGTCACAGCCGCCCCTGCCATAGCCACCGTCTCTAGCTCGACGGCGCGCTTAGCGATGAGTTCTTCTTGTTGCTTACGAGCGGTGATATTTTCAAACGAGACGCCGACGCTGTTGTTAGGCAAGGGAAAAGCGCGAACATAAAACACGCTCGGCGCGATGTTTTCGTCTTGGTAGACCACCTCTCCTAATTCGACAGGTTGTCCGGTCTTAATCACATTCTGGTAAATGCCCGGAATAGGGGTATCCATCAGCGGACCGAAAGCTTCGGGCATCGTCTTACCTAAAATAGACTGCGGCGCGACGCCCGTAGCAGATTGCGTAGCATCGTTGGCCACCACAAGACGGAAGCTATTCACATCATCTACATTTTCCAAATGCCACACATAAATACCTGTGGGCGAAGCTTGCACCACGTCGGCGAAAAGCTTAATCTGCTCTTCTGCCGCGCGGCTTTCTGTCACGTCGCGGGTCACAAAGTAGGTGCGCTCCTCAGCCATCACGGAGGTAGCATTCCAAGACAACCAACGATAAGTGCCGTCTTTGTGCAGATAGCGATTCATGAATTGAATGGAGGAACGCCCCTCGCTCATCTGCGCGGTGTACTCATCCAAGGTGTGCTGACGGTCATCAGGGTGCACAAATTCAATGAAGGGCTTGGCCTTCAACTCATCTATCGTCCAACCGAGGGTGCGTTCCCAAGCGGGGTTCAAATCGAGGAAAAAGCCGCTGAAGTCAGCAGAACCAATCATATCAGCGGACATTTCATAGACACGGGCTACCTCTTTGCGCGCCGCTTCTACACGAGCGAATGCACGGGCATTCTGCACGGCGATAGCGATTTGGTCGGCCAAGGTGGTTTGCACCCGCACATCATTACTATCAAACCGCCCCCGCTCTGCAGATTGAACATCCAAAACACCGACGAGTTCATCCCCTACCAGCATCGGAATCGCCATTTCGGACTTCGTCTCTGGCAATAGCGGGTTAGGTAAATGATCGGGTTCCGAAGTGACATCATTAATGATGACCGGTTGCCGTTCACGAGCGGCGCGCGCAACTAAGCTATGTTCCCAATTCAACGCAATCTTATGACCGCGTTCCATCATCACACGCCCGACCTCGCCCGCGCCACCAGCAAGCGTAAGGTTCTCGCCGACATCGTCGAGCAGGTAGATATGAGCATGATAAAGGTCAAAATTATCACGGGTGAGATTAGAAACTGCACGGAGCAAGTCTTCTAGGTTCAAGTTCTTAGCGGCTTCTGCGCTCACCTCCGCTACTGTTTCCATCTCCAGCGCGCGGCGTTGCGTATCTTCATACAACTTGACATTCTCAAAAGTAATCGCCAACTGGTCAGCGAGTGATTGAAACAATCGCTGTGAAGGGACATCAAAAGCATCTAGAACGCTATGCTGAATATCCAAAATGCCGATGACAGCCTCTTTAGAACGCAACGGAATCGCCAACTCGGAGCGTGTCAAAGGCAATAAATCGTTCGGCAGAAAATGAGGGTTATCCGCCACGTTTTGAACAACGACAGCCTGTCCGGAATGATAAGCTTGTGAGACAAGCGAATGACCATCTAAAGGCAAGCGGTGTCCCTGAACCAACAGGCGGCGTCCTACATATCCTGTGCCATCTTTAAGAACCGCCCACTTTTGCTCTGCGTCAATCAGATAAATCTGTACATAGTACAAATCGAAACGGTCACGGATGAGATTAACGGCGAGGCTCATTAAATCGTCTAATTCGCGGATTTGGTTAGCAGAGCTAGCAATCTCGGCAGACGTTTCGAGGTCGGCAGTACGGGCGGAAATACGGCGCTCCAAATCATCAAATACCGCTTGTAACTGGGCGGCCATGGTATTGAACGCCTCTCCCAAAACGCCAAATTCATCATTGCGCCGCAGGTCAATGCGGGTTTGCCAATCGCGCTCGCCACCGATGCGGCGCGCGGCCAAAACCAGCTTACGCAAAGGGCGTGTTAAGGTGCCGGCAATGACATAACCTACAACCAAAGCCACCAAGAGCAAAACAACCGTGGGTAGTAACAGTTCACTGATAGCCACATCACGGGCAAAAACCAATTCCGACTGTGGCAATAGCAAGGCGACATACCAGCCCAGCTCATCGATAGCAGGGACTTCACCGCCAGTCTGAATAGGAGCGACCGCATAAACAGCGGGTTGCCCTGTCAAATCAGTGATAACATCATCGCTATTAGAGAAGACAGAAACGCTACCATTGAATAAGCGTGTAGACAGGCGGTAATCCGAGGGGAAAGAAACAGGCGCCGCGATGACCTCGCCCGTATCATAAACAGCTACAGAATAGCTCGACTCGCCAAAACGAAACGACTCTAAAACTTGGACGAAGGCGTTCACCTCAAACGTAGTGCGTAGAACGCCTACTAAAGAATCGCCACTAAAAACGGGGAAAGCCATCCGCAAAGATAACGTCCCTGTACTTTCATCAAGCACAGCGCGCTCATCAATATAAACCGCGCCCGAACCGCCATCATAAGCGGCCCGCCACCAATCTTCATCAGATTGATTGTAATCAGTCGTTCGCCCAGTCGCCGCGATAACAGCGCCAAAGGCATCCGTCAAAAATACCTCGACGTGACCGGGGTGTTTCTGCTGAAACTGCTGTAATTCTGATGATGCTACATTGTTGAGAACGGCAGTAACAATAGGGTCAACATCACTAGCGGAAGACCACAAAAAATCGCGTTCATCCAAGACAGTCTTAATATCACGGCCATCTTGCTCATAAGAAGCATTAGAGCGAAGCGCGAATTGCTCTAACGTATCCACCAAACTCAACAACTCAACATAATCATACTGGGCGACCAACTGCTGAGAAAAGGTAGACGCTTCCGAAGTAATAAGGCTCAGCATATTATTGCGAACAATGCCAACCTGCCGGGCGCTCAAATCGCGCAATCCGAAAAAGAGCGTTATGAGCAACGGCAGAGCCGTAATTAAAGCCAGCACTGCGACAATCTGATTACGCACAGAAAACAGACGAGACGACTTGAATAAAGTTTTCGCCTCAACAGTCATAAGCCCCCCTGTAAGAGGTAACAACGGACGAAACAGCGCGCAAAATGACAAAACGCATAAAGCGCAACCTTCTTAACGCATTGTAGCGTTGAGGCAGAATAAATAACCTTAAGATTAGTTAGACATGACAAACAATATTCCGATTATTTCCTAGCCTTTCCTAGCAATCAATCATCCGACAAAACAACACCACCCAAAGAGATAGCCAGCTCAACCAACGCGGCGTGAGCCTCCTCATCGGAAAGCGGTTCTTTCCACAACGAACCCAAAAAGCGACGCTGTGCCTGCAATAGAAGGCGACCCACAAACAGACGACGTTCACGAGCATAACGACGACGGCGCACCTCCCCTTTGCCATAAGTGCCAGAGGGAATAGAAACATCCAACTCTAGCTGATTCAACGTCCTGACGCGCGCAACCCAACCAGAAGCCACGCGAGAGACCAGACCAAAAGACTTCAACTTGGACAAAGCATAGTTAACTTGATGCACGCGCATCTTCGCGGCAACAGCCAACTGAGAAGGCATCATAGGGGCGTCAACAGAAAGCATAACGCAATACAAGCGAAAACCACCCTGACCCAAAGCACCCCGCTCGCAAAAATCACCTAAATTGAAAGTGGACACACTACTATCTAACCAAGGGGGGCTAGGGGGCAATGTGTTCATTTTCAATTTAATTCCCTCTTGAATTACGTTAGAAGTGAAACTCCATAGTGTCGCTCCGCTTTTGTCATCTGTCCCCTTTTGCTCCACCAAGTCTTTCATATCGTTTTTGAGCAGTCTTTGGATAGTAGCCGTGCCTAGTCTTGATAGCGTTGATAGTTCTCGGATGCTCGCTCTGAATGTTTTGTCTTCTCTTGTGCTTTCCTTCGCTCTTTTGATGAATGCGTTGAATAGCGCCCTTCTGCTGTTTCCTTTTCGCCCCTCCCAACTTTTGCTTTCGCTGTAAGCTAGGGCATATTCCCATTCGTGATGGTTGAGCTTATTTTTGGGGCGCGCTGGTGTTCGCTGTTTGCTGTAGGCGCTTTCTATCGTGGCGTCTGTCTCTTGTTCTGTGAGTCCGCTACGTATCGCTATCGGGCGTAGAATGTCTTTGGTGGTACTTTTGGGGTAATGGTTGCCGGCGAAGTCGCATGCGGCGCTGAATAGCCTATTGTTGCGCGTCCCTTCGGCTATGAGATGGCCGTTCTGGATGTAATCTTGTGTGGATAGTGATAGGTCTGGGTATCGCCTGTTTAGCGCGCGATGCATTTTCTCCTTGTTGGTTGTTGCTTCTAGGCTTATGCTTTTGCCGGTCTTATCTTGTAGCCAGTTTATCTGCTTGATGTGTATCTCTGGTATGCTTTCTGTCTCTCGGTATAGCCATTCGTAGATAGTTCCGTCAGGATGTACGGATGGCGCTGTTAGGATATACCCGTTTTGCCCTTTGATTTCCGCTTCTGAAATTTGCCCACTCTCGATATTTTTCACTTCTCCTTCTTTAGCCCTTAGGTAGATATGTCCGCCGCGTGCCGTCTTCACTACCCATAGCGCAATGCCCCGTTCACGCGCTTGGGAGGTGTGGTAGTCCAAGGCAAAAGCGGATTCACAGTCTATGATGAATAGATTACCGCTCGTCCTTCCGCACATAATGGCGATGTTGCACCGATTGTAGAATAAACGTTCTATGCCGTAGTGGGCATGATCTCTTTCTAGGCGTGTGTAGCACAGTTGCTTCCATGGCCAGCCGCCCTTTTTGCCTAGTGGCTGTGGGAAGACATTCAATCCCAGGTCGTAGAGCGCTAGGGCATATCGCTGGGTTTCCGTCAGTTCTAGATGAGTGTCTGAACAGAAATCTGGCGAAATTCCAATTTTCCTCTCACTTTGTGGGAAATTGGCTTGTCTAATTTGGTCTTTATGCGTTATAATGTTTGGTAGAGTCACATTCGCTGAACGGTTTGTGACCATAAGCAACTCCTCATAGGGCGTTAGAGCGCCCAGCCTAGAGAGTGTGTCCGTGTCGACTAACGGGGTGTGATGCGGACACTTCTTTATTTTTGAATCCCGTTCCGCACATTATAGCATATTTATTTGATTTTCGTAATAATATTGTATTGAAGTTTCCTTGTTCTGGGATGCTGATTTTAATCTTTCTCCCTCTTAAATGTCTTTTATTTCGCCCGAAAACCCCGTTAATTGCCGTCTGAAGCGCTGTGATGGCTCAGAGGGTCGAATTTGTGTTTTTCAGACGCTCTTTGGCCCTGTGTGGCGTTTTCAGCCTGATTGAGCGCTATCTTCGCTAGCTCGATGAGTCTATCGCGTAATTCCTTTGGCTGAATCACTCGTGTTTTTTCGCCCATTAGAAAAATCGTTGACAATGCTTCTTCTATGGTCTCAAAGTCTATTTCTGCTTCTAACCATTCTTCTAATTGGCTGGCCGCTATTTTTTCTATATGTGCGTAGCGCGATATTGTTCTCAACAGCTCTATCGCATCATTCCGAATCAGTACATTCACGACGTAACGCGGCAAGTGGGTTTTGAGCGCTTTGACAGATGATTTCCAATATTCTGTTAGGTTGAAGTTGTCGGGATAGCTGAAGCGTTCTTCTGTGACGATTACCTTTTGGATTCGAGAAATGCGATATGTCCGCGCTTCCCCGTTCGCCTGTGCGACGAGATACCAAATCGTCCCTTTAGCTACAAGCCCAAGCGGCTCTACTATCCGTTCTATCAGTTCGTCATCAGAACGCTGGTACCACATCTGGCAACGCCGCGATTCCCAGATGGCTTCTTGCAAGTGTGGCAGTGTTGTTACTGCTTCTTCCCTGCTGAACCATCCCGCGCCATCTATGTAAAGGCGCTGTCTTGTGAGTTCAGCATCTCGCCTCGCTCTTTCCGGCAAAGCGGTTAACAACTTAATTGTCGCGGCCTGAAAAGCCTCTTTAAGCCCCAAGCTCTCTATAATGCGAGTGGGTTGGCTTAAAAATAGCGCTTGAATTTCGGGTTCTTTTAGCCCATTCAGCTGAACACGGTAATCATCCAACAGTGACCAGCCGCCGCCATTACCGCGGTCGGCGAAGACCGGCACCCCGGATGTGCTCAGCGCTTCCATGTCGCGCTGGATGGTTCGTCGAGATACGCCAAGTTCCTGAGATAGTTGATGCGTCGTTAACCGCTCGTGCATCTGCAAGAGCAGTAAAATTGAAATGAGTCTATCGGCGCGCATGATGCTACCCCCTGTAAAAGTGACTATTCAATCGTCATTTTACCTGTGTAATAAGACATAGGGTGTCATATTTGAGGAGATATGCTTGAAGTGGTTGAAAAATGGTGATACGGAGAGGTTTAGCAAATGTCGAAAACACGCTATACAGAGCGCCCTAACCTTGCTCATTATGGCGTTTCCACTGCGGCGGAAGGTTTGCTTGAATGGGACTGGGCTGAAGAACGTTTGAGCAAAGCGCGCAACTATTGGATATGCACAACCCGCGCGGATGGCCGCCCGCATGCTTCCCCGGTTTGGGGCGTATGGCTTGATGGAGCGCTCTATTTTGGTTGCGACCGCCGCTCAATAAAAGCTAAAAACTTAGCGCTTCGTCCTAATATAGTGATTCATCTGGAAAGCGGCGATGAAGTCGTCATTTTGGAGGGGATTGTCTCTATCACTGATGATACCTCGCCTTTGTTCAGGACAATTGCCAAAGCTTATAATCAAAAATACGGTATAAACGCTCTAGAACCCAATGCCGCGTCATTGGTTTATGTCCTCCAGCCTGCTATGGCGATGGGATGGCTAGAGCACGATTACCCCAAGACGGCTACAAGATGGCGATGGGCTTAAAGGTCGCCTAGCCTCTGGATTTTCGCTATTTTTAGCCTGCTGTTATGCGCCGAGGGTGCTACAATATCAGCAGGCTTTTTGTATGTTTTTGAGGAGTTGTGCTGTAATGAAGGTCATCACATTGTTGAACGAAAAAGGCGGTGTTGGTAAAACGACGCTAGCCGTTCATGTTGCCGGCGGTTTAGCCATTCGTGGATACAAAGTTATGTTGGTAGATGCAGACCCGCAAGGTCACGCGACGGTTTCGGTCGGGGCGGAAAAAGAGCCGGGGCTTTATGATTTGCTGGTGCGCGGAGCGCCATTCCGTGATGTGCTGAAGATAGTTAACCCAGAATATTACCAGCCTCCCGACACACCTATCCGCGGCCAATTGTTCCTTGTACCGTCTAATGTCGAAACCCGCAGTATACCCATCCAAATCTCCGATGCCTTCGCTGTCCAAGACCGTTTTCGTGAGTTAGACGGCGTGATTGATGTGGTCGTTTTTGATACCTCACCGACACCTTCTTTGTTGCATGGGGCTATCTATCTCGCCACAGATGCCATCATATACCCCACGAAATGCGAGCGGCTGAGCTTCGATGGCCTCATTGAAAGTTTTAAGCGCCGTAACGATATACAAGCGACGCGCAACAAATGGGGGCTGAGCAATCTGGAAATTTTAGGGATTGTTCCGATGATGTATCGCGCTGGTACGGTCATTCATCAAGAGAACCTCAATAAACTTCGGGCCGAGTTTGGCAACCTCGTATGGCCGGAAATACCCATGAGAACCGTATGGGCAGAGGCTTCAACAGTTGGGCAAATGATCTATGCCTTCGCGCCAGATAGTAGCGCAACCCGTGAGGCATGGATGATTGTAGACCGCGTAGAAATGGGGCTGAACTGATGAGCAAGCGGAATAAGTTTTCGGGCATCAATCCCTTTGCCGATAACAAAGAGGATGATGATAAACCCTCTTTATTAGATATAGACGCTGAAATTTTTGGCGATTTGGCGCGCGTAGATACGGGTAGGGTCGAGGTTAAGCTCATTCGCATTTTCGATATTATGCCCGACCCGACCCAGCCGCGCCGCGCTCTGCCCTCCGCTATCCGTCGCGTGTGGGATGGCCACCCTGAAACTCTTGGCGATGCGCTGGCCAATTGGCTTGATGCAGTGAGCGCCGAACGCGGTACGCCATTCCCTTTGAACGATTACTTGAATTTTCGTGTAGAGGATACTACGCCTGATGAAGAACCCGAAACAGGCCCCCTAGAGAGCGCTTTTTTAGAAGTCGTGCGCCTTGCCGCTAGTATCAAGCAAGATGGGCTGACAAACCCAATAACTGTTTTCCGCGCGGGCCGGCAATTGATGTTGGAGACGGGCGAACGTCGTTGGTTAGCTTATCATCTTCTCTACCACTGGACGCGCGCGCAAGAGTCCGAGCAAGCGGCCAGCAGTTGGGAAAAGATACCATCGCGCGTGATGGATGAATTCAGCGTTTGGCGCCAAGCGTCGGAAAATAACGCGCGCGCCAACTTGAACGCCATCGCCAAAGCGCGCCAATTCGCCATTTTGATGATGGATTTGTTAATGCGTGAAGGCGAGCGTTTTAGCCCTTTCCACGACATCATCAACGCCGGCCGCCCAGAGCAAGATTTCTATGCTCAGGTCGTAGATAAATCCCCGCCATATGGCAAAAGCGAATTGCTATTGAGCGCTATGGGGGTTAAGCATCGCAACGCTATTTTGCGCTATCGCCGTTTGCTCCAATTGCCTAACGAGGTATGGTTGCTCGCTGATGATTACAACTGGACAGAGCGCCAGTTGCGCCCGTTGACGCCCCCCACGCCTCCTAAACGCGCGATTGAGCTAGCGCGGCAAATGGCGGGATTGTCACCCGCGGGTGACAATTTGAAGCCGCCGCCTCGTCCCTACGAAGCGTGGCGCAATAAACGCTTGCCACAGCTCCAACGCGACTTGAAAAAAATGCCCAAACACGAGCGCCGCGAAGTTATCGAGGCGCTCCGTAAAATTCTAGACGAATACAGCGATTGACCACGGGGCGGCTTTGGTCGCCCCTTATGTGACTGGCCTTTACTCCTTGATAAGATTTCCCAAAAGGCGCAATATCCCAAAAGCTGCCTCCCCCACCGTCGCTTGCCTACCCCCTCACGCTGAAAAAACGGGTAAAATCGCTTAAAAACGCCCTTTTTTGCACGCTATGCGCTTATTTCGGGGTAGGGGAAGTCTGTGGGCTTAAGTCGGCAAATTCAGCCGCACAACGTACAAAAGTGTTCAGAGCTGGGTATAATCACAGCACTAGGGCGTTTTAGTGACCCTGTTGTTATGACTGATGGATGATGAATATGCCAAGTAGCGCATGGTATGCAGACCAAGCTCAATTGACCTTGAAGCGCCTTTTGCCAAAACTACAGACTACTTTAGCCACAACCTCAGAAGCGGATATTTTTATCTCACGATTATCTCAGGAGTTCCCAAGACTGTTTCAGTTGCTACATGACTTATACGCAAACCGTTACGATTTTTTCTACCATCTAGAAGCCATTCTCCATACGGCGGCGCAAATGTATATCGCCCGGCCGCAAGACTTGCGGGAACTCGATAAGCAACGCGAGACACAGCCTCAATGGTTTCAGTCCGAAAAGATGATGGGGGGCGTGTGTTATGTAGATTTATTCGCCGATAATTTAGCGGGCGTGCGCGCCAAAATACCCTATTTCCAAGAACTTGGTTTAACCTATTTGCATCTAATGCCGCTCTTTAAGGTGCCCCTCGCCAACAATGATGGCGGGTACGCCGTGAGCGATTATCGCTCTGTCAATCCTGATTTGGGCACGATGGAGGAATTGGCTTCTTTAGCCGCAGATTTGCGGCATCATGGGATTAGCTTAGTGCTAGATTTCGTCTTCAATCACACTTCTCATGAGCATGAATGGGCGCGTAAAGCGGCAGCCGGTGACCCCGATTACGTGGATTATTATTATCTTTTCGACGACCGCACAATGCCCGATTTGTACGAACGTCACCTGCGGGAAATCTTTCCTGAACAAGATCCGGGTAGCTTTACTTACTTCTCGGAAATCGGTAAGTGGGTCTGGACTACTTTTCGGCGTTTTCAGTGGGATTTGAACTACAGCAACCCGCAAGTCTTTAACGCCATGTTGGGGGAGATGCTCTTTCTGGCGAATGTCGGGGTGGAGGTATTGCGGCTCGATGCGGTGGCGTTCATCTGGAAGCAGATAGGCACTTCCTGCGAGAATTTGCCGCAAGCCCACATGATTATTCAAGCGTACAACGCGCTGGCTAAAATCGTCGCGCCGTCTCTCATCTTCAAGTCAGAAGCCATTGTTCATCCTGCTGATGTCGCTCAATATGTGGGCATGCATGAATGCCCTATATCCTACAATCCAACGTTAATGGCCTTGTTGTGGGAGTCTTTAGCCACGCGCAAAATAACGCTCCTTCGACATTCTATGAGTCATTATTTTGATTTACCGCCCAATTCGGCATGGGTGAATTACGTCCGCGTGCATGATGATATTGGTTGGACCTTTGCCGATGAAGATGCGTGGCAATTAGGCATCAACCCCTTTGACCATCGCCAATTTCTCAATCGTTTTTATACTGGTGAATTTCCCGGTAGTTTTGCTAAAGGATTGCCCTTTAACTATAACCCAATCAACCATGATATGCGTATTTCTGGCATGGCGGCATCTCTGGCGGGGATTGAAAAAGCCTTAGAATTAGGAGATACGCTATATCTAGAAGATGCGATACGGCGCTTATTGCTCATTTATAGCGTCATCCTTAGCGCGGGTGGCATACCTTTGGTGTATTTGGGCGATGAAATCGCGCTTTGCAACGATTACAGTTATCTTCAGGACCCAGCTAAAGCGGATGATAGCCGCTGGGTGCACCGTCCTAAATTCGATTGGGGACGCGCTCAACGTCGCCACGACCCCGCCACTATCGAAGGGCGGGTGTTTACCACGTTACAGCGGCTCATCACGATTCGCCGCCAAACGCCAGCGTTTGCCAATGGTCACACCACTTTTTTTGATGTCGGCAATCCCCATATTTTAGCGTTCATTCGCAAGCGTTCGGTGCTCATCCTATCCAATTTTTCAGAAGATAAACAAGCTATCTCGCGCGAGGTGCTAGCCGCTTATGTTCCCGCCCGGTCGTTCGGCGATCTCATCACAGGCGAGAGTGTGAATGTGGACGATATTCTGGAGCTAGAACCGCTCTCTTATCGTTGGTTGACCTATAGCGACCCCATGAAATCTTAAGGCGGAACTTGGACTTGGGGGCGTATGATAGAGCAAAGTCAGGAGCGCTAGAGATGGATCTACATATCGAAATAAAAGAGGCTGTAGCGGTTTTGCGGTTTAATGGCCGTTTCGACGCTAACGAAGCCTCTCGCGTGAATAAGCAATTCGAGCAACTTTTTAATGCGAAAACCCGATTCTTCCTGTGCAATTTAAGCGAGGTGGATTTCCTCGATTCAACGGCGATGGGTATTTTAGTGACATGGCTCAAACGATGCCGCGCCGAAGAAGGGGATGTTGTATTGTGTGGTTTGCAAAACCCGGTCAAAATCATCTTCGAGTTGAGCCGCCTAGACCATGTTTTCAAAATTTATGATGACGAGGTCGGGGCATATAAAGCGATTGCGGCTAATTGAAGATGATGGCTCTTCCGCAGGTGTTGCAGGAACACATACCCTTAATTGAAGCTTTTGCCACGGCGTGGATGGCCACTGGGGCGAAAAGTTATGCGCTCGTGCCGCCGTTTGAATTGGGCGAGAGTTCGGTCATCACTGCTTGGCCAAAACCCCTAGAGGCAGTGCCTGCGCGATGCTTGCGCGTTGCTATCCGTTACAAAGGGCGCTCCCTTGTAGATATTTGTGTGGATATTGCGCCGACGCCAGAAAATCAACAACGCCTAGGTGAGGAGGCGCGTCTCATCGCTCACTACGCCCAATTATCCGCGACCTTAGAAGCGATGACTCGTGATTTTATTCAGACGCAAGACCAGCTTGTAGCGCTTTATCAGCTGGGCGAATCTTTACGCGATACATTCGTTCTGGATGACATCCTCGCTAAGCTCACTGCGGAGGTTTTGCGGTTAGCCCAAGCTGGAGGCGCTTTTATCGTCGTTTTGATCGATGGCGAACCTCATTTTGCATATGGCGGCCGTGCTTTGAGCAATTATATAGCTCTAGAGCTGGCTGAGCGCGTGTTCACAACCGGTCAAGAACATATTTTGTCTGAACATGATGCGGTCTACCAGAATGCGGCTCTATTCCCGGTTCGTGTGCGGGGGCGTATCGCCGCTGTTATGGGTGTCTACCACCACTACGGCAAGGATTTTGCTTCGCCGGATTTGAAGTTGCTCCGCGCCTTAGCCGAACAAGCGGGCATACAGATTGAAAAGGTCATCCAACATCAAGCGGTCATTGGTCAAACAAAGTTACGGGCCGAGCTGGATGTCGCCGCCGATATTCAAACGCGGTTGCTCAAAATCCATTTGCCGCGATTTGATGATGTCGAACTTTTCGCTTATAGTCGCCCCGCGCAACAAGTCGGCGGTGATTTTTACGACCTCATCGCTGATGGATGCTCTTTCACTTTCGCAGTAGGGGATGTAACGGGCAAAGGCATGTCGGCGGCATTGTTGATGGCAATGAGCTTAGCGGCTTTTCGCATGGGGGTAAAGTCTATTCAAGGACCGTCGCCGACGGCGCTAACCCAGCGCCTGAACGAAGAACTGTATGATAATTTAACAGATGTAGGGATGTTCATTACATTATTCGTTGGATATTACGATTCAGATAACGAAGTTATCCGCTATGCTAACGCGGGGCATTCGCCGGTCATTTATTATCCCGCGAAGGGCGAGCCGCGATTGCTCGCCACTCAAGACATCCCGATAGGTGTTTTGCCTTATCATGAATTCAAAGAATGTGTAATACCCTTGCGAGAAGGCGATGTGTTGGTGGTCGCCACCGATGGTTTTAGCGAAGCGGCTAACCCTGAAGGTCAGCTTTTGGGTTATCAAGCCCTGTTGGAGATAGTGAAGCGCCATACAGGACGTAGCGCTTTATCGATGGCAAATGCGCTATATAGCGCTGTCGAACAATTCAGCGCCGATACTATCCAAACCGACGACCAAACATTGTTCATTATTAAGCGGATGAAGCGTTGAAAGCGCTTTTATGAATCCCAAAGTCCTAAACCTCACTATCCCTGCGGATTTAGCTCAATTGAGCTTTTTAAGCGCTCATTTGGGGGATTTTGTGGGTGCAGTGGGAGAATTTTATGATAAACAACAGACGACCTATAATTTGCAACTATGCGCCCAAGAGATTTGTACCAATATCGTTTTGCATGCATATAAAGATGTCGTTGGGGGATACATCAAGTGTATCTTCAGTTATGACCCTATCACAAAAATGCTATCTATGCGCTTTTACGATACCGGACGCTCATTCAATTTTGCCAATACGCCCGAGCCGGATTTTAGCCAACCGCAGACTAGTGGCTACGGGCTGTTTATCATCCAACAATTAGTGGATGAAGTTCATTATTACGCCCACGAAGGGAGCAATGAATGGCTCTTGCTCAAAAGACTTATCTAAAGTAATATAACGAAATATTTACTAAAAGAGTCGGTTATGCCAACTATCCTCATCGTTGATGATTACGAGGTTAACCAGCAGTTGCTGGTGCATATTTTACGTCGCAATCACTATCATCTTCATGTAGCGAGCAATGGCTACGAGGCGCTCGACGTTTTATCTACCGAGCCTATAGATTTGGTCATCCTCGATATTGATATGCCAGATATGGATGGCTTAAGCCTGCTCCAAAAATTGCGTGAAGATTCGCGCTGGTCGCAACTGCCGGTCATCATGCTCACTGCAAGTGGCGATTTAGAACATCATTACACCGCGAAAGCGTTAGGCGCAAATCAATTTTTATATAAACCTGTTAGTTCCTTTGAACTTCTCGACGCTGTCCGCGCTATCATTGGCTAAGTTGAAAATGGATACACTTTACCTAGCGTTACCGACCAAGAAGCGCGCTTTTTGGTCAGATAGGTTTTATTTTGGGTATAATGGTTACCTAAACTAATCTTTTTCGGTTAGCGATATTTTTAGGAGCTTTTTATGACTGAAGAAGTTTTTGTCCCCAATACTGGCGAATGGTACTACCCGTCTGAAGATATTGTTCGCAATGCACATGTCCCGGATTACGAAGCCGTTTATGCCGAAGCGATGAATGATGTGGAAGCGTTTTGGGCTAAACGCGCCGAAACCCTGGAATGGTACCAACGGTGGGAAAAGGTCTTGGACGAAAGCGATGCGCCGTTTTACAAGTGGTTTGTGGGCGGCAAAACCAATATCGCTTTGAATGCCTTAGACAGACACATAAAGACATGGCGCAAGAACAAAATCGCCATCATCTGGGAAGGCGAACCGGGCAATAAAGTCACCATGTCTTATTGGCGATTGTGGAAAGAAGTGAACAAATTTGCCAATGTCTTGCGGAGCATGGGGATTAAGAAGGGGGACCGCGTGACAATTTACATGGGGCGTATCCCCGAAATTGTCATCGCCATGCTCGCTTGCGCCAAGTTGGGCGCGCCGCACAGCGTCGTCTACGGCGGCTTCAGCGAACAGGCTTTAGCCGACCGCATCGAAGACGCCCAAAGTCGCGTGCTCATCACCTGCGATGGCGCTTGGTTGCGGGGGCAGGTTGTCCCTCTAAAGACGGTCGTAGATGAGGCCATTCATCGCTCGCCGGTTGTGGATACGGTTATCGTCGTCAAACGTACGGGAAATCCCGTCAAGATGGAGCAGGGACGCGATTATTGGTATCACGACTTGATGAGCTTGCCTATAGCGAGTCCCAACTTTCAAACAGAGGTGATGGATGCTGAAGACCCGTTGTTTATCCTCTATACCAGCGGGACAACGGGCAAGCCTAAAGGGGTTTTGCATACACATGGCGGCTATCAGGTCTATACCTCTACCACGCTCTCTTGGGCTTTTGACATCAAAGATGATGACCGCTGGTGGTGCGCCGCAGACCCCGGTTGGATTACAGGCCACAGCTACATTGTGTACGCGCCGCTCATTTTAGGCGCGACTAGCATCATCTACGAAGGGGCGCCGAATTTCCCGTATCCTGACCGTTGGTGGCGCATCGTCGCTGACTATGGCGTGACGATTTTATACACCGCTCCTACGGCTATCCGTGGTTTGATGCGTTTTGGCGATGCGTGGCCCAATCGTCACGACTTAAGCAGTTTGCGCCTGCTGGGTTCAGTGGGCGAGCCAATTAATCCCGAAGCGTGGAAATGGTTTTATAACGTGGTGGGCAAAGGGCGTTGTCCCATCATTGATACGTGGTGGCAGACCGAGACCGGCGGCTTTATGATTACCCCCGTGCCATCGGTAGGGTTGAAGCCCGGTAGCGCCACCCGACCCTTCCCCGGCATATCTGTAGATATTGTAGATGATGATGGCAACCCCGTTCCGTCGGGCGCAGATGGCAATTTAGTCATCACGCGACCATGGCCGGGCATGCTACGCACCGTTTACGGCGACCCCGAACGGTATAAACAGCAGTATTGGAGCAAATATGCCAAACAGGGATGGTATTTAGCAGGCGATACCGCCCGCCGTGATGAGGACGGCTATATCTGGGTCATTGGCCGTAACGATGATGTCATTAAGGTGAGCGGCTACCGTTTAGGGACTGCAGAGGTGGAATCCGCATTAGTGAGCCATCCTTTAGTCGCTGAAGCCGCCGTCATTGGTGTTCCGGATGAAGTGCGCGGCAATGTTATTTATGCGTATTGTATCCTTGTGGCTGGGGTGCAAGGCTCGCCTGATTTGCTGGACGCCCTCAAAGACCATGTGCGCCATGAGGTAGGCCCTATCGCTGTGCCAGCAAAAATCGAGTTTGTGGATAAATTGCCCAAAACACGTAGCGGCAAGATTATGAGGCGTGTGCTAAAAGCGCAAGCGCAAGGCCTGCCCTTGGGCGATTTAAGCACTTTAGAAGATTAACACGGTCGTTAAGGGAGGGGCGGACCGAATAAACGCCCCCCCTGCGTTATCCTTACGGCGTAACGCCTATTGGGCTTGCCAGAGTGCGCTTGCCCATGCGGCGAGCTATGACTTCATACACGATGAAAACAGCTACAGACGCCGCGGTGAGCAGTGCGCCAATGACCTCTAAGCTGATGCTTGTTGCCAACACACCGGCGATTGCAGGTAAGATAGTCCCCCCTAAAAGGGTGATACCTAACTGAAAACCAATGGTATTGGGCGCATGGTTCAACCCAACCTTAACGGGAATAGAGGAGATGTAGGTAGGGAAGACGGGCGCGGCAGAAAAACCTAAAAGCGCCAAACCAACGAAGCTCAGCGTCTCGCTTATGTTCAACCATAGCATCGCCGCCCCAAGCGCCATCCCTAACCCGGCCCAGCGTAGTAGCGTCCGCTCGCTAAAGCGTTCCGCTAGCGCGCCCATTAACATGCGCCCTAAGGTGAAGACGCCCCAGTAGATGCTCACCCAAGTGCCAGCTACGCGCGGGTCTATCCCACGCCCTTCTACGAATAGGCTATTGGCTAATTGTCCCGCCCCAATTTCAACACCGCCATACAAGAAAAAAAGTAATAGCGTGAGTTGTACAATCGGCAAGCGCAAGGTCTCGCGGATGGGCGCCGCGGCGCGTTTGGGTTTATCTTCATGGATGGGGTCTTGTTGTAGTATCCACCCGCTGATGCTTCGTAGGATGAGCAACGCCAAGATGAGTTGCAAAAGCGCCGCGCATAAATACCCAAAGCGCCATGATTGGCCTAAATCAGTGATCAACAGTGTGACGAAGAAAGGGCTAATTGTGTGGCCGACGCCGTAAAAAGCGTGTAACCAATTCATCTGACGCGGCCCATACCGCGCGGAGACGAACGTATTCATGCCGCCATCGAGCAGACCGCCGCCTAAATAGGTGACATATGCCACAATCAATAATAACGGCCAACTCTCTACAAGAGCATAAGCTAAAAAGCCGCCCATGCTCAGTAAACTGCCGGCCAAGACCAGACGCCCAACCCCAAAGCGCCCAATCAGCTTGCCGCTCAGGAAAGAGGAGGTTAGCCCCCCGGCCATGGTTGCTGTCAATAAGATGCCGAGGGAGTCTAAAGAGACGCCAAACGAACTTTGCATGGAAAGCCACGCAACATTGAGTATGCCGCTCCCCGCGCCAATGACGATGAACGCGAAATAGGGCACAATGATGAGATGTTTCAGCAGGAATGACATAGGCTGTGGTTCGCCTTCTGTGAAAATTTATGCGGCATTGTAAATCCCTATAGCTATGCCTGAGAAGGGTTTACGAGACGAAACGTCATAAACGAACCCCTTTGGTGTTGCCGCCTGATGAGCGGGCGCGTTATCATCGGTGGTAGTTTGTAATAAAGACCTACAGGAGTTGTTATGTCTCATAAAGTTTTTAATCCTTACGACAATAGCCTTGTGGCAGAAGTCCCTAGCGCAACTGAAGCCGATGTGCGCGCCGCCATTGGCAAGGCGGCCGCTATCAAAGACCAACTCGCTCAGATGCCTGCACACCGTCGCGGCGCTATCTTGAATAAGACGGCCCAACTCATCGAAGCGAATGCCGAAGCGCTCGCCCGTTTGATGTCGCAAGAAAGCGGCAAACCGATTCGTTACGCGCGTGGAGAAGTAAATCGCGCTGTGGAGACTTTCACCTTCGCCGCCGATGAAGCCCGTCGTTTGCATGGCGAGACTGTGCCGATGGATGCCGCCAAAGGCGGGCTGAATAAGATAGGCTATTATGTGCGCGTGCCTGTTGGGGTGGTGGCGGCTATCACGCCTTTCAATTTTCCGCTGAATTTGGTCGCTCATAAGGTGGCCCCGGCCGTGGCTGTGGGATGCCCGATTGTGCTTAAACCCGCGCCGACAACGCCTTTATCAGCGCTCCGTTTAGCTGAATTGCTGGCAGAGGCGGGGTTGCCAGAGGGCGGCTTTCAAGTTGTAGTGGGAGATGCCGACGTTGGCCGTTGGCTGACCAGCGACCCCCGTATTGCCATGATAACGTTTACGGGTAGCCCGCCTGTCGCAGAGGCGATTAGCAAGGTGGCCGGCCTACGGCGTACTACCTTCGAGCTGGGGGGCAATGCGGCGACTATCATTGATGAAAGTGCCGACCTCGACCGTGCCGTTGGGGCGTGTGTGGTTGGCAGTTTCGCTTACAGCGGTCAGGTGTGTATCAGCGTACAACGCATCTATGTTCACCGCGCCCTTTATGACCGCTTCCGCGATGCTTTCGTGGAGCAAACCCGCCGCCTTAAATTAGGCGACCCCTTGGATGATAAGACGGATATTGGCCCGCTCATCAACGATAGCGCCGGTGACCGTATCGCCGCGTGGCTAGATGAAGCAAAGGTCGGCGGGGCCAATATTTTAGTCGGCGGCGACCGTGACGGGCGTATGTTCCAGCCAACGGTGTTGGAGAATGTGGACGAAGGCATGAAAGTGATGTGTAATGAGGTATTCGGGCCTGTCGTCAGCCTTGTGCCATTTGATGATTTCGATTCCGCTTTAGCCGCGGCGGATGATTCGCCATTCGGTTTGCAAGCAGGCGTTTATACGCGCGATTTAAATCACGCGATGCGCGCGGTGCAACGTTTGAATGTCGGCGGCGTCATCATCAACGATGTGCCCACCTTCCGCGTAGATCATATGCCTTACGGCGGTAACAAAAATTCTGGTGTGGGGCGCGAGGGTCCGCGCTTTGCCATTGAAGATATGACCACCCTGAAGATGGTCGTCATTCATACGATGTGAACGATGGCCTTTTTCTAAGTTGTGCGCTCCAATAGCTTATCGGGGTAGTCGGTGATGCTACCCGCTACCCCTAGAGCTATCATTGTATTCACTTGTTCTCCGCTAAATGAATAATCCACAGGAGTAACCGTGTTATGCTCATGAGCGCTAGCTATGATAATAGTTGGTGTTGTGCTCGTTAGGTTTTCAAAATCATTTTGAGTTCATCGTAAAGTTGTTGTAGACGCGGGTACATGCGTTTATAGACCCGATGATAGAGCGCGTCATAGACGCCGCGGGTTTTGGGGTCTGGCTCGAATACTTGGGCGAGGCGGGTCATGCTCGCTATTGCCGCATCGAAGTTGCTATGCAAGCCCAAGCCCACGCTCGCGACGATAGCGGCGCCTAGCCCTGAGGTTTCGTATGTGTGGGGGCGCGCGGTGGGTAAATTAAAAATATCCGCCGTCAATTGTAGGGCCGCGTCACTTTGCGACCCTCCGCCAGAGACGCGCAATTCGGTGATAGGCACTTTACTAGCCCTTTCGATGCGCTCAGCGCCCTCTCGCAAAGCGTACGCCAATCCTTCTAATAGCGCTCGGTATAAGTGCGCTCGTGTATGTACATCGCTGAAACCGATGATAGCGCCGCGGGCTTCTGGTCCCGGTTTGCGGAGTCCCGGCGACCAATAGGGTTGGAGGATGAGGCCAGCTGAACCTGCGGGTGCGGCTTTGACCAGTTCATCAAACAATTTTTCGGGTTCAACGCCTTGCTCAGCGGCTAATTGCTGTTCATGAAAACCAAATTCTTCTTTGAACCAGCTGACCATCCAATAGCCGCGTTGAATTTGTACTTCGGCGCTGTAATGCCCCGGAACGGCGGATGGATAGGGGGGGAGCATGCGAGTTGCTTCAAAATAACGTTTGTGTGTGGTGTTGATAGTGGCTGTTGTGCCAAAACTTAAACATCCCAAGTGCGGTTGCAAGCAACCCGACCCTAGCACTTCACACGCTTTATCAGCCGCCGCCGCGACTAGGGGTAACCCGGCCGGGATGCCTGTAGCTTCTGATGCCGCCCGCGTGATGTGCCCGATGATTTGCGCGGGTGGCACAAGTTCGGGTAATTGTTCGCGCCGAAGTGGCAAAATTTCCCAATGCCAACTCCAGCGCCCTGACCACTGTTGTTTACGATAGTCGAAAGGGATATACCCCACTTGACAGGCGACAGAATCGGCGAAGCGGTGCGTCAGTTTGTAGGTCAGATAGCCCGACAACAAAAGGTAGCGGTGGGTTTTCTCCCAAATATCGGGCTGATGGCGGTGAAT
Organism: Anaerolineaceae bacterium; assembly: GCA_037441665.1. Taxonomy (GTDB): domain Bacteria; phylum Chloroflexota; class Anaerolineae; order Aggregatilineales; family Phototrophicaceae; genus JBBIRQ01. The sequence continues at coordinate 34,622 of JBBIRQ010000012.1, read as the reverse complement.
CCAATTGGCTTCGGCCTCAGCCTGAAAGTAAGCGACAATATGACTAGCCCCCACAAGCCGAAAAGCCACCCCCCAGCGCCCGCCAATCGGCATCAAGCCTTCTGTTCGGCGTTGGTCTAGCCATATAATAGCAGGCCGTAGGGGTTTCCCATCGCTTCCTACGTTGATGATGGTTCCCCGTTGGGTGGTCAGCGCGACACCCACGATAGCCGATTTAGGGATAGGACAGTCTTTCCATAAATTTTGGCACGCTTGGCAAAGAGATTGCCAAAAGTATTCCGGGTCTTGCTCCGCCCAGCCCGCCCGCGGCGACACATAAGGGATGATGGGGACACGCGCTTTATGCACGAGGTTTCCTTCGAGGTCAAAAAGGAGCGCGCGCACGCTTTGTGTGCCGTTATCCAGCGCCAAGATGTAATTTTGTGGCATAAACAAATCCTATTCCAAAGGGTATATTTTAGGACGAATCTCGCCTAAGTGGCGCGTATGATTATAGATGATTATTCCTAAATTCGATGAGAGGTCCTATGCAAATCGCTATTGTATGTGGTGGGGGCGGGTATCGTACCGTATTCATTCAAGGTGTGCTAGGTGCGTTGGAGGAAGGCGGTTTGCGCGCGCAGGCTTATGCTGGCACATCTGCTTCTGGCATCGTTGCTGCTTCTGCCGCGATAGGGGAATCGCGCAAAATCGGGTTGGACTATTGGCGCGCCTCTGCCGACCTAAAGGCGCGCGCCGCCGATGGTATGAGCGAAGTGATGCAAACCATCATCCGCGAATGGGGGCCATTCATCAAGTCGCGCCTATTTCTCACGGATACGCCGCGATTTTTTATACCAGCCAGCGCCGTGATAACAGCTACAGCTAGCGCGATAACGCAGGGAAGCGGGGCGCGGCGCTTAGGGCGACAACTCCTATTGGCGGCCGCCCGTGGCGACGCATCTTGGGCACAGGAACATTTGCAGTTGCACTTATTCGATACATTAGGGCGCACAGGGCATCGTTTGACTGCTGATAATTTTGATGAAGTCTTTTATGCATCTACCCGCATGATGCACGCATGGGATATACCAGCGGCTGTAGATGGCAAGCCTTACGTGGATGCTTCTTATTTGTGCGCTTGTCCAGCCGTCGAGGTGGCAGAACAGGGTTATGAACGGGTTATCGCTATTTCCGCAGACCCCGGCCCTTTATCTCGTGATATTTTCCGCACGCGCCATGTGCCCGAAGAACCGCCTTTTCATATCATCCGCCCGCAACGTGACCCTGCCGAGCTAGGCGCTGATTTTACCGATGCGACCTATGCCGGCCTCGAAGCGGTCTACGCTTTGGGGTGGTCTGCGGGGGAATCTTATTTGGCGCAGTGTAGGTAGCTATCTTAGTTGACTATCCCCATCAGCATAACAATGGTATAGTGCAAAACCACAAGGATTGAGCGTTTAGAAGGATATTGGGTATGCCTCAAATTCAAGCGCGAATACGCGAAAAATTAGTAAAGCTATATGGACAACCCGCAATAGATGCACAAATTGATACCGCGCTAAAGCAATATCATCGGGAGACCGCTGACGCTTCGTTATTCAATCTCAGCGAACGCGATGTTATGCTCATCGCTTATGGCGACCATATTCAGCGGGATGGAGAATATCCGTTACAGACGTTGCGGCAATTTTTACTACAGACGGCTAAGCCCTTCATTAATGCTATCCACATTTTGCCCTTTTATCCGTATACCAGCGATGATGGTTTTTCGGTAGTGGATTATTACGCCGTCAATCCCGACTTGGGCACATGGGACGACATCGCTAATTTGCGGCGCGATTTTCGCCTGATGTTTGATGCGGTCTTTAATCATATTTCATCACAAAGCGCGTGGTTTCAAGCTTTTTTGCGTTCAGAAGCCCCTTATAAAGATTACTTCATCGTTATGCCGCCCAATACCGACGTTTCCCAAGTGGTGCGCCCGCGGACGTTACCCTTATTAACACCTTTCCAAACTGTAGAGGGCACAAAGTATGTCTGGACAACTTTTAGCCCTGACCAAGTTGACTTAAATTTGCAGAACCCCCAAGTTCTATTGGAACTCATTAAGGCGTTGTTGTACTATGTAGAAAAGGGGGCTGATTTTATTCGCCTAGATGCCATCGCGTTTTTGTGGAAAGAGATAGGCACGCCCTGTATTCATTTGCCGCAAACACACCTTATCATCCAACTCATGCGCGATGTTTTAGATGCTGTCGCGCCCGGCGTGTCGCTCATCACAGAAACGAACGTCCCGCACGAAGAAAATATCAGCTATTTTGGCGACGGCACGAACGAAGCCCAATTGGTTTACAATTTCGCTTTGCCGCCGTTGATACTACATACGCTCCGCACAGGTTCAGCCGAGATATTGACCCAGTGGGCGAGCACGTTGCAACGAGTGGGTGAACGCACCACCTTTTTTAACTTCACCGCATCTCATGATGGCATTGGCGTGCGTCCGGCGACGGGCATTTTATCTTCAGAAGATATTGAAGCAATGGTTCAGATGACTGTTGACCACGGCGGCCAAGTTTCGTATCGCAGTTTGCCAAATGGCGGCAAAAGCCCCTATGAGCTGAACATTACCTACTTCGACGCGATTACCCATCCCGACATCACCGCCCAGAATCCGAGCATCGCCGTCAGCCGCTTTATCGTGTCGCAAGCGATAGCTCTAGCGCTAATGGGGATGCCGGGCATTTATTTCCATAGCTTGTATGGAGAACGTAACGACCGCGAAGCCGTCGCGCAGACGGGGCATAATCGAGCGATAAACCGCGCCAAATTGCGGGCTGATGCTGTGCTAGACGATTTGAAAAATCCGCAAAGCATTCGCTATCAAGTTTATCATCATTACCGCCAGCTTTTGCATGCGCGGATGGGGCAGGCCGCTTTTCATCCATTAGCCCCACAGGTTATTCACGCTGTTCATCCCTCGCTATTTGTGGTCGAAAGGCATAATTTAGCTGGCGATGGCACTGTCTTGGCGGTTCACAACGTCAGTGGGCGGGCTATTTCAGCTGGTTTTGCCCCTCTGGCGCGCTCTCATTCGGGATGGCGGGACTTATTGACCGATACTTACTACCCGCATCTGATGTCTATTGAGCTAGCGCCGTATCAAATCCTTTGGCTAACGCCTGTTTTGTGAATGATATGGCTTTGGGCCATTGTGCAAAGCGTACTAAGTTTGCTTGACATCCGAAACGTTTCGGGTTATAGTCTGATTAATCCGAAACGTTTCGGATAACGAGAAAAATAAATTTGTGTTTAATAATGTCTACGCCAACCTTAAAAACAATTTCTAAAGCGACGGGTTTTTCTGTTACCACTGTTTCGCGCGCCCTCGGCGGTTACGATGATGTAAGCGAGGAAACACGCCAAATCATCCTCGTCGAAGCGCGCCGCCAAGGCTACGAACCCAATCTTACCGCCCGTTTGCTCCAAGGCGGGCGTACCCAGACTATCGGCCTCATCATGTCTATTGGTGGGCGTCGCTCGCCAGACCCTTTCTTCAGCGAGTTCATCGCTGGGGTTAGCAATCAAGCAACACTCTCGGGCTACGATTTGCTCTTGAATGCCGATACCCACGGTGCGACAGAGGTAGATACGTATCGGCGCTTGGTATCGCGCGGGCGAGTGGATGGCCTCATTTTGGTGCGTGCACGCCACCGCGACCCGCGCATTACGTATTTGCTATCTGCCGATATTCCTTTCGTCGTTTTTGGGCGCACAGACCATGCCGAAACCTATTCCTATATTGATATGGATGGGGTAGCCGCACAGGCGCTGTTAACCCGTCATTTCATTCAGCTAGGGCATCGTCGTATTGCTTATGCCGCGCCGCCCTCAGAGTTAATGTTTGCTGATTTCCGCATCCAAGGTTACCGCCACGCCCTAGAAGAAGCGGCTATCCCTTTTCGGCCAGAATGGCTCTTGCATGGTGAATTGACAGAGCAATCAGGGCGTGATTTGGCGCATCGCCTCCTCCAACTATCGCCGCCTCCCACCGCCATCATGGCAGGAAATGACTTGATGGCCTTTGGCGTGATGCGCGCTATTCAGGAACGTGGCTTGCGCGTGGGCGAAGATGTGTCTGTCGGTGGCTTTGATGATGTCCCAACAGCTGAGCACATCCACCCCGGCTTGACGACCATTCGTCAACCCATATATGAAGTTGGGCAACAACTTGTCACTTTGCTCATCCAGCGGATACGTGGCGAAGTGAAAGAAGATATACAACAGCTGTTGCAACCGGAGCTAATCATTCGCGCATCGAGCGGGTCTCCAAAGTGAAAGGAGTTCGATATTGAATAAACGGTATCTATAACGAGTAGATGAGTATTTTTAAGGAGAATGTCATGAAGAAATATAACTTGTTCAGCTTAACGCTTTGCTTGCTCGTCATTGTTCTGCTTTCTGGCCTCGCTACTGCCCAATCTACAACGCTTATTTTTTGGAGCACAGAGGAGCAACCAGAGCGTGCTGCCGCTACACAGCGTATCATTGACCGCTTCACCGAAGCAACAGGCATTCAAGTATCTTTGGTGCTGACCAACGAAGATATTCTTGATAGTTTGATGGCGGCGAATTTGGCCGCAGGCACTCTGCCGGATGTCATTTTCCATCCTGTAGATTATGCCGCCGCGTGGTATAACGAGGGCATCCTCAGTAGCGAAGCCGCAACAGCTGTCATCAATGATTTGGGGGTCGAACAATTCAGCGCACTAAATCTTGTCAGCGATGGCATGGGAGGGTATATCTCTGTGCCCGCTGATGGTTGGGGCCAGCTCCTCATTTATCGCAAGGATTTGTTCGATGCCGCGGGTTTGGAAGCGCCTACCGATTTCGATAAGATTATGACCGCCGCGCAAACACTACACGACCCCGCTAATAATTTTTATGGTATTGTCGCCGCGACCGACCCCAGCGCTGTATTCACCCAACAGACGTTTGAGCACTTCGCCCTAGCCAATGGGGTGCAATTGACCGATGACGAAGGCAACGTGACCCTCAACACGCCTGAGATGGTGGAAGCGCTCGACTTTTATACGACGCTCGTAGGGCAATATGGCCCGCCCGGCGTAGTGGATGTGGTTAGCTCGCGCGGGACTTATTTTGCTGGTCAGGCCGCAATGATTGTCTGGTCGCCCTTCATTCTCGATGAAATGGCCGGATTGCGCGATAACGCCTTGCCGAATTGCCCAGAATGTGCTGATGATATTGCGTTTTTGGCCAAAAACAGCGGTTTTGTGCCTGCGTTCGTTGGCCCTAGCGGCTCTGCTCCTGCTCAATATGGCCAAGTCAGCATGATGGGTATCAGCACCAGCGCGCCACCCGAAGCCCAAGAGTTCGTCAAATACTGGTTGTCAGACGGTTACTTGGACTGGTTAGCCGTATCGCCAGAAGGCAAATTCCCCATGCGTCGTGGCACGCCAGAAAATCCAACTCTATACATCGAAGGCTGGTCAACCTTGCCCACGGGTGTAGACCGCAAAGCGCCTCTTGGTGACTTTTACAGTCAAGAAGTTATTAATACCATCGCCGAAGGTGCGGCCGGTTTTGACAGATGGGGATTCGCCCAAGGACAAGGTTTGCTGGTAGGTGGCGTCTATCAAGAATTGACGATACCGCGCGCTATCGCCGATATTTTGAGCGGTTCTTTGACGCCGCAAGAAGCCGCTGAAGAAATACAAATCGAAGTCGAAGACATCCAAGCAAGCCAAGCCGAATAGCCTGTAACAAGGGTGCGCCGCCTCTGGCGCACCTTTCCTCTGTTTCTCCCCGTCCTGCTTTGGTCATGGAAGGGTATACACATGCTCAGCGAATTCTCTGTCATTGAGATAATCGTTTATGCGATTATTTTTGCGGTCATTGGCGGTCTACCGGGGTTTTATTTGGCCATATCTGCCAATCATAATCCGCGTTATGGCGCCGCCATCGGTGTTTTGGTCGGCGTCGGGTTTGGGTTTGTCGGCGCTTTGGCTGGGTTCATCCAGTCTACGAACCATGTTATCAATAGCGCCGCCGTCTTTTGGTTGTTGGCTTTTGCGGCCGCTTTGGTTGTTAACATCAGTGGTCAAGGAAAAGGCGACCATAGCGCGCGTTCCACACTCCGCCAACGCACCACCGACCTTGCCTACGGTTTGTTGTTGCCCACCTTTGTTATCGTCATCGCCATCATCGTATTTCCTATGTTGTGGAACTTAGTGTTGGCTTTCCGTCCGGTGCGCTTGCGGAATTTGCCAGAACTAGAGCTATTCGCCTTTTACGATTTGACCTTAGATAACTTCAACCGTATTTTTAATATGCGCGGTTTTGGCGATACCCTCCTCCGCACCTTCATTTACACCATATCGGGCACTTTTTTAGCTATTTTCATGGGTCTAGTCGCCGCGTTAGTGGTCAAGGATAGTTTTCCGGGGCGCAACTTTGTGCGCGGCTTCATGCTGTTTCCTTATATTGCGCCCATCGTCTCAGTGGTCTTCGTTTGGAAGTTGATGCTCAATGCCCAATATGGCCTCGTCAATGAGTTCATCGCGGCGGGCGGAGGACAACGTACCGATTTTTTGAACACACCGGCCACGGCCTTCACCTTTGTAATTTTGTTTCAAGGGTGGCGCTATTTCCCCTTCGCCTTTTTGTTCATCCTCGCGCGCATCCAAGCTATCCCTGATGATATTTACGAAGCCGCCAAGGTAGATGGCGCATCCCCTTCGCAAAGGCTTTTATATGTGACGTTGCCGCAATTGCGCGCTGTCTTCGGAACGCTATTTTTATTGCGTTTCATCTGGACGTTCAACAAATTTGATGATGTTTATTTGCTGACCGGCGGCGCGGCGAATACTAAACTGATTACGATTGAAGTTTATGACCAACTCTTTGGCTCACGGAATGTAGGCACGGCATCGGCGGTTGCGTTAGTCTTAGCCGCCGTGCTGATTGTGGTCGTCGCTATCTACTTCCGTTGGTTTTTACGAGAGGAGAATTAGCATGGCGGTTCAATCACAAACAACCGGGGCTATTCGTCAGGCGCAGAAGCGGTCTTATAGCCGTGAGGAAGTTGAGCTAGCCATTGGGCGCGTATTGAAAGTTGTGCTCATCATCTTCTTTTTGCTCATTACTGCGTTTCCGTTCTATTGGATGTTGACAACATCCGTTCGTGATATTACCGATATTTTACAAAATCCAACACGTCTTGTGCCCACTGCCGAGCAAATCGCCAATTTTTGGAAGCCGTATCAAGCCGTTCTGGTAGATTTCCGATTCGGCAATTTCATTATCAACAGCTTGGGCGTATCCGTCATTACGGTTTTTTTCACGTTGCTGTTGGCCATACCCGGCGCTTATGCGGTGACGCGGCTTGATTTTCGAGGGCGCAACATCATGAGCTGGGGTATTTTGCTCGTTTATATGTTTCCGGCTATCGTCATTGGTATTCCGTTATTTGTGATTTACAGCCAATTAGGCATTCGGGGTAGCTTGCCGGGAATGGTTATTGTGTATATGTCGGGCACGTTGCCGGTAGCGCTTTATATGCTCCGTAGCTATTTCCAAACTATACCTGCCGAGCTAGAAGAAGCGGCGCTCATTGATGGTTCAGGGCGCATAGCCACTATTTGGCGTATTATTCTGCCGCTTTCTATCCCCGCTGTGGCGTCTGTGGGGCTATATACGTTTATGATTGCCTGGAATGAATATCTATTCGCTGTGCTTTTCCTCACCGATGCGCCCCAAAGTTGGACACTGCCTTTAGGCTTAGCACAATTAGATACGCAGGAAGTACCCAAAACCTATTTGATGGCTGGCTCTGTCATCATCACGGTGCCGGTTATCATCTTGTTCTTCGGTTTTGAGCGCTTTTTAACCCGCGGATTAACGGCAGGGGCTGTCAAGGGGTAGTTTATGGGGGATGTACAAGCATGGCTCGTCAAAGCGCGGGCACTTTTAGAATCGAATCAAGTTAACGTTGCGCCATATCGTTACACGCGGCCGGCCCCTTCGCGCTATGAACATCAGTGGCTTTGGGATTCTTGCTTTCATGCAATTATCTATCGCCATTTTGACCCCCGCATGGCTTGCGACGAACTTTTGAGTGTTGTCGCTAAGCAGGTACAGAGCGGGCCAGATGCTGGTATGATACCCCACATGACGTATTGGCGCGGTGGCGGTGGAGAGTTATGGGGAGATGATACCTGTAGCATCATCACACAACCGCCTCTCATCGCCATTGCCGCCCAACGAGTTTATGAAAAGCATCCTGATAATGCATTTTTGGCGCGTCTCTACCCGTCAATATGCGCCTATCATCAATGGTTTGACCGCCGCCGTGATACTGATAACGATGATTTAGTCTGTATCATTCATCCTTGGGAATCGGGCTGGGATGCTTCGCCCCGTTGGGACCGGCCAATGGGGTTGAGCGAGAACCCATCTGATGAAGAGGCGCGAGAAGCGCGCAAAAATTTGGTGATGATTTTGCGCCAGTACGATAATGACCCCCAGCGCTTGATGGATAATGGCTATTTTTGTGTCGAATCAGCCGATTTCAACGCGATACGCGCCGCCGATTTAGAAAGCCTTGGGTGGATGGCGGAAACGCTTGGCAAAACTGATGAGTCTTCTCAATGGCGACAAAAAGCGCGCCGTGTTCAAGAGGCTATCCGTCAAAAAATGACCTTTGGAGAGCGCGTCTACGATTTAGCCGGCCCTGATGAAACCGCCATCACCGAATCCACAGCGGGAGAATTTGTAACGCTTTTCGGCGGCGGCCCCAGCGCAGAAACGGCACAAGCGCTCGTTGAACGCTTGCAACTACCGGCCAATTGGACGCGCTTTCCTGTTCCGACCTCGCCAACGACGGCTTCGCTTTTTCGGGGCAATCGGTATTGGCGGGGCAATGTGTGGCTGAATGTGAACTGGCTGATTTGGAGCGGTCTACGGCGCTACGGGTATCATCAGCTTGCCCATCTACTGGCAGAGCGTAGCTTAGCTTTGGTAGAGCTGAGCGGCTGGCATGAATACTTCCATCCCGATACGGGCGAAGGCTACGGCTCGTTTCCGCATAGTTGGTCTGCTCTTGTCTTAGATATGCTTATCCTAGATGCTTAAACGGTATAAGGGGTTTTGTTCAGCAAGGTGAGCAGGCGCTCGGCTTTATCATAGGCACTACGCGAGCCGCAACAAATGAGCACACGACAATTGCGCCACGCATCTTCCAGAAAAATGGGGTATTTCTGGTTTATCGCTAATTGGCGTATCATCTTCTGGCATTGCGTGTTGGTCCACATAGACAATTGTTCGGGGTCACCATCTTTCATCACGTGCCAATCGTCGGAATGCAAGTCGCCCATGATAAGCCAATAATGGCTCGCTCCCATATCCAAGATACGGTTGGCGGCATTCATGAGCGTGGCGATGTTCCTAAAGCGTAAGGTCTTCATTTGCGAATGATACCTATATTAAGCGAGTGGCAATTGCAAATCTTTTATATGTATTGCATCCAAACCTTTATAGATACGATGGGCTTTGCCAACGCGCTCCTCTGGCCCAATGCCCACTGCCCAAAAGCCGCCGGCTAATGCCGCTTCGATGCCAGCTGTAGCGTCTTCAAAGACGATGCACGATTGTGGGTTTAGCCCCAAACCCCCAGCTACCCAAACGAATAAATCGGGGGCTGGCTTAGAATTCACCACGCTATAACCATCGCCAATGACATCTAACAAATGCATAATACCCAATTGTTCTACCACATCCCGCGCATTCTTGCTAGCAGACCCAATCCCCAAACGGATGCCCATCCCTTTAGCGCGTTGTAAAAATTCCTCCACGCCCGGAAGCAGGTCGGCAGGTGTGATGTCTTTCAAAAAAGCGCGGTAATAGTCATTTTTACGCTCCATCCACGCTTGCATTTGTTCTTCGGGCAAGACGCGCCCTTTTAGCAATAGCTCTAAACTGCGCCTGCGCGATACCCCACGCAAAGCCTCATTATCTTCTCGTGTGAAGGCGATACCTTCTTCATCGGCGAGCCGTTTCCAAGCGCGATAATGGTATTCAGCCGTATCAGTGATGACGCCGTCGAGGTCGAAAATATAACCAATTGTCATGAGTATATCCTTCTAGCGCGACTAAAAGGGCACACCACATGATGCGCCCTAGTAGATTTATGATAAGTTGGACGTTATATCAAAGCTGTAGGGTTGGTTATGATAACGCACCTTAAAGCGTACTCTTCGCCAATGCGCTGGTAAATGGGGGCGGACTTGGGGGCCATCAGGCGTGAGATGCAACCCGCAAAAACCGAATACCACCGCTTGCCATACGCCGCCGCAACTCGCCGCGTGGATGCCATCGCGCACATTGCCTTTGTGGTCTTCTAAGTCAATAGTAGCGGCATAGATGAATAGCTCATAGGCGGTTTCAATCAGGCCCAAACGCGCGGCCACCCACGCATGAATTGAAGGGCTGAGCGACGAGCCATGGTCTACGATGGGGTAGTAAGTTTCCCAGTTGCGTCGCAGAAAGTCTTTGTCACCGAGTTCTTCACCCAGTAAAGCCATCAGCATCACGACGTCCGCTTGTTTAATAACCCGCGTCCGTTGGGTTTTTTCGTGGCCGAGCAACCAATCCATATTCGCCGTTCGCGGGCTATAATCCGCGAGGTTGAATGGGTGGAGGCGCTGGAAGAAATTCTCGAATTGCTCAAAAACGCCCCCGTTGACATCGCTCATAGGAATCCACATCTTTTGGGCGATTTCCGCCCACTTGGCTAGGACAATATCGTTAATCGCTAAGGATAGGGTGAATTTTTCGGCGGCTTCTGGGGCATTTTGCCGCAACCAATGCCATACTTCTATCGCTTGTTGCAGATGCCAAACGACCAGACGATTGGTGAACACGCTGTTATCTACATTTTCATGATATTCATCGGGACCAATCTGCATACGTAGCTCATAACGGTTTTTATCGGCGTTCCATTCGGCGCGGCTGGCCCAAAAGCGGGCCGTATCGAGGACGATTTCTGCGCCATAACGCACGAACCAATGGTCATCACCTGTCCAGCGCCAATACTGCAAAACCGCGTACGCGATGTCTGTAGAGATGTGTTGTTCGTTATCGCCCGTCCAGATGCGGATGCGCTCGCCTTGCGCGTTGACTTCGTTAGCCCAACGGGGCGTTGTTTCTAGGCCGGTATCGGTGCTTTCCCATGGGAACATAGCGCCTTCGTAACCCGCTTCTGCGGCTTTGGCGCGCGCGCCGTGTAAATTATGATACCGATACATCAATAACCGTTTCGACAAATCGGGACGGCATAAAGTTAGCAACGGCACCATGAACAATTCGGTATCCCAAAAGACATGCCCTTTATATCCAAATCCGCTCAACGTTTTTGCGCCGATGCTCACGCGCTCATCTGCGGTGGGGGTGGCTATCAAAATGTGGTAGATGCAAAAGCGCAATGCCCTTTGAGCGACTTCGTCGCCCTCGATGATGACGTCGAAATCTTCCCAATACCTTTTCCATGCCAAATCGTGTTCGTTTTTCAGTGCCAGATACCCCTTGTTAGCGGCGTCCCTGAGCGTAACGGCACAACTTTCTTGAGGGCGGGCGCTATCGCGGGATGTATGCAAGGTGACTAATTTGATGCAGGTGATCTTCTCGTCCCCTTGCACGGTGAATGTTCCACGGTGAGCCGCTACACGCTCTGATGAACAGTCTTCCCAAACAACTGCTTTATCTTCGATGAACAATTGTGATTGCATAGCCACGCGGTAGGCGCTTTGGTTGGTTTCGCCATAAAAAGAAAGGTGATCGCCTTCCGCTTTGAAGGTCTGCGGCCCCCAATGGTTGATGCCGCCAGGGTTATGAACGGTGCCATCAAGCGCGCTCAGGACGCTGATTGTGTATTCACCTTCCCCGAGAACTTGAAGTTGCACGCGCAGAGCCAAAATGTGGGGATGAGCGAGACTAGCAAACCGTTCAAAAAGCAATCTAAGGACGGTTCTTTGAGGGCTAAGCCATAAGACGCCGCGCTTTAGCGTGCCGCTGTGCATATCTAAAATGCGCTCATAGCCAATGATGCGCCCTTCTGACAGACGGCATTCTTCGCCGTTTACACTCACACGGAAAGAAAGCCAGTTGGGCATACTGACCAGTTCAGGGACGAGTTCCCCTTCCTGATGGTTGAAGATGCCCGCTACAAGCGTGCTAGGGGTATCGTTCGGATACCCCTCTTCAAAACTCCCACGCACACCGACAAGTCCATTGCCGATGGTGAATATCGTCTCTGTGTGAGCGATTCCTTCGCGGCGAAAGGGATATTCTTTGACTTGCCACTGTCGTTGTTCGTATAAATTCATATCCCTTATATCCTTAAATAGTTAGCTATCAGCGTAAACTGCTCTGACGAATAATCAATTCTGGCGCAAGCAAATGATGCGGGTTGGGGATATTCTCGTGATTGAGCTGAGAGATGAGCATATCGATTAACAATTGGGCGACTTTTTCCACAGGTTGGCGCACAGAAGTCAAAGGCGGATTCGTGAATTCGCCGATTGGGGTATTGTCGAAGCCGCTAATGGCCAGCATAGTACCTTTCTCGTGGAAGCATCGCATTGCTCCGACCGCCAAAATATCGCTCACCGCAACTAAGGCCGTCGGGCGGTCAGCGATGCTCATCAGATATTGCCCAGCATCATACCCGGCGATGATGTCATTCTCATAGCGCAATATCCAGTTCGCTTTCAGCGGTATATTGTGTTCTTCCAGCGCCTGCACATAGCCCGCATATCGAGAATCGCCCGATACCGAACCGATGGGCCAACCCAAAAAAGCGATTTTACGATGTCCCTGAGCGATGAGATGGCTTGTCGCGGCATAAAGTCCCGCCTTGCCATCTACATCCACCCAGCAGGTGATGTCATCGAGCGGCGAAGCGCTCCGCCCGAAAGCGACAAAAGGAAAACCGGATTCATGAAGATATTTAAAGCGCTCGTCATTTTGATTGGTGTGGGATAGGATGAAGCCATCCACACGGCGCGTTTCGATGAGATGGCGGTAAATGCCTACGGGGTCATCGTGCGTGGGGGCGAAGAGCAACAAATGGCGCTCGACGGCCTCGCTCCGCCGCACCAATTCGTATAAGAAATTATCCATCACCGGATTGAAGTTGCTGCGCTTCATATCCCACGCATAACCAATGATGCGCGCTTCATTTTCGCGTAAGTTGCGGGCGATGATATTGCGGGTGTAACTCATTTCATTGATGACTTGTAAGACGCGCTCGCGGGTTTCTGGGCTGATGTTGCCTTTGTTATTTAATACCATCGAGACGGTCGTAATGGAGACACCGGCTTCACGGGCAACGTCTTTTATAGATGGCATATCAATTCCCCCCTTGTTCGCGCGCTAGCTGTAGGCGGTCGAGTACGGCGGCATTGGCGATGGCCGCGATGACTCCACATGTGAGCAAAATCCATGCCGCGACGAATAGTGTACTTAGGATGACGACAAGGGCAACCCCGGTTAAAATCACAAAGGTAAAAATTGGATTGATTAGAAGCATGACGCCCGCATTACGAACAGCGCCTATAATAGAGGGGTTTTCCATTTCATAGTAGATGGGCCACGTGTAAAGCAAGAGCGCTAGCCAAATGGGCACAGATGCCGCCCATATCGCCCGTAACACGAGGTAGAGCGGTTCTTGAATGCCGCTGTATGCGATGAGATTACTGGTGTTGATGACGATGAAGGCGATATTGACAACACCCCAAGGAAAAGCGCGCCATAGATTTTGGCGGAAGGTTTCCCAAAAAAGGCTTAAATCCGCTTCGCTAGGCTCGGTGTATGCGGCGTGCCCCACACGAAAGAGGGCGCTAAAGGCCGCGGGCATGGTGATGATGGGCAGGGATAAAGCGACGAACGCCACATTAGCCCAAATGTAGGTGTAGCCCATATCTCTTAAATTGCCCATAGCCCGTCCGAGGGCAAATAATCCATCTATCATAAGAATGGCACAACCTTATCTATATAATATTGGATGATGGGGGACGCGCGCGCCCCCATCAGTATCGCTAACCCTTTAGCCCACTGTAACTAATTCCTTCCACAAAATATCTTTGGAAGAAGAAAAAGACAATAGCTAAAGGTAATGTGGTGATAACCGCCCCTGCGAGGAAGGTATTCCATTCCAAGGTTTGTCCGAATTGCCCGCGCAACTGCGATAGCCCCAAGGGTAAATTCCACAAATCTTGTTGCTTGCCAATGATGATGAGCACGTCCATGAAATTATTCCACATCCCCTGAAAGCTGAAGATAGTGAGCGCGGTCAGGGCGGGGGTTGCCATGGGCAAAACCACACGGAAGAACATTGTCCAGCGGTTGGCACCATCCACCATGGCGGCTTCTTCGATTTCTGCGGGTATCGCCTCGAAGAATTGCTTCATCAGAAACACCCCAAAAGCGTCGGCCGCCAATACCATGATGACGCCGTGATACGTGCCGAGAATTCCCAACTCTTTCATGATGATGAAACGCGGGATGATGAGCACCACACCCGGTATCATCATCGTGCCGAGGATGATATAGAACATGGCGCGTTTGCCAGGGAAGACCAAGCGCGCTAGCGCATATCCCGCCAGAGAATCGAATATGAGGCGGAGTAATGTCACCGCTACCGAATAGATGACGGAATTGGCGAACCATAACCCAATATTGTAACCGAATACTTCTTGGTAACCTTCCAGCACAGGATTAAAGGTGAGTGGTGAACCCGTTTCTGAAGCTGGGCGCGCCGCCCCCGCTTCGGTGCGGCAATTCACGCCAAAGGGCGGCACGGGGATAAATCCTTGCGGATATTCGGTCACTGTGGGCAAACATTTGAAAGAGTTCGCCACAGTTAAAACGAAAGGCATGGTCTCGATTAGCGCAAAAGCAATGAGGATGATAGCGCCAATCACGGCCAAAAGACGCCTTATTATCATCCGTTGCGGCACGTTTTGTTGTGTTACCATGGGTGCTACGCTGGTTTGTGTCGCCATCATATACCTCCTTTAAATATCCGCCGTCTCGCGGGTGAAACGACGTTGTACTTGGGTGAAGAAGAAGATGATGACGAAAAGGATGAGCGCTGTTGCCGCCGCTAATCCCATTCGCGACCCATTAAAGCCATTATCGTAGACGATGTAGGCGATAGTTAAGGTTGTTTTAGCCGGCCCGCCGCTGGATATGACGAAGATTTGGTCGAATACTTGGAACGTTCCAATTAGCCCTAAGGTGACGACAAAAAAAGTTGTCGGCGCGAGGAGCGGTAGGGTGATTTTACGGAAGGTCTGCCATGTTGTGGCGCCATCTATCGCCGCCGCTTCGTAAACCGAGCTAGGGATGTTTTGCAAAGCCGCTAGATAGATAATCATCATCGTGCCAATCGTCGTCCACGTATTCAATATCATGATAGTGAACATGGTGACACTGGGGCCGCTAATCCAATCCCAAAGCCGCAAGCCGGCAATTTGTGTATTCGCCCATTCTCCCACCGTCTGCCGCGTGACGCCAAACAACCCCAAAAAGTTGTGGATTAATCCGTTAGAATCCTCCAGCCACGTCACCGCGCTATAGTCTGGGAAAATGGTTTTGATAAGTAGGTTCACTAACCCGCCTTTGGTGAACATCCACATAAAAATGAGCGAAATCACTACCGATGACGTGATAGACGGGAAGTAAAAAGCGGTGCGGAATGCGCCTTTGGCCCTCAACCAGCGTTGATTGACAATGACCGCTAACAGCAAAGCGAGCGCCGTTTGGGTGGGCACAACCCCCAACACAAAATAGACCGTATTTTTAAGAGAAGTAAAAAAATCTCTTTGACGGATACCACCACCGAGCAACAACTCATTGTAATTTTCCAGCCCGATGAACTGATAAGCATCATTACGACCGCTGTTGAAGTTTGTCGGATTGGTGACAGTGACGCGCTCTGATAATCCCCCAACAACCGTCTCTAGGCGGCCACGACGAACGTTAGTATCTTCCGGCTCTAGATCGCTTTCTGGCGGCAAGGGCCGAGCCGCTACGGTGGTCGTTGCTTCTTGACCAACGCCAGCCGGTAGTACCACCTCTTGGGTGACTTCAAATTCGATAGGGTCATCGCCCGTGCTGACGAGGACCGTGCCAACTGGTATAGTTACTTCGGCTTCTGTTTGGTTGGTGAAGACGACCTCGCCCGTGGCAAGGGTTGCCCGCTGACCCAGTGGGGTGATGCCATTCCAATCTGTTAGACTGATGAAAGCGGCGAAGAAGATAGGGATGACCAGAAAAACGAGGAAGATAAGCATCGCCGGGGCCATGAACATGAAGCCCGCTATCATTTCCTCTCGTTTTTTTTCCTGCATAGAGGTTTGCCCAACGGCGGCCAGACGGCCTGATGTTGTTGTGGCCATAACACATCCTCTCATCTGCGGATTGGAGTAAGGGGAGGGCGGGGCGCAATCAAAGCGCCCGCGCCCGAAATGGATCTATTGGTCGAGCAGTTCCTCGGCCACGGCAACCGTTTCGTCTAGCACATCTTGGGCCGTTAGCTCACCGTTGAAGGCGCGTTGCAGAGCCGCGTTGAAGGTATCGGCGAAGGGTTGCCAACCCACCGGCAACAACCACGGTTTAGAGTATTCGCCACCGGCTACAAAGGCGTTCAACTCTTCTGCATTCAGCTTACTGCCTTCTGCGCGGGCGACCCACGTTTCTAAGTACAGTTCAGCGGCAGATGGGCGGGTGGGCATGGGGCCAAAGCTAGAGGTCGCTACGCGAGCGGCGCCAGCTTCGTTCGTCAGGTAATTGACGAGCGCCCATGATTCTTCGGGATAATCGTTGTCTTTAGCGACGCCATAGCATACCGTGAAGGCCATGGTGGCTTTGCCAGCTGGGCCCGCGGGCAATTCAGCAACGCCCCAGTTCAGTTCTGGGTAGTTATCGAGCAGGAATTGGATAACCCAGTTGCCTTCCATCGCCATAGCGGCGCGGCCTTTGCCGAATGCTTCACCACCCCAACCGGAATCTACAGAGGAGGGCGTACCGCCGATGCCTTCTGTCGCAAAGCTCAAATAGTATTCGATGGCTGTCAGGGTTTCTTCGCTATCGAAGATGAATTCCCCGTTTTCGTCGAGGATACCGCCACCCGCTTGATATAAGAAGGGGAGCCAGCGCGGCAGTTCCGGCGGTAGGACCAGACCGATGACGCCCGCATCGGGGTCGGTCAGCGCTTCTGCGGCGGCTTTCAGGTCGTCCCATGTCCAATCAGCGGTCGGATATTCCAAACCAGCGGCATCAAAGAGGTCTTTATTATATTGGAGTGCCATAGTAGAGAAATCTTTGGGCGGGCAATAAAGGACACCGTCGTAAGTGAAAATATCGAGCAAAGGTTGATAGAAGCCTTCTTGGTCTTCGATGAAATCTTCACCTTCGGCCAAGACGCCCGCTTCTGCCCAGTCCGGTAGTTTGAAGCTATCTACGTAAAAGACTTGGGGATAGGTGCCGCTAGCGAAGGCATTTTGCATCGTCACGGTGTGGTCTGTGGATGGGGTGAATTCGACGGCGATACCCGTTTCTTCGGTGAAAGCGGCTAGCGCGGCGTTGAGCGATTCATCTTCTGCCGGGTTCGATGACCAGCCAGCCAAAGTTAATTTAACTTCTTGGGCGTTGAGGACGCCAAAGCTTAGGGTGAATAGCGCGAGGAGCGCCAAAACAGCAAACTTCTTCATGTTAAACCTCCAGTTTGAATGAACGGAAAAGATATTGTTTGATTAAAGATGAAACGGTATGTGCCATAGACCTCCTTGTAATGATACTTCTGTAGAAGGCGGTTCGGCTTGGCGGAGATGTGGACGGCGGTGATGCCGATTTAAACGTATAACGCCACGGATAAAACGATTTACTAAATCGTTTTACTAAATATATCGCGCAATTTTCCTTTGTCAACAAATTCGTAAGGGAAAAAGTAGACTTTATGGCAAAATGCTTTTGGGTGTTTCATCTCCTGTAGGCTGTGGGCTGTTCCTTAAAAAAACAAGGGGCCCATAAAGCCCCTTGTTGTCTGCTAGCGACTAGACAGATGGCTAAAAATCATTCGCTCGGCGGCAGTAATACAGCATCAATCACATGGATGACGCCATTGCTGGCCATAATGTCCGTGACGATGACATTCACTGTACCATTGAGCACGACACCGCCATCTACCACGCTAATTGTGATGGGCGCGCCGTTGACCGTGGTCACTTCTTGCCCATCTAGCCCCACGACATCTTCAGCCGTGGCGATGCCGGGGACGACATGATAGGTGAGGACGGCGGTCAATAATTCTGTATCCGCCAAAACATCTTCAGCCGATAGCCCTAACGCTTCTAGAGCCGCCGCGAAAGCCGCATCGGTCGGGGCAAAGACCGTGAATGGTCCTTCGCCCGCGAGGGTCTCCGTGAGGCCAGCGGCCTGTACAGCCGCCAAAAGGACGGTGAATTCTGGGGTGTCGCTGGTGGCAGAAGCAACGACGATGTCGGCGATAGTTTGCATTTCACCCATCGCTTCTAGGTCGCCACTTTCGGGATTTACGCCGGTGCTGATGTCGCCGTTCACGAGACCTTCAAGGATGGCGGCCATCGTCGTGCTGATTTCATCATCGCCGCTGAGGTCGGGGTCTGGCGCATCTTCGCTCAGGCAGGGTACGCCGACTTCGGCGTCATGTTGGCACGCAAAGCCCACGCCATTGAGGGCCGCATCCATCACGTAGATGCTACCACCGGGGAACGCGCCCAAGTCGCCTTCAAACAGCACGCGGACCATATCGTAAACGCCTTGGTCAACGCGCTTTAACGCGCTAGACATGATGAATTCTGCGCCGGGGGTTTCGCCCGCGCCAAAGGTGGTGAAATATTCGTCTTGGTCAACACCGATGACGTAGACGCCTTGCGCCGCCGCCGCGGTGATACCGCCTGAGCCGGTGGGGCCGCCTGCGCCGAAGATGATGTCCGCGCCTTCGCCGATGAATTGTTCAGCCGCAGAAGCGCCTTCATCAGGGGCGAGGAAGTCAGGAATGTAGACGCCGAGCAGGGTCAAATCGGGGTTGATGTACCGCGCGCCTTGCTCAAAACCGTTGCGGAATTTCTTCACTGGTGGGATGTCAATACCATACACACCAGCGAGGGTATCAAAACCTTCTTGTTCGGCTACTAATGCCGCTAAAGCCCCCACGAGGAAGCCCGCTTGGTCTTCGCGGAATTGGATACCCACAAAGTTTTCTGGCCCGCCGGCTACAAATTGGTCAACGCCGACGAAGTAAATATCAGGGTTAGCTTCTGCGGCCGCAAGGGTGGCATCGTAAATGAGGAAGCCGACGGTGATGATAACGTCAAAACCCTCTTCTACGCAGGTATTGATGTTCGCTTCGTAATCCGTCGTGGCTTGTGTTTCGATAAACTTGTATTCGAGGTCGAATTCCTCAGAAGCCCGCACAGCGCCAATGTGCGCGTATTGGTTGAATGTGCCATCGTTCACGCGACCTAAGTCGGTGACCAAGCACACACTTTCGATGCCATCTTGGGCGCTCACGGGTACCATAGCGACCAACATGACTAACAATAGACTGAAAACAGCGAATCGTTTCATAAAATAACCTCTTAGGGAACACTATTTAATGCAAAATTAAAGTAAAACAAGGTTAAATTTACTTTGTTCAGCGAATTTTGCAAGGGATTTTTATCCACAGTTAAGGTGGAATCTCGTTTGAATCGGGTCAATAACGCTTGCACTAGTCAAAGTGAAGCCTGTCCGCTACTATAACAACCTATCGCTTCTTGCCTTGATGATGATATTTGAATGCCCATAAGCAAATCGTTCATATTCTATTCGATAACCCTTATCGTGTTTGCATTGCTGGCGCTGGCGCTCTTTTCCGTCATCGAACCGTTGAACGGCGCGCCGAGCGATGATTGGGTATACCCTTATTACGCTAAGGCGCGCAATCTGACCGTTGAGGGTTCAAATCGGCAGTTCGGTTTAGCGCAAATCGTCTTTAATGAAATCATTTTCCCCGGTCGTTTTGATTTGTTGTATGTGTGGCAGATGGCCAATGTCGTTATCGTCGCCATGTGCTTATTTCATCTTGCGCGGCGTTTAGGTTTAGGGGAAGCGTTTGGGGTTTTATTAGGATTCGTGTATTTATTGTATATCCCCAACAACCCCGACCAAGCCCGCGTTTTGTACAGCGCGGGCTTGTATACTTTCATCACGCTGATGGGTGTTTCCGCAATAACCCTGTTAGTGGAATCCACTTTTTGGCGTGGATGGCCATTTTGGATGTTCGCGGTGGCCGCCGCCCTATTGGGTTATGCGACCGCGCGCGCCTATGAGTCGTGGATTCCCGTGTTATTGCTCGCCCCTGTGTTATGGCTCTTTTTGCCTCGTCTCGCTTTTGGGCGTTCTTGGTTAGCGTTGGCCATCTGGTGGAGCGGGACGGGGATAGGTAGCTTGCAATTCCTCATCCCTTATTTACAGAATGACGAAACCGTGCGCTACCAACAACTCTTCAACGATGGTTCAAGCATTGCTCTGAGCGACATTATCTACCAATTATTCCAATTCTATCGCCAAAGTTTTTGGTTGCGCGACTTTTTGAGGATAGAGACGGCGTATCTAATACCGTCTTTGGGCATTGCCGCATTGTGTTTGGTAGGGTGGTGGGCGTTGCGCCGCTATTGGGGAGATTTTCGCCTATTGTTATCTTGGCGCGTGTTGCTCGCGGCGTTGGTTGGCGGCTTGGTGTGGGTTGGGTTTAGCGGCGCGGCTTTCGCTTTCGCAGGTATGGAGTTGCGCCGCACCTATAGGGCGAATTTTTTCGCGGCGCCGGGGCAGGCGCTGGTTGTGGTTGTAGTCATATTGTTCTTAACGCGCGTTTTGTGTCGTTGGGCACGCTTACCGCAGATGGCGACGACTTCGCTTTGTATCGCTGTGCTCGGTTTTTGGGGGGGGCAATGGTATTACCAAGCACAACAGCATGCGGAAGCGTTCAATCAGCGCACGCGCTCGTTCGAGGCGAGTTACCAATTCTTCCGCGATTTACAAGCGAACGTGCCGCAATGGCAAGACCACACCCTACTTGTGTGGACATGTCGCCGCGCGGGGGCCTATCGTTGGGCGACTATTGACGTGCTGGGTCCTCGCTACGTATACAATAACGACGTTCTCATGGGCGTTCCCCAAGATATAATATTCGATGAGACGGGCGTGCTCTACCAGCACCCTAGCCCATCGTTAAGAATCGAAGCGCGTTATACTTATGATGAAGTTGTTTTGTTAGGGTGTCGGGATGACCAAGTTATCATTCTTGAAGATTGGCTGGATGAGTTGCCGCCGCAGGGGCGCGAGCAGTATCAGCCGATGGCGCGTGTTATCTCTCAAACGAATTAGCGCTACAGAAACGTTTAGTTTGCTCGATGTGCCTTTAGCGAGGACTGGCGTAACGTGAATAGTGTACGTAAATTGGCATCGCTGACGGTTGTAGCTCCTTTTTACAATGAAGAAGATGGCGCTGAAGCTTTTCATCAAGCGCTTTGCCAACATCTTGATATGCTAGGCATCGCCTATAATTTTGTCTTTGTGGATGATGGTAGCCGCGATAATACCTTAGGTATCCTGAATCGCATCGCCGATGCCGACCCGCGCGTGACCGTGTTATCGTTATCGCGCAACTTTGGCCATCAAATCGCGTTATCGGCTGGGCTAGATTACGCGGAGGCGGAAGCTGTCGTCGTCATGGATAGCGATTTGCAACACCCGCCCGCCGCTATTGCCGAAATGGTGCGCGCCTATGAACATGGCGCGGAAATTGTCTATGGCGTTCGCAAGAATGATGAAAGTCGCCGCTTCCTCAAGCGTATTGTCGCGCGACAATATTATGCTTTTTTACAACGGGCAACCGCTTTGCAGTTTGTATCTGGCGCGGCAGATTTTCGGTTAATTTCTCGTCGCGCCTTGCTGACACTCCGTACGATGCGAGAAGTGCATCGTTATTTACGGGGCATGGTGCCTTGGTTGGGTTACGATTATGCAGTCATTTATTATGAAGAACAGCAACGCTACGCCGGCAAGCCGCAATATACGTGGCGCAAATCTTTTCGCATGGCGCGTCACGGCTTATTTTCTTTTTCCACAGTCCCTTTAGATATTATTACTGTCATCGGCGTTATTTTAACGATTTTGGCAATCATTTATTTGATATATATTTTGGTCGCCGCGATTGCCTTTGGTATTCCCGTGCCGGGATGGACGTCTATTATCGTTGTTTTGCTCGTTGTCAGTGGCGTTCAATTGATTTCAATAGGCGTCATCGCTCAATATGTTGGGATGATCTTTGAGCAAGTGAAGGGCCGGCCGCTGTATGTCCTTAAGCAGGAGCGCCGCCAACGCGCCCCGTTGCCCCAGCACGATGCGGATATGTATCCCTCTGCAGAAAGGTGAACCCTCTTGCGCCCCTGTCCTATTTGTGGCACTCGTGATTCGTTAGGTACGCTGTGGTCTGCGAAGATTGACATGTGGGATAGCGTTATCGTCCAATGCCCCATGTGCTCTTTGGGGTATGTGGACAAATTGCCCACCCTAGAACAGCTCGAAGCGTTTTATTCCGAAGAATTTTTTAAGGGATTATCCAGCTATGCCGATTATGTAGGCGATAAGGAGAGCTTGCAACGCAACTTCCGTCATCGCATCGCCACTTTGCGCCAGTTTAGCGAGGGGGGCAAACTCTATGAAGCGGGATGCGCGCATGGTTTCTTCCTAGAAATTGCCCAGCAGTATTGGGAAGTGAGCGGTAGCGATATTTCCGCTAGCGCCATCGCCTATGCCCGCGATACGTTGGGACTCAATGTCTTTGTTGGCGATTTAGAAACACATCCCCCGCAACGCAATACATATGATGTTATCGCTATGTGGGATACCATAGAACATCTCTACGACCCAGTAAAAGCGGTGGAAACCTGCGCGGCGGCGTTGAAAACGGGCGGTATCTTGGCGCTGACGACGGGCGATATTCAAACGTTTCTGCCTCGCTTGCAAAAGCGCCGTTGGCGGCTCATTCATCCGGGGCATTTGTATTACTTCTCGCGGCAGTCTATCACGTATTTATGTGAACACTATGGGCTAGACATCGTCCATTTTTCGCATCCGGGCAATTCGCGCAGTCTGCGCCAATTTGTGTTGGCGCTCACTTATGGTCACACAAAGCGCAATTGGCGGCATAAGCTTGCGGAAGCTATCCAAAAGTTGCCATTGCCAGAAGTGCATATTCCATTGAATACATTTGACATCATGTTTGTAGTAGCCCGCAAAAGCTAGAAGGTCAACGTAATGAAACACGAATCGGTTCAGCTGTTGCCAGCAAAGGTTATTCCTATCCGTGACCGAATCATCGGCGAGGGGTATCCCCCCTATCTGGTGTGTGAAATCGCTTGCGCCCATGAAGGCGATTTTGCGTTAGCGGAACAGCTCATTGATGCCGCCATCGCCGCGCAAGCCGACGCTGTGCAACTACAAATTTTTGACCCCGCTCATAATGTGGCGCCGACAAGCCGCTTATACCCTCTATTACAACAATTGGCCTTCACACCTCAGCAATGGAGGGCGCTCTTTGCCCATGCGCGCGGAGCAGATATTGCGGTATCCGTTTTTGCTTATGATTTGGGTAGCCTTGAATTGGCACTAGAACTCGGCGCGGATCTCATCAAGTTGAATTCTTCTGATTTATTGAACCTAGAGATGTTGCGCCGAATAGGGGAGGCGGGCGTACCTGTCACTATTGGCACAGGCGCTTCTACAATGATGGAAATCGCCACTGCTTTAGATACGCTTCTGGCAAGCGGTGGGCATCAAGTTATTTTGATGCATGGTGTGCAGAATTTCCCAACCGATATGCGCCATGCCCACATCCGACGCTTGCAGATTTTACGCCAGTCGTTCAATTGTTTAGTGGGGTACGCTGACCATACCGAAGCAGATTTGGCCATAAGCCGCACAATAGATTTGTTAGCATTGGGGATGGGGGCCGTTTTACTGGAAAAACATATCACCCATGACCGAAGCAAAAAAGGTGTTGACCATCAGTCAGCACTAAACCCAGATGAATACATAACTTATGTTCAGACGATGCGCGAAGCCGCGTTGGCGCTAGGCGACGGTCGCCTACACCCTTTTACGCCTAGCGATTATCAATATCGCCAGTTCCAGAAAAAAACAATTGTGGCCGCTCTGGATTTGCCAGCAGGCGCTATCATCACGCGCGAATCTGTAGATTTTATGCGCGTGGATAGCGATTATCCCGATTTATCCCCGGCGGATTTTACGCAAATCGTCGGCAAGCGAACGGTGAAACCCATCCCGCAATGGGGGCTTATCCGTCGCGCTGATATAGAGGATAGTTGAAATATAGAAGGAGCGGAGCCATGCGTGATGTGCCAGCTAGTCACCGCCATCTTATCGAACAGCCTATCTGTGTGACGATGGTCACTGTTATGTCGGATGGCAGGCCACAGGCGAGCGTCGTTTGGTGGAAAATAGAAGATGATTATATTTATGTTTCTATGGATAAAACGACCCTCAAATTCCGCAATTTGCAAACGAACCCACACGTAGCGTTCACGGTTATAGACCCCCAAAATCCCTACATCTATTTAGAAATTCGCGGCGTTGTAGAAAACCTGCGCGACGATTTGGACCCGACTTGGCTAGATGAGCTTTCCATTTTTTATACAGGCAAACCTTTTTACGGTGGGTTCGAGCCGAACTTAAAACCATCTGGTAAGTTGGGCTTGGCGAAGATAAAGCCAACACGTATCCGAGCGGTTATATAAACATTTGTTTAAGCAATGCAAAATAAGCTTGCATTATTTTTCACAATCTATATAATTACGTATAATTACAAAGTATAAACGTGGGTGATAAACAAGTGATGATTAACCTCATTTACACAAGCTCTGCCGTAGAACTCTTTCGTGAAGATGAACTCGTCGAATTGCTCAAAACCTCGCGCGATAATAACCGCCGTCGTGGGATTACGGGGATGTTGCTATACAACGATGGCAACTTCTTGCAAGTGCTATAAGGTCTCGAAGAGTCAGTACGAGCGTTGTACGAAAGAATCCGACAAGATCCACGTCATCGCAACATCATCAAACTCTACGAAAAACCCATTGATGAACCTGAATTCGGCCAATGGGAGATGGCCTTCCGTAATGTATCGGGGTATACGGACGAAATTCCGGGGTATAGCGAATTCTTGAACACCATCCAGACGAATGCTAGCTTCAATGAAAAGCATGGTTCTGTGGCTTATAACATCTTGATGATGTTCAAGGAAAATATTCGCTAACTCAACATCAACCAACGATAGCCATAGGCAGGCAAGTTAACGACCTGTGCGACTGTTTCTTGGTTGAAAACATCAGTAAATGTATCTTCTCCCAAGTCAATCGTAGCGGGTGTATCCGCCAAATTGTGTAAGGCGAGCAATGCGCGCCCATCGCCCTCGCGCCAAAAGCATAACAGGTGATTGGGCAGATTATCGAGCCAGCGCAACCGCGCTTTGGCGACGAAAGGCATTGCTTTTCGGGCGTGTATCATCGCGCGTATGACGTGTAATAGAGAATCCGTATCTTCACGTTGCGCCGCCACATTAACGCGCTGATAGCCGAAGATGGGGTCATCAATCACCGGGGCGTATAATTTTTCGGGCGGCGCGGCGGAAAAGCCGGCGTTGGGGCCGTCGTCCCATTGCATAGGGGTTCTCACCCCGTTGCGGTCGAAAAGCGCAATGTTATCGCCCATGCCGATTTCGTCGCCATAGTATAAAACAGGCGTGCCGGGGAGTGTGAATAACATTGAATGCATCAGCTCGATTTTACGACGGTCGCCCCCCATTAAAGGCGCTAAACGGCGGCGGATGCCCAAATTCAAGCGTTGCGCTGGGTCTGGCGAATAATAATTCCACATGAACTCGCGCTCATCCGGCGTGACCATCTCCAATGTTAGCTCATCGTGATTGCGTAGAAAGGTCGCCCATTGGGCATTGTGCGGAATTTCTGGTGTATCGGCTAGGATATGCACAACGCTAGTGCGGTCCGCTTTGGCCAGCGCCATATAAAGGCGCGGCATAACGGGGAAGTGAAAGCACATCTGAAATTCGTCACCATCGCCAAAATAGGGGAGCAGGTCGCGCGCCCATTGGTTGGCTTCGCCCAATAAAACCGAGTTGGGGTAATGGTCGTCTACAAAGCGGCGCATCCGTTTTAGGTAAGCGTGCGTTTCTGGTAAATTTTCGCAATTGGTGCCTTCTCGCTCGAAAAGATAAGGCACGGCGTCCACGCGGAAACCATCAATGCCCATGTCCATCCAATATTTGATGACATCGAGCATCGCTTGTTGTACCGCAGGGTTGTCATAGTTCAAATCGGGTTGGCTACTGTAAAAGCGATGCCAATAGTATTGGTTTGTCAGCGGGTCATAAGCCCAATTCGATTCTTCTGTATCTAAAAAGATGATGCGGGTATCTTTATAACGGTCTTTCGTATCGCTCCATACGTAATAGTCACGCATGGGGGACTGGCGAGAACGGCGCGCTTCTTTGAACCATGGGTGCTGGTCCGAAGTGTGGTTAACGACTAAATCGGCGATGAGGCGCATCCCGCGTCTATGGACTTCGTCAATCGTCATTTTGAAGTCTTCCATCAAGCCGAAGTCGCTATGAATCCCAAAATAGCTGGCGATGTCGTAACCGTCATCTTTGAGTGGGGAGGGGTAAATCGGTAGCAACCATATACAATCTACCCCCAGCCACTCTAAATAGTCTAATTTGTCTCTTAAGCCGCTAAAATCGCCATGTCCGTTACCGTCACCATCGGCAAAGGCGCGCAGATACAGCTCATAGAAAACCGCATTTAAATACCATGTCATATCCTAAGTACCCTTATTGAGAAGTGGCGCATGAATGCATACAGCGATACTGTAAATCATTTTTGTTGTCTATTCAAATGCAACCTATCAGAATGAATAAAACACCCCATGAAGCGCGTTTCATGGGGTGCAAAAGGGCGGTAATTTAAGGTAGTTCTAGCGTGCATTCAGAACAGCTAAACGCCATTCAATGCTCGCGACTTGCTCGCTGGCAAATTGCACGGTTTGAATCCACGACTCTAGGCTAGGATGATTGGCTAAGGTATTGGTGCTACAAGCGGTCAACCAATCGCTCAAAACGGCGTTCAGCGTGCCTGTGACATCGTTGATGTCGAGGATGAGGCTGGCGAGTTCCGGCACTTCGATAAAAGCCGCGCTGATGGGATAGTAGGGGCGATAGTCATTTTCTAGCAAAGCGCAAACCGCGATGGGTGATTCCGCGCCCGCTTCCAAAAAGTCAATCATACCGACCACATCGCCGAAGTAACGTTGCACAGAGTGCACGGTCGCCCGTTGCTGTAACGAGAATTGGGGGATGTCCACTAAATCGCTGGGGTCTACCCAGACGGGCAAAGTGCTAGGGTCGCCGTTGAGGTTCATCTGCGCTAAATTGACCCAATATAAGTTATTGTTGATGTTGATTTGCCCCCACCGTTGGCTAGGATCTACTTTGACGATGTCCACAGATTGGTTTAAGCCAATCGTGCCCATAATTCGCGCGTAGTCCAGCGGCGCGTTGCGATAAGAGACGATGCGGAAAGATGCGGTGGCTGTCAACCGCCCATCGGTTTTAAGCGTCTCCACGACAGGTAAAGCCTCGAAAGGCGCTTCTCCTTGTCCCGGCGTGATGGATAAATACAAGTCATTCACCCAGCCGATACGGTCGCCATAAGCGACAACATACCATGTGTTATCGGCAGTGCGCCCAGTCGCTTGTAAGCGGACGCCTTGGGGGACGATGCCCAGCCGCGGCGATAAAGCCGTCGGATTGGCGCGCAGGCTCACGTTTGATAATGTCTCGACGGTCATTGTGGTATCGCGGACGGTTTCAAATTGGGGTAAAGTGAAGCGACTGCCGCCGCGGAGCGAAACATCATCCAAATCAACCCAGCCTTCATAGCCGTTATAGTTGATGAGTCCCCATTCGTAGCCGGGGTCGGCGGCTAGAATTTCCATTTCCACATTGGCGACCAGATAACCCACAATGCGCGAACTATCCGAAGGTAGCGTATGTACTAAGATGCGGGTGTAACGGGCGGGCACAACGGCGGTCAGGGTGACATTGCTATTGGAAATTTCGGTCGTTAGGGTGTTTATATCCCCGCTGACTTCCACCCAATTTGCGCTAATCCACCCAAAGCCGCCTTGATACTGCACTTGAAGCCATGTGTTATCCTCGTTACGCGCGATGGCTAGCACATAACCATTCTCTGGAACAGAGCCGATAACCGTAGAGATAATGTCTGGCTGTGTTCTCAAGAATAATTCGGCTTTAGTGCGGGCCACAAGCACGATAGGGGTTTCTTCTCCTTCTTCCTCCCCTTTTTCCGCAATTTTGGATTGTGCGTTAAGGGCAAAAGGCAAGGACCATAAAAGCATAGTGACTAAGGCAATCAGGGTTGATCTCCGCATCATGGCATCACTCCTAAGACGACTTCTTTATTCATCGTCAATTTTTTCTTTATTGTTCTATTTTAACTGAGTGTAACGGTTATAGTTTTAATACAAACTTCTTTAGTACAAACTTCATCCTGTATCCATATGACAGATTCGTTATAGATTGGGTGATTATGAGTTATTCGGCACTTAAGAAGAAATAACCAACAAAACGGCATCGGAATCCATACAGTTTTCCAATAATTCATTCATCCCTGTAAGGCTAGCGTTGTTTAATGATTAAAAAGCCTTTCTTATAGGGCTAAGGCGGGGGTTGGTTTTAGTGGTCTTTCAAGGCTGTTTTTGTGCGGAGAGAGAAATAATAGAAATAATAATGAAGCTAGTTCTTGAATGAATTAGGTTATTGTGCTGAGGATACGTTCTATATCGTCCATCGTCTCGGCGCGGACAAGTTGGTTGCGTATATGGACAGAGCCAACTTCATCCAATGCATATTTAGAAAGTTGCCCGCGTAATTCTAATACAGTGCGCTTCTCGTCAGCGATTGAATAGGTGAGCGTTAATTGCGCGTGTCTTAACGCAATGCGCGCGCGTTCGGCCCGCGTTGGTTCTGGGAGCAGTTCGCCCGTTTCGAGGTAGTGGGCGATATGGCGAAAAATCCAAGGTCGTCCTAGCGCGCCGCGACCAATCATCACACCGTCGCAACCGGTGAGCGCTAGCATGCGGGCGGCGGCTTGTGGGGTAGTCACATCGCCATTGCCGATGACCGGTATTGTCCGCACATTTTCTTTCACTTGGCGGATGATGTCCCAGTCAGCGTCTCCGTTGAAGCCTTGCTTAGCGAAGCGAGCATGAACAGCGATGGCTCGCGCGCCAACATCTTCTGCGGCTTTGGCGAAAGGTATAGCTGTCACCATGCCATCTTCCCAGCCACTACGCACTTTGACGGTGACGGGCACTGTCACCGCCTTGACAACCGCTTTTACGACGGCGGTAGCTGTGCAAATATCGCGCAGTAGGGCCGCCCCACCGCCTTTGCCAGCGATTTTGGGCACCCAACAACCCATATTGATGTCTACAATGGCCGCGCCATAGTCCGCAACAATCTTCGCTGCTTCCGCCACAATGTGCGGTTCATGACCAAATAGCTGTACGGCGAAAGGGTATTCTTCTGGCGACCAGTCGAATAAGCGGAGCGATTTTTTTAGCCCGCCTTTGTTAGTCATAATGGCGCTACTGAGCAGTTCGGTACACACAAGGCCACAAGCGCCTTGTTCGCGGCAAATATCGCGGAACGCGCGGTGTGTGTGCCCAGCCATCGGGGCTAATGTTAGAGGGATGGTGATGGCTATATCACCGATATAAAAAGGCTTTAGCGATGTATAGGTAAGGCTTGGGAGTATCATGATTGCCAATAATGACCGGCCGAACGATCCACATTATAGCGTTTTCGTCTCGGTGAACAATGATGACCTATTTCAAACAATGATTGAACCGGTATTCAATTGTCAGTGCCAACGTTTGATGTTATGTTAAAAGTAGGTACGGCTCAACAAAAAGGAGCTAGCGATGGAGTTAAGTCCACCGGACCACAAATAGGGCTAAGCGATGTTTTGTGACGCGCTTGGCCCTATTTGTTTCTGGCTTGTGAATATGTAAAACAGCTTGATTATTGCTAAGATATGGAGAGATAAAGAGGGTCTCTCCATTCTTTATTTTTGTTGGCTTATTGCGCTATATAGGATTCGCCAAATAAGGGGCTTGTTGTGTTTGCTAACCTCACGGTCCAAGAAATTACCCTGATAGTGGTCTTGTTACTCGCTGTTTTGGCGCTGGTTTCTGCTATCATCTCTCTTTTATTGGAAACAGACCGCTCTCGTCAATGGTGGGGCGATTGGTTCCAAGGTGTGAGTACCGAGATGGTGGGGGCTGTCGTCACTGCTCTCTTGTTCACCTTTATCATCGGCGGCGTGGAACAAGAGCAAGCCCGCGAAGCACTGAAAATAGACCTTATCAAGCGTATGAGCAGTAGTGTCAATAGCGAAGCCGTGCGCGCATCAGAGGAGCTACGCGCTGA
The DNA here is from genome assembly GCA_037441665.1 of Anaerolineaceae bacterium. Classification (GTDB taxonomy): domain Bacteria; phylum Chloroflexota; class Anaerolineae; order Aggregatilineales; family Phototrophicaceae; genus JBBIRQ01. Next base: position 3,928 of record JBBIRQ010000012.1, on the reverse strand, counting down.
AGGTTGGCTACGTGACGGTACCTTGCGCGGCGAGGAATTCGCCGCCGCCAATTTGGCAGGCGCTCAAATCATTTTTGCGGATTTGCGAGAAGCCATTTTCTTTGATGCTATTTTAGATGCCGCGCTATTAGATGATGCGCTGTTGACAGACATCAATCTACAAGCCGCTAGCTTACGTGGCGCGAGCTTACAGCGCGCTAATTTGCAAGGAGCGAACCTCATTGTTGCCGATTTGGCCGGAGCAAATTTGACGAACGCTGATTTGCGCGGCGCCAATTTGTTCCAAGCAAATTTAGAAAAAGCCATCCTTGACGGCGTTTTATGGGATGTGAATACCGTCTTGCCAGATTCAACCTATGATAGCCAAAGCGGCGCTTTTGATGATTTGTGGACGCCGCAAACAGATATGGCGCGTTATACAGACCCAAACCATCCCGATTTTTGGCGGCCATCTGCCGATGAATTCGGCTTATATCCCGAATGGTTTACCCCGTAGGCTTTGCCGCCCGTTCAGATAGCGTATAGCCATGTTTTGTGGCCAAGATCTGGAGCGTTCTTTCCACCTCCTCGCGCTGTTTTTCTACAGGCCAACCCAGCCCCTTGGCCAAAATGCTCGCCAATTCATCTAATAGGGCTTGGTTTACATGCCCCAACATCGCTAATAAAGAGCGCCTCAAGATAAAATCATCCAGATGGACGACGTGCTCTTGTTGAGCGATGAATAACACTTCGCGCACACTGTAATCCGGTTTATGTTGGAGGGGCTTATCAGTATCCTGCCCGATGAATTCAGCTATCGCTTCGGCGCGTGTGCCGTAACGCTCGAATAACACCGTAGCGCGCGCTTTTTCTATACCGGTTTTTCGGCATAGCTCATCTAGCCAGCGTGCGCGCGTCTGTTCATCGCGCGGGTATAATTTGCCGCCGCCGATGGGTAAATTGGCGGTCGTGCCTCGCCGCATACGCCCTAGGCGTTTGAGCACGGCATCTGTCACCTGTTCGGAAAAAGCGCGAAAGGTCGTCCATTTGCCACCTACGAGCGATAAAATGGGGAACGGTACACTGTCGTCAGCTTCGGTAGTCATGATGCTATGGTCTCTGCTAATTTGCCCCGTATAGGAAGAGGCGCTAGAAGGCAGGGGGCGAACGCCACAAAAGTTGAAGACGATGTGAGACCGTTCAACGTGAATTGTCGGAAAGACCTTGCGAATCATCCCCAGCATGTAATCTATTTCGGCATCGGTGCAAAAGGCTTCATCCGGATTATCTGTCCGTATATCTGTTGTACCCACCATGACGCGCCCATCTACGAAGGGGAAAATCAAAACGATGCGCCCGTCGTCATTTTCAAAGAAGATTTCGCTTCCATTCGTCGCTTGGTACAGTTCGGGATGGTCTAAGATGAGATGCGAGCCTTTGGTGCCACCAATGAATTGGGTTTGTTTGCCCATCGCCAAATTGGTGAAATCAATCCATGGGCCGGCGGCGTTCACGACCAGCTTAGGGCGCACGCGGATATGTTCCCCCGTAAGGCTATCGCGCAGGATTACTGCGCCATCTTCCATGCCAACCAATGGCATATAGTTGAGCGCGTGGGCGTGGGGCGCTTCCGCTAGCGTGTCTAGCACTAGCTCGATACAGATACGTTCTGGCGAGGGCATCCAAGCGTCATAGTAGGTCGCTGTGCAGGCGATGTTAGGGTTCATCATCGGGTATTCGCGCAGGGAATCACGCTTGAAGCGGAAAACATGCCCCGGCATCGTGCGGTGATTGCGCGTAAAGAGGTCATAAAATATCAGCCCAATTTTGATGACTAAGGCGCCTCGTTCGCCGGGTTTATCGCGCAGGTTCAAAAATTTTAGCGGGGCGTTCAAAAAACCCGATAGCCATTTGAAGATAGGGATGGTTGTTTTGAGAGGGCGCGCATAATGCGGGGCATTATGAAGCAGGAGATCCCGTTCGTATAGCGCCTCTCGCACGAGACGAAATTCACCGTTCTCAAGGTAACGAATGCCTCCGTGAAGCATATGAGATGAAGCGGCGCTGGCCCCGGCGCAAAAATCGTCGCGGTCTACGAGCAAGACATCAATCCCCTGTAGGGCGAGGTCGCGGAAAGTACCGATGCCGTTAATACCCGCGCCGACGATGAGTACCGATACCTCTTGATTGTGTAGTTTTTCTATGGTTTGTTCTCTGGTCTTCATATTGTGTATCCGTCTTTAGACTTTGCACCCATTGTAACGCATCTATTGGTATAAACTATCCTCTGCCCAATCATAAAGCTGTTTTGTAGAATAAACGGCATATCAAATGAGGGCGATAATGCGCGCGACGTGGATTTTAGTCATTTTAAGTCTAACCCTAGCTGGGTCAATGAGCGATGCTCAATCTAGCATCAGCACCAACCAAACGGCACGACTTTATGCTGGGCCGGGGCACACTTACACCCAAATTGCAGTATTGGCGGCAGGAACACCCCTAAAAGTGAAAGCGCGCAATGAGATTGGCAATTGGCTATGGGTTTTGACCGCTGACCACCAACGAGGTTGGTTACCCATAGGTTATCTGCAACTCACAAGCGACTTTCAACTAGACAAAATCCGCGTTTCACGCGCCTTGCCACATGCCGATTTATCGCGCGTTCGCGGCGAAATGTCGGCCAGCTTATATTCTGCGCCTATCTTGCCCAAAATTGAATCGCATCTATGCTCTATATATCAGCGCGGCATTGAAGGCGGAAACAAACCCAATGGCGTGACCAAAATAGGGGATTCTAACAGCGCTTCACCGCGATACTTGGGCGCTATCGGACGTGGGGATTATGACCTTGGACCTTATGCATTTTTACAACCCGCCGTAGATTATTTTGGTGCATCGCTGGCTAACGGCAGTGTGGCGGCTCGTGTTGGTATGAATGCTACATCTGTATTCGACCCATTTTGGAGTACTTCAGAGCTTTGCTCTGCGGGAGAATCTCCCTTAGCCTGCGAGTACCGTATCAGCCGACCGGCTATCGCTGTCATTATGTTTGGTATTAACGATACTAAGGTGCTAAGCGGCGATGGTTACGCCACACAACTACAGCGCATTATCGAAGAAACGCTTATTCATAACATTATCCCTTTAGTGGTATCCTTCAGCGCGCCTGGTGATCTCGATAATTACAGCCAAGTTGTGCGGTTTAATCTCATCGCTAGGGAGCTTGCGGCAGAATATGATATTCCGTTCGTGAATTTTTGGGCCGCGGCGCAAGGTCTGCCGCGTGGCGGTATCGGCGATGATAATATTCACCTTACGCAGAGCGGCGGTCGTTTTGTATTAGGTGGCCACGAAACATTTTATGGGCTAACTTTGCATAATCTCCTCATTTTGCATGTGCTACAGCAAATCTATGAAACCTGTATCGCGGTGGAGGTAAACCGATGAAAAAGCTACTTTGGGTTGTGATATTAGCATCCCTTGCCGCCTGCTCTAGCGCAGGAGACGAAGCCGCGCAGACCGTAGAGCGCTACTTGCGGGCCAAAATCAACAGCGATGAACAAACTATCGCCGAGTTGCTGTGTGCCGAGCAGTCCGATTTACTGGCGCAAGAAGTCGCTTCATTTGCGACTATTGATGCCCGTATAGAGGGCATGGCCTGCGTTAAGAATGAAGATGATACCGTCACTTGTGATGGCGCTATTATCGCTGTCTATGGCGCAGAAGAAACCCGATTCCCGCTCGCTACTTACCGCGTCGTACAGGAAGCCGATGGTTGGAAATGGTGCGGGGAAGTCGGTTCTTAAAAGTTGATAGGCATCTTTTACCATTTTTATGATGTTGCAAGGTGAGATTTTTCTAACCTTGCCGCCTGAAGGGTGGCATTGCGCCGCGTTCATGGCTTCTTCATGTTCATGAAGCGTTTGTGAAGTTACCGAAAATAAACTTT
>JBBIRQ010000011.1:0-145885 GCA_037441665.1 Anaerolineaceae bacterium | reverse complement strand
GCGCGCCACGCAAGCTGACGCCGACGCACACCCTGACGCCGACGCATACGCCGACCATCACGCCCTCGTGGACGCCCAGCCTGACGCCCACCTTCACCGATACGCCGACGATTACGCCCACGCCGCCCCAGTTGTGCCGCGTGCAGGTCTTCGGCACAAACGCTATCCGCCTGCGCTCCCGCCCCACCACCAATTCACAACAGCTCACGCTGGTGAATCCCGGTACAGCGATGGACGTTTTCGAGCAACGGCGGCAAGAAGGGGTGCTCGATGGCCCCATCTGGTATCGTGTCCGCATCAATATTGACGATAGCCAAACGATCGGTTGGGTGCGCGCCGATACCGTATCGCAAATCACCGAATGCCCGCCGCTCCCCTGACGAGCGGCGCGAGGAGAAACGCTTATGCCCTCTGCAGAGACCATAAAAGCTTTTGTGATGGCCGCGCATCACGATTTGCGCGCGGTACAAGAACACTTATCCCAAGAACCCGCGGTGCTAGACGCGGGCCACGATTGGGGCAATGGCGATGTCGAGACGGCCATCATGGCCGCGGCCCACGTCGGCAACCGCGCTATCGCCGAATTTTTGGTGGAACAGGGCGCGCCTATGGCCATCTACACCGCCGCCATGTTGGGACGCCGCGACGCGGTGGCGCGCCTCTTGGGCGAAGACCCGACCCTAGCCAATGCCCGCGGCGCGCACGGCATCAGCCTGATGTTCCACGCCGCCATGAGCGGAGATACCGCCCTCGCCCAATTGCTCAAAGATGCGGGTTGCCGCGAAGGCTACGACCAAGCGCTCATCGGGGCTGTCAACCACGGTCACAAGGCGATGGTGGCCTGGTTGCTGGATAACGGCGCGGATAACCTCCGCGTGACCAATTTTCAGGGCAAAACGCCCCTACAATTGGCCCAAGATAGGGGGCACAACGCCATCGCGGAGCTACTGCGCGCGCGCGGCGGCGACGCTTGATAGCGCGTGCGGCGCGGTGACGATGCGCGCCAACTCATCGTAAGCTGGTGTCTTCCGCTTTAGGGGTGGGCACTTTGCCGCCCGATTCATCGAGGCTGAGCATCTCATCGGTATCATTGTAATCAATGAGTTCAGCATAGCGCCCCCAGTTGATGGCGATGTCTAATTGTCGCTCGGCCATTTCGTTAGGGAACTCCGGCAATAAGGCCGTCAGGAACACTTTCCATGGCAATTCTTGATTAGGGGCGGCTTTGAGCATTTGCATCATCCATTGAATCATGGGGAGACGGCGGGCGCGCTGGGCGAATAATTCTTTGCGGGTGAGGATAGAGGCTTCGGCGTACGCCTGTCCCAAAGCGGTGAGTTCAATATCGCCTTCGGTCACGGTGGCGAAGCCCAGCATCTCCGCCATTTCAATGACTTGGATGAGGTCGGCCATCTCTAGGCCCAATTCATCATCGAGTTTATAAATATCTTGCCGTCCGCTATCCGCCAGATATTCTAATAAACCGGCTAGAGCGCTGACCGAGGCATTGGGCAGGATACGGGTTTGTCCGGGAGAGCCGGGAGCCGTGCCGACCTCGCTAGCTTCTGGCAGAGTGCGGCCGGCGATGGCCGCGTAGATGCGGTCCATGAGTTGTTCAAAGCGGGGATTTTTGCGCTCGCGCGGGTGGGGCAAATCTACGATGAATTCTGTGACGATATGCCCCGGCTCTTTGCCCATGACGATGATACGGTCGGCCATGGCGATAGCTTCTTCGATATTGTGGCTCACCATGAGGATAGCTTTAGTGGGCAATTGGCCATCGGTCCACAACTCCATCAGTTCGCCCCGCAGGGCCTCGGCGCTGAGCACGTCGAGGGCGCTAAAGGGTTCGTCTAGGCATAGCAATTCTGGCTCGACCGCTAAGGCGCGCGCGAAACCCACTTTTTGCCGCATCCCGCCGGAAAGCTCGCGGGGGTAGGCGGCTTCAAAGCCATCTAGACCGACGACATCAATCAGCCGTTCGGCGATTGGCATGCGTTGTTCGGGGGGGGTATCGCGCGCCTCTAGCGCGAGGGCGACATTCTCGCGCACGGTCAGCCACGGGTACAGGGCGAAGGTTTGGAAGACGATGGTTGTATAAGGGTTCACCCCTACCACCGGCTGGCCGCGATATTTGATAACCCCTTCTGTCGGGGGAATGAGGCCGGCAATCATGCGTAAGAGCGTGCTCTTGCCGCACCCGCTGGGGCCCAAGAGGGCCACAAAATCGCGCTCGCGGATGCTGAGGTTGATGTCCTTGACGGCGGTAAAACGGCGCGCACCTTGCCCGTAAACTTTGGTGACATGCTCCATCGTGAGCAAAGTATCGGCAGTCATGATAATACCCCTCCTTCATGCGATAACTTATTGATCCATACGATAGCGTTCTTCAGCAATCCGATACAAGCGCCGCCAAACGAAGCGGTTAATGGCCACAACCAATACAATCATCGTCAGGGTGGAAGCCAATAACAAGGGATAATCGCCACTGGCTGTAGATTCGGTGATGAGTGCCCCCAACCCGACGACTTGGTTTGTCTTGCCGCCAAAATGGGTGTATTCAGCGACGATGCTAGCGTTCCACGCACCGCCGCTAGACGTAATCAATCCGGTGATGATGTAAGGGAAAAGCGCGGGCAAGATGAGCGTGCGCCAACGCCGCCAACCGCGCAAGCGCATTAAATCGCTGGTATATTGCAAATCTTGGGGGATGGCGGAAGCGCCCGCGATGACATTAAACAGCAGATACCATTGTGTGCCCAGCAACATCAGGGATACCGCCGCGATATTGGCCCCGGCGGGCAAGGATAGCAACCCCAATAGCAACACCGGGAATAAAGCCGTCGCGGGGATAGACGCGGCGATTTGCACCAACGGTTGCAATAAGCGCGCCGCTCGCGCGTTCGTGCCAATCAAGACCCCGACCGGGATCGTCCATAGCAGAGCGATAGCGACCGCGATAGCGACCCGTATCAATGTCGCCAAGGCCCCTATGGCGATGTCGCCCCACGCGCTAAGGGGTAGTTGGAGCAGTAATTGGCCCGCTTGGGACAAGCCATAGCCCATAGCGGCGGCCAATAAAGCCCACAGGAGATAACGCAACCACGACTGCGGCGCTTGCTCCGCTACTTCTAGGCTGGGTATAAAAGCAGGTGGGCGATTGAAAATGTCGTTCAGCCGCGACCATAGGGGCGATAGAACCGCTTGGCTGAACCAGTGAGCCACCCCCGAACGGCGCAACCCATCCAGAAACCACGAGGTAGCGGGGTTATCATCTTCCACTTGCGAGACCTTGAAGCGTTCCGCCCATGCCAATAGGGGCCGCCATATCAATTGGTCGAGCGCGACGATGATAAAAACCAAGGTCCCCAAGCCTAACAAGAGCGCTTGGGTATCGCCCTCGTTGGCGGCGGTTTGCAGATAAGCCCCTAACCCCGGCAGGCGAAAGTCGCGGTCGCCCAGTGTGAAAATTTCCGCCGCCATCAAAAAGAACCACCCCCCAGCCCACGACATGACGCTATTCCACAATAAACCCATCGCCGAAAACGGCATCTCCACCTTGATGAAGCGCAACCAACGGCTGAGGCGAAATACGGCCGCCGCCTCTCGAAATTCTATCGGTAGCGTGGTCAACGATTGGTAAAAACTGAAGGTCAAGTTCCACGCTTGGCTAGTGAAAATCAGGACAATAGCGGCTAGCTCCACGGCCACGCGCTGGGGGAGAATGGCCGTCAGGCTGAGCACAACCACCGGCAAAAAAGATAAAATGGGCACCGATTGCAAGATGTCCAGCAGGGGCAACAGCCAGCGTTCGGCGGTCTTGTTACGAGCCGCCATATACCCATAAAAAATGGAAAATAACAACGATAAGACATAGGCAACCAGCATCCGACCGATGGAGAGCAAGGCATAAAAGGGCAACGCTTGCGCCGATAGCGAGATTTCCGGCCCGCGGATGACCGAGGGGGTGTTCAAGGCGATTTGGAGACCGATATACAAAACAAGCACGAGGATGAGCAATAAGATAACATCGCTAAAGCTAAAGCGCACATGCTCGCGGACTTGCCCGCCAAAGATGCGTCTGCGTTGGGCCATAGTAACTCCTTGTCATCCGTGCGACAGGTTACGCGCGAATATCAGATAAGATTTACAAACTGTGGCAAGTCATTTTAGGAATGCCCAGAACTACTGCGCTGTATCGTTTGGCGCGAGTTCCACAGCATCCTAGAGGGGGATGACGAGGAGGCTAGCGCCAAAACGAGTTATAAGCTAGGCAATTGCAAGAATAGCTACTACTACCACTATCCATAATAGCTATTTATCGTTTCTTTCGTTGCACTATACACAGCCGATTATAATAACCTAACCAAGAGCTTTTGTAAACCTGAAGGCGCGTCTAAAAGACAGGGGATGCGTGGCGAACATATCCGCATCCCCTGTCTTGATTTTAGGAGGGGAGAACTTCGCGGGGTTTGCTACTGCCTTCTATGGCCGGGCCGACCACGCCGCGTTCTTCCATCACATCAATAAGGCGGGCGGCGCGGGTGTAGCCTATCCGCAAGCGCCGTTGCAAAAGCGATACCGACGCTTTATTCAGGCGGCGCACGAGGGCCACAGCCTCTTCGTAGAGGTCATCTTCTTGGCCATCGGGCAGGCTATCATCATCGCCGCCATCGCGGGTGGGCAGGGGCGTTGTTTCGTCGCTGAGGTTATCCCAAAAGGCTTGCTGGCGCACCCGTTCGCCGCGCGGCAGGACGCTTTGGGCGGGTTGCACCGGCACGGTCAAGGAGGCGCTGAGCGGCGCGCTGTCTTCGGTGATGGTCGCTCCGCTCAGGGGGTCGGGGTTTTCCATCGCTTGCTTCTTCCAATAGCGCACGATGTTATTAATCTCCATATCGGATAAGAACACGCCTTGCAAGCGCAACGGCGCGGGCGAATCGCCGCTGAGGTAGAGCATATCGCCACGACCGAGCAAGCGTTCCGCGCCGGGTTGGTCGAGGATGACGCGCGAATCCACGCCGCCGGCGACGGCGAAAGCGATACGCGCCGGGAAGTTCGCCTTAATCAACCCCGTGACGACATCTACCGAAGGGCGTTGCGTGGCGATGACGAGATGGATACCGGTAGCGCGGGCCAGCGCGGCAATGCGCGTGATAACCCGCTCGGTCTCCTCTGGGGCCAGCATCATCAAATCCGCCAACTCGTCAATGATGACCACGATATAGGGCATGGGCATATCATCGGGGTTGAGGTGGTTATTGAAATCTTCGATATTGCGGGCGCCGGCGTTGCTGAATTGTTTATAGCGCTCGTCCATCTCGCGCGTCACCCATTTTAGCACGCCGACGATGCGCTCTAGCTCCACGACCACCGGCGCGACTAAGTGCGGGATGCCGTTATAACCGGTCAATTCGACGCGCTTAGGGTCTACCATGATGAACTTGACGCGGTCGGGCGGGTTGAGCGCGAGCAGACTACCGATGATGGCATTGACGCACACCGATTTACCCGAACCGGTGGTACCAGCGATGAGCAAATGCGGCATCGAGCCGAGATCCGCGGCGATGGGCGAGCCATCCACAGCTTGGCCCAAAGCGATAGCTAAGGGCGATTTGCTGGCGATACGGCGGAAGCGTTCGCTCTCCATCACGTCGCGCAGGCTGACGAGCGAGGGCTTATCGTTGGGCACTTCGATACCCACATAGCCTTTGCCGGGCACGGGCGCTTCGATACGGATAGACTTAGCGCCCAAGGCCAATTGCAGGTCTTTATCGAGGGCGGCGATAGCGCCCACTTTGACGCGCGCCTTTTTGCCGCTCCGCGTGGTCAGATAATCGGGTTCCACGCCAAATTGCGTGATGACCGGCCCCGTATTCACTTCCACCACGCGGCCGGGCGCCCCAAAGCTACCCAGCGTATCTTCGATAATGCGCGCTTTTTCTAGCAATACGGTACGGTCGAACTCCTGCTCCGAACCCGACGCTAACAGGGTGCGATAATCGGGCAGTCGCCACGCACGGCGCTTGTTGGTCTGGTTGGTGGGCGGTGTGGAGATGGGCGCGCTAGGGTTGATGACCGGCTCGCTGGCTGGGCGGAAGCCGCCAAAAGCGGGCGAAGGCTGGACCGCGGGCGTGGGTGGTGTGGGCGGTGTCGGCGGCGGCGTCTCCTCTTTGATGGGTTCGGCTGGGGCCGGGCGGACGAAAGCGGACGGCGAAGATGGCGCTTTGGGCGGCAGTCCCGCGCCGCTAGCGGGCACATTGGCCGTCGGTTGGGCGGGCTTGGGCGCGCCGAAGGCATCTTCAGGGCGGGCGGTGGGGTCTGTGGGCGTTGACGGCGCGCGGGCGGCCGGTTGGGCGGGCGTGGGCGCGGTAGCGCTTTTATCGTCGGCGCGGTCGGCGAAGGGCGCTGTAGCCGGCCGCGAGAAAGGCGTAGCTGGCGCAGGGCGCGGCCCGCTGGTCGGGCTGGCAAGGGGCATCCTTTGCCCTTGGCGCAGGGCGTTCAAACGGTCGAGGCGCGCGGCGCTCCCTGTAGGCGCATCGGGCTTATCGCCCTCGTCCGCTTCGTCTGCGTCCTCGTCGCCTTCAGCCAATAGCACTTCGTCGTCATCGTCGAAGTCCTCGTCATCATCAAGGAGCGATGAACGCAGGTTATCGCTCTTGGTCGTGACGCGGCTCAGCAAGCTAGAGCTGGACGGCGCGGACGGCGTGGACAGCGCTTCGTCCTCGTCGTCGGGCGCGTCGGAGCTGAAGGCGGCGGGCTTGGGCGCGGGCGTCGCGGGGGAAGGCGTCGCGGGCGGGCGCGAGAAGGGGCTAGCTGGAGGCGCGGCGCTAGAAGCGGTCGCTGTATCCCCCGCTTTAGTCGCAAAGGGGCTAGCCGACGATGGCGAAGGCGGTTTAACGCGCGCGCCTATCAAATCGCCCAAACGGCGCGCGCCGCTATCTGCGCCGGTCGCGGGCGGGGCGGTGGGCGATGGCGACACGCTAGACGACGGCGGCGGGGTGGCGCTGGGCGCGGGGGACGGTGGCGGCGCGCTAGACGCTGTGGCGCTGGGTGTCTCGGCGGGTTTGGGCGCGCGATTGAACACGTTGCTCAATAGATTGTTGCCGCTTTTGGCGGCCGCTTCGCTGGTTTTTTCCGCCACTATGGCGCGCTCTTCTTCTTTAGCGCCGCGGCTGAATAGCCCGCCCAACAGACCGCCGGCCAAAGCGGCCGCGGCCGAAGCGCGGTTGGGGGCGGGTTCGGGGTTGGTGGCGGGCTTGGGCGGCGCAGGGCGGAAGCGCCCCAACAAACCGCCCGAAGGCGCGGGCGCTGATTGTAGGTTCGGGTTGGGCGCGGGCACGGGCGCTTCTCCACCGCTGGAGATAGCTTGCCCCCCGCGCCGAATGAGGATGTCGCGTTCCTCGATAGGGATAGGCCCTTCATCAGAAGGGGCGGGCAAGGCCGCGGCGGCCCCGCTACCCAATTCGGCCGGGGTTGGGCGGCTGACGCTGATGGCGTTGGCTTGCTGGGCGGCTAGCATCGCCCGCGCGCGGCGCGCTTCCGCCCGCTGATGTGTGGACGTGCGGAAACTGCGCCATACGCCGACGACGAACAAAATCACGCCAGCAACGCTCAAATCGGTCATCAAAAAGAGGCTGGAGATATAGCCGAACAGCAAAATGAAGAAGCCGCCTATCTCGGTGAAATTTTGCACCAAGAACAAATACGCTTGCCCGCCGATGAGACCGCCGCCAGAACGCAATTGCACGGAGATATTCACGAATTCGGCCAACATATCGAAGTTGATATGGGGCGGGTAATTGAACGACTCCACGAATTGAAACGTCGTCAACAAGCAGAAACAGAAGAGGACAACCCCGCCCAACACCCACGGGTCTATCGTGGGGGCGTTATCGCCGAAATGGCGGGCGATGAGGAACGCGCCGCTAGCGAACATGGCGATGGGCACGAGGATAGCGCCCCACCCCAGCAGTTGCCCTAAAAATTGGTGCAAGCCGCTGATGGCCGCTTGTTCGGCGGAGATGCTACTGAAAAACAGGACGATTGCGCCAAAAATCAACCCGACGCCCAAAATATCCAGCTTGGTATCTAAAGACATGCCCTCGCTGGCGACCGTGGGGGTTCTGGGGGCGCGTTGCCGCGCGGCGGGCGCGGGGCGGCGATTGCCGAACAATCTGCCGAATAGCCCGCCCTGCTCGGTTCGGGACGCGGTTTGATTAGCGGACGCTATGCCGCTCGCTTTGGCTTGGCCGAGGGCGGAAGGGGCTTTACCTGCGGATGCGGCGGGCTTATCGTCTTTCTGCTCATCTTTTTTCTCGCCGCGATTGAAAAGACGAGTTAGCGCAAAACGACTGGCGATGCCCCCGCCCGACGCTTTATCTTTATCGGCGGGTTTATCGTCTTTCTCCTCTTGACGCCTCAGCATACTGCCTAAGCTAGCTGTTTGGGCGGCGGGCTTGTCGTCCTTCTTCTCGCCGCTTTTGACGAAGCGGTCCAGCCCCAAGCGACTGGTGATGCCCCCGCCCGACGCTTTATCTTTATCGGCGGGTTTATCGTCTTTCTTCTCCGCTCCGCGATTAAAAAAGGCGGGAGACGGGCTTTTATCAGCGGGTTTATCGTCTTTCTTCTCCTCTTTTTTCTCGCCACGGCTGAAGAAACCGCTCATACGAGAGGTGAGTCCGCCGCCTTTGTTCTCCTCTTTTTTATCCTTATCGTCTTTTTTGTCCTTGTCGCTGGGGGTGTTGCCGGCCGCGGCGGCCTGCAACGCATCCGCCGATGTGCCGCCGGACGGCGTCGGCGTCCGAGAGGGCAGTATCCCACTCCCCGAAGGACGACTGGGGCCGCTAGAGCTAGACGGTCCGCCGGGCATGGAAGGACGGTTGCCAGAAGGGATGCCGCCAGAACTGCCCCCAGTTCCCCCTCCAGAACCACCCGATGAAGGGTTGGGACGATTGTAACCGCCAAAGCTAGACGAACGCTGAAAAGGCGGCGGAGAACTGCTACTGCCGCCAGAAGGCGTACCACGGCTATAAGGCGGAGCGCCTGAAGAGCCTGATGAGCCTGAAGGGCCTGAAGAGCCTGATGACGGTGAAGAACTACCGCCGAAGCGGGGCGGGTTCGAGCCGAAAGACGGGCTAGATGAGCCAAAAGAAGAACGACCGGGCAACCCGCCCGTTTGTCGCGGGCTAAAAGGGTTGCTGGGCGCGCGATTACGCGGGGAGTCGTCGTCCTCATTCTCGTCGGCGTCGTCGTTTATAGACTCGTCGTCTTCGTACAATTCGTCGTCGTCGTCGTAAAAGGCCATAATTAAGGTGACCCTTAAAAATCACTGGACAGAAAGGGGGATGAAAAAACAACCCCCAACTTTTAGCATACCACAAATTAGCATTTCGCGCGATAGAATTAGCACAAAAGTTCTATTTTACTGCCGTTTTCACTGCCGAATGAGGGGCCAGCAAAGGCGAATCGCCCGCGCGGCCCTTTCCTGCGGGATAATCCGCTATACAATACAAGGGCTTGTTATTCGCACAGACAGATATACAGAAAGCACCAATGAGGCCTACTTATCCCGCGTACTTGTTCGCTGTATTGCTGATGAGCTTGTTAGCCGCGTGCGACCCATTCGCGCCTTATGACCCGACGCCGGTAGCGCTGGTCATCACCAATGCGCCGACGGCGACCATCGCGCCCACGGCCAGCACCACGCCCACCATCACGCGGACGCCCTTCCCGACGCCGACGCCCGATTTCACGGCCACGCCAACGCCCTTCCCCTGCGACATCGAGGCCGGCGAGGTCATCATCTTTGACGACAACCGTAGCCCTAGCGTCGGCGAGAATATCCGCTATCGCGTGTATGTGCCACCCTGCTATTTACAAACGCAACGGCGCTTCCCCTACGTCATCCTCATTCACGGACTCAGTTACCGCGAAGACCAATGGGAAGATTTGGGGCTGGTGACAGCGCTAGACCAAGGCATCCGTTTGGGTGTGGTCGCGCCGATGATTGTTGTAATGCCCTACATGGGCAACATCGGCCAGCAGAATAGCTTCCCGCCGGATAGGTCTTACGAGACGGTGATTCTGGATGAAATCATCCCGCAGGTAGAGCGCGATTTTTGCACATGGAGCAATCGCGCCCATCGGGCTATCGGCGGCATCTCTCGCGGGGGCTTTTGGGCCTATAGCATCGCCCTACGCCATCCGGACATTTTCGGCACTGTGGGGGGGCATAGCGCCTATTTCCCCAACACGCCCGATATTCCGCCCGCCTTCAACCCGCTGGAATTGGCGCTGAATTCTTCGTTCGTCAAAGAGGCGGGCTTGCGGATGTACCTAGATAATGGCGCGGCGGATTCGTCCGGGCCCAGCCAGCAACTCTTTTCTAGCCGCCTGAGCGCCCGCGGCATCCCCCACACCTACACCATCCACGCGGTGGGCGAACACAATAACGATTATTGGTCGGCGCATATATCGGAATATGTGAGCTTTTATGGGGCGGAATGGCCGCGCAACTATAGCGAATTGCCCAGTTGCGCCGAGCCTAGCCCGTGAATGTTGGCGCAGTACGGGCTTTTGTGGTCAAATAAGCGCTCTTAGCGGCGCGATAACAAGGAGGCGATTTCAGCCCATGACCCGTACCTTCATCATAGATACTGATACCGCCTCGGATGATGCGGTCGCCCTACTGATGGCCTTTCGCGCGGCGGATGTGCGGGTCGCGGCGGTGACGGTGGTGGCCGGCAATGTGCCAGTCGAGCAAGGGGCGCGCAATGCGCTCTATACGGCGGAATTGTGCGGCGCGGATGTGCCCATCTACAAGGGCGCTGAAAAACCGCTCGCGCGTCCCTATCAAGATGCCGAATGGTTCCACGGGCGCGACGGCCTCGGCGACCAAAATTACCCCCCGCCGCGCCGCCAAGCGGAAAGCGAACACGCCGTGCCGGCCCTCATCCGCCATATCACCCAAAACGCGGGGTGTACGCTGGTCACGCTGGGGCCACTGACCAATATTGCGCTGGCCTTGGCCCAAGCCCCGCATATCGCCCAGCTGGTCGAGCGCTGTATTGTGATGGGCGGGGCGGCGACCACTTACGGCAACGTCACCCCGGCGGCAGAATATAACATCTGGTGCGACCCCGAAGCCGCCCGTAGCGTCTTTCTATCCGGCTTGCCTATCGAGATGGTGGGGTGGGAATTGTGCATCGGCCCCTACGCCTTCGACCATCAGGAAATCGAACAGATGCGCGCTATCGGCACGCCTTACGCCCATTTCGCGGTGGATTGTAACCGCGTCGCTATCGAGGCGCTCTACGTCCAGACCGGCCAACGCGCCCTCGCCCTGCCAGACCCTACGGCTATGGCCGTAGCGCTAGACCCCACTATCTGTACCCGCCAAAGTGAACATTATGTGCTCATCGAAACGTCTAGCGCGCTCACCCGCGGCATGACCGTCGTAGACCGCCTGAACGTGGCCGAAGACGCCCGCAACCGCCACATATGGGGCGAAGCTATCGCCAAAGGCGTTAAAACCAAAGTGTGTTGGGAACTGGACGTCAACCGCTGGAAAAACTTGCTCTATAGCCTATTGCGCTGATGTGATTCTGATGAGCGCCCGCTATGATTGATTAGGCCTATCGTAAATAGCGCAAGAGAGAAAGGCGTTGATGATGCCCGCGTATGATTTCCGTTGCAAACAATGCGGCTGGCGCTTTTCGGCATTCTATAAAACCTATGCCGATTACGACGCCCGCCAGACCACTTGCCCCCAATGCGGGAGCGACCAACTCGCCGAACTGGTGACGCGCGTCACCGTGGCCCAGCCCTCGCGCGATTATACCAAGATGGACGCGCACGAGATGCTGGGCGTGTTGGAAAGCGGCGACGCCCGCGCAGTGGGCGAGATGTTCCAACAGGTGGGCGGCGGCGACCCCGCCTTGGGCGCGACCTACCACGAAACCACCCAACGCTTGCTAAAAGGCGAAAAGGTGGACAAGATAGAAAAAGACTTGCAATCCCGCCCTACAGGCGATGCCTCCTGAACGCGCGGCGTTAGGGTGTCCCCCCGCATTGCCCCTTTGGCCTATAATAAAAAGATACACTTTATCGCTGGAGACCGAACGAAAGCGCTTGTGAATGAATTACCTCAAACGATTGCCCTACCGTCCGAATCCCTACGATTTATCGCCCAAAGAGGCGGAATGGGTATTGCGTCACTTTCAGGTTGGGGCCAACGAAGTCACCATCAACGATAGGCAGATTGTGCCTTGGAAATATGTAGAGGAAGTCGAAATCGCCAAAGCGGCCCGCATGAACGCGGCCAACGGCTTTTTGGTGCGCTGGTTCGCCCACCAAGGCGAGGAACGCTACCACGTGGGCATTTACTACGGCGGCATGGAAGCGGTGCTGAAAAATGTCTCGTTAAAGGTGGCCGTATTCGTGGTCAAGATGGTGGCCTATTATGCGCCTCAGCGCGTGGCGTATACGGGGCCGGAGGGTCTGTTGCCGTTGGAAACAGACGCCGTCTGAGCGATGAGAGGCTGGGTGTGTTTGCTGGCGGCGATGTGGTTGGGGGCGGCTTGTTCCCCTTCGCCACCGCCGCCGCGGGGCGCGTGGCAACCCGTCGTTTTGGGGCAGGCCTACACGCTAGAAGCGCCAACCGCCTACTTGGCCGCCGATAATACGCCCATCGCGCTATGGTTAGCGCCACAAGCAGGGGGCGGCCTGTTCTGGCTGTGGCAAGGGGGCGTCGCCCAGACCCTACCCGTGCCGTCGCGGGTGGCGCGCGCGCCCGCCATATACCCCGCGCCCGCCGACCGCTTCCATCTGCTATGGCTAGACCGCCACGACGACGGCCAAACGCGCCTATATTCCCTGCTGGCCAATCGCGCGCCGAGCATCGAACGGGGGCCGCCGTCCTTATCCGACAGGCGCACAGAAGATTACGCGGCTGTGCCCACCACTGACGGCGGATTATGGGTCTTATGGACGGGCGGCCCCATAGCAGAACCGCACTTGTTCCGCCAACGCCTCGACGCTTTGGGGCGCCCCGCCTTCGCCGAGCAAGTGGCCTACGACGCGGTACACGTCGCCGCCATCCCCACCGATAGCGGCGCGCGCGTCTATTGGTCGTCGGCTGATGGGACGGTGTGGCGTGCCGAGTTACAGGGCGAGAGCTTCGCCCCTGACCAAGATATCCTACGCGGCCCCGCTTTGGGCGGGGGCGATAGATTGGCGGAATTTTACGCCGCCACCGATGGCGATACCGATTACCTGTTTTGGAATATCGAGCGCGGGAGCGGCCAACGGGAGGTCTGGTGGGCGCATAGCGCCGACGCTTGGGGCGCGCCCGCCCCCCTGCCGAGCGACACCCCTAGCTTTTGGGCCGCGCCCGCCAACACCCGCGCCGACCTTGTGACGTTAGCGCTGGTGGATGCGGAAGGCGTGGGCGTCCTCTATTTGCGGGACGGGGAGCGCATCGGCGGGTCCCGCGTGGGCGGGAGCGATGCAGTGCGCGCGGCTATCGCGCTCTATGGCGATGCGGCGCTGGCGACGTGGTCATCATGGGATGGGGAGCAGATGGCGGCCTTCAACCCGTCTGGCGGAAGACCACCCGATACGAGGTGATGGCCTGCGCGCCATCTTCGGTTAGGCAGGGGTCGGCGACGATAGGGCGCGCGATGGGGTCGGACTGACCGGGCATATCAATCGTATAGCCGCGCCCGGCTTCCATTTGAAAATCGGCATAAGCCAAGCCGCGTTCCGGTTTTAACCCGGTGACGAAGCGGTCTTCGCCGCCATCCCAACGCACGCGCACCGTCTGGGCCGGCAAATCGCGCCCGTTGGCGTCTTGGACGAATACTTCGATGATGCCGCTGAGTTCAACATCGCAAAAAGTGCTTTGGATAGCCCCCGTGAAGCTACGGCGCGGCGGCACGGTGGGGACGACGAGCGCGCCTTCGGTAGGGGTCGCGCGTTGGGGCGGCGTTGGGGTTTTGGTGGGCGGCGGCACGAGCGTAGGCGTATTGGTCGGCACGGTGATGGTGGCCACCTGCACCACTTGCACATCAGGGATGAGCGTATCGGCGCATCCTGAACGCCCCTGTAATTGATAAAACGTCTTCATGGCGCGCACCGCGTTCAACCCGCTATTGTTGTTCACATAGCCCGACCGCGCGAGGTCGCAGGCGGCGTCTGCCACCGCTTGGATGGGGTCGGGGCCCAAATCGAGTTCTAGCAAGCGTCGGATGGCGCTATCGAGGTCGCCATCGTGGCGATAGGCCAACATGATAGCGACTAGATAATGATTCTTTTCTTCGGCGCTCAGTTGGCGCGGGCGGGTGTTGGTTTCCACCACGGGGCTTATCTGCCATGCATAGTACAGGGCACCGCTTACACCCAAAACCAGCCCCAACGCCAACCCCCACCACGATACCACGCGACGGCGGCGGCGATAACGGCTTTGGCGCGGGAATTCGGGTTCTTCTGGCAGGGAGGGGGGCGGCGGCGGGGGCAAAGCGCTCATCAATTGCCTCCTGCGGGCAGGTTGATAAGGCGGAACGGCTCCATGATGGGCGTTAGGCGCCCCAAGCCTTCGGCCAGCGTGACCAAAAGGCGGATGTCTTCTAGGGAGCGTGAATTGGAGATATAGCGCTCGGTGATGGTCTGCACGTATTGGGGTACATTATCCACGCCTAAGCGGCTCAGGCGCTCCACCGCCGCGAGGGGGTCGGCGTCTTCCATGAAGCCGGCGGCTATCATCAACGTATAAGCTTCTTGATAGACTGGCGCTAAATCGGATAGGCGGCTATCCACATATTCCACTGGGAATTGTTCCCACCCCAAATACAAACCCAAGGCCACACCCACGCCCAAACCGATGAGCACGGAGAGCAAAAATCGGACCATAAAGCGCCTCATTCGCCACGGACAATACACCCCCTAGTGTATGCGGAACGCCCGCAGAAAGAAAGCGCGAAATCGGGCAATCGGGCGGGCGGCTAACGCGGGCGCGCCTTAGGGGGCGGCTTCCGCCGTCACTTGATAGACGCCTTGGGCGTTTTGCGGCCCTAGCCCAATGGCATAGCCGGCGCTGGTCACTTCGAGGATGTAATCGCCGTCGGCGGGCAAAGTTAGGCGCAGTTCCGCATTCAGCAAGCCGCCAGAATCGTCATCTTCGGCGACCAACGCGCCATCGGGTCCGTATAGGCGCAGATAAGCGTCAAAATCGGCGGAAGTGGCGCGAATGACGAGATTTTGCCCGCGCGTCCCGCTCAGGCGGTAGCGGTCGGCGGGCTCTGCCGAGCTGATGTCGCCGCTGAGGCTATCGCCGAGGGCGATACGCTGTTCCGCAGGGGGGGCGGGAACTTCGGTCGCGGGGGGGGTTAGTCCCCCATCTTCCGAGATGACCAGTTCGGCCGTGGCGAGGAGCAGGGCGCCGCGGCGGACCGCCACGGTATAACGACCGGCCGCGTCGGTCGCCTCGGTGACGACGGGGAAGCTGACCACGCCATCGGCTGTAGCGGTGCGTTCGGTGCTATAGACGACTCGCCCGCCGAACTCGATAGTAATAGCGATGGTCTCGTCCGCGTTTAGCCCGCTGATGGCGATAGTGTGGAGAGTGCCACGCGGGCCGTCGGGGGGCGTCACCGTGATTGTTACCGCCGAGAGGGGAACGCCGCCGCTGAGCGTGAAGCTCGTCTCCGCCACGACACGCCCATCTTTGACCACCTGCACGCGGTATTCGCCATCCGCGGCTGAGGGCGCGGCATCATGTACGAAGGTGACCTTTCCGCTAGCGTCGGCGATGCGTTGGCTCGTGGCGACCACCTCGCCATTGAAAACGATATTGACGCGATAAAAATCGCCGGGGCGCAATTCGCTGAGGGCGATGGTGAAGGCGTCGCCAGCCGCGCCCGCGCTGGGCGAGACGCTGACGACAGGATTTTGCCCCACCCGTTCGGTGACCGTGAAGCTAGTCTGCGCCACCACGACACCGCCGCGCAATACCTCGATGCGGTATTCGCCGATGGGGTCATCGGCCTCTGTGAAAATGTCGAAGTTGACTATCCCCCCGCTATCCGCCGTGCGCGTGGTGCGGTAGACCGTATCGCCCGCATAAAGGACGCGCACCTCGATTTGTTCATCCGGCGCCAGATTGTTGACGAAGATAGTATGCGTTTGGCCCACTTCTGCAGAAGCGGGGCTGACGCCGACCGTGGGGGTTGCCCCGCCGCCTTCCACCTCGGTAATCGTCAAGGTGGCGGTGGCCAAGATAGCCCCGTCAACCGAGACAATCACTTCATAATCGCCGAGCGGGTCGCTCGGCTCGCTGATGACGGCGGTTGTCGCATAGCCGCTGGCGTCGGCCATCACCTGCAAGACCAGCACCGATACCCCCCCGAATTGAATATCTACATCGGCAGAGCTATTCGGCGCTAGCCCGAAGACTTCGATTTGATGCGTCGTGCCGCGCGGGCCGTCGGGGGGCGTAATCTGCAAGATGACCGGCGCGGGGGTGGGCGACGCCTCCGCCTCGATGATGAACGTGCCCAAAGCGACAATTTGCCCCCCCTGCACAACGCGCACGACATACGCGCCGACCGCATCGCTCGCTTCCGTTTGGATGGGCAAGCGGATTTCCCCCGCCGCGTCGGCCACGCGCGCGGTGCTATAGACGACCACGCCGCCATAGACAACATCCACCGTAGCGGCGGAGTCGGGCGGCAGTCCGCTGATGATAATCTCGTGGACGCTACCGCGCGGGGCGGATTCGGGAGAGATGACAACTGAGGGCACGGCGCCACTCGGCGGCTCGACAGTGGGGGCGGGGGTGGGTTGGGCAGAGGGGTCATCGAGGGAGAAGCTCGCCTCGCCCAACTCTTTGTAGACGCGCACGATGTAATCGCCGGGTAACGCGCCGCTAGGGTTGACCAGCGCTAGGGTGATATGGCCGTCGGCGTCGGGGGTGCGGCGGCTTTTGAACACGACTTGCCCATTCAAGACCACCTCTACCGTGACTTCATCGTCAGGGATGAGTCCGCTGATGTCTATAGTCGTAGCCGAGCCGACGAGGCCTTCTTCTGCCGTTACGGTGATGGCGACATCGGCCGGCAGGAGCGACGGCGTGGCGGCGACGGGCGGCGCCTCGGCGATGATGACGTCGAAGCGCCCGCGGGCCACTTCTACCGCGCCCACGCGAGCGACCACATCATAGCGGCCGGCGGGGTCGTCGGGTTCGCTATAGAGCGAGAAGGTGATATTGCCCTCGTCATCCGCCACTTTGGCGGTGCTGTATACCACCGCGCCATCTTTGAGCACGGCAATATCTACCGCTGTACCCGCGCCTAACCCGCGAATCGTCACCACGTGCTGGGTGCCGATGGGGCCGCTATCGGGCTGGATGCTGAGCGTGACCTCCTGCGCCACGGGGGGCAAAGGCGTTGGTTGCGGCGTCAGCTCTGGCGTGGGGGTGGGCTGGGCCGCCGCGGCTTCCACCGTGAGCGAGGCGCTAGCGATGACGGCCCCGCCCCGCAGGATATTCACGGTGTATTGGCCGGCGTCGCCGGGTTCGCTGAAGATGGTGGCGCTGGCTACGCCGTTTTGGTCGGCGACGCGCTCGGTAGAAAAGACGCTCCGCCCATCTAAGACCAAGTCAATTGTCACGGCCTCGGCGGGGTTAAGGCCGGTGATGGTGATAACATGGGTCGCGCCTTCGGGCCCACTGGGCGGGTCTACCGTGACGGCGATCGCGCCGCCATCCTCCCCTTGCAGGGTAAAGCTGGCCTCCGCCGCCGTTTGGCCGGCGCGCAATAGGCGCACCGTGTAGACGCCTTGCGGGTCGCTATCTTCGGTGAAAATGGTGGTCGTGGCCACGCCGTCGGCAGAAGCGGTCTTCTCTGTAGAAAAGACATTCGCGCCGTCGAAGAAAATAGCGAAGGTGACGCGCTCGTTAGGGGTTAGTCCGCTAGCGGTTAAGGTATGTTGCGTGCCGGCCGGCCCCGCTTGTGGCGCGATGTCGAGCGTGACGGCGCTAGCGACGGCGACGCCGCGGGTGGCGCGCAAATTTTGCCCGTTGGGCGGGCGCTTGCCGTCAATCTCGAAGTCGAAATCGTAATGGTCAATGGCGGCGGGGTCTTCCGCGGAGAAGGTATGGCGGATCCTGCCGTTAATATCGGTCAGCAATTGGCGGGTGTAAACGATGCTGGCGGTGCGGCTATCAGAAACTTGCAGAGTGACGACGGCGGCCGGGCGGGCATCGTTCACTTCCACGGTGAAGCTCACGCCGTCCTCTTGCTCTTGCGCCACCACGCTGAAAGAGACATCGCCGCCGAGCGGGTCTTCTAGGGTTAGCTCGCCGCGGGCTAATAAAGTGCCGTTGGTGTCGCGCACGGTGACATGATACACGCCCGCGGGGTCATCTTCTCCGCTGACGATGGTAATTTGCAGGCGGCCGCTACCGCTCGTAGTCCACAGCTTGCTATAGGCGATTTGGCCGCTCTCAACGTGGGTGATGTCCACCTGCACGGTGAGATAGGGGGCCAATCCGCTGATAGCAATGGTCTGTTGGCGGCCGAGCGTCGCGCGCGGGGGGCTAATGCGGATGTTATCGGTGAGCAAGGTCTCATCGGTGAGGGTGAAGCGGCCGCGGGCTACCTCTTGGTCGCCATCGCGTACGCGCACGTCATAATCGCCGAGCGCATCGCCCGCTTCTGTGCCGATGAACAGCTCAACCACGCCATCGGGCGAGGCGACTTTTTCGGTCGTGTAGACGGTCTCCCCGTCTGCGACCAGAATTAAATCCACGCGATAGGTCGCGGAGGGGTTTAGCCCGGTGATGGTCAACGTGAACATAGTGCCGATAGGGCCGCTTTGCGGTGTGACGGTGACCGACGCTCCCGATTGGGCGCTGATGGGCAGGGCCATCACAGCGGCGGCAATCAACACGATGAACCATTTTAGTAGTCGCATAAGGACATCCTCGCGATAGCCGATGGTGTACGCTAGGTGTTATTGTAAACCATCTTGGGCTTTGGGGATACTGTTTCCAACCAACCCAAAGGGAAAAATAAAGGCCAGTCCGACAAAAACGCCGCTCAAGGCGGCTTCATCGCGGGGGGATATACTCCCCCCCTAATACGGTTGGCGGGGCGAACCGCGCCCGCCCCGCCTGTCGTTATGATGCGCGTCTTACTCGGTGGGCGGCAAAAGCACCGCATCAATGACGTGAATCACGCCGTTACTGGCCATGATGTCGGCCTGTATCACGTTGACCGTGCCGTTCAGCACCACGCCGTCATCTACAATGCTGATGGTGATGGGCGCGCCGTTGAGCGTGACCACCTCTTGGCCGTCCAATGTGACGACGACCTCGGCCGGCACGACCTCCCCTAGCGCATGATAGGTGAGAATGCTGGTGAGCGTGTCGGTATCGGCGAGCAAATCGGCCGGGGCGATGCCCAACGCTTCAAAAGCGGCGGCGAAGGCGGCATCGGTGGGGGCAAAGACGGTGAACGTGCCCTCGCCGGCCAGCGCTTCGGTCAAGCCGGCGGCTTGCACCGCGGCTAATAGCGTCGTGAATTCGGGCGTATCGGCGCTAGCAGAGGCGACCACGATTTCCGCGATAGAGGGCAACGCTTCTTCCATCTCGCCCATCTCGCCTTCCATCATCATAGCGGCGGGGTTGACGGCCTTAACCACCACTTGGGGCGCTTCTAGCGTGCCCGCGGCGGCGACGAAGTAGAAGGTACCCGCTTCTAGGGTTGTGCCGGGCAAGTCGAGGACGACCGGGGTTCTAGCGCCAGCTGGGACGACCTGAAGGTCATAGGTGCCGGCCGGGACGGGGAAGTCAAAAACGCCGTCGTTATCTCCCACTGTGCCGGGGAAGGCCAAAGACGACACGATGCGCGAGCCGTTGGCGCGGACATCCACGGCGGGGGCATCCTCGATAGCGTGGAAGACGGTTACGTAAGCTTGGCCTTCCGCCAAGGTATCGTTGTAATAATCTTCTGCGATGAGGGCGGGCTTGATGGTGCTATTTTGGAGCGAGCCGATGGCGGCAATCGTCGTCCACGAATCCTCAGCGAAGGTCAATTCTGCGGGGCCGATGATGGCGGCTTCGATGAATGTACCAGCGGGGGCGACGGCGATTTCATAAGTGCCAGCGGGTATGCTAATCCAATCGGTGATGGTGGGGAAAGCCAAATCTTGTACGGCGCTCTCTTCGCCATTGATGTAAATATCCACCGGGAAGGTATCCGGCGAGAGATGGGCGACGCGGATATGAGCGATGGGGCCATCCATCGCCTCGGTGGTCTCGCCCGCGAGGCTAGCCACGACCGACGGCGGGAGCAAGACTTTATCAATGACGTGAATCACGCCGTTGCTGGCCAAGACGTCGGCTTGTATGACGTTCACGTCGCCATTGAGCACTACGCCGCCATCTACAATGCTGATGGCGATGCTTTCGCCTTGGAGCGTTTCCACCGATTGGCCATCTAAGCCGACGACATCAGCGGCCGGGAACGCGCCGGACACCACATGATAGAGCAAGACTTGGGTCAGCAAGTCGGTATTGGCCAGCACATCTTCGGCGCTCAGGTTTAGGCTGGTCAATAAGTTGATGAAAGCCTCATCGGTGGGGGCAAAGACGGTGAAGGGGCCTTCAGCGGCTAATTCATCGGCGAGGCCCGCGGCGACAACCGCCTGCACCAATACGGTGAATTGGGGTTCATCGGCTTGGCTGGCGGCTACGGCGATGTCTACGATAGTGCCCTCTTGGGCGAAGGCCGGGGCGATGGCCAGCGCCAAAAAGGCGGTCACGGTCAACAGAACAAAGGTCCATTTACGCATTGCACATCTCCTGATAGTGAAACGAAAAAGGTAAATACTTGGCACACAGAGCAACATAACCCGCTTAGATGAGGGGTGGGATAAAAAATATTTAATGTCATCTTAAATATTGGGTATTTTTTTAGCGCGCGCTTAATCTCCTTTTAGCCATCGCTCAGATTAGAAGTAGTACTCGAAAAAATGCCGCCGCCCGTGTATTGTATCCCCCATTGAGATAAGCAATCATCCCACAACAGGGGAACCGATGTCATCGAGACGCCGCATCATAACCGAAACGGCCATCGCGCTCGCTTTATTCGCCCTGCCGCTGATGGTTTTTTGGCCGCAGACGATGGGCGGTAGAACGCTTCTGCCCAGCGAAAACCTGTACCAGTACGAGCCGCTGGCCACCTATCGCGAGGTGGCGAATGCCCCATCCACCCCGCATAACCACTTGCTCAGCGACCTTGTCTTACAAAATATGCAGTGGAAAGCGTTCATCCGCCAACAAGTGGCCGCGGGAGAAATCCCGCTATGGAATCCGCACCAATTCGGGGGCATCCCCTTTTTGGCGGCGGGGCAAAGTTCGGCGCTGTACCCGCTGAGCGCGCTGTACTACCTGTTGCCGTTGACGGCGGCGTATGGCTGGTTTACGGTGGTGAATTTGGGGTTGGCCGGCTGGTTGATGTATGTATTCCTGCGCGGGATAGGCGCGGGGCGCGCGGGCGGGATGTTGGGCGGGGTGGTCTACCAACTGTGCGGCTTCATGCTGGCTAGCGTGGTCTTCCCGATGATTATCGGGGCGGCGGTGTGGCTACCCCTACTATTGCTGATGGCCGAATATATCGCGCGGGCGCGGCCCTTATGGCGCGGGGGGCATACGCCCATCCCGTGGGTGGCCATCGGCGGGGTGGCGCTAGCGTGTAATATCCTCGCCGGCCATGCCGAGCTGACCATCTATACGCTATTGATAACGGGCTATTATACAGTGGCGCGCTTGCTGTGGCTGTGGTGGCGCCTAGAACGTACGCTGGCGCAAAGCGTCATCAGCGGGCTTTGGAGCGTGGCCATGGTGGCTTTGGGCTTCGCGCTGGCGGGGGTGCAGTTCATCCCCCTGCTTGAATTCGCCCAGACCAATTGGCGTAGCGAGCGTTCGAGCATCGAGACGGTGCTGAGCTATGCCCATCCCCTGCGGGACGTGATCCAATTCATCATGCCCAATTTTTACGGCAGTCCCGCGCATCATAGCTACTTCGACGTGTTCCGCTGGCAAACGGTGACCGAGCTGAGCAACGCGGCCGGCGAGCGCATCGCCTATATTGACTGGGGCATCAAAAACTATGTGGAAGGGGCGCTATATGTAGGGATTTTGCCGCTCGCGTTGGCGGGCTTGGCCCTATGGCCCGCGCGCGGGGGCAAACGCTCGCCCTATATTTTCATCTTCGGGGGGCTGGCGCTGGTCAGCCTGAGCTTCATGTTTGGGATGCCCACCTACCGCCTGCTATACCCCTTGCCCGGCATCAACCAGCTCAATTCTCCCTTCCGTTGGGTCTTCGGCGTGACGGTGGCGATAGCGGCGCTGGCCGGCTTGGGCTGGGATAAGCTGGAACAGGAAGGGGGCGGCCGCCGATTGGGCCAAGCGCTGGGCGCTTTGGGCGCGCTGACGCTGGCCGGGCTGGCCCTATCGCGCCTGCTATATGAGCAAATCGCGCCGCTCGTAGATAGGGTGTTTCGGGGGATGGCGCTGGCCGAAAACGCCTTCGCCGATGCGCGCATGTTCTACAGCTATCAGCTGGTCAACGCGCTCATCTTGGGCGCGATGATGCTAGGGGCGGGGCTGGTGCTGTGGCAAGCGGGGCGGCGGCCCAAGCGCGCCGCCTTGTGGGCCATCGCCTTGACGGCGGCCGACCTGATGCTAGCGACGGGCGGCTTTAACCCCTCATCCGACCCGCTTCTGCTGGACTTCACGCCGCCATCTGTGCAGTGGCTACAGGGGCAAAAAGGCGATTGGCGCTACATCACGCTAGAAGACCCCGCGCAACGCCCCATCCTCAACGCCAATATGGGCATGCGCTACGGCTTGGACGATGTGCGCGGTTACGATAGCATCATCAGCAAAACATACGTGGATTATATGCGGGCGCTGGCCCCCCAAAGGCAATTAGACTTCAACCGCATTGCCCCGCTGTTCATCCAAGATTTGCCATCCGCCGACCCAGAGGCGGGCGGCGTCCTCGCGCCCAACAATCCCCTACTCGATTTGTTGAATGTGCGCTACGTCATCGGCCATAAATCTATCCGCCTCCACGCCGCCGACCCTGCCGAGGCGTGGCCGCTGGTCTATGAAGATGAGGCGGTCCGCATTTGGCAAAACCCCTCCGCCGTGCCGCGCGCTTATGTGGTCGCCGTGCAAGACTTCCGCGATGCGTGGTTGCCCAACGCGGCGGGCAGTTTTGATTACAGCCAATTGGCTGTGCCCGAAGCGTATACCCCTGTGGACATCCTGCACGATAGCGGGCGCGAAAAAATTCTTGAGGTGCGCGTAGATAGCGCGGCTTGGCTGGTCATCAGCGAAAGCTATGCCCCCGGTTGGCGGGCCTTCGTGCGCCCTTCGGGGGCCGGCGAGGCGGCGGAAACGGCGCAGGCGGTGGAATGGGTCTTGGGGAATTTTCAAGGGGTGCGGCTAGACGTCGGGGCGTGGACGGTGCGGCTGGTCTACAGCCCGCCGAGCTTTCAGGTGGGGTTATTCGCTAGCATCATCGGGGTGGCGATAGTCGCCTTTTTGCTGGGGGCTTGGTTTTGGCGGGCCTATGTGGGGCTGAATACGGCCGAATCGTCGCAAGCGGCGCGGGTGGCCCGTAATAGCATCGCCCCCATCCTGCTCAATCTGTTCAACCGCGGCATTGATTTCGCCTTCGCCATCGTGATGTTGCGCCTGCTTTCTCCGCAAGATGTGGGGATTTACTACTTCGCGGTGGTGGTTTTTGTGTGGTTCGATATTTTCACCAATTTTGGGCTAGACCTCTTCCTCATCCGCGAAGCCGCCCGCGCCCGCGAGCAGGCCGGTTACTATCTGTACAATACGTCGTTCTTGCGCTTCTTCCTGAGCGTGTTGGGGGTGGGCTTGTTGGCGGGGTTCTTGTTGGTGTGGCAGATGGGGAACGAACCGCTACCCGATTATGGCTTGTGGGCGCTGATTTTGCTGTACGTCGGCCTATTCCCATCGAGCTTGAGCAAAGGGCTATCCTCGCTCTTTTATGCTCATGAACGCGCCGAATATCCCGCCGCTATCGCCACTATCACCACCATCAATAAAGCGATTTTCGGCGTGATTGCCCTACTTTTGGGTTGGGGGATTGTGGGTCTGGCGGGGGTGAGCATCGCCAATAACCTGCTCACCTTAGGGGTATTGGTGTGGTCGGCGCGCGCGCTCATCGGCAAGGTGAGGCTTGGGCGGCCGGATGTGGGGCTATTGCGTGGTATGGTCCGCGAGAGTTGGCCGCTCATGCTCAATCACTTTTTGGCGACCATTTTCTTCCAAATTGACGTGGTCATTTTGCAGGCGCTCAAAGGCGCGGTGGTGGTGGCGCAATATAGCGTGGCTTACCGCTGGTTGTTGGCTATCAACGTCATTCCCGCTTTTTTCACACAGGCGCTCTTGCCGTTGATGTCGCGCCAAGCGCGAGAAGACCGCGCCGCGCTCCGACGCAATTATACCCTAGCGCTGAAGCTGTTAGTCGCGCTCGCCCTGCCGCTGGCGGTGGTGTTCACCCTGTTGGCCGAGCCGCTGACCTATCTTCTGGGCGGGGCGGAATACCTGCCCAATGGGGCCATCGCCCTGCAATTGATGATATGGAGCATCCCCATCGGCTGGATGAACAGCTTGACGCAATATGTGCTCGTGGCGGTGGATTTGCAAAGGCGCATCACGGGGGCGTTTGTAGTGGCGGTGGCTTTCAACATCGGTTCTAACTTGCTCTTCATCCCCAGTTATAGCTTTGTGGCGGCGGCCATCACCACCATCTTTTCAGAAGGGGTCTTGTTCATCGCTTTTGCTGTGCTCCTGCAAAGCGCCTTGGGCAAGCTCCCGTGGGCCGGGGTGCTATGGCGTCCCCTAGCCGCCACGGTGGCGATGTTGATAGCGACGCTCGCCCTGCAAGGGATGGGGGCGCTATTGGCTTTGGCGGCGGGGTGCGGCGTCTATCTCATCGTGCTGTTGGGGCTGAAGCCGCTGAGCGATGAGGAGCTAGAGCTACTAGCGCCCATTTTGCCGCGAACGGTGCGCTACGCCTTGCGATTGCGATAGCGGGAACGCGCCGACGCGGGGCGCGACGATTACATGTTGTTGACAAAATGTTATAATAAAACTATAGAGTACAACTTCTGCTTTTACCGAGGTAAAGATGTTTGATAACACGCTTACGATGGCACTTGAAGGCGATGTCAGTCTAGCTCTATTTTCCGAAGCGGTCGAACGTTTTAACAAACTCCTTCAAAAATTGGCCGAAGAAGTAGCCCCCAACACCCGCATTGAATGGGACGTCGAGGATTTACAATCCGGTAGCGCGATAATAACGGTCGCTCCACGCGCCGATACTGAAGAGACGAAATACCGTATTGTCTCCGCGTTTGAAGATGTCGGACAGGCGCTAGAAAACCACCAACCTATCCCCTTTTCGCGCCACGTCGCCAGAGAAGCCGAAGGAATCACGCAACTCATCGGCGGCGATATTAAAGCGGTGCGGCTGGGCACAGCGCATAAAGAAGCGATTATCTACAGCTTATTCAACGCGAAAAGGTTAGGCCTTGCCAAACTGCTGGCCTCTTTTGGGGCGGTCAAAGGGCGCGTTCAAGCGATTAACAATCGCGGCGCATTACGCTTTACGCTATATGATGCTGTGTTCGATAAAGCGGTGAATTGCTATGTAAAACAGGATGAGCAAGATAAGCTTTTGGATATTTGGAATCAGGTAGTAATTGTCTATGGCCGTGTGACGCGCCAACCAGACAGCGGCCAGCCGATCAGCGTGCGAGAAATTACCGCTATTGATAAAGTGCCTATGGTCGAAGCAGGCAGTTATCGTAACGCGCGAGGCGTCCTAGCTGGGCTTGGAAAACCAGAGCCAGCCGAAACGAGCATAAGGCGGTTAAGGGATGCCGAAGGTTAGTTATGTTTACTGCGATGCTAACGTATTTCTCGCTTACTTTAATGCTGAAGTGGGAAGAATAGATATACTCACTCAGCTTTTTGAGGAAATTCATAAAGATAACCAGCGTAAAATCGTGACTTCTGTGATGAGCATCACGGAAGTATCACACGTAGCCGCGGAAAAGACCCATCATCAGCTAAATCAGCAAACTTACGAGGCTATCGAGAATTTTTGGAACGATACCTCGCTAATTGAATTCGTTGATGTTAATGAGTCCACGGCGCGGCAGGCGCGCGACCTCATTCGCGAAGCAATCGCATCAAAATATACCCTACGGCCAAATGATGCTCTTCATCTGGTGTCAGCAAAATTTGTGGGCATCAACGAATTTTTCACCTACGATCAAAAACTCCACAAACTTAGCGATGTGATGGGATATGCTATTCTAGAACCGTATGTCAGCGCCCCCCAATTGCCCTTCACATTCTCCGATGAGGAAGAAACTTAAGGTAAGACGCCTTTATAGCAACCGCCACAGCAACGGCGTGAGCATCTCGCGCTCGTGTAGGCCGGCATGGTAACTGGTCATCTTGAGGTCTACGACGTTAGGGTCGCTGACCTCGTAACCGAATTGCGGCAAAAGGATGAGGTCGCCGATGCGCGCTTCGGTCTCTGGGGCGGGGGGTTCTGTGCCCAAAACGCCCGCTGATAAGGCTGTGGCGCTATCCACGACCGCCAGCACCTCGCCAAAATGATTGGTGAGTTCCGCCCGCACCTGCTCGCGCGTGCCTTCCCGCAGGTAAAGATAGGTAAAGCGATTATCGCCGCCGGGCCCCACGCGCATTGCAGAGCGGGTATAGGCGGCTTTGGGGTCGTTGCGGAGGTCTATTTTGTGGGGGGCGTTGCCGTGTCCGTGGTCAGCGGTGACGAAAAAGAGCGTTTGCCCATCGGCGATGTTGGGGTCGCGCAACAAATCGCGCAGGTCGCGCAATTGGCGCAGGACTTCCCGCCGCACATAACGGTTATCCGCCCCATACGCATGAGAGAGGGCATCTACCGCCCCGATATAGGCGGCGATGTAAGCGCGCTGGCCGCGGGTGGCGGCGAGCACGTCGCCCAGCCGTTGCCAAAAATCGCCATAATCGTAATGGGGGTGAATATGTCGGACGCCCCGATGCAAAAAGCGCGATAGCCCTATATTGGCGTATTGATACCAGACCACTAAATGGGTGGGCACGCCGACTTCTTCCAGCCACTGGGCCAGCCCGCGCACTGCGATGAAATCCTGCGGGGGGGCGAAACGGTCGAAAGTGCCTAAGGCGCGGTTGGTCCACGCGCCGACCGGACCGTAAGAGAGCATATCCCCCATCTGGGAGAATTCGCGCAGGAACATGAGCGTACCCAACATGCCAGTAGCCGCGGGCGAAGCGCCAGACCACAAAGCGGGCAAGGCGACCGCCGTCGTGCTCGGCGAGACTGAAGTCAGCGGCAGGGGGCCGCGCCCTTCGGTGATTTCCGCCAGCAAATCGGCGACTTCCGCTTCAGCGCTGGCGATGTCGCGCAGGGTCAGGTAGCCCAAGCCATCGGTCAGCACGCCGACGACCCGTTGCACGCGCCCGGCCAAAGCCACGCCCCCCCATAACGCCTCGTCCAGCGGGGCATGGTGCGGCAAGCGCACCCCCAACAACTCCGCGAGCGTATGCGCCACGTTGCGGAGCGAGAGGCCATCATAGTTGGCGTAGACCAACTCGTTTTCCCACGGGACGCCCAAGGTCAAAGGGCGATGCGCGCGGATACGCGCTTCTAAGGCATCGGCGGTGGCTTGCATCGTGAACATCATCCCATCATCCTCTCTACAAAGCGAGGGCACAAAGCGAGGGCGCTCAGCTAATCAGCGTGCCGACGCCGATTTCACCCTTGATAGCGCGCAACAAATGGTCATCGCTGAAGAAATCCAATACCAAGATAGGGAGATTGTTCTCTTGGCACAGGGTGAAGGCCGTCATATCCATGACGTTGAGGTGTTTTTCCAACACCGTTTGATAGCTAAGATGGTCGAAACGCACGGCGTCGGGGTACTTTTTGGGGTCGGCGGTGTAGACGCCATCTACTTTGGTGGCCTTGATGACGATGTCGGCGTTGATTTCAGTAGCGCGCAGGGCGGCGGCGGTGTCGGTGGTGAAGTAGGGGTTGCCCGTGCCGCCAGCGAAAACCACGATGCGGTTCTTCTCTAGATGGCGGATGGCGCGCAGGCGGATATAGGGTTCGGCGACGGCGCGCATTTCAATAGCGGTCATCACGCGGGTATTGACGTGGATACGTTCGAGGGCATCGCGGAGCATCAGGCCGTTGATGACGGTAGCTATCATGCCCATGTGGTCGGCGGTGCTTTGGTCCATGCCGCGTTCGACGCCTTGTTGGCCGCGCCAGATGTTGCCCCCGCCGATGACCACGGCTATTTGTACGCCGAGGTCGTAGACCTGCTTCACTTTTTGGGCGATATGCTCAGCTTTTTCGGGGTCTACGGCGCCATTTTCCCCGGCCATCGCTTCGCCGCTGAGCTTGAGCAAGATACGGCGATACGGCAGGGGATGCGTTCCGTTGTTGTTAGCCAGTTCAGACATCATCACTCCTCATGATTAATTTTTAACGAATAGGGGGCGGCGGTGGCCGCAAAAAAGGGGACTAGCCCCAAAGGCTAATCCCCTTCTGCACGCTGGGTTACGCTTTCCGTAGCGATTAAACATCATCGTTTCCGTCGCTAGCGGCGTTTTCGCCCAAGGAGAAGCGGGCGAAGCGCCGTATTTCGATACTTTCGCCTAGCTCTGCCACGAGGGCGCGGAGCATAGCGTCAATGGTTTGGCTGTCATCGCGGATGAAGGTTTGCTCTAGGAGGACAATTTCTTCAAAGAATTTGTTCAGGCGGCCTTCGGCCACTTTAGCGGCGATATGTTCGGGCTTGCCTTCCTCGATAGCGCGGCGGGTCTGCAATTCCAATTCTGCTTTGACGACCGCTTCGGGCACATCTTCGCGGCGGACATATTCCGGGGCCATGTTGGCGATGTGCATAGCGATGTCTTTGGCGAATTGGGCGAATTGGGGGGTGTTGGCCACAAAGTCGGTCTCGCAGTTGACTTCCACCATGACGCCGAGGCGCTTATTGAAGTGCAAGTAGGTTTCGATGAGGCCTTCGTTCATGGCGCGGCCGGCGCCCAATTTTTTAGCGGCGCGGGCGAGTCCTTTTTCGCGCAGATATTCGATAGCTTTTTCCAAGTTGCCATCATTGGCTTCTAGGGCTTTTTTGCAGTCCAACGGGCCGGCGCCGGTGGCTTCCCGCAGTTCCTTAACCATTTGTGCTGTAATTGCCGTCATAGTGCGCTCGTCCTCATGCTATTTTTCATCATCGAAGTCATCATCTTCGTCATCATCGAAAAGGCGGGAATCCCGCAGTTTGGCCAAGGTGGACGCGCCTAGCAATTCTTCGTCGTCCATCTCGTCGTCATCGTCGTAATCGCCATAGCTGGGGGCGACTTCTTCATCTTCGACATCCATTTCAGCGCCTTCATCGCCTTTCCGCATGGCTTTACCCTCTAGCACCGCATCGGCAAAGGTGCTGATGAGCAGGCGGATAGAGCGCATGGCGTCGTCGTTGGCCGGGATGATGTAATCAATTTTATCAGGGTCGCAGTTGGTATCAGCCAAGGCCAGCACAGGGATATTGAGCTTGTTGGCTTCGCTGATGGCGGTATCTTCGCGGGCGGCGTCTACCACGATGAGCAAATCGGGCAGGCGGCGCAATTCACGGATACCGCCCAGACGGATGCGGAGTTTTTCGATTTTACGCTCCAAGATGAGCGCTTCTTTTTTGGTCAGGCGCTCGAATTCGCCGGAAGCGCGGCGCTTTTCCAGCTTTTTAAGGGTGTCTATGCGCTCGCGGATGGTGCGCCAGTTGGTCAGCGTGCCGCCCAACCAACGGAAGTTGACGTAAGGCATACCGCACCGTTGCGCTTCCGCGGCGATGGCCTCTTGGGCTTGGCGCTTTGTGCCCACGAACAGCACTACCCCGCCATCGCGCACGATGTCGCGGATGAGGTCGTAGGCGGCGTTGATATTGGCGAGCGTTTGGGTGAGGTCGAGGATGTGGATACCGTTACGACTGGTGAAGATGTAGGGGGCCATCTTCGGATTCCACTTCTGGGTACGGTGTCCGAAATGAACACCTGTCTCCAGCAGGGTACGCATCTTTATCTTGCTGGGCATACAATCTCCTTGAGATACTGGGTGTTTATGGCGTCCACATTGTTCATCCCATGGCGCGAATCCTCGCGGACAACACCCGCCATAGTCCCAATGTGTGTATAGTGTGTTAAGGTGGAGCATTCTAGCATAGCTATGGCCCGCGTTCAATGGGCATTTGTGGAGCGGCGGCGCTGAATTTTTTGTGAATTCCGCCTTCCCGCGAGAGACAATTGAGGCCTTAGTCTTTACACTACAAACATCAAGCGTATTGCCCATTGAATAATAGAAAATATGTTCTATACTGGTAAAAAGCGCATACACACACAAACGCGCCTGAACACACAAGGATTAAGCCATGAAAAACCTGACCATCCATGAATTACAAGAACAAGCGCGCGAACTAGCCAGCCTATTCCCGAAGACGACACTAGAACAACGGACGATGTTCTTAATGACCGAAATGGGCGAAGTGGTCGCGGAAGCGCTGTATTTATCCGGCGCGCATGGGACAATCGACCGCGAGGCGGTCAAGCGGCGGTTAGGCATGGAAATATACGATGTGTTTTGGAATCTGTGCGATTTGGCCAACATGCTAGACATAGACCTAGAAGCGGCTTTCCAACGCAAAATCGCCATCAATCGCCAGCGCACATGGTCGGAAGCGGTATAGCCCCGCGCTCTGCCCCTCGCCCGCTCGTCTCCCCTCAGCCAAAAGCTAACCCAGAGCCTGACCGCCCGCTATCGGGTTTCAGGCTCTGGCGCTTTTAAGGCGCGCGCCTCATTTGGGCGCCATGCGGATAGCCCCATCTAGGCGGATGACTTCGCCATTAAGCATCGGATTTTCCACAATCGCTTGTGCGAGATGGGCGTATTCGGCGGGTTGGCCGAGGCGCGGGGGGAAAGGCACTTGTTGCCCTAAGGAGATGCGGGCCGGCTCTGGCAGAGCGGCGAGCAAAGGGGTATCGAAGATGCCGGGGGCGATGGTGACGACGCGGATACCCTCGCGGGCGAGATCGCGGGCGATGGGCAGGGTCATGCCGACAATGCCGCCCTTAGACGCCGAGTAAGCGGCTTGGCCAATCTGGCCGTCGAAGGCCGCCACCGAAGCGGTGTTGATGATGACGCCGCGTTCGCCGTCTTCGTTGGGTTCGCCCGCGGCCATGGCTTGGGCGGCGAGGCGGATACAATTAAACGTGCCAATGAGGTTGATTTTGATGACCGTCTCGAAGACATCGAGCGGGTGCGGCCCTTGTTTGCTGATGGTCTTCATGGCCATGCCGATGCCGGCGCAGTTAATGAGGATGTGCAAGCCGCCGAAATCGGACACGGCGGCCGATACCGCCGCTTGGACCTCGGCTTCGCTGGTGACATCGGTCTTGAGGAAGCGGGCGTTAGCGCCCAAATGCGCGGCGTGGGCTGCCCCCCGTTCGGCGTCGCGGTCGGCGATGAGCACTTTAGCCCCCGCTTGGACGAAACGCTCCGCGCAAGCCCCGCCCAAACCCGATGCCCCGCCGGTGATGAGCGCCACACGATTGGTCAGTTGCATACGATAAGCTCCTTAATCTATATAATCAAAAAACGTCCCCGATTCTAACACCTCCCGCCGATTCAGGGCAGGTTCGCCCCTAACGGATAGGTCAGCGCGCGCTTTCATGAATAGCTTGTAAGATAAGCGGGGATGATTTCTTGTCAAAGCGCTCGCTTTTCGGTAGAATTTGTGTAAATTAGAACAAGCTCAGGGGCTTATAATAGCCTCTTGCCACCCGTTACCCCCAAAACAAAATCGTACAGACAGAGCGTGAAGTGGTTTATCTATGGATATGAGTCGTAATACAAATCAATCTTCTGGCGGTATAAACGTCACGACGATTGTGCCGATTATCGCCTTTGGGCTTTTCATCTTCTTCGGGGGGGTGTTGCTCTCGCAGTTGACGCCCATCTTGTTTCCGCCGCAAGCCTCGGCGGAATCCGAACAGGTGGATGGCCTGTTCCGCTTGCTCCTGCTGATTGGCGGGGCCATTTTCTTGTTGGTGGAAGGCTTGCTCATCTTCGCCATCGTGCGTTATCGCGCCAAGCCGGGCGATACCAGCGACGGCCCCAACACCCACGGCAATATGACCCTAGAAATCATCTGGACGGTCATACCGGCTATCATCGTCACGGTGTTATCGGTGTTGAGCTTTAATGTGTGGAACACAACGCGGGTGGTGAGAGAGAACGAAAACATGGTCAACGGCCAGCCCATCAGCGTGAAAGTGGTGGCACAACGGTATGCGTGGGCCTTTGAATATCACACGGGCCAAGCCAACCCCAAAAACCCCGATACCCCTATCGTGGTCAATTCGCCGCTGTTACATACCTACGTGGGGCAAAATGTCAAACTAGAGATGACCACGAAAGACGTCATCCATTCGTTTTGGGTGCCGGCGATGCGCGTTAAGCAAGATGTCATCCCCGGCCGCACAACCGAAATCCGCTTCACCCCCATTGCCGCCGGCGAATACCCCATCGTCTGCACCGAGCTATGCGGCGATGGTCACGGGCGGATGGTGGCTACGGTGGTCGTGCATCCCGATGAGGAAAGCTACCTATCCGCCTTTTACGAGCCGTCTATCGACCTCATCCTAAACCCGCCGGCCGATCCCGTGCTCGCCGGCGAACAGGTGCTGTCGAGCGGCGCTTATCCCTGCGCGAGTTGCCACCGCCTCGATAGCTTGGGCTGGCAGGGCATCACCGGCCCGAACCTGAACGGCATCGGCGTGCGCGCGGGCGACCGCGCCGGCGCGGCCGGCTCTGCCGATGCGGTGAGCTACCTCATCAATTCGATATACGAGCCGAACCGCTATCTGGTGCCCGGCTTCGCCGCCGGACAGATGCCCCAATTCGGGCCAGAAGGCACGGGCGCCACGAACGTCATGCCGCCAGAAGATTTGTACAGCATCGTGGCCTACCTGTGCACCCAAACCGACGGCGCAGAATCGAGTTGCGCCGGCCCCTACACCGAGACTATCCCGGCCGCCATCCAAAGCGAATATGGGCTGAGCGTGGCGGTAGAAGCGGGAGAGACAGGGGATACGACGACGACCGAAGCGATGGCGGAAAGCACCGCCGAACCCATGGGCGAAGCCACCGCCGAGCCTATGGTGGAAACCACGCCGCCCCCATCCGATAATTAGCGTATTGGTAGACAATCTAGAGTAGAGAGAGTAGCGATTATGGCAACCATCACCGTCCCCGTAGGACAACTGGGCGCAGGGAGCGCCCCGCGCCCCGGCCTCAGCGCTTATTTACGCTGGAGCGTAGACCATAAAATCATCGGCGTGCAGTATATGGTGACTTCCCTCTTCTTCTTCATCGTCGGCGGCGCGCTGGCCATGCTCATCCGCTGGGAATTGCTGACGCCCAACCTCGACGTGATGGCCAGCGGACAAGCCTATAATAGCTTGTTCAGCATGCACGGCACCGTGATGATTTTCTTGTGGGTTATCCCGATGTTCGGGGCGTTCGGCAATTACATTTTGCCGCTCCAATTGGGCGCTAAAGATATGGCTTTCCCATGGCTGAACGCTTTCGCCTTTTGGCTCATCCCGCCGGCCGCGGTCTTGATGCTGGCGGGCTATTTGGTGGGGCCGGCCGAAGCGGGCTGGACGAGTTACCCGCCGCTGAGCACGCTGTTCAGCGATAACGGGCAAACCCTGTGGGCGATGTCCTTACACCTGTTGGGGATTTCCTCCATTTTGGGGTCTATCAACTTCATTGTAACCATCAAGAACATGCGCCCGCCGGGCATGGGCATCTGGCAGATGCCGCTATTCTGCTGGGCGATTTTGGCGACGTCTATCATCGCGGTGATGGCTACGCCCTTCCTCGCCGGCGCCCTAACCCTGTTGTTGCTAGACCGCGTGGCCGGGACGGCCTTCTTCGACCCTGCGCGCGGCGGCGATGTCTTGCTGTGGCAGAACGTGTTCTGGTTTTATAGCCACCCGGCGGTGTATATCATGGTCTTGCCGGGGATGGGCATTTTATCGGAGGTGCTATCGGTGCATTCGCGCAAGCCTATCTTCGGCTATCGCATGATAGCCTTATCGAGCTTGGCGATCGCTCTAGTGGGCTTCACGGTGTGGGCGCACCACATGTTCACTAGCCTACAGCCAGAACTCCGCATCCCATTCATGATTACTTCGATGATTATCGCCGTGCCCACCGGCATCAAGATTTTTAGCTGGCTGGGTACGATCATCGGCGGCAAAATCCGCTTCACAAGCGCGATGCTTTTCGCCTTGGGCTTTTTGTCGCTCTTCGTCATCGGCGGCATCAGCGGGGTGATGTTGGCGGCCCTGCCCTTCGATATTCACGTGCACGATACCTACTTTGTGGTTAGCCACTTCCACTTTGTGCTATTCGGCGGTAGCGTCTTCGCCATCTACGCGGGCATCTACCATTGGTACCCCAAGATGACGGGGCGGATGCTGGACGAGCGGTTGGGGCGTTTGCACTTCGTGTTGACCTACATTGGCTTCTTTTTCACCTTCTTTCCGCAACATATGGTGGGTATGTTGGGCATGCCGCGGCGCGTGGCGGTCTATGACCCCGCCTTCCAATCGTGGAATACGGTCATCAGCCTTGCGTCTTTCTTGTTGGGCATTTCAACCTTCGTCATCCTATACAATATGCTCATTAGCCTCAATCGTGGGCGCGTGGCCGGGGCCAACCCGTGGCGCGCGCTGACGCTGGAATGGGCCACCACCTCGCCGCCGCCGTGGTACAACTTCCCCCAAGACCCCGTACCCTTTGAAGACCCTTACGGCTATGGGACAGAAGCCGCTAGCGAATATCTGGCCGCGTTGGAGAAAATTTACCCCACGCCAGCGCCAGAAACGGCGGTCGCGCCCACGGGCGGCCAATTAGCCCCAGAGGGCGCAGATTAAGCGATACCTCCCCGCAAGGCGTCCCCCAACCGTGGGGGCGCCTTGCCCCTACCTTCAAGCTAGACGTGTGTGAGTTTTATTGGTTATGAGGATGCAGACCTTAACAGAACAACAACGGGCGCGCCAAGAAGAATTGGCGCTGAAGAACAAACGAACCGGCCTTACCATCTTCCAAATCAGTTGGATGATGGTATTTTTCTGCTTGATATTGGTCAATCTACAACTGCGGGCCAGCTATACTTCTTGGCCGCCGCCGGGTGTGGATAAACTGAGCGTATTTTTGCCGACGCTGGCCACGGCGGGCCTGCTCGCCAGCGCTTTCTTCGCGCGGAACGGCTTAAAAGCGGTGGAGGCGGATAACCTGAGCGGCTTTTTGGCCCAATGGCGTTGGGCTATCGGCTTGGGTTTGGCTTTTTTCGGCGTGATGCTCTATGAATTTTTCGCCGTCCCCCAAGCGGCGCTAGAAACCCAATATGGCATGATTTTCCGCGTGATGACGGCCTTCCACGCCTTGCACGCCATCGTCATCACGCTCATCATGATACAACTGTATCGCCATAGCCCAAGCGGGGTCTACGGTGCGGGCAATAGCTGGGCGATAGAAGGGACGGCCAAGCTATGGTATTTCGTGGTGGTGGCGTGGCTACTATTTTATATCGTCCTCTATTGGGTATAATGTAGGCGCAAGTGGCCGCCCAATAGCGGTTATTTATGACGGGGAGAGAGTTATGCAACCGGGAATTTCACGCGCATTGGTGATGGGCTTTGTGGGCTTTTTGGCCGGGGCGCTCATCGTTTTGGTCGTGCGCGGTCTACAGAACATGGACCCGCTTTGGGACCCCGAAGTGGCGCTAGTGCTGTGCGCGTTCACCACATCGGGCTTCTTTTTGTACGGCATCGGCGCGTTTGACCCGCGCGCGAGCTTGCATGGCGAAGAAGCGGTTGCCCGCGCCTATGCCCAACAAGAGGAACGGTCGCCAGCGAGCATCCTTTTCGCCTATGTGTGGCGCATTTCGGCCATCGTGGCGCTGGTGTTCGTCGGTTTATTCGCTTTCGCCAACCTCCCCACCGGCTTTACTATCGTCCGCCAAGGCGAGGCGCTCGGCTCTTACATCGCCAACGGCTATAGCACATTGCCTTTGCCGTGGGGCGGGGTGCTCGAAATCGGCGGGCAACCGGTGGTGTTCAGCGAATTCACCTTGCTGGTCATCTTCGCCATCATCACGGTCATCTCGTTGATTGTTGTGGCGGGCGCTTTGGGCTTTTTGTTTTACTTTTTGAATCGCAATACCCAAATGGTGCGCGCCACCCCCCCTGCCGAGAGCGAATTGACGCCCCCCCTGCCGATTCGTCTGGTCGGGCGCTTTTTCGGCTGGTTGGCGCGGGTGCTCAAACAAGGCTTACCTTGGTTCTTCGGTTATAGATAACTAGCGAAGGGGAATAGAACGATGGCAGAATTGACCGCCGGCCATGCCGCGCACGATGACCACGCGCATCATGTCCTGACGCCAGAGGAAATCGCGCGGAGCAACGATAACCAAAAATTCGCCACATGGCTTTATCTAGCCTCTGAAGTGGTGATTTTTAGCATCATGATTGTCGGCTATATCATCTTCCGCATCAACGAACCGGAAAGCGTCCGCAATCTGCACCGCGAATTAGGCATCGCGCTGGTGACTATCAATACGTTCATCTTGCTGGCCAGCAGTTATGCCATGGTGATGGGTCTGCGGAGTATGCAGATGGGCAATCGCCAAGGGATGATGCGCTGGATTGGGCTAACGGCGCTGTTGGGGACCGTGTTTCTCGTCGGGCAATATATCGAATACGCCGAGCTGGCGCATCTGGAAATCACTTTGCAGGGCTTGCATCCCGAATTTTCGGGCTGGGGCATGCGCTTCTACGCGCCTACGGCCTTCCACGGGGCGCATGTGCTGGTGGGCGTTTTATGGGCCTTGCTGGTGCTCTATCGCGGTTCTAAGGGGCGTTATGACCATAACCCTATCGGCATCGAAATCTTCGGCCTCTATTGGCACTTTGTAGATGTCGTCTGGATTATGCTATTCACATTCATCTATTTGATATAGGGGGCCTTCGATGAGCGACCACACCACGAGCGACCACACCACCCACGACAGCCACAGCGATACGGTGCATTTGCCCGTCATCGGGTCTATCACCGTGAGCGGGGGCATCTATACGGTCGTCTTCGGCATCCTCGGCGTGCTGACCTTGTTAGAGGTGCTGATTGCCGAGACCATCGGCAAGATGGAAGGCGACACAGCAGAAGCGCTGAAGATTGTGCTTTTGTTGGGTATCGCGGTGGCCAAATCGGCTTTGGTCATCTTGTACTATATGCACCTCAAAGATGATAGCCGCATCTTTTTAGCGACCCTCCTGCTCCCCTTGCTCATCACCTTGCTCTCGATATTTTATCTGCTCGCCGTACCGCCGACCGGTTATTCTATCGGCTGATAGGCTGGGATAGCCCCTTCTCCTGTGATTTAAGGAGAGGGGGCGCTCGGCGGGGTATCGAAAGCGGGGTCTTGGGCGTCGAAGCCGTAACGGGCCAGCAAATCGCCCAGCGCGCCTTGCGCTTGGGCCGCGGCGAATTCCGCGATTTCTGCCTCGCTATAGCCGTAGTTGATGAGCAAAGCGCGCAGTTGGAGCGGGTCTTGGCGGGCATCGGCCACCAATTCCACGAAGATAGCATCGCTGAAATCGATTAAATCGTCGGGGCTAAAGCCATAGCCGAAGTAGACATCGAAGTAAGCGCTATCATAAGCGCCGATGAAATCGTCTATCGAGATGCCCGCAGACTCCAAAAGCACAGCGAAGGCCTGTTCATCGGCGTTATAAGCGCTGAGCATGGCGGGCAAATCGGCTGGGGCGACGCCCAAATCGCTGAGGATGCCCAACAAAATCAACTCCGATAGATAATTATCTAGCGCCGCTTCGTCCAGCCCCAAGCCGACGAGCTGGCGCTGATTATCGGCGAAAAAGGCGCTTTCTTCGGGGGATAAGCCTAACTGGGCCAGCAAATCCGCGAAGGCGTCGGGGTCATCCACCGCGCGGAAGAAGGGGGCGTACTGGCCGGTATCCACGCCCAAAGCGGCCAGCATCGTAAAAAACTGATAGGCGGCATAATCCGCGAGGGACGGCGCGTCCAACCCGCCGCTGTCGAGCAGTGCATTGAGTCCGCTGATGAGGGCGTTTGCTTGGGCGGAGGAGAGTTCATAAGCGCTCAGCACTTCGTCTAGGGCCGCGTCATCGCCCGCGCGCAAGGCGAGCGCTAATTGGGGCAGGCTATCGGCGGGCAAGCCGTAGCTGTTCAAAAGGCTAATCGCCAATTCGGTTGTGGGATTCACGTTGGCGGGTGGGGAATCTTGAGCGTGGGCGCTGGGCAGGGCCAGAGCGACATAACAACCGAACCACAACAGCCAATGACGGCGCGCCTTCATCATCTGCTCCTTCAATAATCGTCTCCCCTATTAGTATACGTCGGTGCGCCACTCGTGCCAGTTGAAAAACCCAATTGAGCGGATGCAGAGGCTAATCTACTGTAAAGCGCAACACTTCCCAATAATCCCCGTCGCCCACGGGCAGGCGCGTATATGGCGGCTCGGCGTGGTACAAGCCGATGATGACCCGATATTCGCCAGCGGGCAACTGGGACGGGATGGGCAAAGCGTGGTTATCCACGATGGTTGCGCCCACGGGCCATAGCGTCGTCGGCTGTTGGCCGCCGACGGGTTCGCTATCGCGCTGGCTATTGAGCGAGCCATCGGGGTTGAGCAACTGCACAAAGACCTTGTAGCGCGCTTCTAACGGGGCGTCGGTGGTCCAATCGAGTTGTAATTGCAAGACATCGCCGCGGCGCAACGGTTGAGCGTTGGCGCGGTAGCTTTGTAAAGTGATATGCTCGCCGAAGCGGACATCAACGGCCACAGGCGCGGCCATCGCCGACGGCATGACGTAGCGCACAAGGCGAATCGTGCTACCTGCAAACCATTCGTCGCTGATGGGATAAGCCAGCTGATTGAGGGCGCTTTCCACAATGCCGTTAGGGTCGCGTTCCTGTTGCCCCCAAAAGACGGCGTAAATGCGCCGATAGCGGCGGATGAGGGCTTCGGTGGCGGCGCGGGTGGACGCATCGTCGGCGCTGGTTGGTAGCAGATGCACCGCCTCGTCACAAGCGTAATAGTAACAAAAGACCTCCTGCTGGCTGGCGGCGTTGAGGATGATAGCATCGCCTGTGCGCCATTCCGCGCGCAAAGTTTGGGCCAATAGGCGATAATTATCGCGTTGGTGTTCGGGCGCGCGGTACAAGGGGTCTAAGCCGTGGAGCATATTCCCCAAAAAGACCGCCAGCCCCAACAGGGCCGCCAACTTGGGGGCATGACGAAGCGCGTTTTGGGGGTGGCGAGTCTGTAGATGCCACAAGGCCCACACGCCGCGCCCCATCCACAGCGCGACGGCGAGCTGAGCCGGGAGCAAAAAGCGCATGTAGCGGGTGTAGAGCGCCAAGAGCAAAAATAGCCCGACCGATACCAGCGCCCAAAGCATCGGCAAGAGCACATACCACCACGCCCGCGGGCGGCGCGGCTGGCCGGGCAACAAGAGCAAGCCGAATATCAAAAAGATATACATAGCAACGCCAATGCCGCTGGTGATGCTGGCCGAAAAGGTGCGGCCAAAGGCGAGCCACCCTTGTATAATGCGTGCCATCTGGTCGAGCGGGACGGCCTCGGCGACGTTGCTTTGCTCGCTGATGTTGCTGAGCGCTAGGGGCAACCACGGCAAAAAGAGGGCGATAGTCAGCAGGTTGGCCGCGCAATAGGCCATGAAAGCGCGCCACGCCCGCCCCTTATCCGCGCGATAATCCGCCGCCAACCACAGCAACGCCAGCAAGCCTTGGGATAGCATCACCAGCGCGTAGCTATAATGCGTATATATCCCCAGCGCATTGAGCAAGGCCAGCGCCAGCCCCGCCCACCGACGGCCGCACGTCCGCTCTAAAAAGCTCACCAGCGCCAGCATACTAGCGGCCGCGATAGCGGAGAGCATGGCGTACATGCGGGCCTCTTGGGCGTAATAAATGCTGAAGGTGTTCAGCGCCACCAACGCCGAGGCGGCCAAGCCCGCCAAGGGGCCATATAAGCGCTTCCCTAGCGCGTAGGTCAGCGCGACGCTGAGCAAGCTGAACAAGACAGAGGGCGCGCGCAGGGCGAATTCGCTATGCCCGACGAGGTCTTCCCACAGGCCGATGAGCGCGAAATAGGCCGGCCCGTGCACATTCTGCTGTAGCGCCTCTATTAGTTGGGGGATGGAGCGCAGGGAATGCCCATACGTGACGCCTTCATCGTACCACAGGGATTGCGCGCCGAGCTGATGCCAGCGGACGAGGGCGGCGACCAGCAAGACGCAAAGCGCCAAGAAGGGCATAAGGTGTTTGCGGGTCGCGGTCATGGGGTTGTGCGCCTCCGCCATGCTAAAAACAGTACATAACCTGTAAAACCGCCGAGCGCCAAACCCAACCCCAGCAAGGGCATTTGGCGGCGGGCGCTATCGTCCAGCACGATAAAAGCGTCTATCTGGGGCGATGCCCCTTGCGGGCGAAAGATGATAGCGTGGGTTTGGGCCTGCCAGCTATCCGCGAGCGGTCGCATCTGCCACGGGCTAGCCGCGTCTGGACGCCAACGCGCCCAAACAGCCGTCCCATAAGCCCTGAAGCGCGCCTCTGTCGTCGCTAGGGCCGCGCCGAATTGGGCATCATCCGCCGCCACCAATGCCGCGCCATCTACAGCGGTCACCTGCCACGTCTCCGCTTGATGCGTGCCGCTGTATAAGGTGGGGGTTTGGTTGGCGATGTAGT
The DNA here is from genome assembly GCA_037441665.1 of Anaerolineaceae bacterium. GTDB lineage: Bacteria > Chloroflexota > Anaerolineae > Aggregatilineales > Phototrophicaceae > JBBIRQ01. The sequence continues at coordinate 104,864 of JBBIRQ010000011.1, read as the reverse complement.
CTTTCATGGCGTGATAGACGGGTAAAGGGGTGAAGGTGGGCCGTTCGGGCTGGTAGTCGGGTTCGACCATACGGAAGTAATAGAAAGCCTGCCCTTTTTCGCTATCATCTGGTCGGGTGAAAAACCAATAATTGACCACCCCCACCCACGGCCAATCTTCTTGGGCGCGCTGGTAAGCGAGGGGCATATAGCGGGCGGCCTGCGCCTCGGTGACTTCGCCGTAATTGCTGTATTGGACGATTTGTTGCGGCGGCAGTTCGGCATCCAAGACGGGGTTCCAAGCCGCTTCGCTTATCCAAATGGGTTTATGGGCGTCGCCATTCTGCACCATCACATCGCGGATGTAGAGATTGCGGGCGAAATTGACGGTGGTCACGCGCAAGCGTTGGTCGGTGGGGCCGCTGAACAGGCCGTAGCCCTGTACGGACATCACATCAAAACAGGCCCCCGCGCCGTTGTCGTACATATTTTGTAAGTAGATGAGGTCGCTATAGCCATAAAAGCCATCGAGCGAGATAGTGGGGGCGAGCGCGCCGCTGAGCACGACGATATGGGGGTCTACCTGCTTTAGGGCGGCGTAGGTCTGGCATAGTAAACGGGTGTAGGCGGCCGGGTCGGCGAAGTTTTCGCCCCATTCGGGGTAGATGTTGGGTTCGTTCCACACTTGGTAATGGTGGATGCGCCCCTTGTAGCGTTGGGCGACAGCGACGGCGTAATTGACGAAATCTTGGAAGTCATCGGGCGGGCCCAAACTGCCGGCCAGCGTATCGGGCGTATGGGCGCGCGACCAATTGGGCGGGTTGCTGAGCCGTACGATGAGCCGTAGCCCGTATTCTTCGGTCAGGTTGACGATGCGGTCATATTTGGCCCATGCGTCTATCGTGTCGGGGATGCCATCGCCGTTATAATCGTTGCGGCTATCGGTGAATTGGCCGCGGCCATCCACTTCTAAATCTTCCCACGGGAATTCTTGGCGCAACCAGACGAAACCGACGTCTTTAATCATCTGCAATTGGACGCGCATTTTGGGTTCTTCCACCTCTTTTTGTAAAAAGGTGTTGATGCCATAGGGCACATCTGTTTTGTGGTTGATAGGCACGTGCGGGGCGAGGTTGAGCGGTTGGCGAATCGCATTGCCGGCCCATTCCACGATGCCGCGGATTTGGGCGATAGGGTCTTCTTCCCCCGTGCGCGCCCAGATGAAGCGCCACACGGCCCCCTGTTGAGTTAGATCGAGCCAGAGTAGCGCGAATAGCGCGGCCAGCGCTAAGCCAATAGCGCCCCTTTTTTTGCGCCAGTGCGCCCCTGTAGCGGTGGGAGAGGTGTTTATCATGGGGCGTCATTATACCGAAAAGCGGCGCAGAAAACAGAGCAAAGGGCGCCAACCGCTTGGGGGGGTGGCGCATCTCGGCGGCGACAGCGCCTAGGTTTGGCACAGCGGTTCGATGCGGTAGGTTTCGCGTTCGTTACAGGTCAGCTCGCGGATGTAACGATTATCCCGCACCCACACCAACAATTCATCGGTCGGCAAAGGCAAGCGCCACTCGATCATCTGCCAATCGCGCGCGCCCGAAACAAAGGTACGCCCATCCGGGCTGAAGACGACGGCGCGCAGGCCGGCAGAATGGCCGTCGAAGCGGAATAGCTCGGTATACTCCTCCAAATCCCACAGGCGCACCGAAAAATCTTCCGACCCCGATAGTAAGCGCGTGGCGTCGGGATTGAGCGCCAGCGCGTGGACGCCGTTGGTGTGCCCGGTGAGGACGTGGGTTTGCTGGCCGGTGGCGAGGTCCCAAATACGGATGGTGCTATCCCAACTACCGCTGATGGCTTGCCGACCGTCGGGGGTGAACAGGACGGCTAACACGGCGTCGGTATGCCCCGCGAGGGTTTGGCGGATGTCGCCACTTTGCGCGTCCCATAGGTAAATGAGGCGGTCGCGCCCGCCGGAGAGGATTTGCGCGCCATCCGCGCTGAAGGCCAGCGCGTCCACGCGGTCTTGATGTTGCTCAAAGACGAGTTTCTGCTCGCCCGTCTCCACGTCCCAAACGATGACGGTTTTATCTAAAGAGGCGGAAGCCATCGTTTTACCATCGGGCGCGATGGCCACTTTGGTCACGCGGTCGTTATGGCCGGCGTAAGTCCGCACCCGCCGACCGTTGGTCACATCCCACAAAATGAGCGTTTTATCGGTGGAAGCGGAGATGACATGGCGGTTATCGGGCAGAAAGGCCACGCTATCCACACGGTCTAGGTGGCCGCTGAGGATGCGGAGGGCTAGGCCCGTCTCCACATCCCACACGATAAGCGTATCATCGCTAGAGGCGGTGACCAAGGTGCGCCCATCGGGGCTATAGGCAATGCCGTTGATAGAATCTTCATGCCCGCGGTAGCGGAAAATTTCTAGGGGGTTGGCCAAATCCCATATTCGCAAATCATTATCGTAAGAGCTACTGACCATTTGGTTGGTGTAGTAGTTGACCGAAACGGCGGTCACGCCGCCATTGTGTCCGTTGAAACGCCGTAATTGAGAGCCAGTGAGGATGTCCCATTCGCGCAGGCTGTTATCCCAAGAACCGGTGATGATTTTATTGTCGTCGGAAAAAATGGCGGCATTGACGGCGCTGGAATGGCCGCGGAAGATTTGCACCACGCTAAAGGGGTCGTCTAGCGCGGCTAAATAAGCGCTACTATCGCCGCTCCCATAGAGCAGATAATCCCCATAGGAGGAGAATTCTACGGTCAAAATCCAGCCGTTATATTCGTTATCGTAGATGACCAATTCGCCGCTTGCCATATCCCACAGCGCCACCGCGTTATCCTCGCCGCCCGACGCGGCCAATTCCCCGGTGGGGCTGATGCGCGCCGACCAAATCGCGCCACCGTGGGCGGGGCCGCCGTCGCGCTGGAATTCCCATACCAGTTCGCCGCTGGCGGTATCGAACAGGAACAAACGCCCGTTATCCAACCCGCCGATGAACTGCGCGCCGTCAGGGGTGAAGTCGGCGGTCCACGCTTGGCCTTCTGTGGGGATGCGATAGAGGATTTCGCCGCTGTCCGCGTCCCACAAGATGAAGCCATCGTCGCCCGCGCTGAGGATATAAGCGCCGTCGGGGCTATAATGCGCCTCGCTCACCTCTCCTTGATGGCCTTCTAAGATGCGGAGCGGCTCCCCGCTGACGGCGTCCCATTCGCGGATGGTGCCATCGGCGCTGGCGGATATGATGCGTTCGCCGAATTCGTCATAGGTGACGTTCCAAACCCAAGAGGTATGCCCGTTCAAGCGCTGGCGCGTGCCGGGGGTGTAGGCGGCATCTACCAGAGGGCGAACCGCGCTATCGGGGGGCTGGGGGACATCAAAAGCGCTGAGGGCCAACACCAGCGCCAAATCGGGATTCGCTTGGTTGAGCGCTTGGGCAGAAGCGGCGCTCCGCGCGAGGCTACGGGCGATTTCGGATTCGCGCTGGGCGTGTTGGCGCGCCCTTTCGGCATCTTGGCGAGCGGCGTTGGCCGCCTGCCATTGGAACAACGAGAAGACCGCCATCAATACGGCGACGGCTAAGGCTATCGTCAGGGTGGCCACCCAGCGCCGCTGGCGGTCGCGTTCGGCGCGCACGCTCGCGCCGATGTATTCGATGTGTAGGGACGTCGGTTCTGGCTCTTTATCGAGCGCGACGCTCAACCATTCGCGTGCCGCTTCTAGCTCGTCCCCGCGTAAGAGCAGGTTGGGGTTGTTGTTCTTGTCGCGCCATTCGCGGGCCTTGACCAACAGGCGGGTATGTTCGCGCCCATGTTCGAGGTCGGTATCTATCGCCTGCAGGAGCGTTTTAAGCGCTTGGTCGTAATTATCCTCTTGGCGGAAGAACAGCCAATTGTGGGAGGAGATGGCGGAATGCATCTTGGCTTTATCGGCATCCTCGGTGATGTCGCGGTGCAAGATGGGGATGAGCCGCTTTCGCATGGCTACGGCATGGTCTATCTCTTGACGGCAAACGTCGGATTGGACGCTATCGGGGCTGATGATGAAGATGAAAGCGTTGGCCGCTTCGATGCCTGCTTGGATTTCTGCCCACCAATCGGCGGTTAGGGGGATGTCTTCAAAGTCGGCCCAAACCTCTTTGCCGACGCTTTTAATAGAATTGAACAGGCGTTGAACGAAGGTTTTATCGAGGCGCGAGTAGGAGATGAACACATCGGACATATTAAATTTTGAGGCGGACATAAGCGATTTTACCTTCATCAAAATAGGCGCAAGATAGGCATTTATACTTTAGTATATCCTAAAGCATATACCGTTGGGAAAAAGTTTAGATGAAACGTGCTTTTTTGTGCTTTTCGGTAGCGCCCCTTATCACTAGCGCGCGCCCGAAAAATCGGGTTATGCAGGGGAAACAGGCGGCTAAAGCGTGGGGGGCATCGCGCATTTGGACGGCGGGTTAAGGGCTTTTTGCGCGTTGCAGGCGGGCGCTTTATAATCGTCGTGGCGCTTTTTTAGAGCGTTAACTATCTAAAGGCGTTCTCCGAAATATAGAGGTATTTTTATGACTCCCAAACCCCTGCTCAGCGGATGGCTTTGGCGCCTAGTGGGTTGGTTGACCGCGGCCTTGTGGTTGGCGACGCTGGTTTATGCCCTGCACATCATCAGCCAGACATTAGGGGGCGGATGATGATAGGCACGCGCCGTTTTTTCCTCATCGGCTTGCTCGTCGCTTGCGGGAGCGCGGGCATACTGGTTTATAGCTTGCTCCCCAACGGGGCGATGCCGGCCCAAGCGGCAGTGGGGGCGCGCCTGTGGGCGGAGCGCGGGTGCGAATCCTGCCATACGCTGTACGGGCAGGGCGGCCCCTACGCGCCGGATTTAACGCATATTGTGGCGATGCGCGGCGCGGATTATATCGCTGAATTCATGGTGAACCCCAACGCTTTCCACCCCGCCGCCCGCCCCATGCCCCGCTTCAGCTTAACTGTGGACGAGACCGAAGCGCTCATCGCCTTTCTCGGTTGGGTGGGAGAGACCGAAACCGCCCAAAGCTGGCCGCCCAACCCTATTTTTGTGGCGGGCACAGGCGGTCTAGGCGCGATGATGCCCAGTGCGCCCGACGCAGAAGCCGCGACCGAAGACCCGGCCATCGCCCGCGGGCGAACGCTCTATTCCCAGCGGTGCGCCTCTTGCCACGCCATCCAAGCGGGTGTCACAGGGTTGCCGGGGCCCTCTCTGGCGGGCATCGCTGACCGCGCATGGTATCGCAAGCCGGGGATGGGGCCAGAAGCCTACATCCGCGAGTCCATCTTGTACCCTAGCGATTATATCGTAGAAGGCTACGCCGACGTGATGCAAAAGAACTTCGCCGACCTGTTCAGTAGCCAAGAATTGGACGACCTCATCGCCTTTTTGATGACGCTGGAGGAAGAACCCTGATGCTGACCGAGTCTAAACGCATCGCTTATCGGCTGTTGGGCGGCATGGTCTTTTTGTTGGTCGCCCATACCGCGATAGCCCTGTTAGCGGCGGTGAAATTTTTGCCGCTAGACCCCTTGGGTAACACCATCCCCTACGCGCAGTTGGGGGCTTCTGCTAACGTCTTGTTGGAGCTAGCCATCACCAGCGGGCTGTTGGCCGGGGGTCTGTATATGGTGGCGGCGGAGCGCGTAGATGGGGAAGTGGCGGGGCGGCGCGCCCTGCGCTATGGCGCTCACCTCTGGGCGGCGTGGGCGCTTTTGGGCGTGGGCGCTTGTTTTTTGGGCGCGTTAGAAGGGCGCTACGGCTTGGAATTGCCCCCCGCGCTGGATGCGGCGCGGGTCGTCCTGCTGGTCGGGTGGGTGGCGTTGGTCTGGCCCAGCGCCCAAGGCGAAATCCGCCCGATGGTATCGGTGTGGTCGGCGGGGCTACTCCTCAGCGCCCTATGCGCCTTGCTGGGCCTCCTGCCGCCGTCGGATTATGTCGCTGACCGCCTCTTGCGGACGTTAGCCGTGGGGTTGAATAGCCACGTCGCTTATGTGGTGAGTGGGGTGGCGTTGGCCTTTTGGTGTATGCGCCGCTTCAGCAACATCAGCCCCTTATGGGCGGAGTGGGGCTTATACACAACCTGCGGGCTATTGGCGTTGGCCGGGGCGCGGGTGGCTATCGCCCCCTTGTACCCGTTTGGCGCTGAAGGCCCCCTGCTATCTGCTGTGCTCCTGCTCGTCCCTTTGGCTGTGGCTATCTTCGCTGGCCACAGCTACCGCGCCTTATCCGACCGCAACGGCACAGCGACCCTTTCCGCCCATTGGACCGCCTTAGGGGTCTTGTGCTTGACAATCGGGGTGGGCGTGGTGGGATTTTTCATCAGTTGGCCCACTGTCCAGCCCTATATCCAAGGCACGCGCCTGAGCGATTGGCAGATTAGCCTAACCCTGTACGGCGTGGCGGCCTTTTTATTGGCGACCAACAACCAAGCGAGCGCCGAATTGCGCGGCCATAACCAGCGCGTGACCGGTTTAGTCCCGTTCTGGCTGGTGAGCTTTGGCTTGCTCATCGGCGGGGGCGGCTTATTGGCCGCGGGGGTGGCGCAGGTTTATATGGAACGCTATTTGAGCGTGGGGTATTTGGACACGCAACGGGCGATAACCCCGCTCTATCTGATTTGGATAGGGGGCTGGCTGTCCGTGCATGTGGGCGTGGGCATCTACGCTTTAGGTTGGCGCGCGCGGCGGCCCCAAAGCCCCTAAAATTTGCAGACCCTTTACATAACGTTAAAGCCATATCACATTTTATCGCTCATAATGAGCATATCTTCAGCTTTAGGGAGCGCTCTATCATGGCTAAAATCGGCATCCTTTTAATGGCTTTGGCGGGCATCTTGGCCGCGTGCGGCGGCAATGTGTCCATCCAACGCGACGGCGCGGGCGGCGCGGAAATCACCATCACCTTATCGGAAAGCGATATAAATACCGTCATCAACACCGCTCTAGCGCAGATGGAAAATCCCTTGCTTCGCAATCCATCGGTGGACTTACAAGCGGGGCAAATCATCATCAACGGCGAGCACGACCGCCGCGACGGGGGCGGCCGCGTGAACGGGAGCATCACGCTGACGGTTCAGGTGCGCGATGGCGCGCTCGACATCCAAGCTACAGCTATCAACATAGATGGGCTTACGGCGAACGATGAGCGCTTGGCCCAATTCAACGAACGCTTTGCCGCCAACCTCACCCAACGCCTGAATAACGCCCCGCGTATTGACATCGTATCGGTGAATGTGAACGCGGAGCGGTTCGAGGCGGTCTTCCGCGTGCGGCGCTAAAGCGGCGCTCCGCCACCGCGAGGATTAGGCGCGGCCGCCTATACCATAAGCGCTAAAAATTGTGCATAATAGAGGCCCATTGTCCATCTGCGCTACCCGTTTTCGCGGCGGGATAGCGCGCACCCGCGGAGGCATCTTCTTCATGCGCGTTCATATCGGCCTCGCACAAACGTACCCCCACCTCGGCGATGTGGCGGCCAATTTGCGCCAGCATCTGGCCCTGGCGGAGACGGCCCGCGCCCAAGGCGTGGATCTGCTGGTCTTCCCGGAATTATCGCTGACGGGTTACCAAATCCAAGACCTCGTGCCAGAGGTGGCCATCAAAACCACGGCGGATGACCCTATCTTCAGCCAATTGCTAGCGGCTAGCCAAGCGATAGACCTTGTCTTCGGTTTTGTGCACGAAGATGAGCGCAAACGCTTTTATATCGCCAGCGCCTATTTATCGGGGGGCGCGTGTTTGCACGTGCATCACAAACTGTACTTGCCCACTTACGCCATGTTCGACGAGGGGCGCTTCTTCGATCAAGGGGAGCAAGTGCGGGCCTTCGATACGCGCTGGGGGCGGGTGGGCATGCTCATCTGTGAAGATTTTTGGCACATGTCGCCGCCCTATCTGCTGTGGATGGACGGCGCAGACATCCTCATTTTCCATAGCGCCAGCCCTAGCCGCGGCCTCGACGCCAGCGATAGGCTGGCTAGCTCGCGCTGGGTGGAATTGGTCAACCAAGCGTATGGCGGCATCTTCACGACTTATGTTGTGCATTGTAACCGCGTCGGCTACGAAGACGGCAAGAATTTTTGGGGCGGTTCGTCCATCGTAGACCCGAACGGGGAATTTTTGACGCGCGGGCGCTACTTCCAAGAGGCGCTCATCACCCACACCATAGACCTCAACCAATTGCACCGCACCCGTAGCCGGCTGCCCTTGCTACGCGACGAGCGGCCGGATGTGATGTATCGCGAGTTGGGGCGCATTTTGGGGGAGCGGCTGGGTCATGGATGATAAGAGCGCCTTAGCCAAGAGCAAAGCAGGTCGGCGGGTCATCGCCCAATTGACGCTCTATAATCAGGGCGATTTTGCGCGCTTGGGGGCTTACTTCGATGAGCATTACACAGCGGCGGCGCTCTTGGCCGAGCCATCCGAGCGGCGCTTGCTGGATTTGAAGACGGCGCGCAAGCTACACGGCCGCTTGCGCGTGCGCCAAGTCGTCGCCGCCGATGAACACCACGTGATGGCGCTATTGCAGGCCGAAAAAGGGGCTTTGCTGGTCTACGAGATGAAAGTAGACCCCGATTACCCGCATAAAGTGCTAGAAAGCGCCCTACGCCCCGCCCATCCGACGAGTTGAAAAGGTTTACCGATGATGACAACCTCTATTTTATCCCGCTTGAACATCCATACAGGCCTCGCTACCGATATGCTGACCGGCTTCATCAAGGATGCGGTGGCCAAAGCCGGCATGACGCGCTGTGTGCTGGGGTTATCTGGGGGCATTGATTCGGCGCTATCGGCTTATCTTTCGGCGCGGGCGTTGGGGGCGGAAAATGTGCTGGCGGTACGGATGCCCTACGCCAGTTCATCCGAAGCGAGCTTGAGCGACGCCCATGCCGTCATCGAAGATTTGGGGTTGCCCAGCCTCACCGTGCCCATCACGGCGATGGTCGAGCCGCTCTTCGAGCAGTTCCCCGACATGAACGCCATCCGCAAGGGGAACATCATGGCCCGCCAACGCATGATTATCTTGTACGACCAATCGGTAGCGTGGGGCGGGCTGGTGATGGGCACGAGCAACAAGACCGAGTTCTTGCTAGGCTATTCCACCATCTACGGCGATAGCGGGGTGGCCCTGCAACCCATCGCCGATTTGTACAAATGCCAAGTCCGCCAGCTGGCCCGCGCGCTGGGCGTGCCCGCATCTATCCTCGACAAGCCGCCCTCAGCCGATTTGTGGGCCGGGCAAACGGACGAAGACGAGCTGGGCTTTAGCTACGATGACGCCGACCAAGTGCTGTATCTGTTGGTGGACGAACGCTACACCGTGGACGAAGCGGCCGAAGAGGGCTTCGACCGCGCCTTTGTGGCCAAAATTTGGGAACGGGTGAAGGCCAACCACTATAAACGCACCATGCCCAACATCGCCAAGCTCAGCAAGCGCACCATCGGCCACGATTTTCTATACCTGCGCGATTATACCGGGCGGCATGGGGCGCTATGACCTTGCTAGAATTGGTGGCGGAACTCATCGCGCTTCGCAAAAAACCCACCAGCCAAGCGCGCTTCGGCCAATACCCCGCGCTGTTGCAGGCCCTGCGCGCGGCGATAGCGGACTGCGCCGACCCCGCCACCCTAGAGCAGGCCTTGGCGCGGGATAGCGGCTATCACCTCCCCGCTGGGGAACGCCAATACCTCATCGAGCGCTTGCTCGAATTTGGGCGCACGCCCCAAAAGCTACGCTTGTACGCCCGCCAATTGGACTTGTTCGGCGACGCGCGCGCCTTGGGCGAGCCAGATAGCGACGTCGCCGAGCGCGTAGCGGCGCTAGAGGCAGAAGCCGAACAACTGGAAAAAGCGCAAAGGGACTGACCGAAAAAGCCCGCGCGAGAACCCGCAGACCCCGCGCAGATATGGTATGATAAGCGTATCGGTTATGTGAGTATGGGGATGCCATGACCAAACGCAAAGCCAAAACGCTAGCGACAGAAGCGGTCGAGGATTTCATCAAAGCGATTTACCACCTGCAAGAAGCAGATGAGCGCGTTTCGACCAACGCCCTCGCCGAAGCGCTCCACATCTCCGCGCCTTCTGTCACCGATATGGCCCAACGCTTGGGAGAAAGCGGCTTAGTGGATTATGTGCGCTACGAAGGCGTGCGCCTAACCCCCGATGGCGAAGCGATGGCCCTACAAATTTTGCGGCGGCATCGCCTTATCGAGTTATACCTCGTGCAAGAACTGGGCTACCAACTACACGAAGTGCATACCGAGGCGGAAAATCTAGAGCATGCGGTATCCGAACGCTTCATCGAAGCTATCGCCGATAAGTTGGGGCATCCGGACTTCGACCCGCACGGCGACCCTATCCCAGACCCGCAGGGCATCATCCCGCGGCGTCGGCTACAGCCCTTATCGGAAATCCCCCTGCACACCAGCGCCACCATCTCGCGCTTTGTGGCGGACAGTGACGCGATGTTGCAACACACCCTCGAACGGGGCTTTCGGCTGAATATCACGGTGAAGGTCAAAGCCCGCGACCCCTTCGATGGCCCCGTGACGGTCATTCTGGACGATGGCGAACAGGTTATCGGGCACAACATCGCCGCTCATATCCTCGTCGAGTTGGAAGACGCCGCGAAAGACGAGGCCTAAAGGTGGCCCATTGTGAAAAAGCTATGAAAATATAGCCAAAGGTGTAGTGCGTTTTGGCTAAATCGAGTATATTTGAATCATCGTTAAATTATGATTTTTTGAGATGCGCCATCATGAAAAAACCACGTTATTACATCCGTCGCGTCGGCTTTGCGACCACCCTATTTGCCCTATCGGCCGTCATCGCCGCCACTGTTCGGCGGCGCGTCCATGCGACACCTACCACACCTGATTATTACCGCTAAGCGGTTTCCCGCTCATCCATCCTCCTGTTGGGGCGCGCCTATCATTCGGCGCGCCTTTATTGTTCACCTCCCGCACATCTAGCGCTCATCCGTCGGGCGTATGGTATAAGAAAAGCGAGCACAGGAGAGCTGAGCAATGCGTTATGGGTTCATCATCGCTGTGATGTGGTGGGCGTTGGGGGTTGCCGCGCAGGAAGCGCCGCCCCAAAGCGCCTCTACGAGCTTCCGCGCGACCAACGGCTTTTACGATTCTGCGCCGCTGTTGCGCCCACCGCAAACGCTGTGGGAATTCCCCATCAATCGCCCCGTCCGCGTGACGCCGACCATCTTCGCCAAATACGCCTTCATCGGTAGCGAAAACGGGACGCTTTACGCGCTAGACAACCGCAACGGGGATTTATTATGGACATTTGAACGCGAGCGGCCTTTTGTCTCTACGCCAGCGGTGGAGGACGGCGCGCTATACATCGGGTGCTTGGATAAAGCGGTGTACGCCCTCGACGTGGCCAGCGGCGCCCTGCTGTGGCGCTACGAGACCGACGGGGAAATCTATTCATCGCCCCATATCGTCGGGGACGCGCTATACATCGGTAGCCGCGACGGGCATCTTTACGCCCTCGACAAGCGCGATGGCGCCTTGCTATGGCGCTACGATAGCGGGGGCGAGGTGTGGTCTTCGCCGATAGCGTCCGATGGCGTGGTATATGTCGGTAGCCGCGGTGGCGCTATCCACGCCGTGACGGCTGACGGTCAAGCGCTGTGGCGCTACCAGACTGGGGGCCCGGTGGACGCTACGCCAGCGGTGGCCGATGGGGTGGTATATATCGGTAGCCGCGGTGGCCACTTCTACGCCCTAGCGGCGGCAGATGGGGCTGTGCTGTGGCAATACGACCTCGCCAGCGACATTTACGCCTCCGCCGCTGTGACCGAGACGCGGGCTTATGTCTTCGGTCTAGATGGCGTCTTGCACAGCTTCGACCGCGAGAGCGGGGCCTTGGTGTGGCGCTTTGAGCTAGGGGGGCCCGCTTATAGTTCGCCGTCGGTGGCCGGGGATGTGGTCTACGCGCTCAGCGAGAGGGGCGGGTTGCTCTATGCTTTGGATGCGGCATTCGGTTTGGAATTGTGGCGCTACCAAACCGGCTTACAAGGGGATTGGCGCTCATCGGCGCCGGTCATCGTGGATGGGGTGCTGTATATCGGTAGCAATACGCGCGGGCTATTGGCCTTGCACGCCCCATGAACCGCGCGATGGGTAAGATAGGCTGATATAGGCGCGTCCTAATCATACCGCGTATGAACACATATTCATAAATAGCGATAGGAGCTTCAATATGATGATGTATCAAGCCACAGAAGAACGCATCCATCAATTCGCCAATGAACGGCATCAGCTCTATCGCCAAGCGGGCAAAGCGCGCTTATCGCCCGCAGAACAAGAGCGCCTGCGCTACCTCAACGACCAATTGCCGCTATTGTGGGACCAACTGCGCCGCGAATGGGCGATGGCGCGCCACCAACGGGCTACCCCAAAACCCCATGACCACGCGGCTTAAGCCGTATCCCCTGAAGGCGGCCGTCGGGCGTCGTGCGCCCCGCCCGCCTTTAGGGCAAAAGCGGCCCGCTCTACAGTTGACAAGCGCGCGCTTATCCGTAAAATACATAGTCCAATAAAAGAGCGCGGGGCAGTGATGAAATGGTAGCCATGGCGGTCTTAAAAACCTCTGTCCTCTGGACGTGTGGGTTCGAATCCCACCTGCCCCACAGCACAAAGCACCCCTAAGGGGTGTTTTTTGGTTCATTCCACAAAGCCGCGCCCGTAAGCGGTGTGCCCCTGCCCAATGACAATGAAGGCTTCGGCGTCTATCTGCTGGACGATGTTACGCAACTCCCCCACCTGCGCCCGCGAAATAGTGACGTAAAGGATGGCGCGTTCGGTGTGCGTGTACATGCCGACGCCCGCCCAAGAAGTGACGCCGCGCCCTAAACGGGTCATCACCGCTGAGGAGACGGCCTCCGGCTGGTCGGTGACGATGAGGGCAATGCGGATGATGCTGGGGCCTTCCAACACATAATCGGTCGCCAAGCCGCTGACGAACAGAGCCACAATGGCATAAAGAGCCGCCTCCCAGCCGAAGACGAGGCCGGCCACCCCCATCACCAGCATATCGGTATACAAGTAAGTGGTGCTCATGGGCAGGCCGAAGCGCTTTTGTAAGATGAGCGCCAACGTAGACGTACCGCCGAAAGTGCCCCCCGCGCGATAGGCTAAGCCACTGCTGATGCCGCCAGTGATGCCCCCAAAGAGCGCGTTGAGCAGGATATTATCGCTGAGGCCGTCGGACGGGAAAAAAGGCGTCAACCAGTCGAGCGCCGCCGAATAAATGAGCACGACAAAAACCGTCCAGAACACCCACTGCCAGCCGCCGGGCAACATGCGATAGCCCAAATACTGGATGGGGATATTGAGCACAATAATCATCAAGCCGATAGGCGTATTGATGAGCTTGTTCAGGATGACCGCGATACCCGACACACCGCCGGGAGCGATATTAAAAGGCGCCATGAACAAAATAACCGACAAAGCACCGATGAAGGCGCTAAGCGTGAGCAAAATAATACGTACACTGAGGGCGCGCCAATGCGCCATAGGTCCCCCGCTCCTCTCTCATATCATGAAAAGGCGATTTACTCATCGCCCACACACAAATTCTACTACACCTATTGCCAAAATATGGGGTATGATTAGACGAGAAATAATTAAATCTAAAGTAGATTAATGAGGAGCAAAAGACGATGACGGATGTGGTGATTGTAGATGCGATTCGGACCCCCTTGGGGCGGCGCGGCGGCTGGTTGCGCGAGCAACACCCCGTGAAGTTGGGCGCGCATGTGGTCAAGGCCCTGCTCCAGCGTAGCGGACTGGACAAGTCAAAAGTAGAACACGTTATTTTTGGATGCGTGAGCCAAGTGAGCGAACAAACCTTTAATATTGCGCGCAACGTGACCCTAGAAGCGGACCTGCCCATCGAAATTCCCGCTACGACGGTAGATTTCCAATGCGGCAGTAGCCAGCAAGCGGTGCATTTGGCGGCGGCGATGGTGGCCAGCGGGCAATTGGACATCATCATTGCCGGGGGCGTGGAGAGCATGACGCGCGTACCGATGGGGTCTAGCCTCGGCAATGGCAATAGCCCCTTCACCGACAATATCATGGAAACCTATAACATGATTCCCCAAGGCATCGCGTCCGATAAAATCGCGGTGAAGTGGGGTATCAGCCGCGAAGAAGCGGACCGCATCGGTTGGGAAAGCCACATGCGCGCGGCCAAAGCCAGCGCGGAGGGCATCTTTAAGCGGGAAATCGCGCCGATGGAAGCGCTAGACGACGAGGGCAAGCCATTCATCGCCGATAGCGACCAAGGCATCCGCCCTAACGCCTCTATCGAGAAGATGGCCACGCTCCAGCCGTCCTTCACGCCTGACGGCATCACCACCGCCGGCAATAGTAGCCAAATCACCGATGGCGCGGCGGCCGTGCTGATAATGACGGCGGAAAAAGCGCGCGCCTTGGGGCTAAAGCCGCGGGCGCGCATCGTGGCCAGCGTGACCGTCGGTAGCGACCCACACCTGATGCTGACCGCGCCGCCCATCGCCACGCACAAGGTCTTGGCGCGCGCCGGTATGACGCTCGACCAGATAGACGTCTTTGAAGTGAACGAGGCCTTCGCCAGCGTGGTGGCCATGTGGCAACGCGAGACGGGGGCGGATATGAGCAAGGTCAACATCCACGGCGGGGCAATCGCGCTGGGGCACCCCCTCGGCGGGTCGGGCGCGCGGCTGATGACCACCCTACTCAACGCGCTAGAGACCCGCGGCGGGCGCTATGGCCTGCAGACGATGTGTTGCGGCGGCGGCATGGGCACGGGTACCATCGTCGAGATTTTGAACGGGCACAACGGGGCGCATTAAAGGCGACGGCGGGGGCGTTTGCCCCTGCTCCCCCTCTTGGTTATCATGGATGGACAGCGCATTAGGAGCGAGGCATGCTGTCCATCACCCGCTTAACCATCAGTCTATTCACTCTCATGTGCGCGCTGGCTTTCGGCGCCCTATGGGCCGGCGAACGCCTGCCCGATGACGGCGCGCTCGCCTTTGAATCGCGGCGGGGAGCGGATAAAGACATCTATTTAGCTGACATCAACAAACAAGTCTTGGTCAACCTGACGCGAAGCCGCGGTGAGGACGAAACGCCGATATGGTCGCCCGACGGGTGGCGCTTGGCTTTCGTCAGCAAACGACATGGGCCGCGCGAAATCTACGCCGTCAACCGCGACGGGAGCGGGTTGGTGAATTTATCGCGCCATGCGGGGGAAGATTGGGGGCCGCGGTGGTCGCCTGATGGCGCATGGCTGGTCTTCGAGTCGTGGCGCGATAAGCAATATGAGCTATATTTGGTCAGCGCCGACGGCGAAACCTTGAGCAACCTCAGCCAGCATCCAGCCGAGGATAGGGACCCGATATGGTCGCCGGATAGCCGCTATATCGCCTTCGTCAGCGAGCGCAACCGTAGCGCCGATATTTACATCGCCGATAGGACCAACGGCGCGCTGTTGAACCTTTCGGAAAGCCCCTATGATGAAGAAACGCCCCTTTGGTCGCCGAACGGCCGCTATTTGGCGTTCGTCAGCCAGCGGCGGGAGCAAGTGGATTTTGGGGTGGTGGCCAACCAGCGCGATATTTACATCGCGGACCTCGCCAGGGGGCAACTCCGCAACCTCAGCCAGCACAGCGCCGACGACTTCGGCCCCGTATGGTCGCCGAATGGGGAGCATTTGGTATTTGAATCGTGGCGCACGGGGCAACGCCAGCTCTTTTTGGCCGATATAGATAGCGGTGAATTGCGGCGGGTGACCGATACCCCCTATTCGGTCTTCGCGCCGACATGGTCGCCCGATGGCCGCCAGCTGTTGTACGTGGCTTTTTGGCAAGGGAAGGCGCGGGCCTTCGCCCTAGATGTGGACAGTGGCGAAACCCGCCTGCTGGTGGATAATTTCAAGGCGGATACGGTGCCGGTCTGGTCGCCCGATGGGGCTTATATCGCCCTCATCACGTGGTATTACGGCAATCAAGATGTGTATCTATACGCTTTCGATGGGGGGCGCTTCTTCAATTTGTCGCGCCACCCCCTGACCGATACGAACCCCACATGGCGCCCCTAAATCATTTGGCGGCGGCCGGCATCGTCGGCTCGGCGTAACGATACGGGCGATAGCGTTCTACCCATTCGTTATCGTACTTGCGGATATATTCTTCCGCCTTTTCCACAAGGTCGCGGTTGCCCACGAAGAAAGGCACGCGCTGATGCAGGGAATGCGGGCGGATATTGAGGATGTTCCCCAAGCCATCGGAAGCATAGCCCCCCGCTTGCTCGGCGATGAAGGCCATGGCTTGGGCTTCGTACATCAGGCGGATTTTGCCATAAGGCTTTTTGGGGTCGCGCAGGTCGCCGGGATACAAGAAAATCCCCCCGCGCAAGAGATTCCGATGAAAATCGGAAACCAGCGAGCCGATGTAGCGATGCCCCAGCGGCGCGCGCCCTTCGCCTTCGATGCCTTGTAGCCACTTGACATAACGGCGCACCCCGGACGTCCAGAACTTCTCGTTGCCTTGGTTGACGCTGTAATATTGAGGCGGGGACGGGATGCGGATATTTTCATGGCTGAGGATGAATTCGCCTAGCGAGGGGTCTAGGGTGAAGCCGTGGACGCCCTGCCCGGTGCTGTAGACCATCATAGTACTACTGCCATAAATCACATAACCGGCCGCCACCAAGCGCTTACCCTCTTGGAGCACATCTTCCATCGTGCCGCGTTCGCCTTTGGTGAATTTGCGATGGATGGCGAAAATCGTACCGATAGAAACGTTCACTTCGATATTAGAAGACCCGTCTAGCGGGTCGTAGAGCAGTACGTAATTGCCGGTATCGTAATGGGGGGGAATGTCTATGAGTTCTTCGCGCTCCTCAGAGGCCATCGCGCAGAGCCGCCCGGTGTGGTCGTTCATTTTGAAGATGATGTCGTCGGCGAAGAGGTCTAATTTTTGCTGGCGTTCGCCGTAGACATTGCTGGTTTCCATCGCGCCGAGGATGTCGCCGAGGCCGGCGCGGTTGGTCTCGCGCGAGATGATTTTAGCCGCCAGCGCCATATCTTGGAGCATCTTGGTAAAGGTGCCGGTGGCGTGGGGGTAGAGCTTTTGTTGGTCGGCGATGTGCCTATCTATGGTGATTAACTTGGTAGAATCGGGCATGAGCTAGCGCCTTTTTTCATCTTATGGACAAGCTACTTATGGACAAGCTACGCTCATCTTAACCTAACGTGAAGATAGGCACAAGCGCGGAGAAAATCTTAATCGTTTAACACCTCCCCCGCGCGTTTTGGGTCAGCGGACGGGTTCATCCGGGGTTGGGTCGCCATCGCCGAAAAGGGCGCGGAACTCGGTATCGCCCATATCAGGATGCCATTCATCGGGGAAAGCGCCGGCCGGCCGCGTGACCAGCAAACCGCCGAGGTCGCGGGCGACGCGCTCGGCGAGACGCGGTTTTATCCAGATGGCGGCGTCTATCTGGACGGCGATAGCCCCCGCTTCGATGAAATCGCGGGCATCAGCTTCTGAATGGATGCCACCCGCGCCGATGAGCGGCACGGTGTCGGGTATCATTTGTCGCAAGCGCCCCACCGTCCACAGCGCCACCGACTTGAGCAAAGGGCCATAGACGCGCCCGGTCACCAAACGCCCCGAATAGGGGTCGCGGGCTGTGCCCCGCGGCGGGGCCGCGACCACTAACGCCGCCGCACCCGCCGCCGCGACCCCTTCGCCTAGCTCTAGGGCGCTATGGAGCGGCAAGCGGGCCAAGACGGGTTTTTCCGTGGCCGCCACCGCCGCGCTGACGAGGCGTTCCGCTTCTGCGGGGGGGGTATCGTCGCCGATGCCTAGCTCAATGCCGCTGACGGCATCTTCCCCGCCGAGGCGCTGGCACGCTTTACGGGCCTGTTCGGGGTTGGTGGCCACCAGATGCACGATGACCGGTATTTCCATCTTGGCCCATGTTTCGCGGTATTGGCGCAGAACTTTGCTGAGGCCGGGGTTAGGCAGGCCGGTATGCACCAGCACCCCCGACGGCAGAGGCACAACCCGCGGCCCTACCGCCGGCGACCACGGCTCTAGGGTGACGGGGTTGGTGACGAACGCGCCCAGTTTATGGACGTCGAACAGCTTCGCGTAATGATCGCCAAAGCCCATCATGCCGGCGGAGGGCATGAGCGGCGTCTTTAGGCTGAGGCTGTATTTCCCTTGGCGGGTGATGTCTATCATCAGCGCGTTTTCTCCTGTGTGTTTAGGGTAGCTGAAGCCCCAAGGCGGCGATAGTATCGGGGTCGGGGCGGCCATTTTGCATCAACCCGAAGCCTAAATCGTATTCCCACATCGCCCAGCCGATGCCCTGCGCTTCTAGCAAGCTCCGCGTATCGTCTAGCCAGCGCAGGCGGTCTTGGGCAGGGGCGTTCGGGCGGTATGCGCCAAATTCGGTACAGATGAGGTCTACGCCGTGTTCGCTAGCCCAATCGAGTGCGGGTTGCATGGTGGCCATCAAGGCGTCTTTATCCCAGCGGGCTTGCCCATAAGCCAGCAATTCGCGGCGGATTTCGGGGTCATCGTAGGCCTGAACGATAGGTTGGACGCGGTCGGGGCTGGATGGATAGGGGACGCCGCGCAAGGAAGCGACCACGTGCCATGTCCAATCCGCGCCCTGATGCGTGAACAAAAACGGTTCGTAAAAGTGGAAGTTATAGAGGATATTAGGGTCATCGAGCGGCTCTAGCAGGACGAGGCCGCGGATATTGGCGTAATAAGGGCCGGAGACGATGAAGGTCATCTGGGGCGCGCCCTCGCGCGCGGCCGCCACGAACGGCGGGAGCATCGCTAGCCACCGTTGGGGGTCGGTCTCGAAGACCGGTTCGTTCATCACTTCTAAAAAGACGCGGTCGGGGTCGCGGGCGCTGAGGTGGCGGGCGACGGCGCGGAGCAAACGGCGATACGTTTCTATGAAGGCGTCGTCCGTCTCTAGGCGCGCGCCGACATCGAGGCCTTCGTCATCGGGGACGAGATTATGCAAATCCACAACCACCGCCAAATCAGCGGCTAGCAGGCGGTCGAGGGCCGTATCTACTTCGGCCAAGGCTTGGGCGTCGAGCTGGTCGGGGTTTTGGCGATTGAGCAAGAAGTAAGGGTCTACGGGCAAGCGCACGAAAGAGAAGCCCATCGCGCGCAAAGCGGCGAATTCGGCATCGCTGAAGCGGGCGGCGCGCTCTTGGGGAGAAGCCGCCCCCAACCAGAACCACCCCTGAAGATTGATGCCACGCGCTAGGGCCGCCCGTCGCGTGGCGCTGACGCCGTTATCTTGGGCCATCGTCCCCCATCCTAAACACAATAGACTACAAATCAGCCATAGAAAACGGTATCTCATTGGGCGCGCTCTGGTAAACTCAATGTGACGAGGTCGAAGGCGGGGCCATCCACGCAAGCCAATAAGAGGTCATTTTTGGCGCGCAAAGCGCAGGCATAACAAGCCCCCAGCCCACAAACGCCCCCAGATTGGAAGACGCCGAAGACATAGCCATTCGGGATTTGGTGACGCTTTTCTTTGAGCACGGCGAAGATTTGCCCAAAGCGCTCTAGCTCGTCATCAGGGCGCGCGACGACAAACACTTGGTCAGCCCAGCCGAGCGTGAGCACTTGGTCGGGCCACGTCAAATCATCGGTGCGGATGATTTCCACCTCTGGCGGGAGATGGGCGCTATCATAATCGGCGGCGATGCCGGCCAAAACGAGCGTTACGGCGATGCGGTTGCTGATGAGCCAGTGAATCATCATCAATAAGGGCGTGGGCGGGGTATCGTAAGCGATGAGCAGGATATTACGGAGCGAGCGGCGAAAGCCAAACGGTCGCCCCGCAGGCCCCAACAGGTTGACCACTTGGCCGGGTTCATAATGCAGATGGCCGGGCCGTTCCACGAGTAGCGTACCACGCCCCTTAACACCGACGGGCCACCACAGCTCACGCAAATAAGGATGCCAGCTATCGCCGATGCGGGCGAGGAAATATTCACCGGGTTTGATGCTTTGCAAGCTGGCGTCCACCGCTAGCTCTAACTGCTGATAATCGGGGTTGATGCGTCGGATGCGTTCGATGAGCGCTTCGGTTTCTCGCATGGGGGTATACTTTCCGTCCGAGCCTATTTCGCCCTTCGATTATAGCAGGTTCTGGCGCGGCGCGCTGGCGTTTTATGCCCAGCCCACCCATGCCCAAGCGGCGGTTTGGGCGAAGGCTAAAATCATGCTGGCCCGCGCGGCGGCGTGGGGGTTGATTTCCCGCGTGTAGGCCCGATAGCCGAGGACCACGGCCGGCAGGGCGACAAAACTAGTCACC
This sequence comes from Anaerolineaceae bacterium, assembly GCA_037441665.1. Lineage (GTDB taxonomy): Bacteria > Chloroflexota > Anaerolineae > Aggregatilineales > Phototrophicaceae > JBBIRQ01. The sequence goes on along the minus strand of JBBIRQ010000011.1, from coordinate 84,483 downwards.
AAGACTTGCGGCGGGATAAGCCAACGCACCGCCAACACCCCTAGCGCCACAAAACTGAGGACAGACGCCAAAGCATAGATGCGGCGCAGGGCGCGGGCGTCTAGCCATGTGGCCAAGGTGCGCTTGCCTACGCGCTGGTCAGCGGCGCGGTCGGGGTAGCTGGTGGCCATGGCGGTCGTGAAGAGGAGCAAAGCATAAGGCAGACAGGCCCAAAGCACCCAGACATCAGCCGTGCGCGCCAAAACGCTATAGCCGTAGAGGGGCAAAATCATGCCGCCGATGAACGCATTGCCCGCCTCGCATAGGCCATTCCACGCCAGTTTGAGCGGCGGCAGAGAATACATCCAACCTAAAAACGTGCCCAGGGCCAACACCCCCAGCGCCGCCCACGACAGCGCGCCCGCGGCCACGCCCAGCGCCGCAATCACGATGCCCGCCGAGGCGCTCGCCCAGCCGGCCGCCAACGCCACCCAACGCGGCACTAGCCCCTTAGGCAAGACCCCACTACCCCCTGAATAGCGCGTTTTGGTGGTCAGGCGGTCGGTTTCGATGTCGGCGTATTCGTTGACGAAGTTGACCGAGACGGCGCAAAAGACGAGGGCGACATAGCCCCAGAGGAACGCCCCCCAGTCCCAGCGATGGCCGCTCCCGATGGCGATAGCCGTACCCAACCCTTGCACCAGCACCATCCCCAACAAGATGAGCGGGCGCGATAAACCGAAGATAGCCAGCGCATAACGGCGCATCATAAGCCGAATCCTTAAACGTGAGGGCGCGATACTTCCCCCCATTGTAACGCGCGCGGGTAGCAGAGGCTTAATGTTGGGTGAACGTTTGTTGAGTCGCGCCACCCACTGCCGCGCATAGGCGCATCTATACAGGCGCTAAAGGTTCATAAAAGATGAGAAAAGCCCACCATCGCTTGCGGAAAATGATTTGTTCTGTTATGCTGTTAGCTATCGTCCAATGAGTAGAAGGAGGTGATCGGAAAATGGATACACGTAAGGGGGATACCCTTTAACCCATCTACCACCTCAATTGTGGAGATGACCTGTTAGGGGTATCTCCCTCTCAAGGACTGCTCAGCAGTCGGGACGGCCACGGTGATGAACCGTGGTCGTTTGCGTTTTAGCTTCGTGATGCTCGCCATTCGCTCTTGAGCACCCCATAAAAAGCGACATCACGCCACCCATCGGGCTTGCGGACATCAGCGCGATGCGTGCCTTCGTACTGCATGCCGCATTTGCGTAAGACGGCGGCAGACGCGGCATTGGTGGTGAAGCAATAGGCATAAATACGGTTGAATCCCATAGACACGAAGCCATGTTGGATGATGCGCGCGGCCGCGGCAGTGGTATAACCGCGCCCGCGATAGTCGCGCCCGCACCAATAACCGATTTCCGCCCGCTGATGGTCGGGTTCTGGGCGCAGGTAAACGCCCCCCGCCAAGGTATCGCCCGCCTTGAGCGCGTCTACAGCTTTGGGCACAATCGCTAAAGCGATGACGCCTTCATTGAGTATGGGGTTGCGCGTCCAACGGACGAAATGACGGGCATCTTCCAACGTGTAGGGATGCGGAACGTTAATCATATTATCGGCTAACTCGCGGTCATCGAGCAGGCGCTGAAGTGTGAATTCGTCGCTTTCGGCAAAGGGGCGCAAGATGAGCTGGGCTGTATCGAGTAATAGGGGCTGTGGCTTAAGATTGCTCCCGTTGCACACGTAATAACTCCCGATATACCACTTCATAAGGGGTATCTATATCATAAAACTTCAAGAGCGAACGGAAAAGGTGGGGGTTGGGAAGCGCGGCGGGATGATGTTCTAAGATGGCGCGGTAGGCATCCCATGGGGATAAGGCTTCCTGTGCCACCAATACGGCGATGGCGAAGGTGGTAGAGCGGCTGATACCCGCGCTACAAGCGGTCAGCACTCGCCGTTGGGCGGCGATATGCGTTTGCAAGAAGTCTAGCCCCTGCTGGATGAATGACGACGGCAGGGGCGCGCCATCTTCCACAGGCAGATAGAGCGAGATGATATTGGGTTGCTCTACGGGGCCGGCTAATTGGAGCATCGCGCCGATGCCCACCTGTTGCAATAGGCGCAAATCTTGGGTTTCGGACCATTTGCCGATGTATAACCAATCGCGGATACGGTACATGGGCGCTCGCCTTGGCTCATCGTTGGCTTCTAAAAATGCTTCGGGATAGCGGGCAAAGCGGCCATCTTTTGCGCTACTATGCGACTATACAAGCCCTGTTCCCCCATCTTAGCACACCTGTTATATCTTTGCTGTAGGCTGGGCATCGTTCATCCCCGCGATACGGGCATCAGGGGGCGGGCAGGATTTCCGCCGACAATAAGATATAGTCCTGTTGGCCAGCCGCCACGTAGTAGAGGCGGTAGCGCTCTTCCGGGGAAAAAGCGCCCATGCCCGCTTTGGGGATAGTGATATAGGGGCCATCATCCACGATGGCGTAATAGGCGCGCAGGTTAGACGGCGCGTTGGGCGCGATGGATTCTTCGCGCGTCCGCACAGCGCCTTCACTCCACAGGAGTTGCGGCAAATGGGCGTCGGTCAGCTCCTCCGGCCATTGCGCCGACGAAGCATGCCGAAGCAAGCCCAAAGTGTGGAGCAATTTATGCAAGCGGGCTTTTTGCGCGGGAGAATAGCGGCCGGCGCGGTTGAAATCGAGGTCTTGTTGGCTGAAGTTGAGTAGTTGTTGTAATGCGGCGGACATAAGCCTTCCTCGTCGCTGGTGTATATACCTGATGTAGAGTAGTATAACAGCCCCCGCCCCACAGACAACCGAAGGATTGGCGACAGCGTGGCAACAGAGGAAAGCGAAAAAGGGGCGATGAAGCCCCTCCTTGCGCGTTTTGTCGCTGATTTTTAGCGGCGGGCGCGGCGGCCACCCTGCTTGATGCCGATGAGCGCGACCAAAAGGCCCGCCAACAGCAGATAGGGCCGCACAGGCGACCACGGCGAATGACCGGTGGTCGGCAATTGGCGCACGCTCAACAAATTGGCTTGGGCGCATACGCGCCCGCCGTCATAGGTGGCGCAAGCTTGGTTGGTGATGGCGAAAGGCACGACGGCGTCATCGCGCACGCGGGTTACCACTCGCGCGGTCACGGTGACCCCCGGCGCCAACTGCCCTACGGAGATAGTGACCGTCTGTCCGCTGAAGCTGGCGTTGCCTTGGGTTGTTGTAACGCTTTGAATGGCCACCTCGCTAGGCAAGACATCGCTAATCGAGACGTTATTCACCGCGATACTCCCCGGATTGCCGACGCTAATCGTCCATGTCACTTGTTCGCCGGGGATGGCGAAAGGCGGGTTAACGGATTTGGTGATGAAAGGGTCGGCCATCTCTAGGGCCGGGCCAACCGGGCCGCCCGTGTTGGGTTTGGGCGTGGGGGCAGGCGTTGGCGGCGGCGGGTCTACAATCGCCAATTGCACAATCTCGATATTGCTAGGGTAGTAAGTCCATAGGTCTAGCCCTTTCACGTCGCCGAAAGCGCCGACATTGGCCATCGGGTCTAGGCAGGATTCATTGGTATTGCCACCGGTGGCCGCGCCGAAAGCGCGTTGTCCGCCTTGGGTATTAAAGCCATCGAGAATATCGCTGATGACCGCGGGCGGGTTATTGCCGCATAGGGGCGCGTTCAACGTCCCGACGGGCATACCGCTACGGGTGACATAACCGCGGTCATCGTAAAAGCCCACTTGGCACCCGGCGGCGAAAGGCGGGCAGATGCCGCTAGGCGGGTTGATGAGGTTATAGCCGGGGCCGCCGTTGATGCTATTTTCGGCGTCGAGCATCGGGAAGTGATATTCGCCGCCGCGGATAGTGACTTGGGTGCTATAACCCGCGCCTACCGGGAAAGGCACGCCGCTATTATCTTGGCCATCCCACGCCACATTGACCGTGCCGGCGTTCATCGTCCCGCGCAAGACGCGATTATCGGGGTTTGTTGGGTCGAAGTTCACGCCATCGCGGCTGACGACCACCTCGTAAACGCCGTCTATGTTGCTATCGAAGCGGAACGTGCCGCCGGTGTTGAAAATGCTGGTCGTGCCGCTGAGCGTACCGCTAAAGGTCAAGTTCGATAGTACGGGCATGACCGGCGCTAGCGGGATGCCCAAATCGGTGAGCAAGTCATCTTCAGGGTCGGCGCTGAAGAAGATGGGGAATTGCGGGCGTTGCATATCTACCCCGCCGGCCAAAGTGGCCATATTGGGCCCGCCGGTCATGGCGACCACATCGCGATACAAAGGCGAGCCGTCGGTATCCAAAAAGCCCAACTGGTTGCCATATAGCACCCAGCCGTTGGGGTCAAAGCCGCGCATATCGGTTTCGTAGATATAGCCGTCTAGCGTGACGACATACACATCAAAATTGACCGGGCGCCCGTTGCCGCCCGTGAAGAGCGAATAGTAATAAGCGAAGGTGCGCCCTGGTATATCCGTCGTCGAGGTCAGGCTAGAGCGTACGGTGATGTCCCACGCGGCGACAGTTGGCCCTTGTTGGGGGCCAAAATTGTTGGCCGAGGCGAGGCTGATTTGCCCGGTGGGCACGCCCCCCGCCGCGTTAAAACCCGACGGCCCCAAAAAGACGACGTGATAAATACCCGTAGTGGGCACGGTGTAGAAGCAGGGCACGTAAGCGTTGGGGATGGTCCCGGTGGGCACAGTATCCGGCCCGGCCAGTTCGGCCGCCCGCGAGAGGATTTGCCCCTGCGTGGGCAGACCACCTCCACCCGTGCGCTGGGCGTTGCAACTGAACTCGGCGCTCGCGGGCGCGGGCACGGTCTCCCCGCCGATAGGCCCTGTGATTTGGTCGTCGCGGTAGATGAGGATATTACCCTGTTGCCCATTAAAACCGGTGACCCCAACCGCGCTTGACCCCATCAGCAACACTTCCCCCGCGCGGGCATAGACGTTGATGATGGTGCGACGAGCGATGAGATTGCTCGGCCCGTACGATTGGTTCGTCCATTCCAAATTGGCGCGGCTACCTGTAGCACCAGTTGGGTACAGCGTACGGCTACCATCTGCTAATGATGGGGATGCGAAAAAAAATATACTAAAAATAGCACAACTCACAATAAGAAACTGCGCCACCCGTCGCATATTGAGGCTTCCTCAAACATACCATATACCTTGCCAGCGCAGAGATTATAACTTTATCGTAATATTTATACAACAAACCGTTAACGTAAATTTTGTACCAATTTCCAAACAAAATATAACGTTATTTTAGCTCGATGAAGGGGCGGGGGCGGTTATAGCGCTGGATATGCAAGGGGAAGGCTTGTTTTTTGCCGGTGGCGGCGTGCCAAATGAGGGCGGCATCTTGTTCATGGCGGAACCATAGCCCATATTCATAAAAGCGCAGGAGGGGGCTATAGGGCGCGGGTAGGTCGTAGGCGCGGGCTTCTGGCCGGCCATCTAGGGCGGCCCAATGCAGTATCCAATGAGCGCTAGCCCAAACGAAGGTATTCGGGAAAAGGGATTTGCTGAGCTGGCGGATGTAGAGGGCGTCGGCGCGCACGGTCGGGTTTATGCGGGCCGCCACATCGAAGAAAGGCCACTGTTCGGCGTTCAAGGCCTGCGACCATAAGGCCATGCGCCGCAAATATTCTTGGAAAAGCTTAGCCCCGGTCTGCAAGCCTTGTTTTTGGCGCGCGGAACGGCTTTGGGTCACGCTGTGCACCCACGACAGGCGGATGATACGCTGGAAGGTGGCTTCTACGGGGTGATGCGCGGTGGACATCGTCTTTTACCTTTCAGCTAGCATCGGTCGCGCCAACGCCGACGAAATGCACCCTTAAGGGCAATTCCCCTAGTTTGAGCTGGTCGCCATGGCGCAAGCGATAGGCATGCATGGGTTGCAAGACAAAATCGTTCAGATAGGTGCCATTGGTGCTATTGAAATCTTTGATAGAGAGGCGTCCATTGGCCACAAGGATGATGGCATGATAGCGCGACACGCCGTAGCGATGCGCTTCAAAGGGCGATAAATCAACGTCTACTTGGGTATCGCGCTCTGAATTTTTGCGTCCCACCACCATATAAGGCTTCAACGGCACATCCAATACCGCGCTCATCTCCCCGACGATAAAACGCAGGGCTTGGGGCAAATCGAGGTCGAGGGGTTGGGTGACGCGAGCGGGCATAGCGGGGGCGTCTTCCCCGCGATTGAGATAATGGGTTTGGAAGTGTTCGGAATCTTTTGGGTTGTGGGTCACAGCATATCCTTAAAATTCCCTATAGGACGACATCCGAAAATTAAAAAAGTAAAGACTATTGAGTAGTATAATCGATAATTGCCGCGAATAACATTAAGGGTTCATCGGATTTCAACTAGAGGTTCATCTGGCTATCGTCTTGGTCGAGCATGTCGAGTATGGCCGGGTCTAAATCCACGATAGGGGGCAAAGCGCGGTAGAGGTCGCGGGTGATGCCGCTGACGCCGAAGGTTTCGCTGACGGCCCAAATATCGGCGCTATACTGGCGCACGTTGCCGCCGCGTTCGTAAAGCATGAGGATAGGCTCGTAGGGGTCGGGCAGGTCGAAGGATTGGGTATCGCGCAGGGCCGCCCAATGCAAGGCCCATTCGTAGACATCACACATCAGCCCCAAATAGGCTTTATCGTCCAAGAAGTCGTGCAGAGCGCTGATGAGGGCTTCATCGGCGCGCCAGTCGGGGGCCAGCGCCGCGCCGACATCGAAGAATAACCAGCTATCCTTTCGCCCCAGCCGCTCGGCCCATAGGGACATCCGCCGCGCGTGCTCTTTGAACAGGGCGACATGCGACCAACGTTTACGAGGGCGCGCGCTGAAGGGTGTGGCGAGGATGCGCTGGAGCAATTGTTGGGCGTTTTCTGATGTCATCATATCCCCCAAATGAACTGTAGGTCGGCGTTTTTATCCACTGTACAACGATTTCGGATAACGAATCACAAAATTTTGCCCTTGCAATGGGCCACCTCTGTAGTATAAAAAGAGGTCAGCGGCGGACAAGGATAGGCTTTATGCTCATTTTCATTCATATATCCAAAACAGGCGGCTCTACCCTGCGCGATTTGCTCCATTGGAATTATGACGGCCAATCTTATAACATCAAGTCTTTTGAAGGCATCCCGCCCTTTTTGGCCCAGGCGGACGCGGAGAAATTGCGCTGGCAATGCCTACAAGGGCAACTTTTCTACGGCATCCACGCCTACATCCCCGCGCCCTGCACTTACCTAACCATCCTGCGCGAGCCTATCGCCCGCGTCATCAGCCATTATTACTATTTGAACGTGCGCCGCAAACGGGCCGGACTCCCTTCCGTCAAGCTGAGCTTAGAGCAATTCCTAGAGTTAGAGCCGTTCCAAGCTTATACCCAGCTCAACTTGTTGGCTGGCGGTCCTACCGTAGAAGCGGCCCTGCGCCGCCCCCTGCCGACCGACGCTTTGGAACAGGCTATCGCCCATATCGAAGCGGACTTCCCTATTGTGGGTATTTTAGAGCGCTATGATGAATCGTTGCTATTGATGAAGCGCCATTTCGGTTGGAAGCGCGCTTTTTATGCCCGCAAGAACGAAAACCGCGGTCACCCGCGTTACCAAGATTTACCCGCTCAGCAACAACAGTTGTTACAGCGCGTTTGCGAGCCAGAACTAGCGCTATATGAATATGCCCGAAAACGGCTTGAACAACAACTGAGCCAACAGGGAGACGATTTTTGGCGGGAGCTAGACCACCTCAAGCGTTCCAACGTCCGCTTTAGCGCGCTTTACCGATGGGCGCGCCCGCTCCAGAAAACCCCATTGTGGTTTTGGGCGCGCGACTTGCTCCGCAAAATCAACGTCAACGCTTGATGACATACTCCGCCGAGAGCGGCCCCATCAACCCGCGGGCATCGCGGGCGGCGATGGCCACGCTGGCATAACGCCCGAACTTATCCCATTCCACAAATGTATCTGTGATTTCGATTTGCTGGTCATAGATGAGCGAATTGGGGAAGCGCAAAGCCACCACATAACTAGCCGCATCGGCGACCGGCTCCCACACGAGGCGTTGGATGCCATTACCCATATCGCGCAGGGTGATATTGCGCGGCGGGCGGGGGCCATCGGCTAATGCGGTGAGCAAAGCGATGAGCGTTTGCACCGAATCGACGAAATAGCCGGCCTCCATCGCCTCGATGGTATCGGTGGGGTCGGCGTTGAGCTTTTCCTCATTGGCTTGCATAATGCGGATAGACGGATACCCCGCTTCGGTGAAAGAGAAATGGTCACCATAACGATTTTCGCGGTCTATAGCATCTTGTACCACGAGATTCAATTTCAATTGCTGATTGAAGCCGATGAAATTAATTTTGCGCGCCAACTCGCGCGAGGTAGAGCCGTCGTTGGGGCCGACCGAAAAGACCCGCAAATCGCGGTCGTTAACGTTGCCAAAGCGGTCATGGATATTGCCCAAGCCATCTATGTTAATCATGGCGATGACGTCTATTTGCCGTTCCTTCACCCAATTGGTGAAAGCGATGCTCCCTTTGCGCCCCACCTCCTCGGCGGAAAAGGCCACAAAGACGATGGTTGAACGGTATTGTTTTTGGCTCATGATGCGCGCCATCTCGATGAGGGCGGCGACCCCGCTAGCGTTGTCGTTGGCGCCGGGGGCGTAAGTTGTGGCACTGAGCAATTCAGCATCGCCGACGCTATCGTAATGCGCGCCCACGACGATAGCCCCCGCCCCCTGCTCTCGCCCTTGGATGACCGCTACGAGATTGCGTTGTCGGGTGGTGATACCGTTATAGGTGAGCGGGAACTCGTGCTCGAAGGTGTACAGATTCCCGCTAGAAGCGGCCGCGATGGCGTTAAATTGCCCGATGATATAATCCGCCGCCGCGCCGATGCCTTCGGTAGGGGAATCTTGACGGGAATTGACATGGCGGCTGTAAAAGCGCTGTAGCGCGTCCACATGCACCATTAAGCGGTCGCTTCCCACTTGGTTAGTCATCTGGAACAGCTCGACTTCGGCGCGCGGCGGGGCCGTGCTGACGCCGGACGGCGCTTCAATTTGTTCTGGGGCAAGGTAACCGATGGTGGGCGCTGGGGTGGGCGTCAGGCGCGGGACGAGGGTTGGCGGGGCGTTGCCGCTCGTCCCCAAGTTGCACGCCAACAAAACCGCCAGCATCCACAAAGCGTACAGTATGGCAGGTTGTTTGCTAGAAGATTGTGGATTCATAGGGTTGATTGTAGCACACCCTGCCGCCCCGATGGAAGATAGCTTAACCGATGCTTCGCCAACGCGACGACGGCGATAACCCGCCCCCACTAGGGACGGGTCGGCTTGTCGCCGACGGCCACGGTGGCCAGTCGGATACAGTAATAATCGGGGTCGTCCAGCACAAAGCGGGGCGAAGTTGGGCTGGTCGCTTCTTGCAGGGCGCGCCATTCCGCCTCACTAACGCCCCATTCAGCCAATGACGGGGCGCGCAGACCGTGTATCCAGCCGAATATGGTCGTGGTGAGATAGTGGCGGGCGGACGGGGACAAGGGGGCGCGATAAAGCGCGCTCTGGGCGCTGATTTGCACCTGTCGCAAGCCCGCTTGGGTGAGCCAAACATGGGCGTTATCGGCGTGGTAACGGGGGTCGCGCGCGGGCATCAGCTGATAGAGGATGCGCTGGAAAAGCGCTTCGAGCTGGGGTTGGCCGGGGAAAAGCGCGCCGCGCCAGCTATGTTCAAAGAAGAGGGCCACCCGCCCGCCGCCGCGCGTCACGCGGGCCAATTCGCCAACGCTGGCCCACGGGTCGGGGAATTGGTGCATCAGCAGAGCATCCGAAGCCCACACCCACGCGAAGCTTTCATCGCGGAAGGGCAAGCCGTGATGCAAATTCCCTTCCACTAAGGGGATGGCGGATGCGGCTTGGGCGCGCTTTAGGTGGGGGCGCGAGCGGTCATAACCGATGAACGGGGGCGGCAAGAGAGCGAATAGGCCGCCAATCCCGCATCCCATATCCAGCCCGACGCCATCCGTGGGCAGGCGGGCCTGCGCCACCGCAGACACATAAATAGGGCGCATGAAGGCGTTGTAGTGCGCCAGCCCAGCGCCATAGTCTTCATAACCCTGCATCTACCCCCTCAAGCGTTCTGTTCGGCATCCCAAACGATAGCGCCGAGGAAATCCGCATCTAAATCGGCGATGAAGTGGGCCAACAAGCGCCCCGTACGTTCGATGTCGCGCAAGTCGGCCGTCTCTACGGGCGTATGCATATTGCGAATAGGGATGCTGAGCAGAGCCGTAGGCACGCCGCCGCGGGCGACCTGAATCGCCCAGGCATCGGTGCCGCTGTTGGCGGGTAAGATGTCGGCATGGATTTTAATTTCGTGGCGCTTGGCCGTCTCCTCGATTTTGTCGCAGAGCTTGGGATGGAAATTCGCGCCAAAGCCCAAGGCCGGCCCGCCGCCTAGCTCAAACGATACGTCGCTATCCACGCCCGGTTGCTCGGCGAAGGTGACATCGAGGGCGATAGCGATATGCGGCTCGATGAGGTGCGCGGTGGTAGCCGCCCCTAATAGGTTGCTCTCCTCTTGGACGGTGGCCACGGCGTATACATCCCACGAATGGCGCAAGCGCTGTAATTCGTAGAGGCATAAGGAGAGGGCGGCCACACAGGCGCGGTCATCGAGCGCTTTGCCCGCCACCCGCCGCCCGCTCAGCTCTAGCAGGGGCGCATCGGGGGTGACGAGGTCGCCGATGCGGACGAGGCGTTCCACCTCTGCGGCCGGCAGTCCTACATCTATCACCAATTCATCAAAGCTGGGGTATTGCTCGCGTTGGTTGGATGACAACATGTGCGGCGGCACGGTGGCCACAAGGCCGGGGAGCGGACGGCGGCCGTGGACGATGACCGGCTGGGCCATCAATACGCGCGCATCCATGCCGGCCACCCGTTGCACATAGATGAAGCCATCCACAATATCGCGCACCATCAAGCCAATTTCATCCATGTGGGCCGCCAGCATAATTTTACGCGGCGGCTCTAGGGCATTGGTGGCGCGCTTGATGCCGATGAGGCTACCGAGCTTATCTTGTTGGAAGTCGTCCACCCAGCCCGCCCACACTTGGCGCAGAATATCGCGGATGGGGCCCTCGTGTCCTGACGGGGCGTGCGCTTCTACCAATTGTTTGAGATGCGCTTTAAGGTCGAATGCCATTGTGTGCTCCTTAAGAAAGGCGGGTTAGCCATAGATAGGCGATGCGCGCCCCACCAAAAACCAACGTGAAAACCACCGCGACGCCCCCGCCAAAGGTCCACGCCCCTACTGTCGTCGCCAACGAGACCAGCGCGACGAGATAGAGGATGTCGCCGATGAGATAGCCCTCTATGACCCAGCGCAGGGCTTGGGCGTTATCTGAACGCAGAGCGCGCCACATGATATAGGTGATGACGAACAACAAGACGGCGAACCAACGGGTCATCTCCATCGCTAAGGGCGGGTAAGGTTCGGGGGCGAATTGAGCTAATAAGCTGGCGGGCGCGAAAAAGCTCATCACGATATTGGCGATATTCACCACAATCTCGATGTAAAGTATCGTCCGTATGATTTTCATCATCGCCCCCTAACCGCCGCTCGTGCCGCCGCTCGTGCCGCCGCTCGTATCGCCCGTTGTGCCACCTGTTGTATCGCCCGTTGTGCCACCCTCTGGGCAACCATTATTGGCGGCGGAGCCAAATTCGGTTGGGCAATTGTCGGCGTTATCGGGGACGCCGTCGCCGTCGCTATCTGGCGGGCAACCGTTGTTGCTGGCCAGCCCCGCTTGATTCGGGCATTGGTCTTGGGCATCGGGGACGCCGTCGCCGTCGCTATCTGGCGGGCAACCGTTGTTGCTGGCGGGGCCGGCTACATTGGGGCACTGGTCTTGATTATCGCGCACGCCGTCGCCGTCGGCATCCGGGCATCCACCCGTGGAAGCGGGGCCGCCCGTGGTGGGGCAAGCGTCGTCTTTATCCGGGATAGCATCGGCGTCGGCATCGGGGCATCCGCGCACCGTCCCCCACTGGTTGGGGCATTCATCGGCCGCGCCGATGAAGCCGTCACCGTCGGGGTCGGGGTTGGTCGTCAGGGTGGGCGCGGGTGTATCGGTCGGGGGGATGAAAACGGTGGGCACGACCGGGGGGATGAATTGGCCGGGCGTGGCGGCTAAGGTCGGCCCTAAAGGCGTCCACGTGACAAAAGGCGTGATAGATGGCGTTTGTTGGGGCGTGAGCGCCAAATCGCCACCGAGTGGCGTATTGGCGGGCGTAGCGGGCGTTTCTCGCGGGGCGTTGGGGTTGGGCGCTGTCCCCCATAGGTAAAAGCCCAAGCAATAAAAAGGGAAGGTGCCAATGATGACCATCACTAAAAAGGCGCGCAAGATATTTCGGCGGCGTTCGATTGCTTCGGCTGTTCTCATGCCTCATCCTCGTTTGTGTCGCATTATTCCACTATTCTAACCCAAAATACCCCTAGCGCGATGCTGGCTTGGCATCTTCGCCCACCAAAATAACGGCAGTCGTGTATCGCGCGGTCGGCTAGATAGCGTTATCATCAAGGACATTCACAATAGAAACGAGCGTCTTTATGCCATCCCCACTCCAAACCCAACTTTTGCGCTACGGGGCGCGGGCCGCGTCCAGCTTGTGGCCGGTCGCCGCTCGCCTGTTCCCAGAGAAGCTAGAGCTAGACGATAACCGCGCCTATTGGGCGGCGCAAACGCCCGATTATCAGCCCTGCGCGCCCCTGCGTGGGGATACCACGGCGGATTTGGCCATCATCGGCGGCGGCTTCACGGGGGTTTCTACCGCTTATCATTTCAGCGCGCGCTACCCGCATAAGCGCGTGGTCTTGTTAGAGGCGAAGCGCCTAGCCAACGGCGCGAGCGGGCGCAACGGCGGGATGATGCTCAATTGGTTGGCCGATAACCCGCATCACGACCTGCCCCTGATGGCGCGCATCTACCAAACGACGGCTCAGGGCATCCAAACCATCCTCGACATCATCGCCCGCCACCAATTAGACGTCAGCTACCGCATGGATGGCACGCTGACCGTGTACACCGACCCCGCCCGCGCCGAAGCGGCCCACGCAGAAGTAGAGCGCTTGAGGGCGTATGGCGTGCAAAACCATTTTCTCGATAAGGGCGCGCTGGCCCAAAAGCTGGCGCTAGAAGGGGTGTACGGCGCGGTAGAAGACCCGTTCTCTGGTCAAATTAACGGGGCGCAATTGGTGCGCGCCCTGCGCCCCATCTTAGAAGCGCGCGGGGTGGCCATCTACGAGCATACCCCGGCGCTATCCATCCGCGAGGGGCGGCGCATCACCATCGCCACGCCGCAGGGGAGCGTCTCTGCCAAGGCGCTCGTACTGGCGACCAACGGCTACACGGGCAAACTAGGCTACTTCCGCCATGCGCTGTTCCCGCTCCATTCGCACGTGGTGGCGGCGGGCCCGTTCTCCCCAGAGCAACAGGCGGCGATGGGATGGCGGGCCTACGCGGCCTACGCCGACGATTTGGACCGCATCTCCTACGCCAGCCTGACGCCACAAGGGTATCTCATCTTCGGCGGGGGGAGCAACCAAGCCTACGCCTACTTGTTCAACAATCGCACGGCCTACCTCGGCGATGCCCGCAAGGGTTTTGGGGCGGTGGAAGCGCGCTTGCGGGCGTATCTGCCGAGGAGCGCGGACGTGCCCATCGCCTACCGTTGGACGGGGACTTTGGGCATTACGCTGAATCGCCAAATTTTGATGGGGGTGACGGGCGCGGCGCGCAACATCTATTACGCTATCGGTTATTGCGGTCACGGCGTGACGCTGGCCAATATGGCCGGGGAAATCCTCACCGATATGTATAGCGGCGATGATGAGCGCTGGCGCGGCCTGCCCTTTTATCGAGCGCCTATCCAGCCCATCCCGCCGGAGCCCTTCCGCTGGTTGGGCTACCAAGTGTTCACGCGGTTGACGGGGCGTTCGCCGCGGGTTTAGCGCATATTGGCCGTGCCTATGGGCTATGTTACACTGTTGGGGAATATATCCAACGAGAAAGCGCCATTGCCCATGTCCCCAACCCCGCTAAGTGTTTGGCCCGTCGTCGCCCCCGTCCATGATGCCCCCTTTGCCCTATTGCCTACGATTATCCATGCGCTCCAAGAAGCGGATGTCGCGCTCCAAGATGGCGACGTGCTGGCGGTATCCAGCAAATACGCGGCCATCAGCGAAGGGCGCGTGGTGGCGCTGGCAGATGTCGCGGTCAGCCCGCAGGCGCAGGCCCTCGCCGAGCGCTACCGCATGGATGCGCGCATCGCGCAACTGGTCTATGAAGAGGCGGACCACATCTTCGGGGGCATCCCGATGGGCTTTTTGCTGACGTGGAAGAACGGGGTTATGTCCCCCAATGCGGGCCTCGATCGCTCGAATATCCCGAGCGGCTACGCGGTGCTATTGCCATCCCAGCCCTACCAAACGGCGCGCCACATCCGCCAAGCTCTGCGCCAACAATTGGGGGTAGCTATCGGCGTCATCCTCACCGATAGCTGGTTGATGCCCGGTCGGCTGGGCACAACGGGCGTGGCCATCGCTACCGATGGTTTCCGCCCTGTCCAAGACGAACGCGGCAAAACCGATTTATTCGGCAACCCTATGGCCGTCACGCAACGGGGCATCGCCGATGCCATTTGCGCCGCGGCCCAATTGGTGATGGGCGAGCGCGACGAGGCGACCCCTATCGCCGTCGTGCGCGGCGCTCATATCGAAATGACCGACGCCCCTATCAGCGTGGAAGATGTGGCCATCCCGTGGGAGATGTGCCTATATGTCGAATCGTTGACCTTAGGTCTCCTGCCCGATGGCGCGCCGCGACAATCGCTAACGGCCAAGTTGGCCAAGCGCGACCTCGTCGGCGATTAGGCTAGCGCGCGTTCTCGTCGGGCCGTGCTATTCGGCGTCATCCTCGGCCAGCCACTCCTGCAGGCGTTGGGCGTCTGCTAGGGATTGGCCATGCTCCCACCAGCGCGCATAAACGGCTTGGGGATATTCCGCCTCTAGTTGGGCGCGCGTGGGTTCTAAGTGGCGGCGCTTATGGGCCGTGGTGATGGTCGGGTGGTTATCGAGATAGGCGCACAGGGCGGTAGCGCGGGCGTTGTGGCCGATAGCCGCGTAAAGAGCTGGCAAAAAGAGTAGACATAGGGTCTGGTCTTGGGGCGCTAGGGCGCTGATGAGCGCTAAGCTATGGCGCAGATGATGGCGAGCGCTAGGGACATCGCCCACCGCGGCGGCGGCCCGCCCTTGTAGGGCGTGGTAATGGCATTGGTCGCGCATGGTGACGGCCTCGGCGAGGGCTTGGGCTTCGCCAAGGCGGGCTTGCGCCTGCGGCAAATCGTCGGAGCGGAGCGCTATTTCTGCCAAGGCGAGCAAAGCGGGAAAAGCAATCGTCATTTGGTCTATCTCGCGGGCGTTGGCTAGCGCTTCTGTGTAGAGGGCGACGCTTTGGGCTATATCGCCCTCCAGATGTGCGATTTCCGCCAGTTTGAGCAAGCCGAAAGAGATGCCGAGGCGGTCGCCATCGCGGCGGGCGGTTTTTAGCCCCTGTTCGTACCGTTGGCGGGCTTGGGGCAAATCCCATTGGGCTATGGCGATAGCCCCCAAATTATAGATGAAGGCGCGCTGTAAGCTGTCTACGCGGCCGCCCGATTGGGCCGCCAGCGCGAGGCCTTCTTCATAGATGCGGCGTCCGCTCTCCAAATCGCCTTTGACAAAAGCGAGGATATTACCCAGATTGGCGCGGGGCACGAGCGAGAGGCGCGGCTGACCCAAGCGCATCAGCATTTCGATAGCGGCCCGCGAATATTTTTCCGATAAGTCGCTTTGGTTCAGGCGATAGGTGAACACACACAAGCCGCGCAACAAATAGGCGCTAGCGAGATTATCGCCCTCCCCCATGACCGCTAGCGCCGATTGGTAGGTCTGTTGAGCTTCCAGATACCAGCCGCGAATTTCGTAGAACAAGAGCAGATTAGCCAATTGGCGGAGCGCCTGTTCATCGCGCAGGGCGATAGCATTAGCCCACGCGAGGCGGATATTTTCCATGTCTGCTTCGACGATTGAGAGGATGGGCGTTTGCGGACCACTCTCTAAGCGCGCGCCGTGTTCATCGGCGAATTGGGCGAAGAAGGCCAGATGAGCGCGGATGGTCGCGTCCATCGCGCCGCTCGCTTTGAGGCGCTGGGCGGCGTATTGGCGCAATAACTCGTGCAGGCTATAGCGCCCGCTGGTCGGATCGCGGCGGATGAGCGATAGGTTCAGCAAGCGCGCCAACACGCGCAAACTCCCCCCACTGACGGCCAAGGCGGCAGACCGCGTGAAGCCGCCCCGAAAGAGGGCCAGCCTAGCGAAGACGGCGCGTTCCGCGTCCGTCAGCAAGGACCACGAATAATCACACAGGCGTTGTATGCTGTGTTGCCGCGGGGGCAAATCGGGCGCGGCGGCCTCTAAAAAGCCGAGGTCGCGGCGGATTTCTTCGGCGATTTCCTGCGGGGAGAGCATGCCGCACCACGAAGCGGCTAGCATAATCGCCAAGGGCAGACCTTCCACGAGTTGGCAGACCTGTAGCGCGCCGCTGATGTTTTGGTCGTTCAGCTCGAAGGCGGGGTAAGCACGTTTGGCCGATTGGGCAAAGAGCTGGAGCGCCGCCGATTGTCGCCATTCTGCGGAATCGGAAGGGGCGAGCGCCAACAAGCCATCGAGGGTGAACAAGGCCTCGCCCGATAGGTTCAGGCGGGCGCGGCTGGTGACGATGATGACGACCTGAGGGGCGCGCGCCAAGATGGCGGCGACGAGGCCCGCCGCGCCCAACACATGCTCGAAATTATCCATGATGAGCAAAGCGCGCTTATCGCGCAGATAATCGGCCAGTTGCGTTTGCGGCGTGCGCGCGTCCAGTTGGAAGGCGTAGCCCAGCGCTTCCGCCAAGGCGATGAGGACGCCTTCTACCCGCGTTTGGGGGGCGAGGTCTACGAAATAAATGCCATCGCTAAAGCGGGCGTCGGCGGCGGTGGCGCGCTGTAGCCCAACCTCGATAGCAAAGCGGGTCTTGCCCACCCCGCCGTGTCCTATGATGGTGATGAGGCGCGTCTGCGGGTCATCGAGCAGGCGTTGGAAAGCCGCTAGTTCGGCATCGCGGCCGATGAGCGGGATAACCTGCGACGGCAGATTGTGCGGGATGGCGTCGAGGGATGGCGTGGGGGTGGGCGGGGCGCTTTTGTGGAGCGCTTCTATCGAGAGCGACTCCCCGCGGATGATAGCTTCTAGCTCTGCGGCGGTGGCGCGCGCGCTAGGGATGCGGGCGAGGGGGTCTTTTTCTAACAGGCGATAGATCAAATCCACCAAAGCGAGCGGGGCATCGGGGCGGTCCGCTTCTAAAGACGGTGGCGCTTGCGTCAAGATGTTATTGAGGGTGTGTGTGAGCGTAGCGCCGACGAAAGGATGCCGTCCGCTGAGCATCTCGTAAAGGATGACGCCGAAAGACCACAAATCGGCGCGGGCGTCGAGCGCGTCGCCGCTCAGCGCTTCCGGCGGCATATAATCGGGCGTGCCTACAGCGACGCCGTCGCTGGTGATGCGCCCGACTTCTTGCAGATCGGCCACGCCAAAATCAGTTAGGCGGGGCGTGCCATCGTCGCCGATGAGGATATTAGAGGGTTTGAGGTCGCGATGGATGATTTTTAGGTGATGAGCGCGGGCCAGCGCATCGGCCAATTCAACCGCGAGCGCCAAGCAACGGCGCAGAGACAGCGGGCCTGTGCGGGCCAGCAAATCGCGCAAATCGCCGCCGGCGACGTATTCCAACACCAGATAATGCCCCCCATCTTCGACGATAGTTTCTAACCATTTGACGATGTTGGGATGGTTGAGCTGGCGCAGGGCTTCGCCTTCGCGCTGGAAGCGCTCTAGCCATTGGCCGCTAGGGTCGAAAGTATCGCGCCGAAGCGCTTTAATGGCCACCGTCGCGCCGCTACGGGTATCGATCGCCCGATAGATAGTGCCCATGCCGCCTTGGCCGATAGGCTCGATAAGTTGGTAATGGCGTATCAATTGCAAGAGGCGCTCCTTAGCCTATAGGGGAACATCCGTCCTTTATTGTACTGTCGTCCCCGCAATTGGGAAACAAGAGCGCCCGCGCGGTCGGTGAGGGGCGTTGCTAGGCATCGCCGAAAGCGCCGCCGCGCCCGGCGCCATCTACGAAGCGTTGCGCGCCTTCGTATGGTTCGCCGCTGTGCATGGTTTCGAGGCCGAGAGACGCTTCTAGCTTTAGCCCTTCTTCTAGCGATTTGCCCAAGCCCATATAAACCGCCTTGCGGTCATTGGTCAGGCAGATGGGCGGGAAGGCGGCGATGTGTTTAGCCCATTCTACGGCGCGGGCGATGTGTTGCCCTTTGGGGACAACTTGGTTGACAAAACCGATAGCGTGCGCTTCTTGCACATCCATAGGGCGTCCGGTGAGGATGAGGTCTAAAGCGCGCCCCAAGCCGACGATGCGCGGCAAGCGCTGTGTGCCGCCATCCACCAAAGGCACGCCCCAACGCCGTTCCAAGAAGCCAAAAGAGGCGGTCTCGTCGGCGATGCGTAAATCGCACCAGCAGGCGACTTCCATACCGCCGGCCACCGCATAGCCCGCGATGGCGGCGATGACCGGCTTGGATAGCCATAAGCGCGTAAAACCGAGCGGGCCATCTTCGCTCTCGGCATCTAAAGATTCTATCTCTTTGAGGTCGGCGCCCGCGCAAAAGACGCTATCGCCACCAGTCAGCACCCCGACGCGGGCGCTATCGTCGGCATCAAAAGATAGCCACGCCTCGCGCAGGAGTTCGGCGGTATATTGGTTGATGGCGTTGCGGCGCTCTGGACGGTTGATAGTGACGATAGTCACGGCCCCATCGCGGGTGACGGTCACGGGTTCGCTCATGATTCGCTCCTCTTCGGTCATGTGTGAGTGATAATCACAGTGTAGCGATTTTATGGGATTTAGGGGAGTCGTCGGCTAAAGTTCGCCGCGCAACCAACGGTCGGCCAGCGTTTGGGAGGGGTAAAAGGCGAGTTCGGGCAAATCGCGCTGGGTGAACCAACGGGCATCAGCGGCATCATCGGCGGGGCGCAGTTGCCCGCCGACCCATTGGGCGCGATAAGCGATGACAATATCGGCGAGGCCATTATCGCGCTTGGGGAAGACATCCAGCAGGGCGAGGATGCGGACTTCTAGGCCGGTCTCTTCGCGCACTTCGCGGATGGCGGCGGCGTCGGGCGGCTCGTCGTGGTCTACGAAACCGGCCGGCAAAGCCCATTTGCCCTTTTGCGGGTCGTAGGCGCGTTGGACGAGCAAGACTTGGGGGCCATCCTGCACCCACGCCACCACCGCCACTTTGGGGTCAAAATAGACGATGTGGGCGCATTGGGGGCATTGCGGGCGGCCGGCGCCGTTCGTCTGGAGCGCTGTTCCACAGATGGGGCAAAAATTGGCGATGCGCGTCATGGCGAATCCGTGGCGAGCAACGCACCAAGCCACTGGACAACCCCCGCCAAGGCGCGCCCTAATGCGCCGAGCGCGTCTGAATCAGCAGTGGCGGAGCGGGCGGAAAAGAGGAGCGCTTCTTCGGCATTCGTCGCCGATGCGCCCGCTTCCTCGGCTAGCGCGGTATCCATCATGGCGCTGGGGGCTTCTAGCTCCTCTGGGCGGAATAGCCCTTCTTGGTGGGTGGCGTCCAAAAAGTCATCCTGCGGGCCATCTCCCCCGCCGCCAAAGCCACCGCCGCCCGAGGGCGACTGAGCGACTGGGGGGGCGACTTCGGGCATGGCTAAGAAGATTTCGGCGGTCGTGGTTGGGAGGGGTACCGTATTCGCCTCCATCATCGCAAGGGTGGGGGCGGGCGTCGGCGTGATAGCCAAAGGGGTATCGGTGGCGGCCTGCGTGGGCGCGGCGGCCACTTGGCTAGCGCCAGCAGAAGAAGCGTCATCAAAGCGACTGGCGACCGTAGAGGCACTTTGGGTGAAGCTGTTTTGGAGCACCAACGCGCCGCCGAAGAGGAAGGCGAAGAAGGCCGCGGCCGCGCCCAGCCACGCGGCCCGATACCGCGGGCGGGATGTCGGTTGTGGCAGGTGGGCGAGCGTGGACGTCGCTTGGGGTATTGCTAGCGGCAAGGTGAAATCGCGCGGGGCTTTTAGCGGCGGCATGGCCCGCAACAGTCCCACCGTCTGGCGCATCGCTTCGAGTTCGCGGCGCAAGTTGCGCTCCACCAGTAGGCGCGCTTCTAGCTCCGCCTTTTCGGCAGGGTCTAGCGCGTCGTCTAGATAGGCGGAGAGCAATTCGATGTCACGCTCGGTTAATACAGGTTGAGAAGGCATGGTCACACTATTTATCAATCAACATTGGCATAAAATGGTCATCGGTCAGTTATTGTTACCCATCATTACTATCCAGACGAAATGCCTGCGGCAAAAGTTCCCGAACAGCCTGCAAACAGAGCCGAATGGCGTAGCGCGCGCGGCTGAGGCGCGATTTGACCGTGCCGATATTCAGGTTCAGCGCTTGGGATACTTCTTGATAGCTCATCCCTTGTATATCGCATAAGACCAACACCGAACGTTGGTCCTCGCCCAAGGCGTTGATGCACTGTTGGATAGCGGCGCCGAGTTCGCTATGTAGGGCGGCTTCTTCGGGGGTTTCGCTATCGGCGGGCAGTGCGGGGCCATCGTCATAATCGGCAGAGGACAACTCCTCAAAGGAGGTAGCGGGTCGGCGTTTTTTTCGGCGCAATTCATCGTAGCAGATGTTGGTGACGATGCGCGCCAACCACGATAAAAAGCTCCCGCCGCGATACGTGCCGATTTTTTCATAAGCGTTGAGGAAGGCCTCTTGGGCGGCATCGGCGGCGTCCACTTCGTCGCCCATGATGCGATAAGCGATGGTATAAACGCGGTCTTGGTAGGCCAAGACGAGCGCGTTAAACGCTTCCACATCGCCCGTTTGCGCCTGTTGGATATGTTTTTGCTCGTCTGGGGGCTGGCCCGCCATTGACAATTTGGACATGAGCGTCTATGATTTTTCCACTGTTAGCAACTGCCGAAGTGGTGAAATGGCAGACACGATCGCCTCAAAAGCGATTGCCCTTTGGGCGTGTGGGTTCGACTCCCACCTTCGGCACAAAAGGTCAGGTAAACGCCTGACCTTTTTCATTATATATCGGCGATATTAACGGGCCGCGCGCGTCAAGTCAAGCCTGCGCGGCGGCTAAACGGCCGTGACCGAGCGGCCCGCCCCACGCGCCGATACCCTATTCCCCCACAGCGCAAGGATTGGGCGATGTCGCCCGCGCCGGACTACCCGCGCCGAGCGCATGCGCCTAGTGTTAGGTATGGGCAGGCCATGGGCCTGCCGAAGGTTAAAGATAGCGTCGTAGCCCATTTAATACATTGATTTAGAATTAATAATTTACGTTTTTTATCCGCAACATTCGGTAATTTTCTGCGGTACTAAGGATGAAGCGTAGACAAATCTTTAACAAAACGTATGGAGGTTTCCCATGACGGACAAATCCAAGCCCCGCTGGTGGCATTTGCAACAAGGACAAGCGTTACTGGAATATTGGCCAACTATCCCAGTGGGCATCATGATTATCATCGCCGCTAGCGGGCTCGCCCGTTGGCTGAACAACGCCTATCTGATGACGGTGGACGAATTGAACCGCGCCGGTATGAACCGCGAACTCTGCAACACACCTGAAGAAGATGACGACGGCCCCACCATCGCCTATCTCGGCGACCACGTCATCCAATTGGTGGCGACGCACTACGACCCTAACGATGATGTGACCACGGTTGTTTACCGCGTGACTTCTGGCCCCAAACCTTCGATTAGCCATTGGGTTTTGGGCGTTCCCCAACACATCGCCGACCAAGTGGGTAGCGTCAGCGAGCAATGGGAATGGACGAGCAACGACCCCACAACCCACATTGCCGGCATCAAATTCGATACGGGCTATGAAGTTGGTAGCGACGATGGCGGTAATGGCGGCCCCAAAGACAAACCCGGCGGCGGCAAGAAAAAATCCGCCAGCTGGCGCCAAGCCCCCTATCGCTGGGCGATGTCTAGCGACCTTAACGTAGAACAAAGCACCACGCGCGAAATCTCGCTGATGTTATCGGGCCAATATGACTTTGAAGCGGTCACCGTGACCATCAAAGCGGGCACACAAACGTATCAAGGCACGCTGAGCGCCCCTAAAATCGTCTATAGCGCCCAAGAAGCATTAGACGGGGATACCTTGTACGAAGGATGCCAGTCATGACCAACAAAACCTACACTTCTAACGAACACTTTCTGCGCCGCGCCTTCGACACATTTTATACGCTGAAGGCGGAAGACCTGCAACAGGGTTTCATGCGGGTAATGCATCAGATGGGCACAGAGCGTCTAGCGCTCTTGCTCATCAGCGTGGGCGCGCTGTTGTTGCTGGTCATCGCGTGGACGCTGGCCAGCGCGCTCATCACCACGCTCACCCGCCCCACAGCGGAACAACGGTTAGCGGCCCCCTACGCGCTCGATAATCGGGCCCCGGCTATCGTGGATACCACCGTCAGCGCCTTACTGCCATCGGCGCTGGGCGACTATCGCTTGCAACCCCTGACCGAGGCGGATACCTTGTTGGGGCAATGCCTACAAAGCACGCTCAACGCCCCTTCGGCCCACTGCGCTATCACCGTACCCGCGCTCTATGTGGAAGTGGGGCGTTACCAACATCCCGATGGCTCGACCATCGCGATTGTCGCTGTGCAATACGCCACCGAAGAAGCGGCCGGACAAGCCATCTACGAAGCCTACCAATACAGCCGCACCGTCGGCCGCATCGGCAACTTCGCCTTTTTAGACAGCGCGCCGGTGAACTATTTCTATAGCTCCACGCGCGAATCTTTCAGCTTTACGTGGACGCGGGGCACGTGGGTTTATAGCATCGCCAACGCGGATTTAGCGCAACTAGAAGCCTTCATCGCCCTATTCCCCTATTAATCGCTCCCTCATGGGTCGGATGGGGGCGCACAGCCCCCGCCCGACGCTTCACGCCACTATTGATGAGCCAACTGGTTATGGATGATGGGCGCAGGCAAAGCTAAAGCACTCTTACTATCCAAAGCGCCCTTGCTATAATAAAACGGCAACACAGACAGGCACAGGAGCGACCATGAGCTTAACCATCATCGGGCTAGGGCCGGCAGACGTCGAAGATATATCGCTGAGGGCGTGGCGGGCGTTGGAAAGTGCGACAGATGTTTATCTACGCACCCGACATCATCCTTGTGTGCCGCATCTACCGCGTGGCCCCCGTTATCATAGCTTCGACCATCTTTACGAAACGCATACCGACTTCGCCGCGGTTTACGCGGCCATCGTGGCGGAGCTATTGGCCAAGGCGCGACAAGAGGCGGTCATCTACGCGGTGCCGGGTGACCCGATGGTGGCAGAAAGCGCCGTCCAACAATTGCTCGCGCGCGCGCCGTCCGAAGGCGTGGACTTGCACATCATCCACGGCATTAGCTATGTCGAGCCGATTTTGGAGCTGGTGGGGCACGACGCCAACGATGGACTGCAAATCCTCGATGCGCTCGTCATAGGGCGGCTGTATCATCCCCCGCTCAACCCCGACTTCCCCGCCCTGTTGGCCCAAGTGTACAATCGCCAAACCGCCTCTGACCTGAAGTTGACGTTGATGAACCAATACCCGGACGATTTCCCCGTGCGGCTAGTGCATGCGGCAGGCACAGACGCCGCCTTGGTGGAATCGCTCCCTCTATACGAAATAGACCGTAGCGAACATATCGGCGTGATGAGCGCGCTCTATCTGCCCGCGATGGGTGATTACGCCAGCTTCGAGGCCTTTCAAAACATCATCGCCCATCTGCGCGCGCCCGAAGGTTGCCCATGGGATAGAAAGCAGACGCACGAATCCCTGCGGCGGTATCTGCTAGAAGAAACCTACGAAGCGCTAGAGGCGATTGACGAAGGCGATAGCGAGGCTTTGGCCGAGGAATTGGGCGATTTGCTGTTACAAATCGTCCTGCATACCCAAATCGCCACCGAAGACGGCACTTTCATGATGAGCGATGTCCTGCGCCATATCAGCCATAAGATGATACGGCGCCATCCCCACGTGTGGGGTGATGTCAACGTGGGCGATTCTGCGGAGCAAGTAGTGACCAATTGGGAAGCGTTAAAACAGGCCGAACGCGCCCAAAAAGGGCAAGCCCTGCGGGAATCGCTATTGGATGGCGTGCCCAAAGGTCTGCCATCGCTGATGACGGCGTATCATTACCAAGCACAAGCGGCTAAAATCGGCTTCGATTGGTCGGATGTCGGCGGCGTCCAAGATAAAATCCGCGAGGAGCTAGAAGAAATCATCAACGCCCCAGACGACGCGAAGCGCATCGCGGAAATCGGCGATTTGATGTTCGCGCTGGTGAACTGGTTGCGCTGGCTAGGGGAAAATGACCCCGAAGGCTTGCTACACCGCGCCAACCATAAATTCTACCGCCGCTTTCGCTATATCGAAGCGGCCATGGCCCAAAATGGGGAACGCCTGCCCCAAGATTACACACTCGCCGAGCTAGACGCCCTTTGGGAAGAGGCCAAACGCCACGGCCTATGACACCCCCAGCCAAGCGGCCACCCGCGCTAAGCGCTGGTCGTAGGTGTGGTGCTGGTAGACGTGCTGGCGGGCGGCGTGGGCGATGCGCTGGCGTTCGTCGGGATGCGCCAGATAATGGGCCACGAGGCGGCGCAACTCATCGTGGTCACGATACACGACCACATGTTCCCCGATAGCGAACCAATCGCGGATGCCGGGGCGGTCATCCACGATTTGGAAAGCGCCCACCGCCGCCGATTCAAACAGGCGCATATTACCGCCATAACGCATGAAATCGCCATGGATATTTAGGCTGATGGTGGCGGCGGATAAGACGCGCATCATCTCCGCCCCTAGGGCCTTGCCGCGATAGTAGGGGCGCAAAGCGGGCGGCACATCGTGCACGCTCCAGATGCCTAGCTCAACATCGGCCAAAGCTTCTAGGGCGCGTTGGCGCTCGCTGTATAGATGGCGCGGGACGAGCGTCCCTACAAAGGTGACATCGCAAGCGTAGGCGCGACGCGCGTCGTCGTCCAGCGGTTGGGGGAAGTGGAAGTCGGGGTCTATGGCGGCGATGGGCAGGCATTCCATGCGGGGAGCGCCCAATTCCAACCATTGGATGCCGTGATAATAATCATTGACCAGCACGAGGTCGTACAAGCGGGCGGCGCGGCGTTCGATAGCGTGGGAAAAGACGATAGGCGATGTGCCGCTGGCATAAACGAGTCGGCAACCGACTTGCTCCTTGATGGCCGCGAGGGTTTCCGCATAAATCACGGTGTTATCGCCCACCAACCATAAGATGTCCGGCTTTTGGGCCAGTGCTTGGGCCAGCAAGCGGGTATTGCGGCGGCGGATGTCGGGGTTGGCCTCTGGCGGCAGGCGGCGCAAAAGGGCGTTGATGACCTTGAGCGGCGTCAGGCGTTCGCTGTGGACGGCTTGGCGCAAGGCGCGGATGTCGCCATTGCCGAAGCCCGATAGATTGCGCCAGAAGACGTCCACCTCCCAACCCCGTTTGCGCATGGCTCGCTCCCAAAAGTGCTGGCCCATGCTGGTTGGGAAGCGGGGGATGCGGCCCACAGGCGCTTGAGCCTGTTCCGCGCGCAGTTGTTCGGGATGGTGCAAGCTGGCGATGAACAAGACGCGCGTCATAAGCGGGCTAGCGCGCTTGGGCGTTGTGGAAGTGCGGCAGGACGTCGCGCGCCAACGCCTCTAGCCCCACGATGTCGTCTAGGTCCAACCATTGGAGCATGAAGCGTTCGACGCCGCGTTGCGCCCAAGCGCCAATTTGGTCTATGACCATCGCGCTTGTGCCCACGATGTACCCATTGGCGAGCAATTGGTCTAAGGTGGTGTTGCGCGCATTCAAGTAAGCCTGTAAATCGGCCTCGGTTTGGCGGTAGACGCACAAGGTCATCAAGGAGCGTTTGATGTCGCGGGCTTCGCGTCCGTAGGCGGCCAGCAAGGCATCTAGGGCTTGGGCGCGCTCATGATAGACTTCGGGCTTGATGAAGACGGCGTTCCACTCGTCGGCGTATTTGGCGACGAGCGGCAAGGTACGCTTGGGGCCATTGCCGCCGATGAGGATAGGCGGCCCGCCGGGGCGCGCCGGCCGCGGGAGCAGGATAGCCGAATCTAGGGAGAAGTGTTCGCCGTCATAATGGACGGGGCCATCGCTCATGAATAGGCGCGCGGTTAGCTCTAGGGCATCGGTGAGCATGGCATAGCGCGTGGGAAAATCGTAGAAAGGGACGCCGAATTTACGATGTTCGCGCTCCTGCCAACCCGCCCCCAGCCCCAAAACCAGCCGCCCGCCGCTGAGGTCATCCACAGCCGCGGCCATGCGCGCGGTCATCGCGGGGTGGCGAAAGGTGACCGGCGCCACCAACGGGCCGAACTCGATGCGTTGGGTGTGGGAAGCGGCATAAGTCAACGATACCCAAAGCTCCAAAGAATCGAGGTCTGGCCCTTGGCTGTTGGTGAAATGGTCGGAGCGAAAGACGCATTGGTAGCCGCTATCTTCCGCCACCCGCAAGATACGCTTCCACCGCGCCCAGTTCAGGCCATTTTGGCCCTCTAGCATCAACCCAATTTGTACCATTATCTGCCTCGCATCCCTGCTCTATAGATGCCTTAGTTTACCCCCAAACGCCCGTCTTATGCCAATGGCGGTCTGCGCAGGCCGATGCTCGCCATCAAAACGGGCGCATCAATGCCGATGCGCCCGCACTAATCCCATCCATGTATAGCCTAGCTACAGGTATCTAAGACGCTTTTTGGTCATCTATGGAGAGCGTCAAATCTACCCGTTGCAAAAAGTCCAGCGCGTCTTCAAAACTCACCATCGATTTTTGCTGACCGCCAGCAATTTGGGTGGTCATGTTCGCTAGCAAGCGCTGTAACTGATTGTGGGTGATGGTCACCACCCAACCGGTGTTAGGGTGCGTCTTCTGGCCCAAAATCTCTTTATAAGCGTTGAGGCCGTGGGGGAACTTTTCCATCGCGCTGGTGTCGCTGATGATGTGAACGGGCGCTTGCCCTTGGGCGATGTAGTCCAGCGTGGCGGCGTGCGATTGGCGTAAATCCTCTAAGGTGAGTTCGCCATGGACGTTAATATAAATGACACGATGAGGGATGTACCAGCGTATATCGAAAGGCATAAGCTAAAACTCGCTTTATGAAGGTAAATAAAGGAAAATAACAACTTCATCATAGACGGCGCGCGCGTTATAAAGCGTAAAGATTGTGAAAAAATGTGCGTTTTTTTAGATGCTCTTGGCGCGTAGGCTGGGGTCTGGCGCTTCTAAAACGGCGCACGGCGATAAATTGAACCGCTACAGCTAAATATAAGCGCCAAAGCCGCACGAACGACCTTGAAGAGGGCTAGAGGGCTAATCGCCAGCCAACAGGCTGAAGGCGCTCTGCAACGCAGAGGCGTTCTGGGGGGTGTAGTCGCCGATGCCTTGCCATAAAATCTCCCCGCCTTGCGCCACGATGAGTACAACCATCGCTTCTGCATGGGACAACCCCAAAGCGCGGATGAACAAGGGCTGGTCTTCTAGAAAGGCGACGACGGTAACCGCGCGCACCTGCGGGTCTGTGATGGCGATATTCAAGCCGCCCGTTACCAACGTGCGGATGGCCGGATTGAGGTTGGGCAAGGCGGCGATGCTGTAGTAACGGATGTCCGAATGAGCGGCCGCTAACTGTTGGAAAACGGGCAACCATTGGGCGGCGTTGGTTTGTTGCTCGCGGTCAAAGGGCACCACAACAAGATTGAGACGCCCCGCGAAAGCTTGGGGAAAGGTGAGCGTCGCCCCATCTAAATTGTCGCCGCTGACGCGCGGGAAGGCGATACACGCGCCACCATCCGCGCGCGCGCAGGTGGTCTGTTGCACCTCAGAGGAGCGCGGCGGGTCGTTGAGCAGGGCGAAAAGCGCCACCGCGGCGACCGCTAGCCAAACCAAAGCGATTCTGCGGCGCGTCCGCAAGGTGATAGGGATGCTTAGGGCGTATCTTTTTAGCATAGGCGCATTATACATCGCGCAGGGCGCTGACGGCTATGCTTTGGGCGAACGCTCTAAGGCGCGACGCGCCACGCTTCTAACCACTGTCGGGCGGCAGATAGGGTATCTGCGAAATAGACCTCGCGCCCTTGGAGTTGGGCCGCGAAAGCGCGTTGAAGGGCGCGATAAGCGAGGCGGAACAGGGCCCCCGCCCCCACAATCACGCGCCGCCCTTCGTTGGGGCGCGGTTCTGGGTTGGCCAGCAATTCTTTGGCCGCCGTCATAAAATCGGGCGGCAGTTGTAAGCCATGCGCCAAATGTAGGATGATGTCCACACGGTGCGGCACACTGATGATGAGCGCGTCCGTGGCGGCGATGGCCGCGCGCAGGTCCTCCCACGTCCAGCCCGCGCTAATGTCAATACGAATGCGCGTGCGCTCTGCATCATCCCAAAAGGTTTGGATAGCCATAATCCCTCTGCTGTTCATCTATCATCACTATATACGCGGTCGCGGGGTCTTTAGTTGCCGCCCTCCTCGATAGTGAAAGGGATAGGCGTACCGACGGGTTGCCCGTCTAATTCCAGCGCCACGCTCCACGACCCAGCCGAGAAGATAGCGTCGGTCTGGTCAATGAAGAACCACACGCACTCACTGGCGATGTCGGCGGGGGGGACATAATCGTAAAAGGCGATTTCTTGCTCTCCCTGCCGCCAGCGCGAGGCAATCTGTGTGCCAGCGGGGATATTTTGGGCGGTGACGACAATATAGATGGCTTCGCTTTGTGGCGTGAAGGTGGGGTTGACGGACAAAGCGCATCCGTTATCGCCCACGCCATCGGTGAAAATGGGGTTACTGAGGCGGGGTTGGGGGCTATCGGCGTTTTGGGGGTCGCTGAGGGTTGGGCCGCCCGCGTTGGGCGACGGCTGGACAAGCGGCGGGGTGTCGGGCGGGCGCGGGGTGGCGGTGGGGAGGGTATCCACCTGAACGCCTTCCAAAAAGGCGTCTATGACGGCGCTATCTGTGCCACGAGCGATGAGCGTAGAGCGCAACAATTCGCCTTGGTCGCGCGCGAAGCCGACTTGCGTACCGGCAAAATCGAGCGTCGTGCGGAGGCGGGCAGAGGCGATAGTGGCGGTGGCGGCTTGAATAGCCAACTCGGTGCCGGCGGCGTCGTGTTCGGCAATCAGCGTCTGCTGGACGTTATCGGGCGGGGCGGCGCAGGCGGTTATCATGCTCAACAAGAAGGCCCATGCGGTATACAACCAGCGCTTCATTCTGTGCCTCCTTCTGTGGCGCCTTCTGTCGCCTCTTTTTGCAGGCGTCCGATGTAGGTTGCGTTAGCTACCTTGGTCAGTCGCCCGTCATTCAGGTTAATTTTCCACGTCCCGTTCAATTGCGGGCTGGTGAACAAAATGGCGGTGTTATCTTCGGTCCACTGGAGGGGATGGACAAACGTGGTAATCGGTTGCGTGAGGGGCGTTTGGCTCA
Organism: Anaerolineaceae bacterium; assembly: GCA_037441665.1. GTDB lineage: Bacteria > Chloroflexota > Anaerolineae > Aggregatilineales > Phototrophicaceae > JBBIRQ01. The sequence continues at coordinate 54,778 of JBBIRQ010000011.1, read as the reverse complement.
TGTTGAGCAAATCCACCCGCATGAAGACGGTCTCCACGCTTTGGTTAGGCGTGCCGAAGCCCTCGATTTGGGCCAGCGCGTAGACCGCTTGTGTGCCATCGGGGGCGATGAGAATATCGCCGCCCAACGTATAATTGCGTAGGCGCATGGCGGGGATGAGCGTTTGCGCCCCGCTATCCAGATTGATGACGCGCACATCAAAGCCGCCTAAGTCGCTGGTCAGCGCTAAGCGTAAAAAAGTGCCCGCGCGGATGCCAGCCCCACAAAAACAAGAGGGTTCATCGGGCAAGGCGCGCACCTCGCCGCTGGCAATATCCACGAGGAAGAGGCCAGCGTATTGGGTGAACGGGGTAAAGCGGCTGAGTCCGTCGGGTTGGGCATCCATATATAAGCGGTTGCGGCCCACATCCAAAGCGACCGGCCACGCGCGGATGCCATCGCGGGGGCCATCCTCCAGCAAGAGCCGCGCATCGTGGCCGGCTTTGTCGGCGATGTAAGTACGGGTCGTCAGGGTTTGTGCCGTCTCGCCACGGGTAATCGTCCATGCGATGAACTTACCATTGTTCGATACGACCCAATCCACGCGCCTATCGCCTGCCTCTAGGGCGATGAAGGGATGGGGGCTAACGCCCTGTTCGGGCGTGGCGTAGGCGACCTGCCGTTGCCGCCAGTCGTAGAACAGCAGGCCTTCGCCCAATACGGTATAGCGTTCGCCATAGACTTCTAGCGATTCGGCGCGGCCGCTGAGTTCGCCGATGAACGTTAGGCGGTCGCGGCCATCGGCCGTCATCCCGCGCTCTACGAACACATCCCAGACGCTATCCGTCACCGTTTGGGCGGCGGCGGGCGCGCCCAACAGCGCGCAAAACGCCAACCAGAGGGCGAGGGGCCAGCGCTTAATCGTGGGCATCGAGGGCCTCGATGAGTTGCGGTAGGATGCGCCCGGAGGGGCCATCGAGCTTAATATCGCACAGGGGGGTGATGGCGCTCTCGTCGGGGTTGACTTCGATGAGGCGCGCGCCATGCCTTTTAGCCAAGACGGGCAATTGAGCCGCGGGCATCACCAAGCCCGACGTGCCCACCACCAGCATCACATCCGCCTTTTGGCAGGCTTGGGCGGCGGCGCTCAAGGCTTCGGCGGGCAACGCTTCGTGGAACCAAACGACATTGGGGCGCAACCACGCGCCACAATGGGGACAAGGCGGCGGGCTGGCCGCTTCGTCATACGTCTCTACAAGGGTGGGGTCGCCTTGGCAATGGGCCGAGCATTTGGTCTGGGCGATATTGCCGTGCAAGTGGATGACGCCGATACTGCCGGCCTGCTCGTGCAGGTCGTCTACATTCTGGGTGACCAAATAGAGCGGATAACGGCGCGCCAACTCCGCAAGGGCATAATGGCCGGGGTTGGGGCGCGCGACGCGCACGAGGCCGCGGCGGAATTGGTACCAATCCCAAACCCGTTGGGGATTGCGGCGGAAAGCGTCAGGGGTGGCCAATTCTAGGGGGTCGTATTGGGACCAGATGCCATCCATAGCATCGCGGAAGGTGGGCACGCCCGATTCTTTGCTGACGCCAGCGCCCGTCAAGACGGCGATAACAGAGGCACTGCGGATGAGGTCGGCGGCAGATTGCAATGACATCACCAATCGAATATCCCTTTATCATCATCGTAGCCCTATTCTAATGACATTTCGGCGAATGGTCACCTGTTTTTTACGTTGGGCGCGCGGTTAGCCCCGTCGGTTGGCGGCAGGCGCGCCGATTGTGGCGCAGTCGTCGGGGGAAATGAGCGCCTTGCCAATACATAAATAGTATTTGTAAGTATAATCCTATACAATAGCATTAATCGTTCGCTTAATTTGTTTATGAACGGATTATTTTATGCTCCCGCGCGCGCTCTTGTTGGTTTTTTGCCTAGCTATTAGCCTCCATCTAGTGCGCGCCCAAAGCGCGCCAAGCGACCACATCCCGGAATTGATGCGCCAAATCAACGTGTGGCGTCTGCGCGAGGGGCTGGGGCCGTTGGTCTATAACGCGACCCTAGAAGCGATGGCCGCGTCTCAAGCGGATTATCTGTTGACATTGGGGAGCATCCCCCGCGGCGGCGACATCCATATTGGCCCGCGCGGCGACGATGCCCGCCAACGCTCTCAGTTCGAGCCGCTCTTGTGGCCGACTTATGGTCACCCCCAAAAAATCGCCATCACGGAAATTGCCGCCATCGGCAACATCCGCACGGCCATCAATTTTTGGAGCAATTCGGACATCCACCGCCGCAGTGTGACGAACCCCGCTTACCGTGAGGTAGGGGTGGCCGCGCGGCGCTTCGGCACAGATGTCATGTTCATCGTGGTGCTGGGGGCGCGGCCGAACGCCCTGCCGGCTCTGGTGGACGCCGATTCGGGGTTGCTGTATTTGACCAACGAGCGCAACGCATGGACGGGCGATTGGATAGGCGTTGCTACCCGCTATCGCATCCTCGATAGCCAGCGCCAAGTCGTTCAAGATTGGGCGGACTGGGCGCGCGATGTGCCCATGCCCGCTATAGAAAGCGCTACGTTTTATGTCGAATACGAGGACACAGCGGGCAGACGGACGGTTAGCGAAGTCCGCAACGTCCCCATCTGGTCGAACATACCCGCCCCGCCGACGGCGACGGCCACTTCTGCCGCCAGCGCCACCCCCACCCCGACGGCGAGCCATACGCCGGCCCCCGGCGTGGCCGGCTTCTTCACGACCAATACGCCATCCCCCACCGCAACCACCGCGCCGACCGATACACCCATCCCCACCCCAACCGCGACCATCACGCCATCGCCCACTACGCCGCCCGATAGCGTGGCGCTGGTGGTGTACCCGCGGGTCTTGACACTGATTTCGCGCTCCGATTTCGCCGATGTCAGCGGTTTGGTCTTCCAAGGCGCGGGAGAAACGTTCGTCGCCACGCGCTGGGAGACGGTGACCAGCGGGCTGAATCTGGGCGCTTTGCCGCGGGGGCACTGCTTGCAGGTGGTGCTACGCGGTTCGGGCCAAGCGGTCGCGCCGTCTGAATGCCGTTATGTGCGAAGCCTCATCACGCTAGGGGAAGAGGAAGTCTTTTGGGCGGCGGGGTTTGAGGTCTTGCGCGCGGGGGAAGTCGTGGTCAGTTGTCCCGCGGGCGCGGAGCAGTGCGAAGTCATCTTGCCCAAATGAGCGGCGCGAACCGAGGCCAGCGCAAAAGCCGCGCTGGTCATGGCGCGCCAAAAATTTTATACTAGCGCCATTTGGACACACAAGACAGCCACCGAATGCCCATGCAAGCGTCCGCCTCGCAAAGCACCCGCTATCTTCTATGGCTCATTTTGAGTTTGGCTTTGCTATTGCGGGTCGGCTATGCCCTATCATTAGACCCGTTGAGCGTGTATCGCGAAGGCGGCGGAGATAGCGCATGGTATTTGGCCAATGGCTACGGGCTATTCACGGGGCAAGAGCACGGTTGGGTGCGCGATGTCACCTTCTATGTCTCCACCATCCCCACAGCGCCGCTGTATCTCATCTTTGTAGGTCTGCCCCAAACCGTCCTATCAGACGCGCTAGCGATTTACGTTATCCGCTTGGCGCAAGCGTTGGCCAGCACCGCGAGTTGCTACTTCGCCTACGGCATCAGTTGGCGCATCAGCGGCGATGCGCGGGGGGGGCTGTTGGCGGCGCTGGTGGGGGCGCTTTACCCGCCGTTCATCATGGAGGCGGGCGCGCTGACGACCGAGACGCTGTATATCTTCTTCGTGGCGGCGGGCGTGTGGCTCTATATCGAAGGGGTTATCCTCGCGCGGGGCGGGCGCGGGGCGATGGTCTTAGGCGTCGCTTTGGCGCTGGGGCTGGCGACGCTGACGCGCGCGGTGGCCCTGCTATTCCCTTTGGGCATCGCTGTGCATCTATTATGGGTGGGGCGGCGCGCATGGTGGCGCTACGCTGTGGGGCTATTGGTGGTGTATAGCGCGGTCGTCGGCATTTGGACGCTGTATAATTGGGGCGTTTGGGGGCGGTTGGTCATCGGTAGCGACCAAATGATGCCGACTATCTGGCGCGGCGCGACCAACATCAACGACCGCGAAGCGATAGACCGCCAGTTCTTGGGCGAATCGCACCGCCCCGGCGAAGAAGGCGATGATTGCGTAGATTGCAAGTTGCGTATCCCCAATAGCGCTTTCGCCCAAGCGACCCTAGAAACTATCGCTAACGACCCTATCGCTTATGCGCGCTTGCGGGTGACGGCGCTATTAGGGGCTTATCTAGAGCCGCACGGGGTGGCCCAACTATCGGGCGAGAGCTTGCGCGCGCTGGCGCTGGCGTGGTTGCGCGAGGATTTCACCCTGTCGGGGCTGGGGCGCTTGCTCGGCGCGGATAACTTTTGGCCCAAGCTGTTCATCTATGCCATTCATTGGTCAGGCATCCTTTTAGGCGTGGTGGGCATGTGGCTATACCGCGCCCAATGGCGCACCATGTTGGCGCCGGGCGGCTTCATCGCCTATACAACGCTCATTCACCTCGCGTTGCTGGTCATCCCGCGCTATATTTTCCCGACCGATATTTTCTTTTGGGCGCTGGGTAGCGGCGTTTTGTGGCGCTGGTACGACCGCTGGCGAAGGCCCCGCTCCCAAGATGCCACCATCCCTAGCGAGACCAACAGGACACGGTTAAGATGACGCTACACGACATCCTATATATTCTCGGCAATTTGCTCGTTTTGCCCTTTTGGGGGATGATGCTCTTGTTGCCCAATTGGCGCTTCAGCCGCCGCGCGATGCAATCTTGGTATCCCGTGGCGTTGTTGGCGGGGCTATATGTGGCGGCATTGTTGGCGAGCTTCTTCGCCAGCGAGCCGATAGCGCTATCTTTTGACCTCGCGGGCATCGCGCGCTTGTTGGGCACGCCCCAAGGCGCGGCCACCGGCTGGTTACACTTTTTGGCTTTTGACCTGTTCGTGGGGCGCTGGGCCTATTTGGATAGCCGCGAACGGGGGCTGAACGCGGCGTTGGTGTCGCCCGCTTTGCTGTTCATCTTTTTGGCTGGCCCCTTGGGCCTATTGCTGTATTTGGGCGCACGCGGCGCGCAAAAATAGGTGGTCGCGATTGCCTTAGAATGATACAAAAATAGGTGGAGCGTTTGTTGAAAATCGTTTTATTCGGTTACCCAAGCATCTTTGCTGATGATACCCCTATTGAAATCGGACGACGCAAAGCTTTAGCTTTGTTGGTGTATTTGGTCGCCACGCGCCGCCCCCAAGCGCGGGAACACCTGTGCGCGCTCCTGTGGGAAGACGCCCCGCCAGCAACGGCGCGCGCTGAATTGCGGCGGATGATTTCCACACTCAAACAAACGCCCCTAACGCCTTTTATCGAGGCCAATAGGGATATGGTGCGCTTCGTCGTCACCGATGCGGTCGAGGTGGACTTGTGGGAATTGGACCGTTTGCTGAACGAAGGCGATTTATCAGGCATCGCGGCCAACATAGACCATTGGCTCGCTCCTTTCGCCGATGGTCTGCAAGCGAACGACGCCCCACAATACGAGGCTTGGCAACGGCTGATGAGCGCCCAACTGCACCAGCGCCTGACGAAAGTTATCGAGAACTTGGTGTTAAGCGCCCAACTCGCCGCGCAATATCACGAATGTATCTGCTTATTGCAAGCGTGGTGTCGTTTGGACGAGGATAACGAAGCCCTGCACCGCCAGCTTTTACAGTGTTATGTCCAAGTTGGACAACGCGAGATGGCGCTAGCGCATTACCGCGATTTGCTCCAGCGCCGCCTCGCAGAGGGCGCGCACGGTCTGGAGGAGGAGACAACCGCACTGGCGCGCCGTATCGAAATGGGGGACATCATCCCAATGCTAAGCTTATCCAAGGGGTTTTTGCCGCCCCCACCGGGGTTGATAGTCGGTCGGGAAGATGTGCTAGCGGCGCTAAAAGAGCGCTTGACCAACCTGCGGGGAGATGATAGCCCGCGGCGTTGGATCGTGGCGCAGGGTTGGCCGGGCATCGGCAAGACGACGCTCACCATGGCGCTCGCCCACCACCCCGCCGTTCGGGGGCGCTTCCACGATGGGGTCTTTTGGGCATCGTTGGGGCAAACGCCTAACTTGCTCGCGATTTTGCACCAATGGGGGTTGGCGCTGGGCCTGCACAACATCCACCAGACCACCTCTATATCAGAAGCGTCTGCGCTCCTCGCCAATGCCCTGAGCGAGCGACAAGTTTTGCTCATCATAGACGATGTTTGGGACGAGGCGCACGTCACGCCTTTCAAAATTGGCGGGCGGAACAGCGCCACACTCATCACGACCCGCTTAAATCGCGTCGCCCAAGCGCTTATCACCACCAGTCAGGAGTTATATAAAATCCCGGTTTTGGACGAAAAGCGCGCCCGCCAGCTGATGACCTTGTTGGTCCCCGAAGCGGTGAGCGCTTATCCCCAAGAAGTAGATGCGCTCATCCAAGCGTTAGAGGGCCTGCCGCTGGCGCTACAGGTAGCGGGGCGGCTTTTACGAGAAGAACAGTCCTTAGGGTGGGGCATCCGCGATTTGCTCCAAGAGTTGCGCGATGGCGCCCATCTGTTGCAGGCCAGCGCCCCAGCCGACCGCCAAAACCCAGATGACGCCTTCCCCATGACCGTATCGGCTTTGTTGGCGCTGAGCACCAACGCGCTAGAGCCAACCCTGCGCGAACGCTTCGCCATGTTGGGGGTGTTCGCGCCCAAGCCGGCCATATTCGACCTCGGCGCGTTGCAAGCGGTGTGGGACAACCCCGACCCGCGGGCGACCGTCCGCCGTTTGGTCGAGCGCGGTTTATTGGAGGCGGTGGCGGATGGCGCTTTCCAGATGCACGCGCTCTTAGTCCAACACGCGCGTTCCCTATTCTCCTAACATTTTTATTCTTTTTTACAAGCTGAACGGATATTGGCACGCAATTTTTGCGTGGTTGGCACGTTATTGGCATGTCGCCCCCTTATGATGGGCCTGTACAGCTTTCCATATGGGGAAGTTTTATATCATCAGTTCAGCAGAAAGGATATGAGGATGAAGGTAAAAACATTAGGGTTATTGGTGCTCCTGTTGGGGGTCATCATGGGTTCGGTCGGCGCGCAGGATAGCGGACGGACGACGATTACAGCCGATAATATCCGCCAACTAGAATTGCTCATCCGCCTTGGGCGGGGCACCGCTAACCGCGTGGCGTGGTCGCCCGATGGGGCGACTATCCTTGTCGGCGGGTCTTTGGGCGTTTGGAAATATGACCCGTCGGCGCTAGATACAGCTGACGAACCGCCTTTGGTGGCCACGAGCGGCGAACTCTTCGATTTTGCGATAAAACCCGATGGCTCAACTTTGCTGGTGTCGCACACCGACGGCCGCGGCGTGGGTCTGTACGACTTCGCTAGCGGCGAGCTGTCTAGCGTGCGCGAGCTAGATACGGGCAACCCCAATAGCGTCAACTATAGCGCGGATGGGCGTTACGCTCTGTTGAATTTTGGTTCGCGCGGGTTCGCCGTCGTTGACTTGGACGCCAATGTCACGGTGGTCACGAGCACAAGCGGCATAGATGGCGATGTGGACATGCTGATGACGCCCGAAAACGATAAAATCATCGCGGCTACCACCAGCAATACTATCCTCATCTGGGACTTCCCCAACGACCCAGAACCTACAACGCTGAGCGGCCACACTGGCAGTATCGAGGATATGGCGCTGAGTGCTGATGGTACGCTCTTGGTCAGCGGCTCGACCGACGATAGCTTCATCGTGTGGAACGTGGCGGATGGTACTCTAGCGCAGACCGTGACGCAACCGAGCGACGATTTTTCTAACCGCGATGTTTACGCGGTCGCCTTCAGCCCGGATGGCACTATCCTATTGAGCGGTCATGGCGCGGCTATCCGCTTCTGGGACGTGGCCGACGGCGTGCAAACCAAACAAATTGACGTGCAAGGGCGCGTAACCGACATCGTGTATTCGCCCGATGGCGCGCAATTGGTGGCGCTGACCGCCGAGCAAGCTACCGCCGTGCACCTATTCGACGCGACGGGAACTAAAATCGCCACCACCAACTACCATAACGACCCCGTCAACGCCATCAGCTTTAGCCCGAATAACGCGGTGCTGGCTTTCAATGATACCGACAGTTTTCTTTATATGTGGGATGTAGCCACAGGCGGAGAGATTAACAACGCGCGCAAGCACGCCGATGCAACGACCTTTGGACTCGACAACAAGAGCAATATCACCTTCAGTTCCGATAACCAATACATGGCCGTCTTGACCAGCTTTGACGCCTCGTTGCGGAATGCGGAAAGTGGCGAACTCATCCGCAAGTTCAGCGATGTAGACGGCATCGCTGAAGATATTGAGTTCAGTCCAGACAATACGCTTCTGGCTTTTGTCACCAGCCAAGGCTTATACATTTTTGAAGTGAACAGCGGGGCGCGCATCGCCTTCTTCGACGATGCCCGCGATTGGATGAGCGATGTGACATGGAGCCCCGACCAAACGCTACTGGCCACCGCGGCGAGCGATGGGGCGGTGCGGATATACGCCATCGGTGGAGAATAAGGGCTATTTTATGGGGTGGCCGCCGCCGTAGTGGCCCACCCCGCTTTTGGCGGGCTACTTCCCCCATGCGCCATTGCTGTAACCCCGTGTGTAGGCATCATGCATCAAAGCGTTTGCCGAGGCCATAAGCTTTAGTCAGCGGCCAGACGAATAAGACCCCTATATCTGGGCGCGTCCAATCGCCCACGTGCTCGGTAGTCGCTTTGATGACTTTTTCCAGTGTGGCATCGTCAAAAAATTAAGCGTTGCGCTCTCTGCGGCGATAGCTTTTAGCAAATCCTAAATTTGTTTCTGTTAGCGCAGGTTGGGTGTATGGTGATGCTGAAAGGAGCGAACCACCATGAACGAATACCAAATGCGCTGGGAACAAGAACACCGTCTGCGCGAAGCCGCGCGCAAACAACGTCAACAAGAGCTACTGCGCGCTATCCCCAAAGCACCCCGCCGTCAATGGGTATGGATGAGCCGTCTCATCGGCCGTTTGCGGGGCATCGCCCGCCGCCGCGCCAACCGCGCTAATCCCCTGCTTAGCCCTGCTGAAAAAGCCGTCTAAGCAACGAGCCACAGGGCACGACCTATCGCAGTCGTGCCCCTCCCTTTTTCATTTTGTTGAGCACAGCTAAATTATATGGCGTTATTTTGGGCGCTCTGCCACAAGGTATAAGCGCCGAGCGACGCTAAAATGCCCCCATAACAACATCCATTGCTAGTGTGCGGCGAAAAACGGCCTTACAAATTTTGCTAAGTTGCCACGGACACAGTATACTTTGCCGACACAATATGCAATATATTGTTGTTAAGTTAGTTTATTACACGAAAGGACTAAAGATTATGAATTATCGTCGTATCCTCGCTCTCGTTGCACTCGTCGCCTTGGCGGTGGGGTCGTTTGGCTTTGTCGCCGCCCAAGACGACGAACTACGCATCCTCTACTGGCAAGCCGCCTCCACCATGAACCCCTATCTATCGGGCGGCACAAAAGACATCCACGCTGGTTCTTTGGTGCTAGAGCCACTGGCCCGTTATGATGAGACCGGGTCGTTGGTGCCGTGGCTAGTGGAAGAAATACCGACCGTAGAAAATGGCGGCGTATCTGAAGATTTGATGATGATTACGTGGAAACTGAAGCCGGGCATCTTGTGGTCGGATGGCACACCACTGACCGCCAATGATGTCGTCTTCACGTGGCAATACTGCACCGCGCCCGATGGCGGTTGCAACTCCACAGCGGAATTCGCCGACATCGCCAGCATGGAAGCGGTGGATGACCTAACGGTTGTGGCCACCTTCAGCGTGCCCAAGCCCTTCCCCTATAGCGCTTTCGCGGGACCCACCGTGCCCATCATCCAAGCGGCCCAATTCGCCGATTGCGTGGGCGCGAATGCCCAAAACTGCACCGAGCAGAACTTCAACCCCATTGGGACAGGCCCCTACATGGTGGAAGAATTCCGCGCTAACGATGTGGTGACCTTAGTAGCCAACCCCAACTACCGCGAAGAGGGCAAGCCCTTCTTCAAGCGCGTCATCTTCAAGGGTGGCGGCGATGCCGAATCGGCGGCGCGCGCGGTGTTGGAGACCGGCGAATTCGATTATGCGTGGAACTTGCAAGTCGCCCCGGCCATCCTCAATCAAATGGAAATGGCGGGTCTGGGCACAGTGGTTAGCGCGCTGGCCACCGGCGTAGAACGTATCGAAATCAACCAAACCAACCCCGACCCCGACTTGGGCGATATGCGCTCGGTATGGGTGCCAGATGGTAGCAACGCCCATCCCTTCCTCACCGATCCGGTGATTGTGCGGGCGATGTCCATGGCGATTGACCGCAATATCATCGCCGAGCAACTCTACGGCGCGGCCGGTCTGCCGACGTGCAACCTCGTCGCTGGCCCGACCATCTACGCTTCGCCCAACAACGATTGGTGCTTGACCCAAGACATCGCCGGCGCGAACGCCATGCTCGACGAAGCGGGTATCGTAGATACTGATGGCGACGGCATCCGTGAGAAGAATGGCGTGCCTTTGCGTATCCTTTATCAAACCAGCACCAACGCCGTGCGCCAATCCACCCAAGCGCTGATTAAACAATGGTGGTCAGAAATCGGCATCGAAACCGAACTGCGGAACATTGACGCGGCGGTCTTCTTCGGCGGCGACCCGGCCAGCCCAGACACCTTCGGCAAGTTCTACGCCGATGTCCAAATGTTCACCAATACCTTCAGCGGCACCGACCCCGAACGGTATATGAACGGGTTCGCCTGCTCGGAAATCAGCGGGCCGGATAACGACTGGCTGGGCAACAACATCGTGCGCTGGTGCAATGAAGAATACGACGCCCTACTAGCGCAATTGGCCCAAACCGCGCCGCTAGAAGAACGGATCGCGCTCATCATCCAACTGAACGATATGTTGGTCAACAACGGCGTCATCATCCCGCTCATCCATCGCGGTAGCGTCTCCGCCCACAGCAACACGCTGGAAGGCGTGCGGATGAATGCGTGGGATTCTGAGCTATGGAATGTCGCCGATTGGTCGCGCGGCGAATAAGCGAGAAACGCTAGGCACAATAGGGGTGAGCATGGGCTTGCCCCTATTGTTATCGGTAGTTGTTCTGGCGTGGCTATAGGATAAATCCCATAAAAAGCTTATTATTATCCTAAAACTTCATAAAAAAGTTATCATCGGGAAGAAGTCGTGACCAAATATATGATTCGCCGTATTCTAACGGCCATCCCAACGATTTTATTCATCAGCTTTGTGGTTTTCGCCATCCTCGATTTATCGCCGACAGACCCCGTAGGCAACCTGCCGCTGACTATCCCGCCGGAAGTGCGCGAGCAAATCCGCGAGAATATGGGCGCCAACGACCCTTTTTTGGTCAAATACGTCAAATGGTTGCGACAATTTTTGATAAATGAACCGCTGAACATCCTCGAAAAGGCTACAGGTATTCGCATCGGCGATTCTGAATCGCGCTTGCGTTATATTTCGTGGCAAACCCGTAGCCCCATCGTTGATTTGATTTTGGAGCGCCTCCCGCAGACGCTATGGGTGGTAGGCACGGCCTACCTCGTGGCGATTATCGTAGCGGTGCCGGTGGGGGTTTTATCGGCCTACAAACAATATTCGCTATTCGACCAAATCGGGGCATTTTTGTCGGTGGTCGGCTTTTCTATCCCCACCTTTTTCACGGGGTTATTGTTCATCATCATCTTCAGCGTGCAACTGAAGTGGTTCCCTTCGGTCTACGATACCACGCATAAAGTGACCGATTATGAAAGTTTGATGTTCCAAATACGGCAAATGATTATGCCTGTGGGGGTGCTGACCCTGTTCTATACAGCGCAAATCAGCCGCTTCACGCGCTCCTCTATGCTCGATAATTTGGGGCAGGATTATATCCGCACCGCGCGTTCTAAAGGGGTGAGCGAGCGGTCGGTGATAGTGCGGCACGCCCTGCGGAATAGCCTTATACCGGTGGTGACGTTATTGGCTTTGGGCATCCCCCAAATTTTCCAAGGCGCTATCATCACGGAGCAAATCTTCCGCGTGAATGGGTTGGGGCAATTGTTAATTTTGGCTATCCAAGGCGGCGATTTGCCCACAGTACAGACGATAACGTTCATCTTCGCCGTTCTCATCGTCATCTTTAATATCATCGCCGATTTTTTATACGCTATTTTAGACCCGCGCGTACAGTATAGTTAGATGAGGGGTGGCTAAGGATATGACAGCGACAGCGCCAACCATTCAATTAGGCCAAGCGAGCCAAAGTCTGGGCAAGCCGCGCACGCTATGGCGCGATGCGTGGCGGCAGTTCCGCCGCCATCGTTTGGCGATGCTGGCGAGCATCATCTTATTTGTGATTGTTGTGGGGGTGCTCTTCGGCCCGATGATATGGCCCATAGACCCCACCTATATTGACATCGTCTCGGCGAATTCTGGGATGACGGCCAAGCATCCCTTCGGCACGGATAACCTAGGGCGCGACACGCTGGCGCGGGTCATTGTGGGCGGGCGCGTGTCTTTGGCCATCGGCTTCTGCTCGATGATTATCGCGATGACGGTCGGCACGTTGATGGGCATTTTGTCGGGTTATTACCCAAAGCTGGACAATATCTTGATGCGAATCACCGACATCTTTTTGTCGCTCCCCTTACTGCCCTTGTTGCTGGTCATCACGTTATTATTCCGCGATAGCCTGCGGAAAAGTTTTGGTCCGGAGATGGGCATCTTCATCCTCACGGTCTCGGTCATCGGCATGCTAGGCTGGATGCCGACCGCGCGGCTGGTGCGGGGGGAGGTGCTATCGGTGAAAGAGCGGGAATTTGTGGTAGCGGCGCGCAGTATCGGCGCTTCTGATGGCAGTATTTTACGGCGGCATATCTTGCCCAACGTGCTCAGCCCGGTGATTGTCTCGGCGACCTTTAGCATCGCTAGCGCCATCATCACCGAATCGGCTTTGTCGTTCCTCGGCTTGGGCTTCCCGCCCGATTTCCCGACGTGGGGGCGCTTGCTCTTCGATGGCAAAGATTATATCACGCTGACGCCGTTATTGGTCATCTGGCCGGGGGTGATGATTTCGCTGACGGTATTATGCGTTAACTTCATCGGCGATGGTCTGCGCGACGCCCTCGACCCGCGCTTGCGGAAGGGCTAAAGGTAAATCACAAGGGGGCGTAACGGCCCCCTTGTTCATTATTCGGCCCTTATCAGGCCAATTTGGCGACCAACTGAATATCAATAGCCGCCAACGCTTTAGAGACCGGACAGCCCGTCTTGGCATTATTGGCCAATTCCTGCAATTTAGCTTCGTCGAGGCCGGGCGCGTCTACTTCGGTGCTCAGCTCTACGCCGACGATATTCAGCCCGCTATCATCGCGGCGCAAGTTGACCTTGGCCGTGGTGCTGATGCGGTTGACGGTGAAACCGTTGCGGCTGAGCTGGCCGGATAGCGCCATCGAAAAACAACTGGCATGCGCCCCGGCGATGAGTTCTTCAGGAGAAACGAGGGGGTTTTCGTCTAGGCGCGAGGCAAAGGAATAATCGGCGCTTAGCGCCCCGCTCCCCAAAGCGACGACACCGCCGCCCTCTGTCAAAGACCCTTTCCATTCAGCGGTCGCTGTGCGTAATGGCATAATTGTGCTCCCTTTTATATGATGAAGATCCCGCTACAGAGCATACCATGACCACAGAGGCCTTGCCATAGGAGATGATTAAAGAAGCGCTGAAAAGCGCGGGCGCGCCACGGTGGCACGCCCTATCATTCGCTGTTGGTGCGCGGTGAATTAGATGAGTAGGCGCATCGGATTTTCGATGAGGTCGCGCAGATGCATCAGATATTCCGTGCCTTCCGCCCCATCGCTGACGCGGTGGTCTACGCTGATGGTGACTTTCATGCGCGTGCCCACGCCGAGGCTACCATCGGGGCGGACGATGGGCACTTTGCGCGCCGCGCCCACCGCCAAGATGCCCGCTTCTGGGGGATTGATGACGGCGATGAAATGCTCGACATCGAAGACGCCCAGATTGCTGACCGTGAAGGTCGCGCCGCGGATGTCATCCGGTTTGACCTTGCCATCTTTGGCGCGGGCTATCATCTCTTTGTGATTTTTGGCCATCACGCTGAGGGTGGTTTTATCGGCATCGTGGGAGACGACGTTCATCAGCCCGCCGGGCACCGGCACGGCGATACCGATATGGATGCGCTGGTGGCGCACGATTTTATCGCCGTAGAAGTGGCTATTGAGGTTAGGGAATTTGCGTAGAGCTAGGGCGGTGGCCTTCACAATCATATCATTGACCGAGATTTTGACGCCATCCCCTTCCAACCCTTTGTTCAGTTCCGCGCGCAGGGCTAAGAGCGGCTCGGCGTCCATCTCCACCGTGACGTAAAAATGGGGGATTTGTTGCTTGCTGAGGACGGTATTTTCCGCGATGCGGGCGCGTAGGCGGCTCACCTCGATGATTTCTACGTCATTTTCGGGCAATTTGCCATAAGTGGCGGCGATAAAAGCGCCGCTGGCGGGCGCTGACCCGCTTTTGGGCGCGGTCGGTTGGGCGGCGGGGGTGAACTGTTCGACATCGCGCTTGACGATGCGCCCGCCGGGGCCGGAGCCGGCCACTTGGCGAATATCTATGCCGCGCTCGGCGGCGATATTGCGCGCTAAAGGCGACGCTTTTACGCGGCCTTCCGCGGTTGTGGAAGATGACCCGTTGGCGGCGGTGGGGCGCACAGCGGGGCTAGGTTGTGCGGGCGCTTCCGCTTTGGGGGCAGATGCTTCTGTTTTGGCGGCGGGGGCCGCTTCGGGCGCGGCAGAGGCAGAGCCTATCACGGCGATGACCATGCCTTCGGTGATTTCTGCGCCAGGCTGGACGTTATGGCTGGTGATAACGCCTTCTGCGCCGGCTTCGACTTCGACGGTCGCTTTATCGGCTTCGACTTCGGCGATGATGTCGCCGACCTTGACGCTATCGCCGACATTTTTAAGCCAATTGAGCAAAGTGCCATCCATCGTAGCTTTGACATCGTGGGCCATTAGAGAATCTCCTTCACCGCCGCAATCACCTTTTGGGCGTCGGGCAGGGCCATTAACTCGATTTCTTTAGCATAAGGTAGCGGCACATCCATTGCGGTAACGCGCTTGATGGGGGCGTCCATATAATCGAACATTTTATCTTGCAGTTGCGCCGCGATTTCGCTACCAAAACTATACATCGGCAACGACTCTTCGACAACTACGCACCGATTGGTCTTGCGGAAACTTTCAAAGACCAATTCCATATCGAGCGGGCGCAACCAACGCAAATCTACCACCTCGCATTCTACGCCCTCTTTGGCCAGCTCGGCGGCGGCCGCTAGCGCCCATTCCACGCCACGGGCATAAGCTACAAGCGTAACATGGCGTCCTTCGCGCTTAATATCGCCTTTGCCGATGGGCACAAGGTAATCTTCGTCGTCTGGGACGGGGCCGGGTTTGGGATAAAGGGCGATAGATTCGGTGAACAGGACGGGGTTATCGTCGCGTATGGAGGCTTTTAACATGCCGTAGGCGTCGGCCGGGGTAGCGGGACAGCCCACATACAGGCCGGGGAAATGGGCGAAGATGGGTTCGGGGGTGTGGGAATGGGTGGCGGTGGCTTGGTTACCCCAACCGCTGGCGGCGCGGATGACCAAGGGCACGGTGAACATGCCGTCGAACATGTAATGGATTTTGGCGGCGTGGTTGACGATGGCATCTAGGGCCAGAAAAGCGAAGTTGATAGTCATCATCTCGGCGACGGGGCGCAGGCCATACATCGCCGCGCCGACGGCCACGCCGGCGATAGCCATCTCGCTGATGGGGGTATCGCGCACGCGCTTTTCGCCGAATTCTTCGATAAAGCCGGCCGTCACGCGGTGCGTCCCTTGCCAGTACCCCACTTCTTCCCCCATGACGAAGACCCGCTCGTCACGTTTCATCTCCTCCATCAAGGCCCGACGCAAAGCTTCGCGCATGGGCAGATTTTTTGTCGCCATAGTTGCTCCTCATTCTATCTGGCTATCTGGCTATCTGGGGCTAACGCGGGTTAAGACCCGACGTAAACATTGCTGACTAAATCTTCGTAGGTCGGCACGGGGCTTTCTTCCGCATAGCGCACCGATTCCGCCACCACCTCTTTAGCCTTATCGTAGAGGGCATCGAGTTCGGCTTCGATATTTTTATATTTGCCGAGCAGTTTTTTACGAAAGATGGTGATAGGGTCGCGGTTTTCTTGCCAATCTTTTAGCTCCTCTGCCAGCCGCGTATCGTACTGCTTATCGGATACGCCATGCCCGCGATAGCGATACGTGAGATGTTCGACGAGGCAGGGGCCATGCTGGCGGGCGTAGGCCACGGCTTCGGTAGCAGTATCGTAGACGGCGAACACATCTTGGGCGTCTATGCGTCCGTAGTCTTTCATGCCGTAGGCGATGGCCCGCTTATGCAATTCAGGTTGGCCGCTGGCGCGTTCGACTTCCGTACCCATGCCATAGAAGTTATTTTCGATGACCCACACCACCGGTAGATTCCATATCGCGCTCATGTTCAAGGCTTCGTGGAAGTAGCCGTTATTGGTCGCGCCGTCGCCGATGAAGCACAAGACGACTTCATCTTTATCTTGATAGCGCGCCCCAAGGGCGAGGCCGGCCGCCAAAGGCAGATGGCCGCCGACGATGGCATAGCCGCCCCAAAAGTTATGCTCGCGCGAGGCGAGGTGCATCGAGCCGCCTTTGCCGCCGCTGGTGCCCGTCTTTTTGCCCATCATCTCCGCCATGATGGCGTTGGCCGATACCCCCAAGGCCAGCGCGACGCCGTGGTCACGGTAAGCGGTGATGACATGGTCGCGTTTCTCTAGCGCCGCTATCGCCCCCACGCCGGAGGCTTCGTGCCCGCTGTAGAGATGTAGATAAACACCAGTGATGCGCTTTTGTTTGTATAGCTCAAAGCTCACCTCTTCAAATTCACGGATGAGCACCATTTGGTAGTACCAATCCAGCAGGGTCTCTTTTTTGGGTGTCGCCATGAATGACTCCTATTCATGCGGGGTTGGGGTTTTGTAGCCCAGAACTACGCCGCGCTATCCCGTATAAGCTCGTAACTTCTAGATGCTGAAGATAGGGGATAGTTTACCGTTAGAGTTGCGTTGGGTCAAACAGAGTGTCTGAAATTTGGGGGGATGTTTCGGCCAATGTGCATGAAAAGGGCCTGCGGCGGGCAGGCCGGGGGCGCGCCCGCCGCTATCCGTGGTCCCTTTAGGGGGAGGCGGTTTGGGGGTTGGATTTGGCGAGGGGTTTATCGGCGGGTTCGGGGCGGTTGGTGGCGTACAAAAAGCCAACGAAGATGAGGCACGCCCCGGCCATTTCCCCAAAGTATTTGAAAGAGGGGTCGCCTAGCCGTATGAGCGCCCCGCCGAGGGCCGGCAACAAGCCCCCTGCCGCAATCAGCCAATTGCCGATGACGCGGTTGGGCATAATCTGCTTGCGACGGAAGGCGCGCGCCGAGTAGATCGCCCCGCCCACCAACAATAGCGTGCCCCAGATGTTCATGATGGGCGAGAAAAAGCGCACCGTGCCGCGCGCGCTCCCCTGCATGATACCCTCGCGGATGACAACCCCGTTATCATCAGTGAAGTCACGGTAGATAGCCGTGATGTCTTGACCGGGGGCCCATGCGTCGGCGTTCATCGGCGTGAAAAAGAGCGTCCATGGAAGCGTCATCACGCCCACGAGGATGAGGGCCATCTGCAGATTGCGGGCGATATTGCCGCGGCGGATGAGCAAATAAGCGGTGCCTTGCCCCAGCCACGGCGCGACCATCAGCGCGCCCGACCAATACCACAGCGCGAAGAAAAGCGGGCTCCACACCTGCGATAGCACCACTTGGCTGAGCGTACCGATGAAATACATCAGCAGACCGATAGCCCACGCCAACATATGGGCTTTGCGCCGCTTCCACCATCGTTGAAACACCACCGCCGTGAAGATGCCCGTGACCAAAGCCGAAATCACCGATAAGATGAAAGGGGGGGTAATGACCATAACGATACACCTTTGCCATTGGATTCTTATAAAATCTACAAAAATCTACAGTCTATTATAACAGACAATCGCCGCCGAGGCGCACTTGAACTTGACATGCGTTTCTACCCATTGATATGATAAACTATTAGCAATTACTAGCAATGAATCGCGCGATGTGTAGGGATGGGGCCATCAAACGGGACTCATCGAGATTTTTTTCATGGGTGGCGCAAAGCGCCAGAGGAAAAACGCATGAGCATCACCTGCGAAGGTTTGCAAGACGCTGTGGATAGCTTCACCGCTTTACTCGACGATTACCCGCCCGAAAAACGCACCCAAAGCGGGGCGTGCGGGGCGTGGTCCCCGCGTGAAATCATCGCCCATCTGACCGGCTGGCTGAAAGAGGCGGCGCACAGTTATTATTGCATCGCCGATGGCCGTAACGCCCCCATCAGCTATGACGGAAGCCAACATGTGAACGACCCATCGGTACGCCAACGGTTGGATTTGTCTTGGGAATTGGCCGTGGCGGAATTGTTAGGCACAACGGCTATTTTTTTGTATCAAGCCCGCCAACTCATCAGCGATGATAACGATGCGCACTACACACAATGGCTAGACACCCTCATACAAGAATTTCATCATCATACCGAGGATTTACAACGCTTTTCGCAAGGTTGAGAACGCTTTATGACAACAGCTACAGCCCCCCCACGCCCATTGACGGACGGCGAGCGCAACGCTCTGCGCGCATGGCTACAGCGTTCAGAAGTGCGCCTATCTACTTTGCATCGCATTGGCTTGGCCTTCATCAGCGGGGCCGGACTATTATTATTAGTTCCTGTTTTCTTCAAAGATGCCTTGCACGATGTGGTAGCGGTGATGTTGCGCGAATTCGGCAACTTCTACCCCACGCTAGGGGAAACAGGGGGTATAATAGTCAGTATCGCCCTCTATCTACTCATCCTTGATCCTTTCTTTTTATCCTTACTCACGCCGATTTATGCCGTTTATTTGGTGCTAATGGATGTCGTGCATTTTTACTTCACGATTTATATGCCCGGCTCCTCCAACACCTTACTCAACCCTACCCTACCGCTTAGCGGTTTGACCTTTTGGGCTGATGAAGCCCCGGACATCAAGCGCGCTATCTTGCATTATCAATACCAGCCCAACCGCATGAACTTCATGCTTCCCTTTAGCGAGGGCAAACGCGGTCTTTATTTCGACAAGATGATTGAAAAAAGATGATTGAAAACACCAAGGACTTTATCATTCCCAAAACGCGCACGTTGGACAAATTGCGGGAGATGTCGGCCATCCCGACAGAGGCTAACGAGGTCGATATTCAACGTTTTAACGCGGCAATGGGCCTCGCCCGTAGCCTTGACCGCACTTTAATTGAAGATGTCGCCACAACCGAGATGTCGCTAGTGCGCCATGTGCTGTATTTGCGCCGCCTGATATTGCGGTATGTCAAAACCTTGTTGGTCTTCGTTTGGACAATTGTTGTTGTCTTCTTCATGTTGCCCTTTCTAGAAGCGGAAAACTTACCAACCATGCTGATTTTATCAGTGGGTTACCTGTGCTGGTCGGGCATCGCCATGACTGTTTTACGTGCGCCCCTAACATGGATTTATCGCCATCGCCAAGGCGATATATACCCTGAGCATATTGATATACAATTGACCCTATTAGAAGACCGTCTGCGCCGCTATATTCGTCTAGCTATTGTGTCTTCGGCGGTGGCTATCTTACTGGCGGCCGTCGGGAGCGTGTAAGCCAAGGATAAGGGCATGTCGGGTGACATCCCCATTTTAGAACACGATACGGCGCTTTCCGCTATCATCGAGCCGTCTAAGCTCTACCCGCGCGACCCGCGCTTGCCGCGTAGGGTCGTGTTGTGCTTCTTCAACGAGGTATTGCAAGCGCTCTTCGGGGAGGGACGGGGGCAGATTATCAAACATATGACGAGCGAAATAGGCCCTAACCCCGTGTACCATCTGGAGCATGAAGGCGGTGATGTGGGCGTGGTGCATCCCGGCGTGGGCGCGCCGTTGTGTGGCGCTCTGCTGGAAGAACTGATAGCCATGGGGGCGGAACAGTTCATCGCTTGCGGCGGGGCGGGCGTGCTGGATGGCGCTATTGGGGTCGGGCAGGTGGTCATCCCCACAAGCGCGGTGCGCGACGAGGGCACATCTTACCATTATTTGCCCCCCTCGCGGGAGGTAAAGCCATCTGAACGGGCGGTGACAGCCATTGAAACGGTCCTCATGCGCCATCGCATCCCGTATCGCAAAGGCAAAACGTGGACAAGCGATGCCATCTACCGCGAAACGCCCCACAAAGTCGCCCGAAGGCGGGCGGAAGGTTGCCTGACGGTGGAGATGGAAGCGGCGGCTTTTTTCGCCATCGCCCAATTTCGCAAGGTCACCTTCGGTCAATTGCTCTATGGCGGCGACGATGTCAGCGGG
Organism: Anaerolineaceae bacterium; assembly: GCA_037441665.1. Classification (GTDB taxonomy): domain Bacteria; phylum Chloroflexota; class Anaerolineae; order Aggregatilineales; family Phototrophicaceae; genus JBBIRQ01. The sequence continues at coordinate 34,177 of JBBIRQ010000011.1, read as the reverse complement.
GCGGACTGGGATAGCCGCGGGTGGATGGGGCAACGCCCCACGCGGGAAAAACTCTTTTGGTTAGCGGTGGAAGCGGCGTTAGCGCTATGAACGCGGAAAAAGACCTGTTGGCGTTGCGGGCGGCGGCGGAATCGCGAGACCCGCAAGCCTGCCAATTTTTGTTGAAGGCGCTGTTAGGTCGGCTAGAATTTTATATCGCCCTCGCGGTGGCGTTGGAACGCGCCTACGCGCACCTAAGCACTTTTGAATCACAATACCCCCAAGCGCGTTTCGCCCGCCAGATATTGGTTCAGATGGCCGCTTTGGGGACGGCGCCGCCCCGTCTGCCGCCGGAGGCGCTACGCGATTTTGTAGCCCCCGGCGCGGCCAACTTCATGAAGTGCTTATCAGATTTGGCTTTTGCCTTGCACCCCAACACCGCGCCGCCGGCCAAAATCGGTTATCTCGTTAGCGCGGTCGTCCACGCTATCATGGCGGATTTAGTGGCCGCATGGTATGGCCCCCGCCCCGACGACTGGGAGCGGGTGCGCGCCAATACCATAGACCCGGTCAGCGGCGCTTATCGCGACCCGACCGCCACCCAAATTGCCTACGCCTTTTGGACCGACCCCCAAACAGCCGCCCGCGATACGGCCGCGTGGCTAGCGGTGGCCGATAGCGTGGCGGAAAAGCTCAAAAAGTCCGCCCGATAGCGCCAGCGCCCATGCAAAGGGCACGCAACTAACATGGCCATCTACCTTGACGAGGAGCATATTACCTGTTGGATGGACAGCTTGGGAATGGGTTACTTTTCGTTTTCGGCGTGCCACTTTTGGATGAATTGGAGGGCGGCTTCTTCGCTATAGACGATGGTTTTACGCTTATTTTCGGGCACATTTTGCATCGGGCCGCGCAGAATTTCTTCATGGTAGAAGTTTTTAACAATCATCGCCACGGGGAAATTGTGTACCGCGACTTTTAGATTCATGCGGCGGCTTTTGCGGCGCGCCGCCAATAAATTATCGGGTTGGAATTCGGTCACGTTGCGGAAGTCGAAAATTTCGCCTTGGATATTATCAATACCGACCGCCGCGATGACTTCATCTATCCAGCCATAAACCTTGACCGGCGTTTCCGCGTCTAGACTACCGCGATAGTTGATGCGAATCAGTTGCGTGGCGCTATCATAATAGGCATTCACTGATGGGAGTTCCAGCCGATGTTCTGTCATGGGTCGTACTCAATAGACATAAAAGGTATATCAATAGTGTAACATTAAAGTACGTTTCATGCGATAGCGCTTCAGTAAAAAATATGGGGGGCGGGCCGCCGATGCCCGCCCCCGCGCTGGCAAGGTGTTTAAGCGATGGTAATATCCTCGTTCAGGTAGACATCTTGAATGAGGTTGAGCAGTTTGACGCCTTCCGCCATGGGGCGCTGGAAGGCTTTACGCCCGCTGATGAGGCCCATACCGCCGGCCCGCTTGTTGATGACGGCGGTCTTGACCGCTTCGCCGAAGTCGTTTTTGCCGCTCGCGCCGCCAGAGCTGATGAGGCCGATACGCCCCATATAGCCGTTAGCCACTTGGTAGCGCGTCAGGTCTATGGGATGGTCGCTCGCTAGCTCGCTGTAGATGCGCTCATCCAATTTGCCATAAGACGAACTGCCGGTATTCAGCGCCTTAAAGCCGCCGTTGTGGGTCGGCAATTTTTGTTTGACGATGTCGGCATTGATAGTCACGCCGAGATGGTTAGCCTGCCCGGTGAGGTCGGCGGCGGTCTCGTGGTTGACCCCATTCATCTTGAAGTCCGGATTCCGCATATAGCACCATAGGATAGTCGCCATGCCCAATTCATGAGCATAGGCGAAGGCCTCCGCCACTTCGACGATTTGGCGCGTGCTCTCCGCCGAGCCAAAATAGACGGTAGCGCCCACGGCCACCGCGCCCATGTCCCACGCTTGTTGAATCGTGCCGAACATGATTTGGTCGAACTTGTTAGGATAGGTGAGCAATTCGTTATGATTGACCTTGACGATGAAGGGGATGCGGTGGGCATATTTGCGGGCCACCGCGCTGAGCACGCCAAAGGTCGAGGCGACAGCGTTACAACCGCCCTCGATGGCCAGTTCCACGATATTAGACGGGTCGAAGTAAGCGGGATTTTTGGCGAAAGAAGCGCCGGCGGAATGCTCCACGCCTTGGTCTACCGGCAAGATGGAGACATAGCCGCTATGCGCCAAACGCCCATGGGTGAAAATCTGGTTCAAGCTCCGCAGGACTTGCGGCGGGCGGTCGCTATAGAGGAAGACGCGCTCCATAAAATCCGGGCCCGGCAAGTGCAATTGGCTTTTATCAATCGTTTTGCAGGTATGGTTCAGCAAAAAATCGGCTTCATCGCCCAAATATTCGGCGATTTGATGGGTCTTAAGGGCTGGTGCAACCATTTTTTATCCCTCTCTGCTAATTTTCGTCACGGTTGGTTTATCTATTATACCGCAGACCGCGACAAGCTTACACTTGCCGTCTTCAAGAAAACATGGCACATTTCTAGACAGTGCCCGCACCCAGAAAGCGATGTTAGATGAAATTGGTCTTATTTGATATTGATGGCACATTACTGGTCACGCGCGGTCTAGGGCGAGAAGCGACGCGCCGCGCGATGTGCGATGTCTTCGGCACAGACGAGGGAGTGGCGCAATTCGTCTTCGGCGGCAAGACCGATTGGGGCATACTGGTAGAGCTATTAGGGCAAAAAGGGCATACCCGCGCGAGTATCGGGGAGCGCTTGGCGGATTATGCCCACGCCATGGCCCGCCACACGCGCGCCCTGTTGGCCAGCTTCCCGCCCATAGAGGCGTGCGCGGGCGGTCTGGAGCTAGCCCGCCAGTTGGACGCGCGCGCTGATGTGCTGGTGGGTTTGGTCACGGGCAACCTATGGACGACCGCGCCCATCAAGCTCGCGGCGGCCGGCTATGATACCGATTGGTTCAAGATTGGCGCTTATGGCGACGAATCGCCCGACCGAAACGATTTGCCGCCCATCGCCCTAGACCGCGCCCGCGCCTATAGCGGCTGGGACTTGCGCCCGCAAGATGTCATCATCATTGGGGATACGCCGGCCGATGTAGCCTGTGCCCGCGCTTTGGGGGCGGTGGCGGTAGCGGTGGGCACTGGCTTCAGCGAACGGGACGCCTTGCTAGCCAGCGCGCCCGATTACTTCTGCGAGGACCTCACCCAGTTTCCCGACCTCAGCTTGCTAGGATAAATTTTCCGCGCCGACCGCCCCACAGGGCCTTACCTGTGGGCATTATGATATTCTCCCTATTTCTTTCTGTAGAATGTCACCTCCCTTTTAGATTTTCCGTTCAAACGGTCAACTTGTGTTTACAATCACAATTAAATCATTCTTTCCGAAAGGTTCATTTGTGATGCCCGATTTACCGCGTCCTTATCAGCAATTCCGCCGTGAGTTTCCCGCTGTGGCAGATGCCTATGATGCGCTCGGCGATGCCCTGCACCGTTCCGGCCCCCTAGACGACAAAACGCGCCAACTGGTCAAGCTCGCGCTGGCTATTGGCGCTGGTCTGGAAGGCGCGACGCACGCGCACACACGGCGCGCCCTACAAATGGGCATCGCCCCGTCGGAAATTAAACACACGGTCTTACTCGCCATGACCACCCTAGGCTTTGCGGCCACCGTCCGGGCCTATACATGGGTGGATGACGCCTTAAAAGAGGTCTAGCCTTTGTCGAGGTCAAACAATAGAGAAGGACGAAAGCCTTATGCCTGATATACAAGATGTGACACGGCGCAATTTTTTGAAAAGTTTGATGGGGGGCACAGCGGCGGCGGCCGCTTTGGCCGCATTCGAGACTATCGCCGCCAACCCGTCCGCGTTATTAGCGCAAGAGGAAAGCGGCGCGGCCATCCACGGGCCCGATACGGCGCTGACCAGCGCGGCCAAAGGCGGCCCTACGGACATTTTGGAGCGGATGCGCGCCGAGCTAAAACGCGCTCTACAAAAGCAACCAGCGGAGCGGCGTTGGGTGATGGTCATTGATTTACGGAAATGTGTTGGATGCCACGCCTGCACCATCGGTTGCGTGGCGGAGAACAAATTGCCGCCGGGGGTGGTGTATCGCCCGGTGCTAGAGGAAGAATGGGGGACGTTTCCTAACGTGGGGCGGCGCTTCGTGCCGCGCCCCTGCATGCAATGCGATAATCCCCCCTGTACGCCCGTCTGCCCGGTGAACGCCACCTTCAAAGGCGAAGATGGCGTTGTGGAAGTGAATTACGAACAGTGCATCGGGTGCCGCGCCTGCCTGACCGCCTGCCCTTACGGGGCGCGCACGTCGGACTTTGGGCTGACTTATACCCAAGATACCCCCGTGGCCGATGGGCTTATCCTCGGTCGGGATGCCGCCGACGATTACGAGCGCGCGAGCAATTTTGAATACGGCAAATCGTACCCGCGCGAAGGGCACGAATCGCCCATAGGCAACGCCCGCAAATGCCATTTTTGCTTGCATCGGGTGCGGGTGGGCGAATTGCCGGCCTGTGTGACAACCTGTATCGGGCGCGCAACTATGTTCGGCGATGCCAACGACCCCGATAGCCTCGTATCCGAAATGATTGCCCAACCGAACGTCATGCGACTTAAGGAAGAATTGGGCACTGAACCGCGCGTCTATTACTTGGTCTGAGAAAGGAAAGGGGCCCATGTTAACCATTAAACGCTTGTTGTATCTGTTGGCCATCATCGCGATTGTGTTGGGCATCTATGGCTTTTATAGCCGTCTATTCTTCGGCGAACGCGACGTCAACTATGGCTCTTATGTGAATTGGGGGCTGTGGGTGGCGATGTACTTATTCTTCGCGGGGATGGCCGCCGGTTCTTACATGATAGCGACGCTCGACTATCTTTTTGGAGTAGCACTTTTTAAGGGCACGGGCAAATACGCGCTCTGGGCGACGATGGTCACCATGCCGGGAGCGCTCATCTTCATTGGTTTTGACCTCGGTCATATGGAGCGCGTTTGGAAAGTGTACCTGCAACCCAATTTCACATCGCTACTGGCTCAATTGGTGTGGAGCTATAGCCTGTTTTTGGTGGTGACCGTGATTTCTTTGGTGCTGGTCTTTCGGGGTCATTTACGCCTGTTGCGGTGGGTGATGATGCTGGGGCTAGCGCTGGCGATATTCGTCAGCGGCGGGGTGGGGGCGTTGCTAGGGGTGAACGCCAGCCGCGCCACCTTGCACAACGCCATGTTACCGGCCCAATTCCCCGTCCTCAACCTGACTTCAGGGGTCGCGTTGATGTTGGTCATCATCGGTTTCTTCAACATCGTTAGCGATGCCGAACAGCGCCGCCGTTTGCTCCGCCTGTTGAGTGTGGCGGCGGTGGTGTTAATGACGGTCAAGCTCTATTTCTTGTGGGTGGATTATTCTCAAGCGCTCTACAGCGGCGTGCCGGATGCGGTAGAAGCGGTGAATCTGGTGCTATTCGGCACGTATGGTTGGGCGTTTTGGTTGCTCCAGTTGGGCTTGGGCATTGTTCTGCCGATGGCGGTTTTGTGGCAACCGCGGCTAACGCAACAGCAGACCATCGTTGGCTTGATGGGCGTTTTCATCCTGTTAGGTCTGGCGGTGGGGCGCACGGCTATCATCTTCCCGGCGTTGGCCATCCCAGAGCTAGAAGGGCTAGCAGAAGCGTTCACGGGGCCGCACCTCAACTTTGATTATGTGCCAAGCCTGATGGAATGGTCGGTGACGGTGGGCATTGTGGGGTTATCTACTTTGGCATTCGTCTTTGGCACAGATTATATCCCCTTCCTAAAACACTCATCGGAGGTGGCATCATGACTGAGACTATTATTCCCGAAACACAACCGACCACTTGCGGCTTATCGCGTCGCGATTTCATGAAGGCGAGCGCGATAGCGGGCGGCGGGGCGGCCTTTTTGGGCGGGTTAGATGGCTTTGGGCGGATTGCGCGGGCGCGCGCCGCCGAAGAAGAAGGCGTTTATAGCTACCCGCTGGCAGACCCGACGAATCAGATTTATAGCGTTTGCTTGCAATGTAACACCGGTTGCGGCATCAAAGTGAAGTTGTTGGATGGCGTCGCGGTGAAAATAGACGGAAGCCCCTTCCATCCCATGACCATGTTCCCGCACATCCCTTACGAGACGCCCATCAGCCAATTGGGGCCGGTGGAAGGCGCTATCTGCCCCAAAGGGCAAGCGGGCTTGCAATCGGTCTACGACCCCTACCGTCTGGTCAGCGTGCTCAAACGCAAGCGCGGCACACCCCGCGGCGGGGGCGAATGGGAAACCATCTCCTTTGAGCAAGCCATCCAAGAGATTGTTGAGGGCGGCGACTTGTTCGGAGAAGGCCCCGTCCCCGGCCTGCGCGAATCTTACGCGCTGACGGACGCGAATATCGCCAAAGAGATGAAAAAAGCTATCGAGGGCATCCAAAATGAAAAAGATGCCGCGGCGCGCTCTGCGCTCATCGAGGCGTTCAAAGCGCAATTCGCGGATTATCTCGATACGCTCATTGACCCCGACATCCCCGATTTGGGGCCGCGCAATAACCAGTTCGTCTTCGCATGGGGGCGGCTAAAAGACGCGCGCAAGGACTTCATCGCCCGTTTTCTGAAAGCCTATGGCACCAATAACGCCCATGGTCACACGACCGTTTGCCAAGGGAGCTTATATTTCACGGGTAAGGCCATGTCGGAGCAATATATAGATGGCAAATGGACGGGGGGCGTCAAGTTCTATTGGCAGGGGGACATCGCCAATAGCGAATTCGTCATCTTCGTAGGGGCGTCGCCGTTTGAAGGCAACTACGGCCCCCCGCTACGCTCGCCCAAAATCACCACCGGGTTAGTGGAAGGCACGCTGAAGTACGCGGTGGTTGACCCACGTTTTTCTAAGACGGCGTCTAAAGCGTGGAAGTGGCTCCCCGGCATCCCCGGCACAGAAGGCGCTATGGCGATGGCGCTCATCCGCTGGATTATTGATAACGAGCGCTATAACGCGGGCTATCTATCCGCGGCCAACAAGGCCGCCGCCAGTCGCAACGGCGACCCAACATGGACAGAGGCCACTTGGTTAGTCAAGCTAGATGAGGACGGCAAACCCGGCAAATTCTTGCGGGCTAGCGAAATCGGCCTGCGCGAAAAAGAGACGCGCCCCCTTTCCAGCGACCCCGATAAAACCTACGAGTTCGATTATTTCGTGGCGTTGGTGGATGGCGTGCCCACGGCGGTTGACCCCTACGCCACCGACCCATCTGAGGCCGTTTTCGGCGATTTGTTGGTGGATAACCTAGAGCTGACGAACCCGAACGACGAGAGCCAGCGCTTCATCGTCAAGTCGAGTTTGCAAATCATCGCCGATTCCGCGCGGGAACATACGCTAGAAGAATGGGCGGAGATTTGCGGGGTCAAAGCCGCCGATTTAGAAGCGGTGGCCTTTGAATTCACCAATCACGGGCGGGCGGCCGTGGCCGATATTCATCGCGGGGTTAGCCAGCATACCAACGGCTTCTACAATGTGCTAGCGTGGTATACGCTGAACGCGCTCATCGGCAATTTCGACCGCGCCGGCGGCTTGATTAAGGCGACGACCTACAAAGCGGATGGTAGCAAAGCGGGGCAACCCTTCAAAATTGACCTGATGCCCGCCTCGATGGCGCCCTTCGGCACTAGCATCATCCGCCATGGCGAAAAATACGACAAGCACACCCTGTTCTATCGCGATGGCTACCCGGCTAAACGCAATTGGTATCCTTTGTCGAGCGATGTTTATCAGGAGATTGTCCCGTCTATCGGCGATGCCTACCCGTATGCGGTCAAAGCGTTGATGTTCTATATGGGGTCGCCGATTTATTCCTTGCCAGCGGGCCATACCAATATCCCCATCTTAGCCGACCCTAAAAAACTGCCGCTGTTCATCGCCATTGACCCCTTCATCGGCGAAACCAGCATGTACGCCGATTACATCTTCCCCGATACGATGTATCTAGAGCGTTGGGAATTTCATGGTAGCCACCCCAGCGTACCTTTCAAGATACAACCCGTCCGCAACCCGACGATTGCGCCCCTCGTGCCCGATGTGACCGTATACGGTCGCCCAATGCCCATGTCCCTAGAAGCGGTACTGCTGGCCATCGCTGAAAAGATGGACCTGCCGGGCTTTGGACCGGGCGGTTATAAAGACTATGGCGATTTCACCCATCCCGATGATTTATACCTGAAGATGGTGGCCAACCTCGCTTTTGGGGAAAAAGAAGATGGCTCTGATGCCGTGCCAGACGCCGACGACGAGGAATTACGTATCTTCCTGCAGGCGCGCCGCCATCTGCCCGAAAGCGTCTTCAGCGCCGAACGTTGGGAAGCGATTAGCGGGGCGTTGTGGCGCAAGGTGGTTTATGTGTTGAATCGCGGCGGGCGCTTCCAAGCTTATGCCAAAGGGTACAAGGAAGGCGAATTGCCGGAAGCCAGCGCCAACTTCTACGGGCTAGACTTGACAATAGCGGCCAACCCCTTCGGTACGATGGTCAACATCTACCAAGAGAAGACCTACGATACCAAAAGCGCGATGACCGGCGAACATCTCTCTGGCTATGCGCGTTATCTGCCCGGCCCCTTCGATGTCACGGGGCAAATGCTGAATGATGAAGCGGATGGTTATACCCTGCGTATGATTACCCACCGCGAAATCATGCAGACCAAGAGCCGCACGGCATCCAATTATTGGTTGCTCGCGCTCCAGCCGGAAAACGCCATCCTCATCCATCCAGATTCTGCCGCTGAATACGGTCTAAAGGACGGCGACCACGCGCGCATTGTCTCCGCATCGAATCCTGATGGGGTTTGGGACCTCGCTAATGGGAATATCGTCCCGATGATAGGCAAAGTCAAGCTGACGCAGGGCATCCGCCCCGGCGTGATTAGCTTTGCGCTGGGTTTTGGGCATTGGTCTTATGGGGGCGTGGACTTCAACATCAATGGTCAAACCATCAAAGGCGACCAACGGCGCATCCGCGGTTTCCACGCCAACGCGGCCATGCGGGTAGACCCCTACTTGGGCAATACCACGCTGATTGACCCCGTCGGCGGTAGCGCTGTATTCTACGATACATACGTCAAGCTAGAAAAAGTCTAAAAGAAACGTCTAAAATGGATGGGGGGCACTATCCCCCATCCACACGAGCCAATGAGGTATCATCATGAGTACGCCGACCATCATAGAAGCGACCCCCTCGCTAGCCGCCTTGCCGCAACTGCTGGCGCACAGCGCTGATTTGCACCGCCACCTATGCCCGCGGCAAGTGTTAGGCGTGCGGATGGGTTTACTGGCGGGGCATTTACTGGGGTTGGACGTGCCCCAAAGCGATAAACGGCTGTTCGCCTTCGTAGAGACCGATGGGTGCTTCGCCGATGGCGTATCGGTGGCGAGCGGCTGTTGGTTGGGGCGGCGCACCCTGCGGCTCATGGATTACGGTAAGGTAGCCGCCACTTTTGTAGATAGCCAAACGCAGGTGGCGATTCGCATCTGGCCGCATCCACAAGCGCGCGACCGCGCCGAACACTACGCGCCCCATGCCCGTAGCCGCTGGCATACGATGTTAGCGGCCTACCAAGTGATGCCCGACGATGCCTTGCTGTGTTGGCGGCACGTCACCCTAGAGGTATCGCTAGCGGCATTGCTGAGCCGTCCGGGTGTGCGAGTCTCGTGCGACCGTTGCGGCGAAGAAATCATCAATGAGCGCGAAATCCGCTTGGATGGCGAAATCCTATGCCGCGCTTGCTACGGCGATAGTTACTATACGCTCTAGTTGCCCGCCTGTAACGCGGGGGGGGGGACACCATCAAAATGGGGGGCACTCCACAGCGCCGCCCTGTGCTGTGCCGCCTGCCACCGAGCGCCAGACGGCAATACCCCTTTGCACACTCATACGCATCCCATAGATCAGGCTATTAGCAAATCGTTGTTTGAGGTACATAATACCTTCAGGATAATGTTTGCACATTTGTGAAAAATTCGTAATATTATAGGATAGATTTTATTGGGGAGAACAATTGATAAATGGACAATTGGGAAGCTTGGTTAAATCTTTATGTAGAAAAGCAACATGATGAGGATTGGTTAGCCCAATCTACCGACCAAGTGATAGAAGCGCTCTTTTTCGCGCTGAATATCCGCCGCCGCGAGCTAGAAGCTATCCGCGGCATTATCCATTTGTACCCCTATATCGTCAAGCAACGCAAGACCTCTGATTTATCGCAACGGCTTCAAGATGCTCTGCTGATCATGCAAGAGCGGCGCGATACGCTGGCGCAGATGCATCTATGGGCACGGCTGGGCCACGCCAAACAATTGACGGGACACAAAAACGGGTTTAGCGTGGGGATAGACATAGCCTTCGACCACGCGCATAACGAAAACGACCGTCAGGAACTGACATTCACCCTGTGCGAGTTGCTCCATCTGTTGGCGGAGCGACAAGCTACGGAAGTGCCTTTAGCCTTAGTGAATCGGGCGTTGAGTTTAGTCATTCAATTTGATTCGACGGCATTACAGGGCGATTTGCTATCAGCTTTAGCGGCGGCGTATGCCAACAGCGGCGACAAGTTTCTAACTTTCAAATATGGCGAAAAGGCCCTGAGCATTTGGCTGAACGCGGGCCAGACCATCCGCGCGGCGCGGGTGGCGCGCACGATGGCCGCGGCCGCCCGCCTAGAGCCTTACCCGGACTTTGATAACGCCCTGCACTTTTTAGATGTGGCCAGCGACCTATACGCCATCAGCAATGACCGCCGCCAATACGTGGTCATAAATTACGAAAAAGGGGCTATCGAGTTCATGCGCGACCGCTTTAAGCGAGCGCTCGAATTATTTCAGCTGGCCCTGCGCGAATATCATAACCTCCCGCAAGAATGGCCCGCCACTTTGGGCGCTATCCTGCATTGCTTAGGCTTGACCTATATCCATTTGGGGGAATATCACCAAGGGGTACGCTATTTGCGGCAGTCGTTGCGGATGTGGCGACGTCTGCAAGATGCATTTCAAATCGCGGCGCTATACAACGACATGGGCTATTTGTTAATTCAGCTCAAGCGCCCGCAATGGGCATGGGCGTGGTTGTTGGGGGCGCGCATTTTGTGTTCGCGCTTATCGCAAAGCAACCACCAGCAGTGGTTGCTAAACCGCATCCAAGATAATCTACGCCTTATCGCTGATAACAAATGACCTGCTCGGCGGCAGGTCATTTATGATTGCGTTCATTCCCCTTTGGGCGGGATAATAGGGGGTTGGCTGGTTCCGTTGGGCATGTCCATCGCTCCTTAACAGTGTGTGAATACGATAGACATAGCATCGCTTAAAAAGGCGCGCGATGGGGAAAAAACGGACAAGGAACGGACAGTTTGCGGACAACTCCGCGGCGCATCGCGGGCCATAAAAGCAAAGGGGACGCGAAGTCCCCTTTTAACATGCTTGAGATAGGCGACGTGAACGCGCCGTCTAGCGTTTGGTGTAGGTGGGGGCTTTGCGGGCGCGTTTGAGGCCGGGTTTCTTGCGCTCCTTGACGCGCGCATCGCGGGTCAGCAATTTTTTAGACTTCAGCGACGGGCGCAAATCGGGGTCAATTTTGACCAGAGCGCGGGCGATGCCTAGCATAATCGCATCGCGCTGGCCGGTGACCCCTCCACCGGTGACATGCACGCTAATATCATAGGCGCGCTCTTGGCCCACCACGCGGAGCGGTTCTAGCAACAAGGCGACATCCCCGAAGCGCGGCAGGTATTCGTTCGCCTCTTTATCGTTGATGACGAAGCGGCCCGTGCCGCCGGGGAATAAGCGCACGCGGGCGGAAGCGGCCTTGCGGCGACCGATGCCTTCGTAATATTGTGCCGACATTCTCTATCTCCCTACTTAAAATTCCAGCGGTTGGGGGTTCTGCGCCGCATGGGGATGTTCCGCGCCGGCGTAGACCTTGAGCTTCTTCAACATTTGGCGGCCTAAAGGCCCTTTGGGCAACATCCCTTTTAAGGCGAATTGGAGCGCCCGTTCGGGGTGCTTTTGCAACAGTTCGCGGAGGGACGTTTTCCGCATACCGCCGGGATACCCCGAATAGCGGTAGTAGAATTTGTCGTCGAGCCGCGTACCGGTGACATGGATTTTTTCTGCGTTGACGATGACGACATAATCGCCGGTATCGAGGTTGGGCACCCAATGGGGCTTGACCTTCCCCGTGAGGTAAGGGGCGACTTGGGAGGCGAGACGCCCTAGCGTTTGACCGCGGGCATCCACCAACCACCAACGCCGCTCGATTTCGGCCGGTTTGGTCGTATACGTTTTGAATGTTTTCGCCTTCATCTTCTTCACTCTCCGGTGGGCACAAGTTGCCCTGCTATCCCAGCCACGCTTCTATCGCGGGCATATCGTCGTTTTCGTTTGGGTAACGCACCCCCACAAGGTAAAGGCCTTGCGGCGGGGCGATATGTTTCGCGCTGGCTAAATGGCGCTGGCGGAAAGCCGCCTCAAAAGCGCCTAAAGTCCATTGTCCCTTGCCGACAGCGAGCATCATGCCGACCATACGGCGCACCATGTGGTGCAAAAAGGCGGTGGCTTCTACTCTGTAAATCAGCAGTTGCCCAAAGGGTCGCTCTTGCTGGCGCCATACCGATGCGAAGACGCGACGGACGGTATTTTCGCCTTTGGGCGGGCGGCCGAAGCTGGCGAAATCATGTTCCCCAACCAATAGCGCCGCCGCTTGTTGCATCGCCGCGATGTCGGTAGCGCCCCGCACCTGCCATGCGCGGGCGGCCCACAGCGGTTGGCGATGTTCCGCATTGATGACCAGATAGTCATAAACGCGGGATAAGGCATCATATCTTGGGTGGAAGCCCGCCTGTGGGCGGATTTCCTGTAGGGCGATGTCTGGCGGCAAATGGGCGTTGATGGCCGCCTGCAACTTCGCCACGCTATGGGGCCATTGGGCGTCAAAAGCGATAACCTGCCCGATGGCATGGACGCCGCTATCGGTGCGGCCGGCGGCGATGAGGGGCGTTGGTGCCCCTAAGACGCGCTCGATAGCTGTTTCGATGGCCGCTTGGACGCTGGGCACGCTCGCGCGTTGACGCTGAAACCCCTGATAGCGCGACCCATCATAAGCGACCCGCGCCCGATAACGCACCTCGCCTAACCGCGCTCCACCAGCTCTAACAAGACGATTTGGGCGTTATCGCCCTTGCGCGTCCCCAATTTGAGGATGCGCGTATAGCCGCCGTTGCGCCCCGCAAAACGGGGGGCAATATCGGTGAAGATTTTGTGCGCCAATTCGCGGTCATTGTGCAGGCGGCTGGCGGCCAACCGTTGGGCATGGACGATGACGGCTTTATCGCCACTGGCTTCTAATTTGGCTTGGGCGCGTTTGGCCAGCGTAATCATCCGCTCGGCATGGGGGCGGACGAATTGGGCTTTGGCCAGCGTCGTCTTAATGCGGCCATGCTCGAACAGCTCGCGCAGGAGATTTTTCCGCAAGGCGGCGCGGTGGCCGCTATCGCGGTTCAACTTTTTGCCATACATTCGGTGGCGCATGGTATCCGTTCCTCGTTAATTCTCGTCGTCTTCGTCGGGATAGTAACCTTTTTCTTTGAGTTTTTGCACCAACTCATCGAGCGATTTTTCGCCGAAGTTGCGGATAGCCAGCATGGCATCGTTGCCGCGGCGGAGCATATCGAGCACATCGCCGATGGAGGTAATACCGGTGCGTTTGAGGGAATTAAATACGCGCACGCTGAGGTCGAGTTCTTCGATAGGTTTATCGTAGAGCGGGGCGTATTCATTTTCGGGTTGTTTGTCGTCCATGGGCTGGAAGAACAGCTCTCTATCGGGTTCGATGCCGCCAATGACGCTGAGATGACGCATGAGGATTTGCGCGCCTTGGCTGAGGGCTTCTTCTGGGCGGACGGTGCCATCGGTCCAGATTTCGATAGTGAGCTTATCGTAGTTGGTGCGTTGCCCCACGCGGGCTGGGTCTACGGTGAAGTTGACGCGGCGAATGGGGCTGAAGATGGCATCTACGGGCAATTCGCCGATGGGCAGGCGGCCGCGTTCTTCGGCGGGGCTATAGCCACGGCCGGCGCGCACCTCGAATTCCATTTCGATATGCGCTTCGGGAGAATCTACCGTGAACAAGTATAGTTCCGGGTTGACGATTTCGACTTCGGGCGGGCAGATGATGTCGGCGGCGGTGACGGTGCCTTCTCCGCGATGTTCGAGGCGCAGGCGGGCGCTTTCCCCACTGTGGAGGACGAGGCGCAACTGTTTGACTTGCAAGATGAGTTGGGTCATATCCTCGCGGACGTGGGGGATGGCCGAAAATTCATGATGGACATCCGACACGCGAATACTGGTGACGGCCGCGCCGGGCAAAGAGGATAAGACCACACGGCGCAACGCATTGCCCAAGGTCAGGCCGTAACCGCTTTCCAGCGGGCTAATGACAAAGCGCCCATAATTTTGGGTGACATTTTGGCTTTCTACCTTGTGGGGTAGCACCATATTACTCGTTACCGATAAAATATCTTCCCGATTCATCGCCATCGCTTTTCCTTGATATGCCAAACTATGCCAAGTCGTGCCTGAGCGGTTATACGCGACGCTTTTTAGGCGGGCGCACGCCATTATGCGGGACGGGCGTCACATCGGTGATGGAACGCACCTTTAGCCCGCTCGATTGGATAGCGCGGATGGCGGCTTCGCGGCCGGGGCCGGGGCCTTTGACGAAGACATCCACTTCTTTCATCCCTTGGCTTTGCGAATTTTCGCAAGCCTGCTGGGCGGCCACGCGCGCGGCGTAGGGGGTGCTTTTGCGGCTCCCCTTAAAGCCGACCGTGCCCGCGCTCGACCACGCGATAACGTTACCGGATTGGTCGGTTAAGCTGATGATGGTATTATTGAAGGTGGCGAAGATATGGGCCTGCCCGTAGGGCACATTTTTCACCACTTTTTTCTGGACGCGACGCCCACCGGCGGCGCTTTTTTTCGCACGTGCCATGCGCTACTCTCCAAACACTTCATTTTGGTTGTTAATAAGCGCCCAGCGAACGAGGAGCTAGGCGCACAAGGCGATAGATAAGGCGCTGGGTCGCTGTGCCACAGCTATTTCTTGGTGGCGCCACGGCGACGGCCGCGCCCCGGCACCGTCTTGCGGACGCCGCGACGGGTGCGGGCGTTGGTGCGGGTGCGTTGCCCGCGCACCGGCAGGCTACGGCGATGGCGCAGACCACGATAACAATTGATGTCTACAAGGCGCTTGATATTGGTCTGTATTTGGCGGCGCAAATCGCCTTCCACGGTATAAGCGCTCACGGCTTCGCGCAGAGATTGCCATTCCGCCTCCGATAAATCGCGCACGCGCGTATTGGGGTTCACGCCGGTTTTGGCGAGGATAGCTTGGCTGGTGGGGCGGCCGATTCCATAGATATAAGTCAGTGCAATTTCGATTCGCTTATCGCGTGGCAAGTCTACGCCTTCTATACGCGCCATAGGTTTAGTCGCTCCTTAACCCTGTTTTTGCTTATGCTTTGGGTTTTCACAGATAATCATCACGCGCCCATGCCGTTTGATGACGCGGCATTTGGGGCAACGGCGTTTGATGGAGGTTGAAACCTTCATGATTTTGGTCCGTCCTCTAGACTGCGGTTAACGAATTAAAGATTATATGGAAACAGACCTGTTTTGTCTACCGTCAATTTGCCCGATAGGCGGCCTGTATCCAAGCGAAGGCTATCACAAAGCATGCTTTGCGCTGTTCACTGGCTAAAGGGCCGCCATTATAGCAATGGGCAGTGCTGTTGTACAGCCTCGCCTACCGATTTTGGGCGCTAGGCGCATAGCCACAGAACGCTATTTGGGGTATAGTGAAGTGAATACACACATTAAAATAGGGGGGGGTAATGGTCACTATCACTTTCAAAACAGAGCATGACCCCGTCGCCGACTTGAAGATGAACGACGCTTACATGCGCTGGGCGCTAGAAGCGGCGGAAGAAATCATCGGCAAAGACGGTTTGGCGGTGGTTTTGCGGAATGGCGGACTTGAAAAGCTCGTGGACAATTACCCCCCCGACAATCTCGAACCACCGGGGGTGGGGCTTCGTTTTGGCGATTATGCCAAGCTGAACGCCGCCCTGCTCAACTTCTATGGGCGGCCGGGTAAGAGTATTGTCTTACGCATCGGGCGCTTATCGGCGCGCAAAGGTATGGAACATCAGAGCGGCGTCTTCAATCTGGCCACTATCCTTGCCGCTAAACTTTTGCCTTCTGCCACCCAAATCAAAATGGCTTTATCCGCCATGCTGAGCGGGTTTAAGGTGCTCAATGAAAAGTTTGGGCAGGAATACAAAGGGACGATTGAAGACGCGGGCGACCACTACAAATTCATCATCGAAAGCGACGCGCTGAGCGCCGGCCTGCGAGCCGACGCCCCTATCGGCTGGTTGATGGAGGGGTTGATTGAGGAGAGCGGGCGGCAAATTTTCGGCAAATTCTTCGATGTGACGCAAGAAGCCTGCCGCTCGATGGGCGCGCCCGCTTCGGTCTGGCAAGTGCCCAAACAACCATCAGAGCAATGAGACCGCCGAGCGAACAAAACCTGTCATCTGTCATCAAAAAAGGTGCACAGATGTTAAGAATTGGTGGCGCTTTGTTGACAACGACTTAACCATGGCTTAAACTACAGAAATAAAGTGCAAGAGGTTTATTAGATGAAAATAGATTTATATACATACACCATTTCGCCCATTTAAAACACGCGGCCCGCGACACTACGGCCGCGTGTTTCTTTTCAATCCGCATTGTATTAAGGAGGCATGACCGAATGATGGACAACAGCATGATTAACAAAATCCAAAAAGCGAAGGACTATGCCACCCAACCCGACCGCGTCACCTTTAATTCCTTATCGGTAGAATTCCGTGGGGATAACAACGTCTACACCGTGTCGCTGGCTTTGGACGGTTGGTCCTGCACCTGCCCCGGTTTCCAGAAATATGGCATCTGCCCCCATATCATGAGCCTAGAAAGACTCTTCTCCCCCATGCTCAAACGCCCCCATCTCCCTTATGCGGCGGGGCAAAACATCGTCAGCGATGTTAAAAAAGCCAAGCGCTATTCCGAAGAACCCGACCGCATCCGCATCTTGAGCTTCGACGCTCAGTTCCGCGGTGATAATAACGACCACCACATCACCTATGACCATGGTCATTGGACGAGCACGGCCGCATTCTTCCAACAACGCGGCGTGTGTAGCCATACCATGGCCATGGAAAGGATGCTCAAGGGTATGGTCGAGCCGGTGGGCATACGCCAAACAGAATAGCCGCTGGGGATAGCAAGCGATGAAGAATGCGTTGCTTGCTATTTCCCCTAAACGTAAAAAACTTTGACATGCCCCCGTCCAATGAGCATAATCATAAGCTCAGCATGAGGCCATCGCAGGCCAAGGGTGGTTTTTTTTGCCTAAATAGGGCTTTTTTTGTTAAACTCAGACCATAAATAGATGAAAGTTTCGGTTAACATCGCTTGACTTTGGGCTTAGAATTGTGCAAACTCAAGCGCTAATAAAAAAACCGATAGGGTTCATTCTTTAGAAAAGGATTAGGAGGGCAGGCCTTGGGCGTTTTAATGGAGGTGAAAAACCTCGTCGTGCGCTTTCATACACAGGAGGGGATAGTTTACGCTGTGAACGATGTCTCCTACACGTTGAGCGAGGGCGAGACCTTGGGCATCGTGGGAGAATCGGGCAGTGGTAAAAGCGTCCACGTCCTATCCATCATGGGGTTAATCCCCAGCCCCCCCGGCAAGATAGAAGGCGGCGAGGTTTTTTTTGAGGGACGAGATTTATTGAAGCTTTCGCCCGACCAGATGCGGTTGGTGCGCGGCAAAGAAATTGCTATGGTCTTCCAAGACCCGATGACTTCGCTCAACCCCGTGCTGACCATCGGCACCCAAATTACCGAATCGCTCAAATTGCACTTGGGGATGAACAACACCCAAGCGCGGCGGCGGGCGGCGGAATTGTTGGACATGGTGGGCATCCCGGATGCGTATAAACGGCTGGATAATTACCCGCACCAATTTTCCGGTGGGATGCGCCAGCGCGTGATGATAGCCATGGCTCTATCTTGTAACCCCAAATTGCTCATCGCCGACGAGCCAACAACCGCCCTCGATGTGACGATTCAGGCGCAGATTATCGAACTGGTCAAGCAATTGCGCGACGAGTTCAATATGGCCATCATCTGGATTACCCATGACCTCGGCGTGGTGGCCGGCATCGCCGATACCATTAACGTGATGTACGCCGGCCAGATTGTGGAACGCGGGCCCGTGCGGGCTGTGTTCGAGGATACGCGGCACGCTTATACATTGGGTCTGCTGGGGTCTTTGCCGCGGCTAGACCAAAAGAGCAAACGCCTAACACAAATCGAAGGCTCGCCGCCCGATATGCGGAAAGAGCCGATAGGCGACCCATTCGCCCCACGCAATCCCTACGTCACGGACCGTTGCTGGGTAGAGCGTCCTCCTTTGCTACCCGTGCCCGATGGCGACCCCAACCATTACGCGGCCGCGTGGTATGACTTACGCAAGGTCGCTAAAAACTCGCAAGAGGAGGCCGTATCATGAGCGAGGCTACGATGTCTGCACAACCCCAAACCGAAACCCAAAGCCCCACCCATAAAGGGCAAGACCCTATCTTGCGCGTCACCCATCTCAAGAAGCATTTCCCTATCAACGCGGGTATCATCATCCAGCGTCAAGTAGGCGCGGTGCGCGCGGTGGATGATGTCAGTTTTGATGTTTACCGCGGCGAGACCTTGGGCTTGGTCGGTGAATCGGGTTGCGGCAAAAGCACCACCGGGCGTACTATCTTGCAACTCTACCGCCCTACATCGGGTAGCGTCGTCTTTGAGGGGCACGAACTCACCACTATGAAAGGCGAGCAATTGCGGGCGATGCGGAAGCGGATGCAAATTATCTTCCAAGACCCCTTCGCCTCGCTCAACCCGCGGATGACCGTGGGCAACATCGTTAGCGAGCCGCTCCAAATCCACAATATCTACCCCAACCGCCGCGAACGTGAAGAATATGTCGAAAATCTGCTGGAAAAAGTAGGGCTGAACCCCTTCTTCATCAACCGTTACCCGCACGAATTTTCCGGCGGGCAACGGCAACGTATCGGCATTGCGCGGGCCCTAGCCCTGAAGCCAAGCTTCATCGTGGCGGATGAACCGATTTCCGCTTTGGATGTTTCGATTCAGGCGCAGGTAGTCAACTTGATGGAAGACCTGCAAGCCGAACTAGGGCTGACCTATTTGTTCATCGCCCATGACCTATCTATGGTGCGGCATATCTGCGACCGCGTGGCCGTGATGTATTTGGGTAAAATCGTGGAGATGGCCCCGACCGAGGAGCTATACAATAACCCGCTCCACCCCTACACCCAAGCCTTGCTCTCCGCCGTGCCCGTGCCCGACCCGTCCATAGAGAAAAAGCGACAACGTATCATCCTCGCGGGGGATTTGCCCAGCCCGGCGAACCCGCCTACCGGGTGCAACTTCAACACGCGCTGTCCGGTCGCGCTAGACTTGTGCTACCAAGACCCCGACCCCGAACTCATCGAATACACGCCGGGGCATTGGGTGGCTTGCCATCGCGTCCTGTGATAGCAGACGACGTGAAAGCTGACAGAAGGGGCCGGGCAAAGGCCCCTTTTTCTGTTTAGCAATCAGCCGACGACGGGGACCGATTCCAGCGCCAGTTCGTGCAGGCAACGCACGGCCTGTTCTGCTACCGATTCGTTGACGATGAAGGAGATGCTACACTCAGAAGAGCCTTGGGCGATGGCCAAAACGTTGATGCCATGCTGGCCCAGCGTGGTGAAGACGCGCCCAGCCACCCCCGGCGTGCCGCGCATGCCCCCCCCTACCACGGTGATGATGACTATATCCTCTTGGATTTCCACCGCGTCTACATCTTGTTGGGCGATTTCCGCCGCTAGCTCCTGCTCGACAGCGCCTTTGACCGCTTGCGCCTTGTTATCTATGACCGTGAAGCAAAAGCTCTGTTCTGACGAGGATTGCGAAATCATCAGGATGCTGGCGCCGGCCCGCGACGTCGCTAAGAAGGTGCGCCCGGCGATGCCCGGCACGCCCAGCATCCCCTTACCGCTGACGGTCAGCAAGCTGACGTTGCGGACAACCGTCACCGCCTTGATGACCGTATCGCTAGGGGCGATGTCTTTGCCGATGAGCGTACCGGGATGGTCGGGGTTGAAGGTGTTGCGGACGCGCAGAGGGATGCCCTTATTGATGATGGGCTGGACGGTTTTGGGGTGCAGGACTTTCGCGCCGTAAAAGGCCAATTCGCCCACCTCTTGGTAAGAGACGTAAGGCAACACGCGGGCGCGCTTATCTAAGCGCGGGTCGGTGGTCATCACGCCGTCTACATCGGTCCAGATGATGAGTTCGTCGCTATCGAGATAAGCGGCGAAGATGGCGGCGCTGAAGTCGCTACCGCCGCGGCCGAGGGTGGTAAAAGTGCCGTCCGGCGTGGCGCCGATGAAGCCGGTGATGACCGGGATGATGCCTTGGGCGAGGATGGGGGCCAAGCGCTGGCGAATGCGGCTTTCGGTCTCTGGCCATAGCGGCTCGGCGTTTTGGTAGTGGCTATTGGTGATGAGGAACTGGCCGGCGTCGTAAGCTTCGGCCAGCGCCCCGCGATGGCGCAAGATAGCGGCGACGAGGCGGCTACTCAACCGTTCGCCGAAGGAGACGATGGCATCGGTGATGCGCGGCGAGGCTTCGCCCAAGATTTTGATAGCCTCGCACAGCTCGACATGGTGATTGAGTAGGGCGTGGATGTCCTCCAAGAGGGCTTCGCGCGCGGGGCCGGGCGGCAGAAGCAGATTAGCCACCTCCTCGTGACGGTCGCGGATGCGTTGCGATAAGGACAAATAGCCCCACTTATCCTCTTGGGTGGCGGCCGCGACCGATTGTAGCAAGGCGTCGGTCACGCCGCTCATGGCCGATACGATGACGGCCACGCGGTCGCCGCCGCGCGTCTGACGCAGGATGATGCCGGCCGCTTGGGCGATGGCCTCCGGCGAGCCGACAGAAGTGCCGCCAAACTTCATGGTGATAGTCCGCATGTTCCCTCAACTTTCTGTGAACGCGACGATAAGACAACAAAAAAGCGTGTGGGGGTTCCACACGCTTTGTTCACGGCGCTGATGACCGGCCTAAAGCAACCCAAACCCCCACAACCGCGGACGGTATGGCATCATAGTAGTGGTAGTGGTGGTGGGTGTACAACAGATGGTGTTCATGGCCGGTTCACGTGTTCCTGTTTGGCGCATACCATACCCCGTTTTGGCGCGGCTGTCAAGAGATGCGCGCGGAGTCATTCGCCCTTCAAGCGCCCTAGAAACGCTTCCACTTGCTCGCGCGTTGCGGGAGTGGGGAGCGTTGCGCTATAATCGAACCGTGATTTGATTAAGATGAGTGATGAGGAACCAGCATGAGCGCAGTTGTGGATTATAGCGAGACCTATTGTGTCATCGGCGCGGGGGCGGCGGGCATCACGGCGGCCAAAAATTTGCTGGCGCGGGGCATCGCCTGCCATGTCATCGAGCGCGAAGACGACGTAGGGGGCAATTGGTATTACGGCAAGCCCAATAGTAGCGTCTATAAAAGTACGCATCTCCTCTCGTCTAAGCCGATGACCGCCTATACCGACTTTCCTATGCCAGATGAATACCCCGATTATCTGCGCCACGACCAAGTCTGCGCTTACTTGCGGTCTTATGCGCGCCACTTCGGCATTTACGAGCATATCCAGTTCAATTGCGCGGTGGAACAGTGCGAACGGGACGAAACGGGGCGCTGGCTGGTGCGGCTGAGCAACGGGGAAACCCGCCGTTACGCTGGTCTGGTGGTGTGCAACGGCCACCACTGGGACCCCAATTATCCCGACTTCAAAGGGCACTTCGACGGGGAGATACTGCACACCAAATATTACAAGACGCCGGACGTCCTGCGCGGCAAGCGCGTACTGGTGGTCGGGGCGGGCAATAGCGGATGTGACCTCGTGGTAGAGGCGGTGCATCACGCCGAAAAGGTGTTCCATAGCACCCGCCGCGGCTATTACTACATCCCTAAATTCATCCTTGGCAAGCCCGTAGACCAAATAGACCAGCTCAGCCGACGCTTGGGCGCGCCCAAATTCCTACGGCGCATCGCCAATACCTTCCTCATCCGCCTTGTGCTGGGCGACCCCACGGCCTACGGTCTGCCCAAGCCCGACCACAAATTGTTAGAAACGCACCCCATCGTCAACCAGCAGATGCTGTATCATGTGGGGCATGGGGACGTGGTGCCCAAACCCAACGTGGCCGAATTGGCGGGCGATAAGGTGCGCTTCGTAGACGGCACAGAAGAAGCCATAGACCTCATCATATACGCGACGGGCTTCAAAATTAGCTTCCCCTTCTTAGATACCAAGTATCTAAATTGGCAGGGGCACGGGCCGGGCTTGTACTTGCACGTCTTTCATCCGCAGTACGATAACTTGTTCGTCGTGGGGTTGCTCCAGCCAGATAGCGGATTGTTCTGGTTGATGGATTTGCAAGCGCAAGCCATCGCGCATTTCATCCACGCCCAGCGCCACGCGCCACAACGGGCGGCGCGCTTGCGCCAGCGCAAGGCCGGCCCCCAGCCGGACATCCGCGGTGGCACGCGCCACGTGCCCAGCCCGCGGCATCATGTGGAGATAGACCATTTCGTCTATCGTCGGGTGATAAAACGCATCATCCACGATTTGGCCAGCTAAAAACGCAGGGTAATCGTCGGTTTAGTGGGGCGGCGCTTTGTGCTATAATGCGCGCGTTTTGCACATAGACCTAAAACGGACGAACCCCCATGCGACTTTCTGGCTGGTTAATTGGCACAATCGCTTTCGGCTTTTTAGCGCTGATGACCGCGCTATGCTCTGTCGTCAGCTATGGCGCGGCGCGGCAAGTGGTGATTGATTTGGGCGCTAGCGGCTTGCAGATGGAATCGCCGCTGGAGATTGCCCGTTGTGTGCTGGCGCGCAATTGCGGGGTGGCCGCGGCGGCCGAAACGACGGCCGCCCCCACCCAAGATGTGCGCGTGGTCTTGCCCTCCCCCACGCCCTTAGCTACCCTCGCGCTCACGACGGATGCCACACCTACGACGCCCCCCAACCTAACCGAAACGGATAGCGGGACCGAGGGTGCTATCACGCGCCAGCCGGACATCCTCAAAGACCCGCGCCAAATCCGCATCCTGCTACTGGGCATAGACCAACGGAGCGCCGTTGAAGAGCCGGGGCCCTTCCGCACCGACACCATGATATTAGTCAATATAGACCCGGTGCGGAAAACCGTAGGGGTTATCTCTATCCCGCGGGATTTATGGGTAGAGATACCGGGCTTCACCTACGGGCGCATCAATACGGCTAATGCGCTGGGCGACGCTAACGCTTATCCCGGCGGGGGCGGGCCGGCGCTGGCGGCGGAGACGGTGGCGAAAACGATAGGCATTCGCGTAGACAAATATATCTTGGTGAATTTCGACGTTTTCACCAAAATTGTAGATACAATCGCCCCTAATGGCGTTGAAGTCTGCGTGACCGAAGCGATAGATGACCCCCACTACCCCGATGCCGGCTATGGCACTATCCGCGTCACATTTGAACCCGGTTGCCAACGGCTGAATTCCGAACGATTGCTCCAATACGCCCGCACCCGCGCCACCCAAGGCGGGGATTTTGACCGCGCGCGGCGGCAACAAGCCGTGCTCGATGCGGTGCTCAAAGAAGTGATTAGCGCTGGTGGCGTCAGCAACTTCATCGGGCAAGCGGGCGTCTTGTGGGAGGAGCTAGCGGGCAGTTTTCGCACCAACTTGACCCTAGAAGACCTCATCGGGATTGGCTTACTCGTTTCAGAATTGGATAGGGACCATGTGCATTATGCGGTGATTGATAACAATTATGTGGATTTGGGCATGACGCCCGACGGCACGCAACAAATCCTCATCCCGCAACAGGCGCGCATCAGCGACCTTGTCCAGCGCGTCTTCTTCCCCCAAAACGAACTGAGCACAGCTGACCTGCAATCGCGGGCGGAACTGGAGGCGGCTAGTATCGTGGTCTTCAATGGGACGGACATACCCGGTTTAGCCAACGCCACCCGCGAATATCTGACGGCGCGCGGTATCAGCGTGGCGGAGGTGGGCAACGTGCCAACCCCGACCAACGCCGAAACCCACATCAAAGACTATACGGGCAACCCGTGGACGGCGCGCTATCTGGCGCAGGTGCTAGGCATCCCGCAGGAGCGTATCCGCCCCGGCACAGATGGGATGACCGCCCAAGACATCATGATTGTGGTTGGCCCCGACTTGCAAGCCAAGCTGAGCGGCGGCAATTGAGGGACGCATACCGCCGCCCGCCTCCTAACAGGTTATGTTGGTCGGACGCCGCGCTAAGCGCCAAATGCGGTCGAACTCTTGTAGATAGAGTTGCGCTAAATCTTTATCCTTGATGATGAGCAAGTTTTCATCGTTGACGTTGATAGCGTTACCAGAGAAATTGAAAGAGCCTGTGATGACCGTTTCGTCATCCACGATGATAACTTTGTGATGCAAAGCGTAGGGGTTGCCATCTTGGCGCACCTCTAGCCCGGCGCAGAAGAATTTCGGCAATTCGGCTGAGGCTGTGGTGCTCCCCCGATTTTCAAAGACGCCGCTAATGGTCACGCCGTCATCTTTGCGGGCTAGCATGGGGTCGCCGATGTCGTTTTCGGTGAAGGAGAAGGCCATAAACTTAATCGTGCGTTGGGCGCGGTTGATTTCGTCCACGATGGCTTGGGTGACGGGGTCTTCTGCGGCGAAAAGGATTTGCACCGATACGCCGTTCTGGGTATAGCTGGTGTTATTACCTTTGGGCGATGTGGGGCCAAAGCGCTTATTGATGAACATCTCGTCGAATTCGGCTTGATATGCGCTCACCGCTTGCGGCGATTGCAAGACGAGGGCGTTATTGTCGTTGCGGTAGGTATCGTTCACCGTGAAGTTCCACGAGCCGCTGATGACGAGATTGCTATCTAAAATCATGAATTTGTTGTGCATCAGCCCGCTACGGCTATCGTCCACGACGGGGATACCCGCTTCGATGAAATTGCGGATAGAGAAATCTTTTTCATCCTCGATGCCATGTTCATCGTCGGTGACGACGCGCACGCGCACCCCGCGGCGGTGGGCATCTACAATCGCCTCCTCGATGACGGTATTATTCATCTCGAAAGCGACCACATCTAAGGTCTTGGTCGTCTGGCGGATGAGCGCGGCGATGGGCACATCTATACCATCCACATAAGTACTCGCGTCGGAACTGCCGCTAGGCTGGTTGAAATAGACCTGCCAGAAGCCCTTGGCATACCCGACCCCTTGGCCAACCTGTAATTCTACCAATTGGGGCGGTTCGGGGATGCGGGCGCTGTCGCCGCTGACGGGCGCGGGTGTGGCGGTCGGGGTGCGGGTGGTGGTGGCGGGGGCTTGTTGGGTGGCGGCCGGTTGGGGCGTGCCCAAAAAGCCTAAAAAGCCGCTGATGTCTATCCCGGCGAGGTTAGCCAAAAAGGCGGCAATCGCTAGTAGGATGATGGTAGCGATAGAACCCGCGGCGGCCGTCTGGTTGCGCTTAGAGCTAGCGCCGCTACTGCGCTTCGATGTCGCCTTCGGCGTCGTGTTCTCCGTCTTTTTGGACGCTTTCTTCGTCATGATGACTCCTTGTGAATAACGCGGATAAAGGAAAGCCACCCCATGGGAGCGGCGGGGTTTGGGGCGGGGGCACAGCGGCGGGGGCCAACCGAGCGAACAACTCTTGCAGGCACTGCGCGGCGGACCAATCGGCGCTAGCTTGGGCGAAGCTAGCGCTAAAATCGGGGGGGAGCGCGTACCCCAAGAGCATGGCCGATTCGCTGATGCGCCCCAACCACAGTTGTTGTTCTTCGGGGCTGTGGCTATCGCGCAGGCCCACAAATGTATTGATGCGCCCTATCAGGCGGCGCAACTCTTGACAGGCGGCTTCAAAGTCGTTATCTTGGTCGGCCAGCCAGCGCACTTGGGCTTCTCCCCATTGGAGCAAGGCGTTGGCCTCGTCGTCCATCAGCTCATCGGTGAGGCTTTCGGTCTCGTATAGGCGCTCAATTTCCGTTTGGAGTTGGGGATGGGGCATGGGT
The DNA here is from genome assembly GCA_037441665.1 of Anaerolineaceae bacterium. Classification (GTDB taxonomy): domain Bacteria; phylum Chloroflexota; class Anaerolineae; order Aggregatilineales; family Phototrophicaceae; genus JBBIRQ01. The sequence continues at coordinate 7,856 of JBBIRQ010000011.1, read as the reverse complement.
TCATCTCATTGTTATCAGACATTACGGACTATTATAACGTATCAGCGCCATTTCGCCTTCGGCAAAACACGCTTTTTTCGTTGAGGATGGCGACGGTTTGCCCGCGGCCACGATGGCGGCGGGCGCGAGAGCGGTTTTAGCCGCGCCGTTCCAGATGTTGGCCCGCCAACTGGCCCCAGACGGTATCGGGGAAGGTGACCCAAATATCGTAATAGGCGGCTTTGGCGCGGGTGCGGTCGCCGGCCAAATCGTAACTGAGCGCTTTAAGATAACGGGCCGATGCCGACAGCGGCGAATCGGGATTGGCGCGTTCGGCATTTTCGATGGCCGCGAGGGCGGCTAGGGGGTCGTCGTTATTGAACAGAGCGTCGAAGGCGGCGGATGGCGCTTCTACCAATACCGAAGGGAAGAGCGCTTCGCCAAAGCCGAAGGGCGCTTCTATCGCCTCGGCGATGTAGGTATTGTTGGGGCCGATGGGGGCAAAGGCGAACCACCCCGCCCCGATGATGTCCAGACTGACGGCCACCCGTTCCGCTCGTCCGACTTCGCGGATGGTCGTGCTCTCCAACACGCCCACCCCCAAGGCCTCTAGCTGGGCGATTACATCTTCATCACGGGTGAGCGGGCGGTCTTGGAAGATGCGCGTGAGGACGGCGTGCGGGTCGCAAGCGCCGTATTGGTCGGCGATGACCAGTGCTTCGCAGACATCTAGGGTGGTATTACCAGAGACGCCTAAGGCGGCTTGGAGCGCGGCGCTTTGGCTGGCGGCCCAAGAATTGGGTTCTGCGGATAGGGCCACGTCTTGGGCGATGGTCAAGGCTTGGTCGAGCTGGCCGTTCAGGGTGTAGAGCATGGCTAGCGTCATTCGGGCGCGGGTGTAAGCCGCATCTTGGGGGGTGGCGCTGGCCAGAGCGCCTTCTACAAGGGCGATAGCCTCTGATGGCGGCTGGGCGAACAAGGGTTCAGCTTCGTACAAGCGACAACCGAGGCTATCCTGATTTTGATGGCGGGCATTATCGGCAATGGAGGGGCGATAGAAATTGGCCTCGTAACGCCAAGCGATGGGCAATTGGCTGAGGCAAGCCCACTGTTCGGATTCCGTGCGATAGTTCAGGACTTGCAAGACGGGGTTAGCGTCGGCGGGGTCGTCGGTCGGCCAGCTGAGGAGCGCGCCATAACGGATTTCTTGGCCGGGTTGGACGAGGTCTATAATAACATCGTTACGATAGCCGAGGATGAAGAGGCGGCGGTTATCCGCGCCATCATCCACGCTGAGCACCAATTCTTCTTGTCCGTCGCGGTTGACATCGGCCAAGCGTTCGAGTTCTAAGGCGCGGACGTTGAGAAAGGGAGCGACGGGGTAGCCGCTTTGGGCCGGGACGATGCGATAAGTGCCGTTGGCGTTGCGGATGGCGAGGACGTATTCATGATAGCGCAATTCTTCGGCGCGGGTCGCCCCGGTGGGATAGGTGATGGTCAGCAGGGCGTCGGTTTCGCCGCGGTTATCTACGACGGCGCGGGTCACGGTCACGCGGAAGCCGTTAACGGTGAATTCGGCGCTATCGGGTTGGGCGTTCAGGGCTTCTTCTACGACCGCATGCACCACATCGCGCATATCCACAGCCCCGCGGGGAGCGGCTAACATGCTGGTGAGCAGGCGGGCGCGGTCGGCGGAGGCACGGGGCGCGCCGGGGAAGCGATAGCCTAGCTCGTATTGGGTGAGTTGGAAAGCGAGTATCGCGCTGGTATCGCCGGCGCTCAAACGGTTGAGCAAGTCGTAGAGGGTGGCCATCAAGTCGGGTTCTAGCCAGATGCGGAGCGCGTAAAAGTCGGCGGGCGCGCTAGGCGTGGTGACGATAGGGGTAGGCGGGGGCGGGGTGTTGGTGGCGAAGATGCCTTGGGCGCGGGCGGGCATCATGTGACTAGTGGGCATCCATAGCGCCATGGAGAGCATCATCAGTACGAGCGCGAAGATGGAGACCGTAGTAAATGATTTCCGCATAACCCTGCCCTTCTTCATCAACTGTCTATGCACCAAGCGGGTTGGCTCGGCATCCCCACGATTTTACCCTGTTTTGGCTAAAGCGCTATGTGCGAGGCGCGGAACGGTGGGTAAGCGTCGGGTATTAGGATTCGGCGGATGGTTGCGGCAGGAGGTAAGCGATGATCGGCATGATGAGGATGACCGCCAAGCCGATGACCGATGTCCAATAGCCCAACCCGATGAGGGCCGTACCGCTCACCCCTTCTAACGGGGTGCCAAACCCGCTGATAGCCTCGCGCTCGGCGACGAAAGCGTTAGCAGAATCGAGATAAAACCAAACGAAAGGCACGATGGTTAAGCCGCTGAACAACATACACAGCCCCCAACGCCCTAACGATGCGCTCCGATTGCTGATGAGCAGAACAGCGACGACCACCGATAACACGCCGCCGACGAGCACTAAGATGAGCGTATAATCGAGCGGGTTCAGTTCGCCGAGCATCCCGCTATTAGCGGCGCTGGCATCGAATTGGCCGCCGAAACTCTCGGCCATCGCCTCCATGAAGGCGCTTAGCCCCATGACATCGAAGATATTGCGTACGCCCAAAGTGACTAAAGACACATCGAGGCCGCTAAACTGGAAATTGAGCGCATCGAACACGCGCAAGATCTCGTCGAAGATGGCGCGGACATCTGGGGGGAGTTGGGAAATATCTACCCCTTGATTCCGCAATTGCTCGTCGAATTGGGCGCGCTGGTTGGCCAATTCGGCGCTGAGCGTGGTTTCTGCCCCGCGCTCATTGATGATAGGCAAAGCGCCCAAATCCACCCACGGCATGAAGAGATAGCCCGTGAGCATGAGGATCGCCCCCAGCAAGTGGATGAGGGCTAAAGTGCGGTGGCTTTGGGAATTGAGGCGCTCGGCGGCGGCCGTTTGCTGGGCGCGGCGTATCCCACGTTCCAGCGCAGAACTCATGCGGCTGAGCGCTTGGTCGGCGGGCAGGCCGGTCACGGTGGCCAACAAGCCCAAGGCGAACTTATCTTCGCTCAGGTTGGGATTGAGCGCAAAAGCGCGCTCTAAAAATTGGGCGGCTTTGGCATTATCGCCGCGGGTGTGCATGTCCGTCGCCTGATTGATGTAGCTTTGGGCGCGGGTGATGTCGGTAGCAGATACTTTTAGCTCTGCGGTGGTTTTCAGTTTGGGGCTAGATTGTCGGGCGGGGGTGGCGGCCATCGTGGCGCTGGCGGCGTCAGCGGTCACTTCGCCAAGGGATTTGCGGACATATTTCCCCGCTTTGAGGGCCAAATCGCGCACTTCGGGGTCGCTATCGGTTCGGTAAACGGTCGCCAAATATTTGAGGGCGGCCTCATCTTTGCTTTGGGCCAACCGTTTGATGGCTTCTTTACGGTCATCGGCGCGCGCGCTATTGAGCATTTCTATCGTTTTTTTATCTATCGTCATCTTAAAGACCGCCCTTTACCGCGGGTAGCATATCCCAATTGTAATGCGAAATGAGAGCCACGCAACTTTTGGTCAGCGCCCATCAAGACCACACGAGGGCGTAGCGCCCGCGGGTCGTGGTTGAGGTAGCGGTGTACAAATAGGTGACGCCATCTATGATGAGCAAGTCGGCGTGGCCGATGCCCCAATTGAATTGTACATCCATGATGACGGGATTACCCGCGAAGGTTTCCCACGGGCCATCTATGGCGGGGCCGGCACTGCGGGCGAAGCCCAAACCGAATTGGGTATCGCTCCCGATTTCTAATGCTTCGGGGCCACGGATGCCCTCGTAAGCCATGTAATAGCGCTCGCCCACGCGCAGGACTTCTGCCGAGCTGACATAGCGGAAGTCAAAATAGGGGTTGGCGTCCGCGCCGCGCAGGTCGAGCGGGCCATACTCGCGAGCGCCGCCGAAAAGCGGGTCGTGGTCGCAGAGGCGCAGTTGGTCGAGCGGGCCGTGACGGTCGCCCTTGTAGCAACGCATGTGGGAGGGCGCGGAACCGGCCGTGACGAAGACATAGAGCGTATCGCCTTCGATGAAGAGGCCGGGGGGCGCGCCGACAAGGCAATCATGGATTTCGCCGCGGATGTTGGGATGGGGGCCGATGCGCTCCACTGGGCTACACGGGGCGTAGGCGCTGGGCCAAGTGCCCCCCGGCGTGCGTAGGTAGCTCCAATCCGACCAATTGATGCCGTCATCGGAACGGCGGAGGATGGTTTGGGCGTGCCATTCGTAAGCGAGATAATGTTGGCCATCTTGCGCCACCGCCACCCGCGGATATTGCTGGGCGGTGATGTGGTCGCGGGCGTCGTCGCAGGGGCAGGCGCGGCAAGGCATCAAACAGACGGGGGCGGTCAAGCGGAAAGAGCGGCCGCCATCGGCGCTCTGCCACAAGGTCAAGCACCCCGGAAAGGGGACGGGCACGCCGCATTGGTCTATGACGCCGTTGGATTGGTGGCTGGCGTGGAGGTAAGACCAAAAGACGCCCTCGCCTTTATCGAGGGTATCGCTCTCGCCGATGGGCAAGCCGACATCGGCAATATCTAGTATCCATGTTGCGCGCCCTTCCCAAAAGTCGGCGAGTGTGGGCGGGGTTTGGGCGCGGGCGGCCAAACTGAGGGCGCAGAGCGCACCGATTATCAATAATCCTCGCATTTTATCGTTCGCCTTAAGCCTGAATTTCTGGTATATGTTATAATTGAGGAAAGTTTTTGCCCATATCTAGGGACATCATGAGCGAAATCAGCCTGCGCGATTATCATAAACAACTGGATAACTTGCTCCAAAACGACCAAACCGATGAGCTTATCGAACACTGCCGCCATATTTTGAAGCAATATCCCAAAAATGCAACCACCTATCGCTTTTTGGGGCGCGCGCTCCTGCGCCAATCACGCTGGGAAGAGGCGGGGGAAATTTTCCGCAGGCTTTTGAGCACCTACCCCAACGACCTCATCGCCCATCGCAGTCTGAGCGAGATATACCATAAATTGGGCCAACCCGCCGCCGCGCTATGGCATCTGGAACGCGCCTTCGACCATCGGCCCAACGACAAAGGCATACTCGCCAAAATGCGCGAATACTATCAGGCGTATCATGGCGTGGCGCTCGAACGGGTGCAATTGACGGCCGGGGCGGCCGCGCGCCAATATATCCAAAGCGGGCTGTACAGCCGCGCGGTAGACACCCTGCGCGGCGCCCTCCAGCACGCCCCCGAACGGCTAGACCTCAAGCTATTGCTGGCCCAAGCCCTATGGTTGCATGGCCGCCGCCTAGAAGCGGCCGAAACCGCTATCGAAGTGCTGGAACGCCTACCCTTCGCGGTAGAAGCCAACCAACTGTTGACCGAATTGTGGCTGAACGAACGCCGCCCCTCCGACGCCCAACGCTATCTAAGCCGTATCGAAGTGGTCGAGCCATACTTGGCTTATGAACTGGCGACCGGCAAAGCCGTAGATGACCACGTGATAGCCCTAGAAGAACTGGACTATAAGCGCGTGGTCGCGGCTAAAACGGTCCAAAGCCAGCCGGATTGGTTATCTAACATTGATAGCGACTTGAGCGACGATGTCGCCGATGATACAAATTGGATGGAGGAGATAGAGCCGCTAGAAACCGCGCCGCCCGCCAAAAAGATCACCGATGACCTGAGCGATTTATTGCCCGATGACTGGGAAGGGGCGCGCGATGCCCAAGACGCCGGCCGCACCGTGCAAACCGCCGCCGATGACGCCGACCTATTCGCCGACCTCGATTTAGACGACCTGCCGCCCCCCCCCGCAGAACCCAAGCTAGACGATGCACCCCGCGCCTCTACAGGGCTTACGGGCTTGCTCCGCGCCTTGGATGAGGAGGAAGAAGATGGCTCGTGGTTGAAAGAGGTGCAAACCGGCTCGCTCGATAATATCTTTGAAGATGGCGAAATGGACTTCCCCGACGCGCGCAAAAGTCGAGCAGAAGCGGAAGCCAGCACCGGCCTAACCGATTTCTTGCAAGAACTGACGGACGACCAACCCGAAACGCCCCCCACATCCACCGGGCTAACCGACTTGCTACAACAGCTAGAAGACGACGAAGACGAAGACCCCATGGCTTGGGCGCGCGATACAGGAGATGAAGATTTTGTCCCCGCCAGCGACACCGCCGACCCGCTGGCATGGGCGCGCGACGCCGGCATCGAATTCGGCGATGAAGATAACGACGCGGTGGCCGATTTCAGCGATATTGAAGATGAAGACGTCGCCGTTTCTTCTAGGGATGTAGACCCGCTGGCATGGGCGCGAAGCGCGGGCATCGAGATAGAAGCTGATGATTCCGCGCCACTGGCCGAAGAAAGCGCTGTAGATGATGAATTTGTCCCCCCTACCGACTCGTTGGCGTGGCTGGGGCTAGATGATGATGACGAAAGCGACGCGGTGCTAGACGCGCCCCAAACGCCGCCGCCCGCCCCCGCCAAAGAGAGCACGGATTGGCTGGCCGACGATACCTTGCTAGAGGAAATGATAGCGTTTGAGGATATGGCCAGCGGCTCTAGCTCTACTGGGGAATTGCTCGGCGCGCAAGATGAACCCAATTGGGATGAAGAAGACCAAGCGATATTGGCCGCCATTGAAGAAGGCGACGAAGATATAGAAAGGCTCCTAGACCAAGAAGCCGTAGCATGGTTAGCAGACGATAGCCCCGAAGAACTGGCCGAAAACCTAACGCTGGAATGGGAAGACGAATTAGAAGAAGAAGAAACGCCATCTATAAACCTGTTCGGCGATATAGACGACGAAGGCGAACCCCAACAAGCACCCGTTGACCTGTTCGCCGATGTAGACGATGAGGGCGAACCCCAACAAGCACCCGTTGACTTGTTCGCGGACGTAGACGACGAGGGCGAACCCCAACAAGCCCCCATTGACCTGTTCGCCGATGTAGACGATGAGGGCGATGCAATCATCGCAGATGAAGAAGATGAAGATATATTCGTCCCGCAGGAAGACCCGCTAGCGTGGGCCAGATCAGCGGGGATTGCGTTTGATGATGAAGAAGACACGGGCGAAGTCAAGAGCGCGTGGACGAGCGAAGGGCAAGCGAGCATGGCCAATATCCCCGATGATTGGAATGAAGAAGACCCCGAAAGCCGCTTTGAGCGCGATTGGATGGGAGAAGGGCGCAAAGAAGACGATGAATTGCCCTCGTGGCTCAATGCGTTAGAGGAAGAAACCGCTGAACCTAACATGCCTTCTGTATTAAACCGTCTTGGGGATGGGGACGACCAACCCGCTTGGCTCTCTCAAGAGGATTCGGCAGAGGCGGAGGCGATGCCCGACTGGTTGAGCGAAGCCTTGCCCGATACGCTCACAGAAGAAGAAGAAACAGAAGAAGATGCCTTCGCTTGGGAAGAAGAAGCGCCGTCCGCTAGCGAAGCATGGACTGCCGAAACCGAAGATGCCGAAGACGCGGCGGATGAAATCCCCGACTGGTTGAGCGCCGTCAGCGCGATGGAAGATGAATCAGAGGCTAGCGTGGATGACGAACAACCCAGTTGGTTGAGCGCAAGCGCTGAGTTTGATGAGGATGAATCCGAAGCGCAAGCCGAATGGTTGAGCGAAGAGGACGACTTGCCAGAGGAAGACGCTTTCGGCGAACCTAAACCACAATGGTTGAGCGACGAGGACGAAGAGGCCGCCATCGCGTGGGACGCCGAAACCGACGACCAACCCGCTTGGCTCTCTCAAGCTGTATCCGATGCTGACGACGAGGACGAAGAGGCCGCCATCGCGTGGGATGCCGAAGCCGACGACCAACCCGCTTGGCTCTCTCAAGCTGTATCCGATGAGGGCGATGATGAAGAAGCATATGATGAAGAAGCCGTGTAT
>JBBIRQ010000010.1:0-157718 GCA_037441665.1 Anaerolineaceae bacterium | reverse complement strand
CGACATCTTCCGCGCCGACGCCCACACCCCCCCCGAAACCTCACCCAGCATCGCGCATGGGACGACCAGCCCGCATGGTCGCCCGATGGGCGGCGTATCGCCTTCATCAGCCAGCGGAGCGGCGCGGCCGATTTGTACATCATGGATGCCGATGGCGGCAACGTGCGCCGCTTGACCTACACCCCCTCGGCGGAAGCCTACCCAACGTGGCGTCCCTAAAAGCGTAAATAATTGATTAAAAAAATATATCCCTTTATTTTTCGTCCATTTTTTGGGGGTATACTGCTAAAAAGACGGTATACAGCAAAGGGTTTCTTCATGCGCGTAATCGAACTATCTTACCCCTCTCCTAGCGCTCCGGCCCCGACCTCGCCCGCCTTGTGGTGGTCCTCGGCGCAACGCTTGGCGGCAACCTATCTGGCGATGATTGCCGAGCCGCCCCAAAATTGGAAGATGCACCAGCTAGGGGCGCTCATCGCCGACTTAGAGCTAGCGCGTACCATGGTTGAACAAGTCGCCTGCCCGCCCGCCGCCAAAAACGCCCACTTTTACCTGATGGCGGCGCTCACCGACCTACAAACGGGCCTCACCCGTCTAGCCGGCGGCGACAAAAACCTAGGCCGCGCGTATATCCGTGCCGCCCAAGTCGAATGCGAATTTCTCGATACCGAATTGAACACACTAGGGCTATAGACGAGCCATTTACCCTTATCATCTTCCTGTGTGTGCAGGGCGGCCCCTCCTCCGAAGCCGCCCTGTTCGTTTTCCCGCGTCCCCAATCTCAGGCCGTCTCGGTGGTATCGAGCGTAAAGCGATAGGCGAGGATGATAGGGATAAAGGTCACAGCGATGACGAAGAGCGCCGCAACGTTGGTCACCGGGCGGTCACGCGGGCGCGTCAATTGGCTGAAAATCCAGATAGGCAGGGTCTGTTGCTGGCCCGCCGTGAAGGTGGTGACAATCACTTCATCGAAAGACAACGCGAAGGCCAGCATCCCACCCGCCAGTAGGGCGGTGGCGATATTCGGCAGGATGATATAGCGGAAGGTCTGCAACGTGGATGCGCCTAAATCCATCGAAGCTTCGATTTGTGAATAGGCCGTGCGCCGCAGACGGGCGATGACGTTATTATAAACGGTCACGATGCAGAAGGTGGCATGCCCAATAATAATCGTCCATGTGGTGAAATCTACGCCCAATAAGCTGATGGCCGAGCGTAAGGCAATGCCCGTCACGATGCCCGGTAGGGCGATGGGCAATATCACGAGGAGCGAAAAGGCCTCCCGCCCGAAGAATTGGCTACGATACAAGGCCAGCGCCGTCACCGTGCCCAACACCAGCGCGAGGACCGTAGCGATGGCCGCCACCTGTAACGATAAGCCGAAGGCCTGCCAAAAATCACTACGGTTGAATAACGCGCCTATCCATTGGGTCGTCAGCCCCGGCGGCGGAAAACGGAAAGACGCTTCTTCGGTGGTAAAAGCGTAAAGAATGATGATGAATAGCGGAAAATGCAAGAAGAATAGCGCGCACCCCGCGCCCATACGCAAAGGCACCGAAGCCCGCGGCAAGTTAGGGTCTAGTCGCGTCGTCACCATCGTCTCCCCCTTCGTCATAGCGCTTCAAACGCGCCCAAACGCCGCGCCACGGTCAAATAGATGCCCATGATGACGATGGGCACCATGGTGAAGGCGGCGGCCAACGGGATATTGCCCGCTGTCCCTTGTTGCGTCAGCACCACAGGGCCGATGAAAAAGCTCGAATTGCCGATGACATTCGGGATGATATAATCGCCCAAGGTCAGGGAGAAGGTGAAGATAGACCCCGCCACCACGCCGGGGAAGGCCAGCGGCAAAATCACGCGGCGGAACGTATAAGTGGGGCGCGCCCCCAAATCCCCAGACGCTTCTATCAGCGATTTGGGCACGCGCTCTAGGGCCGCGTTGATGGGCAATATCATATAGGGCAACCAAATATAGACAAAGACGATGAACATGCCCAAAAATGAAAACGATAACGAGCGCCCGCCAATCACCGGCAAGGACAACACCCCATCCAACAGCCACTTCAGCCCCAATAGCTCGAACACCCACGTGACGATGCCCTCCTGCGCGAGGATGATTTTCCACGTGTAGACGCGCACTAAATAGCTCGACCACAGCGGCAAGAGCACCGCCAGATAGAGGATGCCCCGCGCCCGCCGACCCGCATAACGCGCCATATAATAGGCCAGCGGAAAAGCGATGAGCGCGCAGGTCACCGTGACGGCCGCGGCCATCAACACCGTGCGTAGGATGATGTCGGTATTAGCCGGCTGTAGGAGTTCGTTATAAGTGCTCAGGGTGAATTCCCGCACCACCTGCCCGGTGAAGCCATCGAGCGAGAAAAAGCTCTGTACGAGCATCGCCAGCAAGGCCCCAACATACATCACCCCCAGCCAAAAGAGCGGCAAAGCCAGCATCAAACCCAGCGCTAGGCGCGGGCGTCGGTAAAAAAAGGTGGATACACGCCGCCAAAAGGTCTGCGGCGGTTGGGGTATAGCGCTCATACCGTCTCCTGTAGCGGGCGATTGTTGGCGCGCTCCCAAACCAGCGTCACTTGCTGGCCGCGGGTGGCGGCCACATCTAGAGAATTGGCTTCAAGATTCTGTTGTACGACGGTCACCTCGCCCCCGTCATCCAAGGCCACCACATAGCGCGTGTTCATCCCCAAATAGATGACATCGCGCACCGTGCCCACCGCCACGCATTTATCGCCGGGCAAGGCATCGGCAGAGCGCACCATGTGGATTTTTTCCGGGCGGATAGCGAAGCTCGACGGCGTACCCGTCAGCCGCTCCGCCAGCTCGCCGCTGATGATGTTAGACGTGCCCACAAAGCCGGCCACGAACGACGTCGCAGGGTTTTCGTAAATCTCTGATGGCGACCCCACTTGCTCGATTTTGCCATGGTTGAATACGGCGATGCGGTCGCTCATCGTCAGGGCTTCTTCTTGGTCGTGGGTGACGAAGATGAAGGTGATGCCCACGCGCTCTTGAATGGCTTTTAGCTCTATCTGCATCTCTTGGCGCAACTTCAAATCGAGCGCGCCCAGCGGCTCATCCAGCAAGAGCACGCGCGGCTGGTTGACCAGCGCCCGCGCCAGCGCCACCCTCTGCCTTTGCCCGCCGGATAGTTGCGAGGGCTTGCGATGCCCCATCCCCGGCAAGCGCACCAACTCCAGCATTTCCGCCACCCGCTTATCGCGCTCCGCTTTGGGCACTTTCCGCACCATCAGCCCATAAGCGATATTCTGCTCAACGTTCATATGCGGGAACAGGGCGTAATCTTGGAAGACGGTATTCACGTCGCGGTCGTAGGGGGGCACGCCGGCCAGCTCCCGCCCGTACAGTTGGATGCTCCCGCTGGTCGGTTGCTCGAAGCCGGCAATCAAGCGTAGACAGGTGGTCTTGCCGCTCCCCGATGGCCCCAACAGCGTGAAAAATTCGCCATCATAAACCACAAGGTCGAGGTTATCCACCGCCCGCACCTCGCCAAACACCCGCGACACACCGCTAAAACGTATCGCAATCGGGCGATTCTGTTCTGTTGTTCCCATAGTGGTATCCATCTATCTATCGGCGCAACGGGCTGGCGCTCTGTGGCGCGCCCCCTATACAGGCGCTGACCGAATTATGCCTGTTTAATCATCACATGTTTGGTAATTTTATAATCGCCCACCGCTTCGGCCGATAAATCCTTGCCGAAGCCGGATTGCTTAAAGCCGCCGTGGGGCGTCTCCGACGCTAGCGGGATATGATCATTGACCCATACCGTGCCGAATTCCAATTCACTAGCAAGGCGCATCGCCCGCCCGACATCTTTTGTCCACACCGAAGCCGCCAGCCCATACAGCACATCGTTACCGAGCTCGATAGCTTGGCGCTCGTCCTTGAAGGTGTTGATAGTCAACACCGGGCCGAACACCTCGCTCTGGATGATTTCCGATTTTTGGTCCGCGCCGGTGATGACCGTTGGCTCGTAATAGTAGCCCTTATCAAAGCCTTTGGGCACACCCCCGCCGGTCAACACCTTGACGCCGGCCGCCTTCGCCCGTTCCACGAAGCCTTGCACCCGCTCGCGCTGGGTTTGGCTGATGAGCGGCCCCATGAAGACCTCATCTTCAAAGGGCAGGCCGATTTTCACGCTTCGCATCGCCTCTACGATAGCTTCGGTGGCATTGTTGAATTGGCTCTCGTGGACGTAAACACGGGTGGCGGCGGTGCAATCTTGGCCGGTGTTGAAGGCCGCGCCAATCATCGCGCCAGCGGCCACCGCTTCTATATCGGCATCGTCGAAGACGATAAAAGGCGCTTTGCCCCCCAGTTCCAGATGCACCCGTTTGAGGGTGGCTGCGGCCGTCTGCATAATTTTCTTGCCGGTGTTGGTAGACCCCGTCAGGCTGACCATGCGGACGAGCGGATGTTCAACCAACGCTTGGCCGGCGTCGTTGCCGCCCGCCACGACATTCACCACCCCATCGGGGATGCCGGCCGCTTGCGTCAGTTCGCCCAACATCAAAGCGGTGATGGGCGTCGTCGGGGCTGGCTTTAGCACGACCGTGCACCCCGCCGCGAGGGCCGGCCCCAACTTCCAGATGGCCATCAGCAAGGGGTAATTCCACGGCGCAATCTGCCCCACCACGCCGACCGGCTCGCGACGATAGATGGAGGTGAAGCCTTTGGCATATTCGCCAGCGCTATACCCGTGGGTATCGCGGGCCGCGGCGGCGAAGAAGCGCAAATTATCCACGCCAAAGGGCAAATCCGCCCCCAAGCTGACGATGCCATAGGGCTTGCCCGTATTTTCCGATTCGGCGCGGGCGAAGTCCTCTTGCTTCTGCGCCAATAATTCCGCCAAGCGCCACAAGGCTAGCGAGCGCTCGGCGGGGGTCAGCTTCGACCAGCGCCCGTCATAGAAGGCGGTATGGGCCGTCTGCACCGCGGCGTCTATATCGGCCGCGCCGCCTTCGGCCACTTCGGCGATGATGTCGTTAGTGGCCGGGTTTTCGATTTTGCGGCGCGCGCCATCTTTGCTATCTACCCATGCGCCATTAATCCAATGTTTGTAGTGTTGCATAAGCATTCCTCGGATGAACCTCTATTTAGGATGGACATAACCCGAACAAGGGGCCTAAACCCCTTGTGGCTTCACAAATGGATTTAAGCGACCCTTGTTCTCGGTCTGGTGCGGATTGTGGGGCCCTTAACGCCCGCCGATGACGCCGATATACTGCGACACCCATTCATAATAGGGCACGCAAATATCGCCACGGCCATCTTGGCATTCGGCAGTGGGGGTGCGCCAGAACAAAATCTTATCAAAGTTATTGAAGCCGTTGGTCTCGCAACCATCCTCGCCTAATAGCTCGTTGCCTTCGCAGGCGGCGGGCACGGACGGCACGCTACCGAACCACGCCGCGAGGTCGCCTTGCAAATTCAGATTCAGCGAATGTTCCAGCCACATATAGGCACAATTCGGATGCTGGCTATTGACGTGCATCATGGTGGTATCCGCCCAGCCGGTCGCCCCTTCTATGGGGATGACGCTATCAATGGGCTGGCCGCTGGCCTTCAACAAGTTCACTTGGAACGGCCACGAGCTAGACGCCGCCACGCCTTCGTTCGTGAAGTCGTCAATCTGGATGAAGGCATCGTGCCAATAGCGCCCCACGAGTTCGCGTTGCTGGCGGAGCAAATCGAGCGCGGCGTTAAATTGGTCGCGGTCTAGCGAATAGGGATCCGTGATGCCCAATTCGGGGTTATGGTACATCAAATACAGCGCCGCATCCGCTACATAAATGGGCCCATCATAGGCTTGCACCCGCCCGACGTTAGATTCGCCATCGGGCAGGGTCATTTCCTCGAAGACCACGTTCCAACTGGTGGGCGGTTCGTCGCCGAACACTTCGGTATTGTACATCAGGACATTAGCGCCCCATTGGTAGGGCACGCCGTAATGCTCCGCTGTGCCGTCGCCGTCGGTATCCACCGTATGCCACGGCGCGTTTTGCAAACGCTCATCCACCGTAGACCAGCTGGGGATGAGGTCGAGGTTGATAGGTTGCACGCGCCCACCATAGATGAGCCGCAAACTGGCGTCGCCGCTGGCGGTCACAAGGTCGAAGTTGCCTTCGTTCATCAAGGCCACCATCTCATCAGAAGTCGCCGCCGTCTTGACGGTCACTTTACAACCGGTGGCTTCTTCAAAGTCCGTCACCCAATCGAAGTTGGGGTCTGTTTCGCCGCGTTCGATATACCCCGCCCACGCGACGATAGATACTTCGCCTTCGCCGGGGCCGATTTCGGTTTTCATCTCTTGGGCCGACGCCCACTGTACACCAACCAAAACGATTAGCGCAACGCACAAAACCAGCTTTTTCATATAAATCTATCCTTTTAGAGCAAAGCTTTATTTAAGATTTGGTTATCCCCCATTTCATTGGAGGCCTTTTTTATAACACTCTCTTAAATTTTCGGCAATAGGTCAGGCGGCGCGAGGGCGTCCTTGACATCGCCAATCCCCCTCACCCCTCAATCCCCGCGCGCGGTGGCCGCCGCCGCGATAGAGACCAAGCCAATCCCCAACCATTCCCCCGCCCCCAAAGCCTCGCCCAGCTCCTGCAATCCCGAAGCGCCGCCGGGTTGGACGACATCCGATGGCGGAATCACTTGGCAGAGATGACCTTTATAACGGCTTCTCTCCCTGACTTTGATGAGATACTGATGGATATAGAATCAACCATTTGGGATTACACGGCATGAAGCCGAATTTCGTCCATCAATACCTGAATCTAAAGCTTAACGTGATTATACCACAAATGTTGACAAAACGGGGATAGCCATTTGGGCGGCTATCCCCGCGCCCAAAACTACACGGCCGCGTTATAGAGGACGCTGGCCACGTCGTCGCCGATGTTGACGAAACCCAAACGCACGGTGGCCGTCAATTGGTAGCTATCGTAATAGGGCAAATAATCCACGCTCACCGCGATACGGCGACGATAGCCCACATACCAGCCCGGACGATAGACGCATAACGCGGTGCCGCGGTCGTTCGTGCCGCCCCCCACCTTGCCATCTGCTTCGGTCTCTGGCATCTCGGCGCTGACGAAGACCGGGATACCATCTATGAAGCCGATTTGCCCGGTGAGCGCGGTAGCCAGCGGGCCGGCCTTATCCATCGTCAAAAATTCGCTCAGGCTCAACAATTTGGCATAGGTTTTGCCATCCACAATCCACGCCAAATCTGACGGGCGGGCGGCGTAAGGCGTGGCCATCTTAAAGCGCGCCTCGCGCAGTTTGGCCAGCGTGGGCGCAGCATTGCCCATATCTACGCGGTTGGCCGTGTTGGTCACCAGCGGCAACTTGCGTAACCCATCGAAAGCCAAGTAACGGGCGGTGGCTGGCGGCGCGGTGTGGTCGCTATTGATGTTGCCCGTCGCGCCCGTCTCGCTATCGCCGTTCAGCAAGATGAAGTCCATCGTATCGGCGATGGCCCGTACGGCCTGCTCGCGGTAGATGTTCAGC
Source organism: Anaerolineaceae bacterium (assembly GCA_037441665.1). Classification (GTDB taxonomy): domain Bacteria; phylum Chloroflexota; class Anaerolineae; order Aggregatilineales; family Phototrophicaceae; genus JBBIRQ01. The sequence goes on along the minus strand of JBBIRQ010000010.1, from coordinate 150,152 downwards.
ACCGGCAGAATGGCGTCTTCCACCAGCTCGGCGCTAAAACCCACGCGCAACGCCAGCTTCTTAGCCGACAAGGTCACTTTCGCGCTCCCTACCTTGCTAGCGGGGATAGCATTACCCGCCCCTAGCGTGAGCTGGTCTTCATCGCTGGTTTCCGGCACATAATGCACGGTGGGGTCTGTGCCTTCTATGGGTAGCTCAAACGGGTTGGAGGGCATCTCGATAGCTTGGAACAGCGGCAAAACGACGTTATCTTGGCGGGCCTTACGCCAAATTTGCGCGCTCCATAGCTCCGGCACCCATTCATCGCCGTAGCCGGTTTGGGTGCTGTAATTCAGCTCATCCGCCTTGATGGCGGTCAGGCCGGCTTTTTGGACTTTGTGGGTGAGCGCGCGGGCGAAGCGCTCGCTGACGCCTTGAAAGCCCTTGGTCGCCCGCAGGAGCATATAGCCGTGGAGCAAATCATCGGCGCTCAGGCTATCGTAGGGGCTTCCCACCGCGATAGGCATCGCTTCTGCCGGGTCGGCGAGGGGTAAACGTTTGCGGGGGGGCGCTAAGCGCTCATCAGTCATGGCAGGTCCTTTCTCCTTAACGTGAATAGCTTCCTCGGCGGGGGCGTCTAGGCGCGCGGTATCCAAACCCAACGCGGCATAGGCGCTCTTGATGGTGCGGACATCGGTATGTCGCGGCTCGGCGGGGGTGGGGGTCAGGCTGGCTTCGATAATCGGCCAGCGTTGGATATGGCCATCGCTGGCCACCGCCACCAAATGCGGCAAACTGCCCGACGACCAACTCAGCAAGCCCTTATCCACCAGCGCTTGGATGGCGCGCACGTAGCGTTGGCGCAAATCCAATTGCGCTTCCGCCCATAGGCCGGTCGCATCGGCTTCTAGGCGCTCTATCACCCCGATGACGGCCGCCTTTAGCTCGCCATCGAGTCCGTGATGATAGAGCACCGGGCGGCGGTCGTACCAATCGAGGCCGAGGTCCGTAGACGGCGTGAAGTATTCGCCCTCTAAGTCGCGCTGGTGGGCATCTCCCCAAACAACCAGATACCCCCCGACGCGCCCTTCTTTGGCGTTTATGGTCTTAACAGTAGTCAACATGCGTTCTGCTCCCTTCGTTTAGGGATAATGGCGTCTGCCACAACCGGGCCACACGCGGTTAGTGATGTGGTGTGGGGGCGGGCAGTTATGGGGGCACAGCCCTTGTTAACGTGCAATCCACGCCCATAATAGCACAAATTTTCTATTCACTGCTGAACATTTGTTCGGATTTTTGTTCGTTTTTGGCTAGCGCGCCCCAACCCTGCGGCCCGCGCCGCCGAGCCGACCAGCCACGGCGCGGGCTATAGCTTGTTCATTATGTAAACGCTTTCATTTTTTACAAAAACGCGCTATAATCCCCCATTATCCGAACTTCTATATCACTGAAGATACTGCCATGGACCACACCTTCACGGAACAAACCTTCACCACTATCTTTGGACGTAACCTCATCGCTGAACTGCCCAACATCGCCCACTGGCCCTACCTCGTGGTGACGATGGAAGACCTTTGGGAACGCTTTTCCCACCACTTCGACGCCCACCTCAGCGGCGTCCACTTCGTCAACACCATTGACGGCGACCAGCTCGAAGCTTTGCTACCCACCTTGCCCCCTTTCCAATCCATCATCGGGCTGGGCGGCGGACAAGCCATAGATACCGCTAAATATTTCGCGTGGCGCACCCGCGCGCCCCTGTTCCAAGTCCCCACCAGCATGACCGTGAACGCCGCTTTCGGGCATCGCGCCGGCTTGCGTTACGGCGGTAAAGTGCGCTATCTCGGCTATGTCGTCCCCCAAGCCGTCTATGTGGATTTCGACGTCATCCAAGCCGCGCCGCCCCAGCTCAACCGTAGCGGCGTCTGCGAGATCTTCTGCTACCACACCGCCCATGCCGATTGGCGGCTGGCCCACCAACGCGGCAAAACCGAAGCCAAATGGCCCTACGACCAGCGCCTTGTAAACCAAGCCCAAAGCGTCTTGCAAAGCGTCATGGCCAAGTTGGACGACATCCGCGATGTCACCGAAGAAGGCATCCGCACCCTGATGAACGCCAACCGTTGGGGCGGCGCCACCTTCCATAACGCCGGCTGGAATCCCCGCCATATCGAAGGCACAGACCATTTCCTCTTTTACGCGCTGGAATATTACACCGGCAAAAAGTTCATCCACGGGCAACCCGTCTGTTTGGGTATCGTCGTCGGCTCGATGTTGCACGACGATAAAGCCCAAGAGATGCTCGACGCTATCCACCACGTCGGCGTAGACATCCGCCCCGAAGCGATGGGCATCACATGGGATGATGTCGCCCACGCTTTACGCAATTTTTCTACCTTCGTCCACGAGGCCGGCCTATGGTATAGCATCGCCCACGAAGCGGTGATAACTGATGCATTCATCGCCGACCTCCAAGCGCGCATCCGCGCCAAATATGGAGATTGGCCCAACTGAAAGAGAGGCTTTATTGAATAAAAACGCCCTTAAATGCCCTTTTCTTTTCGCTTTTTATTTTTAGAGGGAGGTTAATACCGATGAAAAAAATACTCGTTTGTTGCTTATTGTTATTCGTCATGGGTGGGATGAGCCTCAGCGCCCAAGACGCCTTCGACTGGAAGCGCTTCGACGGAAGCGAAATCACCCTCATCATCTCTGAACATCCCGTCACCGATGGCATCCGTAGCGTCGTAGACCAATTCACCGCCGAGACGGGCATCACCGTGACCATTGACGCCATGGCCGAGAATCTCTACTTCGACCGCATGGAGCTAGCTCTGCGCGCCAGCGAGGGCGTGGCCGATGTCTACTTCCAGCCGATGGATAGCACCGCCTTCACCCAATATTCTAATGGACTCGTCAAATCGTTGACGCCCTATCTCCAAGACCCCACCATGACCAGCCCCGACTACGATTTGGCCGACTTCCCGGCCGGCTTTTTGGTGGCCACAGAATACCCCCCAGATGCCGAAGTCAAAGAGAATTATGGCATCCCCGTCTCTTTTGAAGCCTACATCCTGTTCTACAACAAAGACCTTGTAGACCAATATCTGGGCGGGCAAGTGCCCCAGACCATGGACGAATTGGCGGCCGCCGCCCAAAAAGTCAGCGCTGATAGCGGCGGCACGGTGGCCGGCGCGGTCATGCGCGGCATCCGTTCCCATACCATCATGGATACCGTCACCGGCATGGTCTTCAACCGCTTTGGCGATGAAGCCGTGCTCATGCCCGGCAACGTGTGGTTTGACGGCGATTGGAGCGCCCCACGCCTGACCGATGAGCGCATCGTACAAGGCTTGGCCGATTACGCCGCCCTGATGCAGGCCGGCCCCATTAACATCCAAGCGCTCGATTGGCCCGATGCCAGCTTGCTGTTCCAACAAGGGCGCGCCGCCTTCTTCGTAGATGCCAGCCTCTTCGGCCCCGGCTTTGAAGACCCCGCCGCGTCCGCCGTGGCCGGCAAAGTGGGCTATGCCCCGCTACCCCCCGCCGTGGATGGTGGCGAATCGCGCACCGGGCATTGGATGTGGGGCTTGGGCATACCCGCCAATGCCCCCAATCCTGAAGCGGGCTGGTTCTTCATCCAATGGATGACCAGCAAAACCATAGACCCCGTCATCGGCCGTTTCCACGGCGGCGCGGCGCGCTTATCCACGTGGAGCAACCCCGATTACACCGCCGCGCTCAACCCCGAATATGTCGCCACCGTGCAAGAGGTGATGCAAACCTCTAAAACCACGGTCGTCTTCCGCGAGGGTTGGGCGGAATACGCGCTCGCTATCGTTGATGTCATCCAGAATATCTATGGCGGCATGGACCCAGCCGAGGCGGCGCAAATCGCCCAAGAGCAAATCGAAGCGCTGGTGGCGGCCAGCGGCGGCTAAGGCTTTATCCGCGGGCCTATCCCCACGTGGGGATAGGCCCCTAACCAAAGGACGCCATCATGCGACACGCCCACGCTTACTTTTTAGCCCCTGCGCTGGTCATCTTGGGCATCACCACGCTTTACCCCACGCTCTATTCTATCGCGCTCAGCTTCTTCAATTGGAATTGGGGCAACCGTATGGATTTCGTGGGGCTAGATAATTACATCAACACCTTTCGTAGCGCCGAATTTTGGGCCGTGCTGGGGCAGACGGTCTTTTTCGCCGTATTCGCTACCACTATCGAATTAGGCTTAGGCTTGGCGCTGGCGGTGGTGGTCAATCGCCTACGCTTCGGCGTCAGCGTCATTCGCACCCTCTTACTCACCCCGTTGATGGTATCCGGTATCATCGTCGCGCTGATGTCTAAAATCCTGCTCGACCCGCTCTTAGGCATCGTCAATTATCTGCTCGGCTTGGTGGGCGTCGCCCCCTTCCCCTTTTTGGGGACGAGCCAAACGGCCATGCCTACTATCATCGGTATTGATGTCTGGTGGCAGACGGCCTTTGGCTTCATCATCATCTTGGCCGGGCTACAAAGCCTACCCAAGGAGCCTATCGAAGCCGCCCAAGTCGACGGCGCGAACCGTTGGCAAATCTTCTACCGTATCAAATTGCCGCTTTTGCGCCCGGTCTTATTCACGGTGCTCATCTTCCGCACCATAGACACCCTAAAAGTCTTCGACATCGTCTTTGGCACGGTCAGCGGCGGCGTTAATACCGATGTGATGCAGACGCTAGCCTACCGCACCGCCTTCGGCGTTCAACAGATGAGTAAAGGCATGACGCTGATGGTCATCTTCTCGGCGATGATTTTGGCCCTGTGCCTCGTCTATCTGCGCTTCGACCGCGAGACAGAGGATTAAGCCGATGCGTACCCTGCGCGATTTCCTAGAAACGTCCGCCCATTATCTCATCGCTCTCATCGCCATCTTGCTAACCCTATTTCCCATCTATTGGATAGCCAATATCGCCCTCAAAAATCAGCGCGACGCTTTCGCTATCCCCCCTAAATGGCTTTTCCAGCCCATCCCCGACCACTTCCAAGCGGTGCTGACGAATAAAGCCTTCATGGAAGCTATCGGCAACACCGTTCTTGTCACTGTCTTGGGGGTGGGCATCGCTATGGGCGTCGCCATCTTAGCCGCTTACGCCATCCACCGCTTCCGCTTTCGGGGGCAGGCGTTGTTCGGCGCGTGGTTGCTCATCGCTTATATGTTGCCCGAATTTCTATTCATCATCCCCATTTATGCGCTCTATCAGCAGGTCGGCTTATATGATACCCACCTCGGTTTAGCGCTGGCTTATCAGGTGCATTCTTTGCCCTTCGCCATCTGGCTCATCCGTAGTTTCTTCCGCGAGGTGCCCGCCGAGCTAGACGACGCGGCGCGCATCGACGGATGCGGTTATCTGGGGGCCTTGTGGCGCGTCTATCTGCCCATCACCACCCCCGGCCTCGCCGCTACCGCCATCCTCACCGCGATTTGGATTTGGAACGAATTAACCATCGCCCTAGCGCTCACCTTTTCCAAAGCAGAGACGATTACCGTAGCGGTCGCCAGCTTCCGCGGCTATGCGGCCGTGCGCTGGGGAGAAATCGCCGCCGCTTCCCTCATCGCCATTGCGCCCATGTTGTTCTTCGCCATCTTCGCCCAGCGCTACATCGTCAAAGGGCTGACGCTTGGCTCGGTGAAGGGCTGATAGCCCCCTCAGCCGCCCTTAAAGCTTGATGAGACTCGCTTGCCAGCGGGCGGCTAACGCTTTATACTGATTATAACATTCAGAACGTTCAATATATTCTGAATATAGGGATGTCGCTAAAGGGGTATCCATAGAGCAAACGGGGTGTAACGGTAACGGAAACCCCTTTAGTAACCCATCCGCGCAATGCGTCAGCATGCTCAGCGCGCGAGCGCCGCGCAACGTGTTGATGCTTGTCTCCCTCCTTGATGAACGCGCCGAACGCTCCCCTGTTCGGCGCGCCCTTTTCGCCGACGACCCGCCAACGCTCCCCCAACTGCCACTTTCCCAAATCCCGCACTCTATACATAATAGGGAGCGATGACGTCCAACTTTTAGAAAGGCTCGCCTATGCGCCTCTGCCTTGTGGGCTTACTGCTGTGGGCTGTGGTCGCCGCCAGCGCCGCCCAATCGCCCACGCCCCCGCCCGAAACCACACCCGAAGCCACGCCAGAGGTCTTGCTCATCAACCCGCTGACCAAAGGCGAAGACTTGCCGCCCCCTATCCGCATCACCCTTCCCGACAATTGGGGGTCGGCCCATGACGGGCTAGTGTTTGAGGATATTGGCGAGGTGCGCGTCTTGCCCTTCGCCGTCTATGGCGGCCCGCTACCCCAAGGCGGCGACGGCTATATCGTCCTGCTGTGGGGCTTCCCGGCCACGATGGGGAGCAACCCCCTACAACCCCGCGAGCCGAATTTATACATAGATGGCTTGCGCTATCTGCGTATTGTCCTGCTGGAAGTGGGGTGCAACGTGGGCACAGATTTTCAATACGACGATTATACTATCGGCGGTCTGCCGGCCAGCGGCACCCAATTCGCCGCCGTAGATTGCCCCACGACGACCGATACCCGCGGCTGGTTCGCCGGCCTCAACGTGGATGATGTTAACTTCATCTTTTATACTTATGCCGAACCGCTCGCCGCCATGGATGGACAAGAAGCCTTTTTCCAAGCCATCCTCGATACGGTAGAATTTGACGTGGCTTCGCTCTTCGATAGGCTAGAGGCGACGCCCGAAGCCACGCCCGACGTCACACCATCGCCCACCTCTGTACCCTAAAGGAGGACCTTTTTTGATGACCCTATCCGCCAAACAAGACCTCATCAGCGGTTGGGATAACCGCCACGCCGCCCATCTGGCCATCTTGCGCGCCGCGCCGCCCGATGCGGTCGTCCATCCCCGCTCTGGCTGGACCGTCAAGGACATCATCACCCATCTCAGCGCTTGGGAAGAAATCACCCTACAAGCCGTGGAAGCCTTCTTGAACGGCTCGGCTCTGGAAATCCCCACCGCGCCCGACGCCGTAGAGGCTTTTAACCAACAGCAACGCGAAGCCCGCCGACACCTGACCCCGGAAGAGGCCTTCGCCCAATGGGAAGCCACCCGCGACCGCATCAAAGCGCTCATCATGGCTTTTACCGACGAGCAATTCAATACCCCTTTTCCCAGCGGCTGGGGCTTTTTAACCCTGCCCCAATTGGTTAAAGGGCTTGGCGTCCACGAAAAACAGCACACCGCAGAAGTCGCCGCCCTAAACGGTGAACAGGGGTCATGGGGGGCATAAATGAAGCGCGTCGCATCATGGCGGACGACCGCCAATAGCCTACTCATCCTCTTCATCTGGGCGCTCCTCGGCGCTTCGCTGGCGCTCGCCCAAGAGGCCACGCCCGATACTAGCCCCACGCCACCACCGCGCCCCGCCCCGTATAGCTCCATCGCCGACCAAGGCATCAGCGCTGACTTTTACTTTTCAGAGCTCAAGCAAGGCGGCGTGGGCTTGGTTTATGTATCGGGGGGCGATATTGCCAACGTCCGCGGGCGCTTCTTCAATCGCCCCGTGAGCTTCTTCCGCGCCGCCGATGGCTGGTATGGCTTGCTGACGGCCGATATGGATTTAAGCCCGCGCGTCTATAACCTCGACATCGCCGTAACCCGCGCCGATGGCCAAAGCGTAGCGCTCAGCGGTGAGGTGCCAGTGACCCTCGGCGGCTTCATCCGCCAAGAATTCAACGTGCCCGCCGACCGCGCCTACTTGCTAGACCCCGAACTCGAACGGAACGAATACGCCCGCCTCGATAGCATCTTATCCACCTACACCCCGCAAGCGTTGTGGGGCGAGGACGGCTTCCGCCTGCCCATCGAATCGGAGATAACCTCGCCCTTCGGGGCCTTCCGCACCCTCAACCAGACCACCCAAACGCGCCATACCGGCTGGGACTTGCGCGCGGCGGTGGGTACGCCCGTCGTGGCGATGGGCGCCGGGCGCGTCGCTTACGCCGGCCGCCTAGACATCCGCGGCGACTATGTGATGATTGACCACGGCTACGGCATCTTCTCCGGTTATGCCCACCTCTCGCAGATACACGTCACCCGCGGGCAAAGCGTCAGCGCCGGGCAAATTATCGGCGTCAGCGGCAATAGCGGGCGGAGCAATGGCCCTCATCTGCATTGGGAAGTGGCCGTAGAACGGTCTTGGGTGGATAGCGTGCAATTCTTGGCGACATGGTTACCCTCGCCGCCCACCTTCAGCGGTACGACGCCCCCCACCAACCCCTAAGCCCCCTAGCGCGCCCCCGCGATGAAGTCACGCTTGCAAAAATGGAACATTTGGTCTACTATGGGGGTGACGTATTTCAAAAAAGGAAAAAACCCCATGCAAAAAATCGTCCCCTTCCTCTGGTTCCACGACCAAGCGCATTCCGCTATCCGCTTATATACCTCGCTGTTTTCCAACGCCCATATAGATAGCATCCAACATTACCCCAGCGGCTACAGCGATGGCCCGCTGGCCGGCATGGATGGCAAAATCCTCAACGCCATCTTCACCCTCGCCGGCCAGCGCTTTATGGCCCTCGATGGCGGCCCCGTCTGGAGCTTCACCCCTGCCATCTCCTTCTTCGTGAATAACGAGACCGAAGCGCAAATCAACGACCTTTGGGAAGCGCTGGCGGAAGGCGGCAAAGTGTTTATGCCCCTCGATGTCTACCCGTTCAGCCAAAAGTTCGGCTGGTTACAAGATGCCTACGGCGTATCGTGGCAATTGAACCTCGACGGTAAGCCCCAAAGCATCGCCCCGTTCTTAATGTTCGTCGGCGACCAAAGCGGCAAAGCCCAAGAAGCGCTACAGTTTTACACCTCCCTCTTCCCCAATTCCGCCATCGAACACCTCGAACACGACGACAAGGGCGGCGCGCGCCGTGTCCAACATGCCACGTTCCGCTTGCATGGGCAAACCTTCATGGCTATAGATAGCGACATCACCCACGATTTTAGCTTCAGCGGCGCGAATTCCTTTTATGTGGATTGCGATTCTCAAGAAGAGGTGGATTATCTTTGGGAGGCGCTATCCGCCGTCCCCCAAGCCGAACAATGCGGCTGGTTGCAGGATAAATACGGCATCTCGTGGCAAATCATCCCCAAGCGATTGGGCCAACTCATGACCGATCCCGACCCGCGACGGGCTACCCGCGCCATGAACGCCATGCTCCAAATGAAGAAGATAGACATCGCCGAGCTGGAGCGCGCCGCCAACGGCTGATGCGGCGCAAAAAACGGAGTGTACAGCGCGGGCGACTGCGCTATGCTAATACTTAAGGAATTCGCCATACCAGAAAGGTATATCCGTGAAGCCACAGACGACCCTAGAAGACCCTCGCGCCGAGCTAGCCCAAAGAATTTGCGCCTATATCCAAGACCACTTGGACGAACCGCTGACGCTAGAGAGCTTGGGGGCGCACTTCGGCTTTAGCCCGGCCTATCTGCAACGCATCTTCAAAGCGGCCGTCGGCGTCTCTCCACGCGCTTATACCTCTGCCCAGCGCATCGCCCGCTTCAAAGCGCGCCTAAAAGCGGGCGATACCATCACCGACGCCATCTACGAAGTGGGTTACGGCTCTACCAGCCGTCTCTACGAACGGGCCGATACGCATTTGGGCATGACGCCCTCGCTCTATCGCAAAGGGGGCGATGGGTTGAACATTCGCTATGCGCTGGCCGAATGTCCTTTGGGCATCCTGATGGTGGCCGCCACCGAACGCGGCGTCTGTTCCGTGCGGCTCGACGACAGCGCCCAACCCATGTTCGATAAACTGCGCGAAGAATACCCCGCGGCGCAATTGCTACAAGATGACGAAGGCTTAGGCGGCTGGGTTAGCGCTATCCTCGCTTATCTCAACGGTTGGCAACCCCACCTCGACCTGCCGCTAGACATCCGCGTGACGGCCTTCCAACAACGGGTGCTAGACGAATTGCGGCGCATCCCCTACGGGCAAACCCGCACCTATAGCCAAATCGCCGCCGCCATCGGCCATCCCAAGGCGGCCCGCGCCGTGGGCAACGCTTGCGCCCATAACCCCGTGCCTTTGGTCATCCCTTGTCATCGGGTGGTGCGGGAAAATGGCGCGCTAGGTGGTTACGGCTTGGGCATCGCCCGCAAACGCGCCCTATTGGAGATGGAATCAGAAGACTAATTGCAAACGGCGCCCCTCTAGGACGCCGTTTTTTTAAGGCGACAGTGGCGGCTAAGCGCCACACCTCATCTCTCAGAATACCAACAGCCCTCAATCAACCTCCGACGGAATGGGCTGGCTATCTTCCGGCCCCAAATCCTCACCATCGTTCAATGGCAAAGACATCATCACAAACAGTCCCATAAAAGCTAACACCAGCAAGACGATGAAGACATCCATCTTCGCGCTCCCATCGTTTTTTTGTCGTCTATAACTATTAAACGATAAATGGCCCCCCAAAGTTCCAAATTGGTATAAGTTTTTACAAAAGTTGATAGATTGTAATCTTTAGCGAGGGCGCGCATATTCGCTATGCTATCGCTTTGCAGAATCGCGCCGAACGATTACAATCATGCTTTATTTGATGAAAAGGATATTTTGAAGATGAGCCATAAAATTATTGTCATTACGGATAGCACGTCGGATTTGCCGGAGGATTTGCGCGCCCAATACGACATCCGCATTGTGCCTCTATTCGTCATTTGGGGCAAAGAACAACTGCGCGATAAAGTGGACATCACCCCAGAGGCCTTTTACCAACGCCTGCCCAACGACCCCATCCACCCCAAAACATCCCAGCCCGCGCCGGGCGACTTCTTGGCCGCTTACGAGACCGCCAAAAAAGATGGCGCAGAAGAAATTGTGGTCATCACCATCAGTAGCGCCATCAGCGGCACATACCAATCGGCCAAGCAGGCCGCCGATTTAACAGATGTCCCCGTCCACGTATACGATTCTAAATCCGCCTCGATGGGCTTAGGCTTCCAAGTTCTGGCCGCGGCCCGCGCCCGCCAAAATGGCGCCGACGTCAAAGGGATGATAGCCGCCGCCGACGCCGCCCGCCAAAATATGCAGTTCTTCATCACCCTCAACACGCTGGAGTATCTGCACAAAGGCGGGCGCATCAACACCGCTTCCCGCTTTTTGGGCACCATGCTCAGCATCAAGCCGCAAATCTACATAGACCACCAAACCGGCCTCATCGAAGCGGGGCAACGCGCCCGCACGCGGGGCAAAGCGCTAGAAGCCACTTATCAAGACTTCTTCCGCAATATAGACGTGCGCAAAACGCTACACGTCGCCGTCTTGCACAACGCCGCCCCCGCCGAAGCGGAAGAAATGGCCCAGCGCATCCGCGAAAACTACCAACCTTCAGAGCTGTTCATCACCATTGTATCGCCGGTGTTGGGCGTACACACCGGGCCAGAGGCTATCGCTATCGCCGGCTATACCGAGTAAGGATAGGGGCGCGTCAAAGCATCTGTACAGTAGTGGCAAACACCGACGAAGGGGCAATCCCCATGACCCATTATCTAGAACCCATTCGGCGCGCGCTCAGCGATTGGCCGGCCGTGCAGAGCGCGCCGCACCGCTTCGACGCGGTGGCCTTCCATCTGCATTTAGGGGCCCGCGCCATCGAAATCGGGCATGTGCACAGCGGCCGCCTGCTGGACATCCCTTTCACCAAGCACCTGCGCGATGCCCTACTGGCAGAAGACCAAGCCCACGCCCACCGTTTCGCCCCTCATAGCGGTTGGGTCAGCTTCTCCCTGCGCGCTGAAGCCGATGTGGCGCATGCCTTGTGGCTCTTGCGCTTATCGTACTTGCACAAATTGGCGAAAGGGCGGGCGACGCTACCCGCTCTCGATTGGCCCGCAGAATGGGCAGCTCTACAGCTCAGCCCAGCGGTGGCAGCCGCCGCAGAATAGGAGGCGACAAATCCCGCATGACCATTCATCGCCCGCATCCGTGGTTGGTCATCTTCCAACGCACTTTCCCCAGCGCCAACACTATCTTAATCGGCGGCCCAGCGCCGCTGGTGATAGACGGCGGCTTCGGCACGGACATACAAGATACGCTCGCGTTATTATCTGCCGCGGGCGCGCCCCCCGCGCGCTTGCAGTTGGTGGCTAACACCCACTACCACGCCGACCATTCCGGGGCTAACCACGTCCTGCAACACCAATACGGCTTGCCCATCGCCGCCCATCATCTAGAAGGGCGCATGGTCAACGCCCGCGACCAAGACGCTTGCGGGGCGAGTTGGTTAGGGCAGGCTATCGCCCCCTATCGCGTGGACCGCATGCTCCGCGCGGGCGATACCCTCTCTAGCGGCGAGATAACGCTACAAGTGATAGAAACGCCCGGCCATACGTTGGGGCACATCTCCTTCTACGAACCCGATAGCGGCGCGCTCATCGTCGGCGATGTGTACCACGCCGATGATGTCGCGTGGCTGAATATCTACCGCGAGGGCGTGGGGGCTATCTATCGCATGCTCGACACGCTCGACCGCCTCGCCGCGCTCCGCCTGACCTTATCCATCTCTGGCCACGGGCCGCCCACCGATAAGCCCTACGAGGCCATCGCCCGCGCCCGCCAGCGCTACGAAAAATGGGCCCGCGACCCGCAAAAAATCGGCTGGCACGCCTGTAAACGCATCTTCGCCTACGCCTTGATGCTCTACGATGGCTTGACCCGCCCGCAAATCGAAACCTACTTGCTCTCTAGCGGCTGGTATCGCGATTATGCTCATTATTGCTTCGGGGCAGACCCCCAAGACTTCATCCAGCCCCTGCTCGACGAGATGATACGGTCGGGCGCTTGTGCGTGGCGCGATGCTCGCTTGGTCGCCCTCACGCCTTACAACAAACCGACGGATAGCGCTTGGCTATCGTGGCCACAGCCCAAAGCCTGGCCGCCCCCCGACGCCTGATGCCGCGGGGGCTAGCCGCGCGACGGCCAAGCCGTGAACGGAAAATCAATGACGTAAGAGCCATCGCGCAGGGTGACTTTCATAATATGGGGAATATAGGTGAATCAAGACATCGCCTTTTCCCCCGTGCCTTTACAGCGGCTCATCGGTGGCTTGGCCGGCCACCAATTGCCGATAAACGATGACCGTATAGGGCGCGCGCCCAAACCACGTCTCGATGATGGGCCACATCTCCGGCCATTCGTAAGCGTTGCCCAAAGGGGCGATGGCGAGGCTAGCGATGCGGTGCAAATGGGCGTCCCGCGCCAGCGCCAACAAAGCCGACTGCACATAACGTAGGCGCGTCGCCCCCACCGACGACGCCCGCACGGTCAAAAAGACCAACTGCGGCCGCGACATCGTCCACAACCAATAGCCCCCGGTCGGGATGCGACCAGAGCGGCAGAGGCGGGTATAGCGGCTGAAGGCCGCCGGGTGTTGTTGCAAGAGCGCCGTCTCTACCGGGCCAAGTTCGGCGCGACCGCGGGCGTTGTGACCGAAAGCCAACATCTGGGCGCGGGTGAGCAACGGGTCGCCGCTCGTGTAGTGAATAGGCAACGCGCGCCTCCTGTTCTGTTTTGGCCATCATTGTAAGCGGTGCCCTACTGCCCTGCCATCCCAAAGTCTGTTATAATAGCGCTATAACCAATCTATGGATAGCGAAAAGGGGGAAAAACCCAATGCTCATCTTAACGCTTATCATCATCCTTGATATTGTGCTCATGCTCTTTGTCTTGCGCTACGGCACGAAAAGCGATAACCACCACATCACGCCGGAAACATCCCAAGCGGTGCAAGCGCTACGCGCCCTCGTGGAGGAGCGCCAAAAGGGCGAAGAAGCGGCCCACTAGCCCCAACTTTCTAACACAATATTGATGCGCCGCGCGGTAAACGAACGGCGTCATTACTCGTCTAAATAGCTGAGGAGAGGCTATCATGGCCTCTCCCCTTCTTTTAACAGACGACAAGGGAGCGAACTCATGACGATACACGGCCACATTGAACGCGCTTACCAAGATTTGCTCGGTAACGATGTCGAAAAGCGCGCTGAAGCCATCGTCCTATTGGGGGAAGCGCGTTACGCCCCGGCTATCCCCCACCTCGCGGAATGCGTGCGCCATGCCGATCCGGGCACGCGCTATTTGGCGGCCAACGCGCTGAGCAAGATGGGCGACGAAGCCGAATCCGCCACGCCCGCGCTCTTGGATAGCTTGCGCGCCGATGACATCTTCTTACGCGCGGCCATCACTAGCGCGCTCATCCGCATTGGCGCGCCGGCGGTGCCCGGCCTCATCCGCGCCCTATTCGACGATAACCGCGCGGTGCGGCGGGCCGCGGCCAAAGCGCTGGGCAAAATCGGCGATGAACGCGCCGTCGCCCCCTTGAGCGTCTCGCTCAAAGATGGCGATGATGGCGTCCGCAAATTCGCCGCAGAAGCCCTGCGCCGTATTGATACGCCCAAAGCCCGCGCCGCCTTGGAGGGTTGACCATTCCGATACACCCGCTAAAGCTGGTACAATGCCCCCGTTGACCGCTTTAGTAACCGACACGCACAAGTGAGATAATGGGTATCCGACGCCAAGCCTTGCTCGCTCTTGCCGCGCTCGCCCCCGCTTTTTGGGCGGAGCGCCTGCGCCAACCCGTTTTCATCCTTGGCGCGCCGCGCAGTGGTACGACCCTGCTCAACGACATCTTGGCCCGCCATCCGCGCGCGGCCGTCTTATCAGAAGCTAACGACATCTGGGACCCTAGCGGCTATCCGTGGCAATCATCCGCCCAAGAGACGCCGCCCATCTGGGCCGACCCAGCGGCCTATACCGCCCGCTGGTGGCGCGACGCTCAACCGCGCACCCGCGCCATCCGCGCGGTCTTCGGCGCGTATCAAAGCGCGCTGAGGCGGGAGGTGTTCATCAATAAATCGCCGATGAACACCTTCCGCATCCCTTATCTGCTCCAGATGTTCCCCGACGCCTGCTTCATCCACATTGTGCGCGATGGGCGCGCGGTGACGCAATCGCACCTGCAACGCACCTTGCGCCAAATCGAAGCCGCGCCTCAAGCGCATCAGCGTTACGGCATCTACCCCGATAGCGCAACTATCGCCCTACAACTGGCCCGCTTCTGGCGGCAAAATGTCGAGGAGGTGGCCCGCCAAGCCGACGCCTTTAGCTTAGGGCAAGACCGCCTCTTTCATATCACCTATGAACAATTATGCGCCGACCCCCAAAGCATCTTGAATCGCATCTGCGCCTTTTTAGGCCTAGACGCCGCGGACTTGCCCCCCTCGATCTGGGATATGCCCATCGTCAACCAAAATCATAAGTGGCAGCAGGTCTTTTCTCCCGAAGAAGCGCAACGCCTGAGCACAGAAATGCAACCGGCCCTAGCCCAATGGGGATATGCTTAAGCCCATGCGCGTTGGCCTCATTGTCCCACAACTGAGCTATCATAGCGGTTGGGCGCACTACAGCCAGAGCCTGCTAGAGGCCTTGCGCGCGGTCGGGGTGGAGGTGCGGGTTGTGGCGGCCGAAAATTGCGCCCCGCTGGCGGATGTGCCTATCGCGCGCGTCCTGCCGAACTTGATGCCCCGCGCCCGCTTCTTTTTGCCCCGTTTGGCGCGCGCTTTGCCCCGCGTCCGCGCCGCCTTGGACGGTTGCGACCTCGCGCATATCACCGCCGAACCTTACGCGCCCTTGGCGCTGGGCTTAGGGCGTCCCGTCTTCCTGACCGTCCACGGCAGTTACGCCCATTTGCCACGTCTGGGGCCTTGGCCGGCGCGCGCGCTCTATCGGCGGGCGTTTGGGCGCGCTCGCCTCGTCTGCGTCAGCCGCTATACGGCCCAAGTGGTGGCGAGCATCCTCCCTTCGGCCGCGCCGTCGGTGGTGAACAACGGCATTGATGCGGCCCGCTTCCGACAGTTGCCGCCGCCTTTCCCCAAAACGGGGCCCGTCATCCTGACCACGGGGGGCGTCAAACAGCGCAAAGGCACCTTGCCGCTCATCGAAGCGTTTCATCGCGTGCGGGACCATCACCCACAAGCGCGATGCGTCATCGTCGGGGCGACGCATAGCGAATCCGCCTATGGGCGCGCCGTGCTCGAACGGGTGGCGCAATACGGCCTGACCGATAGCGTCGCCTTCGTCGGGCGCGTATCGGAAGCGGAATTGCTCCGCTGGTACGCCACCGCCGATGTCTTCGTCTTGCCCTCTATCAATCACGGCTGGAAATTTGAAGGCTTCGGCTTGGTGCATCTAGAAGCCAGCGCGGCCGGATTGCCGGTCATCGGCACGCGCGAATGCGGCTCTGCCGACGCCATAGAAGATGGCGTGACCGGCCTACTCATCAGCCAAAGCGATTTAGCCGACGCTTTGCCGTCAGCCATCTTGCGCTTGCTCCAAAACCCAAGCCTCGCCCAAGCGATGGGCCGCGCCGGCCGCGAGCGCGCCGAACGCTTCTCGTGGGGGGCGGCCGCGCAACGCTTGTTAGCGCTCTATGCGGCCGCTCTCAGCTAAGCTCATTCGTCTTCGGTGGTGATTTGGATGCGCTTCTTGCGCCCGCTCGTCGGGGCGTCATCCCCGGCCGTCCCGCCGCCTTCGCCCTCGCGCACGATTTGGATTTTGAGGCGCGCGAACACCGCCGCCACCGCGCCTATCGCCACCAACGGCAGGGAAAAATAGGCCACCACCCCGCCGAGCGCTAAGCCCGCCGCCAACGGAATCTCTAGCACGATTTCGTCTTTAGGGTTGCGGATGATGAGACGGCGGATATTGCCCTCGCGGATGAGTTCCTTGATGCGCCCGACCAATTCGGACCCGCTGACCTCTATCTCCTCGACCACTTTATCTACAACATCCTCTTGGCGCTTCTCTGGTTCTGGCATTGCGTCTACTCCTTACGCGCTTTTTTATCATTATAGCTGTATACGCAATACCGAGGCCTTGGGGTGCAAAATGTCACTATCCGCCCCTGAACATTGCATAATCTTAAAAGCCTTAACACTCGCTGGTGTTAAATTTATGTTATGCTGAAGATGTATCGAATCTACGAGAAAGAGCGCCTCTACTTGTAACTTAGGGACGCAAATCATGATTGCTAAGCTCATGTCCCTACACGAAAACCCTATCTACATGTCGAGCTTGCTCGACCAAATCACTGATGCCGTCATCGCCACCGATGAGCATTTCGTCATCACCGGCTGGAATCAGGCGGCGGAACGCTTGTATGGTTGGCGCGCGGACGAGGTCATCGGCCAACCCGTCAGCGCGGTTTTACGCACAGAATACCCCTATCATCAAGCGCCAACGGTGCTGGCCAACTTCCAGCGTAGCGGCAAATGGAGCGGCGAAGTCCTGCAACGCAAGCGCGACGGGAGCAAGTTTTACATGTTCAGCTCGGTGACGGCCGTACACGATGAGCAAGGCCGTTTCATCGGCGCGCTGGCCATCAACCGCGACATGACCGAACGCAAACAAGCCGAGCAGATGGAAAGCTTCTTCGCCCAAATTTTTGACGAATCGCTCAACGAAATTTACATCTTCCACGCCGATACTGGCCAGCTCATCCACGTCAACCGCGCGGCCCGCGAAAATAGCGGCTACCGCATCGATGAATTGCGGAAGATGCGCTTCATCCAACTCTACGACGACCAGCAGGAGCCGCCCCTCGACGACCTGTTACCCGCCCTGCGCGCGGATGCCCGCGGCGCGCGGATTTATAGCCACCTGCGCCGCAAGGATAGCTCGCCCTATCCTGTGGAAATGAGCTTGCAATTCATGATGTATGGCAACTTGCCTATCTTCATCGCCATTGCCCTAGACATCACCCAGCGCAAAAAGGTAGAAGACGCCCTGCGCGCCAGCGAACGGCTCTACCGCGCCTTGATAGAAAGCCAAATTGATTTTGTCTGCCGCTATACCCCAGATACCATCTTGACCTTCATCAACGAAGCCTATTGCCGCTTCTTCGGCAAAACCAAAGAGGAATTGCTAGGGCATAGCTTTTTAGACTTCAGCGACAAGGACCAACACCCCATCATCCACGCCCGCCTTGAGGAGCTACGCCGCGACCCCAGCCCCCGCGTGCGCGAAATCCGCAACACTCGCCCCGATGGGGCTATCCACTGGGTGCAATGGGTAGATCATGGCATCGTGGATGATCACGGCCGCTTAGTCATGATTCAGGCCGTCGGGCGCGACATCACCGCCCTCAAAAAGGCCCAAGAACAATTCCGCGCCATGTTAGAAGCGGCCGCAGATGCTATCCTCCTCGTGCGCCACAATGGCGATATTGTCTTGGCCAACACCAGCACCCAACGCCTATTCGGTTATCCTTTGGCGGAATTGCTGAGGAACAAAGTAGATATGCTACTGCCGAACCACCTACAGGCGCGCCATAGCGCCCTACGCGCCACTTATCAAGCGAACCCCATCGCCCGCCCTATGGGGCACGGGAGCGATTTGTACGGGCGGCGCGCTGACGATAGCTTGTTCCCTATCGAAGTCAACCTTAGCCCCATCGAAGTAGACGGCGAACAGTTGGTGATGTGCATCATCAGCGATGTCACCGAGCGCCGCCAAGCCCAAGCCGAACGCCTAGAAGCGGAGCGCTTGCGCCTTGAACTGGATTCCCAACGCCAGCTCATCGCCATGAAGGAAGATTTCATCTCGGTGGTCTCGCACGAATTCCGCACGCCGTTAACTGTCATCCAATCGTCCAAAGAGATTTTGCAACTCTACCATGACCGCCTGACGCCCGAACGCCGCCAACAGCATTTGCGTAAAATCGGCGACCAAGTGGCTTACATGCGCGAATTGCTCGACCAAGTGCTGATGATTGGCCGCATGCGCCAAAACAAGCTCGATTTCCAACCCCGCCTAATAGATGTCTCCCTCTTTTGCCAAGACCTATTCGAGCAGGCGCGCCTAGAGGGCACAGAGCGCCACCGCTGGACGCTCGACATCAGCCCAGATGTGGGCCATGCCAGCCTCGATATGCGGCTATTGCAACATATCCTGACCAATCTATTGTCCAACGCCGTCAAATACTCCCCCCACGGCGGCGAAGTGCGCTTGATGGTGCGGCGCGAGGGCGATACGTTGCTGTTCGTCGTCAGCGACGAGGGTATCGGCATCCCACCCGCCGACCAAGAGCGGCTCTTCGAGACGTTTTTCCGCGCTAAAAACGTCGGCGAGATACGCGGCACGGGCTTAGGGCTGGCTATCGTGCGGGAAAGCGTCGCTCTGCATCAGGGGGCTATCCATTTCTCTAGCGAAGTGGGGCGGGGTACGCGCTTCGAGGTGCGCTTGCCCGCCGCGCCACCCCTCCCCCACACCCCTTGAGCGCCGCCCTCTAGCCCCGTTTTCTCCCCGCCTATGGTTGCCAGAGGCGCTAAGGGCGCACTATACTATAGGCATCGAGCAATAGACAGCGACAAGGACTGGACCCTCGCTTCCGTATGAACAGTCCCAACCGATATAGCCATCATGCCCTGCGCGCCCTCAGCCATGCGGCGCGCCTCGCTAGCCGTTATCGCCATCCCCAATCCGACACCGGCCATCTGATGGTCGGTGTGATTTTGACGGAAGGCAGTATCGGCTCGCAAATCCTACGCGACCTCGACCTCACGCCGGAGACCGCCGAAGTCTACCTGAAGCGCTTGGCCCGCCCGACCGAAACGCCGCTAGAGGACATCCCGAAAGCGCCCTCCCTAGAGATGGCTTTGGCCATGGCGGCCGATGAATCGTCTTGGTTGGGGCATCATTACATCGGCACCGAGCATTTGTTGCTGGGCATCACCCGCGTCAACGCCGGTAACGCGATGGATTTATTGCGCTATGTGGATATTTCCGGCGAGCAAATCCGCCGCCGTGTGCGCGCCGCGCTCAAAGCCGGCGAGCGCGAATTCAGCCTAGAAATGGCCCGCCGCAACGCGCGACTCAGCGAATTATCGCGCCGCGTCCTGTTCGCCGCCGAGCAACTGGCCCTCGCGCTCGACCATCCGAGCGTGGGGGTCGGGCATCTGCTGATGAGCTTGTATCAAGAGAAGCGGGGTATCACCTCGGCCATTTTGCGCCAAAGCGGGCTAGACGAAAACCGCTTGCGCGCGGCCATCAAACGCCGCGAAACCACCTTCCTCATCAGTGTGGAGGTGGTTATTCAAGCGGCTGTAGACCAAGCGGAAAAGATGGGAAGCCACTACATCGGTAGCGACCATTTATTGCTGGCGTTGGCGCTCATTCCATCCGGGGCGACGCTTTTAGCCACCTTCGGCGCAGAGCCGGAGAAGGTGAAGCGTTTGCTGAATAAACAGTTGCGGCGCGATTAACCCCTAAGCGACCACCACCAAGACGGCGGCTAACATCATCACGACGGCAATAACGCTGAAGATAACGAGGGGGTTTACTTTTGTGGTGGTCATGGTTCGCTCCATTTTTTAGCTACATCTCGTTTATTACACTCGGTTACACTATATAACATCTCGGTTTGCTTGTATAGCCGAACGGTATGAAATTTTTATGAAATCACCACATTTACTTAATAGCGCTATGTCCAGATTAAAAGCAAACCGCCCGCGCGAATCCCGCAATTCTCATCAGCCCAATTTGCAACTTTTTCGGCATTCTGGCGTCTATTGTTATATAGGCTTATGTGGCGCAATCTCCCAGAAACCCGATAGCTTTCCCCCCACTTCAGAGAAACTATCCACATAAGCCTACCGTTTTTCCTCCACACAGAAGCGTTCCCCATAATTGCGTTGCATATTGCGGCGTCCCTTATTCGCTTGTGTGGCGCCTCCCTTTTACAGCACAACACAAAATGGACGCCGAAGGGTGCGCGTCGGCGAGCCGCGCTTGAAGAGCTTCGCGCGGCTAGCGGTACTACCCCCAAGCGCCCGCTTTGCGCTACAATAGAACCCATTGAACAAAAGCCGCAAGCCCAACGGCGCTTGTCGTCCCCTGCATAGGAGTTTTTCATCATGTCTGATTCACCTGAAATCCGCGATAGCCTCCGCTTAAACCGCCGTAGCCGCGCGCTGGTGGAAGGCGTAGACCGCGCCGCCGCCCGCGCCATGTTCAAAGCGGTTGGGTATGGCGATGATGACCTCAGCAAGCCGCTTATCGGCATCGCCAACACATGGACCGAAATAGGCCCCTGCAATTATCACCTCAAACGGCTGGCGGAGCGCGTCAAGGCCGGCATCCGCGCCGCCGGCGGCACACCTTTTGAATTCAACACCATCAGCATTAGCGATGGCATCACCATGGGCACAGAAGGCATGAAAGGCTCGCTGATTAGCCGCGAAGTCATCGCCGATAGCATCGAGTTAGTGGCTCGTTCCAATATGCTTGATGGCGTCATCGCCTTATCTTCTTGCGATAAAACCATCCCCGGCACCATCATGGCGCTCATACGGCTGGATATTCCTAGCCTCATGCTTTACGGTGGCACTATCGCCCCCGGCCAATACAAGGGGCAGAATGTGGACATCGTTAGCGTGTTCGAGGCGTTGGGCAAATATCAAGCGGGGGAAATTTCTTACGAGGAATTGCGCGAGATAGAAAACGTCGCCTGCCCCGGCCCCGGCGCGTGCGGCGGGCAATTCACGGCTAATACCATGGCGATGATTTCCGAAATCATGGGCATCTGCCCCATGGGCTACGCCGACGTGCCGGCCGAAGACCCCGACAAAGCCGATGTCGCCTTCCGCGCCGGCGAGTTGATGCTTAAACTCATCGAAATGGACTTGCGCCCCAGCCAAATCATCACGCGCGCCGCCCTAGAAAATGCCATCGTCGCCGCTGCGGCCACCGCCGGTAGCACCAACGCCGTCTTGCACACCTTGGCCTTCGCACGCGAGGCGGGCATCCCGTTCACGCTGGACGACATCCAAGCCATCAGCAACCGCACGCCCATCATCGCCGATTTGCGCCCCACCGGTAAATATGTCGCCCTCGATTTGTACAAGGCCGGCGGCATCAAACTGGTGACCAAACGCCTATTAGAAGGCGGCCTGCTCGATGGCACAGCGCTCACCGTCAGCGGGCAAACGCTCGCTTCTGCTGTAGCCGACGCCCGCGAAACGCCCGGACAAAAGGTCGTCGTCCCGGTGGATAAAGCCTTTTACCCCACGGGGGGCTTCCACATTTTGCGCGGCAACCTCGCGCCCAATGGGTGCGTTGTCAAGCTCAAGGGCGACGAACCGATGACCCACCGCGGCCCCGCGCGCATCTTCAACCGCGAGGAAGACGCCTACGCCGCCATCCAAGCGCGGCAAATCGTGGCCGGCGATGTGGTCGTCATCCGCTACGAAGGCCCCAAGGGCGGCCCCGGCATGCGCGAAATGCTCCAAGTGACCGCGGCGCTGGTGGGGCAAGGCTTGGGGCGCGATGTCATGCTCATCACCGACGGGCGCTTTTCTGGCGGCACGCGCGGGCTGATGATTGGGCATGTCGCCCCAGAAGCAATGGTCGGCGGACCTATCGCCCTGCTCCAAGAAGGCGACATCATCCATGTAGACATCGCCGCCGGCACTCTCAACGTCGAGGTGCGCGCCGAGGAGATGGCCCAACGCGGGGCGCGCTGGCAAGCGCCACCGCCTCACTACACCCACGGCGTGATGGCCAAATACGCTAAGCTCGTCAGCCAAGCCGATGACGGCGCAGTTACCCGCTGACGCCCGCATAGCATCGTAGAACGAGAAAAAGGAGAGACGCAATTCAAACGGCTGGACAAAAATACTTACCAGCACTGGCTTGAAGATGATAGCTTGGGCAAATTGTGGGAGAAGAACGTTCTCGGAGGCCGGCCCTAAATGGTTCGGGTGCATATCATCTGCGAGGGGCAGACCGAAGAAGAATTCATCAAGGCATTGCTCGAAAAAAACGCGCGCCTTTCGCCGTTCTAAGGGATAGAGAAAGGTCATCAGCATGGTGAAATGGGTTTATTTCAATATCCCCGCCACCGGCCACATCAACCCCACGACGCCCGTCATCGCCGAGTTGGTCGCGCGCGGGGAAGACGTCCTTTACGTCAATACAGAAGCGACGCGCCAACAGGTCGCCAACATCGGCGCGCGCTTCGTCCCCTATCCCGATATACCCGCCCTCAACCAACTGCTAGCTTACACCAGCAGGGGCAATATCATACAAAACGCCCTCATGCTGGTGGGCATCGCCGAACAGCTACTGCCGTGGACGCTCGATTTGCTCCAAACAGAACGCCCCCAATGCGTGCTTTACGATTCTTTGTGCGGGTGGGGCAAACAAGCGGCGCACAAGTTGGGCCTTCCCACGGCCGCTATGGTGACGACCTTTGTTTTCAACTGGCGGGCGCGGCCGCCCATCAGCCTCTCCATCGCCCTAGAAACACTGCTGAACCTCATCGTCTGCTTGCCGCCCTATCTCCGCATCGCGCGGCGGATGCGCCGCAACCACGGGGTGCGCGGGGTAGGCTTGTTGGGCGCGCTGATGAACACCGGCCAGCGCACGCTCGTTTTCACCTCCGCCGATTTCCAGCCGGGCGGCCGCCATCTAGACGAGAGTTACCGCTTCGTAGGCGCTTCTATCGCCCCGCGCCCCACTGCCGACGATTTCCCCTACCACCGTTTAGACGACCGCCCGTTAGTCTATATCTCCTTAGGGACGATTAATAACGACAATCTGCCTTTTTATCGCGCGTGTTTGGCGGCCTTCGGCTCGGCTAGCGCGCAATTCGTCTTATCTATCGGCAAAAATACCGATGCCAACGCCCTAGAGCCAATACCGCCGAATTTCATCGTGCGCCCTTTTGTCCCTCAATTGGATATTTTGCAACGGGCGGCGCTGTTCATCACCCACGGCGGCATGAATAGCGTCACCGAGGGGTTATATTACGGCGTGCCGCTCATCGTCATTCCACAACAAGCCGAGCAAGCGACGGTGGCGCGGCGGGTGGTCGCCTGCGGCGCGGGGGTCGCCGTGGGGCTGAACCCGCCCTATGGGCAGGTGGACGCCGATACCCTGCGCCACAGCTACCAACAAGTGATGGCGGCGCGGCACGCTTACCAGACCAAAGCCCAAAGCATCGGCGCGTCTTTGCGCGCGGGCGGGGGCTATCCACGGGCGGCGGAAGAACTCTTGCGCTTCGTGCGGGGCGGCTGATTTTTACAACATTTTTGCGCCTTAGCCACATCTAAACCCGTGGGTATGGTCGTTTTCCCCTGTAACAGCTGTTTGATGCGCTAAAACGCAGGCACAGCTATACTCTTTAATGACGCTCAATCACACAGGGGGTATTCTCATGAACTGGTATTTAGAACCGCAAGGCTTTTTAGGGACGGGCGCTAGCCTATTGGCAGACGTCACATTGCTGGCTTATATCTTGTTGATTGTGCCGGGCATGTTGGTTGGTTACGGCTTCGCGCGCGCCAAGCGCTTCCGCCCTAACCACAAATGGACGATGATAACTATCACGACCGTTAATTGGATATTGATTGTCTTTTTGATGTTCGTGGCCTATGGCTACGATGTCGTGGGCAATATCGCCGAAAAAACCAGCAACGCCCGTTACCTATTGCCGACGATACACGGGCTATTGGGCATCCCGGCCCAATTGATGGCGACCTATATTGTCTGGGGCATGCTGCGCGAAGACCGCCTCGTCAAGGCGGCCAAGGCGCGCGGCGAAACCCAGCTAGAACGCTACTGGTTCAAAAATGCCAAAACCAAAATGCGGGTGACGCTGGCGCTATGGCTCATCACCGCCGCTTTTGGCGTGGGCACCTATTTAGTGCGCTATAATGTCGTGCCGGCCTTCCAATTGCGCCAGCCCAACATCGCCCCCATCGCCACCGAGGAAGCCCCCGAAGAAGCAACGCCCGCCGCTACTGAAGAAGCCCCCGCCGCCACCGAAACCGTCGGCTACTAAGCGACTGCCGAGCAGGGGCGCATCGCCTCGCGCCCCTCGCGTCGCCATAGTCGGCCCGTTCGTCATCGCCAAAGCATGACATCTCGCGCTATAGGGCGCCGGCCTCTTGTGGTATCCTGCTCCCAGATAATGCCGCGTCATTTGAGGAGTAGCCATGTTGCGGATTGCGCTTTGCATCGCTATTTTGTGCCTCGCCAGCGCCTGCGACACCACCGAACGCGACCGCCTGCGCGCAGAAAATCGGGCTAGCGGCGTGGGCGTCAATGGCGAACGCTTCCGCGCCGACGTGAGCGGGGATGTGACCACCGAAATCACGCCCGGCTTCGCCCAATACTACTTCGCCCAAGACCTCGGCGCGTTCCAACTGCTGTTATACGATGGCGATAGCATGTACCGCGTGGTCTTTTTGTTGCCCGCGACCATCGGCGAGGGCGTTTATAGCATCACCCCGCTCATTCAGCAGGAACGGACCATCGCCGAGCCGAAAGCGATGCTAGCCGGCCCGCGCGACCTCGCCAATTTCAGCATGGGCGCATCCGGCCAATTGACCATCACCCACATCAGCCCCTCAGCGATAGCGGGCCTGTTCTCCTTCAGCGTCCGCAACTTCGACGCTCAAGAGGTGCTCGTCGTCGGCGACTTCGCCGATGTGCCGCGCACCGATTAACCCCGCCTAAAACAGGTCGGGGTATAGCTCGCGCGCGAGTTGCTCTTCTTCTTCCACCAAGCGCCCGATGGCCGCAATGCCCTTGTGCCAAAAATGGGGGTCGTTGAGGTCTACGCCCACCCGCGCCAAAAGCTTATCGGGATAATCGCTATCGCCCGCGGCCAGCAGGTCAAGATAATCGGGCACAAAATCCGCCCCGCGCTCCTGATACACCTGATACAGCGCCAAAACCAGCAATTCGCCAAAGGCATAAGCGTAGACATACCCCGGCGTATGGACGAAATGCCCCACATAAGCCCACCAGATGCTATAATCGTCGCGCAAAGTCACGCTATCGCCGAACATGGCCCGTTGGGTCTTCATCCAAAATTCGCTGATGCGCTCGGTAGATAACTCCCCTTCCAAACGGCGGGCGGTGTGGATGGCGTCTTCAAAGCGGTTCATCGCCGTCTGGCGGTAGACGGTCGCGAAGGTATCTTCTAGCTTTTTGGCCAGCATGGCTAATTGAACCTGCTTATTAGCTTCTTTGGCCCGCAAATCTTGGAAGACCAGCATCTCGGCGAAGACCGAAGCCATCTCCGCCGTCGTCAGGGGCGTATACAAGCCAAAGAGGTTTTGGGCATCGCGCGAGAGCAACATATGCACGCCGTGCCCCAATTCGTGGGCCAACGTCATCACATTATCGGCCGTGCCCAAATAATTGACGAACACGAAAGGATGCGCTGATTTGACCGTGGGGCTGGCGAAAGCGCCACCGCGTTTGTTGGGCATAACCGGGGCGTGAATCCAGTGATTATCGAAGAATTGGGCGGCCGCCCCGGCCATGCGCGGGCTAAAGCGCTGGAAAGCGTCTAGCACAACCTCTTTGGCTCTATCCCACGGATAAAAAGTATCGCTATTGGGCACGGGGAGCGGGGCGTAACGGTCATAATCGTAGAGTTGGTCGTAGCCCAATAGCGCCCGTTTGACGCGATAATGGCGCGCTACCCATTCATAGCTCGATGTCACCGCGCTGATGAGCGCCTCCACCACCGCATCAGGCGCTTTATTGCTCAGGTTGCGGGACTTTATCCACGTCTCATAGCCGCGCCATTGGTCGTTAGACGCTTTATCCGCCAATAAGACGTTGAAAATATAGGTTAGCTCCATTGCCCGCGCGCGCAAACCGCCCGTCAGGCTATCGGCCGCTTTGCGGCGGGTGTCGCGGTCGGCGTGGTAGAGCTTATTGAGCACTTCCGATTGGGTGAGCGATTGCCCCTCGTATTCATAGCGCATGGCTGATGTCAGTTGATTGAAGAAGCGCACCCATGCGTTGCGGCCGGTCACGTCTTTTTCTAGCAGGAGCTTTTCTTCAATTTCGCTGAGCTGATAGGGCTTAAAGCGGCGGTTGGACTCCAGATAGTAGCGGTAATCGGCTAGGGCGGGGTCGTCGAGCAACGCTTGAGCGCGGTCATCCTCTAGCGCGTTCCATTCGAGGTCGAAGAAGACCAACTTCTGGCTGAGCCGCGCGCCCATTTCGGTCATGCGTTGGACGAGCGCGCCATATTGGGGGTTGGCGGAATCGGTGGCGTAGAGCAAATTGGCGTAAGAAGTCAGCCGCCCGCGCAGGTCGTAGATGGCTTCTAGGGCTTGCACCGCGACCGCCAGCGCGGACGGGGTCAGTTGGGCTACTTGCCCTTTGTAGCGCAGGGCGAAATCGTCTACCAGCGCTTCTAGCTCGCGGGTGTCGGCGTGGATGCGCGGGTCATCGGGGGCGCTGTAAAAGACGCTCAAATCCCATAGCACGGTCTCGGCGCCGGTGGTTCGGGGGGCTGTCGCTTCCATACAATCCTCATTCCTTTGAACTTTTTTCAAATACTAGCAGATGGGCGCGCGAATCACAACGCCCAAGACGCCCCCAAGGCGGGCGTGTTACAAAATCATAAATACTCATAATCAAAAAGCGGTAGTACAATAGGGATACGCTCATAAGAGCATGACAGTACAGGTCAGTACAGATGGAAGGTATTATGACCAAGCACCATAAACCCGATGAAACGCCTTTCGCCGCGGATGATAACATCACCCACGATTTGCGCGAAGCGGCCCAAGAAGCCGTGCGCCAATTCCAAGCGCAATCTGCCAGACGGACGGGCGATTCCGGCGTTTTTCATACCAATATGCATCTCATGGTTTGCATCGTGGGGCAGGAAAGCGAATGGATCGTGCCCATACAAGGCGAAGTGGTTATCGGGCGCTATGATAGTAGCACCGATTATCGCCCAGAACTCGATTTATCGGAACACGCCGCTTACCAATTGGGGGTCAGCAGAAAGCACGCCATCCTACGCCGAGAAGGCAAAAACTTGCACATCGTTGACCTCGGTAGCCGCAACGGCACTTACTTAAATGGCAAGCGGCTGGACCCACAAGCCCCACACGCCATCCACCACGGGGATGAACTACAAATTGGCAAAATCACCTTGAAGTTAACCTTCAAATATGTGCCATCCGCCTCTTAACAGGGGCGCGGCGCGCTCAACCGCCGAGGATGCGGGCCACTTGGGCGGCGGCCGTCTTGGTGGCATATAGGACGTGGGCCATCTTGGCGTCTTTTTCTACCAAGACGGCGATAGACGCCCGCCCCGACGGATAAACGACCATGATACCCTCTTGACCTTCGATGAGCAGGCGCTCTAATTCCCCTTGGGCCAACCGCTTCAGCGTCCGCACGGCCAAACCGACCAGCGTAGCGGACATAGCGGCCACTTGGGGGCTACTGGTAGGGCTTTCGTAGGGGTCGTCTTCATCGCCCGCCGGATAAGCAGAGACCAACAAACCGTCATTATTGACGATGACTATCGCTTTGACGCCGTCAACTACTTTATGCAGCTTACGGAGTTCGTCCTCTAGGGCTTCACTGCGGTATTGTTGCTGCATAGCGTCCTTATTCTCCTTGCGGCCAATAAATAATTGCGATTACAGTATACACGGAATATGCGCTTTGCCTCAACTATAACACAAGTTAGCTGAGCGTGCGGTTAAGATAGGGGTGAATTTGTGGCCGTTTCTGCGGCCAGTTCACCCAGATAATAACGCTCATCTTCGTTCAGGCTGGCGCGGAGCAATAAATCCGGGCGCTTTAGCCATGTTTGGCGGATAGCTTGGCGGCGACGCCAGCGGGCAATCTCGCCGTGATGGCCGGTTTGCAACACCGACGGCACACCCAAACCGCGGAAGACGGCCGGGCGGGTGTAATGGGGTGCTTCTAGCAGGCCGTCGGCGTGGCTCTCGCGCTCTTGGCCGCCTTCCGCCCCCAAAACGCCGGGGATCTGGCGTACGAGGGCGTCAATCACCACCATTGCCGCCAACTCTCCCCCGGTCAGCACATAATCGCCAATGCTGATGTCATCGCTGGCGACCAGTTGGCGCGCCCGCTCGTCGAAGCCTTCGTAATGCCCGCACACCAACAGCAAGCGCGGGTGCGCGGCCAATTCTACGGCGATAGCATGATTGAATACGCGCCCTTGGGGCGATAAAAAGATGGTCGGCGCGACCGCATCCGCCCCGCGCACCGCCTCCACCGCGCGCACCAGCACATCCGCCCGTAAAATCATACCGCCACCGCCGCCGTATGGGGTATCATCCACCTTGCGATGTTTATTAGCGCTATAATCGCGGATGTCGTGCAGGCGCAAATCCAATAGGCCCATCTGCCGCGCCTTCCACATCATGCTCTCTGACATCGGGCCATCGAACATACGCGGGAACAACGTTAAAACATCTATCCGCACGGCGGGGGTCATCATCGGGCGCGCCTGCATCGCTCACATCGTCTCTCTGCGCTCAGTTGGGGTTAGCGCCACCGCCCGCCGAACGGTTCTTGCCCTCCCAGATGAATTCTTCGCCACGGATGAAGGCCTCTACCATCTCGCGGGCGACGCTATCATCGGGCTGTATGGGCGGTGATTTAAAGAAATAGGCGCTAGGCCCTTCAATCGCCCCGCGCAAACCGCGGTCGAGCGCCAGCTTGGCGCACCGCACCGCGTCAATGATGACGCCCGCGCTATTGGGGCTATCCCACACCTCTAGCTTCAACTCGATGTTCAGCGGCACATCGCCGAAGCTTTTGCCCTCTAGGCGGATATAAGCCCATTTGCGGTCGGTCAGCCACGGCACATAATCGCTCGGCCCGATGTAGACGTTCTCTTGCCCCATATCATAGGGGAGTTGGCTGGTCACCGAGTTGGTCTTACTAATCTTTTTGCTTTCTAGGCGCGTACGGTCGAGCATGTTGTAGAAGTCCATATTGCCGCCGACGTTCAATTGGCTGGTGTGAACGAGGCGTACGCCGCGGTCTTTGAACAGGTTGGCCAACACGCGATGTACGATAGTCGCGCCCACTTGGCTTTTGATGTCGTCGCCGATGACCGGCAAACCGCGTTCGATGAAGCGCTGTTGCCAGTACCCCTCGCGGGCGATGAACACCGGTATAGCGTTGACGAAGGCGCAACCCGCGTTCAGCACCTGCTCCACGTACCACTTGGTGGCTTGTTCACTCCCCACCGGCAGATAGTTGACCACAACATCGGTTTTGGTATCGCGCAGGAGTTCGACGATGTTCGCCGTGGCGCCGGGCGCTTTGGTGATTTTTTGCGACAAATAGGGACCCAAGCCATCATGGGTCATGCCGCGCTCCACCTTGACCCCCAAATGGGGCACATCCGCAAACTTGATGGTGTTATTCTGCCCCGACCAAATGGCCTCGCTGAGGTCTTTGCCCACTTTTTCTACATCTATATCAATGGCGGCGGAAAATTCCACATCGCTGATGTGATACCCCCCCAAATTGACGTGCATGATGCCGGGGATGATGTCGGTCTCTCGGGCGTTCTGGTAATAGTGCACCCCCTGCACCAACGACGAGGCGCAGTTGCCCACGCCGATAATCGCCACACGCACTTTTTTACTCATATCAACAATCCTTACTAAGCGGATAAAACCCAATGCGGCTAAGTATAGTCCGCATATAGCAAAAGAAACACGGACAATCAGCAAGCGATGTGTGGTTCTATGCGGTTTCTAACAGAGCGATTAGACATCGCCGCCGAGCGTCTGCTTAACATAGATGCGCGCGCCATCGGGCACGTCGCGGTGGACGTGGGTCCCCGGCCCGACCTGCGCCCGCGCCCCCACTTTCACCCCCGGCATGGTCATGACATCCACGCTGAGAAAAGCGCCCTCGCCGACCACCGCGCCGAATTTGTCGCGGGCGGTGTTCAGCTTTTGCCCCTTGACCACGCTAGACACCGTCCCTCTATCCATGCGTAGGTTGGCGGTGGTGCAACCGGCAGAAAAGTTAACCCCCTCCGCGAAGACCGAATCCAAGACGCGGCAAGCGTGCAGGGAACAGCGGCTGGCCACATAACTACGGGCGACTTCTGTCGTAAAGCCGACTTCGCATTGGTCAAGCACCATCGCCGCCCGCACGAGGGCGTTATTGCCGACGATGGTACGCGCCCCGATATACGCCGGCCCCACCACCGAGGCGCCGGGGAATATCTTGGCCCCCGGCCCAATCCAAACATCCCCCACTAGCGTTGCCGTCGGCGCGATGAAGGCATCAGCCGCCACCTGTTGCCCTTTAATCTGCCGCAAGAAAGCATCCATCACATCCAACACGTGCCACGGGTACTTCAGCGCGTCCCAACGCCCGCGATAGGGCACAACATAATAGGGATGTTCGGGCATCAGGGCGGCCATGGCGCGCTCGTAATGATCATCAGAGGGTAGGTCTTTGGCGTATTCGGCGCGGATAGCCGCCAAAAGCCGCCCCGCGTGGGTGTGGATATGCGCCACGATGTTCACCAAACGGCTGGGGCGCTGGTCGGGGGCGGGTTTTTCGATGATGCCGCTGATGCGCCCATCGCCCGCGACGATGAGATAGCCGCCGGGGAAATACTCCTCGAGCTCGTAACCCGCTAGCAAGGTATGCGTCGGGTTGGCGCGATGGCGGGCGAGCATCTCCTCATGCAGGGCTTCTTCCACCACATCATGCACTTGGGTGATATAAATGGCCTGCGCCTCGCGCCCTTCTAGATGCGCGCCCGCGGCCAACAGGGCATCGCCCATACCTTTAGGCGCTTGTTGGATAGCCAATGACAGGCGCATATCGTCCATCTGACCCATGATATGGCGCATATCTTGCGCATTTTCGGGGTTGCCTACCAAAATCGCCTCCCCAAAACCCAAAGCGCGATACCGTTTGAGCTGATGCAGAAGGAGCGGGTCGGGGCCAAAGCGCAGTAGCGACTTTTCGCGGAGCGGCCACATGCGCGACGAAGCGCCGCCCGCGAGGATGATGAGGATAGGGGTTGCGGTCATAAATCACCTTCGCCAAAGTTAACCGTTGAATGGGCATAATGATAGTAGCCGATGGGCGATTGGGCAATGGCGTAGACGCGCCGATTGTACTATCTACATCGGCGGCAGGTCATGTTAAAATAAAAGCCTTGATGGCTAATGATAAGATACGGCGACCCATAAATCTATGAGCGCATCGCCTAAAAAACGGGTTTTCATTACGGTGGTCGGGCATAAACGCGCCGACGCCGAAGCCTACGTGGCCACCATGAGCGAAAATGGGGTCAACCATTTTGGCATCGGCCGCCTGACCATTGACGCCGATTTCGTCCTGCATCTGCGCGCCACCGACGACTTGCCCACCGACCCAACGCAAACCAGCCCCTTCTTGGGGTATATCTTCGTCTTCAATGGCCATACCCCCGACCACTTTTGGGAAGTGCGCGCCCGCCTCCACGCCTTCCAACAGCGCGCCGCCCCCCCCTTCGTCATCGCGGCCCTGCGCCCCGACCCCGACGAAGGCTACACCGAACAGACCCTGCGGGCCGCCCTGCAAATCAACGCCGAAATCCCCCTATTAACCTGCATCCGCAACGAACGCGAATCCTGCACCCGCGTGATGCTGGCCTTGTTGTATCAAATTGTTGAGGCGATGGCCGAAGCCGACCGCAAGCGGGGACATGGCGCTTGATTATCCACCGCGCCCCTCGTATACTAGCCGCGCGATCGGGCGAGCAGAACAAGGATGATAGCAGATGCCCCACAAGCTTCATGGACAAACGGTACTTGTAACCGGCGGCGCCGGGTTCATCGGTAGCGAGCTGACGCGGCAACTGTTAGCCATGGGCGCGCGCGTGCGGGTGGTGGATAATCTCGTCAACGGCAAGCGCGAAAACCTCGCCGAACTGACCAATGCCCCGCTAGAACTGCACGTGGCGGACATCCGCGACGAAGCGGCGCTAGCCCCCCTGCTCAAGGGCGTTTGTCACGTCTACCATCTGGCCACGTTGGGCGTGCGCCATTCCATCCACTCGCCGCAAGAAAACCACGAGGTGAACGCCACCGCCACCCTGCGCTTGTTGGCGTTGGCCAAAGCGGCCGGCGTGGAGCGTTTCGTCTACGTATCCAGTTCAGAAGTCTACGGCACAGCGCGCACCGTCCCCATGACTGAAGAACACCCCACCTACCCGATGACCGTTTATGGGGCGTCTAAGCTGGCCGGCGAATGTTATACCCGCGCCTATTACCAAACCTACGGCTATCCTACCGTCGTGGTGCGCCCTTTTAACGCTTATGGCCCCCGTAGCCACCACGAAGGCGATAGCGGCGAGGTCATCCCTAAATTTCTGTTGCGTTGCATGGCCGGCAAACCGCTGGTCATCTTCGGCGATGGACAGCAAACGCGCGACTTCACCTATGTGGCCGATACGGCCCACGGCATCTTGTTAGCGGGCCTACACGACGACGCCCTAGGGCAAACGATTAATATCGGCAATGGGCGCGAAATTAGCATCGCCCAACTGGCCGACCTCATCCGCGCTTCGGTCGGGCGGGCCGATGTGCCTATCGAATATAGCGCCCCGCGCCCCGGCGATGTCTTGCGGCTCTACGCCGATACCGCCAAGGCGCAAAGCCTCTTGGATTATGCGCCGCGCATCACCCTGCGCGAGGGCATCGCCCGCCTAAAAGCGTGGTACGAGCGCCAACCGCACAGCGTCGAAGACCTGCTACAGAGCGAAATTGTGCGGAATTGGGAAGCGCCCGCCCACAGCTAAACGCCCCTCCTCAACCCTTGACCGCGCCCATCGTGAAGCCCTGCACCAAATAGTTGAGGAAGAAGTTATAGGCCAAGCCCACCGGTATAGCGATGATGACCGCCGACGCTAACAACGACTGCCAATAGAAAACATCGCCCCGCACCAATTCGGTCGGCACGCCTACGCTGATAGTGCGCTGGGCAGAACTAGAGGTGAAAGCCAGCGCATAGATGAATTCGTGCAGGGTCAGCGTGAAGGTGAACACCACCACGGCGATAATGCCCGATAACGACAGGGGCAAAATCACCCGCAGGAAGGCTTCCACCCGATTATACCCATCCACCAGCGCCGCTTCTTCCAACTCCCGCGGGATAGACTTAAAAAAGCCCATCAGCAACCACGTACAAAAAGGCACGGTGATAGTGGGATATGCGATGATGAGCGATAGCAAATTGTCGCGCAGTCCCAAAGCCACCACGATACGAAACATGGGGATGAACAGCAAACTCGGCGGCACCAGATAAATCAAAAAGATGAGGATACCCGCCCGTTCCCCCCAGCGGCCGGTCAAGCGGGCCAAAGCATAGGCCGCCGGCAACGATAACGCCAGCGTGATGAGCACCACCGCCACCCCCACCACCAGCGAATTCCGCACAAATGTTAAATATTGGGTCTGGTTGAAGAGCGTATCGAGATGCTCTAGGGTGGGCGGCAAATTATAGACGAACGGGTTATTGGCCTTGCGGTATAAATCCGCGCTATCTTTGAACGTCGTGATAATCATGCACAAAAAGGGCGATGCGGCGAACAAGACAAAGCACAAAATCGCCGTCCATAGCCCCAAACGCTGTATGGGTGTCCGTCTCATCAGGTGACCTCCGTCCGTCGCGCAATACGCAACATCAAAATAGCTACCGCTAGTAATAGCGGGAACAGGAACAGGGCGATGGCCGCGCCCTGCGCGAGGTTGCCGCCACCGATGCCCACAAAAAAGGCCCACGTCGGCAGAACTTGGGTATAATCCACCGGGCCGCCCCGCGTGAGGATGTAGACCACCGTCATATCGCCAAAAGTGAAGATGGTGCTGAACAACAAGGCGATGATCATAATCGGCAGAATTAAGGGTAGCTTCACTTGGAACAGGGTACGCCAAAAGCGCGAACCGTCCACCTGCGTTTGGTCGAGGATGTCTTGGGGGATAGACGTCAGCCCAGCCATGAGGATGACGGCCGATAGCGGCGTCAAGCGCCACACCTGCACCATAATCACCGAAAAGCGCGCGAGGTCGCGTTTGCCCAACCAAATGATATTTTTGGCCGCCCCCAAAGGCGCATCCACCGTCCCCAACAACCCCAATTGGCGCAACACCCAATCAATGGGGCTGAAGGCCGAATCCAAAAACCACAACCAGCCAATCACCCCCAGCACAACCGGCGTCGCCCACGGCAACATGATGAGAAAGCGGATGAACCACTTGCCCCTAAAATCCTGCGTGAGGATGATGGCGAGGATATTGGCCAAAACGATGATGATAGCCTGAGAAGCGAAGGTGAAGACAAACGTATTGACCAGCGCCGTTTGGAAAGTGTTCACATTCCAAACGCTTTCAAAGTTCTTCAGCCCCACCCAGTTCAAATCGGTGTTGCCGACCGTGACATCGGTCAAGCTGAAGAGGATGGCCAAAATGAAGGGAAACCCCACCAACAGGATGATATACAAAATCGTGGGCAATAAGAACATCGCGCCCACAAAACGCTCATTATCCAGCCAAAAACGCGGACGGCGGGCGATGGTTTTACTGGGCAAATATTCTACAGAGGTCGTCATGATACCGCCTCCTGACGCGGGGCGGGGATGCGTTGGCCGGATTGGCGGTCAAAGTGCTTGACATCGCGCAGGGACACGCCAAAAGTATAATCTTGCCCTACGTCGATAGTGGCTTTGACGTTGTTGGGCAATTTGGCCAGCGTGAGCAAGGTCTCGTCGTAGCCGGCGACGTACCCATACAACACGCGGTCCGCCCCCAGATATTCCACGCGCCGCACATGATAGGTGTAATTCGTGGTGGGCGTGCCGGGCGGGAAATGCTCCAGCGGCAAAAAATTTTCCGGGCGAAAGCCCACCAAATAATCCCCGCGCGGCAGTAGATTCATGCTCGGCGACCCTAAAAAGGTGGCCACGAAGGTATTTTGGGGTTCGTTGTATATCTCTACAGGCGTGCCCACCTGCTGGATAGTCCCATGCGACATGACCACGATTCTATCGCCCAAGCCCATCGCCTCGATTTGGTCATGCGTGACAAAAATGGTGGTGATGCCTAGTTTGCGCTGGAAATCTTTCAGTTCGTCGCGGGCGGCGGCGCGCAATTTGGCATCGAGGTTAGAAAGCGGTTCATCGAGGAGTAACACCGTCGGCTCGGTGACGAGGGCGCGGGCGATGGCCACCCGTTGGCGTTCCCCGCCCGATAATTGGCGCGGCTTGCGCTCTAGCAAATGGCCGATGGCCACCATGCGCGCCGCTTGTTGCACGCGCTCTTCCCTTTCGGCCCGCGTCATATCGCGCTTTTGGGCTTTGAGCGGGAAGGCGATATTGTTAAAAACGGTCATATGGGGATAAAGGGCATAACTCTGAAAGACCATGGCGATATGGCGTAGCCGCGGCGGCAGATGCGTCACTTCTTTACCACCTATCCAGATTTCGCCACGGCTGGGCATCTCTAGGCCGGCTATCATCCGCATCAACGTGGTCTTGCCACAACCCGAGGGCCCCAAAATCACTAAAAACTCACCCGTCTCAATTTGTAAATTAATGCCGTTGACGGCCGTAATGTTGCCAAAATGTTTAACAAGGTTGCGGACTTCTACAACGCTCATCGTAATTTGTCCTGCTCTTTAGTTTTACGATACAGACAGGGGCGGGGATGCCAACCCATAGGGTCGGCATCCATAAGCGCGACATGGATTAGCTATCGCCGCCGCCGACGAGGCCTTTTTCGCGCCATTCAGCGAAGATAGCTTCGATGCGGTCATGGGCTTGTTGCACCGCTTCTTCTGCAGTCAGCTCGCCCAAAGCGACGCGGGCCATCATGTTAGAGATGATGAATTCGTTGAAGACTTGCCCAATAGCCGGGTTGGCATAACCGGGATAGCCCACCCATACGCCGTTATCGGCCGCTTCTAACAACACTTGGAGCTTATCCGGCGGGTCCGACTCGAAGGGGTCGTTCGCTAGCCATTCTTCGAGTTCTGGCACAGTGGAGGGGTAGCAGGGGAAATTGTATAACTCGCTGGCAAAGACCGCTTCGCTATAGTTGGCGGTGTGGTCGAGCAGGAACTTCTTGGCCGCTTCTAACTCCGCCCCTTGGATATGTTTGGGGATGACGTAGATTTGCCAAATATGGGAGGAGGCGAAAGCGCCGGCGGGGCCTTCCAGCGGCGGCGTAAAGCCTATATCTTTCGCCAGTTCGGCATCAATCTTCTGTTGGCTACGATAAGCGGAAATAGAGTTGAGGATGTAGGACAAATCGCCCGCGATGAGGCCTTGGTTATTGCTGGCCGCCGTCCAACTGAAGACCTCTTCGGTCATGGTCTCGCGGTAGAGTTCTGCCATATATTCCACAGCGGCGATAGTCTCTTCCGAATTGAGGACGACATTTTCATTCTCATCTTGTATCGAACCGCCGAAAGACCAGATGATAGCGCGGGCGGCCATCTCGCTATCTAATTCCGGCGACATGCCAATACCCAAAGGCACGCCGAATTGCTCGCGGATTTTCTTGCCGCCATCCAGCAGTTCATCATAGGTGCGCGGGCCATCCGGGTAACCAACTTCGCTCCACAAGCTGATGATATAATCGCCGGGATCGGGCACATACGCATGGGTGAAAGCGTAGTATTGTTCGAGGCGCGGCAGATAAGAGGTGGCGAGGCAGGTTGTCTTCGGCTCGCCGAACATCTCTTGGGCCATCAGGTTCACATCGGTCAGGTCGTGCAGACCTTCGATGAATGCCGCCGGCGAGGAGGACAGCTCGACGATAGAATGCCCGGCGCCGGCGTCAATTTCTGCCGTCAGCGCCGCGTTCAATTCCGCAAGGTTGATGTGGTCAACGGTGACGTTAACGCCATTCTCTTCACCCCATGCCACGGCCCATTCGTCGAACCATGCATCATAGCGCGGGACAAAGTGGCTCCATTGTAAGATGCTCAGATTCACTTCTTCTTGGGCGATGCCAGCAGGGGCGCTGACCAGACCTAAAATGACGATAGCAAAGACGATAAAACGGTACAATTTATTAGAAAACATCACTAAATACTCCAAAAAACTAAATTTGACAGAAAAGCTATTCAACGGTGTCGAGCAATAATGCCTTACGTTCTAAGTGTAACTAGCCATTTATAACAATGCAAATTAAATTTAAGGGATAGTACAAGTCGTCTCATCAGTCGAGAGGGATAAACCCCGCCATGCCTACCTTATCGCGACGTCGTTTATTCATCCTCGCCCTGCTCGCGGGCGTGGGTGGGGTGTATGCGTGGATATTCGCGGATTTGCCGCCGATTGACCGCTTATCGGCTGGCTTGGCCTTGCCTTCCACGCGCATCTACGACCGTAACGGTATCCTGTTGTACGAAATTTTACCGCCCGAACAAGGGCGCAATACCGCTATCACCCTCGACGACATCCCCCAGCATTGCGTCAACGCCCTCATCGCCACCGAAGACGCCAATTACTGGACGCATCCCGGCGTAGACATCGTCGGCATCGTGCGCGCCCTGTGGCTGAACATCAGCGGCGGGGAGATTGTGGCCGGCGGTAGCACAATCACCCAGCAGACGGCGCGCCTGTTACTGCTCGACCCCGGCCAACGCGCCGAGCGTACCTTGCAACGCAAACTGAAAGAGATGGTGCTAGCCATCCAATTACAAAACGCCTACAGCAAAGAGGACATCCTAGCCCTGTATCTCAATCAGGCTTATTTCGGCAATCTCGCCTACGGCATCGAGGCGGCGGCACGGGCTTACTTCGGCAAAAGCGCCGCCGAACTCGGCCTATCCGAATGCGCCTTGCTCATCGGCATCTTGCAAAACCCCGCCGCCTACGACCCCCTAAGCTATCCCGAAGCGGCCAAAGCGCGGCAAGAGGTGGTGCTGAACTTGATGACGGCTAACGGCTATCTGACGCCCGCGCTGGCCCAAAGCGCGGCCCGCGATGAACTGCAATTCGCCGCCTCGCCTTTCCCCATCCGCGCCCCGCACTTCGTGATGGCCGTGTGGAAACAACTAGAGCGCCAATTTCCAGAGCAATTGTATCATGCGGGCCTAGAGGTGGTGACTACGGTAGATGTCCGCTGGCAAGAGGCGGCGGAAGCCATCGTACGGCGGCAATTGGCGGCCATCAACGACGCCACCCGCCCCGACCGCCCCCCAGCCAACGCCCATAACGCCGCTGTCGTGGCCCTAAACCCCATCAGCGGCGAGGTCTTGGTCATGCTGGGCAGTCCCGATTACTTCGATGAGGATATTGACGGGGCTGTGAACGCCGCTTTGGCCCTGCGCCAACCCGGGAGTGCCCTCAAGCCTTTCACCTACGCCTTAGCCATGGACCCCGCCACCCCCCAGCCCTACACCGCCGCCACAATGCTACTCGATGTCGAAACGCCCTTCATCACGCGCAAGCTGGAAAGCTACACCCCGGCCAATTATGCCCTCGTGGAGCACGGCCCGGTATCGCTGAGAGAGGCTTTAGCCAATTCTTACAATATCCCGGCGGTGGTGGCTTTAGAACATGTGGGGCTGGCGCGCTTCAAACAGTTTATGGCCGATGTCGGGCTGGACGATTTGGCCGGCAATGCGGAGGTGGATTTATCCATCACTTTAGGCGGCGGGGAAGTGCGCCTGCTCGATTTGAGCGCGGCCTATGCCATCTTCGCCAATGGCGGCCACCGCGTAGCGCCCGTCTTCATCCACAGCGTGCGCGATAAAGACGGCAACACGCTTTATCAGTGGACGCCACCCGTGCTAAATGACCCCGTCCTCGATGCCCGCGTCGCCTACCTCATCACCGACATTCTCAGCGACGATGTGGCCCGCATCCCCTCTTTCGGGCGTTATAGCGCGCTCAGCATCGGCCGCCCGGCCGCGGCCAAAACCGGCACCACCACCGACTTCCGCGATAATTGGGTGGTCGGGTATACCCCTCAACTTGTGGCGGGCGTATGGGTGGGCAACGCCGATAATACCCCTATGACCGATGTCACCGGCGTCAGCGGCGCCGGCCCCATCTGGAATCAATTCATGCGCCACATCCACAAAACCCTATCGGAACAGGCCTTCGCCCGCCCATCGGGCATCATCCAGCGGGAGGTGTGCGTCCCTAGCGGCCTCGTCCCCACGCCGCAATGCCCGCGCCGCCGCTTAGAGCTATTCATCAGCGGCACAGAGCCGACCGCCTACGACAACCTATACCAGCGCGTGGTGATTGATACCGCCAACGGCGCACCAGCCGACGACCAAACACCGCCCGAACGGCGTGCCGAGCGGCTTTACTTGCTCCTGCCCCAAGAAGCGCGCGATTGGGGCGCGCGTAACGGCATCTTGCCCCCGCCCGACCCGCTACAAGTCGCATGGCCAGACGCCGACGCGGGCTTGCGCCTGCTAGAGCCAGACCCCTATACCATCTTCGAGCTATCGCCCCTACTGCCGCGCGCCGCCCAACGTATCAAGCTCACGGTGGGCGCCCCGCCACAAACCCAAAGCGTCACTTATTATCTGGATGGCGAAGCGCTGGCCACGGTGACGGCCGCCCCGTGGGCGCTTTGGTGGCCGCTGGAATTGGGCCAACACGAGCTGACGGCCCGCGCCCAACTGAGCGATGGCGTTATCCTAGAAGCGCGCCCCATCCCCTTCTCGGTGGTGAACTGGGGAGAGCGCTAAAGAGGGCGCTCAGGCCCGAAAGCGAATATCGCTGAAGTTTTGGGGGCGCTTGCCGCGGCCGTGTTCGGCGTAGAAAGCGCGGATAGTCGCTAA
Organism: Anaerolineaceae bacterium; assembly: GCA_037441665.1. Taxonomy (GTDB): domain Bacteria; phylum Chloroflexota; class Anaerolineae; order Aggregatilineales; family Phototrophicaceae; genus JBBIRQ01. Next base: position 109,489 of record JBBIRQ010000010.1, on the reverse strand, counting down.
ATCCGCCTCGACATCGCCGCTGAGCTGTAGCGGTTGGCTAGCGCCGCCCACCTTGCGCTCATAATCCAAATAGCCTAACACAATGGGGATGCCGGCCTTGCGCGCGATGTGATAAAAGCCCGATTTCCAATGATCGGTCTTTTTGCGCGTGCCCTCCGGCGTGATGACCAGCACGACCCGCTTTTGGGTGGCGATGTAGTCTACAACTTGGTCTACAGCGTTATTGCTCTGGCGGCGGTCTATGGGGATGGCCCCCACCGAGCGCAAAAAAACGCCTAATGGGCCGCGGAACAGGTCATCTTTTATCAGCACAGTCGGGCGGCGGCGGAAGCGCAACGCCAACGGGAGCATGTGGATATAATCCCAATTAGACGTATGAGGGGCGAAGACGAAGATATATTTGTCTATAGGCGGTAGCGCGCCTTCAAAACGCCACCCCGCCAAGCGCCAAATGAGCATCGCCGGCAACGCTACCAAACCCGCCAACACACGTAACATGTCCGCACCTCCTCAACACACAGCATCAGCATACCGCAAGCCCCGCCCGTGCGCCATTTTGGATGATGAAGGACTCTTGACCGCGCGCCCAATTCTAGAGAAGATTACATTACTTAAGCAAACACGATAGGGAGGCATTCCGCATGAAAATTGGCGTTTTGGCATTACAGGGCGCCTTCATCGAACACGAACACGCCCTAAAACGGTTAGGCATGGCCACCCAACAGGTGCGCCTGCCCCACCATCTCGACGACCTCGACGGGCTTATCATCCCCGGCGGCGAGAGTACGACCATCGGCAAGTTGGCCACCACTTACGGGCTGATTGAACCGCTAAGGCAATTCGCCATGGATAAAGCGGTATGGGGCACTTGCGCGGGGATGATTTTCCTCGCCAAAGATATTGGCATCGGCCACCAGCCCATCTTAGGGGTGATGGATATTCGCGTCAATCGCAACGCCTTCGGCCGCCAGATAGATTCTTTTGAATACGATTTGCCCATCTTCGGACTCAGCGGCGGCCCCTTCCACGCCGTCTTCATCCGCGCGCCGGTGGTGGTCGCGGTCGGCGAGGGCGTGCAGGTGTTGGGGCAACTCGGCGATGGGCGCATCGTCGCGGTACGCCAAAATCATTGGTTGGCTACCGCTTTTCACCCCGAATTAACGGATGATGACCGTTTACATCGCCTATTTTGTGATATAGTAGAAGCCAAAAGATAATCAACGCGCGAGCAAAGGCCATGACCACTTTATACCCTTTGCCTACTAATCCATTTGACGACGACGACGATTACGAAGCGCTCGATGAAGAAGTGCTCGATGAACGTTACGATTATCCCGAAGATGAATTCGATGAACTCGAATTTGAAGACCTCGAAGCCCTCGATGATGAGGAGCAATTGGAAGACGAAGGCATCCTCGATGAAGACTATGCCATCGTAGACGAAGATTATATCGAAGACGAAGGCTACGACCTCGAAGAAGACGATGAAGACTACGATTACGACGACCTCTACGAGGATGACGACGATTACGAGGACGAAGAAGAAGACGAAGATTACTACTACGACGATGATTTACGCTGAGCAAAGGGGCATGGCATCCCATGCCCCTCATCAGGCCGATACGCTCAATCGGCAGGCGGGAATAGCACCGCATCTACGGCGATGACGTTGCCGTTCATCACCACCGGGAAACCACCGAATAAAATTTGCGCGCTATTGTTGACCACAAAGCCCCCCTCTTCGGGCGCGACCGTCAATTCGGCATCTGCTAAGGTGACGAAGGTGATAGGCGCTTCTAAGTCGCGCGTGGTGAAAATATCGGGCACGACATGATAACGCAATAGCGCTTCCAGCGCTTCGGGATCCGCCAGCAACGCCTCTAGCGCGCCTTGCGGCAATTGGGCGAAGGCGGCATCGGTGGGGGCAAACAGCGTGAAAATCCCCTCTTGCGCCAAAGTCTCGGTCAGCCCGGCCGCTTCAATCGCCGCCAACAAAACGGTGAATTGCGCCTCGTCGGTCTCGGTGAAGCTGGCCAAAAAGTCAAGGATGGTGCGGTCTGGTAGCCGAGATACCGCCCCGCTCACGTCTAATTGGTCGGGATACGCGCCAACCATGACCGTGAACAAGAGTAAGTCGTTGCTCGGCGGCGTCTCTGCGCTATTTTGAAAGAGGATTTGGTCGGGGTCATCGCTGAAGGTGACGAGGATGTCATGCGGCGCGAGGCTCACAGCGACCACCTCATATTCACCGAAGGATAAGCCCGCGATGCGCTTTTCCCCGTCCATGGTGAAATCCACCGTCGGGCCATCGCTGATGCCGTGTAGCAGAATGGCATAGGAAGCGGGATTCTCTAGGTCGCGCGCACCCGCCACCAAGGCGCTCTCGTTGATGAGCTGTGCTCGCCAGCTTTCATCAGCCACTTGACCAATCAAAGCGACCGTATAATCGTTACCCTTTTCCAGTGTGAGCGCCAACGGCTCTAGCAGAGCGTCTTCTAAGGGCTGGCCAGTCGGCACGATGACCAATTCATGCTCGCCGCTAGCGATGTCTAGATGCGGGCTGGCTTTGAGGAAGCTCAACGCATCCACGAGCCGTTCACCATCTACGTAGACATCTATCTCTGGGGCATCTAGCACATAGTGTGCGACGCGCAGGCGTGTATCGGGCGGTTGGGGTGGTTGGGCCGCGACACCGACCACAAGCAACACAAAGCTGAGGACGGCCGCGATGGCCGCCGAACGTGTGAAAAACATGGGAGAACACTCCTTATCGTTATAAACCTGCTATATTATACAAAAATCTACAAAAATCTACAAAATTATGGGTAAAAATGGGAGATTTTTAAGAAATGCAAAACGGCCCGCGTGGCGAGCAGTCGCTTCGTTAAGGGTGGACAAGCGGGGATGGGGGCGGCGCATACCCCCATACAGCGTTATTCTTCTTGCGGGGTTTTGCGCTCGATATAGGCCAGGGCCTCGCCGGCGGCGCGGCACAGCAATTTCAACAGGTCTACATCTGTATCCGAAAAAGGCATATGTCCCGGCTGATTGAGCACCTCAATCACCCCATAGACTTTGTCGCCGCCGATGAGGGGCGCGGCGATGATGGATTGCGTGCGGAATTTGAACGTCTCGTCCACCAGATGCGAAAAGCGCTGGTCGCGGCGGACATCGCGCACAAGGGCCGTCTGCCGATTTTGCACCACCCAGCCCATGATGCCTTCGTCCATCGGTATTCGATACCCCGTCAGTTGCTCGGCCACTTCGCCATGCACGATGATGAATACCAGTTCTTTAGTCTCCTCATCCACGATGGCCAAGCTCCCGTCCGGCGCATTCACCAGACGCATCATCTTCAGCAACGTATCCCGCAGGAAGGGCATTAGCTCGTCATCGCTTTGGTAGTGGTCGGGGACAGAAAATAAGGTGCTCAAAATGCTGACAAATTCCCGCAGGCTTTGGACTTCGCTCCTCAACTCATCATTCTCTGACTTCAGCTTGGCGATTTCTTTGGTGAGCAATGCGGTTGTCATAAAACCTTTTGCCTCCGATACGCTTAACGATTCTTCTTTATTGTAAACGCTTTTAACATTTTACGCTGGCCTTCTGCGAGGGCGCTAAGAGCCGCGGGCAACCTCCACGACCACCTCGCTACGGGCGCTATTGCCCACGGCGTCGTAAGCGATGGCGCTAAAGCGCTCTGTGCCCGTGCGATTCACCGCGAATTCAAAGCCATAGGGCCATTCGGTATCCACCCCCAATAGAACGCCATTGTGGAAGAATTCCACGCGGTCTATCGCCAGATTATCGCTGACATCGGCCGCCAGCGGGATAGCGCGGTCATCCGGCCAGCGGAAGCTTTGGCCGGGCGCCCCCGCCAAGAGATTGATAGCGGGCGCTTGGTTATCCACCGACACTTGCACAAAAGCGCTATCTACGCTGTTATCGGGGTAGACCACCTTCAACCACAGGGTATAAACCCCATTCAGGCCGGCCGTATCCCACTGCGCGAGGCTGATGCCGGGCGTGAAGCGCGTCTGTGGTTGGTCAATCTCGAACCACTCTTTAGGGTCTACGCCTTGCCCATAAGCAACTTGATAGTAGCTGAAGTCGTCGGTTTCGATAGTGCCGCGGATGTCCACCACCCCGCCGACATATTCAAAGTAATTCGGGCGCAAAATTTGCACCGCTTGGAGCACTTCGGGGCGGCTGATGGAATCGTATTCTTGGGGCGGGAGCGGCTGGTTATTGCTCCGCCACCAATCCATCGCTTCGGGCGGGGGCACGAAGTAGAGCAATTCCGCGCGCAAATTAACCGGCGTATTGGCGGTGGCCAATTGGCGCGTTTGGCTGTTGACTTCCACCTTTTGCCAGTAACTATCTAGCGGCAGTTGCACGGCGCGCGGCAGAATTTCATTGCGGGTGGGGCAACTGTTATCCGCCCGCGGCACCATGCCGGATTTTTCGCAGATGATGAACGTGGCGAGGCTATCGGGTTGCGGCCACGCCTGCGGGGGCAGGTTCTGGCGGTCGTGCACATAGGCCATCAAGGCGCGCCATATCGGGGCGGCGGTGGTCAGCCCGTGTGGGTCGCTGGTGAAAGGCAACCGGTCCGCCCGCCCCACATGCACGCCCACGACATAACGAGGGGTGTAGCCTACCGTCCAACTATCGCTCTTATCGCCGCTCAGCCCGCTGACCACCGCGGCCGGGCGCAAGATGTCCAGGGCGTCTTTGGCGGCCGTCCCCAAGATGGCGGCGCGCGTCTCGCTATCGGCCAAGACATCGGTCACCAAATAGCCGAGGCTACTATCAAAGATGATGGTTCTGCTGAGGGCGATTTGTGCCTCGTCGTATTCCCACAACACGCGCCCGTCAGCATCCGTTATCCGCAGGATGGCCAGCGGGTCGCGGGAGCGGTAGCCGCTGGCGATGGGCGACACCGATACCCCCTGTTGTACGCCCAAATTCGCGAAGACCGCATAAGCGTAGGTCACATCCAACACCGATACCGCCCCGCCCCGTTCGAGGAGCGATAAATCGTAGAGGGTCGTCTCTAGGCTATTGAGGCCGATGAGATGGGCCGAGCTGATGACGGCGCTCATGCCGCGGCTATCGGCCACCTGCACGGCCGGCGGCAAGAGCCATGCCGCCATCGCGTCGCGCAGGTTCAACGGCCCCCGAAAGCGCCCATCCGCGTTGGATGGCGTGTAGATCAAGCCGTCGGCAGGGCCGGGGAAAGGTTGCGGGATGTCTAAAACCATCGTCGCCGGGTTGTAAAAGAGGCTACGGAAGCCTTCAAAATAGACGAACGGTTGCAAGACCGGCCCCGGCTGGTAGGCGTGTTTATCGGCGGGGCCCACCATCGCCATTAACTCCCCGGTGGGAACGTTGATGAGGGCGATGACGGCGCTATTCGGCGCGACGCCGCCCGCGGAAGGCGGGGAGGGCGGCAAATAATCGAGCGCCGCGCAGGGGGCGCCGTCCCGCGTGGTGGTTGGCGCGCTTTGCCCAGCTAAACGCGCCAAATGCCCGCGCGCGAGGCATTCCGCTTGGTCGTATAGGTCGCTATCGAGCGTGGTCACAATCGTTAACCCCCCGCGCGAGAGCATGCGCGCGCCATCATACCCCAGTGAATCGAGGATTTTACGCGCTTGACGGCTGGCGTATAGCGCGAAATCCGCCGCATAGAGCGGCTCTTGGGCTAAATTGGGGCTGAGCGGCGTCAAGCGGGAGGCCGCGCGGTCGTAATCCGCTTGGCTGATGCGCCGCTGGATGAAAAGCGTGCGGAGCAAATCGGCTTGGCGGCCGCGGGCCGCGGTCTCGTTATCAAAGGGGTTGAATTGGGGCGCGGTCGGGATGGCCGCCAGCAAAGCCGCTTCGTCCAAGCTCAAATCGCGCGCCGTCTTGCCCAAATACACCTGCGCCGCCGCTTCGATGCCATAGGCGTTATTGCCGTAGTAGTTCGTGTTCAAATGCCATTCTAAAATCGCGCGCGGGCTGTACAAGCGGTTGATTTCGGCCGTCAGGGCGATTTCGAGGACGCTATCATCCAAGCCGGAAACGCGCGCCAACGGCAAAATGGCATTTCTCACCAAGCGCCCGGTCAAGCTGGTATCGGGCGGTGGCGGCGCGCTGAACATATAAGTCCACAAGCGGCTGAGCGCGAGGCCGGGGTCGAAATTATCCCGCTCTAAAAAGCGCGCGTCCTCCATCAGCAAGGTAGCTTCCGCCACATAAGCGGGCAAAGCGTCCAAGTCCAGCCAGACGCGGTCATTGCCGAGGGGGTCGGACATGGTGAAGAAGGGCGTTTGACCATCGCGGGTATAAAAGGTCGTCTGCCCAATAATAGGGTCGAGGGTGATGCTCTCGGCCGGCGTGGGCAAAAACGCCACCGCCCGCAAGTAGAGATAGGCCGCCCCACCGAAGAGCGCCCCCGTCGGGATGACGAGCGCTAAGGCCAGCAGGACGGCGATGAACACCCCCCAAGCGCGGGCGCGCGCCCGACCCATACGGCGATGCGCTCGCTTAGCGCGGCGGCGGCGGATGATATGCGCTACAGATGTCGTCACGATGCTCACCTTCGGCTGTTTGGTCACTTCTTGCGTTTAGTTTAGATACAAGCGCTGTCAAGGGCAACCGATAACCTGAAAAAGCGCGCCAACGGCATTTAAGCCGTATCGTAAAAATATATTCATAAATGCGTTTAATTTTGGTTTATATTTGACTTAATATTTCGGACGGTGTATATTCCTGTTATATCTAAATACATTAAGTTATATTGCGGAGACCGCGATGCGGAAGTCTAAAGTACTCTTAATAGAAGATGTTGAGAGCGTCTTAAAACTCATCACCGACTTTTTGACCAAAAACGGCTACGATGTCAGCGCCTTTGAGGATGGACCAGAAGCATTAGAGCATGTGCGCCAACGCGGTCTGCCCCATATCGCCCTCGTGGACCTCGGCCTGCCGACTATGCACGGCTTCGAGGTGGCTAATAAACTAAAATCCATGGCGGATGTGCCTATCATTTTCGTCACTTCTACCGGCGATACCGAAACGATTGTGCAAGGGCTGAAAAAATACGCCGAAGATTTCATCGTCAAGCCTTTTGAACTGCGCGAGCTAGAAGCGCGTATCCAAGTGGTACTGGCCCGCATGCCCAGCCTCGATTACGCTAGCGAGCCTATCGTGACCATTGACGAGCATTTAGAAATTGATTTCGCCCATAATCGCCTCGTGCTCAACGGTAAATCTATCGGACTCACCCCGACCGAATCTATCTTGTTACATGTCTTGCTCCGCAATGCGGGGCGGGTGGTGGAAAACCGTATGCTCATCGCGCGGGTGTGGCCGTCGGAAGATGTGTACGAAGATACCTTGCGCGTCCATATGCACCGCTTGCGCCGCAAGCTAGAGGCCGATTCGCACCATCCGCATTATATCCGCACCGAGCGCGGGGTGGGCTATATGTTCACTATCCGCCCGCCAGAGCCGGAACAGGAAACCGACTAATCGCCCAACGGGCGGTTCAAAATGCGATGAAAAGCGCCCCGCACCGTGACCGTGGCGCTATTGTTTTCGTTCTGTAGCGTCACTTCAAACGTGCCCGTCAGCAAATCGCCATCCGCCGTCAGGTTCAGCGTGCCTTGGGGGTTGGCCGTGAATTGGCGCGCGGGGTCGGGCGAGAGCAGATAGAACAGCGCCGCGCTGTATACCCCGTTCTCGGCGGCTTCGCTCCCCCACGGGCTAAAGGTATAGGCGCCGCTTTGGGGCGCGCCGCTGAAGCCGATGCGGAAAATATAATCGGTGCGTTCCTCGCCTATCTCGATAGCGCGCTGGTCTAGGCCATTGGCGTTAGAGAAGGTCAACACGCGAATATTGCTAGACGACACCATGAAATCAGCCGCCCCGCTCACGCCCAGCGCATAAGCCCCTTCGCCAATCCGTGTTGGGTCGGACAAACTGGCGGGGTCTACAGGTGGGGCGCTGGCCACGCCCGCACCGCCGCCCGCGCCACCGCCCCCGCACGCGGCCATACCCAACATGATGATGACCCACAGCACTTGTCTAAGCATAGCATCCCTGTTATTTGCATCCCAAGATAGCCACAGCATAGCACAGCGGCCAGCGGCTAGCAAATCTTGGGCGCGGTCAAAGACCCTTGCCCAAATTTTGCAAGGCGTGGACAATGATAAACACCCGACGAAGCCCTACGCATCGGGGCATCTGTTGTTTAGACCAACGCATCCACGAGCAGACGCTATGAACACTTTCCAAGAAATCGCCCAACGTTTATCCGACTATTTGAGCGCCGTCAGCGGGCAAACAGCCCGCGTGATGAACGCCGTGCCGCTTTCTGGCGGGGCCTCGCGCGAGACGTGGTTACTGGACGTGCAATTGGGGGATACGCCGCAAAAGTTCGTCCTGCGGCGCGATTTGCCTAGCCAAATGTGGGCCGGCGCGCTCAGCCGTGACCAAGAATTCCGCGTGATGCGCGCCGCCTACGATAGCGGCGTGACCTGCGCCCGCGTGCGCTGGTCGTGCGCGGATAAGAGCGTCTTGGGGAACGATTTTTTCATCATGGATTATGTGCCCGGCGAATCTATCGGGCGGCGCATCATCACCTCCCCGGATTTAGCCCAAGCGCGCCAACACCTCCCCGAACAAATCGCCCAAGAGCTGGCCAAAATCCACGCTATCGCTATCGAACAGCACGGGCTAGACTTCTTGCCGCGCCCGCCGCAAGGGCTATCCCCGGCCCAAGCGGTCATCAATAGCACTTACGCCCTGCTCGACGAAATGGGGACGCATAACCCCGCTTTTGAAGTCGCGCTCCGCTGGACCCAAGCCCACATCCCCCCCACCCACGACCTCACCTTCATTCATGGCGATTGCCGCATCGGCAACCTCTTGGTGGGGCCGCAAGGGCTGACGGCCGTCATTGACTGGGAATTCGCCCACATCGGCGACCCCCTAGAAGAGCTGGGCTATCCCTGCATGCGCGATTGGCGCTTCGGCAACGGGCATTTACACTTCGCCGGCCTGTGCGACCGCGAACGCTTCTTGACCGCTTACGAGCGCTACAGCGGGCGCGCCGTAGACCGCTCCGCCGTGACGTGGTGGGAAATTATGGGCAATATCCGTTGGGGGGTTATCTGCTTATCCCAAGCGCAACGGCATTTATCCGGGGCAGAAAATAGCGTGGAGTTGGCGAGCTTGGGGCGGCGGTCGGTGGAGATGCAATTCGAGGCGCTACGCCTCATCGAACAAGAGGGGGGCCTGTAGCCGACCTCATCCGCCTTGCTGGGCGTCGTTGAAGATGGCGCTCAGCGCGGCCACCACGCACAGATAAGAGGTCAGTTCCCCTTTTTCATCCCATTCAGGGATGACGGCCTTCCACAGGTTTTGCCCCGCCGCCTTCTGGTGCAGGACGACCGTTTGGCGGCTATGAAGCGCCTTTGTGATGGCTTGGGCCCATTCGGATAGCGCTTGGGGATTATCGGTCTGCATTTGGTAAATCGTGCGCCCAAGGAAAAAATCCACCGCCCACCCAAAGACATAACGCGAAGACCGATTCACGAAGATACAACGCCCTTCCGTATCGAAGCGCGCTAGCACTATCGGCAGATGGTCGAGCAGGGCGCGCAAGGTGCGCTCGCTTTCTCGCAGGGCGTGCTCTAGCTGGGCGCGTTGGGTGATGTCGGTGAAATGGACGAGGACGCCATCTGGCGGCACGCGGTTACACCGCACGATAGCGTAAGCCACTTCGTCCGACCACGGTATAGGGTAATGCCAATCGAAGCTTTGGGGTTCGCCACTTTCTAGGCAACGCCAAAAATAAGGCAAAAACGTATCGGCATTGGGCAATAGCTCCCGCGCGCGGACGCCTAAATAGTGTTGGATGCCGCCGCGGGTATAGCCGATAGCGGAATCGCTATAATCGGTCAAGATGAAATCGTCGCCCTCGCGCTTCCATAGATACGCGGGGCTAGGGCTACTTTTGAACAATAAGCGCCAGCCCTCCTCGCTACAGCGCAGGGCTTCTTCCGCCGCTTTGCGCTCGCTGATGTCGCGCATGATGAAGAAAATATCGCCCAGCCCTTTATGCCTGTTCACCAAACGAGAACTCACCTCTAGCCAGATATAATCGCCGTCCGCGTGGCGCACCCGAAATTGGTCAAGGCTTCGTTCGTAGCGGCGCTCTTGCAGGCGTTGCGACCAAAATTGGGCATCTTGGGGATGGACGATAACTAACAAGTCGAAGACCGATTTACCGATGAAATAGGACGGCGGATAACCGAGGACACGTTCTACAGCGGGATTGATGTAATGGATGACGCCGCGCGTATCCATACGTCCGAGGATGTCGAGCGAATTTTCCGCTATCATTTGTAGGCGGGCTTCGGCGCGGCGCAATTCGGCGTCCGGGTCGAGGTCGAGCGCGTAGCCTTGGCCGCGGCGGTTGATGAAGTACTGGTCGCACCCCACCGCGCGCAACTTGGCCCGTAGATTGCTCAGATGGGCGGAAAGCATCTTGCGCGCCTCATCGCGGCGCAACTGCACCCCTTGTAGGCGATAGGCCAGCTCCTCAAAGGTGACCACTTGGGGGGCCGCGCGCGCCAACAGCCGCAAGATGTTATATTCTGTCGGCGATAAATCCACCTCTTCTCCGCCATACGTCACCAACCGCCGCCGCTCGTCAATCTCCAAATCGCCAATCCGATATTTCATCGGAGGAGCGGCGTTGGCGACCACCCCTTCTAAGGAAGGTTGCGTCAAAAAGGGGTGATAGTTCAGCAGACGATGCGCCAAAGGGCGGAAGCGCTCTAAAGAGCGGCGCAAGGACATCGCCTTCTCCAAAACGTCCACCAAACGGCGCTCGCTCAGCTCCTCTTGTGGGATATAATCGGCCGCCCCCAATTGCAGGCAGGCGACTGCTTGGCCGATAGAAGCCGTCGCCGACAATACGATGAGCGGCGCGAGTGGGTAATCTCCGCGCAGTTGGGCTACAGGCGAGGGGTCGGTGAGCGCGCTCAAGAGGATGTGGTAAATTTCTTGATGAGATGCCGAAGGGCGCGCGCTCTCTAAATCGGGGGCGCAGGCAACTTCTAACTGTAAGGTTTGGGCGGCCGATTGGGCGATGCTAACGGCCAGCTCATCAAGGGCGACGAGTAAAACGCGCATGTATGAACACCTCAGCGCTGACTACTATTAAATTAATTTAAATATTTCTTAATACAATGTCAATTAATCTGACGTAAAAAATTGTAAAGAAAGCATCAGTTCTTTATCCTTGCCTAAAAAAAGAAAAACTTAATTTCATTTTGAAAGATATGCTGTAATATTATAGTGGGTTGACATAATCTCTTTAGCGTATGGCGCCGCATGTATTAGTCGTCGAGGATGACCGTGCCAACGGTGTCCTATTTGAACAAGCCCTGCAATTGAACGCCTATCCGGTCACTCTGTTAAGAGATGGCCTGTCGGCGTTGGCCCATCTACAGCAATACCCAACCGATATATTGATTATCAACGCGGGGTTGCCGGGCGGGCTGAGCGGCTACGATGTCATCCGCCGCACCCGCGACATCCCCACTTGCCGCCACCTACGTGTGATGCTCATCAGCGCGCGGGCTATCCAACTGCCCCCCGATTTAACCAAAGCGGTTCATTGTTGTCTACAAAAACCCTTCACCGTCCAACAACTCTTGCAGGAATTAGAACAATTAGCGCCTTAGCCACCGGCCACCCCGCCTTCTGGGGCGCGCAACGGCTCGTATTCATCTTCCCACCATTCGGGGAAAGGCTCTACAGGCGCGGAGAAATAATTATCGAGGATGCGGCGGGTGATGGGCGCGGCCACTTCCGACCCCTCGCGCGAGTTGGGGACGACGACGGCGATAGCGATTTGGGGCGCATCCAACGGCGCATAGGCGACAAACCACGCATGGGGCGCGAAGCCGGCTTGGGCGGTGCCCGTTTTGCCGCAGACGGTGTAAGGCTGGTTGCCGAAGACGCTAATCGCCGTGCCGTACTGGCGGTCGGTGGTCACTAAGCACATGCCTTCTTGCACGGCCGCTAGCACTTCGGGCGCGATGTCTAACTCTTGGGCGATTTGCGGCGTGTTCTCCCATTCTAGCGCTGTGCCATCCATACCGCCCACCTGTTTGACGATGTAGGGTTTATAAACAGTGCCCCCGTTGGCCACCGCCGCCGTCAGCACGGCCATTTGGAGGGCCGTAGCCGAGACATTGCCTTGGCCAATGGCGTTGTTGATGGCATCGCCCACGGTGCGCGGCGGCGCTAGGTTGCCGGCCGCTTCCGGTTCTATCAGCCCGAATTCGGTGCGCTGGCCCAGACCAAAGCGCTGGGAATAACGCACAATAGCGTTTGGGTCGGCGCGGAACAAACGCGCGCCCATCTCGTAATAGAAGGGATCGCACGACGAGGCCAAAGCCTGCGCGAGGTTCACTTCCCCGGTCGCCTCTAGCCCGTCGGTATAGCGCCAGTCGTAGCGCACGGGCAAGACATCGCCGTATTTCTCCTGACCGGCCCATTCTAACTCACAGGTGAAGATGTCTCCCGGTCGCCATATGCCCTCTTGGGCGGCGGCAATCGTCGTGACGATTTTATAGGTAGAGCCGGGGGCGTATTGCTCGCCGGTCGCTTTGTTTAGGTAAGGTCTGCGCGGGTCGTTATTCAAGTTGCTGATGATGCTGAGCGCGTCGTAAGTGGTATCGGGCTGGAAGATGCCGGGGTCAAAAGTGGGATAGCTGAACATGGCGAGGATTTCGCCGCTATTGACATCCACCACCACCACCGCCGCGCCAGTGGCCACGCCTGCCCAATTGGCCACCGCGTAATTGAAAGCGTCATTCACCGCTTGGGCCGTGATGAGTTGCAAATTGCGGTCAATCGTCAGCGAGACCGTCTTAGGGTCTGCCCCTTCCGCGCTATTCAGCTCGCGCAGGGTGGCCCCGCCGGGTTCCACCAAGCGCAAGAAACGCTGGGGTTTGCCGGCCAAGACATCCTCGTAAGCGCGTTCAATCCCTTGCAGACCGACGATGTCGCTTTCGGCATAGCCGCGCGCCAACCAAAAATTGAGCTGGTCGGCGGGGATGCGCCCCACCCAACCGGTTACATGGGTGGCCGCGCCATGCCCCACATAGCGACGATTGGTATAGGTGCTCACTTTAGAAAAGGGGCTATCGGTTTGGAACATGGCGCAACGGGCTTCTAATTCCGCCCGATTGGCGATGTAGGTTTCGCTATCCATCTCGCCGACGTGGAAAAACGTTTCCGGCACATAATTGGCGAAAAGCCGCGCCAAAGAAGCCCGACTCCGCAACATCAGGCGCGCCAGTAAATTCAGGCACTCATCCACGTTGGCCATATCCTGCTGGATGGCGAACAGCGTAACAATCGTGCCATTTTCCTCCACCAACAGCGCCCCGTTGCGGTCGTAGATATTGGCCCGCGGCGGAAAGCGCGTCTCTACAGTGATGCGCGAATTGCTGGATAAGCCATTGAGGATGTCCATTGTAGACCACGCCACACGCCACGCGCCGCCCTCCTGCACGAAGCGCATCGTGCGGCCGGGGTCTTGAATCGCTCCGAAGGTTTCGGATTGGATAGTCGCATCATAGGTGAGGGCCGCAGAGGTCCCTTGTAAGGTCAGGTCTTTGACGTCCACCACCACCCCGCCGAAGTTCATCGCCGTATGGGCGACGGTATACCGATTTTGGAAGACGGGGAAAGCGTACAGTTGCTGGCTACGGGCGCTGATGAGCGCGTACATGGCCTCATAATTTTGGGTTTGCCACGCGCTGATGAAAGCGTCGAAGACCTCTTGAGGCGTGGCTTGCGGTTGGCGAAGCGCTAGCGGCGCTTCCTCGATGGGCGCTTGGGAAGGGGCTAGCGCCCCGCATCCCCCGACCCATACCGTAATAGCGAACCAAAGCACAAAACGATAACGCATGCTAGCCCTTATTGTTCTTATCAACGTCGCCATCACTATAATCAGGCCTTAGCCGCTCGTCTAGAGACGGTTTGGGCGCTTTTGGCGCGGGCGGCGCGACGAGCGCTTGTATTTCTTTCTGTATGCGCCTGCGTTACAATCATAGGCGAGGCGCACGACTATGAAAGGATACAACTGTGTCTAGCGACCAATTACGGCAATTGTTACAGCGCGGTATCGAAGCGGCCAAAGGTGGCGATGCCGAAACCGCCCGTAAATACCTCGGCGGCGCGCTCAAGCTTGACCCCAATAATGAAATCGCATGGCTAGCGCTGGTGAGCGTGACGCCAAACCCCAAAGACCGTTTGCGTATCCTGAAGCGTGTGTTGGAAATTAACCCCAACAACGCCAAAGCCAAAGAACTTTTGGCGCGCCTGAACATAACATCGGAAAAGCCCACCACGCCGCCCCCGCCTCCCGCCACAGAACACGGCGGCCTAAGCGGACTGCGCGCGATGATGGACACCGAAGAAGAAGAAGCCCCAGCGCGGCCGAGTTTGTTTGCTACTGATGATGAAGCCGATGACCCTTTCGCCGATGTGGACGATGCGCCCGCAAGAGGGCTTTTCGACGATAGCGCCCCAACAGCCGCGCCCCCCAGCTGGGCGGGGGAAGATGCCGCGCCGCGCATCAGCCTAAAGCTGGGGCCGCGCCCGCAGGCCGGCCCCTACGGCCTGCCCATCCCCGACCCCGACCAATTAGAGACCATGGCCGCCATCGCCGACGACATCGCCCAAACGTATCTGGCAGAGTTGGCCGCCGCCCCAGACATCCCGTGGAAGCGCAAAGAGAAGCGCCGCGCGGGCGAAAGAGAAGTATGGATTTTGCGCCTGCAAGTGGCCGCCATGACCTTATTCACCTTGGCTATCGTCGGCGGTATCGGCGCGCTGTTCATCTCCAATAGCCCGGAAGCCCAAGAGGCGCTCTTTGGCCCCACTGTGCCGCCGCCATCGCTGACGCCCACGCCCACCGTCACGCCATCGCCCACCGTAGGCGTCACGCCGACCTTTTCGCCCACGCCCGAAATCACCCATACCCCGACGCCCACCATAGACCCCTCCATCACGCCCGTGCCCACCGGCGCCCAACCCCGCCCCACATCGCTCTATTCCCCCGACCGCGCGCTAGTTAGCGAGCGCATCCGTGAGGCGATTGATTTAATCGCAGTGGGCGATTATGACAGGGCTAGCGAATTGCTAGAGACGCAACGCCGCGGCGCGCCGGCCTATCCATGGCCCTATTACCTGCTAGCCCAAATCAACCTGCGCCGCGATAACCCCGACGCCGCCCAAGCTATCCTAGAGGAGGGCGAAGCTCAATTAGAAACCGTGCGCGAAGATTTGAACTACCGCCCGCTCATCGAACTGGGCTTCGCGGAGCTGGCGCTATACCGCGCCCAAAAAGCGCTCGCAGATAACGACCTCAGCGCCGCCCGTAGCCAATACGCCATCGTCGAGGAGCGGGCCAACGCCGCCATACAGCAAGACCCGCGCTTGTTAGGTGCGGCTGTCGTGTTGGCCCAGCGCTACCAATTAGAGGGCGACAACCAAGCGGCCCTCGAAGTCATCAATCAGGCGCTCTTGTCCACAAACGGCGCGTTCACCCATATTCCCTTGCGCTTGGAGCAGATAAAGGTCTACATGGCCCAAGGGAATTACGATGCGGCCATCCAAGCCGCCAACGAGGCGCTCTATATCAATGCCTTCACCCCCGCTATCCACCGCCTGCGGATACAAGCCGCCATCGCCAAAGGCGACCCCGGCTTAGGAGTGTTGTACGCCGAAGCCTATCGCTTCTTCTACCCCGCCAGCGTGGAGGCTTTTAAGCTAGAAGGCGACGCGCGACGGGCGGAGGGCAAAACGGATGAAGCGCTCATCGCTTATACCCGCGCTTTGCTCGGCTCGGCGGATGACCCCAATTTCTTAGAGGCGCTCCTCGCCCGCGCCGAACTCTACCGCGCCGAAGGGCGCTATCAAGCGGCATTGGACGACTATAACGCGGCGTTGGAATTCGACGATAGCCCGCAAACGCGCGCGGCCCGTATGGAAGTGGCTTATGCCGTCGGCGACTACGCGACAGCCCTAGCCGATAGCGAAGCCCTGTTGGGGAGCGGCGCTGTGGACGATAACCGCTTGCGCCTGTTGCAAGCGCGCGTCCGCGTGGATACCGCCGCCAGCGGGGATAGCGCGGCCTACGAAGCGGCGCTCGCTCTGCTCAACCAGAGCATCAGCGGCGGGTTATCGGCGGATTTGCGCCCCATCGCGGACGAATACCGCGCGCGCGCCCAATACGCTTTGGGCAACGCCACAGCCGCCCGCGCGGCCATCGAAGACGCCCTAGAAGCGGGCGAGACCGGCAGTCGCTATTATCTGCGGGGATTGATATTAGAGGCCTTGGGCGAGCAAGAAGCGGCCCGCGCGGATTATGAATGGGTGCTGACGTGGGGGCAGATTTACCCCTACCCGTTCATTGAAGACGCCCTAGAACGCTATCAAGCGCTCACAGCCCAAGCTAATGAGGGATAGGCGAGGAATTCGCTTCTTCCAGCACCCAGTTCAAAAGCTCATCGCGGCGCGGGATGCGGCTGGCGCAATACACCCGCTTGTTGATGACTAGTGCCGGGGTAGCTAATACGCCATAACGGCTACGGATGATGTCATAATCGTTTTCGATAGCTAGCTGATAGGGTATCGCCTCGCTATCTAAAGTCGCGTGGATAGCCGCTTCTAATTGTTGACCGTGCAGACCGTAATAGCCAAGGATGACGATATTTATCGTGACGGCGCTCCTCATTTGCACCTATCTACCTTCTCTATTATAGAGAAAAAGAGGGCGCACATCTTGTTCATAATCCGTAAGCCTTGTAAATTTATCGTGAAATTTTTAGCTGAACAAGCGCAATAAGCCTTCTCCGCGCTCGGTCAGGCGGTAATAAACGCGCTTGCCGCTACGGTGCGGGTGCACAAGCCCCGCCTCTCCCAAACGCGCCAAATGTTGGGAGACCGCGCCCGACGTGACGCCGAGGCGATGCGCCAGCTCGATGACGCTAGCCGGCGTGGCCAAAGCCCGTAACACCCGCGCCCGCCCTATGCCTAACGCTACCTCAAGGTCGCTGAAGGGGTCTTGTTTAGGGGTGCTGTACCATAAACCCGCCCCGCGCATCCGATAGATAATCATCGGCGTTTGGCTTTGGTTTTCATCGGCTTGCCAATAAAATTGCCCGAAGGCCGCCGGCACGAGTTGCACGCCGCGTTCGCTAATATCCAGCGCGACAGGATAATTGGGCGGCAGAAAATGCTCTTTCTTTTTGATATGGATGACCGCATCTTTTTCTGAATAGAGCACGTGTTCATCCAGCTGGCCAAACAGAGACCCTATCCCTTCGACGGCCAATTGACGACCGCGATAGAGGATGTCGTTTTCTAGCGTGGCTTGGATGCGCGGCCAGTAAGGGTCTAGCGCCCGCGCCCAATAGAGTTGTAACTCCGCTATCAGTAGCTCTATCGCGCGGCGCGGCTCTTTCAAAAAAAAGCGGCGCGCCGCGCTTTCCCCGCCAACCGTGATACATTCATAAATGTCTGCGCGGATTTGTTCAAGCGGTGTGGCCCGCAAATCGTCGAGGTCGGCGAAAAGGTCGGTGCGGATGCTAGAAGGCGCGGGGGTGACGAAGTCGGCGATGTAGTGGTTCGGCGGGATGACCGCATCCATCATCGGTAGCTCGACGCCGTTCAGGGCGCGCAAAGCCTCTTCCGCCCATTGGCGTTGAGGGCCCCACCAATGGGGGTTTTGCAAAATTTGGTAGCTGATGGAGAGTTCCAAAAGCGGACTAAAGCCAAAACGGATGGCGCTTTGTTGGCGATAAAGGTTGGTTTTCATCTGTTGGCCTTTCGCGAAGGGGCGCTTGGGCGCGCTTCGCCCTAACTTATGCAACCGTCCTCATCATACGCTAGATTGGCCGTGGCGCAAACAATTTAGCGAATGCTAACGCGAAAACAAAGGCGTTGGGCATCTGCCCCATTTTAGGGCGAGCGTGGTATGATACAGCATATGAACGAGACTCCACAGCGCTCCATAGCGGCCGTCCTGTTGTTGTGCGCCCTCTGGGCCACGGCCTGCCGCCCCAACCCAAACGAAATGAGCACACCCGCCCCCTTGCCACTAGACGCGGGGCGCGCTGTGGTTGTGGCATGGTCCCAAGACGGCGACTTATTCGCGTGGCGCGCGGGGGACGAACGCGCGCGGCGCATCGCCAGCGGCGGCGTCATCCAGCCATATATCGCCCCCGATGGCGCGCACGTCGCTTTCACGCGCGGGCCGGGCGGCTTGCCACAATCGTTATGGGTGGTGGATTGGGCGGGCGCGGCCGAACAGCAAATCGCTGACCCCGCTAGCCTATTCGGCACTGCGGCCCAAATCGGACAGGTGAGCTGGGCCACGACCGATACGCTCTACTTCAACACCTTGCGCCGCGACGGGTTCAGCTATCGCCCCCAAGACGATTTGTATCGCGCCAACATCCGCCTAGGAGAGCGAAGCTTGCTCCTACGCCCGACCGAAGGCGGGAGCTTCGCGCTTAGCCCCGACGGGGAGTATATCGCGGTGGTCTATAGCGGGACATACGGACGCCAAGATGGGCGCATCCGCGTTATAGACCGCCTAGGGCGCGAACGCCCGCGTAATCTGCTGTTCTTCGTGGGCGTGGCCACCGGCGCCAGCTACCCCTTTTACCCACCCATCGCGTGGACGCCCGATAGCGCATCGCTCTTCGCCGCCATCCCCGATAAAGACCTCGTCTACAGCGAGACCAGCGCCCAACCGCCTCCAGAGACCACCTTATGGCGTTTGCCCATCGCCGACCCTTCCGAACGGGCCATCATCGGGCGGGTGCGGGCGAGCTTCTTCGGCCTGCCGCAATGGTCGCCCGACGGCCAAGCGCTGGTCTATCTGCAACGGGACGCGGGCACGAACCGCTTCGCCCTTCTGCGGGCCACCGCCGACGGCTCGGAGGCGGTGATGGTGGCGGAAGGGACGGCCGGGGCGCTCGCATTCCTCGGTTGGTTGCCCACGGGGGGACGCTTCGCCTATATGGTGGGCGACGAGCGCCGCATATGGGTGGCCGGCCCCGATGGCGTAGCCGTGCCGCTGAATGAAGGGCTGTGGTACGCCCCCCGCTGGCTAGATGAAGGGCGCATCGTGTTTGTAGCGCGACAAGGCGACGGCGTGGCGCTCTATTACTGGTCCGAGCGGGGCGGCGTGGGGTCTATCGCCCCTGTCGGCGATAGCGTGCCCTTATACGACGCCCGCTTGCTGACCGAAAACCCGCTTAATTGATACCTCATATCATTTGTTAATTGCACATAATTTCATGCTTACCAACCAGTTGACAGCTTGCCCCCTCGTTGGATATACGTTAAGGGGGGCTACCCCAAATGAACACAATAGAATTATGGTTTTGTGGAGGATGTCTTATGTGCTCGCCTAAAGTTGCTCAAGTTGTATCGGAACGTGTGAAGAAAGAAGGTCTGCCCGCGCTCAGCCGCCGTAATTTCCTCAAGCTCGGCGGGATGGCGGCCGCGGCCGGTTTGGCCACCGCCCACGGCTTGGTCTTGCCGCGCCGTGCCCGCGCCCAAGAGATGATGAACGTCGTGGATTTGACCCATGTCTTCAACGTGAACCCGCCTACTTATGTGCCGGGTGTCGTCCCCAGCAAAACGACGCGCGTTTCTGTAGAAAATGACGGTTTTTACATCCAAGATTGGAACTTTAGCGAGCACACCGGCACGCATCTAGACATCCCCGCCCACTTCATCGCCGATGGCGAAACGGTGGATAATTACGCTGTGGGGCTGTTCGTCAGCCCGGCCGTGGTCATTGATATTTCCGCCAAAGCGGCAGAAAACCCCGATGCCGAACTAGACGTAGCCGATATTGAAGCGTGGGAGAGCGCCAATGGCGAAATCCCGGCCGGCGCGCTGGTGTGCATGTATTCCGGCTGGGAGAGCAAATACGGGGATGTGGAGGCCTTCCGCAACGCGGATGCCGACGGCGTCATGCATTTTCCGGGGTTTAGCGCCGCCGCCGCCGAATTCCTCGTCACCCAACGGGACATCCACGGCATCGCTGTAGATACCCTCAGCCTCGACAATGGCCCCTCCACCACCTTTGACGTCCACTATACCATCTTGGGGGCGGGCAAATATGGGGTGGAAAATGTGGCCAACCTCGGCATGATAAAGGACAGCATGGCCACGGTGGTTGTGGGCGTGCCCCGCTGGGAAGATGGCTCTGGCGGCCCCTGCCGCGTCTTGGCCATGACGGGCGAAAGTATGTAAAAAAATGGACGGGCCAGCCATCGGCCCGTCGCTCGAATCGCGTATAATGAGGGGGACATAGAACAGGGATAAACCCGCCGATGACCAAAAAAATAGCCCTCGTCCTCCTCAGCCCTTTGGTGGTCTTCCTGCTCGTCGAGCTTGGCTTGCGGTTTTATTTCACCTTCTTGGGCACCGAGCTAGACCGCATCACCTATGTATATAGCGCGCAAGAGATAGCGGCGCGCCACCCCGCGTTCATCGGTTTGCCTTTCGTCGGCTATGGCCCTTCGGACCGCGCCCCCGACCATAACGATTTGGGCTATCGCGGGCCACAGACCACGCTAGAAAAGCCCGCGGGCGTTTACCGCATCGTCACCGCCGGCGGCTCGACCACTTACGGCGCGGGGCTAGGGGCCGGACAAACATGGCCCGCGCAACTGCAACGCATCCTACACGAAGAGTATGGTCTCGATTTTGTGGAGGTCATCAATACCGCTTCGGTGGCCCATACGACATGGAATAGCTTGGCCAATTTCGCTTTTCGCGTCGTGGATTTAGCGCCCGATTTGCTCATCGTCTACCACAGCACCAACGACGCCAAAGCGCGGCTGACCCATCCCGATTGTTATAGCGGGCAAACGCCCATCCGCGGCTTGTACGATGGACTATGGCGCACAGACGGCCCCCCCCTAAGCCCCTCAGTCGCCTATCGCTGGGTGGCTATCCGCTTCGGCTGGATGCCCAACCCGATAGACATCAACAGTTGGATCTTGCCCGTAGAAGCCAGCGACCCCGATTGCCCATACCCTAGCGGCCTGAGCGATGCCGAGGCGTTTGCGGCCAACCCGCCTATCTTCTTCCGCCGTAATCTGAAAAACTTGGTCTTTTTGGCGCGGGCCAATGGGGTAGAAGTCTTGTTATCCACATGGGCTTTTTACCCGCCTTTTGTGGCGGAGGAATGGGCCGCGGCCTTCGCGGAGCAGAACGCGGTCATCGCAGACGTAGCCGAGGAGACCGACACCCCCTTTTACGATTTGATGGGCGCGCTCCCCCAATCGCCCGATTTCTGGTACTTCGATGGCGAGCACCAAACCGCGCGCGGCGCTCGCGAACAGGCCGCCCTATACGCCGCCTATCTGGTGACGTCTGGCCTCATCCCGCCCGCCATAAATCAATCGCCGTAATAGCGCCATGCCGCTTGCAGACGCCGTTCTCGCAACGATTCCGCGACGTCAAAAAGGCATTTATCGCGCTCCCAACGGGTGAAGATGTCTTCGGTGGTCTGCGGCCAATAATCGTCCAACCGCGCCAATAAGCCCTTGGCTTGGCGTAACAAACCGCCTAAGGCGATATGCACCGAAGGATGTTCCGATGGGGAGAGCGCTAAAGCGCGGAAGGCGACCAGATGGCTGATGAGGTCTTCCTTGACGACGGCGGGCCACTCGTAGATGCGGGCGACGTGGTAAATATGGGCCAGCGCCGCCGCGAAGACGTGTATATCCTCCAAGATGCGAAAAGGCTTGAGGTAGCGGGTGTAGCCATCGCCGGGGAAGATTTGGGCGCGGCGCACCTGCACATTATCAAAGTCTATCCTGTTATGTTGCACCTCTGGCAAAAAATGCAATTCCGACGCATGGCTGATATGCACCCCTTGGGTATCGCGTTTGACAATCACCAGACGGATACGATTTTTACCGTCCTCTGTGCGCCCTTCGCTGGCGGCCACGAGCAACAATTGGGCTGTATCGCCGCCGGTGACGAAGGTTTTCGTGCCGTTGAGCACGCAAAAACTGGGGTCATCGTCGCGGGTCGCCAATTGGGTATGGATGTCGCGCGGGCTGTTGCCGTCAGTTTCGGTGACGCATAACGCGGCGAACACATCCCACGGCAAGGAGGGCACTAAGCGCCGCAAGGCCGCTTGGTAGCCACTCATGAAGGCGTAACTCAGGCGGTCAGCATACCAACCGCCGATGATAGCGCGGTCTATCGGCTCGCTCCATCCAGCGCCGAAGTGATCGCTCATCCGTTTCCAATCCGCCAACGTATGCATGGGGATGAATTGTGGCGTCCATGGTTGGGCTAACAACCAATCTAGCGCCGCCATAGGGTCTGATGGCATCCTTTATCGTCATCTTTCATAAAACAGGCAGATAAATCGTGATAGTGGTGCCAACGCCAAGTTGGCTTTCTGCTAAAATGCGCCCGCTGTGCAACTCAACGATTTTTTGGGCGATAGCTAAGCCCAAGCCCGCGCCGCCGGTCTCGGTGGAACGGGCGCTATCGGCGCGGAAAAAGCGATCGAAGATGCGCGGTAAATCCTGCGGCGGGATACCCACGCCATTATCTTGAATGCTGATGAGCACCTCCCTTCCTTGCTGAAGCGCACGCAGGCTTATTGTGCCGTCTTGCTGAGTGTATTGTAACGCATTATCCATCACTTTGGTGAAACAAAGTAACAACTCGCTAATGCTCCCGCGGATGGCGGGCAAATCAGGGGCGATGTCGGTATTCAGCGTTAGGCCCTTGGGCGCGAGTTGCGGGCGCATCTGGTTGACCAAATCGTCCAACAGCTTGGAGAGGTCCACCACCTCCCAAAGGGGGATGCTGTCGGCGTCTAGCCGCACCAGCGTGAGCATATCTTCCACCAAAATTTGAATGTGGGTAGCCTGGCGGGCGATGCGCTCTAGATGCCGTTGGCGCTGTTCGGGGTCTTGCAGACGCCCCAGCAGATATAGGCTGGTGTGGATGGTGGCCAGCGGGGTGCGGAAATCGTGGGATGCATCGCTGATGAATTGGCGCAGAAAGGCGATTTTCTCCTTTTGCACGGCCATTTCTAGCTGGCGGATGCTGGCCTGTTTGCTGTCGGTGATGTCGCGGTTGATACTGACCGCCCCTAGCTGAATGCCGTTGGGGTCGTAAAGGGCAGTCGTGCGAACGTAGATGATGCGCCGCTCGCCATCCTTGCGGATTTGGGAGGTTTCGCCTTCCCAGTACCCTTGTGTTCGGAACTGTTCTAAGACGCGCTCGGCCGTCTCATCAAAATAGATGGGGCGCAAAATATCTCCGATTGGCCGCCCCAGCACCTCCTCCGCAGGCCAGCCATAGATGCGTTCCGCCGCCCGATTCCACGTCGTGACGCGGTATTCATTATCTATGGAGATGATGGCGTCGGAGACGTTATCCAACAAATTGGCCTGATACCGCAAGCGCTCCTCGCTCATCCTTTGTTCGGTGGTATCCGATGCGATGCCCAAAATTTGGGTGGGGCGGCCTTTGTCGTCGCGGCTGAAGACGACTTCGCGCACCGTCAGCCAATGCCATGTGCCATCGCGATGGCGCATGCGGAAAGAATGCTCGCTCACTTCGTTATCTTTGAGGCGCATGATTTCTTCCTCTTGATGTTTGACGGCCTTGGGCAAGTCGTCCGGATGCACCAATTCCAGTATGCCGCCCGATGGGAGCTTATGCAATTCCTGCGGCGTATACCCCAAAATACTGACGATTTCTTTAGAAGCGTAAATATTGCGGTGGGTGGTCAAATCGTAGATATACAGCGGGTTGGGCGTGGCTTCGGCGATGCGCTGGATGAAATATTCGCGCTCCATGAGGGCGTTTTGGGCGTCGCGCTGGCGCAACTCGCGCAGGCTGATGAGCGCCAAAAAAGGCGGCGCAATCAGATAAAAGAGCGTATAGCTAGGGACGATGGCGATAATATCCGCGATGTATTCCCGCGGGACAAAAAAGTAAGCGGGCGCTTGGCTGACCAACAAAAGGAAGCCGAATAAAAACCAAATATAGGTCGGTGCATGCAGTAGGTTATCCCCCAACCAGCGCCGAAACCCATAGCTGACGCTATAAGCGGTGATGATGATGAGCATACCGGCCAGCGCGCCCTCGCCACCTATCAGGAAGCGACCCACTAACGCTATGCCCGTCGCGATGGCGCCGGATAGGGGATGCACAAACACCGTGACGATGGCAATCGCTATCAGACGCCCATCTACAAAAAACTGTTCATTCAAACGCGCCGGGGCTAGCATGGTGATGAGCGCGATAGCGCCGACACCCACGCCCGCGGCCAACAAACGGGCCCGATGCGGTAAAACGATAAGGCTATCGAGATAACTAAAAGATAACATCAGGGCGAAAAGCAAGCCAAAATTATAAACCAAATCTACAATAGCCACAGACGCCTCTCATTGTGCGCCAACGCTCACGCAATGTTGAATTAATTCTAAATTTATTTTATCGTAAAAATACGCTATTTTCCCGAAAGATTTTGCGGTTTATCATTCCTCAGCTATGGAAAATGTAAATTTTCCATTAGAAAACATACATTTCTCAAAGATTGTGCATTTCTTCATGCAAAGCCCAAGACACTACGGTACAATAGTACTATATACCATGCCCGAAGGTGAGGCCATGACAGAAAAACGGATGAGCGATTTAACCATTGGTGAATTAAAGCAACTAATCCGCGCTACGGTGCAAGAAGCCGTAGCCGAGGTGCTCATTGAATTTGCGACCGCCGCAGAAATCGAAGCCAAGATAAGCCAAGACGCAGAAATCACAGATTTTTTGCGCGCTAATCTACAAAATCGCCAACGGGGCGATGATGGCTTAGGGATGTGGGATTGGGACGACTAGCCCGCTCGGCATGCTCATAAGCTAAAGTAAGGATTTCGTCTGAAAAGCGGGGATACTCTACTTTATCTTTTATAATCTTTTATATGCCGCTTCTCACCTTCACCGGATGAACCTGTTATCGTCTATTCCCTAATTAACCTCAACAACCGTTACTACCCCCCGAAAGGCTCGCAATAATGCCGTGTTGGGGGCAATAGGGGCAAGAGCCATTCCAGATGGCTGAACTTGCCCCCATAATAGCCAAAAGCGATGCGCTTTTGGGCCATCTACGCTTCTCCTAAAATTTGCACCGCCCGGTCGAGGTTGCCCACGCTGTAGTATTTCGCGTCGGGGTGATGGGCGAAGATGGCCGCGGTGCTTTGCTCTGGCACCAGTTGGAAAGACTCCGTCAGGGTGATATTGAGCGCCGCTTGCGCCGGCAATAGCTTCCACACTTGGGCATGGTCTTCTAGGTCGGGACAGGCGGGATAGCCCCAGCTATAGCGCTTGCCGCGATTCACGGGGATTTTTAGCTCTTTGCACACATGATGCGTCAGGTAATTGGCGGTGGCTTCTGCCGCTTGCACGGCCAGCCCATGGAAGAAATAGGCTTCGCTGTAGTCGTTGTTGTTTTGGAGCGCCTCGAAGGCTTGGCTGGCCACTTCCCCCACCGTGACCACCTGCAACACCACCACATCCACTTTGCCGCTCTCCACGCTGGCGTAATAATCGCTGATGCACAAATATTCACCGTCGGGTTGCCGCGGGAAAGTGAAGCGCGCGACTTCGATTTTTTCCGCCGTCCCGCCGTCGGATTGGGCAAAGGGGCGATAATCCCAGATGATGAGGTCGTCGCCGTCGCTATTGGCCGGGAAGTAACCATAGACGGCCTGAGGGCGTAGCGTGCCATCGCGCAGGGCGGCCTTGGTCATACGGGCTAGCCGCGCCTCGAATTCCGCTTCTAGCCGCTCCCATTCCGCCCCTTGGGTATTTTTTGCCCCCCACGACAGGCGGTAGAGTTCCGGCTTGTGCAGGTATTTGAGCACAATTTCCAGCGGCATTTCCGTGATGACTTTTGGCCCCCAGAAGGGCGGCGTAGGGATATTGGGCGCGTCGGCCACGGTCTTACGGATGTCGCCGCGCACAGCGCGTTTTTTGCGAGCGGGCTTGTTGATTTCGGCGTAGGCTTCGCTGAAAACCGATTCGATGAAGCTATCGCGCTCGGCGCTCACCAACTTATCCATCACCGATAGCCCCTCGAAAGCATCTTTGCAATAAAAGACGCCTGGCTCGTAGGGTTCTTGGGTATCTTCTAAAAAGAGGATACGATAGCCAAAGCGGCGGTTAATCGCCGCGCCCCCCACCAACACCGGGAAGCTCAGCCCACGCCGCGCCAATTCGTTCACCACCAGCGGCATTTGCTTAGACGTGCTGACCAGTAAGGCGCTCAGCCCGATAGCATCCGCCCGATATTCTATCGCTTTTTCGATGATGGTATTGACCGGCACCTGTTTACCGAGGTCGTAGACCATATAGCCGTTATTGCTGAGTATGGTCTTGACTAGATTTTTGCCGATGTCGTGGACATCGCCATACACCGTTGCCAGCACCACGACGCCTTTACTGGCCCCTTCCAGCCGCTCCATGAATTGTTCTAGATGGGCGACGGAGCGCTTCATCACCTCCGCGCTCTGCAAGACGAAAGGCAAAATCAGCTCGCCGGCGCCGAATTTATCGCCCACCTCTTTCATAGCTGGTAGCAAGACATTATTCAGCACGCCGACCGCATCTTGTCGGGTGAGGCATTGGTCTATGAGGGCTTCCACGCCCTCTTTTTTGCGATGCACAATCTGCCAATGGAGCGCTTCTTCGGCGCTCATGTCTTTGGTGGGGTCTTCTACCTCTTTGCCGGCCAAAGCCACCTGATTTTGCTCGAAGTATTGGATGAAACGCGGCAGGGCGTCGGGGTCGCTATTGAAGATGAGGTCTTCGGCTACCTTGCGCTGTTCGGGTGGTATTTCGGCGTAGGGGGTGATGTGGGCCGGGTTGACGATGGCCATATCGAGGCCGGCCTTGACCGCGTGATACAAAAAGACGCTATTCAACACGCCGCGGGCCGCCGCCCCCACGCCAAAGCTGACGTTGCTGATGCCTAGGGCGGTCATCACCCCCGGCAGGTGTTGCTTGATCAGGCGGATACCTTCGATAGTCTCGATGGCGTCGTTACGCAAATCCTCTTGGCCCGTAGTGAGCGGGAAGGTGAGGGCGTCGAAGATGAGGTCTTGGGGCTGTAGGCCATATTCGTTGATGGCAATATCGGCGATGCGCTGGGCGATGGCGAGCTTTTTCTCGCGGGTGTGGGCCATGCCCTCCTCATCAATGGTCATGGAAAGCACCGCCGCCCCATATTTGCGGGCGATGGGCAAGATGGCGTCTATGCGCTCGCGCCCATTTTCTAGGTTGTTGCCGTTGATGATGCCCCGCCCCGGATAAACGGCGAGGGCCGCTTCCGCTACGTCGGCTTCGGTGGTATCTATGATGAGCGGCGCTTCCACCGATTGGGATAATTTTTTGACGAGGGTCACCATCTGTTCCCGCTCGTCGTTGCGCTCGGTCAGGGCGACGCAGACATCTAACATATGCGCCCCGCCCTGCACTTGGTCAATGGCGATTTGCACGATGCTATCATAATCCTCTTGCAAGAGCAGTTGCTTGACCTTGCGACTCCCTTGGCTATTGACGCGCTCGCCGATGAGCGTAGGGCCGGGGTCTTGTATCATGCGTGTAGCGGTCATCGCGCTGGAGGCTTGGGGTTCATAGATGGTCTGGCGCTTGGCGGGCGCGGAGCGCTTGGCTTTGCCCGTGATGAGGTCTTGGTGTGCGTGGCCGTGCACTTTGCGATACAGCAAATCCAGATGCGATGGCGTAGTGCCGCAACAGCCGCCGACGACCGCCACACCCCAACGGGCAAATTCGCTGACCATCTCGCTAAAGGGGTCTGGCTCCATCGGGTAGACCGCTTCGCCCTCTACGTTGATGGGCAGTCCCGCGTTGGGCAAAACGCTGATGGGCAGGCGGCTACGTTCCACCAAGTATTGAATGGGCTGGCGCATATATTCCGGCCCGGTAGAGCAATTCAGGCCGATAACATCAATGGGTAAGGCTTCTAGCGTCACTAACGCGCCGGCAATATCCGTGCCAAAGAGCATCCGCCCCGATGTATCTAGCGTCACCTGCGCTTGAATAGGAATCCAAACGCCTGCAGATTGGAAGTATTGGGTGATGCCGTGGATGGCCGCTTTGACTTCGAGGATGTCTTGGCTGGTTTCGATGAGCAGGACATCGGCCCCGCCTTCTACCAAGCCTTGGGCCTGTTCGGCGAAGACGGCGGCCAGTTCCTCGAAGCTGATATTGCTCAGGTCGGGGTCGTTGCCAGAGGGCAACTTGCCGCTGGGGCCCATACTGCCGGCGACGAAGCGCGGCACGCCGCTCTTTTCCGCCCATTTGTCGGCGGCTCTGCGGGCCACTTGGGCGGCGGCTCGGTTGATTTCTAGCGTGCGGTCGCCCAAACCGAACTCATTCAGGGTTAGGCGGTTGCCGCGGAAGGTGCACGTCTCCACGACTTCGCTACCCACCGCGAGGAAGGATTCATGAATCTCTTGGATGATGTCCGGCCGGGTGAGGACCAGATGCTCGCCCAAGCCGTTGTATTTCTCCCCGCCGAAGTCTTCGGCCGTCAGGTTATACTTTTGGATGCTCGTGCCCATCGCGCCGTCGTAAATGACGATGTGGTCTTCGATGGCGTCTAGGTAGCGACGGTTGGTATAGATACGTTTTGTATTGCTCATCTTGTTGGCGACTCCTTACGCGCGGGGGTATTCCCGACACCTCGGCAGATATATTATAGGCCCTGATGAGGGAACAGGTGAATGGCGTAGCATGCGAACTGATGATGCGTTTTGGGTTGTAAACGAAAACTCCTTCGCACAGGAAGGAGCATAACCGTTTTCCGATGACGATTAAGCTCATCTTCCAGACGCTGTGCCTGACGGATTTAGCACCGTCCCGACGCTTCGGGGGTTGCTGTGGGGTCTGCGGGCCGTTCCCTCGCCCACTCCTGATGAGGGTAGGTTGTTCATGCTAATCTTACGGTTTATGGGGTGGGTTGTCAAGAGATGGGGCGGCGCGGGGATTGAAACCACAGCATCAACCCGACAGCCACACACGCGAGCAATGCGCCTAAGAAAAATGGGGCGGACGGACCAAATCCCGTCCAACTGCCGACACCTTGCCATAGCGCCCCAGCAAAAACGCTGGCCGGCAAGGCCATCAAGCCGACGGTGGCATGGTAATAGCCATAAGCGGAACCGAGTTGTTGCGATGGGATTAAATCGGCGATGAAGGCCTTGGCTGTGCCTTCCACAGCGGCATAGTAAAGGCCATAGGTCGCATAAGTGAGCCAGATTTGCCACGCTTCTGTAGCGACCGCAAACCCCAGATAGAGAAAGGCATAGAATAGCCAACCGCCGATGATGAGCCTCTGCCGACCGACACGGTCCGAAAGCCCCCCTAAAGGGCCTGAAAAGAGCGCATAAATCAAGTTGAAGGTTATTAACATCCCCAACACCTCGGCAACGCTTAACCCGCGTTCCTGCGCGCGCAAGAGGATAAAGGCGTCAGAAGAATTACCTAAGGTGAAGATGGCGACGATGAGCAAGAAAAAGCGAAAATCGGGATTCAAAGACCAAAAGCGCAAAGAAACAGGCGCCTTATCGGCTACCCTGCTCCCCTTGCGGGTTTCGCGCGCGCCGATGACCAGCACCAATACAGCCAGAAAAGCGGGCACGATGCCCAGTAGCACCAAAAGTTGGAAGGTCTCGCGATTCAGGGTCAGCGCTTGGGATTGGGTGGCGAGCACCACGCCCAAAGCGATTATCAAACCAACCATCGCCCCCGCAGTATCTCCAGCGCGATGCAACCCAAAAGCGATACCGCGATGGTTTTCATCTACACTATCGGCAATCAGGGCGTCGCGCGGCGCTGTGCGTATCCCTTTGCCGACGCGGTCCACGAAACGCACCGCCAATGCCCCTTGCCAAGATAGCACCCCATATAAGAAAGGCTTGACTACAGAAGATAAGCTATATCCGACAACAGCCAGCCCCTTCCGATTGCCCAGACTATCCGATAACCAACCCGAAAACCCCTTGAGCAGGCTGGCTGTCGCTTCCGCGATGCCCTCTATCAGCCCAATTACCGCCGTGGATACACCGAGAACGTTCGCCAGAAAAAGGGGCATGATGGTGAAAATCAATTCGCTGGAAACATCGGTAAGAAAGCTAGTGAGGGTTGTTATCCAAACATTGCGAGAAAGCGCCTTAAAAGGCAACACTTGCCGTTCGCTGATTTTCATAACGCCCTTCTCCGTTAAGAGTGGTGTAGATATGCGTTGCTGGGCCAGCCCTCGCCCCCAATACGCTATTCCTTTCCGCCGCAACTTATGCTATAGTGGGCATATCACCTGATGATATTGAAGGCGATAAGCTCTATTATGAACGATTTATCTCCCTCACACAACTGGGTTACGGTGGTGGCCCGCTCTTTCCTTATGTAGCGGCGTATCGTCGCGCGCCTCCCCTTTGCGCTGGTTTCATCTATCCCGCAGTATGGCGAAACACGCTTGCGGTTTGCTATTCGATGGTACAATAGCGCTCCATGGACAGAGCGAGGAGAGAAAAGAGCGACAATGACCCCTTCCTACAACCCACAACATATTGAACCCCGCTGGCAAGAGCAGTGGGAAAACGACAAATTGTATCGTTCCACCATAGATTGGAACAAACCCAAACATTACGCCCTGACCATGTTACCCTACCCGTCGGGCGATTTGCACATCGGGCACTGGTTCGCCATGACGCCATCAGATGCGCGGGCCCGCTGGATGCGGATGCGCGGCTATAATGTGCTGTTCCCCATGAGCTTCGACGCTTTCGGCCTACCGGCGGAAAACGCGGCCATCAGCCGCAATATCCACCCGTGGAAATGGACGTATAGCAATATCGAACGGATGCGGCAACAACTCCGCAGTATGGGCGCCATGTTCGATTGGGAGCGAGAAGCGGTCTCCTGCACGCCCGAATACTACAAATGGACGCAGTGGTTCTTCAAAAAGTTTTACGAGGCGGGGCTAGCCTATCGCGGCGAGGCCTTGGTCAACTGGTCAGAAGCCTTGCAAACCGTGCTGGCCAACGAACAAGTGATTGATGGCAAAGACGAACGCACCGGCCAGCCCGTCGTCCAAAAGATGATGACCCAATGGTTCTTCCGCTATACCGCCTATGCCGAAGAGATGCTGAACTTCGACCATATTGATTGGCCAGAGCCTATTAAAATCATGCAGACCAACTGGATAGGTCGGAGCGAGGGGGCTAAGGTTACTTTCCGCACCGAAGCGGGCGACCCCATCATCATTTTCACCACCCGCCCGGATACCTTATGGGGCGCAACGTTTATGGTGCTCGCCCCAGAACACCCGCTGGTAGACAAAGTCACCACAGCGGAGCAGAGGCCGGCCGTGCAAGCGTATATCGAGCAAACCGCCCGCGCAACCGAAATCGAGCGCCTATCCACCGAGCGCGAGAAGACGGGCGTCTTCACCGGCGGCTACGCCATCAACCCGGTCAACCAAGAGCGCATCCCCATTTGGATAGCGGACTACGTCATGATTAACTACGGGACGGGGGCGATTATGGCGGTGCCGGCCCACGACGAGCGCGACTTCGCCTTCGCCCGCCAATTCAACTTGACGGTGCGCGTGGTCATCCAACCCCAAGGCGAAACGCTCGACGGCGCGACCATGACCGCCGCCTACCCGCACGAAGGTATCATGGTCAATAGCGGCCCCTTCGACGGCACACTGACCACCAACGACAAAGGGCGCAAGAACCCGGCCATCGCCGCCATCATTGATTGGCTGGTGCAACAGGGCATCGGCGAAGAAGCGGTCAACTATCGCCTGCGCGATTGGCTGATTAGCCGACAACGCTACTGGGGTTGCCCCATTCCCATCATCTATAACCCCGACGGCACGATGTCAGCCGTGCCCGACGAAGATTTGCCCGTAGAATTGCCCGAAGATGTGGACTTTTTGCCCACCGGCCGTAGCCCGCTGACCTATCATGAGCCGTTTTACAACCTCGGGGACGGGCGGCGGCGCGAAACCGATACTATGGATACGTTCATGTGTTCCTCGTGGTATTGGTATCGCTATCTTTCTCCGCACAAACAAGACGGCCCCTTTGACCCCGAAGAAGCGGCCTACTGGCTACCGGTGGATGTCTATACTGGCGGGGCGGAACACGCCACCATGCACCTGTTATATGCGCGCTGGTTCGCCAAAGCCATGCGCGATTTGGGCATGTTCGAGGAAACCGCCCGCATCATGGAGCAACACGGCCGCGACCCCCAAGTATTGGCATGGGGCGAACCGATGTTGCTATTGCGGAATCAGGGCCAAGTGCTGGGCGCGGAACGCCCCGGCGATTTTGTGCTGGCGAGCGGCAACTTCCAAGGCGAAAAATTATTCGCTAAGCGCGTCCAAGTGGTCGAACGGAACGCCGTGCCCAGCGGCTTTGATGGCGTTTGCGGCGAAATCTTGCGCCGTACCGAAAACATCCTACATGTGGGCATGGGCGGCGCGGCGCAAATCGTGGAAGTCCTGCCCGATGCCGAAATCATCATCCCCAACATCAGCGGCAAAGCCCGTGTAGACCAACTCAAACATCGCCTAGAAGTGCAACGCATGTCCAAAAGCAAGGGTAACGTCGTCAACCCGGATGAACTGGTCGCCAAATATGGCGCGGATACCGTGCGCGGCTACCTGATGTTCAACTTCGATTGGCAAAAGGGCGGCCCGTGGAACGACAACAACATCAAGGGCGTCATCGGCTGGCTGGCCGACGTTTGGGAGCTGGTGCACGCCGGCCCGCCCGCGGGCGATGGTCACCCCGATACGAACCGCGATGTCCAACGCAAGATGCACCAAGCTATCGCCGGGGTCGATAGCGCCTTCGAGGTGTTCAGCTTCAATCGCGTGGTCGCCGAGCAGATGAAGTTCAAAAATTATCTGCGCGACGCCATCAAAAGCGGCGGCGTGGGGCGGGCCGCGTGGGAAGAAGCAGTCAGCGTCTTACTGCGCTTGATGGCCCCGGTCGCCCCGCACATCGCCGAGGAGCTATGGACAGCGACCCTAGGCTGGCCCTACAGCATCCACCAGCAGGCATGGCCGCAATATGACGCCGAACTAGCCAAAGAGGAATTGGTTACGCTGGTGGTCATGGTCAACGGCAAATTGCGCGACCGTATCGAAGTGCGCGCCGGCATCAGCGAGGACGAAGCGCAACAACTGGCCCTAGCCAGCGAAGGCGCGCAACGCAACATGAACGGCCGTCCGCCCAAAAAATTGATTTTCATCGCTAGCAAAGATGGCCAAGAGCCAAAAGTGAATATCGTCATCTAACGGGCGCAGAAGCGCTAAAGCTGGGCGGGGGTTTGCTCCCCGCTCGGCCCCTCCGCCCATCAATCCCCTTCTAACCACTGCGGGAAAAGCGCATTGACCGCGATTTGCCGTAACTCCCCCGTCTCCATGAAGTACACCCACACTTCCGGGCGGCCGCTATCGTTCACCGTGCCGTCTTCGTTCAATAGGGGGAAGCGCTGGAGCAATAGCATCGTGCCGTCTTTGTTCCAGCGGAAGGCGGAGCTATTGTAGCGTTCGTCCACCACAAGCGGCGTCGCCGAACCATCGGCGCTATCCACCAAGTAGACCTGATGGCCGCGGGTATAACGGTCGTCGTTATAGCGGCGGGCCACGGCCAAACGGCGGCCATCGGGATGCCATACGGCGGTGATGTCGTCTATGGGTTCGGCGGGGTCGGTCAAATCGCGGAAAGAAGCGCCGCTGAGGTCCGCTAAGCGCAGATGGGCGTACATCGCGCCCCCCTTATCGGTCAGCTCTGGGAAGACCAATTGCGCCCCATTGGGCGATAAGGCCCCCATCGCCCCATAACGGCTAGGGACGAATTGCAAGGCGTTCTGCGGGTCGGGCGCGTCGAATTGATAAATGAGGATGCCTAGATTGTTCAAATCGGCGCTATAAAAAGCCAAGCGCGACCCATCCGCCGACCAAACGGGCGAATGCCCCACAATCTGGCTATCGCTGAATAAGGGGCGGTTGGTATATGGCGTGCGGGTCACATCCACGAGCCAAACCCGCGTGACCCCAATACCCCCCATGCCCGCAATGTCTACGTTTAGCTCCGACCGTTGATAAGCGATGACGCGACCATCCGGGCGGAAGGCGGGGGTACTACAATCCGCCCGCTCTTGGGCGCAGTTGGTCAGCGGGCGGGTGATGCCTTGTTGGACATCCAATAAGGCGATGTCGGTTAGCCCGCTATTGCTATCGCGCTCGGCGATGGCCACATGGCGGCCGTCGGGACTCACGGCGTAATCGTAGATGCCCACACTCGTAGCGGTCAGTTGGCGAGCCTGCGCGGGGTTATCTAAGGGCGCCACCCACAAATCTTGCACGCCGCCATAGGCGGGCGCGAGAAAGAGGATGCGCGTTCCCGCATCTGGCCCCCGCCCCAGCAACACCACCGCGGCGGAGGCGACGACGAGGAGCGCAACTATGCTGATGACGACTTTATCAAAGCGTGTGAAGGCATTCATCCCAAATCCTCTAAGTGTGTTGGCGATGCCTATATTGCCCCAGAATAGCGCCTATGGCTAGTCCCGCCGTGTTGGCGGGGGCATCTTGTTGACAATTCGCCATAAGGGGGTCATAGTTGTGCCAATAACCGATAATTCACCATCACAAGGGGGCTATTATGGCTCGTTTGCGCGTGTTGCTCGTGCTTTTGGGGTGCTTGGCGGCCTTAGGGACGCCATCCGCCGCCCAAGGGGCTAGCGTCATCCACTGGTCTATAGAAGGCGTTAGCGATGTGCAATCTTTAGACCCCGCCAAGGCGACCGATGCCCAAGCGTTCACGGTCGCGCACTTTTTGCATGCGGGCTTGGTGCGCCTAGATGCCCGCTTGCGCGTGGTGCCCGACCTCGCCGAATTTTGGTTCATCTCTCCCGATGGGCTGACTTATACCTTTGAGCTACGGCGCGACGCCCGCTTTTCCGATGGCTCGGCGGTGACGGCCGAAGATGTGAAGTGGTCGCTGACGCACGCCCTAGACCCCAATACCGGGGCATGGACGGGCGGCTTTTTGCTATCCAATATCGAGGGCGCAGACGCTTTGTTGGCGGGCGAAACCGATACCTTATCGGGCGTGACGGTGGTGAATGATTATACGGTGGATATTCGCATCAAATGGCCATCGGCGTATTTCCTCAGCCAATTGACCTTTGGGCCGGCGCGCATCACCTCCAAGGCCGCGGCCGAAGCCGACCCCCAAGGGTGGGAACTGGCGCCCATCTCTAGCGGGGCGTTTATGGTGCAGGAATGGCGACGCGGCGCGGGTATGACGCTCGTCCCCAACCCGCACTATTGGCAACCCGCGACCGTGACCGTGAATATCGTCTTCAACCCCGATAGCGACGCCGCCTTCCAACAATTTTTGGATGGCGCGGTAGACATCGTCGGTAGCACCCAAAACCCTATCCCTTTCGACCGCGTCGCCGAGGTGGAAAATAGCCCCGCTTTCCGCACGACCAACGCCTTCAATCTGCGCTATGTGGGGTTCAATACCCAATTGCCCCCCTTCGACGATGTGCGCGTGCGCCGCGCTTTCGCCATGGCCACCGACCGTAACCGCCTCGCTAACGAATTTTTGGATAGTACCGTCGTGGCCACCGACCGCCTGATGCCCTTTGGCATCCCCGGCTCGGAACTCATCGTCACGGGGGTACCTTTTGACCCCGCCATGGCCGCGCAACTGTTGGCAGAAGCCGGCCTTGACCCCGCCGATTTCGCCGTCACGCTCACCTTCGGGCGGGAAGGCGTCAATCAGCAAGTGGTCGAAGCGCTAAAAGTGATGTGGGAAGAAAACCTAGGCATCCGCGTGACGATACAGGGCTTGCCGCTCAACGAATTTAGCGCGCGACTCAACGAAACCTACCAAAATCCCGCCCAAGGGCTACAGATGTACTATAGCATCTGGAATTCCATTTATCCCGACCCGCAATATTTCATCTCCCAAATCTTGCGGTCTGGGGGTGGGCAACAACAACGGACGCTATTCCAACGCTCAATTTGATGCCCTCGTGGACGAGGCGGATACCATCACCGACGACTTCGAGCGGCGCTTGGCGCTCTATAACGAGGCGGAGAAGATAGCGGTGGAAGAAGTGGGCTGGTTGCCGCTGTTCAACGGCAAGGTGAACGTGCTGGTGCGCGAATGCGTGCAAGGCGTGACCGTGACCGGCCTCTTTTCCGCCTACATCATCACCGATTATAGCACCCTGCGCGGATGCGCCTAAAAGACGCTGAAGGGGCGACCCTCCTCCGCCCCTCTTTTTTTAGCACTTGTATAAGAACTTTGCTAGAAATCTTGACGCCAAAAGGGCTTTATGCTACTCTATGGGCGTTAAATTAGCACTCAAGCGCTTAGAGTGCTAAATACGAAGCCATATTAAATTGTTGTCTCATCTATCTGTTGAGGAGGGTGTAAGAGATGGCCCTAAATATCCGCCCCTTGGGCGATCGTGTTTTAGTCGAGCCAATCGAACAAGAAGAGACCATCGCCGGCGGCGCTTTGGTGCTCCCGGAAACCGCCAAAGAGAAGCCGCAACAAGGCTTAGTGGTCGCTGTGGGCGAAGGCCGCCGCGATGACGACGGCGACCGTATCGCCATGGACGTGAAGAAAGGCGATAAAGTGCTTTTCGCCAAGTACGCCGGCACCGAAATTAAGCTAGACGGCAAGAAAATGCTCATCATGAAAGAGAGCGACATCCTCGGCATTATCGAAGGTTGATAAGGCGAGGATGCTTCATTATTAGACCTGTATAGACCCAATCGTAGCGTCTATTTGTCTGGAGGAAAGACATGCCAAAACAACTCGTATTCAAAGAAGAAGCGCGTCGTAAATTGCTGAGCGGCGTAGATAAATTGGCCACCGCCGTTAGCACCACACTGGGCCCCAAAGGGCGCAATGTGGCGCTCGATAAAAAATTCGGCGCCCCCACCGTCACCCATGACGGCGTGACGGTCGCCAAAGAAATTGAACTCGAAGACCCCTACGAGAACATGGGCGCGCAACTGCTGAAAGAAGCCGCCACCAAGACCAACGACATCGCCGGCGACGGCACCACCACCGCCACCGTCTTGGCCCAAGCTATCGTCACCGAAGGCTTGAAGAACGTCGCGGCCGGCGCGAACCCCATGTTGCTCAAGCGCGGCATCATCGCCGCGGCGGAAGCGGTCTCTAAGCACATCCGCTCCCAAGCAACCCCCATCGAAACCAAAGAGGAAATCGCCAACGTCGCCAGCGTCTCCGCCCAAGATAGCGAAATCGGTAACCTCATCGCGGAAGTCATGCACAAAGTGGGCAAAGATGGCGTGGTGACCGTGGAAGAGAGCCGCGGCTTGGAATTCGAGACCGAATATGTGGAAGGTATGCAATTCGACCGCGGGTACATCAGCCCCTACTTCATCACCAACCCGGACGCGATGGAAGCGGTCATCCAAGAGCCGTATATCCTCATCTATGACAAGAAAATCAGCGCCGCCCAAGACATCGTGCCGGTGCTGGAAAAAATCATCAACGTAGGCAAGCGCGACCTCGTCATCATCGCCGAAGATGTGGACGGCGAAGCCTTGGCGACGTTGGTCGTCAACAAATTGCGCGGCGCGCTGAACGTGTTGGCCGTCAAGGCCCCCGGCTTCGGCGACCGTCGTAAAGCCATGTTGCGCGACATCGCCATTCTCACCGGCGGCACGGTCATCACCGAAGAAGTGGGGCGCAAGTTGGATAGCGCCACCCTGCAAGATTTGGGGCGCGCCGCTAAGGTGGTCAGCACCAAAGATAACACCGTCATTGTGGATGGCGCCGGCGACGAAGCGGCCATCAAAGGGCGCATCGCCGAAATCCGCAACGAAATCGAAGTCAGCACCAGCGAATACGATAAAGAGAAGTTGCAAGAACGCCTCGCCAAGCTCTCCGGCGGCGTAGCGGTCATCCGCGTGGGCGCGGCGACCGAAACCGAACTCAAAGAGAAGAAACACCGCGTAGAAGACGCCCTCAGCGCCACCCGCGCCGCTGTTGAAGAAGGTATCGTCCCCGGCGGCGGCGTGGCCCTCATCAACGCTGTTTCGGCGTTGGACGGGCTAAAGTTCGCCTCTGAAGACGAAAATACCGGCGTCACCATCATGCGCCGCGCGCTAGAAGTGCCCATGCGTAAAATTGCGGCCAACGCCGGCGAAGATGGCGCGGTCATCATCGAAAATGTGCGCCGCATCCAAAAGCAAAAGAAGAATCATCGCATCGGCTATAACGTGATGAGCGGCGAATATGTGGATATGGTCGCCGCGGGCATCCCTGACCCGGCCAAAGTCACACGCGGCGCGGTGGAAAATGCCGCCTCTATCGCCGCTATGATTTTGACCACCGAAGCGCTCATCACCGATGTGCCGGAAGAAGAAAAAGCCCCGGCCGGCGGCCCCGGCGGCATGGGCGGCATGGACGGCATGTACTAAACCCTCCCCCCCCGCACCCAAAGGCGGCCCCCACTCGGGCCGCCTTTATCATTCCCCCCATTTCCCCGCCAAATCGGCCGTCGTGCAAACGGCATTCTGAATGTACAATAGAACGCATGGCGATAACACTCGAATTGTGAGGATAAAAGACCCCATGCGCGAAGTCACCATAGCGATTGTGCAAATGCGCCCCAAATTGGGCGAACCTGAAGAAAATCTCGTCAAGATGTCGGAGATGATTTCCACGATTGCTTCTCAACAAAAGGTAGATCTCATCGTCTTTCCCGAACTCATCACCAGCGGCAATGAATTAGGCGTGCGCTTCACCGAGGTGGCCCAGCGCGTGCCGGGACCAACCATCAACCTGATGGCCCAACGGGCCAATGACTACGGTATTTATATCGCTTTTGGCATGGCCACCAAAGAAAAAGTGGAAAGCGTCCTCTACAATTCGGCCGTGTTGGTGGGGCCCGAGGGCGATTTGGTGGACGTCTATAACAAAGTCCACTTGCGCGGCGAAGAGCGTATGGCCTTCCGCGAGGGATACCGCTTGCCGGTGGCAGAAACCGAAATCGGCGCTATCGGGCTGATGATAGGCTACGACCTCGCCTATCCCGAAGTCGCCCGTAGTCTGGCGCTCGATGGGGCGGAAATCATCTGCGTGCTGGCCAACTGGGAAGCCAGCAACATTGACGAATGGAAAACCTACGCCCGCGCCCGCGCCTACGAAAATTCGGTATTCATCGCGGCCGTCAACCGTGTGGGCGAAGATGTGACGCTCAACTTCGGCGGTGAAAGTATGGTGGTCGGCCCGCGCGGGGAAATTTTCGCCTCCCTAGCCGACGAAACCGACCCCGCCAGCGGCGCGCCCCTAGAAGGCTTCGCTGTCGCCCGCATTGACCTTGATAGCGTGCGGAAGAACCGCGAAGAATTCCAATTCATCCAAACGCGCCAACCGGCCGTCTATCGGAGCATCGTCAAAAAATATTAGCGGCGCTCATCCCATAGCGGATGCCGCCGCGGCATCGTAACGCCGCAGTTGGAAGCCAAAGACGCTCCCCTTGCCGTGCTCGCTACGGAAAATGAGCGAGCCGCTTTGCCGCTCGATGTTGCTTTTCGTCAAATAAAGCCCTAGACCCGTGCCTTCGATATGGCGGGTCTCTTTGGTCTTGGCGCGGTAAAAGGGCTGGAACAGGCGCTCTTGTTTGTCTTGGGGGATGCCGTAGCCATCGTCACGCACCTCTAGGCGAACGAAGCGGTCGGGTGTCGCTTGTAGATGCACTGTGATATGCCCGCCGTCTGGGGTGTATTTGATGGCGTTGCTGACGAAGTTGGATAGCGCTTCGTATAATTGCACCGCATCCCCATACACCTCGCAGGGTTGGGCGTCCACCTCGGGTACTAAAGTTTGCCCCTTGCCCACAACGCGGGGGGTATATTCCTCTATGACGCGCGTCACCAAATCGCGCACGTCAAAAACGCTTTGCGTCTGCTGTTGCGCGATTTGTTCGATGCGGTCTAACGATAGAAAATCCTCGATAATTTGGAGCATCCGCTTGGCGGAACGGTGCATGGTCTGGTAGGTATCTTTGACGTTGGGGATTTCGTAATCGCCGGCCAGCAATTCCAAATAGCTGAGGACGACGCTCAGCGGGTTCTTGAGGTCGTGGGCGGCGATGCGTATCATATCGCTTTTGAGATGTTCCAGATTGCTGACGCGCAAGTAGAGCGCTTCTAGCTCGGTGGCGCGGTCTTGCAGGGCTTCTACCAAGCGCACATTTTCCAGCGCCACGGCCAAGCGGTCGGCGATGAGGCCCAACAGTTGGAAGCGGTCATCGGTGAAGCGTTCGGGGGCGTGCGTCTCCAGCACAATTAAGCCGACGACGCGCTCATTTTCGCGGGCATCGGCGGCCAAGGGCAAGGCGATTTGCGCGCGCGTTTGGGCGAGGGCGGATACGAGCGGGTTCGGCGGCGCGACCCATCGCAGGGGGCGACGCACTTCTAGGGTGGCGCGGACGATGCCGCTCGGCTCGCGCAGGATAGCTTCTAGCGCCGCTATATCGTAGTTCCCGTAGCGCTGGCTGATGTCCAGCGCCCCATCTTTGAACAAGGCGATGAAAGCGCCGTCCGCTTGAGAGAGGCGCAACACCGCATCTAAGGTGATTTCGGTAAGGGCGCGGGTATTCATCGTGAAGACGATTTCGCGGTAGACCTGTTGGGTAATCGTCAACGATTCCACACGGCGCGCCAGTTCTTCGGTCTGGGCGCGGGTTTGCTCGTAAAGGCGGGCGTTTTTGATGGCCGCGGCCGCTTGGCTCGCGAGGATTTGCAAGCGCCCCGCCAAATCCGCGCTCATCGCCCCAACCGTCGGGCCATCCACATTGATGAAGCCCATCAATTGCTTATCTACCACGATAGGCATACAAGCGTAAGAGGGCACGGCTTCTATCCCTTCCAGATGGCGCCAACCGCCGAAGCGCGCGGTATCGGCGATGACTAGCGGCTCTGTGCCCGCCGCCGCCGTCCTGAAGGACTCGAAATCGCGATAGTCGAAGCGCAAAGCCATTAGCGCCTGCTCGGAAGCGGGCGTATAGCCGCGCGCTTGGTATACCCGCGTTGTATACCCGTCAGCTTCTACCAGCATGATATTGGCGTGGCTGAAAGGGATGATTTGGTCTAGGCTTTCGAGGATGAGCGCCAAGATGCGGTTGGTATCGAGCGTGCTATTCAGCGTATTGGCCACTTTTCGCATGGTCTCGGCAAAGGCGCGCGCTTCTTGTTGGGCGTGTTCCATTTGGCGGCGCGCCGTCACATCGTTGAGGATATAAAGCCGTCCGCGGGGTCGGCCGCGGCTATCGGCCACCAACGCCACCCGAACCTCAATCCAAGCGTCGTTCATCGGCAAAATTTTCGTGCCGTGGGTCTGGTCGCGGAATGCCTCCCCCACCGATTGCACATCCTTGATATAAGGGGAGAAGGCGCTCGCGAGCGGTTGGCCGATGGGGTTGCTGACCGCGGGGTCTAGGTAGCGGCGCATGGTTCGGTTCAGCGCCACGATACGCCCTTGCAAATCGGTCACGATGAGGCCGTCCGGCACGTTGTTGAAGATGGTATCGTAAGCCAGCGGCGTCAGGTCTAGTAGCCGCAAGCGGAACAAAGCGAAGGCGAAAAAAACGACCGCAATCCCCATGAAAAGGGCGTTCAAGTATAGATAGGGCACGGGATTAAGGGCATCGAAAATGCCTAACAAATTGCTCAGCCATGGCATAGCCGTAGCGGCCAACACCACCGCCGCTTGAGCGCGATAGATATTCCATAGCCCGTAGGCCTGCCGCCACAAAACCACGCTACCGGCCAAGAAAATGAGATAGGAATAGGCGATATACACCCAAAAACCCGCCCCATAATCGGGCGTATAGATGGGGAAGTCGCCGCTGAGGTCGAAGCGCGGCGTCCGCCAGATGAGTCCGTGCCATTCGTTGGTGAAGGCCAACAGGGTGATGACGAGCGGTATAAACAGCATAATCACCCAAAAGGTGCGCGTGACCAATTGCTCGCGCCCGCTAAAGGTGAGCGCGAAGCCCAACCAGAAGGCCGGTATCGTCGTCAGACCGATATATTCCAACTTGCTGAAGGTGACATAAGCGTTCAAGTCCGCGCCGGCCGCCGCCTCCCAAATATACCAAAACGCCACATAGCCCACCGCGGCGCACAACAAGCTAAACCAAAACGCCCCAGCCACCCGCCGCCGCCATAAGGCGTACAAAGCGATGCCGAAAGAAGAGATAGCCGTGAGCGCCGACAAGATAATATTGATAGCTTGCCAATTGAGCGTCACCATAAGAAGCGCTTTTCTGCCGGCCTTATGCCGACGATTCACTGCGCGACGAAACGCCCCATCTCGCGCACATCCACGGGCACGCCCTCCAATTCCGCGGGGATGCGGTCTTGGGGCGCGAGTTCGCTTTCTGCGACCTTGTGGGTGACCATCACCACAATGCCCAGTTCAGCTGGTCCCGTCGCGCGCTCCACCATGCCGATAGCCACGCCAACCACGTTGGCTTTGTTCATCAGCTCGTCCATATGGCGCAACTGCACTTCGGTGACATAATCTATGCGTGGATCATCCATCTTTTG
Organism: Anaerolineaceae bacterium; assembly: GCA_037441665.1. Classification (GTDB taxonomy): domain Bacteria; phylum Chloroflexota; class Anaerolineae; order Aggregatilineales; family Phototrophicaceae; genus JBBIRQ01. Next base: position 66,687 of record JBBIRQ010000010.1, on the reverse strand, counting down.
GCCGCCCTTTCTGGCGCTAAAACGTGATGTTCAGCGCCTCTAATACCGTATTGATAGGCGTGAAGATGGTGGAAACGGCCGACCCGGCGAAAAGCAAGCCGACGGCGTTAAGCCCCCCGACCTCCACGATGAGCGACCCAGAATCGCCCGGCTGGCTCATCACTTCGGTGATGACTTGGCCGGTGAAGCGGGCGTTTTTCTCGCCCGCGGCGGTGCGATAGCCAACGGTGACGGTGGCGTTGAGCAAGGTGATATTGGCTTCGGTATAATCGGTGGTGCGCCCGCTCTTGCGGACGCGCATACCCAATTGCGGGGCGCGCACCCCAGCGATGCGCCCGATTTTGCGGATTTCGTCGTTGAAGGCGACCGTGCCCGTGGGGCGGGCCACGGCGGCATCTACTTGGTTATAGGCGGCTTGGCTTTTGGCTTTGGCGGTGGGGGCGGGCACAGCTTGTACCCGCTTTTCCGAGCCGTTCAGCTTGGCCAAGAAATTCGCGAATTGCACCACAAGGTCTACGATGTCGCACCCGCTCTTGGGCGGGGGTGTGGGGCCCGGCGCGGGCGACGGGGGCGGGGCGGGTTGGTCACCTTCGTAAACCAGCGGGATAAAGCGTTCCAAACGCGCCACAATATCCGACGGCTGAGCGCCGCCATCCAAAGCCCCCGGTTGCAAGATAGGGTCGCCGATGAGCGCATCGTTGCTGGCGGCGAAGACGTGATTATTGGATAGCAAGAGCGGTTGGCCGCTGACGCGGTCCTTGACCAGCGCCCCAAAAGTGCCCGCCCCCACCCGCGGATGCCCCATGCTCACCCCGCCGGGGATGGTGGGACGCCAGCGGTCGCGCGGCCCGTTGTTGTGGGCGATGATGCGCCCGATTTCCACCACATCGGTTTTCGCGCCGTCCAGCTCCTTAGGGATTTTATCTTCCTCGGCCAGCGCCGTCAGCGGTTGCTTGGTTTCTACCAGCGTGACGACCGATAGCTCGCCGGTGCTTTCGCCGAGGCGGTTTTTATAGCCAATCGCCACCCCAACGACGTTAGCCTTGGCCAATAGCATCTCCTGAAAGCGCTTTTGCGCTTCTACCATTTGATTGAACAAAGAGGAGGTCATCGCGCTATACCTTTGCTGATGAAAGGCGGGCGTCGGCCCGCGCAAAAAGGACGATTTGCCATATCAACGTGCGCCGATAATAAACGGTCTGCCAGCCGTTTTCAGTCAAGATGTCCTCTAGGGCGGCGCGGGGATGCACAAAAAAGCGGAAGTGGCTACCGCGCAGGCGCATAAACCCGTTGATGAGCCAGCGCACGCCGCGTATCCACCACGTATCACGCGGGTAGACGAGGCCGTACAAGCGTTTGGCGCGCCCCAAAGAAGCCCGCACCAAAGACGGCATATCCGGATAGCAACAGACCACGCGGTCCAGCGTGACGATGTCCGCCGCGGGTATATCCCCCGCCAGCGCCACAAAATCGCCATGGTAGCGCTGAACCCGCGCGCCATACCCGCGCCGTTCCGCCTCTTGCTGAGAAGCGCGCAAATAGGCCTGCGAGGCGTCTACATGGATAGCGGCGGAAACGCCCCGCGCCAGCAATTCATGCTGGATGACACCCACCCCGCCGCCAATATCCAGCAAGGTGAGTCCCTCCAAATCATAATCGAGGATGCGCGCCAGCAATAAGCGCGTCTCCCGCGCGGGGCCGCGCCGTCGGTAGCGCGCCAAATCGGCTTGGGCGACGCTCTCGTTAAATTCTTGTTCTAGCCCTTGGTGATGACAACACGTCATACCTTGTGCCTTTCTCGTGTAGCTATGCTCATTGTAATCACTGGCGGGCGATTGAGCAACCTATAGGAACAAACGCGCCGCCCGCCGCCCGATTTCCACCGCGTAATTCGTGCCCCTATCCCACGGGTACACCTGCGACATGCTCGCCCAGACGAGGCCGGGGATGGGCGTTTGGAGCGGGGGGATGTGTTGGCTATGGTTCAGCCCCGGCACGGGTTGGGCGTAGGGGGCGCGCCACACCCACCACTTCCGCACCCAGTCGGCGCGGAAATCGGGGTTCACCTGCGCCAGCGCGGGCAAAAAGCGCGCCACCAAATCGGCCTCACTCAGGCTGAAGTATTCGTGGTTAGGGGGCACATAATCGCCGCAGTAGACCAGATGGTCGCCGCCATAATGTTCCCGCGGGAGATAATTGGTATGTTCTACCAAGGCCAAGAACGGGAAAGGATTACGGGAGCGGTCGGGGCTTTGCGCCGGCAAGTTCAGCCAATAGGTGCCATCGTTCAGTAGGCGATGGCGCAGGGCCAGCACGACGCACAAGCCGCCGATGCTGACCAAGGCGCGCATCTTCTCGCCGTAGGCAGTGCCCCCTAAGGCGGGGGTCATCTTGAGCATGAGTTGGGGCGAAGCGGTGCTGAGCACGGCCGTATGGCGCGCTTCCCCATCCGATAAGTCCAAGACGAAGCCCCCTTTTTCGGGACGGATGGCGTGGACGGGCGTTTGGAAACGCAAACGCGCCCCCTGAGCGGCCACCGCAGAGGCCAACGCATCCATAAAGGCTTGGAAGCCGCCGCGATACGTGCCCAAGCGCAAGCTCCGCGCTTTGATGCGCGCCCACATCCACGACATGGGCACTTGGCGATAATAAGCGCCGAATTTGCCGATGAGCAAGGGGCGGAAAAACTTCCCATAGGCTTCTTCGCCCATCCAGCGCTTGAACCACTCGTCGGCCGTCACCCGCTCTAGCGGCTCCCAAAAGGGGGTCAGCTTGACGAAAGCGCCCGCCAACCCAAAACGCACCTTGGCCAGCGGCGATAACGGCAAAAAGAAGGCCGAGGGCGAAATCTCCGAACGATAAATGCGGCCATCAATCCAAAAGCTGGTCTTGGGGCGCGGAAAGATGATATTATCGGCCACGCCGATTTCCCGCGCGAGCGCCAGCAGGTCTTTATCGCCTTCAAACCAGTGATGGTAAAATTTCTCTAGCGACCAATCCCAGTTTTCATCTCGGAAGCCGCCCGCCAACCCGCCGGGGCGGTCGCCCGCTTCGTACACGGTGACCCGATGCCCCGCGCGGGCTAAATCCCACGCGGCGCTGAGGCCGGCCGGCCCCGCGCCGATAATTGCAATCTCTTGGCTCATGTCCACTCCAAGCGTTTTCTCGTTACTCTAATGGGTTTGCGCGCGGATGAAAACCCCGATTCTTCCCCGCCCCGCATCCTGACATCAATAGGAGCGCGATGGCGGCGGCAGGTGGTCTATACGATTGAGATAATGTACCTGTATGGTCTCGGCAGATAAGAAGTCCACGCGCGAGAAAGCGGTATTATAATGCAAAAAGGTGTGCGGCGGTTGGGGGAGGCGCCCCAACAAACACTTGAGGAGGCGGTCCAAAAACACCCCATGAGAGACAATAGCGATACGCTCATGCTCGTGGGCGCGGGCGCGCAGGGTTGCGGCCACCTGCTCGGCGCGCAAAGCGCCATCTGCTTCCGCTTCCATCGCTTTTTCCGGCGGCCACCAACCGCTTTCAGTCACCCGCGGTTCAATACGATACTGGGGATAAAGGGCTTGTATCTCTGCTCGCGTCATCCCGCCGAAACCGCGCGCCACCCCGTGTTCATCCTCTAAAAAGACGCCGCCCAATTCGTGAATATCCACCCAGACTTCTGGTTGCAGTTGGAGCGCTTGGGCGAGGAGGCTAGCCGTCTGGAGGGAACGGAGCATGGGGCTGGTGTAGAGGCGGGTGATGTCGTAGCCGCGGGCTTGGTCGGCGTAGGCGTCGGTGGCGCTGGCGAGATGCTGGGCCAATAGCCGCGCTTGCTCCCAGCCGAGTTCCGTAAGGGGCGGGTCTTGCACCCGCTGGCGGCTGTCGCTTAAGGCGTTGTTGTAAGATTGGGCATGACGAATGAGGATGACTTGCATAGCTCGATGCGCCTTTGTTCATCGTGGTCACAAACGCCCCTAATCATACCATATTCGGCGCTCTGCGCCTTTTCATTCTGCGGGAAATGTGGTCAACTAAAGGAGATGTGCCCTCCCGTCATTCCCCCAAAGGAGGAGACCGCGATGAACCCCAAACAAATATTGGATGATTACGGCATCGCCCCCAAAAAGAGCCTTGGGCAAAATTTTTTACACGACCCCAACCTATTAGAAAAAATCGTGGCCACCGCCGAACTGATGCCAGAAGATACGGTGGTGGAGATTGGCGCGGGCACCGGCAATTTGACCGTGCCGCTGGCCCAAGCGGCGCGGCACGTGGTCGCTGTAGAAGTGGACGAGCGGCTAGCGCCCATCCTGCGCGAGCGGCTAGCGCCTTACCCCAACGTCTATTTCATCTTCAACGATGTGCTCAAGACCGATTTATTGCAGGTGGTGGGCGGCAAAGATTTTGTGGTGGTGGCCAATTTGCCCTATTACATCACCAGCGCCATTTTGCGCCACCTGCTAGAACGGCATCGGCGGCCGCGGCGCTTGGTGTTGACGGTGCAGATGGAGGTCGCCGAACGCATCGTCGCCAAACCCGACGACATGAGCCTATTGAGCGTGAGCGTGCAATTTTACGGCAAGCCCTACATCGTGGCGCGCATCAATCCGGCCGTCTTTTGGCCGCGCCCAGATGTGGAAAGCGCTATCGTGCGGATAGATACCTATAGCCAGCCGCCGGTGCCCGTGCCCAGCGCGGAAGTCTTCTTCCAAGTGGCGCGGGCCGGCTTCGGCCTCAAGCGTAAACAGCTCAAAAATGCCCTCAGCGCGGGGTTGCACATCTCTTCATCGGCGGCGGGCGATTTGTTGTCCTCCGCGGGCATCAACCCCACCCGCCGCGCCGAGACGCTGACCCTAGAAGAATGGGCCGCCTTAGCGCGGGCCTACGCCCAATTTTAAGCCTAGCCCGCGCCGAATATCGCGTTACAATGGAAACGACAGACGGCAAAGGGAGCAGGAATGAACACAGCCATGAGACAATGGGCGTTTTTGGCGCTAGTGGCCGCCATCACCTTACTTCTAGACCAAGCCAGCAAAGGATGGGTTTTGCAGGACTTCCAATTGGGCGAAACGCGCGCCCCCATCCCCCTGCTCGTCCCCTATTTCCAGTTCACCTATAGCCACAATAGCGGCATCGCCTTTGGGCTACTGCCGCAGGCCGGCGATGTGATATTGGTCTTGGCGCTGGTCATCGTGGCGGTGCTGATTTATAGCTATCCGCGTCTGCCGCAAGCGGCGTGGGGGTCGCGCTTGGCGGTGGGTTTGGTGGTCGGGGGCGCTTTGGGCAATGTGATAGACCGCCTGCAACACGGCTACGTGATTGATTTCATCCATTATCGCATCCCTAATCTCATCTCCAACGTCTCTAACCTCGCCGACCACGCCATCGTCTTTGGCGTATTGCTCATCATCGCGGGCAGTTGGCGGGCAGAAGCCCAGCCCACCCCCTCCGACGAAACCGACCTGAAAGAACCCACAGGATGAAGGCCATGTTCAAGCACACGGCCCGCGCGGGATGCGCTACAGCGGTCGCCTTCGTGCTGGCTTGCGCCGTCGGCTTGGCGTTGGGGGATGCCCAAAAGACGTCCGTTTTATTGGCCCACAATGTGCTTTACCAAGTGGGCGAAAGCGACGTTTACGCCTTAGATGTCATGCGCCATTTGGCCGTCAACCTCACCCGTAGCCCCTACAGCGACTTCATCCCCTATTGGGAGCGGGCCAGCGGGCGCATCCTATTCGCCGCCAACCGCGAATCGGTGCTGGGCGAATCTTTCGTATATAGCATGGCCCCCGATGGGCGCGATTTGCGCTATGTCTCGCGCTGGTACTCCTACACCACCAACTTCATCTTATCGCCCGATGGGCGCTACAGCGCTTTTGTCGAAAATAAGACGCTCTATATCAAAGCGACGGACGGCGGAGAAACGCGCCAACTGACGCGCGGCGTCTATGCCAATATGCCCGCGTGGTCGCCGGATAGCGCTAGCATCGCTTTCGCCAGCAACCACGGGGGCGATATGGACATCTACCGTGTATCGCTAGCGGATGGGTCGCTCATCAACCTCAGCGCGCACCCCGCGTCGGATACATGGCCGGTGTGGTCGCCCGACGGCCAGCGGCTGGCCTTCGTCAGCGCGCGCACAGGAGACGCCGATATTTACGTGCTAGATTTGGCCAGCCGCTCCCTGACCAACCTCACCCAACACCCGGACGAGGACCGCATGCCCTCGTGGTCGCCCGATGGCCAATTCATCGCTTTTGCGTCGCGGCGGGACGGTTGGCCGGGCATTTATGTGGTGGCGGCGGATAGCGGGCGCATCCACGCGGTGTATCGCGGCTATGACCGGCCGGCATGGCGGGAGTGAGACAGCGATGATGCGCTACTGGGTATGGCGAGGGGCTTTGTTATGGGCGGCGGTGTGCGCTTCGGCCGTGGGCGTCGCTCTGTGGGCCGGGGGCGGCTTGCGGGCCGACATACTGGCCTTTGAACGCCTGGGGAGCAATAACTTTGACATCATGGTATGGGACGTCGAGCGGGGCATTGTGCACAACCTAACGCGCCACCCCGCCAATGACCATACGCCTTACTGGTCGCCCGATGGCGAAACGCTGTATTTCATCACCAACCGCGACGAGCGCTATAGCCATTATCGCGTCCGCGCCGATGGGCGCTCTCCCGAACCCGCGCGCGAATTGCCGGAGATAGGTTCTCAATATCGCTTGTCGCCGGATGGGCGCTTCATGGCTTATTTGGCGGCCGCCACCTACAACAGCGACATCATCGTTATGGAGCGGGCTAGCGGCGTGGCCCGCAACCTGACCAACACGCCAGAAGACGAGCGTTACCCGTCGTGGTCGCCGGATGGGCGTTATATCGCCTTCCTCAGCAGTCGGCGCGGCGCTTCGGGCTTGTTCATCATGGAGCGCGACGGGAGCGGCCTGCGCAACCTCGCCACAAGCCTTGTGGCTTATACCTCGCCGCCGTCGTGGTCGCCGGACGGGGCCTTCATCGCCTTCACCACCGTGACCGATAGTATCTTTGTGGTGGATGTGGCCACCGCGCAAGTGGAGCGCTTGGGCGGGCGGCGCATCCAAGGCATTTACCCAGCGTGGTCGCCGAACGGGCGGCGGGTGGCCTATGCGCGCGTCTTCAATTATAATTATGACGCTGAAGTTGAGGTGCTCGATTTGCACAGCGACCGCATCTTGCGTCCGACGCGCGGGCGCTATACCAACGTGCCCGTGTGGCGTCCCTGACCCTTTTGGGCATATTCGCCAAAAAGGCCCCGCCAGAAATGGGCAAAGCCGCGCCTAGCCAGCCCGCGCAGATGCCGTATAATGATGCCGTTTGCAGGAAAGGCAACCGCGCATGAGTACCTATTACATTGATGGCCGTTTTGTCTCGTCAGAAGAAGCCAGCGTCCCCGCCCATGATTTGGCCGTATTGCGCGGCTATGGCGTCTTCGACTTTTTGCGGACTTATGGCGGCCGCCCGTTCAAACTGCGCGAGCATATCGCCCGCCTCGCCCAATCGGCGGCGCTCATCGGCATGGATGAATTGCCGTGGTCAGAAGAAGATATTCGCGCGATTGTGGACGAGACCCTAGCCCGCAACGCCTACCCCGAAGCCAATATCCGCATCGTCATCACCGGTGGCGATAGCCCCGATTTCATCACCCCGCAAGAGCGCCCGCGCCTATTGGTTTTGGTGACCGAGGCGCACCCCCCGCCCGATAGTTGGTATCGAGATGGCGCGGCCATCGTCACGGTGGATGAGGAACGCTATTTGCCCGCCGCCAAGAGCATCAACTACATACCGGCCATCATCGCGCTGAAGAAGGCGCGCCAAGCGGGCGCTATCGAAGCGCTCTACGTAGACCGTTACGGCCGCCTGTTAGAAGGCACGACGACGAATATTTTCGCTTTTCATGGCGCGCAACTGCTGACGCCTGCGGAAGGCATCTTGCCGGGCATCACCCGCGGCGTGATTTTGGAGCTAGCCGTCGGGCTGTACGACGTCTGCCAGCGCGAGATGACCCGCGCCGATTTGCTGAGCGCCGATGAGCTATTCATCACAGCTTCTAACAAGGAAGTGGTGCCCATCGTGCGGGTGGATGATGCGATTATCGGCGATGGGCGGCCCGGGCCGCGCACCCGCGATATGATGGCCCGCTTCCACGCCCTCACGCGCCAACTAGCAGGGGCTTGAGGGAGTAGTTATCGCTTTTCATGATTGCGCGTGGCGGCGGCGCTTTAGCTCTGGCAGGAGGAGCAGGCTAAGGAGGCCGTTCAGCACCACAATGACCGTACTCCCCTCGTGCCCCAAGACGCCCAACGGCAAAGGCAAGGAGACGAAGAAAGCGCCCAACACCAACAAGACGATGACCGCTAGCGAAAAAGCGATATTCTGCCACACCACGCGGCGCGCCCTACGGCTGAGCGCTAGCGCCTCCAGCAAGAGGGGCAACTTATCGCCCATCAAGACCACATCGGCCGTCTCCAGCGCGACATCGGTGCCCGCCGCGCCCATGGCGATACCCACATCAGCATGAGCCAACGCCGGCGCATCGTTGACGCCATCGCCGATCATGGCGGTAGGGCCAAAGCGCTCTTGTAACTGCTTGAGGATGGCCACCTTATCCGCGGGCAACAGGCCAGCGTAAACATGACGAATGCCCGCCTGCTGGGCGATAGTTTGGGCCACCCGCGGGTTATCCCCGGTGAGCATAGCCACGGCGATACCTTCTCGCTCTAGCCGCGCCACCACATCGGCGGTTTCGGGGCGCAGTTGGTCGGCGATGGCGGCCAAGCCAACCCAACGCCATGCGCTATCGGCTTCGGCGCAGATGAGGCCGATGACCGTTTTACCTCGGGCCTCTAGCGCTTGCGCGCGGGCGCTCAGGGGGTCGGGCGGGGGGCATTGCTCGGCCAGATAAGGGACGCTACCGGCGCGCAGGCTCTGGCCGCCCAAGCGCGCTTGAACACCGCGCCCGGCAGTCGCCATGAAGTCCGTCACCGTTGGCGGGGCGATGCCTTCCGCTTCGGCTTTAGCGACGATGGCCCGCGCGAGCGGATGCTCGGAACGCGCTTCCACCGCGGCGAACAAACGTAACAACGTCTCCGCATCCCCTTCTGGCCATGGCACAAGGTCGGTCACTTGGGGTTGGCCGCTGGTGAGCGTGCCGGTCTTATCGAAGGCGATAGCGCGCACCTCTGCCAGCGCTTCCAGATAGGCCCCGCCTTTGAACAACACGCCCGCCCGCGCCGCCGAAGCGATAGCCGAGATGAAAGCGGCCGGCACGCTGATGACCAAAGCGCAGGGGGATGCTACCGTCATCAAGACCATAGCGCGGTAAAAATTGCTCTGGAAATCCGCCAGCCCCAACAGCGGCGGCACAACGATGAACAAGCCCGTAGCCGCGATGATGAGCAAGGCGTAATATTGCTCGAAAGTGTCCAGAAAGCGTTCTGTGGGCGCTTTGGACGCTTGGGCTTCTTCCACCAATTGGATGATGCGCGCCAGCGTCGTTTCTGACGCCACTTTAGAGGGGCGGATGTCTAGCGCGCCGTGTTTGTTGAGGGTGCCGGCGAAAACCGCGCTCCCCGCCTCTTTATCTACCGGGACCGATTCGCCCGTGATGGGCGATTCGTCCACCGCCGAGCGCCCCGCCAACACCACGCCATCTACGGGGATGCGCTCGCCGGGTTCGATGAGCACTATATCATCAAGTCGGATGTCGCTGGCCTTCACGGTCAAGCGCTGACCACCGCGGCGCACGGTGGCCACTTCGGGGTATAGCTTGAACAAACTTTGAATGGCTTTACGGCTACGGCCGATGGCGTAATCTTGCAAGACATTGCTCAGCGAAAACAGAAAGAGCAAGATAGCGCCCTCGCCCCATTGGCCGATGCTCGCCGCGCCCAGCGCCGCCAAAATCATCAGCAAATCAACATCAATGCGCCCTTCCCGCAGACTGGCCAGCGCGCCCTGCGCGCCAAACCAACCGCCCGCTAAATAAGCGACGAGATACAGCCCAATCGTCAGCGCCGAGGGCGCGCCCCAGCGGTCGGCCAGAAAAGCGCCACCAATCGCTACAGCGGTGATGACCACCAGACGCGGCTCTAGCCATGACTGGCTCCATGTGGTTTGTTCTGCAGGTTGGGGATTCCCCAAGTGAATTAACGTTGCCATAAGATGGTTTTCTTTCTAGTTAAATCGGTTAAATTAGTACCGATAAAACTATTTTAACCCAAGTTAATTTATTTTACAACGGTGGTTTATATAAAATGCATAAATTCGCGCCCAGCCGTCGCCATCGGGGAGAGGGGGATGTTCAGAAGAGGGGTGAGCGGGCATGGGGCCATCTGCGCCATGCCCTGCTGAGGTCGAAGATGCGGGGGTTAGCCCAAGCGGATGATGAAGCTACTATGGGGGGGCAAGGGCGCGATGGGCGTATAATCGGCAAAGCCGCCTTCTGCCGTCACGGCTGGGGAAGCGACTTCGCCCGTCCCTAGCAAGAGCGCCGCGCTGGCATCCGCCGATAGCGGCCCCTGCTCCATGCTCAAGGTGTAGGCGTCCACCGCTTCGTCATCCAAATTCACCAGCACCAGCAATGTTTCGGTCTGGTCGTGGCGCAGGAAGGCGTACACTTGGCGCGCCGACGATTCTACGGGGGACATATCGCCCGTGCGGAGCGCGGCGTAGCGATTCCGCAAGTGGATGAGCGCGCGATAATGGCTGAGGAGCGAATCAGGGTCATCGGTTTGTGTGGCGACGTTGCGCGTAGCCACCCCTTCTTGCAGGGGTTCCCACGGGCGGGGCGCGCTGGTGAAGCCGGCGGTGGTTTCGTCGGCGGTCCATTGCATGGGCGTACGGATGCGCGGGTCGGGCTTAGCGCCGAACATGCCGATTTCTTCGCCATAATACAAGAAGGGCACGCCCCGTTCGGTCAAAAGCAGGGTGGCCGCCACTTTGTTAGCGGCATCATCGCCACGTAGCAGGGTCGCCACGCGCGGTTGGTCGTGGTTGGTGAGGAAAGCGGCGTATTGCCCTTGCGGGTAATCTTCTAGCAAGATGTCGTGCTGGCGGGCTAGCGAGCGTTTATTGCCGCTCAGCACGCTGGCTAGGAGCGCTTCCGCCAAGGCAAAATCAAAGGCGACATCAATAGCGCCCTCTTTTAGATAGGGCACCACGCGGAAGGAGGGCACATTGAACAATTCGCCCACGATGAAGGCATCGGGATTCACCCGCTTGGAAAAGGTGTTCAGCAAAGCCAAAATACGCCGACTTTCGGGCGTGTTCTCTTGGATTTGCCCATTTTCCACGATGTGCTTAGCGGCATCAATGCGGAAGCCATCCACGCCGACATCAGCCAGCCAATATTCCGCGATGTTGAACATCTCGTCTATCACTTCGGGGTTGTTGTAGTTCAAATCGGGCATGCCGCTTTCAAAGACGCCGTAATAGTAGCGGTCGCCGCCGCGATGCCACGCCACGGCGCCCCACGGCCCCACATAGCCGGGGTCTTCGTCGGCCCAGATGTACCATTCGTCATAGGGGCCGCTTCGATTGCGCGAGGCGATGAACCAGGGGTGGTCATCGGCGGTGTGGTTAATCACCAAATCCAAGATGACAGCGATACCGCGCGCGTGGGCGGCGGTCAAGAGCGCTTGGAAATCTTCCGCCGTGCCGTAATCGGGGTTGACCGTGTAATAATCGGTCACATCATAGCCGTGATAGGTGGGCGAGGGGAAGATGGGCATCAGCCATAGCCCCGTCACGCCGAGGTCATCGGTGGTGGATGGGTCGCCATCGTTGAGATAATCCAATTTTTCGAGGATGCCGCGGAAATCGCCCACGCCGTCGCCGTCGCTATCGTAAAAGCTCCGCACGAAAATTTGGTAAAAGACGCGGTCATGCCACCATGGCCGCTCCGACTCTTGGGCGCTGAGGGGAGCGACACAGCACAACACCGCCACGATAGCCCATACCAGATACGCCTTTTTCTTCTGCATCATCTATCACCTCATCGTTATCAGACCTTTTTAGGCGCGAGCGCCGCGCTTAGTGTAGCGAAAAGGGGGCACAAGTTGCAAAACACCCGCGCACAGGCGCTATACTGAACGGCGACGGATTATCGTTGCCGTACGACATGAACAACTACACGCAAAACGGAGCGCCCCGCGGCAAAGGGCTATTCATCTTGAATGATGCGCTGTGAGGGGTTACGAAATAAACGTATCCCTTGCTATGAATAAAGTTATATGTTAAATTGCGAAATAATTTATGATAAGTGATTAAGGTAATTATTATGATTGACTATGAAAACGACGTGACTTCTATAGACGCAGAAGATGTTCTTACTTTTGAAGAAATCTACGAAGATGTCAAAGCAGATTACTCAGAAGTTAAAATTCTATCGCGCGAGTGGACAGTTGAAACCATTTATAGTCAAATCAAACAAGGTAATATTGACTTAAACCCTAAATTTCAAAGACGTTCTGTTTGGCAAGATAGTAAGCGAAGCAAACTTATCGAATCCATTCTATTAAATGTGCCTATTCCAGAAATCATCCTCGCCGAAAGAGGAAATAAAACTTATGTCGTCATTGATGGTAAACAACGCCTACAAACGATTGCAGGATTTATTAATCCTGAGCAATTCCCCATTTGGAAAAGCGCAAAAATTAAAGGCAAAAACATTCATGAAAGTTTTGTGGGGAAAACCCATAGTGATATTATTAGCAACAATGAATTAAATCGATCTTTTTACAATGCGCCTATTCGGTGCGCTGTAGTATTTAACTTCAATTCTGACGACATTTTGTACGATATATTCTATCGTGTAAATACGGGCGCAGTGCCCTTAAGCCCTCAAGAACTTAGACAGGTCCTGCATCCCGGCCCATTTTCTGATTTCCTCATTGATGTGACAAATGAGCTAATACCATTACAAGAAGCTATGAAGTTAGACAAGCCCGATATACGCTTAAGAGATGCCGAACTGCTATTGCGCTATATTACCATTAGTTTATTTCCCCAAGATTATAAAGGGAATCTCAAAGCCTTTTTAGATGATAAACTTGGATTTGTGAACCAACATTGGGCTGAATATGAAGCCCGTGTCAAAAATATTTTTCATCATTTCAATTCCGCTCTCACTGAGCTAGGAAAAAGATTGGGTTCTATTCATTATGTTGGGCGCAAAGCGAATCTTACCAATGGTAATGTGCGTTTCGAGAGCCGCTTTAACAAGGTTTTGATGGAAGTAGAAGCCTACTTTTTTGAGCAGATTGTCAAACGAAATATTCCTAGCTCCCCCTCACATATGGATGAACTAAGACGAGAAATTGCCCAACTTTGTCAGAACCCTGAATTTGTCAGCGCTATTGGTGACACTACAAAAGGTTTGAAGGAATATCAAACACGCTTTGTAATGATGGAAGAGAGTATTTCTCGTATTTTCCAAATTCAACTAGAAAACCCATTCAGGCGATAAATCTATGGATAAGGACACTCCACAAAGTTATTATCAAGAACTATCTCAGTTTTTAACCGAATTGGAAAAAGTCTTTATTGAGCCTATAGAATCTCAATTTGGTAGTATCTCTACGAGTGATGAGCTTCATCTTCGCGCTTACATCCTAATGGCGCATGCGGCCTTTGAAGAATACATCGAGAATATCGCTATTGCTACGGCATCGCATTACGGAAAAATCTGGGGAAAAATTGAGTTAAAACTTAATGAAGTTGGTGAACAATACTCAAAATACCTAAAGCAAATGTTGCATTCAAACGAAACAATCATAAAAAATAAAGTTAAAAAAAGTCACGGTATAAAAATTGATGACCTATTAAAATCATTAGGATTTGTAATTAAAATAAAAGGTGACCGTAAAAATGCTTTGGATAATTTGGTTAAATGGCGTGGTTCTTTTGCACATCGCTCAAAGTCCGCGACCCGAGTCCCCGACCCAAAAGATTTGAGATTGATTGTAAAAGATGTATACAAAATTTGTGAAGATATTACCAACGAAGCGCAAAAATTATTCGATGACCACCCGCTTCACAGCCCCCCATCCACATAAATCAAATAAGCGCCGGCGGAGCTTCTCGCCACAAGCTGGGCATCGGTCACGTCGTATGCTTCGACCTTTGCCCCGTTTTGGGTTACATCATCTTCTACAAAATGCACCCAATAGCAGAAGCGCGCTGGCCGCGTGCGAAACCCCATCGGGCAATCAAAATGCTCTAATGCATTCCCCAATATCTCGAACTCAAAATCCAGCAAATCGTTAATATCCGCATCAGCGGGTAACGAGGTGTAAACAGTCGGCACAGTATAAACAGTGCCCGATATGCGGATGCCCACCTGTTCAAGCGACATATCACCCTCTCATAAAATGGCTTTCTTCGTTGCGTTCTCCACAGCACGGCGGAGGCTATGGACGACGCGCCGTTGCTCGTCCTCGCTCATCGGCACGAATAGCGGAATGGCGATAGTCTGGTCTTGGGCGGCTTCGCTATGGGCGAGGGCGCGGCAGGACCCGGCCGGACAATCGCACCCCTCCCCCAGCCGCATAGCGCACCGCCACGGCTCGGCGGCGTAGGCCGGCTCGCGGTGGGCGCACATGATGCCGCGCCGCGTGGCGATGCCGTCGTCTAGCATCGCTTGCATCACCGCCCGCTGGTCGCTGTGGGATGGCAGACGCACCAAATAGGTTTGCCAGTTGCTACGCGCCCACGGCGGCTCATACGGGACGCCCACGCCTTCAATCTGCGAAAGCCATTCATGATAGCGGGCGGCCAACAAGCGGCGTTGCTCCACGATAAAGGGCAACCGTTTGAGCTGTTCCAACCCGACGGCGGCTTGAATATCGGTCATGCGGTAGTTGTAGCCCAGCTCGCTATAGGACTCGAAGATGATTTGGCTGGAATGGTGGCGTACGGTATCGGGAACGCTCATGCTATGTTGGCGCCACAGCCGAAAAAGGCGGTCGTATTCGGGGTTGGCGGTGGTCAACATGCCGCCGTCGCCGGTGCTGATGATTTTACGGGGATGAAAAGAGAAACAAACGATGTCGCCTATCGGCGCGCCGATAGGCCGCCACGTCCCGCCGCTATCAATCTCGCTCCCGATAGCGCAAGCGGCATCTTCGATGACCGATAAGTTATGCTGGCGGGCGACGGCCATAATAGCGGGCATGTCGCAGGGCATGCCCACTTGGTGCACACACACTATCGCTTTGGTGCGCGGGGTGATGGCCGCCGCGATGGCATCGGGCTGGATGTTGTAGGTCTGCGGGTCAATATCCACGAAAACGGGGATAGCCCCACAATAACGGATGCTGTTGGCCGTGGCGATGAACGAATGGCTAACGGTGATGACCTCGTCGCCCGCCGCCACCCCCACCGCGCGCAAGGCCAGATGTAGGGCCGTGGTGCAATTGGAGACCGCCACCGCATAGGGCGCACCCACAGCGGCGGCGAAAGCCTCTTCAAAAGCCCGCACCCGTGGCCCTTGGGTAATCCAACCCGAACGGATGACAGCGGCGGCCGCTTCCGCTTCCGCTTCACCCATCAGCGGCTTGGCGATGGGGATAAAATCCCTCTCGTGGCTCATAAATCCTCGCGGAAGATGCGAACATAGCGGCGCGGCTCTTCCCCGAAGCTTTCTGAATGGAGTTGGGCGCGCTGGGCGAGTTTATGTTGGTTGCGGCGGATGTGCGATGCTTGGGGCATGAGGTCTATGGCGTCGGTCTCGCCGGCCCGTATCCGCATAATGGCGGATTCCGCCTCAAGCATCGCCGTTCCAAAAGGGTCGTGGTCTTTCACCTCTAGCTTGAACAGGTCTATCAAGAAGTTCTCCATCTGCGAGACGGTGTTGGCGCGCAAAACATAAATGGGCGTGCCGCGGCGCTCTGCATCCACGATGAGCTTTGGCCGATTGCGGTAGTAGGTCTTCATGGTGACGATGGCATCGGCTTGGCCGAAGTCGTCTAGCACGGCCAGCGGGACATGCAAGCGTTTAGCGGATTGCATCAGGCGGTTGCGGGCCACGCCATAAGCGTAAACGTTAATCGGGTGCAAATCGGCGCGGGTATGCAGGCCGTTGCCGTTGGTGGCCGGGGTATGGGCGTTGTTGCCGTTGGCGCGTTTTTCCCGCGGGGCTTTCTCTTTCAGGGGTTTGGCGGGTCGCTCGCGGTCGGGCTGGTTACGCACGTTAGATGCGCGCGTCTCTAGTTCCGGTTCTACCATCTCGCGGTGGATATGGCCGTCTTCATCGCGCCAGCGCACTTCTACCGGCAGGGGCCGCCCGCGCAAGATGCTATCCACCGCCGCGGCTACGTCTTCGTGTACGGCCAGCTTGTGGCGCGTTTGGATTTCCACCAACACGCTGAAGGTGGGCGGAGAGCGGCGCTCTAGTACCGTCTTTTGGGTGCCACGGCGGCGCGCCTCGTCGTCGGAGAGGGTGACGCTTTCGATACCGCCCACGAGGTCGGACAAGGTGGGGTTGAGCATGAGATTTTCCAGCGTGTTACCGTGGGCCGTGCCGATGAGTTGCACGCCGCGTTCTGCGATGGTGCGGGCGGCCATGGCCTCTAGCTCGCGCCCGATTTCGTCAATGACGATGACTTGGGGGTTATGGTTTTCCACCGCCTCTATCATCACTTCGTGTTGGCGTTCGGGGTGGGATACTTGCATGCGGCGGGCCTTGCCCACGGCCGGATGGGGCACGTCGCCATCGCCGCCGATTTCATTCGAGGTATCCACGATGACCACGCGGCGCGTTTCGGCCAGCACGCGGGCGGCTTCGCGGAGCATGGTGGTTTTGCCCACGCCCGGCGCGCCCATCATCAGCACGCTACGACCGCTATTGATGAGGTCTTCGATGATGTCTATTGTGCCATAGACCGCGCGGCCGATGCGGCAGGTCAGCCCGACGATTTCGCCGCGGCGGTTGCGGATGGCTGAAATACGGTGCAGGGTGCGTTCCATCCCCGCGCGATTATCAGCGTCGAAATCGCCAATCATGCCGACGACCAAATCAATATCGTCACGGGTGATTTCGTTATTATCGAGGATGAATTCTCCGTCTATATAGCGGGCGGTCGGCAAACGGCCAATATCGAGCACGATTTCCAGCAAGTCATCGGTGCGGCCGATGTCTTCGATGGCGAGATTGATATGGCGGGGTAGCACAACCTTGAGTTTATCGAGATCATCAGTAATTCTTCGTTCCATAGACTATAAGGCGCCAAGTGGCTGTCTATCGGGCGTCAAGACAGGCGAGGCGCAACCTCCTGAATAGATGTGAACTCAGTAAGCGGACGATGTGGGGGATGAAAATTGGGCTAACGGTTGTCTTGAGCAACTCGTTATTCATCACTCCTGTGGTGGTCATCCAACACAATGCGGCTGGCCGGCGGCGGGACGGGGCTATGAGCCGTCTCCCATGTGCCGCGTAGGCCCATCCGCGCGAATTCGGGATGGCGGATGCCAGCGGTGATATGGCGCACCATCAGCGCTCGCTCGCTATAAGGGGCGAAGTCAAGGGCTTCTAGGGCGCTATCGAGCCAATTTTGGTAGGCGCGCACGCACACATAAACGGGCACGCGATGGGCGCGGCTGGTGCGGTTGATGGCCGCCAGTAAGACGTTGGCCGCGTCGGTGCGGATGTCCGGGTGCAGGTGGGGCAAAAGATAGACCCCTTGTTTACCTTCCGACACCGCTACGTACCCTTCGATGCGCCCATTTTTGCGATAGACCAAGCCGTGCATGTGTTCTTGGGGCATGGCCACGCTTTGCACGAGGGCCGGGATAATGCTACACAGCAGGCCCATTACCCCGATGTCGTCGCTCTCTTGCGCTTCGGTCAATTCGATGTCGCCGGTATCGGCGGGCCATTCGCAAGCGTCGTGGCGCCAAATGACCTCGCGGGCGTAAACAGCGAAGCCGGCCGTCCGCATGGTGCGGAACAGGGGGCTGGATTCGGCTATCTCGCCGATGAGGGCATGCGCGCCTTGGCGACCCGCTTCACGAATCATCCCATCCAACAGATGGAGCAGTAGCGTATCATCGTTTTCGTCGGCGGCGGTGACCAGCACAATGCGCGCGTTAGATTCCTCTTGGCGATAGCGGAACTGCCCCATGATATTTTGCTTATCGCCCCGCGCCAATAAGGTGAACAAGTCGCGGGAGAGCAACATATTGGGCAAGGCGGTATTGGCCCCGCGCACGTCGCGGGTCAAGTCGAGTTCGCTATCGAGTACGATGCTCTGTTCGGTCAGGCGTTTGACCAAAGGAACATCTACAAGGGTCATGACGCGCGTTTCAATGGTTGGCATCTTCATCCTTCTTATCAAGCCAGCGCCATTTGGCATACGCCTATATGCATTGTAACACTCTACCGTATCGCTTGACAATTATCCTACTTTTTTTAATGTCATCTTATAAAACCCTTTCGCTCTGTGGGGGCTACGCGCCCCTGCGCGCAGGATAGCAGATAATGCATTTTTGTCAATCCACAAAAGCTTTTAAGCGTTTTTTATAGGTCTTTACAGTTCAAAAAAGGGAAATGAAACGGGCGCTAAGCGCGGGAGGGCGCGCGTTTTTCTTAACAAAGATTTACATTTGGGTTTTCTAACCATCTAGAAAATGTGTTTGCTCGCGCCGCTCAGACATGGGGCACGGGCGTATGCATGGCGATTTCGCTATGGGTGGTGGCCAAATCTTCGTAAGAAAGATCGTGGATGTCGCGCTTACCACACATGCGCGCAAATTCGCTCATCTGGTGGTTCATGGCCAGCAAAAAATGCTTCAGCCGTTCCGCAGATACCCGATAATCGAAGCGCTGGCGCAGTTCCATGCGCTGGGTGGCGATGCCCACCGGGCAATTGTTGCTACTACAGGCGCGGTATTGCTGGCAACCCAAAGCTATCATGGCGGCGGTGGCGATAGCGACGGCGTCCGCGCCCATGGCCAGCGCCTTAGCCGCGTCGGCCGCCGTGCGGAAGCCGCCCGTGACGCACAGGGTGACATCGCGCACGCCGTGGTCATCCAGCCATTTACGGGCGCGCGGGATGGCGAACACGGTCGGCACGCAGATATTATCTTTGACGTGCTTACTAGCCGCCCCTGTGCCGCCGGCCCGCCCATCTAGGGTTATCCAGTCCACGTCTAATTCTAGCGCCGCCGCGAGGTCGCGCTCGATGCGGCTAGCGGCGAATTTGATGCCGATAGGGATATTGGGGTTAATAGAGCGTATCCAGCGGATGCGCGCTTTCATATCGTCGAGGCTGTTTATATCGGGGAAGCGGGCGGGGCTTTTGGCCTCTTGCCCCGTCTTCAGGCCGCGCGCTTTGGCGATGTCTGCGGTCACTTTATGGCCCGGCAACAAGCCGCCGAGTCCCGCTTTGGCGCTTTGCCCCATCTTAATTTCGATGCCATCCGCCTTAGCGATGTTCTCCTCTGTCCAGCCAAAATAACCCGATGCCATCTCGAAGATATACTGGTCGGCGAGTTCGCGTTCTTCATCCAGCAAGCCGCCCTCGCCAGAGCAAGAGAGCGTGCCGGCCAGCGCCGCGCCCTTGGCCACGGCCATTTTGGCCTCTTTGCTCAGCGCGCCAAAGCTCATATGGCTGACGTAAAGCGGCATGGCGATTTTGAGCGGCCGTTTAGCTTTGGGCCCAATGACCGTTTCGGTCCGCACGGTTTCGTGGTCCAGCAGGGGCAGGACGGCCAATTGGCCGGGGAGAAAGTAAATCTCGTCGAACCACGGGTAATTGCGGCGTTCGCTCCCCATCGGCTCGACTTTTTCGCGCTGACCCTTGCTCATACTGTGAATATCGGTCATATCGGCTTCTAGGGCATCGTGGCGGCGCGTCCACAAGCCCAAATACTCGTTTTTGAAGCGCGGCTTGGGCGGCACAGCGGAAGCGTCTATGTAGACCGTATCGTCTTGCACCTTCACCGGAAAGGTGGCGACGACTTCGCGCGGTTCGTAACGGCTGACGCCGGTCTTGACGTCGTAATCCCAGCCGTGCAGGGGGCAAATGACGTTGGGGCCATCCATCCAGCCATCGCCGAGCTGGCCGCCGCGATGCAAGCAGGTATTATCCAGCGCGTAGAATGCGCCTTCGTACTTGTATAGGGCGATGTCGCGCTCATTGACAAAAACAGTCGTGCCTTGGCTTTCTGCCAGTTGGTCGGTCTTCAATACGGGCGTCCATTGTGGCATCGTTTCCCCCTCTCGAACTCAAATGACTGTTGTTAAGCTAACGCCGCTGAAGGCGCGTTTGGATGCTAACGGGCGTCGAGCGGCGGCTCGATAGTTTCCAGCGCTTCTAGCAGGGCGGGGATGCTTTCGGTGGCGGTTTGCCACAACACATCATTCAATACCTTAAAATAACTGTGTATCAGAAAATTGCGTGTGGCGATAGCTAATGACCACGGAATGTGCGGATATTGGGCGCGAAACTCTACACTGATACGCGATGCGGCTTCTCCAATGATGCCGATAGACATACACAACCCCCTCACCAAAAGCAAACCCTCATCTAAGGAGGCGCGCGTTTTGCCATTGGTGAATTGTATAACTTCACGCGAGGCCGTCTTCATGTGTTGGATGCGCGCCCAATCATCTATCACAGTCATACAGTATCTGCGCGCTCGCCATGGTTTTATCGCGGATAGTTTCGTCTAACGCATACGGCAAGCCAATATCAACTCGCCGCCCAAGTATCACAGACAATTCTTCTTGAATCCGCGCCAACTTAAAGTAAGTGATAACGACGCCTTCATCAAAATCAACAAGGATGTCTATATCGCTATCCGCGCGGAAATCGGACCTTAAAGCCGAGCCAAACAGCCATAAACGGCGGACGCGATGTATTCTACAAAAATCTTTCCAATTGATTTGGGCAAATAGCGCTTCGACATGTTTTATCATCTTCAAGTTCCTAGCGGCGGCTCGATAGTTTCCAGCGCTTCTAGCAGGGCGGGGATGCTTTCGGTGGCGGTTTGCCACAATAAATTGAGGTTGGCCGTGTTGAAATAAGCATCCACCAGAAAATTACGCCCGGCGAGCGCTAAATGCCATGGCACATGGGGATAAGCCGCGCGGAAATCGGCCGTGACGTGGAGCGCGACTTCTCCGATGAGTCCGACGCACATCGCCAACCCGTGGGCCAATTGCTCGTCTTCCTCCAGTGATTCGCGCGTGTGGCCGTAAATGGCCGCGAGCGCGTCGTAAGCGTACTTCTTGATATAACCGATACGAAACCAATCGTCATGGTCGTTCATAACGGCAAAACCTTACTCGGAGCGAACACGTTCCTTGAATTATACCGTAATCGCCCTTTTTTTCAGCTCATTGGCGCAGGGAGCGGCAATCTGGCGAAAACGCGCTATACTATAGCGTAAATGATGAGACAAGGGACTTTTTACTTATGCCTATTTTATTAGACCCGACCAGCGAACGCACCCCGCCCCAACGCCAACGCCTGCCCCGTCCCCACAAATTGGATGGGCTGACTATCGGCCTGTTGGATATTGCCAAGGCGCGCGGGAATATCTTCCTCGATTATGTGGAGGAGCGCTTGCGAGAGCAGGGCTTAACGGTGAAGCGCTATAACAAGCCCACCTTCACCCGACCAGCGCCGTTAGCCTTGCGCCAAACGATTAGCGCAGAATGCCAAGTGGTCATCGAGGCGCTGGCGGATTGAGGGTCTTGTACGTCGTGTAGTGTACACGACATCAGCGATTTAGAAGCGCGCGGCGTGGTGGGCATGTTCGTCGCCTCCTCTGAATTTGAGGAAGCGGCGGCGGTGCAAGCGCGGGCAATCGGCTATGAGCCGTCGGTCGTTTTCGTGCCGCACCCCATCCAAGACCGCACCGACGATGAAATCCGCGCCCTAGCGGCCCAAGCCTTCGACGCCATTTTAGCGGCGATTTGCGCCCCATAGGGGACGTCTTCATACAAAATCTATACACGGTCGGTAGGTTGACAATCGTTAAATGTGTTAGAATAGTTTTAATCGTCATAGATAATGTTTTGATAAACTGTGAGCAAAGAATACCGTCCAGACATCTGGCAACTACAGGCGAAATTGGATACGCAAGGGTTGGTAGACGCGCTGAAGAGCGATGACCCCAACATCCGCAAGCGCGCCGCGGCCGCGTTGCGCGCCCTTGGGGCGGTGGCCAGCATCCCCGCCCTGCGCGTCGCCTTGGTCAACGAGCAAGACGCCGAGGTCCGTAACCACATGAGCGCCGCCCTAGAAGCCCTGCAACTAGAGGCCAAACGCGCCACCGACACCCAAGAAGCGGTCGTGCCAGAAACGCCGGTCGGCAAGCTCATCGCCCAACTGCGGAGCAAAGACCCCGAAGAGGTCATCAAAGCGGCCAACGGCCTAGGCGAATTGGGGGATAAACTGGCGGTAGAACCGCTGGTGGTGCTGTTCAATGATGCTAAAGTCTCTATCCAAGTGCGTTTGGCCGTGGCCGAAGCTCTGCTCAAGCTAGAAGCGGCGCCGGTAGAAGTAACCTTGCTCGCCGCCCTGCGCCATGCCGATTGGCACATCCGCCGTAACGGGGCGGCCATCCTCGGGCAACTGCGGGCGGAATGGGCAGTAGACCCGCTGGTGAAAGCCCTGCGCGACCCGAACCGCATCGTGCAAAAGACGGCCCGGGCCGCGCTCAAGCATATTGGCACGCCCGAAGCCTTGCGCGCGTTGGGCATCGCCGAAGCAGAATATAAACTGGCCGATACCGGCGACCTGAAGCCCTTGGTCCATACGCCCTCCACCACAAAACCGCCCGCGCCTAGCGGCTTGCTCAAACGCTTTCAAGAAAAGCTGATAAAAGAAAGCGCCCCCGCGGAAGAAGCCCCCCAAACACCCCCCAACGAGACGGCCGAAAAGAGCGACAACGCAAAAAGCGCATCGGATGATTTGGTATGGCCCAAACGACAAGACCCGCCCACCATCCACTTCCGCCCGACCGAGCCGCTCAACCCCAATTATGCTAGCGGCGATTTCCCAGATGCCCGCAAAAGCATTACACTAAGCATGGGGGGCGACGATGAAACCGAGACCCAAACCGACAACACCGATGAACCCGACAAAACAGACGCCCCTAGCAAACTCGCATGGCCTAAACGGGCGGATGCTATCCACCTAAACCCAACTGCGCCGCTGAACCCCAAGGCGCTGGAAGATGTGGAAAACCGCCTGAATGTGCCCAAATCAGAAGATGACGATACCCAAAAAGACTCACCCGCACCATAAAGGACGGTCATTGTGAGCAAACGCCCGCGTATCTGGATCTTGCTCCTCGCTGTTATTGTCTTAGCGCTACCTACGCTGGCCCAAAGCGCCGATGTGCGCGCGGTGGTGGTCAACGAATACGCCAATATCCGCATCGCCCCCGCCTTGGGCGCAGATGTGATTGATACAGTATCGGCCGGCTTTGAATTCACGGTCGTCACCGCCCGTAGCGCCGATAACCAATGGCTACGGGTGTTATACGCCGGTAACGAAGGGTGGGTGAACCTCGCGCCGCTGGTGGTGCTGAGCGGGGATGTCGCGGCGTTGCCGGTCGCGGACCCGCGCAGTATCCCTTATGGCGGTTTTGAAGCGCCGCGCGCCGGGCCGTCGAGCGCGGTAGGCCCCCTGCAAGCACGGGCGACCAATGGGGTACGGATGCGCGCCGGCCCCAGCCGAGCTTACCCCGAACTGGATAACATCTTCTATAATACCGTGGTGAGCGTGACCGGGCGCACCGCGGGCAATACCCACTTTCAAATTGCTTATAACGGACAATTGGGCTGGGTGAGCGGGCTGTACCTGCAATTTGAAGGCCCCGGCGACATCAACATTCTGCCGATTGATGGCCTCGTGGCCGACCGCCCGCCCTTTTCCAGCAAATCCGCTGATGATTACGTCGGACAGCTCAAGTTCATGCGCGAGCGGCTGGATTTGGCGCAACCCTCGCTAGATGCCATCCGCGCGGCATGGACGGATGCGGCGCTGACCGGGCGGGCGCGCTGTAGCCCTTATCCGGCCCGCCCTAGCGATTTATCTATCGCTGTGCCTTTGCTGGCGGCCAATTACCCCGTCTTAGAGCCGCTCCAACGCCAATTCAACGACGCCATGTTCAACGTCCGCAAGGCGATTGATTTATTCATCGAAATCTGCAACCTGCCCGGCACCGGCAACCCCGTCGGGACGGCCACCGTGCAAGGTGCGCTGGATACTATCGCCTTGGCGGATAGCCAATTCGCCGGGTTGCGCGCCCGCCTTAACGAACTCATCCCGCCCGACCTCGCGCCGGGGGCCAACGAATGCCTGTTGACCTATAACGGGCGTTCCCAAATTTTGCCAGTCATCACCCAGACGACCATCTACCTAGAGACGATGGACGCCCGCAAAACGACCACCGGCTATTGCATAGACTTTTTAGAGGGGCAAGTATTGCTGTTCGATTCGCTCCAATTGGGCAATAGCAATATCCAGCTTTTCTTCGCGCTCAGCCCCTTCGATAACCCGACGGCCTTCATCGCTACAGGGGTGGCGGCCGGCCCCAAATTGACCATTTCGCCCATCCGCATCAACAAGACGGGGCGTTACTTGCTCATCCTCAACCACATTGGGGCGGTCGCGCCCAATGGCGACTTCGCCTTCGTCGTCTTGGACATCACCACTAGCACCATCAACCCCACGCTGACTTACGATGCCGCGACGGGGCAAGTGTCGGTCGTGGTGCCCACCATCGGGGCGGGGACAACCGAGGGCGGGTCTGGCGGGCAGGAGACGAGCGCCACCCAAGAAGCGCCCAGCGTGACCTGCCCATCGCTGGCCTTCACCTGTAGTCAGTTGTTCACCTGTTCAGAAGCGCAGGCGTGCTTGGCGGCGGGCAACTTCAGCCTAGACCCCGATAGCGACGGCACCCCCTGCGAGGAGAATTTGTGCGGTCCTTAAGCGCCGCATCCGACGGCGGGGCGGATGCGGTGGGATAGGGCCTTGCCCTTGCCCGATTGCGCGCCCCGCCCCATAATGTTAGGCAGTGCAAACAATCATCTGGGGAAAAGAGCATGAAATCACAAACTCGCCTATGGATAGCGTTATGCTTAAGCTTGGTTGGGTTATGGGCGTTGCGCCCCGCCCCCGCCCACGCTCTGACGGAAGGGTGCAAAGCGGCCGAGGGCAAAACGCTGGATGTCGCCGCCGGCGATACCGCCACCGTCACCAATCTGGATTTCGCCACGGGCGAGCGCATCGTCATACGCCCTAGCGGCACCGTGGGCGATACAGCCAATGTGGCCATCGGCGATCCGCTCAACATCGTGGCTAGCGGCCTCGTGCCGGATAGTATCACGCTCGATTTGACCAATAGCTTCAGCGGGCTATTCGTCCAGAACGCGAGCGCCAACCCCATGAGCTTCAAAATCAGTTGCTCCGACCCGGTGGGCGCGAGCTTGCCGCCTTCCACCTTCGACAATCGCTTGTGCAATTTGGGGATTTTCGGCGCGGTATACGCCCCCAGTAGCGGCGTTTATGTCTATAGCATCAACGCTTTCAGCGACGGCGTGCTAGAGGTGTTCGTGCCAGCCAGCGCCATCCAAAGCGCGACGACGGCCGGCCTGTTGGCCAGTAGCGCCAATGGCAAATACGCCGTCTTTTACAACGGCAGTGGCAGTATCACCGTGCGCGCGGGGGCCGATTTCGAGGGCAAAACGTGGAATGTGACCTTTAACGGCCTGCCCGCCAACCCCGAAGACGTGATATGTAGCATCAGCTTAGGTAGCCCCACGGACCTAGTGGCTGTGCCGGGGATAGGTGGCGCGGTCAGCAATGGCGTTGTAGCCGATGCCCAAGCGGTGGGCCAGCTCGTGCCCACGCCCACGACGGGCAAAGGCTATGGCATCGTCAATACCAGCTTCGTCAACCTACGCACGGGCGATGCCGTGGGGTATCGCATCGTGGGGGTGTTGCGCGGCGGCACGGTCATCAACGACTTTTTAGGGCGCAACGCGCGCCGCACGTGGTGGTTCGTGCGGGTGGGCGACCTAGAAGGCTGGATTAACGGCGCAACGCTCATCCTGCGCGGCGATTTAACCGATGTCCCCCTGCGCGAGGTGACGAGCGACGAATTCATCGCGCCGACCGCGTACATCGGCTTTGCGGGCAATCTCATTTATAGCGAACTCTCCGCGGCCGGGGTGCCAATCTGCGCCCTGCCGGGAGAAGCAGAATTCCCCGTCGTGGGGCGCAACCGTGATTCGAGCTGGTACAAAATCGAAGCGGTCTGCGATGGCGTCACGGTCAGCGGCTGGATAGAAGCGAGCAAGGTAGCCATCCGCAACCCGGCCGCCTTAGCTATCCCCGTGACCGACTGATAACAGCGGGGGCGCGCCGTAGCGCCCCCACCTCATTAGCGCGCGATGGCTATTTGAGCATAGAACTGAGGAAGGATAACCGTTATGCCCATTCTAGAGGCTTTGGCCCAGCTCGCCCGCCCTGCGCTCCGCATGCCCTACATCCTCGATACCCGCCGCAATCATGGCTTGGAGCATGCCACCATCCATCTGTTGAACCGCCAGCGCTACCGCCTATCGGGGCGGAGCGACCACAACGGTTTCATCATCGTTGGCGAGATATTGACCGACAAGGTGCGCGCGGCGGCAGAAGAAGCCCTACAGCGCATGAAGAATGGGGAGCGCGAGCTAGCTATCCACCCCAATTGCGGCACAAACCTATTGGCCACCGCTTTTTTGACAACGCTGGTGGCCTTCATCGGTTTTGGCGGCGGGCGGCGCGCCGGGCTGTGGGACCGCTTCATGAGCGTGATGATTTTATCGGCGCTGGCCATCTTATCGGGGCCGGCGCTGGGCACAGCGCTTCAGCGCCACTTCACCACCGAAGGCGACCTCGGCGCGATGGTCATCGTCGGGGTGACGCGCCACGTTGTCCACACGCCGTTCAGTCGCCGCCCGCTCATCATCCACCGCGTTCACACGCGGCAAGGTTAATAACCGAGCATATAATCTGGGCCGAAAATATCGGTCAATAATTGGGCTAATCTTTCGCGGTCGGGCACGCGCACCACTTCCCCGTTCATATTGGTGTAATCGAAGCTATCAGCTAGGCCAATCGCGCCGCTGTAGACATTTTCCGACGGCACTTGCATCATGCTTAGCCCAAGGAAGATGAGCTGTTCGGGCGGGATGTTGGTATAGACGTTGCGCTGGAGTTGCTGGACGAGTTGGGGGGCGGCGTCCACCAACTCGCGCAGGACGGCCGGGTTCGCCAAGCGTTCGCGCACGGCGGCCACAATCTGTAATTGGCGGTTACCGCGTTGGTAATCGTTATCGTTGTGGCGGGTGCGGGCATATTTGAGGGCGGTTGCGCCGTCCATCTGCTGGCGGCCCGCGCCGATAACCAACGGGTCGTAACCATAATTCATATCGGGGAAGGTGGGGTCATAGATGGCTTGGGGCACGTCTACCGTGATGCCGCCGATGGCGTCTACCAGCGTGACAAACGCGGCAAAATCGAAGGCGATGTAAGCATCTATATACATCCCCAAATTCAACTGTAAAGTCTCCATAGCCAGATAGGGGCCATAGCCTTCCGCTATTTTTTCGCCTTCGACCAACAAGGTATTGACGCGCACTAAATCGGCGCGGCCGGCTGGGGCGAAGTGCATATCACGCGGGATGCTGAGGATGCCCAAGCGCCGCGATTTGGGGTCTATGCTGACCACTATCACGACATCGGTTCGCACGTTGAGCGTGTCGCGGGCGCCGGGGCGTCTATCCATGCCCAAAACCAAGATGGTATAGCGCGTCTGGCCATCCCAGGGGGGGGCGGCCGCTTCCTGCGCGCCCAAAGGGGCGGCCAGACCGCCCAACAAAACCCACAAGCACAAGGTTATCAGCCAGCGCTTCCATGCGTTGTTCATCATCTATCCTACCTTCTGTATCGTGCGATTTCACTTATCAGCATAACACATCCCATGCGGCGCTACCTGACGCAAAGGCAACGCTTTTGGGAGCTATAAAGCGTGTTATAATGCGCGCGGGGACATCCATTTCAAGGATAGGCGAAAAGTCGTGAGGGAACTAACGATTGGTCAGACCCGCCTAGAATTGCGGGTGGGCGACATCACAGAAGAAGCGGTAGATGCTATCGTCAACGCGGCGAACAATAGCCTGTTGGGCGGCGGCGGGGTGGATGGCGCGATTCATCGGGCGGCCGGCCCGCAACTTTTGGAGGCCACGCGCGCGCTGGGCGGTTGCGCCACGGGCGACGCCAAAATCACCCCCGGCTTCCGCCTGAAGGCGCGTTACGTCATCCACGCGGTCGGGCCCGTATACGGCACAGCCGATGACGCCGCGCTCTTGGCTAGCGCTTATCGCCGTAGCCTAGAGCTTGCTGAGGAGCACCGCTTGCACAGCATCGCCTTCCCGGCCATCAGCGCCGGGGCCTATGGCTACCCGCTAGAGGAAGCGGCGCGCATCGCCTTGACAACTGTCATCACCTTTATCACCGAAAGACCTCAATTATCTTTGGTGCGCTTTGTGCTGTTCACAACGGCTATTGCAAAGGTATTCGCGTGGGTGTTGGACGACCTGATGCAGACCCGCTAATCGCCATTGAGCGTTTGCAACTGAGCCAAAACAGAGAGGAAAATGGCATATTCTTTTTGATCAAAAGCATCTTGGATATATTGATCCACCTTTTCGGCGGTTTCCAAAACTTTAGAGCGCAATTTTTCCGCCGTCGGCGTCAGGTAAATTCGCACAGCGCGGCGGTCGTCTGGGTCGGGACGCCGTTCAATTAAGCCCTTTTTCTGCTGGAGCTTATCCAAATTGGGGGTGAAAGAAGTGGCGGCCCGCCCCACCACTCGCGCCAGTTCTGACGCTTGCTGGCCGTCTTTTTCGTAGAGCGCGCGTAGAATATACCACTCAATGACGGTCAGTCCTAGCGGGCGCACGAACTTACGGATGATTTGGTCCACATTACGCAGAGCGACATCGAGATTGCACCATACCGAGCCATTAAAACGCAGTGCGCTCATTAATGCCTTATCTTCCATTCGATTGCTGTACTCCTCTTGGTGTATGATAGATAATGGGTTTATGTTCACTTATAAGGAAGCTGGGGCTTCCGCTTTCGTGATAATCAATTCCAAATTGCCGAGCATGAATTTATCGCCATCGTTGAGGGCGTAAGGGATTTCGGGGGCGAGCCGTTCGCCGTTGATATACGTGCCATTCACCGAATTGAGGTCTACGATGTGGACACCGCCACGGTAGCGCACCAAGACGGCATGCTTGCGCGAGACGCCGAATTCGCGCGCGCCGTAGGGCAACAAGTCTATATCCGGGATGTAGCGGGTGGCGTCATCGGCGCGCCCAATGACGTAACCTTCTACCGCTGGCGCATCCAAGATGAGCGCGAGTTTATTATCGGGTGTGCGGATTTGGATGCGGCTGTTTGTTTGCATAGGCGCCCCCTTTGTAATTATTTTTGTTATAACGATTATAAAATGCTTTTGTGTATAGTAATCGTATATTTTATCCAATTCAAGGGATACCGCGAAAAAAGTAGCCGATTATTAACTTAGATTTGGCTTAAATAGTGGCACCCATAACTGAGATATTATCTCAAAAGTGTGGAAAAGTGATGAGAGGTTACAATATTTTCAGAAATATGACGAACGTAAAAATTGACTAAAAAGGCGCTAGGATTGCTAGACAAAGTGTGCACTTTAACGTTAAAATGGCTTAAGTTAAACCTTTCTCAAACCGACACATAACCTATGGCTATCCACTACACACCTTACTATCGTGAAGGTCTGCTCCACCTGCCGCATCCGACGCTGGATTTATTGCGGACGCATGGGTTATCTGCCCACGAGGCCGAACGCGCTATGCAGGGGTTGGCTTTGGATGATGACCGCCCGCTCATCAATCGCATCAGCGCCCTCATTGAGCGCGCGCTCGAATCCTTGACGGAACACAGTAGCGCCTTTTATCAGCTCAATTCGGCGGAAACGCGCTTCGTCCTATCAGATATGGACGCCGCTTAAACATCGCCCATCAAGCGCCCTCCCCGCTGGTGGAACTGTGGGGAGGGCTGGGCCTGCGGCAAGTGCGCATCGGCGATGCTCAGCAAAAGCGGCTGTTCATGGTCGAGCAGATAGTAGGCGATGTAAGGCGCATCCGCTTTGATGGGCGGCAAAGGCGCATAATACTTACGAAACGTCATCGGTTGTCCATTGGCTTGATACAACACCAAGCCGCCCCGCCACCGTTTCTTTTCTCCCCCATATAACCGCGCGCAATACAGCGGCAGACGGGCGTAACGCCGCCCTCGCAAAACCAACATCCCCGCTATTATCAGCAGCGCCAAAAGCAAGGTCCATAAGCGCAAGGTCGGGGGGATGCGCGCCAACAACAGCGCGCCCGGCAGGGCCAACAGGAACAGAGGCGCTAAAGGTTCGACCACAATATCACGCCATTGGGTCCCTAATAAGCGGCCCTCGCGGTTGGCCGCCAGCCGCTCCGCCAACGTTTGGGGTATGGGTTCGCTTATCATGCCGCTTCCTCCAACAATAGCTTCTCATTCGATATAGCCCCCGCCATTGCCCCACGATACATACCATACGGTGAAGATAGGCCAAACAAGCGCTCATCCCTCAAGACGCGCTGTTTCAGGCGCGTGTGATGCAGATTGTTCATGATGGCGGTTGCCGATTGATGGATAGCGCGAACGCGCCCAGCGAGCGGGTGAGAGGGCGGAACACGCTCCGCCCTCAGCGATAGCGGGTTAAAGGGCCACCATGCTAACGAGGTTGGTAGCCAGCGGGGCGATAATGCCAATCACCAGCGTACCGGCCAAAGCGGCATAGACCGCCCAACGCACGTAAGGGGTCGCGCCGCTCGCTTCGTCGCCGACGCGGTCATCGCGCAGGTACATATTGATGATGATACGCACATAATAAAACGCGCTGACAACGCTAGTCAACACGCCGACCACCGCCAACCATACCAAATTAGCGTTCAGCGTCGCTTGGAAGACCAACAATTTACCGATGAAGCCCGCCGTCAGCGGGATACCCGTCAGGCTGAGCATGAAGACGGCCATCGCCGCGGCCAAGAGCGGGCGCGACTGCCCCAAGCCCACAAAATCTTCTATATTTGTGCCGCTACCATCGGCTTTTTCGATGGCGATAGCCACGGCAAAAGCGCCTAAATTGGTGAACATATAAGCGATGAGATACACCAAAGCCGATTGCGCCGCGAGCGTCTGCACGCCCGCCGTGCCGGCCGCCGCCACGGCCATCAAGATATAGCCCGCGTGGGCGATAGAAGAATAAGCCAGCAGACGCTTGACATTGCTCTGAGCGATGGCCACGATGTTACCCAAGATGAGCGTGAGCGCGGCGATGATGGCCAGCGCCCCTTGCCACGCGGCCGCTTGGCCATCGGCCAACACAAAAGCCGATAACCCCACGATGAACAACCGCAACAAAGCCGCGAAGCCCCCCACCTTAGCCGCCACGCTCATGAAGGCGGTGGCCGGGGTGGGCGCGCCTTCGTACACATCCGGCGTCCACATATGGAAAGGCACGGCCGCCACCTTAAAGCCCAAGCCCACCAACGCTAAACCCGTCCCCGCCAGGAGCAAGAACGACGCCGATGTACTTTGTAGCACCGTTTCTTGTATGGCGATGGCGATTTGCGGCAGGCGGGTAGCGCCAGTCGCCCCGTAGATGAGCGCTGCGCCATAGACGAAAAACGCGCTTGAAAAAGCCCCGAGGATGAAGTATTTCATCCCGCTTTCTTCAGATTTGAGCCCCAGCGTATCGTCTTCGGCCCGCGGATGGCGGAACGCCGCCATGATGTATAGCGGGATGCTGAGCAATTCGAGCGAGACAAAAATCATGGTTAAGTCGTTAGCGGCCACCATGAACATACCGCCCGCCGTGGATAACAGGAGCAGAATATAGTACTCGCCGCGCTCAATCTCCGCCTTCTGCAAATAATCGGTGGTCAGTAGGATGCTCAGCGCCGCCGTGCCCAAGATGACAATATTCAAAAAGCCAGTGAAAGCATCCGCCACGAATAACCCATTGAAAGCGGCGGTATCTTGGGGGCTATAGGTGAACAGGTTGATGACGAAGCTGACCGCGACGCCGACGAGGGCCAGCGCAGGCGTCCACGATTTGCGATGCGGCGGCAAGAACAAATCCACCAGCAACAAAACGCACGCCCCCAAGGTCAAAGCCCCGGCCGGGGCGATAACCCATAAGTTGAGTTCCGCGAGCGATGGTAATTGAAACATGATGGCTCCCTACGGTATCAACATGGCGACAGCGGGAAAGAGCGACGCGAAACGGGCGGGGTCGGTGTACTCTACCACAATCGTATTGACGCTATTATCAATGAGATGGAAGAACGTAGCCGGCTGTAAGCCTATCCAGAAAATCATGATGAGGATAGGCACCAATACCGCTAGCTCGTTCCAGCGCAGTTGATAGGCGGCTTCGTCGTGCAGGGTGGTACGCGGCTCGCCCATGAACACCTTTTGGAACATGTAGAGCATATACACCGCCGCCAAGATGACGCCCAGTGTGGCAAAAAGCGTGAAGAAAAAGCCCAGATAGTCGCTCCCCAAAGAGCCAAGTAAGATGGTGAACTCGCCCACAAAGCCATTGAGGCCCGGCAAGCCCATACTGCTGAGCGAGACGACTAAGCTAATCGCGCCGAACAGCGGCATCAACTTCCAGACGCCGCCGAATTTTTCCATATCTTTAGTGTGGTAGCGCTCATAGAGCATGCCCACCAGCAAGAACAAGCCGCCAGTGCTGATGCCGTGGTTGACCATCTGGATAGTCGCGCCTTGGATGCCTTGGGCGTTGAGCGCGAAGATGCCCACAATGACAAAGCCCAAGTGGCTGACCGAGGAGTAGGCCACCAATTTCTTCACGTCGGTTTGGGCATAGCTGACCCACGCGCCGTACAGAATGCCGATGACGCCCAGAGCGGCGATGGTCGGCGCCCACGCCACCGTAGCCTGCGGGAACATCGTCAGGCAGAAGCGTACGATGCCGTACGTGCCCATCTTCAGCAACACGCCCGCCAGAATGACCGAGCCGGCCGTAGGGGCTTGCACGTGGGCATCTGGCAACCAGCTATGGAGCGGCCACACGGGCACTTTGATAGCAAAAGCGATGAAGAAGCCCAAAAACAAGAAGGATTGCGCGCCTTCTAGCAACCCCACATAGGGGAATAGGTTGGGGTTGGCTTGCACTTGGGCCACAATATCCGGCAGGGCGAACGTGCCGGTAGCGTTGCCCACAAACAGCATCGCAATCAGCATCAGGATAGAGCCGGCCATGGTGTACAAGAAGAACTTGACCGCCGCGTACACCCGTTGTTCGCCGCCCCATATGCCCACGAGGAAATACATAGGCACTAGCGTCACTTCCCAAAAGATGTAGAAGATGATGAGGTCTTGGGCCACAAAAACGCCTATCATCGCCCATTCCAACAGGAGCATGAAGATATAATAGAGCTTCTCGCGCCCGCGCTCCTCGAAGACGTGGCTACCAAAAGACGATAAGATGGCGATAGGCATAATGAAAGTGGTCAACAAGACCAACAATAAGCTCATGCCATCTACGCCCACATAGTAGCTGATATTGATGGCCGAGCCGCCCAACTGGATATTGAGCCAATCGTTGCGCTGGGCCATTTGCAGACCGCCTTGGCTCGCATCGAACCCCGCCCACATCAGCAGAGAAGCCAGAAAGGTGACGATGCTGGTCGCAAAGGCCGTCCATTGTATCGCCGATTTTTGCCGTTCCTGATTGAGGAACAACAAAATAGTCAACCCAACCATGGGGATGAACAATGTGATGGTCGTGAGCGATAAACCGCTCATATTCGCTGTAGCGCTATCCATAAAAACCTGCTCCCCTTAGCCATTCTGAATGAGCGGCAGTAGCATCATGATGACCACTGCCACAACGCCGATTAAAACAGCTACCGCATAAGTACGAACATAGCCGGTCTGCACGCGGCGCAGTTGCCCGCTGAAGAAGCGCACCACCGCCCCTACGCCGTTGACCGCGCCATCAATAAGACCGAGGTCTAGCGGACGGCTGAGGATTTGCCCAACCGCGTTAAAGCCTTTGACGATGAGCGTATCGTGGAAATAGTCGTGCAAGAACGCCCAATCCAGCCGACTCATCAAGCGGCAGAATTGGTTATAAGGATTTTCGATGAATCGGAAATAGATTTCGTCCCAATACAGGCGAGCGTGCGCCAAGCTCCAGATGGCGCCCGTGCCGACGTTGGCCTGCATGCGGTCGCGCGTGCCATCCACGATGGCTTTGCCCCCGCCGTAGTAGGAGCGGGCGAAGAAAATCGCGCCCAAGCCTAAGGCCGTCGCGCCCAAGGCCAACAACACATTGAACGAGAGCGATTCGCCGCGGGTGACCGCGATGATGCTCGGCTCTAAGAAATGCTTGAATTCATAATCCACAAAGAAGGTCGGATATAGAATGGGCGTATTTTTGGGGACGTTGATAAAGCCAATCAAGACGGTGAAGATGGCCAAAATCACAAGGGGAATGGTCATCAAAGCGCCGCTTTCGGGGGCGTTGGCCGCCGCCGTGGTGCGCGGTGGCCCGAAAAAGACGATTTCGATTTGGCGCCACATATAAAACGCCGTGAAGCCGGCGGCCGCTAGCAACACCCCTAGCGCGATGAAGCCTTCCACATGCCCTTCTACGAAGCCCACATGCCACGCATCAGCCAAAATCTCGTCCTTAGACCAGAAGCCGGCCAAAGGCGGGATGCCGGCCAGCGCCAGCGTGCCGATGATGTAGGTGATGAAAGTGACGGGCATGCGCGATGCCAAACCGCCCATATTGCGCATATCTTGGGGGTCGAAGTGGTCATCGTGGTGCTCGTCGTGTCCGTGGTGGTCATCGTGCGCGTGGTGATGCCCATGCTCCACGCCATGGATGACCGAACCGCTACCGAGGAACAACAAGGCCTTGAAGACCGCATGCGTCACCAGATGGAACATCGCCGCCACATACGCGCCGATACCCACCGCCGCCACCATGAAGCCGAGTTGGGAGATGGTGGAATAAGCCAAGACGCGCTTAATATCCCACTGCCCTACGGCGATGAAGCCGGCCATCAGCGCGGTAGACGCCCCTACTAGCGTCACCACTAAACCGCTCAAGGGCGCGGCATCATAAAACACGTTGGCGCGCACCATCATATAGACGCCGGCGGTGACCATCGTTGCGGCATGGATGAGGGCGCTAACCGGTGTGGGGCCGGCCATCGCATCCGGCAACCACACAAACAGCGGAATCTGCGCTGATTTGCCCGTCGCCCCCACCAACATGAATAGCGTGATGAGCGTGATGACCACTTGAATATCTAGCGAGAAGGGGCCGAAGTCCACTTCCCGCCCGCGGGTGATTTCTTGGCCATCGGCCGCGCTGTAGACCAGCGTTTCGCCTTCGCCCAGCGCCAGCAGGGCTTCCGCTTGGTTGAAGATGCCCAATTGGCTGATGGCGATATGGCTGTTATCGGTATAGACGACCGTTGTAGCGCCGTGTTCGTCTTCTGCGCCGTGTTCGCCTTCGGCGGCGCTTTCGCCGTGTTCGCCTTCGGCGGCGGTAGCGCCTTCTCCGTGCGTTTCGTCGGCGCTATGATGCGCTTGGACGTAGGGCACATTGGCGATTTCGCCGGGGCTATAGAAGTTGAGCGTGCCGAAGGTCCAAAACGTGAGGAAGATACCCATCAGCAAGCCGAAGTCGCCAACGCGATTGACGATGAAGGCTTTGCGGGCGGCGTTGCTATTCTTCCAGCCTTCGGGCATCTTTTTATCCCACCAGAAGCCGATGAGCAAATAAGAGCACAAGCCCACGCCTTCCCAACCGACGAACATCATCAGTAAGTTGTTGCCCATCACCAAGGTGAGCATGAAGGCGAGGAACATATTCAAATACGCGAAGAAGCGGGCGAATTTGGGGTCGCCGTGCATATAGCCGCCGGCGTAGATATGGATGAGCGAGCCAACGCCGGTGACGACTAACATCATGGTCACGCTCAGGGTATCTACGCGGATTTGCCATGGGATGTCGAGGTTGGCCGATGGGATGCGAATCCAACCATCGAGCAAGGGCGGGTTGACCACGGCGGCGGTGTAATCGGCGGCGACCAGATAATTATATAACAAGAGCGACACGACGAAGGACAGGACGGCCGCCCCTGCGCCAATCCAATGCGACCAGCGCTCGTTGAGTTTGCCCCCCCAAAAGAAATTGACGAAAGCGCCAATAGACGGGATGAGGATGGCCAGCGGTGCTAATTGTGCGTATGATGGCATAAGTTCAGCCTCTTCTGGCAATAAAACGGCTCATAATAGGTGACGGTTGGGCGCGCGGCCTAACCTTCCATTTGGTGCAAGCTGTCTATGTTGATGCTGTGTTTGTTGCGGAAGATGGCCACAATCAGCGCCAAGCCCACCGCCACTTCAGCGGCGGCGACGGTCATCACGAAGAAGACGAAGATATGCCCATCTACCTGATTCCAATAACGGGCGAAGGCCACCAAGGCCAAATTAGCCGCGTTCAGCATCAGTTCCACCGACATAAAGACCAAAATGGCATTTTTACGCAATAACACGCCCAGCGCGCCCAGCACAAATAAAACCATACTGAGCATGACGAAGGCTTCGGTTGGGACCATAAGTGTTTCCCCTTTTGCATCGGTTTCATCAAGGGGGCGGTTGCGCCGCCCCACGGCATCATCAATCGCCCGCATCCAATTGTGGCGGCCGCTCGGTGCCGATTGGCTCGCCGGTTTGGGCGGAAATCACGTTGACTAACGGACGGCTGACCTTGACGCGCCCCGGCAGGCGGCGGCGTTGGCGGGCCGGTTCGGCGCGCGTCAGGACGACGACGCCCACCAGCGCGACCAGCAACAACGCCCCTACGATTTGCACCGGCAAAACAAAGGTGGTGAATAGGGCCTGCCCCACGGCGTGCGGGCCGCCAAAGGCGGCGTACGTATCGACCTGCAGGGCCGGCCGCGCCACCAAGACGGGCCGTTGCGCGCCGTCGAATTGGGTTTGGGGCGCCAACAAGAGCAGTTGGCTAGCGTCGCGCGTCACTTGGAGGCCGCGGAATTCAGCCACCGTCTCTAGGTCAGCGGTGATAAAAAGCATGTCGTAGACGCCTTCATCGTAAGTGACGATTTGCCCTTCTGCGCCCACCCCTTCGGCGACGACGCGGTCGGTGATGACGGTGACGCCGTCGCGGGTGCGGGTATTCAGCAGGCGGTCCGGACCGATGTCTACCAGCGTCAGCGGCGCTTCGCTATACAAGTTGACCACCTCTAGGCGGCCAGAGCGGGCCGGCGTGGGGGCGACATCGCCCGCCACTTCTTGGGCGTTCAAATTGGTGACGGCGGGGCCGCTGAGGATGACCGTTTTCACGTCTCCCGGTTCGAGGCGGAAGGTGAAAGCGGTGCCGCCATTGACCACCGCGGGCAATTCTTGGTCGTTGACCGCCACGGTGAAGGTTAAGGTATGTTCGCCCGCGGGATATTCCGCATAATCGAGGACATCTTCCCATCCCCAACTGAAGTTCGTGGTCAGGGGTTCGCCATTCAAATACACGTTGAAGAAAAGCGGCTCGACGCGGTTATCAGCCAGCGATACGACATCGCCGGGGACATCGTTATCAAAGTTGATGCGGGCGTCGGGGACGGCGTTAACAATCCGCAATAGCGGGGCGGGCGCGGGCGCTTGGGGCAAGGCGAAATTGGCCGCGGCCAGAGGCGCGCCCACAATCAGCAGTAGGGCCAGCGCTAAGCCCATCGCCACCGCGCCCAGCCAACGGAAGCGGCGCGTGGTATCGGTGGTCTTTTCCGCCCCCAACAGCATGATGACGAACAGGAACAAGACCATAATTGCGCCGGCATAAACGGCAATCTGCACCATCGTCAAAAAAGAGGCGTCTAGCAAGAGATACATAAACGCCACACAACCGAAGTTGACGATGAGGAACAAGGCGCTATGTACGGCGTTCTCGCTCAAGAGCATGGCGACGGCCGCCAAAACAGCCAAACCGCCGAAAAGAAGGAACAGAGCTATGTCCACGGTCATGAAACATCGTCCTTACAGGGCGTTTGCGATAAGCCTGTGAAGTTTAACACAATCGGCGCCAGACTTCAAAGGTATGCGGCGCATTGCACAGGGTTTATCGGCTCGGGCCCTCACTTGGCGTCGGGCATATCGGGAATGGCGCGGGTATAGACGCCGGGTTCAACCTTTTGGGGCGTCGGTTTCCCGCCTTCGGGGACGGGGTCTATCAGCATCTCTTTCGTGAAGATAGCATCCCGTCGGTCGGTGAAGCTCAGGCGATGCTCATGCCCCAGTTCGATAGCTTGGGTGGGGCAAGCATCTTCGCAATAGCCGCAAAAGATGCAACGCAACATATTGATTTCATAGGTTTTGGCGTAGCGTTCGCCGGGGCTATAGCGCTCTTCGTCGGTGTTTTCGGCCGCCTCTACCCAGATAGCATCAGCCGGGCAGGCGGCGGCGCATAGCGAACAGCCGATGCATTTTTCTAGGCCGTTATCGTAACGGCGCAGGTGATGCCGCCCCTTAAAGCGCATTTGGAAGGGCTTCACCTGTTCAGGGTATTGCAGGGTGACCGGCTCTTCTAAAACGTGCTTGAAAGTCGTTAAAAATCCACGGATGACGTTCATGCGTTTTGCTTCCTCCCTTAATTAATCGCCGCCCGACTTGGCGGGGGCGCTGGATTTATCTTCCACGACGGCTAAAGCGGTCTCTTCGGAGGGGGCTTGGCCGGCGCGCTGGATGCCCTCAAAGAGCCGTATCGTCCAGCCGATGAGGGCGAAGGGGATAGCGATAAGGCCGCCCAACAACATCACCAACGCCCAACCGATGCCCTGCCGTTCGCCCGTGATGCGCGGGTCGTCGGCGATGTCGGGTTCGGTCACGGCGTCTTCTTGGCCCGCGCGGCGCAACATCAGATAGCCGAAGGCCAGCACCAGCACGAACAAAGCGCCAGAGGCGAGGGCATAGGGCACCGAGCTAGCCGCGCCCACTTCTTCGCCTATCACGGTCGCTACCGCCGTCCACAACACGGACACGATGGCCAGCGGCAACATCACTTTCCAGCCAAAGGTCATCAGGCGGTCGTAGCGGATGCGCGGTAGTGTGCCCCGCACCCAGACCATGCCCACCAAAAAGAGCACCACTTTCAAGATGTAATTC
The DNA here is from genome assembly GCA_037441665.1 of Anaerolineaceae bacterium. Lineage (GTDB taxonomy): Bacteria > Chloroflexota > Anaerolineae > Aggregatilineales > Phototrophicaceae > JBBIRQ01. The sequence goes on along the minus strand of JBBIRQ010000010.1, from coordinate 27,346 downwards.
ACGGGCGCGGCCAGCGGTATCATATCCACCGGGATGAGGTGATACCCGCCGAAGAATAAGGCAATCGCTATCATGCTGACGGCTATCATGCCGATGTATTCGGCCATCATGAACATAGCGAACTTCATGCCGCTATATTCGGTCATATAACCTTGGGTGAGTTCTTGCTCGGCTTCGGGCAAGTCGAAGGGCGCGCGGTTGACCTCCGCCAGCAGGGCTATCATCAGCAGGCCGGCCGCTAGCGGGTTCTGGAAGACGAACCATTCCCAAACGTTCTTTTGGGCGTTGATGATGTCGCCCACGCTCATACTGCCTACGATGATGACGGGTACGGCGATGGTTAGGCCCATGGTCAGCTCGTAGCTAATCATCTGGGCGGAGGAGCGCAAGCTCCCCAGCATGGCATATTTGTTATTGCTAGACCAACCGGCCAGCACCACGCCATAGGTGGCAAGGCTGGTGATGGCCAAAAACCACAAGACGCCGACGTTGACATCGGCCAGCCCTAGCGGCACTTGGTACCACAAGCCATCAAACCAAGGTACGATGATGTCGGGGCCCAAGGGGATGACCGCGACCACCATCAAGACCGGCGCGGCCTTGAGCATGGGGGCCAACAGATATACCCACTTGGACGCGCCAGCGGGGAAAATATCTTCCTTAAAGATGAGCTTGACGGCGTCGGCGGCGGGTTGCAATAGCCCGGCCGGCCCCACACGGTTAGGCCCTACGCGATGCTGGATGAAGGCGATGATGCGCCGCTCTAGTAACGTGGTATAGGCAAAGCCGGTGATGATGATGAAGGCGAAGATGGCCGCATACAAGATAGGATACAGGCCCGAGCAACCGGGCGAATCGGCGCATTTGACGATGGTAATATCGCGCGTGTTGCTATCGAAAATGAACTTAAGCGCCCCATCCACCCAATTGAAGACCGCTTGGAAGTTGCTGACGACCCACACGAGGCCCAACACCAGCACAACGACCACGACCAGCAACAAGACGATGGGGAGCGGCAGACCGAGCACTTTACGGTTCATCATAAGTAGTCACCCCTACACACTGTTTATCCAATCGGTTAACTCTGTAACGCCGCTTCCCGCGCTTTGGCCACGGTGCCAACCGTCAAGCGCAGGGGGGTAGGCGTCAGGGTGAGATGCCGCGGCAGGAAGACGCCCCCTTCTGCGGCGCTCTCGTCTATCACGACCGCGGCGCGGGTAGTAGACCCGTCGGCCGTCACGGTGACGGCATCGCCCGCGGCCACCCCTAGCTTTTTGGCCGTGGACGGCGCGACGATGACAAAGGGTTTGGCCACGCGGTTATGCAACAAGCGGCTAGGACGGCTGATGCTATCCACGGTGTATAAGCGGGTGATGGGCGCGATGATGACGTTCTCTTTGCTCGCTTTGGGCGCTTTGGGCAAATCCACCGTGTACTTTTGGGGCGGGGTTTGTTCGCTGGTGGCGGGGATTTGCCGCCCCAGCCCGCCGCGATTTTGGTAGGCCGCGCCGCCGTAATACAGGTTCTCGCCGCCGACATCGGGGAATTGGCGCTCTACCTTGCTCAGCTCTTTATAGCGCATCCCCGCGAAGGCCGGGACTTGCTCGCTGAGTTCTAGCATGACGGCCGCGGCGGAGACTTTGGCGCGCCCGCCGCCGAGGGCCTCGCGCAGGCGGGCGATGGCCTGCCATAAGGGCAGGGATTCGCCCATGGGGCCTTGGGCGGTATAAAAGCGCTGGACGCGGCGTTCGCCATTGGTGAACGTGCCGTCGCGCTCTGCGAAGCTTTGGATAGGCAAGGCATAGGTCGCCCGTTGGGCCAGCGCATCGGGGAAGAGGCTGAAGCAAATCACCGTTTCCACCCGACTGAGCCATTCGGCGGCGGTCGGGTCATCGTTCAGGATTTCCGCTTGGGCCACCAACAGGACTCTAGGCGGGTTGGCGGCGATGTCTTGGGTGGCTTGGGGCGTATAGCCCAGATAGTGCAAGCCCGTACTATTGGCGCCGTGTGCAGTCCACATCAGCCCGTTGTTGGCTTTTCCATAGTGGCCGGTCTCTATCAAGAAGTTGCCGATAGCGGCCATCAACGCTTGGCTACCTTCTAGCGTCAGCCCTTCCGCGCCCGCGATGACCACTAAGTTATTGGCTTTGGCCAGTTTATCGGCGATGTCGGGATGGTCTTGGCGGAGGTTGGCCATGGTGTGGGCGGCCATGCCGATGTCATAGCGGATGGCGTCGCCGTTCATGACTTTATCGTAGCGCACGGGCTGGGTGGCGAATTCTTCTAGCCGCGTGTGGCGGGCGTTGGCCACGACCAGATAAGCGCCGCGGTCTTGGGCTTGTTTGACGCGCAAATGCCAGATGGGCACTTCTTCTTCGAGGTCGCTAGCGATAACCAAGATAGCATCGCCTTTGCCCAGCGCGCCCAAATTGCTACCGCTCCCCACCCCCACTTGAGCGAGGATGTCGCCGCCGCCGTGGGTGGGCGGCCAAACGCCGAAGCGCGCGCCCGCTTTGCCGGCCAGCAGTTGGCGCAGTTCCCAACCGTCCTCATTGCTGATGCTACCGCCCACGATGACCGCCACATCGTCGCCAGCGTTTTGTAAGGCTTTGATGATGCCGCTGTTGGCGGTGGCCCAATCGGTGACGCGCAATTCGCCGCTTTGCTTGACCATGGGGCGCAAGAGGCGTTCGGCGCTCCGTGTGAAGTGATGCACGAAGCGCGCTTTATCCGAAATCCAAATCTCATTAACCGCTTCGTTCTGGCGGGGCATCACTCGTTTGATGATGGCCTTGCCGCCGAAGTCGCGGTCAAGGCGCGTGCTCAGGCTGATGTTTTCGCCGCTGGCGTCGTGCGGGGAGATGCTAGGGACTTCGGTCAGCTCCCACGGACGCGCGCCAAAGCGGAAATCGGCGGTGGTCAGCGCGCCGACGGGGCAAATATCGGTCGTGTTGCCGGAGAAGTAGGTATCGAAGGGCGGGTCGGAATGGGTGATGATTTGCAGGCGACGGCCGCGCTCGTGGAAGGCGAGCACATCATCGCCAGCGATTTCATCTTGGAAGCGGATACAACGGGCGCATTGGATGCACCGTTCTTCATCCAAATAGATGAGGTCGCCCAAGGGTACGTGTTTATCGAGATGCATTTTATCGTCGAAGTACATCCTGCTCTTGCCGGGGCCGTGGGCCATGGTCAGGTTTTGCAGGGGGCACTCGCCGCCCTTATCGCAGATGGGGCAATCGAGCGGATGGCTGGTGAGCAGGAATTCAAGGACGTTATTACGGGCTTCGGTGACCGCTTTGGTGGCGGTGCGGATGACCAAGCCATCGCTGACGCGCTGGGTGCAGGCGGTTTGCAACTTAGGCATCCAGCGCACTTTAGGCTTGCCCCCCTCCATGATGACCGCCCCGCTCTCGCGGTCTTTTTCCACCGTGCCCATCTCTACAAGGCACATGCGGCACATGCCCACCGGGGCCATCTTGGGGTGGTAACAAAAGACGGGAATATCGTTATCGGCGTGCCATTTGGCCGCGTCTACGAGATTCATCCCCGCCGGCACTTCATATTCCACATCGTCTATGATGATTTTGACGGTGTCAGCCATCGCGTCTCTCCCATTCGTCAAACGGCCCGAAGCCGTCGCTATTACCACAAAGGTTGTATGCCCTCTGGGCTATATAAACGCGCATTGAGAATAACCCATTGGTCTGCTATACGGTACAACAGTATTTCGATACCCTGCGCCCGCCCATCTTCTAAATACAGCCCGGCGGTGACGATGGCGTAATCGCCTTCGATAGAGAAGGTCTCCCAGCGCCAATCACGGACGGGCGGCCACGTTTGGCGCAGGGCTTGGGCCAAATCGTCGGCGTCCTGCAGGCGGCCATCGGGCAAGATGCGGTCGTAAGCGGCTTGATAATCGCCCCGCTGGATGGCTAGCAAAAAGGTCTTGCTGGCCTCGCCGACCACGTGTAAATTGTTAAGCGCCCAACCCGCCAGAGCGAGCAACAGGACAAGGGCGATAACGCCCACGAGTATAACAAGAACGAGCGGACCCTTGCCACCCCCGCGGGGTTTGGCGGCGGGCGAAGTAGCCATCGCCCCCCCTCCATCGCGCTAAGGATGCTGGCGCTGGGCGCGCTCCAGCCCCTGTAAGGCGCGGTCTTGTAGCGCTTGGGCGATAAGCCCCCAATCCTCGGCCGCCAGTTGGGCTTGGGCCAAAGCCAACGCCTTTTGAAAATCTTGGGCGGCCAAAGCATAAGACCCGCGCGCGAGGTGGACTTCTCCCCGCAAGACATAAGGCGCGGCAGAAGCGGGTTGTTGGGCGATGCACGCATCGAGCGCTTCTAAACGCGCGGCCAACAGAGCATCATCCGCCCTGCCGCGGGCGAGGCCAGCCAGCCAACGGATGCGCGGCGCTTCTTGGCTATCGCCCATAGGCATATCGGTCATCATCGCGCCTCAATCCCCGCCGCTCAGTGGGCGGCCGTGGCTACTTTTTTAGCGCCATCTTTCGCGCCGTTCACATGACTCATGAAGTCATTCGGAAAATGCTTGATAGTGTAAATAATCGGGTTCGCGGCGAAATCGCCCAGCGCGCATAGCGTGGTGCCCTGCATATTTTTAGCGACATTTTCGATGAGCTTCACATCTTCGGGTCGCCCCTGCCCGGCGAGGATGCGGTCTATGACCTTATCCAGCCAATAAGTGCCCTCGCGGCAGGGCGTGCATTTGCCGCAACTTTCGTGCTTGAAGAACTTGGTGACTTTGGACGCCACCCATGTGATGTCTACGGTATCATCCATCACGATGAGCGATGCCGAGCCTATAATCGTGCCCAAGGCGGCGGTATGTTCGTAGCTCATGGGCGCATCGAGCAATTTATCGTCTATGGGCACAATGGGGCCAGAGCCGCCGGAAGGCAATAGCGCCTTAAAGGGGTGGGCGTCGTCGGCCGGCCCGCCGCACACGTCGTAGAGCAATTCGCGGAAGGTGGCGCTGAAGGGCAGTTCATAGACGCCGGGCTTTTTGACATGGCCGCTGACACAATAAAGCTTGGTGCCGGCGCTCTGCTCTGTGCCAATTTTTTTATATTCCGCCGCGCCGTGGGTCATAATCCACGGGACGTTAGCGATGGTTTCTACATTGTTGACGACCGTGGGTTGCTTGTAGAGGCCGCCGCCCTTTTGCGCCGGGAAAGGCGGGCGCACGCGCGGTTGCCCCAGCCGCCCTTCTAGGCTTTCTAGCAGGGCGCTTTCTTCGCCGCAGATATACGCCCCCGCGCCGAGATGGGTATACATCTCGCAATTCCAGCCACTCCCCAGCACATTTTGCCCCACGTAACCGGCCTTGCGCGCTTGGGCGATGCAGGTATCGAGGTCGTGGGCGATGTCCCAAAATTCGCCGCGCAGGTAGATATAAACCGCGGTGGCTTGGATGGCCCACGCGGCTATCATCGCCCCTTCGATGAGTTGGTAGGGGTTGGTCTCCATGATGAGGCGGTCTTTGAAAGTGCCGGTCTCGCTCTCGTCGGCGTTGACCACCACGTATTTAATGGGTTCGCTCTGCGGTATGAAGCTCCACTTAGCGCCGGTAGGGAAGCCAGCGCCACCGCGCCCGCGCAGTCCCGACGCTTTCACTTCTTCTATCACGTCGGCGGGTTTCATCTTCACCGCCTTTTTCAGGCCATCCCAACCGCCATTGGCCGAATAGACATCGAAGGTGTGGATGTCTTTAACCTCTGTGCCGCGGAGGAGGATGGTGGGGGTTTTGTTCTCGCTCATCATCACAAATCCTTTTTGCCAATAAAACGCTTCTCGATGCTCATTTACCCGCCTCTGCCCGCCATTTGGCCAGCAGTTGGCGCATTTTCTCTTTGGTCAGATTTTCGGCGAAGTGGAAGTTACACTGGAGCATGGGGGCCTTATCGCAAGCGGCGAGGCACATCACATGCTCCACCGTGAACAGCCCGTCGGCGGTCGTGCCGCCATCTTCAACGCCGAGCTCTGCTTTCAGCCATTCGTAAAATTCGTCCGCGCCGTTGGGGAAGTCTTCCGTGCGGCGTAGCGCGCAAGCGAGGTCTGTACAGACCTGCAACCAATAAGCGCCCTTGGGCTTTTCCGAATACATGGTATAAAAGCCGGCGATGGACTTCACTTGGGTGGGGTCCATATCGCAGAGTTGGGCCACTTCGTTGATGGCTTCTGGACTCACCCAACCGTATTCTTCTTGGGCGATGTAGAGCAGGGGCATCACCGCCGAGCGTTTATCGGGATATTTAGCCAGATGCCCTTCGATGCGCGTTGTGTATTTTGTGTTGCCGATAATTGCCATAGTCTCGTCCTCACTAGGGGGTGCGGGGCGCCCCCGCCCACAGATTAACGGTCGCAATCGCCTAAGACGATGTCCACACTGCCGATGATGCCGATGAGGTCGGCTATCATGTAGCCTTCCGACATGATGGGCAGGGCGCTAATGTGCTTGAAAGAGGGCGTCTTGAGGTGGACACGGCGCGGCTTGTTGCCGCCGGTGCCGTGCAGGTAGCACCCCAATTCGCCGCGCGGGCTTTCGATAGTCACATAGACTTCTTCATCCGGCGCGTCGAAGCCATGGGTCCACAGTTTGAAATGGTGGATGACCGCTTCCATGCTCTGCCCTAATTCGCTCCGCGGCGGGGGGACAAATTTACGATTATCCGAGCGGAAGGGCCCCTTATTAGGCAGGCGTTTGACCGCTTGGCGGATGATTTTTAGGCTCTCGCGCAGTTCGAGGATGCGGCACAAAAAGCGGTCGTAGACATCGCCATGTTCGCCCAAGGGCACGTCGAATTCGTATTGTTCGTAGCCGCTATAGGGTTGGGCTTTGCGAATATCCCAATTGACGCCGCTCCCGCGCAGGCTGGGGCCGGTCACCCCCCACGCGAGGGCATCTTCAGGCGTGATGACCCCCACGCCTTGGGTGCGGTCTACCCAGATGGGGTTCTCGCGCAGGAGGGTTTCGTAATCATCAATTTTGCGCGGGAAATAGTCTAAAAAGTCGTTGAGGGCGGGCAAGAAATCGGGCGTTAGGTCGCGCCAGACGCCGCCGGGGCGGATATAAGACCCCATCAAGCGTTGGCCGCTGAGCATCTCAAACATGCTGAGGACCCGCTCGCGCTCGCGGAAGGCGTAGAGCAAAACGCTCATCGCCCCTAAATCAATAGCGTGGGTGCCCAGCCATACCAAATGGCTGGCGATGCGCGATAGCTCCAGCACGATGACGCGGATGATTTGGGCGCGTTCCGGCACATCAATACCCGCCAACTTCTCCACCGCCATACAAAAAACCATGTTGTTAGACATGGGCGATAGGTAATCGGTGCGGTCGGTGAGGGTGACGGCTTTTTCGTAGGTTTTGGCTTCGATATTCTTTTCGATGCCGGTATGCAAAAAGCCAATATCGGGTAAACAGGTGACGATTTCTTCGCCATCGAGTTCCAGCAAAAGGCGCAAGACGCCGTGGGTGCTGGGATGGTGGGGGCCTAAGTTGAGCAACATGGTTTCGCCGCGCATGGCCCGTTCCGACACGAGGCCGCGCAGGGTTTCTAGGTCCCCTTCCCAAACGCGATTTTCTGGTTGATTTGCAATGGCCATCAGGTTTGCTCCCGCGCTATTTTCTGGCGAACGGTTTATGTTTGAGGATTTCTTCGACATTGAAGGAGAACTGTACGGTCTCGTAGCCCAGCGGATAATCGCGGCGGTGCGGATGCCCATCCCAATCTTCGGGCATCAGCAAACGGCGTTTATCGGGGTTACCCTCGAAGTCTATGCCCATCATATCTTGGATTTCGCGCTCTGGCCAGCCGGCGCCGGGCCACACGCTGAGGATGCTGGGGACGGATGGGGCATCTTCTGGGACGAACACCTTAAGGCGGATGCGCCGATTATAGAGCATAGAGTATAGGTGATAACAGACGGCGAAGCGTTCCGGGCGCTCGTCGCTCGGTGGGTCGGGGTAATAATCTACGGCGCTGATGTCCGACAGGAAGTTGAACACCAGCCCCGGCGCGGTCTTCAGGTATTGGGTGACGGCCACGATGTGGGCCGCTTCGACGATGACCGTTATTTCGTCGCGAAAGGTTTTGACGGCCAAGACCGCATCGGGGAAGTGCGCCTTTAGCGCCTCTATCGGGTCTATGGGGGGTGGAATATGCATAACAATTACCCTCTTTCATCCATCTAGGGGCGCTTTAGGCCCAATCGGCGATGCGCTCGCCCTTCACTTTTTCGTGCAGGGTGAGGATGCCATGCATCAATTGTTCGGGGCGCGGCGGGCAACCGGCGACGTAGACATCAACCGGGATGATTTCGTCTACGCCTTGCACCACCGCGTAATTGTTGTAGACGCCGCCGCAAGAGGCGCAATCCCCCATGGAAATGACCCATTTGGGTTCGGCCATCTGGTCATAGAGTTGGCGGATGACGGGAGCCATTTTGCGCGTTAGCCGCCCCGATACGATGAGCAAATCCGCTTGGCGCGGGGTCGCGCGGTTTAGCTCCATGCCGAAGCGCGATAAATCGTAGTTCGATGCTTGGGTGGCCATATATTCAATCGCGCAACAGGCCAGCCCAAAGAGCAGGGGCCACATCGCGCCGGTGCGCCCCCAATTCACCGCTTGTTCTAGCGTCGTGGTGACGACGCCAAGATTGCCGAGTTTGGATGTTATTCCCATTCCAGCGCCCCTTTCTTCCATTCATATACAAAGCCAACGACCAAAAAGAACGTGAAAATGCCCATAACAATAAGCCCATAAACGCCGAGGTCGCGCACCAGCACCGCCCACGGCAAGAAGAAAATCACTTCAATATCAAAGATGATGAATAAGACCGCCACCAAATAAAACTTGACCGGCATACGGCGCACGGCCGGCCCGATGGGCTTCATACCGCTTTCGTATGGCGCTTGTTTGCGGAAGGTCGGCCGGTAGGGGCCGAAGATGCGCGAAATCACCAACACAATGAAGGTGATGACCAGCGCGACCACCAACAAAGCGCCAATGGGTGCAAATTCTTGTAGGGCCATCGCAGACTCCCCTAAGTTTGTTCAAATTGGAGCAATCATCTTGCCCAAGAGACTAGCATATCGTTTTATAACCGTCAAGAAACGAGACTTAACCGCTGTTCAATGACGATTTTCTTCTGTATTGTACGTGATTTAACCGCGTTTTGCGAGAATTTATCGGGCAATTTGTGTTAATTTTCACGAAATCTTATAGCACGGCTCATCTGCCCACATCCTCGGCCGTCAGCGCCGCAGAGCAAAACGGCTGAACTTGATATAACAGGCGTTCGCCACAGGTCAAGTCGCGCACGTAGCGGTTCGCCTCTGCCCATGACATCAGTTCCTCTAGGCTATAATCCACACGCCACAAGCGGATGAAGCCATCGCCGCCGCCGGATAACACCCGCAGACCATCAGAGCTGAAAGCCACCCCCTGCACCCCGCCCCTGTGGGCGTTATAGCGCCGCAATTCCTCGCCCGTGGTGGCATCCCAAACGCGCAAGGTATCATCTCCAGAGCCAGAGGCCAGATAACGGCCGTCGGGGCTGAAGGCGAGGTCGAAGACGGGGCCGCTATGGCCGACGAACCGCCGCGCTTCCGCCCGCTCGACCACATCCCATAAGATGATGACGCCATCCGCGGAGCTAGAGGCCAGATAAGCGCCATCGGGGCTAAAGCGCACCGCTAGGATGATGTCATTATGCCCTTCTAGCTCTAGCACAAGGGTATTGGTGTCCACATCAAAGACGCGCACCCGCCTATCTACCCCGCCGCTGGCCACTTGGGCCCCGTTGGGGTGGAAATCCACCGCGCGCACCGCGCCGATGTGCGCCCGAACGAGCGTGCCGCTAGCCGTATTTTCGCGCAGGGCGCCCAAGCGTCGCCATTCTTCGCCCGTGTCCAAATCCCACACAATCAAGCTTCCGTCGTCGCCGCCCGATACCGCCCTAAAGCTATCTGGCGCGAAGCGCACCGCCCGCACAGGGCGGTTATGCCCGCGCAACACCCGCCGAAAAGCCCCCGTCGCCATATTCCACAGGCGTACCGTGCCATCGTCGGAGCTGGTGATGGCGAATTTAGCATCGGAACTGAGGTCTACAGCGCGCACGCGGCTCGTGTGCAAACTGAAGGTATATAGGAGCGCGCCGCTCTCGGTATTCCACACCGTGGCGGTATTGTTAGCGCCGCCGGCCAGCGCTGTGCGGTCGAAGATGCCGAAATCCACATCGAAGATGGTATCGGGGTCGGCAGGCAGGGCCGCGATTTCTGCGCCGTTGTGCAAGCGCCACAAGCGCAGGGTGCTATCGTTAGAGGCGGATACTATCGCGCGGCCATCGGGCGCGAAGGTCGCCGCCGATACGCCGCTACGATGCCCTACCAAGCGCGCCTGTATATTGCCGCTAGCCATATCCCAGATGATGAGCGTGCTATCTTGAGAGCCGGATAGCGCCCTTTGGCCGTCGGGGCTATAGGCCACCGTCAAGACGGCGTCGGCGTGGCCGGCCAGACGCCGCGCGATGCGACCGTTGGCCAATTGCCATTCGATGACCGTATTATCTAAAGAACCAGATAGCGCCCTTTGGCCATCGGGGGCAATCGCCACCGACTGCACCGGGGCATCGTGGCCGAAGAAGCGGCGCAGGCGGGCGCTGTCGCGGTCGGGGGCGGTGACATCCCACAAGATGAGCGTATTATCAGCCGAGCCAGACAAGAGGCGCGTGCCGGTGCTATCGAAAGCCAGCGCGGTGACGGCGTCTTCGTGGCCGGTGAAGCGGTTGATAGGGCGGCCGCTCTCTAAATCCCACAGGATGATGCTTCGGTCGGCGCTACCGCTGGCCACCACCCGCCCATTGGGGCTAACCGCTATGCTCAGGACGCTATCGCCATGGCCGCCGAATTCCATCAGGCGTTCGCCCGTGCGCGCAGACCATAAGCGCATCGAATAATCGTCCGAGCCGGATAACACGCGTCTTCCATCGGATAAAAAGGCGACCGCCCGCACGGGGTCGAGATGGCCGCGCAGGCGCGCGATTTCCGCGCCGCTGGCCACGTCCCAGATGATGAGGTCGTTATCCGCGCTCCCCGATACCGCCATGGTGCCATCGGCGCTATAGGCCAGCGCGGTGACGGCAGAGCGATGCCCGCTGAACAGGCGCACCGTGCCCGGCGTGTAGGCGGCGCTGGCCAGCGCCTGCACCGCTTGGGACGGCGGATTGGGGATGCGGTTGGCCTGCAAGGCGAGCGCCAAGGCGAGGTCGCTATCGCCATCGCGCAGGGCCAACTGCACGGCGGCGGCTAGGGCTTGGCTATAGGCTTCTTCGGCGTTGCGCTCGGCAATTCGGCGGGACGTTTCGGCGTTATCGCGTTCGATTTGCGCTTCTTGTTGGGCACTGCGGGCGACCGCGGCCAGCGCCAAAGAGACGACAGCCGCAAGGCTCATCACCAGCACTAGCACCCGTAACCGATTGCGCGAGGCGGCTTCTAGCGCTTTTTCGCGCGCTTGGCGTTCGGCTTCGGCCGCTTGTTCGGCCGCGCGCTTGGCCAAACTGGCTTCGATATAAGCGCGCTCGTTGTGGTTTAGCGCGAGGTCGGTTGTTTGGTAGAACGCCTCGTATTGGGTCAGGCGCAGGCCATCGGCGAGATAGCTAGGGTCTTGGCCGGCGGCCAGCCATTCGTTAGCGGCTTGGGCCAAGCGCCGCTGTATGCGGATGCCCTCGCGGTTGTTATCTAGCCACAGACGCAACAGTTTCCACTGTCGGATGAGCGCTTCATGGGCCACTTCCACCGTGGGCGCGCGGGTGGATGGGTCGTTGTCGAAGGTCAGCAGGCGGTACTTGCCGTAGAGGTCTAGCACCTGTTCCATCAGGTCGCGGTCGCCCAAAGAGACGATTTCGGCGCGGGTGGCGCGGCGGCGGGTATCTTCCGCGCCATCGCCCAAGGCCACCAAGCGCAGGAACATCTGACGGGTGGCGCGTTGCTGGTCGTTGCTCAGCTCGTCAAAAATCTCATCGGCGCGGCGGGCCAGCGCGCCCAAAACGCCGCCGCTCGCATGATAAGCGGCTAGCGTGAGCACATTGCCGACGCGCCGCTCATAAAGTTCAGTCAGGGCGTATTGCAAGAGCGGCAGGGCCCCCGCTTGAGCGCTGACATCGTGGATGATAGCGCCCACCAACCCCGCCTCTAGGGTCAGCCCGACGCGCTCCGCCGGCAAGACAATCGCTTGTTCCAATTCGTCGGGAGAAAGGGGCAGGACGATTTCCGTACGCTCGCGCATGAGCGCGCCGAAGCGGTGATATTGAAGCGGGCGGTCGTAAAAATCGGCGCGCAGGGTGATGACCACGTGCAGGCGGCTATCGGGTAGCTCTAGGGCGTTCATGATGAGGTCGAGGAAGCGGGCGCGGGCCGCCTCGTCCGCCACTTGGGTGAACAATTCCTCAAACTGGTCTATGAAGAGGAGCAATTCGCCATCGGCGGGCAAGATGGCTTGTAGGACGGCGCTCAGGCCATAGGCGCTGGCTTCGAGCTGTTGGCGAATATCTTTAAGGGGGTTGACGGCCACCTTGAGCAAGGTAGCCTCGAACTCGGCGAATAAATCGCGGCCGGGGGTCATCTCCACCATGAACCATTTGGCGGCGTTGGAGATTTTGCGGAGGTGGGGTATGAGGCCGGCTTTGACCACGCTCGATTTGCCGCTCCCGCTCGGGCCGACGACGGCTAAAAAGCGGGCGTCGGGGTCTTCTTCTGCCAAGCGGTCGGCAAGGCGTTTGACGAGCGCGGCGCGCCCGAAGAAATCGGCCGAGTCCGCTTCTTCAAAGGGGCGCAACCCTTTATAGGGGTTGGCCGCGCCGATAACTTCCGAGATGACCGATTTGGTGGTCTGGGTGCGGGTCTTGCCCCCGATGCGAACATCCCCCTCGGCATCGGCGAAGCCGGCCTCGCGCAGGGCGGAACGGAAGTCTAGCACGAGGTCGCGCATGGTGGCGTAGCGTTCGGCGGGGTCTTTTTGGGTGGCGCGCTGGATAATCATATCGAAGCGCGGCGGTAGCTCTGACCGCCACTCCTCGATGAGCGGTATTGGCTCGCTGAGGTGTTTGAGCAACAGTTGCCCGATATTATCATCGGTGAAGGGCACTTGGCCGGTGAACATCTCGAATAGCAAAATGCCGAAGCTGTAAATATCCCCTTGGGCGGTGACCGACAAGCCCTGCACATATTCCGGGCAGATATAGGCGGGCGAGCCGAGCAAATTCCCTTCGGGGTCGGCGGGGCCGCGGTCGTCTAGCAAGGATTTAGAGATGCCGAAATCGGCTAGATAGGTGTTGCCGTCCTCGTCAAAGAGGATGTTATCGGGTTTGATGTCGCGGTGGACGACGCCATGGCTATGGGCGACGATGAGCGCCGAGCCGATTTGCTCGACCGTCTGGGCGATGAGGCTTAGGTCGAGCGGGCCCGAGCGGATTCTTTGGCGCAGGCTACCGCCGCGCAAATAACGCATGACCAAAAAAGCGCCGTCTGGCTCGCGCCAATAATCGTAAAGGGTGACGATGTGGAAATGTTCTAGGCGGGCGATGAGCTGGGCTTCGGCTTCAAAACGGCGGATGAATTCAAGCTGGCTGGCGAAGCGCGGCAAGATAATTTTGATGGCGACCTCGCGTTCGATGACCGGTTGGTCGGCGCGGTACACAACGCCAAAACCGCCCGCGCCGATTTGCTCGCGCAGGATATAGCCGCGTATCGTTTGGCCGCTCAAGTCAATCATGCATTGTCGCGCCCTTCAACACCCATCACGCACATCATTATAACGGCCCCGCATCACAAAGACCACTACAAAGCGCCTTAAGATGGGCTTTGTGTGATAGCGGTTTTGTGCGGCGGGCGCTTGGGGCTTGGGGTCTGCGGTGGTATCATTGACCTGTAGAAAGGACAACCCATGAGCACGACAAAATTTTTATATCCTCTGCTCTTGCAACCCGTCTTGCACCCCCGCGTATGGGGCGGGCGGCGGCTAGAGGCGGTCTTCGGCAAGCGCTTGCCCAGCGACGAACCCTACGGCGAAAGCTGGGAACTGCACGATACGGTGACGGTGACCAACGGCGCGCTAGCCGGCAAAACTATCGGCGAATTGGTGGCACATATGGGGCCGGACCTCATCGGTTACATCAGCGACCCGACCGAAGGCTTCCCCCTGCTGGTCAAATTTTTAGATGCGTCCGACTGGTTATCGGTGCAGGTGCACCCCAACGACGAGCAAGCGCGCGAACTGGAAGGCGACCCGCGCGGCAAGACCGAGGCATGGATTATCTTGGCGGCGGAAGCGGGGGCGCAGTTGGTGTGTGGGGTGCGGGCCGGCACCACCCGCGCGGAGATGGCGGCGGCCATCCGCGAAAATCGCTTGCAATCTCTGCTGGTATATGCCGATGTCGCGGCCGATGATGTGCTGTTCATCCGCGCCAACACCGTACACGCCATCGGGCCCGGCTTGCTCATCTACGAGATTCAGCAAGCTTCCGACATCACCTATCGCCTTTACGATTGGGGACGGCTGGGGCTGGATGGCCAACCGCGCCCGCTCCACATCGAAAAAGGGGTAGCCGTATCCAACCTAGAGAGCGTCCCCCCCATCGCCCACATCGCCGATAATGGCGCGATGAGCATCGCGGTCACTTGCGAATACTTTACGACCGTGGCGCATCGCCTCGATGGTTATAGCGTCACCTTAGATACGGGCGCGCGGTTTCAGGCCTTGACGTGCGTAGCGGGCGAAGTGGGCGTCCGCGTGAAAGCGGACGCCCTCCGCTTCAAAGCGGGGCAGACGGTCCTCATCCCGGCCGCTGTCCATACTTATACCTTGGAGGGGCGCGGTAGAATTCTGCGCTCCTTCCAAAGTTGAGCCACAGTTGAGCGAGGCGCTTATGGTCATGACTGTGCCGCCGGTCGTCATTGAAGCGTACCGCCTACGCCTAGAGCCGTTGGCGCTCGCTCACGCCGCCGATTGGCTGAAGGTGGGCACGCCCGACGTGATGGCGTATACCTTCCAACCCGAAACCTACACCCTAGAGGGCTTCCAAAAGCTCATCGCGGGCCTGCTGGCAGAGACACACCGTCGCCCCTTCATCATCTATTTGCGGGAGACGGGCGAGCCTGTCGGTTATATCGGCTATTTGAACATTGACCCCAAAAATCGCGGGTTAGAAATCGGCACTTGGCTAGGGCGGGCCTATCAGGGGACGGGCATTAATACCGAAGCCAAGTTCTTGCTCTTGCGCCACGCCTTCGAGACCTTGGGGGCGCTACGGGTGCAGTTCAAGACCGACCATCGCAATGTGCAATCGCAAAAAGCGCTGGAAAAAATCGGCGCCGTGCGCGAAGGCGTCTTTCGCCATCATCGCCTAAACCCCGACGGGAGCATCAGCGATTCGGTGTTTTATAGCATCATCGCCCCGGAATGGCCCGCCGTCAAAGCTTTATTGAGCGCTCGTATACCACACACGGAGGAGAATTCATCATGACTGTGCCCGCCATACGCCTATGCGAAGACGGCCCCACCTTTTCCCAAATCATCCCCGGCATGATGCGCCTGCTGGAATGGCGGCTGACTAGCGCCGAGTTGCTGGCGTGGATAGAACGTTGCCTTGATTTGGGGATGACGACCTTTGACCACGCCGATATTTACGGCGGTTACCAATGCGAGGCGGTCTTCGGCGCGGCGTTGGCGCTACAGCCCGCCCTGCGCGACCGAATGCAATTGGTGAGCAAGTGCGGTATCATGCTGGTATCGCCCCAACGCCCCTACAACCGACTCAAGCATTACAACACCAGCGCGGGCCACATCATCGCCTCGGCGGAAAATTCGTTGCGGATGTTGCAGACCGACCGCCTCGACCTCCTGCTCATCCACCGTCCCGACCCACTAATGAACCCCGACGACATCGCCGAGGCCTTCGGCCGCTTGCGGGCGGATGGCAAAGTATTATACTTCGGCGTCTCCAACTTCACGCCGCCCCAATTCGACTTATTGCAATCGCGGCTCGATTATCCGTTGGTGACCAACCAAATTGAGCTATCAGTGACGCACATGGCCCCCCTGCATGATGGCTCGGTAGACCACTTGCACCGTCTGGGGCGGGCGATTATGGCATGGTCGCCGCTGGGGGGCGGTAGCATCTTCCGCGGCGATAGCGAGCAGGGGCGGCGGGTGGCGCAAGCCCTCGCCGATGTGGGGGCCGAGTTGGGCGGGGCGGGCGCGGACCAAGTCGCGCTCGCGTGGTTGCTGGCCCATCCGGCGCGCATCTTACCCGTCTTGGGCACGGGCAATCTCGACCGTATCCGCGCGAGCGCCCACGCTTGCCAACTGACGCTCGACCGTCAGCAGTGGTTTCGGATTTGGCAGGCCAGCGCCAACGCAGAAGTGCCGTAGGGCGTTTGTGGGTCGGCGCTGTTTGTCGTTACTATAGGGGCATCGTCCTTGAGGAACTGAATAGAGGGATGCATGACCTACATCACACGACTCTGCCTATTGGCATTAGGCAATGGGACGCTCCTGCTCTTTGGCGATGTCATAGTCGAGCGCGATACCCGCGCAGAAGCGCCCACCGCCGACTTGCAGGCACAGCAAGCGGTCAATGTGCGCCGCAGACCATCGGTAGAAAGCGCGGTGCTCGCCTCGCTCGCGGTCGGGCAGGCCATCACGGCCAACGGCATCTCGGCAGATGGCGCGTGGGCGCGGGTGATGATGCCTGATGGGCGGACGGGTTGGGTGGCGGCCGCTTTCTTGAGCGGCGACACCAGCGCGTTAATCACGGTGGAGGGCGGCGAGAGCGCCTACCGCCCTAACGCACCCGTGGATTGTGCGCGATGCCAGTAGCGGGGCGCTGGTGGGCGGGCCCTACTTGCCGACGGGCAATATCACGATTGGCGATTGATGCGCCAGCGTCGCCACTGGCGGCGCAAAACGCGGCGGATGATGAGCGCGGGGTCATGGAGCAAGGCGCGCCCATAATAACGGCGGGCGGCGCGCCCATCCCCGCGGCGGGCGGCCATGCTGGCTAGATAACGGTAGATGCGGGCGCGTTGCCGTTTGCGGCGTGTCCACGGCTCATGCTCTAGCGCCCACAGCAAGGCCCGACTGGCGGCGTCGTCAATATCGAGCCGCCGCGCGCTCTCGGTCAGGCTGTCGGGGTGGAAATAGTAGACGTGGAGGGCGTCGGGCAGGGGGATAAAGCGGAAGCGGCTATAGGCCCGCAACCAAAAATCATAATCTTCTGCCAGATAATAGGCCACCCGATAGCCGCCCAACTGCTCGTAAACGTGGCGACGATAGAGAAAAGAGGGCGTCACGACGCATTTTTCTGCCAGATAATCCGGCGGCAAGACGGGCTGTAAACGCCGTTCGCCGCTGATTTCATCCACTTCTTCATAGGCGGAATAGACGAGGTCGGCATCGGGGCGGGCCTCTAGCTGGGCGACCATGACGGCCAGCGCCTGCGGTTGGAAGTGATTATCATCTTGCAACCACGTATGATAATCGCCCTTGGCTAGCGCGAAGCCAGCGTTGAGCGCGCCGGGCAAACGCCCCGCTTGGGGCGGGTGGGCGATGCTACGGATGCGCGGGTCTTGGGCGGCGTAGCGGGCCACGACTTGGGCGGTGCTATCGCTGGAAAAGCCATCTACGATGATGAGTTCCCAATGGGGGTACGTCTGGTCTAGGCAACTTTGGATGGCGCGGGGCAGGCGGTCCGCGCGGTTCATCGTCGGCAGGACGATAGAGACGAGCTTGGGGGTCATGGGGTTTCCTCTAGGCGCGGCGCGGCTAAACTATCGGTCTTCAGCCAGCCGCGGTACAGCAGTGCGGCGCGCGCGCGACGCCACCACGGCCAACGCCCCAAACGCTGGTACTGGCGGGCGCGGGCGCGGGCGGGCGGGCCCCACAGCCACTCACAGATGAGCGGGGGCAAATCGCCAATATCGGCGCGCCATCGCTCATAAGCGCCGCGCATCAAGTCGGGGTCGGCGGGCTGTAGCTCTTCCCATTGGCGCTGACGCAGGAAGATGACGTTATTTTCGACAATTTGTAAGGGGTTGCCGCTATCGCTGAGGTTGCGCCCGTGCAGGCGGAAGATACCGCCGTTGTGCGCGCTCCGCAGACCGCGGGCATAGGGCACGCTCCGCACGCTCCAATCGAGGTCACCAGCGATGCGGAAGCGCTCATCAAAGCGGCCGACTTGGTCGAAAAGCGCGCGCGCGATGAGGGCGAAGGGGCCATAGCCATGCTTGCGGCCGTGCTTGTCTTGGGTATAGCGCGCGGGGCGGTAATAGCTGGTTTGGGCCGGCCACAATCCCCAACGCCGATACTCCTGCATCACCGTATACGATAAATCCACGAGCGTATAGCCCTCGCGCAGGCGGGCCGCCGCTTCTCGGTAGCCGCTGACGTAATGTTCATCATCCACATTCCAAAAGCCGATGGCCTCCCCTTGCGCCAGTTCTAACGCCCGATTCCAAGAGGCGTAAATCGTCTCGCGGGGGGTGTGGCGCAAACATAGGGATTCCCCCAAAGCCGCGGCCAATTGGTCGAATTGGGCCACTTCGTCGGCGCGGGCATCGTTGGCGATGAGCACAAGTTGCGTTTCGATACCTTCGGCGGTCAGCTGGGCGCAGACGTCGGCCACATGGCGGCGATAAAGCGGCAACCAGCGCGCCGCGCGATAGGTGGAAGTGATGAGCGTCAACTTCATAAGCGGGTTTCAGCCATCGGCGGGCGTATCATCGGGCAAATCATGAGGAAGGGCGAAAAAACCATCATCCCCGACGGTCAGGGGGACGACCTGCGCCACGTCAGAGGTGGCCAACGCTTGGTACAGATGCGGGAAGCGGTCAGAGGAGGCGTTAGTTAGGGTCTGCGCGGGGTCGGGGGCTTCCCAACGGAGCGCACCAGCGACGCGCTGGGGCGGGACGCACAAGACGACGAGGTCATCGTGGCCGCGGTAGAAAGCGTTCGCCACGAGCAATAATTGACGCCGAGCGGAGAAATGGATGAACCCTTCGCGCTCCAAGGACGGCGGGCGATAACTGCCGCTGACGAGGGCCGCCTCCCAATCTGCGCGGCGGGTGATGTGGTAAATCATCAGGTCTATATCACCTCGCTGTTGAATGCTTTTAATGATAGCGCGAAGGCGGGCGCGGGTCTATGGCGGATGTCGCTTCGGGGCTGGGCCGTGCGCCCGCTATCGTGCCATAATAGCGCGCGGAAAGAGAGCAAGCGATGACACGCCTATTATACGTGGTGAATATTGCGCGTTTTTTTGTCTCGCATCGCCTGCCCCTAGCGCTAGCGGCGCGCGCGGAGGGCTACGAGGTGCACATTGCCACCGCCGAGGAAGACGCCGAACAAGTGGCGCGCATCCGCGAAGCGGGCTTCCCCTTCCATCCCTTGCCGCTCAGCCAGCACGGCACCAACCCGCTGGCCGAATTGCGGGCGCTGGCGGCGTTGGCGGCCTTATATCGCCAGCTGAAGCCGCATATCGTGCACCATGTGAGCATCAAGCCGGTGCTATACGGGGGGGTGGCGGCGCGCGCGGTCGGGGTGCCGGCCGTGGTGGGGGCGATGAGCGGGCTGGGCTATGTCTTCATCGGCGATGGCTTCAAACCGCGCTTACTGCGGCTGTTGGCCCAGTTCCCCTTGCGTTGGGCATTAGGGGGCGCGCGGTCGTGTATGATTTTCCAGAATGAGGAAGACCGCGCGCGCTTTGTGGCGATGGGGCTTATCCCCATGGCGCGGACGGCGCTCATCCGTGGGTCAGGCGTGGATGTGGCGCGCTTCGCCCCCCAGCCCGAACCGCAAGGGCTACCGATGGTGCTATTCGCTGGGCGGCTGATGTGGAAAAAGGGGCTAGGGCTATTCGCGCAGGCGGCCGAGCAGTTGCGGGGGCGGGCGCGCTTTGTGGTCGTCGGCTATGCCGAGCCGACCAGCCCCGACAATGTGCCCATCGCCCAATTGGAAGCGTGGGCGCGGGACGGGCTGATTGAGTGGTGGGGCAAGCGCGAAGATATGCCGTCGGTCTTCGCCGCATCGCACCTTGTTTGCCTGCCGTCATCCTATGGCGAAGGCGTGCCCAAAGTGCTGATTGAAGCCGCCGCCTGCGGACGCCCTATCGTCACCACCGACACCCCCGGTTGCCGCGACATCGCACGGCACGGCGACAATGGCTTGCTCGTCCCCAAAGACGACCTCCCCGCATTGGTATCCGCCCTAGAACGCCTGATAAGCGACCCCGCCTTGCGCCAGCGCATGGGCGCGCGCGGGCGGGACATCGCCATGGCGGAATTTTCGCTAGAGCGGGTCGCCCGCGAGACCTTGGCGCTGTATAGGGCGCTGTTGGGGCACGGCCAAGCACCCCACTAACGGAAACGCTCCGGCAGTTCGTCGAGGATGGCTATCCATGAGCTGGCCAGCAGGCGCACCGCTTGTTCCCCGCCTTCAAAGATGAGCAACTCTTGGGAGGTGGCGACGAGCGCGCGGTTCATCAAAAAATTGAAGTGCTCCTCGCTGGTGGCCACTCGCAAATTGGCCCCCTGCCAGCGTAACACCCCATCGAACAGCACCACATCATCGAAAATGACGTAAAAAGTATCGAGCGCGCTATCTTTTTCGGGCGTCACTTGGATGAGCAAGATAGATTGCTGATGAAAATAGCCGATAACTTTGCAATGATACACATGGGGATAATCTAAATCGAGGACGTTATAACTTCCGGGTTCAAGGACGAGTGTTCGGCTCACGGATAGATTCCATTTGGATGTGCGAACGGCGGATTCATCTTTTTATTGTAGCGTAACAATCGTTATAAAACACCTGTGAAAAAGCTATTAAGAACGTAAATATTCGTTGGAAAAGTGTGATAGAGGGTTATTATGTGTTGTATAAAGAGAACAACGAATTTATCAAGAGTGGTTTGGCCCTTTGAAAGGGGGCATGATGTCAACGTATCCGGGGATTACCGCAAATCTGGTAGATGACAACCGCAGTAACGCGCAAGGTTGGGTGGTGTTGGTGGTGGATGACGAACCCGACCATTTGAAGCTGGCGGCCAAGGTGCTAGGGTTCATGGGGGCGCAAGTGTTGCTAGCCCGCACCGCCGACGAAGCGCTTTTGCTCTTGGCGACCGTGCAACCCACCTTCATTTTGCTAGACCTGCATTTGCCGATGCATGATGGTTGGTGGTTATTGGAGCGCCTGCGCACCGATGCCCACACCCAAAAAATCCCGGTGCTAGCCATCACCGCGCACGTATCCGACGTGGTGCGCGCACGGGCAAAATCGGCTGGTTTCAATGGCTATGTGGATAAGCCCTTCCGCATCAGTACCCTGCTCAACCAAATTCAAGAAGCGCTCGCCGCACCGGCCATCGCCTAAAAATTCCCGTAAAATTTCATAGATTGGTTGCGCGATTTAATGTAAATTGCAATACAATAATAAAGTGACTTCTTCAAGTAAAGGGGAGTGTGCCAAGAGGGGTTGTTGTGTGTCAACCTCAATCGGGCGGGGAACGTTCTTATGAGCACTAATGAATCTAATTTTATCGATCATCCTGAAAACGGGTATGTGGCGAAGGATGGTCTGCCGAAGCCAGTTGACGAGACGCCGACCGAACCATCGCGCCCCACAGACCATCGTTATAACGTCATCATCACGGCTATTGAACCGGCGCGCCGTATCAACGTCATCAACGCGATGCTGAAGGCCGATAAAGGCGGGCTTACCTTCATGGACGCGGTGACTTTGGTCTTTCAACTGCCGTCGGTGGTCATGCGTAATGCCCGTTTGCAAGAAGCGGTGGCGTTGGAACTCATCCTAGAGACGTATGGCGCGACGGTGGAAATTATCCCCGCGCGGCAACGGCGCTCGCTCAATGGCACCGCCTAATCACTGACGGGCCGCGCACCATTCACATACCCCATAAAATTCGAGCAAGTGCCCCGTCAGGCGGACATTGTGTTTCGCTTGGATGTCATCAATCATCTCATCGAGTCCGCACCCCGAAATCTCGATAACCCGATGACATTCTGTACAAACGATATGATGATGATGCCCATCATGAAGCAAGATATAGGCGGGCGTCATACTGGTTTCCAGATAGACAGGGCGCACTATCCCCAAACGGGTGAGCGCATCCAAGGTGCGGAAGACGCTCGCCCGCCCAATGCTAGGGTCGCGCTGATTGACGCGCTCTAAAATCTCCGCCGAAGTGATATGACCGTTGCTCTCCTCCAGCACCGCTAAGACCGTCAAGCGCGCTTGCGTCCGTTTAAGACCTGCTTGGCGGAGCCATTGGGCATGGTCGTTTTGAGGTTTTCCCATCGTTCATCCTTGTTTTTGCTCATGAATTGCGGTATCGTCTTGTCATCGTAGTGATACATTGTATCATATAAGATGAGGAAACACATGATATACCGCTTACTCTATCCCATTTTACTGTCGCTGTTTTTCGTCGTTTCGTCAACACTTTGGGCCCAAAGCGAAGCGCTGAAGGTGGTGGCCAGCACGACCATCATTGCCGATGTGGCCCAGCGCATCGGCGGGGATAAGGTGCAGGTGGTGGCGCTCGTGCCACCCGATGCCGATACCCACGCCTTCCAGCCCACGCCCCAAGATGTGGCGCTGGTGGCGGAAGCCGATATTTTGTTCGTGAACGGGGCCGGTTACGAGACCTTTTTAGGTGCTCTGCTAGAAAATGCCGGCAATGTGACGCCCATTGTCGTTTCTAACGGCGTGGAAATCTTGCCTTTTGGCGTTCATGACCACGAACACGCAACCCAACACGAACACGAAGATGAACATAGCGCCGTGACGGCCGTCTATCTATCGCTGGGCAACCTCAGCGGGGCGGATGATACCCTCGTGAGCGTCGCTTCTCCCATCGCCGAGATGGCAGAAATCCACCAAACGACTGTCGAGAATGACATCGCGCGGATGGAGCACATGGACGCGGGCTTGCCTATCGCCATCAACCAAGAGTTACTCTTGGAACCCGGCGGCCTGCATATCATGCTCATGGGTTTGCGCGATAGTATCGCGGTGGGCGATAGTGTGGAGGTCACGCTCAACTTTGCCTCTGGTAAAACCCTCGTCATCTCTGCCGTGGCGTCTGAAGATGGCGCTGTGGAAAACCGTTACGAGGCGGACGGTTTGATAGCCCAAAACGTTTGGGTGCGCCCGACGGACGCCATGACCGCAGAGGAACACAACCACGACCACGAGGGCGAAGACGCGCATATCGGCATTTTGGGGCGCACGGCCGAATGCGACGAGGTCCACACGCACGAAGAAGAAGCACATGAACACGGCGCTTGCGACCCCCACGTATGGACCGACCCCGCCAACGTGAAAATTTGGGCCGATAATATCGCCGCCGCTTACGCGCTGGCCGACCCGGCCAACGCCGCCTTCTATACAAAAAACGCCGCCGCCTACAAAGCCGAGCTGACGGCCTTAGAAGCCGAAATCGAAGCGCTCGTCAATACCATTCCCTCCGAGGCGCGTATCCTCGTCACCAACCATGAATTTTTGGGCTATTTCGCCCATCGCTACGGTTTTGAGGTGGTGGGCGTGGTCATCCCCGGCGGCACGACCCTTGCCGAGCCGAACCCGCAAGAATTAGCCGAGTTGGTGGAAGTCATCCGCGCGGAAGGCGTGCGCGCCATCTTCGCGGAAATTAGCGACCCCAGCACGTTGGCGGCCGCCATCGCGAGCGAGGCCGGGGATGTGGTCATCGCCAGCCTGTATAGCGAATCGCTCAGCGCGGCAGATGGCCCCGCCGCCACTTACCTAGACTATATGCGGACCAACGCCCAAACGATTGTAGATGCGTTGGGGCAATAGCTACCCTCGATAGCGAGGGGCGGCCTACCCCAGCGGGCGGGCCGTCTCTCGCGCATCCGCGCCTCGGATTGTCGCATCGCTCGTCACCCGCGTTATAATAGGCGGCATACCAGAGGAGCAAGAAGGCTGTGAGCGATGTAGTAGTCATCGGCGCTGGTCTCAGCGGCTTGGCGGCCGCCTACGAATTGGAGCGCCTTGGGCTAGATTACGCGATTATCGAGGTGGCGGGGCGTGTGGGCGGTAGCATCCGCACGGTGCGCCAAGACGGATTTTTGTTAGACGGCGGCCCTTTCGCCATCGGCGAAGCGGGCGATTGGTCGTTACTGGATGACATCGGTCTAGCTAAGGCGACTATCCCCATCGGGCGGGGGGCTTTCGCCTTCCGCGATGGCAACGAAACGCTCTTGCATACCCTCCTGCGGCGCATCAGCGCCCCCAAAATGACGCGCATGGCCGTTAGCAGTGTGGGCGAGCTAGACGGTCAGTACGCGGTTTGCATGGAAAATGGCATGATTTTAACGGCGCGGGCGCTGGTGGTGGCGACGCCCGCCCGCTACGCTGAACGCCTCTTTTACGGCTACATCAACGGCATCACCCAATGGCTGATGGATTATCATTACGATACGGTCTTGCGCTTGTCGTTAGGCTACGAGCGCGGGGCGCATCTGCCGCATACCCTGTTGCCGCCCGATATGGCCTATATCTACTACCACACCTGCGAGCACCCCGCGCGCGCCCCCCACGGCGGGCTAATAGCCCAAGTCGGCATCCGATTGAGCCATCCCTACCACGAGACGGAAACCTTAGTAGAGCGCCTGCATCAAGATTTGGGCTGGCCGCGCCCGGCCACCGCCCGCGCCGACTTCTGGCCGACAGCCGACCCGCTGAGCTGTTACGATGACCAACATATCGCGCGGATGGCGGCTATCCGCGCCTTGTTGCCAGACGGCATCCAGCTCATCGGCAACGATTACGCCCTCCAGCCCCCGGCCAGCCGCGGGGTTTATCACCTTGCCGATAGATTGGCCGATGGGCGCGAGGCGGCGCGGCGCATCCATACATGGTTGAATAGCTAATCCTTTCTCCTGCGCCCGCCATACGCTATCATCTGGCATCAAATGTTTTTTGGGGAAAGGGAGCGCATGAAAACCTTGGTCGAACGCATCCGCGCCGAAGGGCAAAATTTGGGCGGCGGCATCCTGAAAGTGGATAGCCTCATCAATCACCAACTCGACCCGCAATTGATGGCGGAGATGGGGCGAGAATTCGCGCGCGTCTTCCGCGATTTGCGCGCCGACCGCATCCTGACCGCGGAAATCAGCGGCATTGCGCCCGCGCTGATGACCGGCATAGAGCTGAATATCCCAGTGGTATACGCCCGCAAGAAAAAACCCATCACCATGGCCGGCCCCGTCTTTTTGGAGACGGCCCCCAGCCATACCAAAGGCGGCGAAACGCTCTTGTTGGTCTCGTCGGAATTTTTGAAAGCGGGGGAACGGGTGATCATCATTGATGATTTTCTGGCGACAGGCCAAACCTTGCTGGCTTTGGCGCGCATCGTCAAGAGCGCGGGGGCGCAGGTAGTGGGCGTGGGCGCAGTGGTGGAAAAGACGTTCGAGGGCGGGCGCGACGCCATGCTGAAGGCCGGCTACACAGGGCCTATCCACGCCTTAGCCACCATCACCAGCATGGATGACGGGCGCATCATCGTAGAATGAGCGGGAAAAAGCGCCCAAGGCGCGCTCTTGCCGTATACGTTTATGCGGTTATTCGGGCTTGCTCGCCAGCCGTGGCGAGCCAAACGCAAAAGCGCGCCCTATAGCATGGTACGTTATGCGGGGTCGGCGGTTTTGGATTCGGCCTTCGCCTCGGTTTTGGTCTCGGAGGCGGGGGCGGGGTTATCCCCATGATGCCCGTTGCCATTGTCCGAGGATTTATGCGCGCGGCCGTTGCCGTTGGTCGCGCCTTTATTGTCGGTGACATAAAAGCCCGACCCTTTGAAGATGATGCCGGCCGATTGCACAATGCGCGTCACTTTTTGGCCGGTGGCGGGGTCTACCGTCAGGGGGTCATCAGAAAAGCTTTGTTTAATATCAAAGGTCGTGCCATCTTCACGGCGATAGGTATAAACAGGCATAGGCAAACATCCTCATCACAGACCCAAGCGAAAATTCCGTCTATTATGATACAGCAAGCTGTTTTGTCTAGTGCATTTAGGCGCAAAAATTCTGATAAAACTTTTATACAGGCGCTTTTCCCCAGACGCAACGCCGACCATCCTTCTTACGAAACGCGCCATCAGGGCCGCCCGCCCCGCGCGGGGTGAGCTTTACGAGCGGTCGCCCCGCGCTCAGCTCTCGCAAATACGGATGCGGTCCATAGAGAAGATAGCGGGCGGTGCATCCGAAGACCCCATGAAAGCCACGCGCCCCGTGGCCCATGTGCTATCTCCCACCGCGGCAGCCAATTGGTCGTTGATGTAGAAGCGGTGTAATGCGCCGACGCTCTCTATCCGCAATAGGTTGACGGCCTCATTTTCGGTGATGATGGGGTCGAAGCGGCGCCAATTCACCAAATCGCGGTAGGCGCGGTTTTGGTAGACCCCGACGTAAAAGTTACCTTCGCTATTTATCATGAACGCGAGGAAGGCTTCTTCGCCTTGGTAGCGTATCCATAGCCCTGTGCGCGCCGCAACGTTGGGCGTGAATTGAGACGCGCGTATTTCGGCTTCGATGGTGGCATCGCCCAATTCATAACCGCGCAAGCTCCCCCACGATGTCACCTGAGACACGCCGGGGACTGTGCCCAAGGTGATTTGATAAGCGCCATCACGAAATTCTACCACCGAGCGACTGCTTCGCCCGACGAACCAATCGTTGGGGCTTGAGTCGTTGCGGAAGTCGTCATCTATGACGAGACGACGGCATTCACCGCGGATGCGGTTGGTATCGCCAAAAGTGGCCAGCGGCGCATCTGCGATAGGCTCTACAAAATAAGCATCTATGCCTTCGGCGATGAAGCCTTGCAACGCGCCGCCGCCATAGGCGATTTCAAACCACGCAACGCCATCATCGCATATCGGGCCATTGAGCACGACGAAGGTTTCGTTCGGGAAAAGGCGATCTATGCGGTCAAAATCGGTGGATGGGCCGAGGCGCACGTTGACCGGCGACGGGTCTTCATCGCTGACGCGCCCGTTCATGCCGCGCGCGAGGCGCGAGGGCAAAGCGCCAGGGCAACTGACGATGGCCGGCGTGGGCGTGTCGGTGGGCGTCGCTGTAGGTGTGTCGGTGGGCGTCGCTGTGGGCGTGTCGGTGGGCGTCGCTGTGGGGATGCGAGCAATACGGCGGATGAACAGGCTCAGCAGAGCGGCATGCACCACGACGGCCTTGTCTATTTCCCGATCGCGGGATCCCAGCGCGGGCTGCT
>JBBIRQ010000009.1:0-197188 GCA_037441665.1 Anaerolineaceae bacterium | reverse complement strand
TGCCGTCGGCGTCGGTATCGCCATCGAGGACGTTAATAGTCAGCGGTGTGTTGTCCACGGTGCTAGCGCTGTCGTCATCGGCGACGGGTGGTGTGTTGGTTAGCGCGATGCAGAAATCGTCAAAGCGGAAGTCAATGAATTGGTCGGCGGCCGCGCGACGATGGGTTGTGAACAAGCCGGCAAAGCTGACGGGTCCGGTCGTTCCATCTGGCAAAAGTTGACCGCTGAAGAAACTACTCGGCACGGCCAGCGGTCCCAACGCGACAGGCGCGCCGCCATTGATGGTATAGGTTGCGGTGGCTTCTCCGGTCGCGGGATTCAAATTTAACGTGAGGGTGATTGTCGCTGTGGTGATGCTGGGTATATTGGCGCTATTCGATTCCACGGGCACGGGCCCAGTGGGATTTGCCCCATAGTTTTCAACAGCTAGCTGAATGCGTCCGGTTGTGCCTGTCACTTTTGTGGCGACCAATTTCACATAATTGTTCTCATTCAACCCAAACCAAATGCCCGCTTGTTGCGCGTTATTGCCCGCGCTTGTGTTGAATGCGGGGTTAACCAACGTGGCGGTTATAGTGATGGGCGAAGAAGCATCAAAACCGACACCCAACGCATTCACTTGAGAGTTCGTCTCTGAACTGACTGCTGGATGCCGATATTGGATGCCTTTGGTGCTTCTAATGACCAAATGCCCGCCGTTGACGCTGATGTTGTTAGGTTCGTAACCCGGCACGCTGGGATTTGTCGGCGGGGTTAATGGCGATGATGGCGGGTCTACCATAGTAAAGCCGCTTCCTGCAAGACCACCCGCCGAGCCGCTGTCCCACGTCAAGCAAAAGTCAGGGGTTATGCTCACGGGGATTGTGGAGCAGTCATTAGGCGATAAGGGGCCGCAAGCGGCAGACGCAGGGTTGACTGTCACACTGATTAGCGCAATGTTTGATGTAGCCCCATGTGTATCTTGTACGGTGTAGTTGATGCTGGCGTTGCCCGTGAACCCTGCGGTTGGGGTGAAGCTGAGTGTGTCGCTCGTAATGTCATATGCCCATATGCCGCTCGCAATACTCAATGTTGTTTGCTGGCCGCCAGCGGTCGGGTCAAGGTCAATGCTATCAAGTACGATGCTATCGCCCGCGTCGGGGTCGCTGTCGTTAGCGCTGAAGTCGATGGTTAGCGGCGTGTCTTGGGTGGTCGTAGCGGTATCGTCACCTGCGATAGGCGGCGTGTTAGTGACATCTATGCTGATGCGGGCGATGTTAGAGACCGCGCCTGATGTATCGCTCACGGTGTATGACGCGCCGACTAAGCCCACATAGCCACTAGCTGGCGTGAAAGTTAGCGTGTCTGTTGTAGAATCGTAGTCAAAAACGCCTTCGGCCAGCGTGAGAGTCGTTTGTTGCCCGCTGGTAGCGGGGTCAAGGTCAATGCTATCAAGTACGATGCTATCGCCCGTGTCGGGGTCACTGTCATTAGCCCCGAACGGGATGGTCACCGCGGTACTTTGTGGTGTGCTAGCGGTATCGTCATTAGCCACGGGCGGTAAATTGGCTGGGGCGATTGTCACCGTAATGGTCGCCACGTTGGATGTTGCGCTGTGGCTATCATTAATCGTGTATGTTGCGCTAGCCGCCCCGGTATATCCCACTTCAGAGGTGAATGTTAGGGTATCTGTGGTGGTATCGTAGGCGAAGACACCAATCCCTGTGAGCGTCAACGTTGTTTGTTGTCCGCTGGTGCTTGGGTCAAGGTCAAGGCTATCAGGGATGATGCTATCGCCGGTGTCGGGGTCGCTATCGTTGGCGAGGAAATCAATTACAGCGGGTAATGCTTCGGTAGCCGTCGCGGTGTCATCTGTTGCGATAGGCGGCGTATTGACCAGAACGGTGATGCTCGCCTGATTCGACGCTAGCCCCGCCGAATCTGTCACGATATAGGTTATAGTGACAGGTCCATTAAAAGCAGATTCTGAAGTGAAAGTCAGCGTATTTGTGGTGGAATCATACTCAAAAACACCAACATTGATGAGCGTTAGGGTGGATTGTTGGCCTGCCGTAGCGAGGTCAAGATCCAAAGTATCAGGGTCGATGGCCCCATCTTCGGGGTCGCTGTCGTTGCTCACAAAGTCAATGACTATCGGTGTTGCAGGCAATCCCTGAGCGCTATCATTGTTAGCGATTGGCGAGTCGTTGACGGGTGTCACATCTACGGTGATGGTCGCGGTGTTCGATGTCGCGCCGCGATTATCACGGACGGTGTAACTGGCTATCGCCATGCCAACATAATCAAGGGCAGGTGTGAAGGTGAGGGTATCGGTCAACAAGTCATAAGTAAACGTTCCGCCAGCGACGGTTAACGTCAGCTGTTGGCCCGCTACGCTTGGGTCTAGGTCTATTGTATCCGATACCAAGCTATCGCCCGCGTCGGGGTCAGTGTCATTGGCCAAGAAGTCAATCGCTATCGGCGTATTCTCTGGCGTGTTTGCGCTATCATCTACGGCGCTAGGCGGCGTATTGCTAGTCGCACAGTTGGTAGGCAAAATTTCGATAGCGTTCACTTTAGCATTGTTGGCTGGTCCGGGCGCAAAAACGATGTTCAGGGTGGCATCGCTAGTAGTGTTGAATGATTTCATAATGCCCGTATATTGGGGCCCTTCTGTGAGCATATCATAATCATTCAAAACAGTTGTGCCTTCAATCCTGACGTCAAAGCTCCGTTGACCAACAGCCGTGAAATAGAGTTCAGCAAAATACAGGCGCACAATATAATTCCCCGCCGTCACCGGAAACGCCCAGTTCATCGTTGGATTCGAGCGGTTGGGGTCATAGCGCTCGCTTTGGAAGATGCTAAGCGGGGTATTCGGCGGCACCGAGCTATTGGGCGTAATCGTGTTAGCGACACTGTACGCCGTGCCAATGTTCACGTAAGTGGTTGCGCCATTGGTCGTATTCGCTTCCCAATTGATACCGCCATCCGTGGCTGTTACAGAGGGTCCGCCTGCGTTGACGCGATAAATGGCGGGGCATAGCGCTGTGACTTCTACCGTGATGAGCGCGACGTTTGATGTACTCCCATAGCTATCTTGCACGGTATAAGTCGTTGTCGCTAACCCTATAAAAGACGCTTCTGGCGAGAAGACGAGCGTATCTGTCGTTGAATTATAAGTGAATGTCCCCGTATTGGTTATAGTGACGCTCTGTTGTTGACCATTGGCGACAGGGTCTAGATCTATCGTGTCGGGGTTAATGCTATCGTTGGGTGTGGGGTCGCTATCGTTCGCTATAAAATCAATGGTAACATCCGCGCCTTGTAGCGTAGAGGCGGTATCATTAACCGCTAACGGCGGCTCATTCGGTCCGGATACCGTCACGGTCACCGTAGCGGCATTAGAGACGCCGCCGCGCATATCGCGCACGGTGTAGCTGATTGTTGATATGCCTGTAAAGTTAGGCTCAGGGGCGAAGGTCAGTTGATTGACTAAGGGGTAATAGCTGTATGTTCCTTCTCCGCTAATGGTTAATGACAGTTGGTCGCCGTTGGTATTGAGGTCGAGGTCTACGGCATTGCCGTCTATTGCGTCTCCAAAATCGTTTTCAACGTCATTGGCGATGATGTCGAAGATGACATCTACGCCTTGCACTGTAGTAGCAGTATCATCGTTGGCGACAGGCAGTGTGTTGGGCAAGGTAACGAGAGGGATTATTTCAATCCCTTTAATCGCAGGATTTTCAACCACGTGGCTGAAATCAATATCTAAGGTTGTGTCGCTCACGGTGACGGGGAAGGATTTCATAACGCCTACTTGGTAGCCGACGTCGGCGACGATGTCGTAGTTATCGAGCGCCAATAAGCCCTCTATCGTCACATCGAAGATACGTTGCCCCGGTTGAGATGCGCCGCTGTAGGTTTCTGCAAAGTATAAACGCACTTCGTAGTTACCCGGAGATACTGGGAAATCCCATTGCATGCTCGGCTCGGCGGTTGGGTCCCAACGCTCGGTTTGGAAAAGTTGTGGCGGCACATAGGCGGGCACGGAAGCGTGTAGGGTGATAGTGGCGCCTGTGCTGGAAACACTGCCCGTATTCACATACCCTTGAGCGCCATT
Organism: Anaerolineaceae bacterium; assembly: GCA_037441665.1. Classification (GTDB taxonomy): domain Bacteria; phylum Chloroflexota; class Anaerolineae; order Aggregatilineales; family Phototrophicaceae; genus JBBIRQ01. Next base: position 193,086 of record JBBIRQ010000009.1, on the reverse strand, counting down.
ACCTGTATTGGCCGACCAATCGGGATTGGGCGCATCTAAAGAAGTGAGTGCCGGCCCACCCGCATTCACGCGGAAAGATGGCGGGGTAGCCCCTTCGCCGATGAGGTCAATATTCAGCGTGCCGCTATTAGCTGTGTTCACGTTGATAACCCCATTTTTGATGCCGCCGCTGGTGGGGGCGAAGGTGACGGGAACAGTGATGCTCTCTCCCGGCCCTAAAACGATGGGGGCTGTGTAGGGTAGGGTCATGCTGAAATCGCTATCGCCGGATAGCGTGATGTTGTTGATGATAACCGCCTGATTGCCACTACTATGACGAATGACGACGTTCTGAGCGGCGCTATTATTGGTCGCAATTTGCCCGAAGTTGACCGGATTGGGCGTCGCGCTGAGTACACCATTGGTTAGGGTTGTGGCAGGGCAAGCTGTCGGCGTGAAGAAATAGTAACGTTCGTGAGAAGCCAACTCGCCGCCACCTAGCCCGGCCGCAATATAAATATTGCCGTTGCAAACGAGCGCTTGTGTGCTAGAGCGCGCTTCGTTGAGCGTGGCTACTGTGCGCCAAGTGCCTGTGGCCACGTCGAGCGCTTCGGTCGTTGTTTGGGCAGTGCCACTAATGTGCCCGCCGATGACGAGGATTTCCCCGCCTAGCGCCTCCACCGCGACATCATCGCGCGGCGTCGGTAGGTTGCTGGCCGGCGATAGCGTAGACCACGCATTGCCGCTGAAGTTGAAGACATCAACGCGGCTGTGCAAACCGCCCGCATTGCTATGTCCGCCAATGGCATATAGGTTATTGCCGACGACGATAGCATCAAAACCGGCGCGGGTCCGCGGCATATCCGCCTCGATAGTCCATGTATTGGTCGTCGGATGATAGGCGTCTACTAGGACGGTTGCGCCCGCGGGAGTGCTAGCGCCTCCTATCAGATAAATCTTCCCTTGATGGACGACGGCCGCCGCGCCGCCGCGCCTGCGCGCGGGTGGAATTTGGGAGCCAGTGTGCCATGTATCGGCTATTGGGTTGTAAATGTAGACGCTATCCGCTGGCAAGTCGCCTGTGGTGAATGCGCCGATAACATAAATTAGCCCATTCAGCTCGACAGCTTGGAAATCATATAATTCAATGGGTGGGGTCGCCCCGCCTGTCCATGTATTGCTAGTGGGGTCATAGATGTTGACTGGCTTGGAGCCACGCCCGCCTATCAAATAAAATTTGTCGCCTGCTTTCACATAAGCGCCATCTTGCCGCGCGACGGGACCGCTAGCCGAGAGATATTCCCACGTCCCTATAGCGCTGATTGGGTCTAGCGATATATCAATTTGGTCCCACGTTGCTGAAAAGGGTGTTGCGCCGTTGGATGTCGCGATGATGCCTACGGCTAACGCATTTGTCCCCGAAAACCAACTGAGCGGCATGAACAGTGGCGAACCTATGTCTGTAATAGCGCCGCCGTTGATAGCGGCTTTGGGTTGCACTTGGCCCGTCACCGGGTTCACCGATAAGTAGAAATCTACAAATGTAGAAGCTAATATGCCAGCGCTTGGGTAACTATTGCTACTAGCCACCCCGCCAATTTCGGAAACAACGTCAATTGTCCCGCTGGCCGTCATCACAATTTTGAGGTAATTATCTTGGTCGCCCGTGCCAATATATATCCCTTGGGACATGTTCCCCGTCGGCGCGCTGTTGAAATAGGGAGATTCTAGGCGTGTCCGCACTGTGAAGGGTCCGGTAGAGCCATCAGCCTTGACGCCGAATTGGAAGGCGTAATCTTGATTGTTGTTGAGCGCATCGCCACTTGTCGCGGCGTTCACCGTGAATTTGCCTGCCGCACCGCCGGCGGTCACTTCGTCTGGGTCGAATTGGTCGAGATAATCGGTCGTGTTATTTTTCATCAACCCCGTGAAGCCCATGCCAAACAATCCCGTGCCGGGGTCGCCGATAGCCCAGCCGTAGTTAAGCGGGATAGTGGTATTCAAGCCGTTGGTTGGGTCTATTGCAAAAGCATCTTGGGGGTCTAGGATACCGTCGTTGTCATCGTCATTGTCGTTGCGGTCGGATACAAAATCGCCGTCATTATCGTTCGGCTTGCTACCGCCAGAGCAGGGGTCGGTGTTGTTATCTATCTCATCAGCGTTGCTATATCCATCGGAATCTTCATCTAACAGGGGGTCATCCGCGCCACTACAAACGAAGAAATCTGTTGGCTCAAAAACGGTGATGTTATCGCTACCATAAGTGGCCACCCACACGGTTCCGGGGAAAATTTCGGCATCGCCTAGCGCATCTATATCTAGCGGGGTAGAGCCAAAACCGCTGAAGAGCACTTGATAATTATTCGCTGAGCTAGTGTCAAGGTCAACGAGGGCTGTTCCGTTCGCCGTGAATTTCATGCGGTAGATATTGCCATTAAAAGATGCGGCTAGTAAATCGCCTTTCATTTCGTCGCCAAAATTGGACGCTGTGTATTCAACGATACCATTTGTGGATGCTGGGTATACGGCTAAAGCGCCATCATCTACCCCCGGCACGCGATGGTCGCATTCGACAGGGTTGGCTAAAGCGAAAGGCACGGGGGTATCGCCTGCGGTGAACGTGCGCGTCAACGTTTCGATACGGTTGCCGTTGACGATTTGCACATCATACAAGTTAGCGCCAATGGGGTTGCCACGAACTGGGTTAGGATGCCCCGCATAGTAACCGGCTGTGACGAGGTGCAGGTTATCGCCGGAGGAGAGGCTGTTATTATCATTTTGTTCGTTCGTGCAGTTGGACGTTCCCTCTCCGATGACCGGTCCGCCCCAACCGGGATTATGGCTGTTATCTATTGTATACATCAAACCGTTGGTCATAAGTTCGATGTCGTAAGGATTGCGATACCCCGGTGAATATACCTGCACAGGGCCGCCGGGCAAGATGATAGCTTGGTTATGACCATTGTTGCCACCGAAGGGGTCATTTTGGTCAATGCCAAAAGGATATTGTGCGCTGGGGGCGGCAATATCCGGCCGGGTGGGGTCATTTAAGGTTGGCAAATCGTACTTGTATTGCTGACCGTTCGCGTCGGTTTGGGTGGGTAGCGCTTCGATGGCGGTTAAATTTACCGATAATATCGCCGCAGAAAGCGCGTATTCTGGTTGAAAGGCAAAATTATTAGAGGGGGCGCCCATATTGGTATGCCCACCTTGCGCGATGTAGATAGTGTTGGTGGTTGGGTCGAGCGTTAACCCATTGGTGGCATGGTTATGTTCATTGCGTGGCAAACCGCGGACAAGATCTACCTTCTGCCACGCGCTTCCTGTCCAAGTCAGCCGAGAGAGGGTACCGGAATTGGTATCGAGATTGGCATCATTGCCGGTAGCAATGCGCGAGTCGCTAGATGTCACATAAAGGACGGGGTTGGCGGCCGTACCGCGGACAATTAATCCCGTCACTTGGCGATTGTTGACGCCGTTATTTACAATACCATCATCATTATGGTTGGTGATATTTCTGACTAAATCAACGGTTTCAGTGGCGATGACCTGATAACTCGTAGGGCTGTTGCGCTGAATTGTATAAATTAATATCGTCCCGTTTTGTTGGGCGACATACAAACGGCCATCTGGGCCAAATTCAAGAACCGTTGGGTTATTGACGTTTTCGCCGATGAGGTTGCTTGATACGAAAGTCGGCGGTGCGGCTTTAGCGGGTTGTATGCCTAATACCAAAAAAACGACAATAACAACACTGCTCGCCAATAGGTAGATGGTTTTTTTGTTCATAACAACGCCCATGATAACTTTGATTTGTGCAATAAATGAAATACAAAAGATGCCCAAAGGCATTCTTGCAAAATTGTTAACACTCATAACTGCTTTGACGTAATTAACCCAAATAATCATAAGCTATTACAAAGCTTAAATCACCATAAATGACTTCAAATTTCATAACTTTTTCGGTTTATGTGTACGTATATTACACATTTTTAAGGTAGAGGGACGTTGGGGAAAATTGCTACAGATGGGGGCGAGGCTTGATAAGCGCGCAATTAAAAAGGGAGATATGCATAAGGCTATATCTCCCTTTGACGTTCAACTTATTTACTCGACCGTGACACTTTTGGCGAGATTGCGCGGCTGGTCTACGTCGGCGCCGCGATAAGAAGCGATATGATAAGCGAGGAGTTGCAAGGGGATAACGCTCACGATGGGGCTGAGCAATTCGGGCGTTTCGGGAATGGTGATGACATGGTCGGCTTTGCTATGGATGAAGGCGTCGCCTTCGGTAGCTAGCGCGATGACGACCCCCCCGCGGGCTTTAGCCTGCTCAATTTGGCTAATCATTTTGTCGTAAACAGCATCTTTGAGGGCGATAGCCAGCACGGGCATTTGCTCGTCAATGAGGGCGATGGGGCCGTGTTTCATTTCGCCGGCGGGATAGCCTTCTGCGTGAATGTAGCTGATTTCCTTGAGTTTGAGCGCGCCTTCTAAAGCGATGGGGTAATTGATGCCGCGCCCTAAATAGAGAAAATCGGTGTAATGATATAGCTCGCTGGCGAGTTGGCGGATGAACGCATCTTGTTCTAACGCTCGGCCGACCAAGTCGGGGATGCGCGAGATGTCTTGGATGTATTGGTAACGTTTTTCTTGACTGAGCGCGCCGCGCAATTGCCCCAAGTAGAGGGCCAATAAGTATTGGTCTACAATGCTGGTTGTAAAAGCTTTTGTGGATGCCACGCCGATTTCTGGCCCCGCGTTCATGGTGATATAGCCGTCGGCTACGCGCATCGCTTGGCTTCCAATGGCGTTGACGATGCTCCAGACAAGGGCGCCTTTTTCGCGGGCTTCTTCCATCGCGGCAAGCGTGTCTACGGTTTCGCCGCTTTGGGTGATGGCCAGGACGGCGGTATTTGGGTCTAGTATGGGGTCGCGATAACGATATTCGCTCCCGTAATCCACTTCAACCGTCAGACGGGCGATATGTTCAATGAAGAATTTACCGACAAGCCCGCTATAATAACTCGTCCCGCAAGCGACAATGACCATCCGTTTTAAGGCTTTGGCGCGTTCCGCTTGGAGATTTAGATCAGGTAAAACAATTTCGTAACGCTCGAAGTCTACCCGTCCGCCGATAGTATCGGTCAAGCTTCGCGGCTGTTCAAAGATTTCTTTCTGCATGAAGTGCTTGTACTCACCCTTGGCCGCGCTCACCGGGTCCCAAGCGATGGTGTGAACGGTTGGCGTGATAGGCTCTTTATCCAACGTTTGAATCTGGTAGCTGTGTGGGGTTACCGTCACCATCTGACGGCTCTCTAAAAAGACCATATCGCGCGTGTGTTCAAGGATGGCCGGAATATCGGAGGCGATGAAGTTTTCGCCTTCGCCCAAACCTAAAGCGACCCCGCCAGCATTACCGATACGAATCGCAACTAAGGTATCTGGCTGATATTTGCTCATCACAACGATGGCGTGCGCGCCTTTTAGGAGGTGCGCGGCTTTTCGCGCCGCTTCGGTGATGTCGGTGGAACCATTGCTCGCGAAACGTTCAATCAAATGGACGATAACTTCGCTATCGGTTTCGGAGCGAAAGGTGACACCTTCCGCCATGAGTTCTTCGCGCAGTTCGAGATAATTTTCAACGATGCCATTATGGACGACGACGAAATCGCCTTTCATGCTCAGATGGGGATGGGCGTTATGCTCTGCTGGGACGCCATGCGTCGCCCAACGTGTATGACCGATACCGGTTTGGCCAGAGATAGGATTTTGAAAGAGGCGTTCCTCTAGATTCGATAATTTGCCGACATCGCGCCTGAGGGCAATTTGACCCTCTTGGATTACGGCGATACCCGCGGAATCGTAGCCACGATATTCTAGTCGTCGTAAACCATTGATGATGATAGGGGTTGCAGACCGCGGCCCAACATAACCAACAATACCACACATGAGAATCCCTCCTTATGATAACGGCATAAGCATAATAGCGCACACCTTCGCAGGGGGTGCGTTTTAGCGAATATGCCTTTTATGATGTTTATTTCCACTGCGTGCCATTTTGACGTGCCCGTCACCGAGTCGTTTTGTCGGCAGGCTTTGTTAAACAGGAGGGAATCAGGGAAGGGTGGTGGAAGCACCCTGACGGCATCCGCCGATAATCCGATTTTCACCCGCATGATGCAGGCTTAATCCCCCATGATGGGGGAAACCGCCACCTCGTCACCCTATGTCTAGGGCCTAGCGCTGTTCTGTCCCTCAATATGAGATAGTAATGGTATATTACAATTTGTCAATGCCTTAAACGGCTAGACCGTCTTTGCTAGGCTTTCGACATCCACAAAAGAGAGGGTGTCGGTAGTGGCATTTTCAACATCATGATAATGACCGCGCAGATGTTCGTAGCCGGGTGGTATGGCCAAAGCCAATTGGTACATCGCTTCGCGCATCATTGTTGATAACTCTTCTCTGGGGATGCGCGCTCTCCCATCGGTTTTGAAGCGGAAAGGCCGCCCAAAATGGACGCGAACATAACCCCGCCGCAAGCGTTTAAGCTGGCTCATCACTTCGTTGGCGCCTCCTAAGGCCGCAGGGATGATGACAGCGTCGCTTTTGGTGGCTACATAAGCTAGTCCATCTTTAGCCGGCGCTAGCCCTTCGGGGTGGCGTGTGCCTTCGGGGGCGATGAGAATCATCTGGCCGCTTTTCAATAGTTCGATGGAACTAGCCAGCGCTTTACGGTCTACCTCGCCCCGTTGGACGTAATATCCGCCATAAAAGGCTATGGCTAATCGTAGAAAGGGGTTATGCATATTTTCGGCTTTAGACATCGAGATAGGGAAGCGATTGGTTATTGCGCCATAACAGATGATAGGGTCCCAAAAAGCGATGTGGTTCATCATCAGGATGGCCGGTCCGGTGTCGGGAATATTTTCTAACCCGCTTGCTTCTACTCGGATGATAGAAAACAAGATACGGCGCACTAACCAGCGCGATAAACGGCGCCGCCAAAGATACTTTGGCTGTCTAGCGATGTACTCCTCTACAGATAATGTCAAACTGCCCATAATCTGCGCCTTAGGGGGTGATAAATGATAAATCAGGAATGATCGTTGGTTTTGTTGATGCGGGATGGTCTTTGTCTTGCGCGACGCTGACGGATGAATTTTAGCTCCTCTGCTGGTCGAAATAAAGCTTCAATGTGTTCTTGTTCAAGTTCAAACCAATCACCTTTTTTCATCGTGCCTAAACCGAGCTGGCCTATGTGCGTCCGCAAGAGGCTTTGCACTGGATGCCCTAATTGGGCGGCGATGCGGCGGATTTGACGTTTTTTGCCTTCGGTCATGATAATGCGAAGCGTCGTTGTATTTTTATCCGATTGCAAAACGCGGATGTAACACCGATTCGTGCGGGCGTCATCTAGCCATATGCCCATTTGCCATTTATCGAGTGTATCCGTGGTTGGGTGCCCCTCTACAACGACTTTGTAGGTTTTGGTGTGTTGATAACGCGGATGCGTTAGGCGATTGGCCGCTTCGCCGTCGTTGGTCAAAACCATCAGCCCTTCGCTGTCTGCGTCTAAACGCCCAACAGGGAAAAAATGCCCATCTAAAGGGGCAAGGTCATAGATGGTGCGGCGTTTATCGTCTGCATGTGGGCTTTTGGTAGATAAATAATGTTTTGGCTTGTAGATGGCGATATAACGCTTGGGAGTGGGTTTCAGTTTGAGTTTTTGCCCATCTACAACAATGACATCTACTTCTGGATCGGCTTTATCCCCAAGCTGTATGATTTTGCCGTTAACTTGCACGCGCCCTTGCTCAATGAGTTGTTCGCAGGCGCGCCGCGAACCAATATTGGCTTGAGCCATTAATTTTTGCACACGTTCTTTCACAAGAGCCTCGACTTCCTACGTCATCCCGACGCGCATTACAATGATAGGTTATACTTTGCTTTTGGTGTAGGGCGCTTTCAAAATTTTGGCGTCACCCTAAATTCTAAACCCATGCCAAATATCAATCGTGTTTGCGCTTGGATGACGGGTAGCGCTAAGAATATCAAGGTCAGGATGGGCAATAAGGGGAAACTGGCCAAGGTCAAAAGGCGTTCTTTCCATGTGGCTGGCTGGGGTCGCGGCGGGCGAACTCGTGCGTCTTGCCACCAAAATAAAAGGCCGCAAGCGACGATAATAAAGCTAGATGCCCCCAGCAAGATGAAGATAGGGGACTCTAACGCTTTATGCGGCGGAAGAGGTATCAGTTCTGGATGCAATAAAAAGGGCAACTGCGACCCCACAGTTAGCAAGACCCACCCCGCGCCCGCTAGTAAAATGTCATGAGAGACGCGCAGTAGTAGGCGTAGCGTCGGCCAAAAGGGCATTTGTGGTGTGTATATCCAGTGATGGATGACGGTTGTTATCTCTTTGCTACCCCAAGCATGGCGTAGGGTTTGGTTATAGCGCGCTTTGAACGCTTGCCACCATGTTTCTCCTGTAGCGGCATCGGCTAGGAAGGGTAAAAAGATGGGTTCGACTTTGAAATTGGCGCGGCGCACGTAAAAAGACTTGATGAACATACGCCATTCATCGGCGATGACGTCTGTATCCCAATAATTAGCCTCCTCTAATAGTTTTAAGCTAACGGCATAGGAGGAAATGGGTAAGCGCGTCCACCACCAAGCCGCCAAGTAAGCCAATTCAAACCCTGTTGAATAAGCGTTGATGAGACGCAAAAATGGATGAATTGACCAAATGTTGCCATGATAACGAATAACCGCTTGAAACAAGCGTTGGTGACGGTATGGGTTGGTGGCAAAGGAATAAGTTAAAGCTTCAAAGTGGCGCGGATGCCAAAGGGTATCCGCATCCATTGTGGTTACAAGGATATGCTCCAGCTTGTAACCGTTTTTGTCAACGAGTTCTCGTTTAACCCACTGCCCCGCCCAAGCGATATTGGATGATTTGCCGGCGAGTTCTCCGGGCAAGCCTTGTGGATGCAAGGTATAGAAGATATGGGCGAACTTATCGGCGAATTCCTGTACCAATGCTTGCCCTTTTGCGGCGCTGTTGGGTTCGCTCGCTTCCATCGCTAGAACAACGGTCATACATCTTGGCGCTTCTGCCTGTTCCGCTAGGTGATGGAGTGTGCGCTTTAATACATGAATAGGCTCTCGATAATTGGGAATGATGACGACATGATGAACGGCTTCCCAAGGCAAAGCATCTTTTTTAGCGGTCTTTTGGTAATGCTCGCGCCAAGCTGTGGCTTCCCATTTGTGGATGAGCCTTAAGCCTATACGGCTGGCGATGATGGCGATGATGAAGCGTATTGCCGTGTAAACAGCTAATAGGGACACAATGGACAGTAAGCTCATTGGCGCTATCCACGCTCCAATAAAACAGAGTACAAAAGCGCTCCAAACCAGCAAGCCGGGTATAGCGTCTAAAAAGCGTTCTAGTGACGGCTGTGTTATCGGATTTTGGATTTGTGTTTGCACGCACGATTCCTTTTTGTTGTCTGGGTTGTGGCTCAGCATCCTATGACCATAAGCATATCATAGGGCTAATGTGTCACCAATCCCGCTTTTGGGAGATGTTTCTTAAGTCAACCATATAACAAAATCGCAAGCTTATGATAAAATGATGTTTGATTTATGTATCGAGCTACATCAGGATTGTTACAATGAATCCTAAGGTTCTCATCATTGAAGATGACACATCTCTACTGCGCTTGATGCAATTGGATTTAACACGCCACGGTTACGAAGTGCTGACGGCTAAAGATGGCGCTTCTGGATTAAGGATATTTCAGGATGCCTATCCTGACCTTGTGGTGACCGATGTTGCCTTGCCTCTTGTGGATGGTTTGACCGTGTGCAAACGCATTCGTGAATTATCTGATGTCCCCATTTTGATGATGACCGCCCATGCCGTGACAGAAGAAGAAATCGCCGCGGGCCTAGATATGGGCGCCGATGAATATATGATTAAGCCTTTGGGCAATATTGAATTCCACGCACGGATACGCGCGCTCTTACGTCGCGCACGACTTGTAGAAGAAGAAACAGAAGATATTGAAGGTTATGAAGATGATTATCTCGCCGTTGAGTTGAAGACGCGGCGTGTGCGGATTGGCGATAAAGAAGTGCGTTTAACCCCCACCGAATTTAAGTTATTGGCTACCTTCATACGTCACCCCGGCCAAGTCTTGAGTTTTCGCCAATTACTAGAGCGCGTGTGGGGGTATGAATATACAAGCGAACATCATTACCCCCGTATTTATGTATCTCATTTGCGCCGTAAAATTGAACCAGACCATCGCAACCCAACCTATATTCATAATGAGTATGGCGTTGGGTATCGTTTTGTGGCGCCCGGCTCTTAAAGAGCGCCAACTAGGATTGTGGCGCGGCGTCTTCTAGGGTCAAGCGGAAACGCCCTGTCGTATTCCCCAATTCCACTTGAAAGCGAGTCGCCACAATCGTATAGACGCCCGTTGTAGGGATGCGAAATTCCCGAATATAGGCGTTAAACCTTGTTGTACCGCGGGGGTCGTCGTCATTGCGGCTAATCTCGCGCCCGTTAGCATCATATAAGATGAGTAGCGGGTCTAGCGTGCCACTCAAGCGCTCCATCTGGATGCCAATAACATCGTTGGCGTTAGCTTCAAAAGTATAACGCACGGCATTTGTGGTGTTGTTTATCTCTCCTTCCACAATGTCGCCAATTTGAATCATGACTGGTGCTGTATTGTTTGTATTGTTGTTTTCTCCGCCACCTTCAACGAGCGCTAGCAGAAGTGTATAACCCCCTTGGCGAGACCCTAATTCCTGCTGGAAGCGGGTGGCGATGATGGTATAAGGACCGGCCACAGGCAAGCGGAAAGCGCGGATGAAAGAATCGGATGTGTTGCCACCTTGCGGGTCATCATCATTGCGTACCAGCTCGCGACCGTCAGGGCCAAGTAAGATGAGTAAAGTATCTAAATCTCCTGATGTTGCTGTCATTTGGATATTGATAACATCTCCCGCTCGCCCATCAAAACGGTAAACGTCACGCGGTTTATCGTTGCGGATTTCGCCTTCAACCGTTTGTCCATAACGGATGGCGTCGCCGGGTGGACGGATGTCTGGCTGAGCGGGCGCATTAGATTCTAAGGTGATGGTGAAATTACCGGATGAATTCCCTAAATTTTGTTGGAAGCGCGTGGCGACAATGGTATAAATACCTGTCACTGGTAGGCGGAAGTTACGAATATAGCTATTAAATCCGTCGCTTTCGGGGTCGTCATCGTTGCGTATGATTTCACGCCCGTTAGGGCCAATGAGAATGAGTAAGGGGTCTAAGTCGCCGCTGGTGGCCTGATGCTGGATACCGATAATGTCCCCCGCGTTGCCTCGGAACTGAAGCTCGACAGTTGGCGTTTCGTTATTAATCGCGCCATTGTAGCTTTGACCGTAGGTTAGGGTGGTGCCCGTGGCGGTGGATGGTGTAGGACGCGGGGTCGTGCTACCCATTTGAGCGCGCGCTTCTTCCAAAATTCTGAAAACGTCAGCGCTGACATCTTCGCCTTGTAATTCGATAAAACGCTCTATATCTGGCACCGCTTGGGCATATTGACCGAGTGTGTAGTAGACGTAACCACGGGCGACGTAAGCGAAGGGGTATTCAGCGTTTAGGCGGATAGCTTCGTCAAAGTCAGCGATGGCTTGTTGGTAATTTTCGAGGTCGGCATAATTGACCCCTCGTTGGTAATAAGCCTCATAATCGCTTGGGTCGAGGGCGATAGCGAGGTCAAAATCGGCGATGGCCGCTTCTATTTGGCCCAAATTGCTATAGGTCAGCCCGCGATTGTAATAGCCAATGGCGAAATCGGGGTCTAATTCTAGCAAACGATTGAAATCTTCCAAAGCTGGCGAATACTGTTCAGAAGCATAGTAACTTAGGCCGCGCCCCAAGATGGCCAATGTGTCATCGGGATTAATTTCAAGCGCCTTGTTGTACTCTTCTATCGCTCGGTTGTAATTGCCGAATTGATAGAAGGCATCGCCTGTTTCTACGAATGCCGCCGCTTGGCTAACGTCTACCGTCGTCGGCGTTGCGGTGGGCGTGTCCGTGGGCGTATGCGTTGGCGTTGGTGTATCGGTCGGCGTATGTGTTGCGGTGGGGGTGTCGGTGGGTGTATTCGTGGCTGTCGGTGTACTCGTGGCTGTCGGCGTTGCCGTAGGGGTGTCGGTGGGTGTCGCCGTAGGGGTTGGCGTCGCGGTTGGTCGGCGTGTGGGCACGATAGCCCCCTCTAACGTTTCTGTAGGAGTGACAACCGTGCTTGTTGTGGTTGGGGTACAAGCGACAATCCATCCACTACATAGGAGGACAAGGCTGATGATTCTTAGACGAGCGAGCACTGTTGATTGTCTCCTACGCGAAAGAGTTCACATACTGTCTAGATTGTATGAACGTTTATGAATTTTGTCTAATTTTGTTGCGTTTAATTCTTGTTAGGTTTTTGTGTTGGCGCGGCGGTTTTGACGCCTTTAGTGCCTTTGACCCCGCGGGCGATGGCAACATTGATGAGATTGGTCTGGTAGTCGTATACGTTGCGCCGTTTTTCAACATGGGCTTCTCGCGCTAGCTTCACCAGTTGATGCACAACGTCGCTGGGTGATAAGCCGCTCTCCTGCCATAGATAAAAAGCCAAAGAGCCGGGCATCGTGTTGAGTTCGTTTAGATAAACCTCATGTTTATCGGGTCTAACCAGATAATCCACACGCGCGATGCCGCGCCCATCTACTGCACGGAAAGCGATTTCGGTTAATTGCCGAATACGGGCGGTTAATTCATCTGTAATGGGGGCGGGAATAATGCGGTCAGCGCTTTTCATACCTTCATTGCCGCGCAAATATTTATCCTCATAAGAGAGAAACTCCGCCCAAGAGAGAGGTTGTTCTAAAACAGACGTTTCAAATTGATTGCCAAAGCCCATTACCGCGCAATTTATCTCTATGCCATTGACTACGGCAGGCTCGACCATAACGCGACGGTCAAAATTGGCCGCGATGTCTATGGAAATACGCAATAATTCGTCATTATCTACCCGACTTACCCCGATGCTAGAACCTAAAGTCGCTGGTTTAACGAATAGCGGGTAATCGAACTGCGCTTTTATCTTTTCGATGATGCTATCGGGATTATCGAGCCATTCTGCACGGGTGAACCAAATGTCGTCCAAAACAGGCACATCATTCTGCCGCAGGATAGCTTTAGTCATGATTTTGTCGTTGGTTAGGGCAGAAGCTAAAGTCCCGCATCCTACATAAGGAATATCGGCGAGTTCGCATAACCCTTGCAGTGTGCCATCTTCTCCGTGCGAGCCATGTATAGCCGGGAATAAGACATCTAGGCGCTTGACCTCGCTTTTCCCAAAGTATCCGCTAACAGGATTGATGATAAGCCCATGGTGGCGAACATCTGGAGATAAAATGACCGCTTGGACCTCCTTCTGGTTGAGGATTTCCAAATTTTTGAAAGTATCCAGTTGAAGTAAAGGCGCGCCGCTATACCATTTGCCATCGCGCGTGATATAGATAGGAATAACTTCGTAATGCTCTTTATCGAAGGCGCGCATAATCTGATGACCAGTGACTATAGACACGTCATGTTCTACACTACGTCCGCCGAATACCACGCCAACGACTGTTTTCCGTTGAGCGGCCATATCTTGCTCCTCATGTGTTGTGATTAATGGCGCTAATATGCAAGCTTTACGATAGCTTGTCAATGGATGACCGCGCTGTCATTTCCGATATATTTTTTACATTTTGTATAAACTTCTCTTATACTGACTGTTTATATTAAGGGTGATTTCCTAAATATGATGATAGTGAGGAGGTCACCATATGAGCACCATCATTCGTTGGAATCCCTTCCGTGAAATTGCGGCTATGCAAAGCATGATGGATCGTTTCTTTGATGATGCGTGGCGCAATTTCGGAGCTTCGGCCGGCGTCAATATGTTGGCGCTCGATGTTTCCGAGACGGACGAAGCCTATTATATTCACGCGAGCGTGCCGGGGCTAAAACCGGAGCAAATTAATATTAATCTGCAAGATGGCATTCTCACCATTAACGCGGAATTGCCCCAACCCGAAACCACCGATGGCACCCGTTGGGTGATGCAAGAGCGCGTGTATGGTAAATTCAGCCGCAGTCTTACCCTGCCGCAAGCGGTGGATAGCGAAAAGGTAGAGGCCGCGTATGATAATGGCGTTCTAACCCTCACCTTGCCCAAATTGCCCAGCGCCCAACCGCGCCAAATTCCTATTAAAACGGCCAACCTGCTAAAGAGCACTAATTAAACACAAGAGAGAAGGGATGCTGATTCGTAGGTTAGCATCCCTTCTCAAATTTTTCTCACGGCTTTTACGATTTTATCACTCAATAGGTGTCGGGTAAGTCGTTCAAAAACAAGACTGTATCCCCGGCTTTCAGATGGCTTTGATACCACTTCACCGCTTCCGATAGCGTATCCACGATGAGCAAACGGTCTTGAGGGAAGCCAGCCCCTATGACGCCCTCACGGATGGGTTTAGTCTGCCTTTCGCCAACAAGAATGATGTCTGTGGCAATTTTGGCGGCATATTCGCCCAATTTGCGATTCTCGCTATCGTGCAAATCGCCTAATTCCACCATTCCCGGTGTTATCAACAAACGCCGCCCAGTCTTATGCATAGCCAGAACGTTGAGCGAACTCACAATGCCAACGGGGTTGGCGCTGTAAGAATCGTTAATGATGGTGATTCCTGCGCTGGTGGTTTGGCGCACGAGACGGCTTTCCGCTGGTTGTAGAAGGCGCACGCGCAACGCTACCTCGCGGAGGCTTAGACCTTCGTACACGGCAACGGCTGTCGCTAGTAATAGATTGAGGACATTATGCCGACCAACTATCGGCGTGCTGAAATGCTCATGTTGGCCCGTTTGTACATCTGTCACATCGAATTCTAGTCCATCCAAGCTTTCCTCTATGTTAGAGGCGATAAAACGCGGCCCGCCTGCAGGGACGTTATCTGGCGTCAGTTTAGTGCTAACAGCGATGCGGTTATTAGGATAGCCGCGCTCATACATAGCGCGGACATAGGGATTATCCCAATTAAAGACCCCCAAGCCTTCCGGCTGTAGCCCTTTGATAATCTCGTATTTGGCGATGGCGATATTTTCTAAACTGCCGAAGCGCTCTAGATGTTGGGGGCCAACTTCTACAACAATACTGATATGTGGCGGTGTCAATCCGCATAGACGCCGAATTTCACCGGGGATATACGCCCCCATTTCGCTGATGAAATATTCGATGCTGTAGTCTTGCGCGAGGTCGCGGTTGATAGCGATGCATACGCCCATCATCGTATTATAACTTTTAGGGGTCGCATAGACTTTGTAACGCGCGCTCAAAATCTCTTTGAGGAATGTTTTGGTCGTTGTTTTGCCATAACTGCCGGTGATACCAATCACAGTAGGGCCGATAGCGCGCATAACATCTTTTGCCTGCTGAACAAAGCGCCTGCGGAAGAAGGCTTCTACTGGCGTCATGAGAATATTGCCCGCCACAAGCGCTATAGGGGCTAGCAAGAAGGCGATAAGCCCTATAAAGCCAGCTATAATTGCATCCATCGCGCTTAACTTTGGCAGAGGAAGGCGACTTGCTGTAAAAAGCAAGCCACCCACTAAGGCGATTGTGAGTGCGAATGAAGCCCCTAACAAGCGTGTTGCCCGTTGTGTTCGCACGAACTTACGTTTAATTTCCCCTTCATCAGGCGGCCAGATGCCAATTATCGCGGCAACTGATGCAATGACATGCCCTAATGCAGAATTGGGCGCTTCTCCCATAACAACGCCGATAGCCGAGCCGATGAACCACGCGATAACAGGACGCGAAGGCAAAAAGCGGTCGCGCTCGCTGAATAGCCAGCGTAGATAGCGCTTGCTCATATATTCTTCGATTTGATAGAAGCGCGCTTGTTTATAGATGCGGAGTAACGCCCCGCCAAGCCAAATGAATACAATCAGTGTCGTCAATATCGTTTGCATGAGCGTTAATGGTTAATGTAGATAGGGAATTGTTGAGAAGAGCATTATAGAAGAAGGTGACGTGAATGATAAGTCATTGTTTGAAGAAATAGTCCATAATTCGCGCTGTTTCCAACACGTTTTCGAGATAGCTATAATGTCCTGCGCCTTTATGAACGACTAATCCAGCGTCTGGAATATTTTTTTCTAGGAGTTGCCCTTGCCACAGAGGGGTATCCTCGTCTTTATCGCCCCAAAATAATAGGGTAGGTGGTTGAACCCGCCGCGCATAAGGCAATAAGTCTTCGTTGATAATTTTAAGAAATGTCTCGCGCATGACGCCATCCACGCTCTGATAATCTGCTGAGCCATAACGTCGGTTATACCAAGCGCGCAACGCCTCCGCAAAATGTTTGGCGCCCATCCGCGATAAGCCATTGCGGATTTGTTTGTATAAGGTTAGACGTGCTTTTTTCCAAAATGGGGTGGGGGAGATGACGCCCGCGCTGTTGGCGAGAGCTAGCTTTATGATACGGCTTCCACAGGTTGCGCCTAAAATAAGCCCTAAGCGCCCTCCAAAAGAGTGACCAAACAAATAACACTTATCGAGTTGATGCGCGTCTAGATAAGCTATCACAAAGTCGGCGTAATCCCCGACCGACCACGCTTCTGAAGGTTGGTCGCTTTGGCCGAAGCCCGGCAAGTCGAGGACATAGACCTTGTAACCACGGTTAAGCATGTGTTCTGCCAAAGGCCAGACCAAACTGATATTGGCCCCCCAGCCATGCAAAAACACAATAGGGGGGCCATCCCCTGCGATGGCTTGAGCAGTCCGTATAGCGTTAAGCGTTATGAAAGAGATGGGCGGCGCGGACATGCGTTAACTCAATTGACTAAAGTCACATTGGGGACGCGCGCGCTATCCTTTTTGGTGCGCTCCCCAATGGGGACGACGGGCGGGCATTCCCATTGGAGCGGCTCGGTGTTTGCGCGTAAATCTTTGAATTTAGGTAAAATGCCGCAGGCGAAACACTTATCACGACAATCTATGCGGGTTTCGCGGCGCAAGCTCATTAGGTAATCCTCTTTTAGGAATTTTTTATGCACCGCCGCGTCAATGTGGTCCCACGGGAAGACTTCATCAATATCTCGTTCGCGGTGGGTATAGAACCAGCCATCTAAGCCAACTTCTGCAAAGGCTTGTAACCATTTATCATGGCGGTGATGGTCCTGCCACGCATCGAATTTGCAACCCAATTGCCATGCGCGATGGATGACTGCCCCTAAACGACGGTCTCCGCGGCTCATCCAACCCTCGAATTCGCTATCTTCAATGTGACTCCAGCGCAGATGCAAACCTTGTCCGCGAATTTGGTCTTTTAACAATTTCTGTTTGGCAAGAATCTGTTCTTTGGTGTCTTGGGGCACCCATTGAAAAGGTGTATGGGGTTTGGGGATAAAGGTACTAACCCCTACATTGACATTGGCTTTTGAGCCTAAAATACGGCGGCCTTCTTTGAGCACAGCTTTGCACAAGTCAATGATGGCTTGCACATCTTCTAAGGTTTCTTCGGGATGGCCAATCATGAAGTAAAACTTAATTGTGCGCCAACCCCGTGAATAGACGGCGCGGGCGGCTTCTAGAACTTGTTCATCTGGCACATATTTGTTGATGATGTCGCGCATGCGTTCCGTAGCCGCTTCGGGTGCGAAGGTGAAGCCACTGCGGCGGGTATCACCCAGAGCATCGAGCAACTCGGCGCTAGCTGTTTCTATGCGTAAGCTGGGTAGGCTCATAGATAAGCCAGCGTCTCTATAGACGCGGTTGACCTCTGTGACCAGTTCTTTAACCCAGATATAATCCGATGATGATAAGCTAAGCAAACTAATTTCTTCAAACCCCGTATTTTCAATGATTTCTGCGATAGCTTCCATAATTTCTGCTACGGGGCGCTCGCGGACAGGGCGTGTAATCATGCCTGCATGGCAAAAACGGCAACCCCGCGTACACCCACGCATAATTTCGATGGGCGCGCGATTATGCACCGTATCAATATTAGGGACGATAAACTTAGTGAATGGCTTGGGCAGAACGGGCACAATCCGCTTGAGGACGCGCTTGGGAATGTCAGGGATGTTAGGCGTGACGCTGTTGATTGTGCCATCGTCGTTATACACGACATCATAAAAACGCGGAACGTAAACACCTTGAATTTTGGCGAGTTCGCGCAACTGTCGCTCACGAGGTTGGCCGCGCAAGCGCCCTATCACTTCGGCCACTTCCACGATGATTTCTTCTCCTTCGCCGATGACGAAAGCATCAATGAAATCAGCCATGGGTTCGGGATTATAACAGGCGTGACCTCCAGCGATGATGAGTGGATAGCGTTCATCGCGTTCTGCGCTTAAGACGGGCATCCCTGCAAGATCTATCAAATTCAATATGTTTGTGAATAACTGTTCGTAAGGCAGGCTAATGCCCAATAAGTCGAAATCAAGAATACGGTGTTTGGTTTCCAGAGAATATAAGGGGATTTGATGCTGACGCATTTGTTCTTCCATATCTACCCAAGGATTGAAAACACGTTCAGCGAGCATGTGCGACTGGGCATTCACTTGTTGATACAGTATCATGATACCTAAGTTAGACATGCCGAGGTCGTAAATATCCGGAAAAGCGAGCGCTACTCTTATGTCTATCGCGTCCCAATCTTTGACAATGCTGTTATACTCACCGCCGACATAGCGCCCCGGCTTTTCCACTTTGGGTAAGATGCGGTCGAGCTGGCGTTCAATCTGGTGCGGTTGCATAGCGCGCTCCTAGAAAAAGTTGAGTTTCATGAAGACAGCGGTTTTTCGGCTGGTACGGGGATTATAACGAATAGGGATGAGGATTTGTAGTAATGATGAAGTACAAAACTCAGATGTGGGTTATCATTGCGCTTTTGATATGGTGCCGCCCTGTATGGTCGCAAGCGGATTCAAAGCAAATAATCACTATCCACAATGTCCGACAGTTGCAATCTGTTCAGACGATTACTTTCGCAGATGGGTTCATTATCCCTTCTAAAAATCCGCAACACCCTGAACCATTTATCTCTGTGCACCAATTTGATACCGGTTGGTTCACGGCTGATAATCAGCTTAATACATTCGTCGTATTGGACCATGAAAAAACATTAATCCCCGTCCAAAAAGATAGAATCGTCACTTATCTAAACCCGTTAGCTTATGGCGAGGATTTAGCGACAACCGTATTAATTGATGCTGTATTTATCGACGATTTTTTAGCGACGATTTATTACAAGAATGGCGTTACCTATCTGACATATGATAATTTGTCGCTTTACGGGGGGTGGGGTGGCGGTGTTGCACTAGGCGCGGATATTGAAGCAAAGAGCATCTGGGGAGATTGCCCCGACAGCGAGGATACCTTTTCTTGTCGTGCGTGGCTAGAAGCCAATTTATTAGATGAGCGAAATCAAGCGGTAGTTATGGCGATGCCAACGATTGGCGAAGTTGTGCAAAACTTTGTTCCCCTACAGCTAAACGCTGATAGCGTCTTGTCACTCCCTTATGCGCCTGCTGAAGACCCTGAAGCCGTCGTGCGGATTGGGCGAGTTCACTTACCATATGTCGTCACCTCTGACCTAACGGGCGTTGTCAAGCTATGGAATATCCAAACAGGGGAACTCTTGGCAGAGGTGAATAATGGCGTCGGTGAGCCTTCTGTTTTTGGCAACATCAATCACAGGGCAACCCATTTGGCATGGAGAGATAATGCCAATGATAGTTTGTATTTGCTCAATTTTGAAACCAACGAGAATCATAAAGTGGCCGACCTCGACGGCAGTTATATGCAATTTATGTTTTTATCGTCCAATGCCGATGTAATTTTGGCGGTCAATCTGGATTTTCAACCTCATGTGTATGCATGGGACATCGCTAGTGGCGAACGGATAGACCTTGGACCGTATCGCGCGTGTAATCGTGTGCCCGATATGGCACGGCTGAGCGCAGATGGCACCACCTTAATCATTGGATGCGATACCGGCTTAGATATTTGGCAAGTGGCAGAATTCTGACAGATGAGGAGTAAAAAGGGTGAATAAAGAGACGCTTTGTGAATTAGCAGACTATCATATTTGGGCGAATAACCGCGTTTGGGATTGTGTGATGGCGCTGGCAGAAGCGCAGTTTTACGAGCCGTTAACCTATTCTGTAGGCTCTATTCATAATCAAGTGGTCCACACCATGAGCGCGGAGTGGATATGGTTAGCGCGTTTAAAAGGCGAAATGCCAACGGCGATGTTGCGCCCACAGGATTACCCCACTCGTGCCGACGTATGGAATCATTGGCAGGCTATCAGCCAAGAGTTGCGCGCTCATATCCAACGACAACCAGAAGCGACGTTTTATGATGCGTTCACTTATCGGATGACGAACGGCAATACTGGCCAGAACCGCCGCGGGCAAATTTTGTTGCAGGTGTTCAATCATGGCACAGACCACCGCGCACAGATTCTAGCCATGATTCATACGCTAGGCGGCCCGACCATTGAACAAGATTATCTTTTTTATCTGCGCGAGACGAAGGGCTAAGGTTGACAAGCGGCGAGCAAGGCGCGATAGCGTTTATCGCGCTCGTCTTGATGAACAGCATCGGGGTTAAGCACGCCGATTTGCTCAATACAGAACGAAGCCGCTACAGCGGCCATACAACCGGCTTCTAATAGGGTTTTGCCGCGCATCAGGCCGAGCAAGAGCGCCCCGCAATAGGTATTCCCCGCCCCTGTAACATCAACGATATTGGCAGATAGCGCCGCAATATCGTAGCATTCGCCCGTGTGCTTATTGGCGATGCGCGAGCCGCGTTCGCCCATTCGTAAGGCGACGATGTTCGCTCCATCGTCGAATAAAGCCTGAATTAAATCGTCAGGTGGCGCTATACCATATATTGCTTGCGCTTCTAACAGGTTTGGTGAAATGACGCCAATATCGCCATGATAGAGCGCCTCATGCATGGCGGGGCGATTTTCGGGCAACATCACTTGTTGTAAGGGTTCCCAAAAAACAAAACCGTGTATAGCTTTGCGCCAATTTCGCACACCAACAAAATCTTGGAGGAGATAAAAAGCCTGACTGCGGCGATAGGCTGGGGGTAATTGGTCGGGTTGCGGCCCTCGCACGAAGGGGCGAATGTCTGCGACGCGCGGTACCTCCGTGCGGCGGCCATCTTCTTCAAAAAGTTGCCATGCGCGCGCTTGTGGAATCGGTAATGGTATGAGTCCCTGTGTATCGAGATGTCGGCGGATGAAAGCTAGCGCTTCGGAAGGCAGATTGTCACCGATTAACCCGACGATGCCGGGGCACTCGTCCCATAGAACCATGCCCATGAGCGCGTGAAGGACGCCACCGCCTAGCGTACCCATGTGGGTTTCGCCCGTTGGCAGGACAATATCATCTATGAAAATAGAACCCACGCCAACAATTTCGGGAGACATAAGTCATAGAAGGCGTGATAACGCTAAGGCAATCTCGCCGCCTGTACGCGCATTGTTGATGAGCAAAGCGGTATTTGCCTTCATAGATAACCCCTCGGTAATTTGGGCGACGCGAGAGAGGATGAAGGGCGTTACTGCTTTGCCGTGTATACCTTGCGCGTCCGCTTCGCTTGTGGCTTGTTGAATGGCATTTTCGCTAATGTCGTCTGATAATTCTGCTTCGGCCGGCACGGGGACAGTGAATAGAATGCCGTGTTCCATCTGTAGTTGAAAGCTGGCGGCGATAATCTGAGCCGCTTGTTGGGGGGTATCTACGCGAGCATCTATAGGCAAGCCGCTATTCCGCGCGTAGAAAGCGGGCAAGTTATCCGTTTTGTAACCGATAATCGGCACACCCTGTGTTTCTAAAACTTCTCGCGTGGCGGGCAAATCGAGGATGGACTTGGCCCCAGAGCATACTACGGCAACCGGCGTGCGCCCTAACTCAATCAAATCTGCCGATATGTCGAAAGGATGCCCACGGTGAACGCCTCCAATACCCCCCGTAGCAAAAACAGGAATACCCGCTTGGTGCGCCACAATCATTGTTCCCGCCACAGTCGTTGCCGCGCTTTCACAAAGCCCCACAGCAATGGCGAAGTCTCGTCGGCTACATTTACGGATGCTATCAGATGGCGCTTTTGCGAGTTGTTCCATCTCATCCGCTGTAATGCCTACTATGATGCGCCCTTTTATGATGGCGATTGTCGCCGGGATAGCGCCTGATTGACGCACGGCATGTTCCATGGCTAGCGCTGTCTGCACATTGACGGGATATGGCAATCCGTGTGTGATGAGGGTGGATTCTAACGCCACCACAGGATGCCGATTTTTTAGCGCTTCGGCGACTTCGGGCGATAGGTGTAATGCTTGTTTCATAAAAATGCCTTTGCGTGTATAGATATTTGATTGTACAAAAAAAGAGCTGACCTTGTTAGGGCCAGCCCTTTTTAGCATTGCCGAAGCTTAGACGGTTATTCTTCGGGGACGAATAGCGCGTCTATACTCATGCGTTGGCCATGGCTCCGATTCTCGAAGATGACGGGGTGAGAGCCATCGCCCAGACCATAAAATACTGTCGGGGTGAAGTATACACGCTTGCCATTCTGGCTGAAGTCCGATATTTGCAGGGCTTGAATATCGGTTTCGCCGTAGGTGCCACAGTGGACGACATCCGATGTCACGGTCAAGCAGATGCGGACCTCGCTACTGTTGCGCGTATCTACTGTTTGATATAGGACGAATTGGTTACCATTCACGCGGGCCTGCATGATAGTGCCTGCATTGAGCGCCGCATGTTCTGTCTTGTTGTACGGACCTTTAGGCGGCCCGTTGCGGCTGGTGTTTTCCGCCGACCAGAACGGGAATGGCTCGTATAACAGTCGAGATTCCGTATCATCGTACATGCCGCCGTTCAGTGGCGCTTGCGCTGTAACATCGCCGAAGACGGCTATGGCATCAATCTGGAGTTTATCCGATGAGGCAATACTGGTATCTGCAACGCGCACTTCTACCGAGTACTCATTCAGCGGCAAGCCGTAGAAAGCAAATCCGTATTGCGACCCACTACGCGGGATAGCGCGGTCGGGTGTAATCGTATTCCAATCGCTCGCTGTGGTATCTGTAGTCAGCCGCTCGCAGTAAATTTCGCCATTGGCGATGTTCGGGGCCGGGTTCTCGCTACCGATAACGGGATATTCAAGGGCGCTAGACGCTAATTTGTAGCAGACGCGGAAGTTGATACCGCGCGTATCGGTATTGGTGATGATAGAGAAGCCCGTTCCCCGCAAATTAAAGGAGAGCGTATTATTCAACCCGCGCGTTTCTGCTACCGACCCACCATAGGCGCGAGAGTTCTTAACTAAGCACCATTGGGTGAGGTTGTTGCAAGTGCCCGTGCGGATGAGGTCGCCTTCAAAGTCGAGTAGGCTTTCTGGCAGGAATTCATCGTGCAGGCCGGGGGCGAGACGGTCGCCGAACATAATCTGGTAGCCATCAATACGGAACTCGCCGGCGCTGAGCGGTTGCATTAGTAGGGTGATGACTTTATCTTCGTCGTTATCGGAGATGAGCAAGGGTATATCGTTCGCGCTCACCGTGAATTGGGCATCTGTTTGTAGGGTCTTCACCAGCGCACAAGAGCTATCTACATTCGGATTGAGGTAGTATTTGTTGGTGAGGTCCCACTTCAATTCACCGATGACGCCGCCATTGATAATACCACCGATATTATCCATCGCGCAGACGAGTAGCAAGTCTGTAGTGCGTTTGCCGGGCTTGCCTGTATAAACCGTGACATTGACATTACCCACTGTAGCCGGCACCTCTATATCTATTCTGGCGGCCGCGCCGGGATAATTGGACGATACGCGGATATTATCGTCCACGATAGCGGCGAAGCTATTCCCGCTGTAGCCGCGTCCCGCATTGCCAGAGAAGTAACTCCAGCGATTTTCGGGATAGAATTGGAGATAGGTTTTGTTATTGGCGTCCGTCGCATAATCTTCATATTGGTTGCCGCTGGCGACTGGCGGGGCGCTATCGTCGAAGATGCGGATATAGTCTATCGCCATGCGACCAACCGGATAACGTGAAGCGCGGGAAAGTGTATTGGCATTGCGGGCCAAAACGCTATAGCCATCTTCGACATCGGTAATCGTCACAAGGTATGTATCCAAGGGCAAACCGGCGACGAGATGTGCCGCTGTATTCACCGCTTTAGATGCTTCGTGCTGGTAGGTGAAGCAGTTGGCGTTCGCCGGCCAATTATCGGGATAATCGGTTGGGTCGCCATAGCAGATACGCGCTTCGCCACCGGCAGGGTTATAGATAGTACCCACCTCGAACCCGCCGCCAGTGAATTGGAAGAGCGCTTCTGCGCCATGGCTGGCGCTTTCCATGTAGTTGCCATTGCTGTACCGCCCGAAGATTTGTGTCCAACGTCCGCCTTGCAAGATTTGGACATCATCAATGAAGGCTTCGCCCACGCCTTTAGATACTGCGGTCACCACAAATTGCAAGCGTGTTGTCAAATCGCCAATAGGACGATAGTCAATTCGCAACGTTTCCCATGAGAAGGTTGTTGTGGTTTCCACTAGCGTTGTCGGGTCATCTGCCAATTGCATGGCGAATTTACCCTTGCGAACGAAAACACGAGCGATGATGGTATACGTCTGGCCATCCAAGAAGGTGATGTCCTCGGCATATTCAATACCTTCGGTTTTGTTGCCAATGACCTGTCTTGAATAGCGACCCTCAAAGCGCGTGCTACCGCTGGCGTGGGTATCGGGGGCGTTATCTGGGATATTGTCCCAATATTGGCCATCATTTCGGGTATCGCTTGCTCCCAATTCCATATTCCCCGCGGGCAATAGGTTGATGTAGCTTTGGTTGTAGAAAATGGCCGCATCGGTGGATTCATACAAGCCGGGCGTGAGGGCATTGGTGCCTGAGCCGCTGTCAATATCGGGGGCCACGCCGAGTTCTAAAGCGTCAAAGATGAATGAACCGGCGGTTAGGGTTGTTATTGAGACCACGTGCGGCCCAGTGTTACCCGTTTGGTTGAATTGGAAACTGATGGGCTGGGAGGTGCCGGTCCCGCTATCGTTATAGAGGGTGGCGCAAGCTTGTTGAGCTAAGTCCGCTTCCCAAGCGAAGCCGGCACCACCGTCTGTATCTACCATGGGCGCCGCGCAGACCAATATAGGCGTATTGTCTTTCTTGGCGTTGCGATAGAGCGTCAAGGCATTAGCATTATTGGTGCGGAAGACAACACCCCCGCCGAATTGCTTAATCTCGTCGTAATTGGTGGCCGACTGTGAGCGGGCTTTAGTGCCACTGACTGAAGTCCACGTGCCAATATACAAGAAATTCTTGTCCAGATTGGTTGTGGCGAAGCTCGGCTCGTAACGAGTGCCAACGGTCAAGACGTTGAGATAGTCGGTATTGATGAAAGCCGCAGACGGGTTAATCCACTCAAAGCCGTCGTTGTAGATAGTCACGCCATCAATTTCCATACCCAATGCGGTAGTATGGGGCGCGGGCAAGAAGTTATCTGCGCCCATTTCGACCGCTACGGCGTAATAGTTCGGTTCTAGCCCTAAGGTGGTGCGGGCGACATTATATAGCGAACTGGTGCGCTCGTTATCGAACGATTGGCAAATGCGGTCGGCGGCAAAGGCGGGATTGCTCATAATATCCGCTTTGCTGGTTGGGTCTAGGGCAATGTCGTTGGGGTTGTAACGAACCGCGCAGATATTGACCACATCGGCATCACGTTCAGCCGTGAAGTGAATCGAGAACCCAGAACCGTACATGAAGAAGAACATCCCATCGCCAACGGTAGTGGTCCGAGACACAGCGCCGCCGGTAGCTTTGGTATCGCTGAAGGGGGCAAAACTGCCGTCGTATGATAAATAGGGATGCGTATCATTGTAATAGCCGCTGTTCAGGATGGGTAAGGTGGTATCGAACAAGCGCACGAAATCTACCGAGATGTCTTTGCCATCTAAGTTTTCGATGAACACCCAACACCCATTGGTGCAGGTGATACCATCATCGGCAGGGTTGAACGGCGTAGACCCTTGGTAAACGCGCCCATTGTTGCTGATGGGGCTATCACAGAACAGATTGGTGGCTCGCCCTGCTATCGTGTTCGTCCCGCCAATCTCGCCATAACAGACGCGGGCGTTACCATACCGTGAAGATAGCTCCCGCACATATTCAAAACCGGGTTCAGAACCATTGATGCTGTCGAAGCTGAAATTATCGAACTCGAAATATACGCCTGAACCACGTGTCCTACCGATATGTTGGCTTAATCCAGATGGCCCGCTACGCGCGGTGACCTCTGTCATCATACCAAATGGGAAGTATTGCAATTGAGCGGATGTGTTTTCGTATAGCGATGTATCGGCAATTTCTAACGTTGCATCGGCGCCGAGGATGTGGACGCCTTTAACGGTTAGGTTGCGGCCATTAGTGGCGGAATTCGTCAGCGTCACGTAATAGGTGGCGTCGTTGCCTGCGCCATTGTGCAAGCCCATATAGCTCAACGACCGCTCACCATTGCCCGCGATAGCGACTACTTCATTGACCACATCGCAAGGTGTATAGGCGGCATTGGTAGAGATACACACTGTGTATTGGTTCGACCCGCTCGATGTGCTCTCGTTCAGGATGATGCCCATACCGATACCATCAAAGCTGAAGCGCATAATCGCCCCCGGCAAACCGATGGCAGTGCTTTGACTGGTGTTGAGCGTCCATGAACCCAATGTCGGGCTAAAGGCACTGGGGCTAATCTCGTTATGGAGATAGTCAATGTCGTACATGCCTTCAGCCAGACTGCCTTCTAAGATTTGGATAGCATCCAACTGAAGAGTGCGTCCAGCCACTAAGTTTGTGATGCTCACGCTGTAAGTGCCGGTGTTCGGCGTGGGCGAAGCACTGGTATAGCGCGTCGTGCCCGCAGGGGAGAAGGTATTGCAGGTACGATTCCCGGTCGCCTCGTTGGTCCAACATATCTCTACGTTAGTACTACTAGAGCGTGAGCTATAGAGTACGGCGATGCGATTGGCATTCGTCGTGCGGAACGATACCGTCCCGCCGAGGGTGGACGTTTGGTGATAGGTTTGGTTCAAGAAGCCATTCGCCCGCGACCCGCTGAAGAACGTCCAACTGTTGACGCTCGGCCCATAATTGAGCACCAAATCACCGCTAGCAGTCTTTTCGTTATCATCGTATAGACTGCCCAGCATTTCCAAAGCCCCGTATACCTCGATAGCATCTACCGTGACCGATTGGCTACCTGTGATACTGGCCGTCAAGGTGACTGTGTATGTCCCTTGCGGCAAACCTGCGAAGGTTAGAGCCATCATGCCGCTACCCGTTGTGCTGACGTTGTTGAACGTGTAGTTGAATGGCCCGTTGATGCTGACATCTACAGTGCCGCCATTGCTTGCGCCTTGTGTGATGATGGAAACACCGCTACCCACAAAGTCAAAGCTGAGGGTGGCGTTATCGGTTGTTGTAACAAGGGCCGAGCCACCGCTGTAAGAGCTTTTCTTGGTCAGCGTCCAGTGGGCATCATTCGATAGCGTGATGACTTGGGAACCGTCGTCAGAGAAACCGATGGCTTCTTCAAAGTAGCCTTCTGTTAGGCTTGTGCCGTAGAGCACTTGGTAACCGTCAATAATCACCGTTCCAGCGGTCAACGTCCGGAAGGTGAAGATGCGGTCAGCGCTGGTATCACCCAACAACGGTAAATTACCGCTGTTGAATATGAGCTTGCTAGAGGGGCGCATATCCACAAGTGTACAGTTATCTGCGCCGTCCGTATCGTGGCCGCTTTCGTCCACCGAGAATTTAGCGCCATCGTAGACCACCTTACCTTCTGCCAATCCGACGCAGGCTAATAGCTGGTCGCTATTGCTGGAAGTGGCGCTGTAAACATCTAGGATGATGGTGGCGGGCGCATTAAAAGTATCTGTGCCGATGTTGAGAATGCCGATTTGACCCGCTAAGGAACGGCTGGTGCGTCCGCTCGCGTCAACCACGGTTGTATAATTTTGGCCGCTATAACGCGATGCTGTACGCCCAACCACTGTTAACCAATTTTCGGCCGGCATGAACTGCATGTTAGCGTTATCGTTGTAAGTGCCCGCTGGCACAACGTCCGGCGTATCCTCGTTCCAAACACGGACAAAGTCTAAAGCGACTTTACCCACCAAGTTGGCGGAACGGCGGATGGTCGTGGTGTTTGACGTGAGCACTGTGAAGCCATCTTCAACATCGCGGATGATAACCCGATAGGTGTTAGATGGGTTCAAGTTGGCGAAACTACGGCTGATGGTGCTGTTCGCGCGCAAGTTTTCGTTTTGGAAGACGAAACAATTTTCCGTGCCGCCCATGAATTGGGCGCTTGTTCCGTAGCAAACTTCGTATTCGCCCCCGTCTTTATCTACTTGCGTGCCAAATTCAAAACCGGTTGCATTGGTGATAGCAAATTCGATGGTTGCCCCGTGTGTTTGGCTTTGGCTGATGGAGCCGCCGTAAGTGCCACCTTTAGAGACAGTATTCCACCGTCCGCCATAGATCACGTAGACGTCATCTACGTTGAAGGTAGATGTGACGCCATCGGGGGCAATTTGCAAACGAACATCATTATGATTGGCTGTCGCTGTGAAATCTTGGCGCAGTGTCACCCATTTGCCGGTGATGCCGTTGCTCGTCGGCGGTGTGCCGAATTCGGGAACGCCGCTCATTTGCATGCGAACCTCGCCGCTCGTCACGTACACCCGCGCGATGGCTGTATACGTTTCTCCATTGACAAGGTCGAAGGTTGCGCTGTTGACGGTGCTACCGTTGGGTGCACTAGTCGCCAAAATTGAATTGCGTCCGGTGAAGCGTACAGTGGATTGGGTGATGGTCGTGCCTGTCGCTGTCCAGTAGCCGCCGACTTCCATATCGCCATCGCGCACCAAATTCTCGTACACGCTATCGTAGATGATGCCCGAAGCGCTGTCGTCGTAGATGCCGGGCGTTAACGCTTGGACATCCACCGGCTCGATAGCATCGAAGATGTAAGCGCCATCGGACAGGGTGCTGGTAGATACGATATAAGTGCCCGGCGTGCCCCCGCTGAAGGGGTCATCGGTCAGGTAGAAGACGTAGGGCTTTTGTGCGCCGCTACCGGTGTTGTTCACGACCGAACATTGTTGATTGATGTATGTTGGCCCGCCCGTATCTTCGGCCGCACAGATGAGCGTTGGCGCGCTACTACTAGAGAGACTGCGATATAGGACGATCGCATCCGCTCCATCTGTTTTGAAGACAACGCCAGCCCCCGGCACGCCACGGATGGAATCGTAATTGCTAGCGGAGTAGGCGGTAGCGCGACTACCTGTGGTATGCGACCAGCCCGTGCCGAAATAGATGAAGTTGTTGCTATTGTCTCTATCGAGATAGTTACCTTCGTAGCGGCTTCCCGGCGTCAATAGGTTGAGCGCATCGTAATCTGCATCGTAGACAGTGATGCCATCCAATATCATCGTGATGGGCAGGGCGCTAGCCACATGGGCGGCGGGGTCGAAATTATCGCCTAGCGATTGAATCGCTACAGCGTAGCGCCCCCGTTTGAGGGTGAAAATGCTGCGGGCGACATTTTCGGTGGCGCGGTTGTTTTGGTTATCGAAAATTTGGCAAGTTGCAGATGGGTTATTCAAAACGCCATCGGCATCGTTAATTGTGCCGCCGGGGTCGGATACCCAACACACGTTGACCGCATCGGCTTTATTCTCTATGCGGAAGCGGGGCGCAAAACCAACGCCTTCCAAGCTGAAGAAGATAGCATCGCCAAGTCCGTCTGTGGACACATAGCCACCACCTGATGCGCGTGTCGTGGTTCTGTCGGCTACGTAGACGAAATTGCCGGGGTTGGGTGTGTTGTAAGTTGGGTTAATGGGCGTGGTCAAATCTCCGCCGTCGAAGAACAGCAGGTTGCGCGTGAATTCCTCATATGCGCCCGCCACAAGCGGCTCGTCTCTATCCAGTACGATAACGCGGTCGAGATTCCACGTCTCGTTGAGGAGGCTGAAAATTTCTACTTTGTGTTCAGTGGTGCCTGCCCACGGTTCGCGGAACAGCGATTCTTCGATAACAATTGTGCTGGGCACGGGGCTGATGATGGTATTGGTGACATTGGTTAACGTGCCGTCTGCTTCGACGCGCTGGTACTTCACGGAAGCGGTATCATCGTTTTTGGCTTTTAG
Organism: Anaerolineaceae bacterium; assembly: GCA_037441665.1. GTDB lineage: Bacteria > Chloroflexota > Anaerolineae > Aggregatilineales > Phototrophicaceae > JBBIRQ01. The sequence continues at coordinate 162,736 of JBBIRQ010000009.1, read as the reverse complement.
GTTAGCGATGATGCAATTTCCGTTATTGTTGGTTGGCCCCTCGCCCAGAGCACGGTCTACGCAAATCATGATGGCGGAGCTATCGCGCGTGGTGGATACTCGTTGCCAGTAAATCGTATCGGCATCTGCTGGGACGCGGAAGCCGACAAAGGGCCCTGCGGCGACAATGCCTTTAGCGATATTGGTTGCGGAATTGTTGCTACCCACGCGCGAATTGGCGTCTAGGGCCCAGCTATCTTCTAGACCGTTGCCGAGGACAAAGGGACCTACAGCGTTATCTTCGGTAGACCCAAAGGCGAGCGGGCCAGAGGATTGAATGTCGAAGACGACCAGACTATCGAAGACGGCGCGGCCGCCGGCGGGTACGACGATATTTTCTAGCGTCACGCTATAGAGCGTTGCGGTGTCCAAACCCCAGAATGGGCGGAAGACGCCGTAGGTCGGGGTATTGCCCGCGCCGAAGCTATTGTTGTAGCGTTGGCATACTTTGGGCACGGCAGGGTTGACGCCCTCTACGCAGATGTCATATTGCGCGCCATTAGTCTCTAGGACTGTGCCGACCGCAAAACCTGTAGCATTGCGGATGAAGAATTCGACATTGCCGCCATTGGTGGTACGGATGCGGGCAAGGCGGTTGCTCATGCGGGTGTCGAATAATTCCGTCCAGCCTGCGGCGTCAAAAGCGGTGATGAAGGTATTTTCGTCCACATCGTGGAAGCCTGGTTGCAGGACATCGTCGCTACTGACATCGCGGATGATGCTAAAGGCATCTACTTGTAGCAATTTCGCTTCTCGGTTGATGATTTCTACATCATGGCGTTCATCGGAAAGACCGTTGCAGGTCACGGTATAAGCCGCTGAACCCGAATTGAAAATGCGGTCTACGCTGGCGTTGGCTTGGGTGGTGCAGGTCACGCCGGGCAAATCGGGCGGCGTCGCTGTAGAAATTCGGTCCGGCAGGGTGAAGGGCGTCCATGGGCTGACGGTGAAGCCATCAACCTTTAGCTCCCAACTGCTCGTCCCGTTGGGTTGCATGTAGAGCACGAAGCCTTTGCCGATGAAGGCGAATTTGGCGCGGTCGTTCAACGCGCGGGTGATATGCAGGGTGTTGTTGATGTTGTTGGGGCTATTGATGGCATCCCAACTATTGGTGGCTAGCGTGGTGTTATCGTATTCAAAGGCGAAGCTGGTATCGTCGTGCAGGCCAGCCACTGGCACGCGGCTGATCGCGTTCACAGTCAACCGATTATTCGTGCTGGTCGTGCCGTTGTCGTCGGTGACGTTGTAGAACACGGTCACGGTGCCCGGCACGCCTTTCATATCCAGCGTGATAACGCCCGTGGTCGCATTCACGCTAGGTGTGCCGTTCAAGATGCTGGATGGGTCGTTGACCGACGCGAAGGCGTAGGTGAAGGGGTACTGTACCCGATTGGCGAATTCGCTATTGCCCGTCTCGGAGAAGAAGAAGTTGTTGAAACGGACAAACGGGCGCAATTGCACATCAATGATATTTGAGGTGAGCGTTGTATCAATGTTGACCGAGACCTCGAAGATGTCGTTGTTACTGGGCGTTTGGTCGCCAATAACGCCCCCGTTGATGTTGCTATCGGGTTGCGGGTTGATATTGAAGCGCACCTCACCGGTGGCGCTAGCGCCGCTGGAATCCTGCACCGTGAAAGTGAAGCGCACATAATCCGGCACTGTGGGTTCAGCGTTATCTGTGTAGAAGTGACGCGGCGGGCAGTAAGACGCTACCGAGCCATTGATGACCAGGCCGCGCGTCCCCGCGAATTGCGGCCCGCAGTAGGTGCCATAATTCAAGGGGAATTCGGTGATGCCGGGGAGCTTATCATCAATGCGATAGGTCAACGCGCCAAAGCCACCTTCCACATACGGCCCAAGGTCAATGACGAAGGGGATTGTGTTGGTTGGGCCGCCATCTTCTAGGAAGGGGCCGAGGATTAAGCAACACCTCTCGGTCTGCGGGTCGTTGAAGTTGATGCGAATGGGCGAGAATTCAAAGGCCCCGATATCCACAGTATCTATGCTGTCGGGCGGCAAGTTGCCGTCTGTCAAGCGGGTTTGTCCGTTGACGTCTTTATCGAAGGGGGCCACCCCAACGATGCCGCCGCCCGCCACGTTGTTATTCCCCGCGTCAATACCCGGAGAGGGGACATCACTTTCATTATAGGCTAGCGCGTAATATTCCCACTCACTATCGAGCTGGACGCCGGCCTTTTGACCGAGGAAGAAGCCATCGGGGTTATCGTCCATGGTGTTGCCATTGGGCCCCTCGATGACGTATTGGCACGCGCCGAAGCCGAACCAAATGTTGCCATAGAACCAGTTATACGTCGCGCCGAGGTCGTCGCTGTTGTTGGGTGGCGCTGTTGTGTCGCCGATGTGGCGGCATAGCGCATCATTGCCTATAACACCAGCGAGGTCTTTGACGAAGGGCCCGCTGACAGTGTTGTTGTAGACGAGATTGTTGTGAATTTCCCAACGTGCCTCATTAGAGTTCAGACTACCTTCAATGCTGAGGGGATTATTATAGCCACGCCCAATAATCGCCGAGGAAGCCCCTGATTGGGTGATGGTGTTGGCGATGACCGAGTTATTGATGAAATAGAAGTTCGCATTATAGAACAGATTCACCAACGGCCCGGGGTCATCGCTTGATCCGCGCGGCGAGACCACGTTCTCTTGGAAGAGGTTGCCCAACATGCGCGTTTCGTGAGGATCGGTTGCGGCCTTGGTTTTCGTTTGGACGATGGTTTCGCCCTCGTTATTGATGAAGACATTGCTCAAGATGCTGATGTAACTGGTATCAGAGCGGATAGTCGCGGGAATCCACAGATTTGTACCTTCGTTGCCCCCATCATTGGTATCAAAGATGTTGTTTTTGATGATGATGGGCGCTGACAGACTGCCCGCGTTCCTGACCTCAATATTAATTGGCACATCATTTATAGTTGCATTGTTGCTGAAGGTGTTGTTCTCGATGCGGACGCCGGTAGTCGCCGGCGTCGTTGCGGGGACGATGATTTGAGTCTCTGTATCTTCTATAATCCAGCCGTTCAGCGTGTTCGCGCTAAAGAGCGAATTGTTCGCCCGGTCGAAGACCACCGCATGTGGCGGAGGATAGACACCTGTATTGAATACCGACGTGTCGTGTATGATGAACCCGTTGAAGGCCACATCGGTCACACCATCATAATAGATGGCGCCCTCTATACAATCTTCAGATGTCTCACCTTCAGATGTCTCACATGTACCCCCATCGAAGTCGCGTAAATACCCTACCCCCGCCCGCAGGTGCGTCGGGTTGAATTCCAGCCCGGCCGCCTCGCGGTAAGAGGTGATGATGACGCCCGCGGGGATATTCTGCAAGTGTAGAGGGGTGACGTATTCGCCGGGCATGACCACGACGCAATCGCCATCTTCATCCGCCAAGTTGGCCGCTTGGGCGATAGATGCGAAAGGCTTCTCTTTTGTGCCATCTTGGTTGATTTGTCCGCTGGCGCTACCACCCACGATGAACGGCGCGCCTTGGCCCACGTAGATGAAGTCTGCCGTACAGTCATTGCCCGTGACGTTGTCTAAATCCACCCCTGTTGCATCGGCCGTAGGATTGACGGCTTGTGTCCATGGATAGTCTGGTTCGCCGAGGATGAAAAGGCCCGCGCCGAATTGCATATCCCAACCCCAGCAATCGTCCGCGATGTTGGCGGCATCGGCTTTGCAGTTGGCGATATAAGGATTGCCCGAAGCGTCGCCGAAAGGCATATCGGCGCTGTGGGTCATCATGTAGCGCTTGATTTCGCGCACGGCGCTACTATTGCTGAGCAAAAAGGCGTTGAATTCGTCGTTATCGCTACCGATGAGCAAGGCGGCCATGCCCGCCACATGCGCCGCAGCCGCGGATGTGCCACCGAATGCTTCAAAGCCGGGTTGGTTGGGGTCACACCCTTGCCCTTCAACGGTGCTACCGACGAGGTCTGTAGAGACGAGAGAGGGCCCTAAGATTTCGGGCTTTATCAAGTTGTTCTCGTTAGCTGTTGGCGCTGTTCCGCCGGGGCCAAAACGCGGCCCGAAGGAGCTATCTGGCAAGAGGGGGAAGTTTTCCTCATTTTCGTAGCAAACGGCCCCCACCGCGATGACAGCTGTAGAATCGGCCGGGCGGGCGAGCGTGCCCGTGGCGGTGTTTTGGGTGACGCCTGTCGCAGAACCGATGCTCCCGCTGGTGACTTGCACCTGCACGAGGAAGGACCCACCGCCGCTGATGTTAATGGAGCCGCTACAGGGGCCACCAGTACAAGGGCCAAATTGCCGACCAGAAAATCCGGCGCTTGTGTTAGCGCTCCCGATGCCACTTGCGTTCACTGTTAAACCGCCGCTACCCCAATTATTCCAGCTGACGTTGACGTAGCCGCCGGTTTGCACGCCGCTGAAGTTAATTGTTGCGCCGCCCCCGGTATAGTTATAGCTACGGTATTTGTCATCCCCGTTGTTGCCAGCAGGAGCAATGACCACGATACCGCTGTTGCGGGCGGCGGTGATAGCTTGATAAGGGTCTTCGGGAGATCCATAACCGAGCGTGCCATCGCCGGGGCTAGCCCACGCGCCGAGGTCGAAACCGATGACGATGATTTTCATATTATCGTTGCGGGCGTCGGTGATGGCGTCGTATAACGACGCGGTATCATACGCTCGGTAGACGAAAACATCGGCTTGGGGGGCGATGTCGCAGATGATGTTGACCATGTTCACGCCGTGATTGCCCGTCCCCATGCCCGTGGGTGGGGTGGCATCGCTCACGCAGGATGAGGGCGTTTCTGGGTTGCTGGTAGATAGCCCTACGAAGCCTGTATCAATCACGCCAATTCGCACCCCCGCGCCCAACACGCCCGCCGCATGCCAATCTTGGATGCCGAGCAAATCAAAGGCTTCGGTATATACCGTGCCGGCCGGCGCTTGCGCGCCGCTCAACTCTGGGCCGGTTGACGTGGCCCGCAAAGGCAGTTGTAGCGCCTTGACGTTGGAGGCGTGGGCGAGCGGCAAGATGGCCTCTGCAGGGACGAAGGCGCTCACTATCCCGACATGTGCGAATAACACATGCCCGCCCGTCAGCTCTACGGCATGGGCGACATGGGCGCTATCCGCGCCTTCCGCCACGTAGATATTCATCTCGATGCGGCCGAATTCGTCGGTGACGAGGCGATTTTCTGCGATGAGGGCATTGATGGCGTCGGTGTCATCCCCTAAGTTGATTATATCGCTCAAAACGGAGGACAAGAGCTTGGCTTCGACTTCGGGCGTGAGGGTGAGCGGAGCGGGGGTGGCCGCCACGACCGCCTCTTGCGCGATGCCCACGATGAGGACATCATCTAGCGTTAGGCTGGTTTCTCCATTGACGGCGAATACCAAAGCGCCTTCTGGCAGGGGGTTGGCGTCGGTGGCGCTAAGGAGTATAACGCCATCCACGCTAGCGCTGAGTTCGCCACCTTCGGCGCTGAAGGAGAAGGCGAATGCCTGATTGAGCGCGATAGGGTTGGCGCTCTCGCCTAGAAGCGTTGTGCCTGCGCCATCATGGCGGTAGAGGCTAACGCCGTTGCGCGTGATGACCCACTCATAAGCCCCGCTAGCGCCCTCGCGCAGGCGAAGGCTTAGGCCGCCATCGTCGGTAGCGAGCAAAGTAGCGCGCCCGCTGATGATGGCGTCGCCTATGGACAAAGCGGCTGTGGGCTGTGTTGACCCGCCGACAGTCATTAAAAGCGCTCTGCCAACGTCTACGCTCACAACGCTTGTGCCGCGCCCGATTTCTAAGGCGTGGTCGTCGTCCTCAAAATCTTCGCTCAACAAAGCGTTTTCTGCTGGCGCAGTTGTGCCCTCCACGGTCGCTTCGGGCGTGATTTCGGGTTCGGTTGTCGTTTCTGCTTCGGGCGTGATTTCCGCTTCGGGCGTGATTTCCGCTTCGGGCGTGATTTCCGCTTCAGGTGTCGTTTCCGGCTCGGTGGTTATCTGCGGCGTCGGCGTGGCGATAGTCGGCGGCGTTTCGGCAATTTCTGTGGGGATAGCGACCAAGCTAGGGGTATCTAGCTGGGTGATGACCAGATTATCGAGCGCCACCGATTCGCTATTGCTTTCTCCGGAAGAGAAAACGATTGCGCCCGCGGTCAGCGGGTTGGGGTCGTTGTAAACGATTTTTTGCGCGTCGTTGACGAAGACCAAAATTTGGTCGTCATAGGCTTGTATTTGTATATCTATCCACGTTGTTTGCGGCGGTGTTTCGGCTTCTTCTGCCACCGCTGAGCTGGCGACTAATTCCGCCCCGCGATACAGTCGGGCGTTGCCGCGCCCATCAAAGAGCGCGCGGTAAGCGTTATCGGATACGCGCAATGAGATAGCGGCTGTATTGCCAATGGGCACCCAAAGGCGAGCCTCTAGCAATACGTTCGCCCAATCGAGCTGTAGCACAGATGCGGTTGCGTTAGGGACTTCTGCGGAAAGAAAAGCTTCTTCCCCTTGCGTAACCAACGCCCAGCCAGACACTAACCAACCCGCGCCATCCCAGTCGGCGAAATCTTCGCTAAAGGGGCTGGTCGGCGGTGGCGGTAGTGTTGGCGATATTGGCGGCTCGGCCGTAATTTCTGATGTGGGTTCGTCAGTCGCTTCAGTAGGCGGCTCGCTAGTTTCCTCAGGTAGGATAAGGTCCTGCGGCGCTTCTGGCGTCACCTCTACGGCGGGGGATGTGGTTTCCGTCGGCGGCTCTGGGGTGGCTTCCTGAGCGCTACCGCTAGGAATGGCGAACGATAAAATAACGAATAAAAGCATCGTACAGAAGAAGGGGCGAATTAGACCAACTTTAGGAAGATTCATGAAAAGCGCTCCCATATAACAACGTACACTGCGAAATTCACCTTAGGCATAAATGAAAATAACAACCTATCTTTGGTTGCATGCGTGCCACCGATGATGTTAGGTATTCACCAAGATGTAGCAGTATGGGCATTGTGTTGATTCTTTCCCAATTACTATACATCGGCTTTAAGAAGCGCGACGGTTAAGATGTGCGCTTCTCTAGGGATACCGCTAGTTATCCGCTGAAGTTACGGCTGAATTGTCAGGAAATCGTAAAAATAGCGTTGTGGCTACTGGTTTTCTATATGCAAACGAAAACGATGGATGCTGACGAAGGCATCTTCTAGCCCCAACAACGCCAATAATTCTTCTGGGCGCAGATTGCCGCGGTCGCCGACGGCCAGATGAGCGATGAGGTCGCCCGCTTCGTCCACATGCAAAGCGTATATGAGAGGGCGTAGGTCGTATACTGTTTTGCGACCCTTGCGGTCTTTAGATGTTACCAACTGGCTTTGCGTCAAGAGCTGGTCAACCTTTTCTTTTAATAGCGAGAGATTCACGCCATCTTCAAAGTGAATGCGATATTCCGCGCTTCTCACTAAAGACTGTAAGGCAGAAGCATGAATGGGCACCGATTCTATACGCATAATCTCCAAACCAGCTGGACTTACTGCGCTAATCTTCTCTGCCAGTTCGTCTAGCTCTATCGTTTCGCGCAGGGCAATATCGAGTATTTCGCATTCGCTGGTGATGCCAACGGGTAGGGGGCAGGCGAGCTGGATGCGCGGGCGGGTGTTGAAGCCTTGGGTGTACAAGATAGGTAGATTGGCGCGTCTTAGGGTGCGTTCCCAAACTTTTGCTAAATCGAGATTGCTCGTATATTTGAGCGGTCCGTATTTGCCGAAGGTAATCCGTAACCGTTGTTGAATGGGGGAAATATGCGTCATGAATGATTCCGCACTCGCAAAATTTGTTTATCCAAGCTATGCTTTGAACAGATGTTTGATTACCTGATTTATCTACAATCCATTATAGTATAGAATCGCTGTATGACCGAACAGCCCAATATAGCCGATGCCCAAAAACAACATCGCCGCGAGACGCGCCGCCAGATTTATTGGCCCTTCGGTTTAATGATATTCGTTTTTATTTTAGTCATGGTGCTTGTTTTTACAGTGGTGTTGCCACGTCGGGTACAAGTTTCGCTCGTGGCGGATTATTTCACGATATTGTGTTTTTTATGTCCCTTATTGTTGTGCTTGTTCCCTATCTATCTGTTGGCAGTGGCCGCGTTGTACGGCGTCACCCGCTTGCATGATAGCGCGCAATCGCCGTTGACCCGTATAGAGCGCTTATCCCAACAATTGAACCGACAAGCCACCGATGCAACGGATGCCTTGAATCAGCGTACAATTGAAATGAGCACACGTTTTGCTTTTTTCAGCCGTTTGTTTGATATATTCGACCGTTCCCAAGCGACGAATACCACGGGAGAAGATGCCCATGAGCCAAAATCTACCGACGCCAGCTAACGAAACCGATTGGAAGACCCGCATTTATTTGACTGGGGCGATGTTAGGGACACTTTTTGGCTTGATTGCCGCTTATCTATTCAACCGCGCGGCAGAAGAAAATGAAGACCGCCGACCGCCCAAAGTCCCTACGTCGCAAATTCTTGCTTTGACCTTGGCTGTTTTAGGTCTAGCGCGCCAAATCGCGGAGTTGGGCAAAGATAAGAAGAAGTGAAAGACTATGTGCGGAAGATATACCCTAACAGCAGAGCCTGAAGTCATCCAACAAACCTTTCAGTTGGATGCTATTTCTGTAGACCTAATGCCGCGTTACAATATTGCGCCCACCCAATACGTGCCCGTCATCGCCAATGAAAGCCCCAACGAGTTGACGATGATGCGTTGGGGGCTTATCCCGTCTTGGGCTAAAGACGCTTCTATCGGTAGTAGCCTCATTAACGCCCGTTCAGAAACGCTCGCGGAAAAACCTTCTTTCCGCAACGCTTATAAAAAGCGCCGTTGTCTCATTCCTGCCGATGGTTTTTATGAGTGGGCCAAGCAAAGCACCGGCGCTAAGCAACCGATGTATATTCGGTTGCATGACCATAGCGTTTTCGCGTTCGCTGGCTTGTGGGAAGTTTGGAAAGACCCTAACGGGGATTGGGTACAATCTTGCACGATTATCACGACCGACCCCAACGAATTGATTAAGCCCTTGCATCATCGTATGGCCGTCATCCTCGACCCTTCTGATTATGAAAAGTGGTTATCGCCCGATGCCTTGCCGCCTGAGGAATTGAAGCCTCTGTTGCGGCAAGTGCCAGCGGACGCTTTAACAGTATTTCCGGTTTCTACATTGGTGAATAATGTGAAAAATGACGACCCACGGTTAATAGAGCCGTTTGTACCCCCAACACAGACTAATCTGATGTGAAGCTAAGCGATTTCGTGTCAGTGGGCATCGTAGTAACCCGTTGTGCCAGCTTTCCTAGTTTTTTTGTCACTCGTTATCTTTAATGCGATTGTCTTTTTGGCGTTTATCTATCACCTTCTTGAAAGGGTCTTGGCCGGGCTGGAACAAGACCCGTCGGTTACGTCCACCGCCTACAGGTTCGCCTATAATGCCCAATTCTTCCAGCATATCCATGATACGCGCCGCGCGCGGATAGCCTAAGCCGAGCCGCCGTTGAATCATGGAGGCAGAGGCTTCACCTGTTTCTACCACTAATTCGATAGCTTCTTCCAGCATGGGGTCTGTTTCTGCGAGGAATTCGCGCCGCGTAAGACCGCGTTCCCATGGCCCAGCGACAATTTTCTGCGCCTTGCCAGCGCGGATTTGTTCTTCGTGCCATTTACGCCAATGGGTTACTACTTGTCTCACTTCCTCGTCTGATACAAAACAGCCCTGAATACGGCGCGGGCCTGCGGCGTCATTGGCTAGGTATAACATGTCCCCACGACCTAGAAGCGTTTCTGCGCCGGTGGTATCGAGGATGACGCGAGAATCTACGCTAGAAGCGACCGCAAAAGAAATGCGGGTCGGGAAGTTGGCTTTTATCAACCCTGTGATGACATCAACACTGGGGCGCTGGGTGGCGACAATAAGATGCATACCCACAGCGCGAGCCATTTGTGCGAGGCGTGTCACGCTTTTTTCTGTTTCTTCTTGATAGTTCAACATTAAGTCGCCGATTTCGTCAATGAAAATGACGATATAAGGCAAGGGTTCTCCGCCACGTTTACGGCTGGCTTGGCGCGAATTATAAATATCTATATTGCGGGCGGCGTGTTCTTCCAGCAATTTATAACGCCTATCCATTTCGCGCGTACACCAGCGCAACACTTCGATGATGCGTTCAGCATCCGTTTCCACCGGTCCCAATAGATGGGGTAGTCCGTTAAAACGGCTTAATTCCACCATTTTAGGGTCTAGCATCACTAACTGAACTTGTTCGGGGGTGTTGTGCAGTACGAGCGCTGTAGCTAAAGCCGCGATGCAGACCGATTTACCCGAACCAGTCGTGCCTGCGATGAGCAAGTGAGGCATGGTAGCGATGTCTACAGCGATAGGCTTGCCCGATACATCGCGCCCCAAAGGCACCAAAAGGGGTGATGATGTTTTTTGCGCGGCATCTTGAAAGGCTTTGCTCTCGTAGACCGAGCGTAGGGCGACAATGCTAGGATTTTTATTGGGTACTTCTACACCCATATAACTTTGGCCGGGCACAGGGGTTTCTAAACGTAGCCGTTTGGCAGATAGCGCTAGGGCCAAGTCTCCAGCTAAGGCCGCGATTTTCCCAACCCGCGTTCGTTCATAATCCCCCCCTTTGCCTTCGCGGAAAGGTTGGATAGCGTATTGGGTGACCGTTGGCCCTACTTGAACATCCACGACATCTATATCAATGTCGAACTCAAGGAGCGTATTTTCAATGAGCACGACGTTATGATTAATTTCTTGCTCATCCGGTATATTCAGCGGGACATCCTCTAATAGGTCGAGCGGGGGTAATTCTTTATCTCGGCGGATAATACGCTTAGGCTCGCGCATATTATCTACTGAAAAATAACGTTTTAACCGCCCATCGGGGCGTTCCACCCATTGGACGCCATCTTTGGTTTTGCGTTTAACTTCGCCAATCAAATTGAATTCGCGGCGCAATTGACGTTGTCCCGAAAAAGACGGATAGTCTTTGGGCGGCGCTTCTGGAGTAGCTACAGTAGGGCGGGGCGTTTGAACGGGTTTTGGTGTTTGCGCCGTGCGGAGAGCCGGGGGGATATTTTCTGGGTTAGCCCGAATTCGCATGAATGGCGTCCGCTTTTTGTAACTGGCGAGGTCTGTATCTGTTTTGACCTGAGCTGGGGCATCAATGATGGTTGGGCTAACCTTAATCGGTTCTGCAGAGATTTTGTTCTGCTCCGCTACTCGGTCGAAGTAAAGACGAATAGCGTCCACCACGTTTTTAAGCTGTTGTTTTTGAACCCCCATAACGGTTAGCACACTGATGATGAGGATTAGCCCGTAAAAACATATCGTCAAAGGCCGTCCTAGTAGATGCGCTAGCAAGCTTAGCCCCCACCCGATTTGTCCGCCGCCCTCGCCCGCGCGCGCGATTGCGCGTAGCTCCGTATCGGGGCTAAGCAGATGGAGCAACGCGATGATAGCCAAAAAAGCGATTTCGATAGCCAAAATCCGCTTGGGGTAGAAATGCACCGTCACGCCGACTTTAGGTAAAAGTAAAATGACCCCTAGCGCGAACAATCCCGCTGATATGAATAAACTTCCCTGACCGAACAAGCTTGTCATAATATCGCGCCACGCTGTAGCGACGATTGCGTCAGCGGGGTTAATGAGCGCGATGAACGATAAGATGCCGAATATGAGCAGGGCGATGGCAATAATTTCATCTAACCATGGCGGCAAGCTATCGAGTAGGTCATTCCAGAAATTTACATAAGCGGGTGAATCGCTTTTGGGTTCGGTTTGGGTTTCTTCAAAGCCTTTTAAGGATAGCTGATTGGATTTAGGCGTTGTCGTTTTGCTGGTTTCTTTATTGTGCTGGGGTTGCTTCACTACAGACCTCTTCTGCTCAACAAAAGACCAACCTTATAACTATCCATTATATTATAACGTCTTTCATACCGAAAACGGCTCATGAATAAAAACACCAACCTTTTATCGGGTTGGTGCTTTAATAGGTCGCTTCAAGTGTTTTAGCGCTAAACCAGTCGTAAACTGAGTCCGAGACGGCGCGAGTGGCCATCAATGGTCAAGATGCGCGCGCGGATAGTATCGCCTTCGGATACAACGTTACGGGGATGCAGAAAGTTACCTTCCGCCAACTCGGAGATATGTATTAAGCCTTCTAGGCCTTCTTCAAGGCAGGCGAAAGCGCCAAAATCAACAACATGAGTGACTCTGCCTTCGACAATCTGACCGATGTGATACCGTTCTTGTACTGTTTTCCACGGGTCAGGTCTTAGGCGTTTGATGCTTAGGGCGATGCGCGCGTTATCTTTGTCTACCTCTAAAACACAAACGCGCACCAGTTGGTCACTTTCCAAGAGGTCGGCCGGGTGGGATACGCGCCCCCAACTCAATTCGCTAATATGAATGAGTCCTTCTATACCGCCGAGGTCAACAAAGGCGCCGAAATCGCATAAGTTGGTGATGCGTCCTTCGATGATGTCGCCCGCTTTTAGCTCGGTTAAAATTTCATGTCGTTTTCCGTTAGCTACTTCTGCGGCGCGTTCGGATAAGATGAGGCGGTTTTTATCTGGCTCTAGCTCGATGACACGCAATTTAAGCCTTTCGCCGATGCGGTTACTTAGCGCCTCGCGTCGGGCTTCGGGATGACGAGTGGTTGGGAAGTGGGATAATTGGCTCGCTGGCACAAAGCCTCTCAAGTTGCGCCATTCGACCAACAGACCGCCACGATTGTATCCAACGACTGCCATTTCAAGGACATCATCGCGCGCATGAATGGCTTCGATAAATTGCCAATCGTCTTGGTCAGATGCTGTTTCTGAAGTGGACGCGGATGTTAAAGCAAATTCTTCTTGGGATTCAGCATCATCTAGATAAACTGTTTTAGTATGTTCCCCTTCATTTAATAGCGCCGACCAATAAGCCTCTTCCATTGGGTCAGTCAATCTCCCTGTAGTCATTTTTCCCCTCAATAGATTTATATGATTTACCCCCTGATTTCATCGCACATTATAGGAATTGGGGCTAGGGTTGTCAATTTACCCCCCTTGTCTCGCTTCTAATTCCAATTCGATGAGCGCATCGGCCGCCGCTTCGATAGCTACACGCTGTTTACGGTATAGGTCGGACTCGCTCATTCCCATTTGGTAAGCGACATCCCGAACCTTTTTGCGTTCGATAAAGCGTAACTGTAAGATGTTATAGACAGTCCACTCTGGGCTTGTCAATTTGCGTTCGCCTTCGGGCTTTAGGCGTTCAATCGCTTTGTTGATGATAGCGCGCAGGGCGTTAACGGGCGTGTTGTAGTTTCCCATCTCGCGTTGGACGATAGTTAGGTCCAGCAAGCGGCTATGGCTAATCCCCGACCCGCCCCAGTAATGACGTAAAGCGGCGCGCATCTGCTCGATAATTTCGTCGCGGTGTAAGCCATTGGCAGATTGCGGCGCGCTTTTTGCGCCTTGTTTATATTCAATCGCATCTGTTCGTCGGCTGACCGTGCTAATCTGTGGCAATAAGCCTTCTATGACATTCATTAGCTCAGCTTGTAAGACGCGGTCGTCTAGCCCTTGTTCTACGCGGCGTATAACGGTATGCAACATGTCTTCTTCGTCAGGGCTTAAGTTAGGGTAGTCGCGCCTTGCTTCTAGGCCGAGAATGCCGATGAGCAAATAATCCCCCGCTTCGTTTGTTCTGCGGTGGCTATGTAAAGGCGCTACCCAATAATTGCCCCAACGGCGTAGGCCTAAAACCGCGCCTTCACCGTTAGTGATCATATTCTGCAGATACGCTTCATCATTTATGAGGTTCTCGCCAATGTTGTTTTCTGGACCGATTACTTTCACGAGTTCCATTGAATCATCTTCTAAGGAAACCACAAAAGCAATGTTGACCCGTAAATAGTCACAAGCGTTGGCGAGCGTCGCTTCTAGAAATTGGTCAATATCATCTTGCATCAACAAGGTTGTGTTCAAATTCTGCAATTGAATGATATGTTCTTCGTCGGAATCCCCGTAAATAAGCCATCTTTCTAGTCGGGGAAGCGTTAGAGCAATCAACCATTGCCATAATAAAACCGCGCCCACCACAGCAAAAGGGATGAAGTCATCCCATCGTAAGCCAATAATGCGCCCGGCGGAGGGAATAAAGGTCATCACAGCTAACGCCACTAGACCCGTGCCCGGCCCATGCAACAAGAAGCGTAGTAATTCGCTCCGCACCACTCTATCCGGCACATTAGAGCCAAAAAAAGACAGCGGATAAGATAGAAAAATCAACATTAGAATGACAATTAGATTTGTTAAATTGACTAAAATAAGCCCAAGCGAGGTGTATTCATCGCCCGGTTGCAAAAAAACAGAGTAGGGGAAGATGCCCAACGGCGCGGTGAGCATAGAAATTTGCAGATAGCCCATGCGTCGGCTCGTCCGCCGTGTTAAGCAACGTAGGCGAGCACGGTTAACATTGAAGAAAGCGACGAGATTCACAACAATAAAATAGATAAAGTAGAGGATAAAGACAGGCCCCGCCTGTGCGCTTAAACGTCCATTATTAGGCACAAGATAAATGAGCACGTCTGTAAAAGCGGCCATGATGAGAAAATTGCTGGCGATGAGATACAACAGACGGATAATGCGCGTTCGTCTTCCACGAGAAGGTAAGCCAGTTGTCGCCAATAGCGCATCTGATAGATGGAACATGGCCGCGGGTATGAACGCGATGCCTAGCCATTGTAAGCGCACGCCAACCGCGAAAAATTGCTGACCGGGGTTTAAGGTCAGGAAAACTTCGGCCAGCGAGGTCATCGTAACACAAGCTAAGACAATGCCAGATGTGCGGGCAATGCGATTCCCTAAATTCCGCGTTAGGTTGTATAACAGAAGCGATGCCGCAATAACCACAATAGATGATGATAGCGTTTCGCTCAAGCTGGTTAAGAGTGTGGTGATGAACGCCAATTCCTGCCCCCTGTTTATCGGAGCGCTTGGTAAAAGAAAACCGCGATGTCCTGATTCGGGAAATAGTGATCATTGAAACCGCAATAAACAAATCCTAGCGCTTGAGCAAATTGAATAGACGGGTAATTTTGGGTTTGTGTTTCTAAAAAAATACGGCGCACATGGCGTTCTTGCGCCCATTGCCGCGCCACTTTGATGAGCCGATACCCAATTCCCCGCCTGCGGATGGGCGTTGATACAACGATGTCATGGATTTGAGCCATCTCCCGTAGCGGATTATAACTCATTGTCAGATAACCCAATACATCAGACTCTGTTTTATCAACGGCCACCAAGAAGCAGTAATTCGGTGAAAGTGCCTTGGCCAAGCGCTCCGCATCGGTGATATAGGTGGCTTCTAATGGTCGTGGTAGCCGTTCTGTAGAGAAATAAATATGTTTTTCAGAGACATTATTTTCAATACGCATTTGCCATACGTGGTCTGTGTTATAGCTATGGTCTAGCGCTAAACAAGCGGCAATATCATCGCTTATGGCATCGCGTATGAGAATGCTAAGTGGATGAGACATCATGATGATTGTACACAACTAAATCAGATAAATATCACCGAAGGTGTTACGGAGGTAAATGGTAATCTTAGCTAAATCTTCATGACCCTGACGGGCGCGGTAGACGCCGTCGGCATCGCATTCATAACGGTTATGATTGATATGCCGTTTGACGAAACGCCCCCCTTGAATGTGAATTTGCGCGCAGGCCCCTACAGGGGTTTCTACATAAATGTTGCCCATTGTGGAACAAAGATGAATATCGCCAAAAGCTTCTAAAGGGGTGGTGAAGCGAATATCGCTCATCCCGGTGGAGATGTAGGCGCTTTCAACGATGATGTCGGCTAAATCGAGGTGTATATCTCCTAAATAGGCGCTCGCGATGATACGCCACGGCAAATCGCGGGCGAGTCCAATTTCCCAATCTGCGAATGTTAACCACGGGGTATAAGACCGTTGAAGTTGTAAATACGCAAGGACATCTTGCACTTTTAGGGTTGGTCGCGCCTGAGCGGCGAATTGGCCGGCAATGAGCCTCTCTCGATTGGTGGCGGGCAGGGCGCGCAAGCGCGTATCAATTTCTCCGCAATTCATTTCTAGGGTGGCGGATTCCACGCTACCGCGGGTGATGCCGAAAACGCGCGAATCCCAACTAGGGGCGAAGTCCCCCCGTAGCAGTATTTGCGCGCCGATGATGACGAGCGCTAACGGCCATAAATTGAGGATGTTAAAATCGCCCAGCAATAAAAAATTATTCAGCAGTAGCAAAACACCCAGCAGGGCCAAGGTTAAAGGCCAAAACCAAGGCCCTTTATTAGCGCGTTTTTTGCCAACCCCTTGCGTCACGCTTATTCCCCGTACAGATAATCTTTAAGGATGACGTGGGCCGATGATTGCCGCAGGCGGTTGAGCGCTTGAGCTTCTAATTGGCGGACACGTTCACGGGTGACGCCGATGGTTTGTCCAACTTCTTCTAGGGTGTATACGCGCCCATCTACCAAGCCGTAGCGCAATCGCAGAATTTGCGCCTCGCGCGGGGGGAGCTTATCAAGCGCTTGTTGAAGGTGCTCGTGCAGTAAGTGGGTGGCCACCTCTTCCGCGGGGGCGGGGCTGTTGGCATCTTCCACAAAATCGCCAAAAGTGGAATCCCCTTCATCATCAATTGGCGTTTCTAGGCTGACAGGACGCCGCGCGATTTCCAATAGATTTTCTATTTTATCTGGGGTTGTTTCCATCCCTAGCGCAATTTCATCAATGGTTGGTTCGCGCCCCAACTCTTGCAGAAGTTGCAGTTGGACCCGTCGCATACGGTTCAACTGGTCGCCCATGTGGACGGGCACGCGGATGGTTCGCCCTTGGTCGGCTACGGCGCGGCTGACCGCTTGACGAATCCACCACGTCGCATAGGTGCTGAATTTGTGTCCGCGTTGATACTCGAATTTATTGGTCGCCCGTATCAGGCCAATGTTACCCTCTTGGATAAGATCCAAGAAAGGCACACCACGCCCGATATATTTTTTGGCCACGCTGATGACTAAACGCGCATTCGCCCGAATGAGATGCTCTTGGGCGGCTTCGCCATCCATGACCATACTTCTGAGGGCTTGGAGTTCGTCCCACGGCAAATCATCTTCATTAACTTCTTGAAGCCTTTGGCTGGCCCAAATGCCTGTTTCCATGCGCTTAGCCAAAGCCACTTCCTCATCAGCGGTTAGCAAAGGCACGCGCCCGGCCTCTTTAAGATATAAGCCGACGACATCATCGGTATCAATTGCTTGTTGATAGCCGGCATCAGCGATGATGTCATCTTCTAAGATGAAGTTCGCCGCTTCTTCGAGTTCCTCATCGCTAATATCAAGATTATCAGGTGGTCCTTGGAGTTCTTCGCTATCGCGCGAACTAGGGACAACCTCGATACCTTGTTCTAGTAGATTGTCTATGATGTCATCTAATAGCGCTACATCGCGTTCTACGTCTGGTAAGACCATTAGGATGTCATCATAGGTGACATGCCCTTGTTTTTGCGCTTTATCGAGCAGTTGGGCACGTAATTCGTCTGGATGTGTCATGACTATAATAGGACCATCACCTCACGCACTAAAGCCTTGCTACAAGCAATTTAGCAAGGCCGCCCTAAATACCTTATCAAGCCTTTACCCAATTTTCCTAGTCTATGTGTAAGTTAATATAGGCTAGTGTTGGGCGCAAATCTTAGCGGCACACCTGCGCCGTTTACTATTTACTATAGTCAGCAAACCCCGTCCGCAAAGACGGGGTTGTGAACGTTTTACACAATGAGAATAACATATCGCGTATTACTACAATTGTCAAGTTTAAGGCCTTTTTAATTGGTGTTGTCTAAAGATTTGATGAGAAAATCAATAGCGCCTTCGTCTCTCTTAAGGATTAAAATATCGTTGCTATCGTCTTGGATGGCGTAGTAGCTATCGCGGTTAGGGCTAAGGCCGCCGATAGCTAGCGTGTGGGTTTGTCCATCGCGTAGAACAATCTGAATGAGTAGATTGAGTTCGTCCGCTACCAAACCGAATTCGCTATAGCGCGTCGGGTCTACATTAGGTATCGTCTGGCGCACTTCCAAAGAGACGATGGCCGCGGCCGCCGCTGTGACCACTTCTTGATTGCCAAGGGGCACGCCTTGCGTCGTGACCCATAAACCGGTTTGCCCCCGCTGGATGGTCAACGACATATCGGTAACAGGACGTTGTAGCCGCATCCCTTGAATAGCATCTATACCCCATGTGAATAAACGTTGGTTGGTTGGTGTCTCTTCTACTAAGCGGATGCCCGCCCTTGTTAGCGCGGCCTCGCTGGGGCCACGTCTAAATTGGAGCAAAGAGAGGACCAAGAGCGCCATAAAGATGACCAATAGTATTAAGACGTGGCGGGTATTGCTATTGCTCATCGCCCGCGTCTCCTCAGCCATAGGGCTATAGCCGCCGCTAACATAGCGCCGGGCATAAGAATAACCGTGATGAAAGCGATGGTATTTAAGATAGCTTGGTCTACGAAAAGTAAAGGAAGCCCTTCTGTAAATGCCCGAAAACTGAAGCGCACCTGCTCGGTGAAGCCTGTCAACCAGCCAAGCCCGTCGAATAACAGCAACGAGTTGCCCTGCGGGGTGATGATGCGGCCATTGGTGGCAAAATCACTATCGCCTACTAACAAGATTTTTGCCCCTGTCTCCCGATTCCAAGCCCACGCTACCGTTGTCAAAGGGCCTGTAAGGTCTCCTTCTTCTTTGAGGTAACTATTACGCTCGAACAAATCTACAAAATTGGTCTCCCCCCAGCTCAGCGGCGATGACATAATGATGCGTCCGTTGTTGACGGGCGGGTCGTCATCTACTTCAATAGGTCGGGCGATATGGAACAGCGTGGCCGACTGAGGGTTATTTTCTTGATTGAGTTGAGCGCCAATATCTACTTCTGTAAAGACAGCGGCGCTAACAATATCCAGTTCGCTACCGGAGAAAGCGACGGGGTCTACAACAACGCTTGTGATGGCCCTAAGTCCGAAATTTTCCCACAAATAGCGATTGAAGGGGTCTTCGTCATCTAAAAATTGTTCTGCGTTATAGAAGATGTCCGCTAAAATTAGCAAAGAGCCGCCATTCTGCAAGTAGCGGTCAAGGACAGCCACCTCTGCTTCTGTCATACGGCGCATCCCCCGCGCGATAATAACTGTGGATGCATCGCGGGGAATATCGCCACCTTCTGCCGCAATTCGCGCAAGGTCTAGGGGTTGTGTGACAAGCCCGTTATTTTGCACAATATTATTGACTGCAGAAAACCCTTGCGCGCTATCATCGAGAGGGTCAGGCCCACCCAAGCTACGTTCAAAATAGACGGTCAAGGTTCCTGATATGAGCAAACGAGACAAGGCTTCGCTCATATCGCGCTCTTGACTAATACCCCTTTGAACAATTTGTAAGCTATTGATGTCCAAAGAGCCGTCCTCATTGACGAAAGAGACGAAAACGTTCAGCCCTTGCGCTAAGATTTCACTAAATCGGCTGGCTAGCGCGGGTTCTTCGCGAGGGTCAATGTAAACGCGGCGGATAACTCCCTTGCTTTCCGATTCATAGAGCCGCCAATATTGGTCATCTACTTCACGTTCTAAAAGTTGCTCGGCGGCATAAAAGCCGGTGATTTGCACTTGACGTCCACTTTGTTCAATGCGGCTGATGATTTGGCGCGTTTGGTCGCTGAGTGTGAAGCGACTGCCAGCGGTGATGTCCATAGTGATAACTTCGCGCTGGGCGATGATGTAAGCGAGGGTGACAATACCAATGAGTAGTAGAGTGCCAAAAATGGCTAGGGTGCCTCGTTGGGTTTGTCTGCCCGTGAAGAAATCGCGGAACTCGCGCGGCGTAGCCAAGGCCCACACCCCTAACCCAACGAAAGCGCCAAGAACCGCTATTATTGATATAACGGTCACATCCCCCGCCCAAATAAAATTCAATAGGGCCAGCAATAAGCCGCTACCAGCTATAAAGCTACCGAGTTGACCTAGTAAATTGCGCCGAATGGTGATATGGGTTTTCATTAGCGCCACCGCCTCGATTCGATGAGCCGAATCGTGATATAGAGGGCTACCACAATAATCCCGCAATAAAAGATAATATCCTCCAGCCGAATTAACCCAATGGCAAAAGAGGTTGTGAAATGACCAGCCAAGGTCAGGTTACGCAAAATTTGGGCAATATCTATATTGCTGACGATTTCGCCAGCAATATCCCCCAAATAAAGGAGTGTAAGCGCTGAAGTAGATAGAAACGCCGCCAAAATTTGGCTATCGGTGGTCGCCGAAAATAATAATCCAATCGCTAGGGTTGCGCCCCCGTAAAGCCAAATACCCAAATAGGCCCCTATGGTATGGGCTATATCGGGTGAGGTGATAGTGAGCAGGATGATTTGATAGATGAAGGTCATCAAGAGCAGAAAACTGTAATAGAACCAAGCGCTCAAAAATTTGCCAAAGACGATGCTTTGGTCGGAAATAGGCGCCGTCAGCAAAAGCTCCATCGTCCCTTCACGGGTTTCTTCTGAGATGAGGCGCATCGTGAAAAGGGGGGCGAACAAGATGAGCATCTGCGCCATGAATTGTGGGATGAGCGCAGGATTAACAGGCTTGTTATTGATGCTCGCCAAGAGGTCATTATTGAAGATGAGACCTGTGATGAGCAAAAAGGCAAAAGCCATGATATAAGCCAAAGGAGAAGAAAAGTATTGTCCAACCTCGCGGCGGAAGATAAACCATGTGCTACGCACAACCCTTATCCTTTATTGATAATAGACAAGAAGACATTCTCTAGGGTGATTTCTACGGGGCGCATCTCCAATAACTGCAAGCCGCGTTCAGCGATGGCCTGCACGACAAATGGGCGGATGTCTTGGTCGGTGTCGCTGGTCAATAGATAACCTTTGTCGCGCTTTTGGACAGAAGCGATATGCGGCAGACTTTTTAGCCAGTTCATCACTTCTCGGCTTGTTGCGCCGTCAATGATGACGAAAATATGCATCCCCGGTTGTAGTTGCTGGCTGAGCATCTCGGTTGTGCCTTCAGCAACAACCCTTCCTTTATGGATGATGACGACGCGGTCGCAAACTTGCTCAACTTCTGAAAGAATATGACTGCTGAATAGCACCGTGTGATTTTCTTTTAGTTGGCGCACAAATTGGCGCACCTCGATGACTTGTTGCGGGTCTATGCCGATAGTTGGCTCGTCTAAGATAACAACAGGCGGATTGTGGACGATGGCTTGGGCCAAGCCCACGCGCTGGCGTAACCCTTTGGATAAGCTCCGCATGAGTTGATTACGGCGGTCGGTGAGGTCGAATTGTTCCAAAACGGATTGAACACGTTGTCGTTTATTTTTAACGCCCCGCAAGTCTGCCCAAAAGCCGATAAAATTTTGCACGGTCATATCGGGATAAATGGGCACGCGCTCCGGTAAATATCCTACTTTTTCTCTGACCGCGAGCGATTGTTGGTAGACATCGTAGCCTGCTACACGGGCAGAACCGCTGGATGGCGGCATATAGCCCGTTAAAATCCGCATGGTCGTTGTTTTTCCGGCGCCGTTGGGCCCTAGTAAACCCACAATTTCCCCCGACTTCGCCGAAAAGCTAACGCTTTCAATAGCGGTGAAGGTCCCATAACGCTTCGTAAGTTGCTCGACTTCAATCATAGGTTTACCAAGCCAATAGCTGATGAATATGAACTACCATCTTGCATGGTACTAGCGCTTCTGATGTATCGTCAAGCGATTATCAATATTCCTCAACAACTTGTGTAGTCTGCACAACGATTGCGAAAAATTGCCCAATCTTCGTTTCATCTGTTGACGCAAACCTATAAATTGCGTACACTTTGCCACGGGTTTTACACATAAGTTAAATGCAGATGAGCAATTCACCTATGCGTAATCGAGTGCGTCGTCGCCCCCTTGTCCAACAGGTCAAGGTGGGCTTATTGTGTTGATTGATAGGCGCTTTTAGAAGACTCATGACCACACCCTGACCTCAATATCCCTTAAGAGGTTGGGGTTTTTTATTAATGGTGGGAGGCAATATGAGCGATGTAGTTCGTGTCGGCATTTATGGGGCTTCGGGTTATGCTGGGATGGAGCTGGTTTCTATCTTGGTGGCTCATCCTCAGGTACATATCCAATTTGCCACATCCAATACTTATGCGGGTAGCCCCGTAGCGGGCACGGATTTACGCTATATCCCGTCGGAAGCGGCGACATTTGACGAAGTAGATGCGGTTTTTTTGGCTTTGCCGCATCGGGCTTCGGCCCCTGTGGCCACACGCGCCCTACAAGCGGGCTGTAAGGTGATTGATTTATCTGCTGATTTGCGTCTTAACACGCCACAGGCTTATGAACAGTGGTATCAAGCGCCGCACCCGCACCCTGAATTGTTACCGGTTGTTTATGGATTGCCGGAGATAAACCGCCATAAAATTCAAAGTCTCGACGTCGTGGCTGTACCCGGATGTTATCCGACCACTACTTTACTGGGGCTGTACCCTTTACTGCAGATTAGTGGTGTGGCTACCGATGCGCCTATTATCGTAGATGCTAAATCGGGTGTATCGGGCGCCGGACGCGAGCCAAAACCCCATACGCACTTTGTCGAAGCCTACGGTAATTTAACGCCCTACAGTGTCGGGCGGTCGCATCGCCATGTTGGGGAAATAGAGCAAGAGATACATCATATCGTTGGCCCTAACTACCCTTTAACGTTGATATTTGTTCCGCATTTGCTCCCGGTTGACCGAGGATTGATGGCCAGTATATACATCACCCTGAACTACAACATCACGGGGGATAAAGTTCACAATCTTTACACCAATGTTTATGGCGATGAGCCGCTGGTGGATGTGTTGCCGATTGGCGAGCAAGCTACCCTTAAGCATGCTGTTCGCACCAACAAATGCGTGATAAGCATCACCCCCGTCACCGACCGTTATATTCACATTACGAGCGTCACCGATAATTTACGCAAGGGGGCGGCTTCTCAAGCGGTGCAAAACTTTAATTTGATGTTTGGTTTTAGCGAGGTGACCGCCTTGCTGTAGGATGAGGTTAAGCATCTATGACACCTGAAGTATCAGCTCTTGTCTTTGGGCTGTTCGCCGCTTTGTCGTGGGGCGCGGGCGATTTTAACGGCGGATTAGCCACAAAACGCGCCTCAGTGATTGGGGTGGTTATCACCTCGCAGATGGTAGGCATTATTTTATTGATTGTCTTGGCTTTTGCGACGCGCGAGCCTGTGCCTATCGCTGATGATTTGTTTTGGGGGGCTTTTGCGGGCATCGTCGGCCTTGTAGGTTTGGCCGCACTATATCGGGGTTTAGCGATAGGGCAAGCCGGCGTTATCGCCCCTGTTTCGTCGGCTGTTAGCGCCATCATCCCTTTAACATATAGCATTTTGACGCGAGGATGGCCACAATCAACCCAAATGATGGGCTTTGCGCTGGCCGTCATAAGTATTGTGTTGGTATCTTACTCTGGGGGACGTTTAGGCAAATTAAAAGGGATTCAACTGGCTTTTGTGGCCGGCTTGGGTTTTGCGGGTTTTTTCATCTTGCTCGACCGCGTGGCTTCAGATAGCGTATTTTGGGTATTGGTCGCCTCTCGTAGCGCATCCTTATTAACAATGGCTCTATTCGTTGTTATATCTCGCCAAAATTGGCGTCGTTTTATACCGGCCGCCAATGTACGTTGGATTGTTTTATTGGCGGGGTTGCTCGATGTTGGGGGCAATGTGTTTTTCGTCTTGGCCACACAATCCAACCGCTTAGATATTGCGTCCGTGGTCACTTCGCTTTATCCGGCGATGACCGTTGTCTTGGCGTGGTGGGTTTTGGGTGAGCGCTTAACGCGATTGCAGTTTTTAGGGGTAAGCACAGCGCTTTTAGCCATCGCATTAATTTCTTTATAGTGGATGCAGATAGTGGATTCAGCCCTATGATACCTATTCTCATCAAAGTCAGCGGTCACGAACTCGACGATGATAGTTATCTTAGACAATTCGCCGAAATTATTCGTGATATGGCGTCGCCTACCGTCATCGTTCATGGCGGCGGCAAAGAAATATCCGCTTTGCAAGAGCGGTTCAACATACAACCACAATATGTAGATGGCGTTCGGGTGACAGATGTTGTATCGCTGGCTATTGCCCAAATGGCGTTGTGCGGTGTGGTCAATAAACGCTTGGTGCGCCAGCTCGTTTTTGCTGGGATAGAGGCTTTAGGGATGTGTGGGATTGACCGCGCACTCATCCGCGCCGATAAGATGGCGCATCCTACAATTGATATGGGGTATAGTGGTCAGGTGACCCATGTGCGCGCCGAGTTGCTCATGGAGCTGTTGGCGCAGGGGGTGACACCGATTATTGCGCCTATCTGCTTGGGGCCGGATAGTGCCCTCAATGTCAATGCCGACCATGTGGCCGGCGCAGTTGCCATAGCTATTGGCGCGCGCCGCATCGTTTTTCTCACAAATGTAGAGGGGGTAATCGTTAGCGAGACTGTTTGCCCGCGTTTAACGGTACAACAAGCGGACGCGCTCATTGCCGATGGGGTGATTACTGGCGGCATGATACCCAAAGTGAAAACTGTGTTGAGCCTTGTACAATCGGGTGTTACTGAAGTCGCTATCACTAACCTCATGGGCCTTAAAACGCATGGTGGAACGATCATCAGCCAACTTTAATAAGCGAAAGAAGGTTAATCATGCAAACAGATGTGCTCCAACGAAATTTGACAGACGATGTTATCGCGGATGAAAAAAATTATCTTGTGCAATCGTATGCCCGCCCGGATTTTGTCCTTGTGCATGGCGAAGGGGTCACCTTATATGATAGCAGTGGGCGCGCTTATCTAGATTGGGTGGCGGGCATTGCCGTCAACGCGCTGGGGTATGGCGATGAGGGATTTATCAAAGCTATCAACCGCCAACTCAATACAGGTTTAGTGCATCTCAGCAATTTATATCACAGCGCGCCGCATGTGATGTTGGCCAAATTATTATGTGAAAATAGCTTCGCTGACCGTGTTTTTTTCACCAATAGCGGCACAGAAGCCAATGAAGGCGCTTTGAAGTTTGCTCGCAAAGTGGCTTATGAACGGGGCGCTACCGATAAAATGGAGATACTCTGCTTCACGGGGGCTTTTCATGGGCGCACCTTTGGTTCTTTGTCAGTGACGCCTAAAGATAAGTACCAAGCGCCTTTTCACCCACTGTTGCCGGGGATAAAAGTAGCTACTTATAACGATATAGAGAGCGTTAAAGCGCTCCTTGGCCCCCAGACGGCCGCGGTTATCATCGAGCCACTACAAGGCGAAGGCGGGATTCATGCCGCTACGCCCTCTTTTTTGCGCGCATTGCGTGAATTATGCGACGCTCACGATGCTTTACTTATCTTTGACGAAGTGCAATGTGGGGTGGGGCGGACGGGGCGCCTTTGGGCGTATGAAGAAAGCGGTGTAACCCCTGATATAATGACCTTGGCTAAACCTTTGGCGGGCGGATTGCCCATTGGCGCTATTTTGGTCACCGAACGGGTCGCTTCCGCCATCAAACCCGGCGACCATGGCTCGACCTTTGCCGGTGGCCCCTTTGTGACGAATGCCGCTCATTATGTTTTTGAGCGCATCCGCCAACCCGCCTTTTTGGCGCATGTCAACGAAGTAGGCGATTATTTGCGCGAGCGGTTGAGCGAGTTAAACAGCCCGCTCATCAAAGAGGTTCGCGGGCGGGGTTTAATGGTCGGCGTAGAATTCACGGTGGATGTGGCGCCTATCATCAAAGCGGGCTATGAGGCTGGCTTATTGATGGTGAACGCCGGCACGCACGTTTTGCGTTTTGTGCCGCCCTTAATCGTCCAAAAAGCCCATGTAGATACACTCATAGAGCGCTTAAGCGGCATTTTGGGGGGTATGCATGGTTGATGTGCAACCACAGGTCTCATCCATACGCGGGTTTAAAGTGGCCGGCGTTCATTCGGGGATGAAAAAAGAAGGACTGCTGGATTTTGCGCTCATCGTGAGCGATGCCCCCTGTGTGGCCGCAGGTGTTTTCACCAAAAATCGGGTAAAAGCCGCGCCCGTTTGGTTGGATATGGATAGATTGGCGCGTCGCCCTAATGATATTCGCGCCGTTGCTATCAACACCACTTGCGCCAATGCCTGCACGGGCAAGCTAGGATTAGAAAATGCGGCACAGACTGCGGAATGGGTCGCTCAAGACCATGACTTCACCCCTGAACAAGTCTTATTGATGTCTACAGGCGTTATTGGCACACATCTACCCATGACCCATATCAAACAAGGCGTTGAACGCGCCTACTCGGCTTTGGGGGTTGACTGGCATAAAGCCGCTCTCGCTATCATGACGACCGATACGCGCCCTAAGCTCGCTTCTGTAGAGGTGATGACCCCAAATGGGAATTATACGCTTGTCGGTATCAGTAAAGGGGCTGGCATGATTGCGCCCAATATGGCGACCATGCTCGGCCTTATCGTGACGGACGCCGCGCTCACTGTTGAACAAGCGCGCTCAGCATTAGGGCAAGCTGTAGCGTCTAGCTTTAATCGGATTGTAGTAGACGGCGATATGAGCACCAACGACACGGTATTGTTGCTGGCGAATGGCAAAAGCCATATCGCCATAGATACAGCATACGAGCGGCAACAATTTCAAGAGGCACTCAACACTTTGTGCATCTATTTAGCTCAAGCTATCGTGCGCGATGGCGAAGGCGCTACAAAGTTTATCACGTTGCATATCACAGGGGCAGAAGATGACGAGGCCGCGCGCTTGATAGGCCACGCTATCGGGACATCGGCGCTCGTTAAGACCGCTTTCTTCGGCCAAGATGCCAATTGGGGGCGTATCATTGCGGCCGCGGGGCGCGCGGGCGTTGCTTTTAATCCCGAACGCGCTAGCTTGTGGATTTCTCCCGGAGAGGAACTGTTCGAGGATGATAAAGGGTTGCTCTTGTTCCAAGCGGGCGTGCCCACGGCCTATGACGAGCGCGCGGCCGCCGAGATTATGGCTGAACCTGCTATTTATGTGTCATTGGATTGCGGGTTAGGTGAGGGTTCTGCTGTCATCTGGACTTGTGATTTGAGCGCCGAATATGTGGCGATTAATGCAGATTATCGCTCGTAAATTTTAGCTATCAATGAGGTGAGAGCAATGCAGGGTGTGTTAGTGCTCGAAGACGGCAAAATATTTGAGGGGATAGGTTTCGGCGCGCAAGGGGTGCAAACTGGCGAACTGGTTTTTAATACCTCTATGACCGGGTATCAGGAGATACTCACAGACCCCTCTTACTATAAACAAATTATCACGATGACCGTGCCGCATGTTGGGAATACGGGCGTCAATTGGGAAGATATAGAATCTGCTCGCGTGTGGGTATCGGGATTTGTGGTGCGCGCTTTAAGCCCGATTGTGAGCAATTGGCGCAATCGCGGTGATTTAGACGGTTATCTACGTGAACAGGGGGTTATCGGCTTATCGGAGGTGGCCACCCGTGCGTTAGTGCGTCATATTCGTTCTAAAGGCGTGATGCGCGCGTCCATCGCCCATGGCGAGATGGCGCGCGATACCCAACTGCTTCTCAACATGGCGCGGGAATCGTTAGATATGTCTGGGGCAAATTTGGTGGACGAAGTCACCTGCGCTGAACCCTACAACTGGACGGAGATGAGTGACCCACAATGGTACAAAGACCATCGTTATGACCCCAACGGCCCTCTAATTATCGCTTACGACTTTGGTATTAAGCGCAATATCCTACGCATGTTGACCGATAGAGGCCTACGTGTGACAGTCGTACCGGCGCAATTATCCGCCAGCGAAGTCTTGGAGATGAACCCGTCAGGTGTTTTCCTCAGCAATGGCCCCGGCGACCCGTCCGCGGTAGATTATGCGATAGCCAATGTGCGTCATTTGCTGGGTAAAGTGCCCATCTTTGGTATTTGCCTCGGTCACCAAATTTTGGGATTGGCCCTAGGCGGACGCACAGAGAAGATGCGTTTTGGCCATCGTGGTGGTAACCAGCCGGTCAAAAATTTGCTGACTGGTAATGTGGAAATCAGCGCGCACAATCACGGTTTCGCGGTGACGCCCGATAGCGACTTGAGCGGCGCTCAAATCACTCATATTAACCTTAATGATAATACCGTTGAAGGCTTGCGTCATATTGAGTTAAACGCTTTCAGCGTCCAATATCATCCGGAATCATCGCCCGGCCCGCACGACTCACTCTATTTATTCGATGAATTCGTTAAAGCTGTCAAGCGCCAAGATACAACAATCACAACATAAGAGGTACGGATAGCTAGCTATGCCCAAAAGAACAGATATTCATACCATCATGGTGATAGGCTCTGGCCCCATTGTCATTGGCCAAGCTTGTGAATTCGATTATAGCGGAGTGCAAGCTTGTAAAGCGTTGCGAGCCCAAGGTTATCGGATTGTTTTGGTCAACTCTAATCCGGCCACTATCATGACAGACCCTGAATTCGCTGATGCCACCTATGTTGAGCCGCTGACGCCCGAAATTTGCGAGCAAATAATCGAACTTGAACGTCCCGATGCTTTACTCCCCACCGTTGGCGGTCAGACCGCTCTCAATTTGGCGCTGGCTCTAAAAGAGCGCGGCGTGTTAGATAAATTCGATGTTGAGCTTATTGGCGCTTCGCTGAATAGCATCCAACTTGCTGAAGACCGTCGCTTATTCAAAGAGACGATGACGGAAATTGGGTTAAAGTCTCCGCCTAGCGAGGTTGTCAGCGCGGTTGATGAAGCGTTGGCTGTAGTGGCAGAAATCGGCTATCCCGCCTTGATTCGGCCTTCATACACCTTAGGCGGCTCAGGCGGTGGCATTGCCTATGACGAAGCGCAGTTGCGGGAGATTGTCGCTCGTGGTTTGCGTTTAAGCCCCGTGCATCAGGTGCTGGTTGATAAGAGCTTGCTGGGTTGGAAAGAGTATGAGCTTGAGCTAATGCGCGATGCCAAAGGTAATTTTGTCGTTGTATGTTCTATTGAAAATCTCGACCCTATGGGCGTTCACACCGGCGATAGTATCACAGTGGCTCCAGCTCAAACGTTGACGGACAAGGAGCTACAGCGTCTCCGTAACATGTCGCGGATGATTTTTGACCGCGTGGGCATTACAACAGGCGGCGCTAATGTGCAATTTGCTATCAATCCTGAAGATGGCGATGTATACGTTATCGAAATGAACCCGCGCGTGTCGCGGTCTTCAGCGCTTGCCAGCAAAGCGACGGGCTTTCCTATCGCCAAAATTGCCGCCCTCGTCGCCGTTGGTTTTACACTAGACGAAATCCCCAACGACATCACGCGCGTCACGCCGGCCAGTTTCGAGCCATCGCTTGATTATGTTGTGGTGAAAATTCCTCGTTGGGATTTCAAAAAATTCGCAGGGGTAGACCAAGTGCTCGGCCCACAGATGAAAGCAGTAGGCGAGGTGATGGCCATTGGGCGCACCTTTCCCGAAGCTTTACAAAAAGGTATCCGCGCGTTGGATATAGGGATACACGGCTTCGGCAGTCGTTATGAAGCGGTTTCTTCCTCGGATGCGTTGCGCGTCCCAACCGCGCAACGTTTATATCAAGTTGCTACAGCCATTCGTGAAGGCCTTTCTGCAACGGAAATCGTGGAAAAAACCCAATTTGACCCGTGGTTCGTCCAGCAAATGCAAGAGTTAATGTCCATTCATAATACCATCCTGACTAAACATCTTCGTTTGGACGATTTAGACGCGCAGGATTTTCTTAAACTCAAACGCTATGGTTTCAGCGATGCTTATATCGCTCAGTTGGTGGGTGTGGATGAAGTAGCTATTCGCCAACGGCGTAAATCGTTGGGGGTTGTCGCTAATTTTTATCGGGTAGATACCTGCGCGGCGGAATTCGAGGCCCAGACACCGTATCTGTATTCCACTTACGAACAAGAGAGTGAATCATATCCCACAGATAAGCGTAAAGTGATGATATTGGGCGGCGGACCAAATCGAATTGGTCAAGGGATTGAGTTCGATTATTGTTGTGTCCACGCTTGTTTTGCGCTCAGAGAGATGGGATTCGAGACTATCATGGTGAATTGCAATCCGGAGACTGTCAGTACCGATTATGATACGGCAGATCGTCTCTATTTTGAGCCGCTGACTGCCGAAGATGTGCTGAATATTATTGATGTGGAAAAACCCGATGGGGTTTTGGTGCAGTTTGGCGGGCAAACGCCGCTCAACATCGCCCACGCTTTGGCGGCGGCGGGTGCGCCCATTTGGGGGACTTCAGTAGATACGATTGACCTTGCTGAAGATAGGCAACGGTTTAATCAAATGATGCGTGAATTAGATATTCCTCAACCGCCGGGTGCGACAGCATTATCGCGCGAGCAAGCGCTTTCCGCCGCTAAGCAGATAGGCTACCCCGTCCTCGTTAGACCTAGCTATGTGTTGGGGGGGCGCGGTATGGCCATTGTGTTTGATGAGCAAGCGCTGACCGAATGGCTTGATAAAGAAGTGGAATGGAATGGGCATCCGCTCCTGATTGACCGTTTCCTTGATGACGCTTTTGAAGTGGATGTGGACGCGCTTTGTGATGGCCACCACGTAACTATTGGCGGCATTATGCAACATATCGAAGAAGCGGGCGTTCATAGCGGTGATTCTGCTTGTGTTTTGCCCCCATATAAGATTAGCTATTATCATTTGGACATCATCCGCGAACATACGCGCCGCATTGGGTTAGCATTGGGCGTTAAGGGGTTATTCAACATTCAATATGCCATCAAAGACGAAATAGTCTATGTGCTGGAAGTGAACCCTCGCGCAAGCCGTACGGTTCCTTTTGTGAGCAAAGCGACCGGTTTTCCGCTCGCGCGGTATGCCGCTCAGATTGCCGCGGGCAAAACCCTTGCCGAAATCGGCTTCACTGAAGAGCCTAAAGTAGACGGGTTCTTTGTGAAAGAGGCGGTATTGCCCTTCCAAAAGTTCCCCGGCGTAGACGCGCGCTTGGGGCCAGAAATGCGCTCCACTGGCGAGGTTATGGGGCATGCGTCTACATTTGGGCATGCTTTCATCAAAGCGGAAAGCGCCGCGAGTATGCCGTTACCCCAAAGTGGCACTATTTGTATTAGCGTCAATGACTTTGATAAATCCACAGTAGCAAAAATCGCGCGTGATTTAGCCACCATGGGGTTTAACATCGTAGCCACCCACGGCACGGCGGCTTACTTACAAAAGGTTGGTATTCAGGCGCGCCCAGTGAATAAGGTCGCGCAGGGGTCGCCGCACATCATTGATTTGATGCGCTCTGGAGAAATCAACTTAATCATCAACACGCCCTTAGGTGGGCAAGCGCACGAAGACGGGGCCGCTATCCGTAGTGTCGCTTATCAATTGGGCATCCCTATTGTAACAACCATGAGCGCGGCCATGGCCGCAGTGCAAGGGATTCGCGCATTGAAGAATAAGCCCCTGAAAGTGCGGAGCTTGCAACGACACCACGCCCATTTGTCATGATTTTTGAAGGGCTGAATATGTCTTTGACACCGAATGCCTATTACGATTTGCGCGATGCCTTCGCACAATCGGATTGCGCCATATGTCGTTTGCTGGAACGCGCCACACAGCAGTATTTAGATGCGCTCTTGTATGAATATGTCAACGATACGACCACCCATGACCAGTTGCGCGCATCGTGGGGATTGTGCCGTACGCATAATTGGCAACTGACGCAATTCAAAGGGCGCGCGGTTGGGATCGCCATTTTGCAGAGGGTCGTGATTGAAAAAGCGATTAAAACTCTGCCCCGTGTTAGACCTTCTCATAAGCGGCGTTTAGCCTTCACAGACCATCATCATAAGCTAGAGGTATTATCTCCAACCGCGCCTTGTATCGCTTGTGATGCCCAACGGGTAGCAGAAGAGAATCTTGTTAATGTCTTTGTGGATTCATTGATGGATGAGCGCTTTTATGAAGCTTTTACCCAATCGGACGGATTATGTTTGGCTCATGTCCGCTTCGTTCTATCTCTCATCAGAGATGAGGGGGTATGGGCTTCTGTGGTTGAGGCGCAAAAAAACATTTGGATACGCCTAAGGGATGAATTGGCGCTATTTCAAGATAAAAATAGCGAAAACAAGGGGCATGAAGCGATAGGCGAGGAGGGCGATAGCTGGTTGAGGACCATTAGCGCTCTGGTTGGGCCGCCCACCTCCGTCTAATATAGCGCGCCCACGCGAGACCTGTTTAGCTCCCCATCAGTTCTCCCGGATGATAATGCTCTAAACTAGAGCCGCCGATGAATTCCCGCAAAATAGATGTATCAGGAATCATCTCTTGCGCTTCTTGGGAGAGCGGCCGCACCCAATTCAGGAATGATAACAACCGATTGGCTTCAATGTGGGGTGGGGTGCCGGGCGGCACTTGTAACAAGAGCGGCTCCGCTAAAGGGCGTAACGCGGTGAGTTCATAAGCGAGGGCGGAATTGAACATTACATCAGCATTTTCTTGAAATGCGAAAATATTCCGTTTTTCGCCGCGCCGCACGCTTGGCCAGCGCTCGATGGTTTGTGTGGCGTTGTAGCCGCGGGTGCGTGCATCGCGTACAATACGCCGCAGTAAGCGAATATCGGTCGTTGGGATGCGGTTATGCAAGTCAATGTTGAGCGCTGTCAGCGCCGAGACATAAATACGGAAGATGAATTCGCTAGGCACTTGCGGGACGAGGTCAGGATTTAGCCCGTGAATCCCTTCGACGATGATAATTTGATCGGGTTGTAGCCGCACCCATCTACCGCCTTCGCTTTTCCCCGTACGAAAATCGAAATGTGGAAGCTGAACCTCTTCTCCCTGCATGAGTTGGATGAGTTGGCGATTGAATAATTCTAAATTCAAGGCATTCAACGCCTCAAAATCGTAATTCCCTTGTTCGTCTAAAGGGGTTAGATGCCTGTCTACGAAGTAGTTATCCAGCTCTAGGGTGAAAGGCTTTAGCCCATGCGCCAATAATTGGATGGCAAGGCGTTTGGCGAAGGTTGTTTTGCCCGAAGATGAAGGGCCGGCAATGAACGCCAATCGGATGTTCCCATGGCGGCTCTGCTCGGATAAATCCGTAGCGATGGCGGCGACGTTTTGCTCGTGGAGCGCTTCTGCAACGAGGATGAGTTCTCGCAGACGGTCTGTCATCACAAGATGGTTGAGCCGTCCAATATCTTCTAGGTTCATTCGGCTAAGCCATTCGTCGGACTGGTGGAAAACACGGCTCAATTTGTTGTATGTGGTGATACTGCCTAATTGCGTTGGATTTTCTTTGCGAGGATATTGTAAGATGAAGCCATCTTCCACCCATATAAGACGAAATACGGTGAGATAGCCCGTGCGCGGCAACATATAACCATAGTAATAGTCATCACGTCCGCGCAAGGTATATAGCGCTAAATCGTTTCGGGTTCTCGTCGCCAATAAACGGACTTTATCTTCATCTTGGCGCGCCTCGAAAAGTTGCATCGCCTCGTTCAGGGGGACAATACGGCGAACGATGGGCGAATCATCAGCGACAATGCGGCGCATGTGCGCGTCTAACTGTGCAATTTCATCAGCAGAAAATGGGGCGCGATTCACGCATTTACAAAAGAAGCCACCATCTGGCACGGCGTAACTAACGCTTATTTTGGTCTCTGGCCATAATTCTTCTACGGCTGTTGTCATCAAGAGCACCAAAGACCGCCGATAAATTCTGCCGCCGTCACTGCTCGATAGATGAACCGGCCATAGCGTGCCATCTCGCACGATTTCGTAAGATAATTCGCGCAATTTGCCATCAAAGATACCTCCCATGATAGGGCTGGCATCATCGAGCAAACCGGCCTCGCGGGAGAACTGCAAGAAAGCTTCTACGCGCGTCCCTATTGGCGCTACCAAAGGGTGGGTATCGTTGAGCAGGACACAAACATTATCGCGACGTTTTGATATAGTTATAAATTGATTCTGAACTTGCATAGAAGATATGTCCTTAGTCATTTTTGATTTCTAAAAAAACCCCTCAAAAATGCTGAATGTGCTATAATGCACCTAAAGTGTCTATGAGAATTCGTGTGTTTGCCATGTCAGATGAACTTGAAAAGAATAATCAAACCGATAAACTGAATTCTGAGTTGGTTAAGGCAAAGACCGATAATCTCACAGACGCTGACGCGCGCCCCGAACCCACCCAAAAATTGCCAGAGGAAAACAAATCAGGGCAAACAGATAATTTGTCGGATTCCTCAGCGACACCATCTCCACCATCCACGCCATCTCGGCGCGATCCTAGCCGCGATACCGCTATTTTATCATCAAACAATAGCCGTTGGCGACGCGCTCAAAATCAACCTGCGTCGGGCGGCACAACGTCGCTCGGTGACCAGCGCGAAATTATTTTTGTCATCCGCGGCATGGTCGAACGAGTTATCTTGAGGGATAATTTTTCTATCATCCTCGGCCGCGCAGAACCGGGGACCAAGAGCACTGTAGATATTGACCTAACCCCTTATGGCGCCCTTGATAGGGGAGTGTCGCGAGTTCATGCGCGTCTTCATCTAGAAAATAATCGCATTTTCATCACAGATTTAGGTAGCACCAACGGCACTTTTTTAGCGGGGCGCCGCCTAGAAGCCCACAAAGCAGAACCGCTCCGCAAAGGGGATGAGCTTTTGTTGGGGCGTTTGCCGGTGCAAGTGCTATTCCGTTGAGCTTTTTTATTGCCACAATCCCCCATCGAAAACATAGGCGCACCTTGTTATAATTTTTCTTCTTTCAAAGCTCTTTGGGAAGGCTCGTGAATGACGCCAGTATACGCGCGATACTTGCAACGGGTTCTTATTGACGAAACGTCTTTACAGAAGCGCGTCGCCGAACTGGGCGCGCAAATTTCTGCTGACTATCGAGATTGTCATGACTTATTGCTCATCTGTATTTTGAAGGGTGGGGTGATGTTTTTGACGGACCTCACGCGCCATATCAGCGTACCGCACGAAATTGATTTTATGGCCGCTAGCAGTTATGGGCGCGGGGCGCGCGCATCCACAGGGCATGTGCGTATCGAGATGGACGTGATGTCTGAGATAGAAAATCGCCATGTGCTCATTGTTGAAGATATTATTGATAGCGGCCATACATTGCGGTTTGTTATGGACACGTTGCGCGCCCGTAACCCGGCGTCACTCAAGCTATGCGCCCTCCTGAATAAGGCTTCGCGACGCGAAGTAGACATCCCCATAGATTACACAGGCTTTGATATTGATAATCTATTCGTCTTTGGTTATGGATTAGACCTAGACGAAAAGTTTCGTAATTTGCCCTTTATCGGGGTCGTTAATTTGGATGCTCTCAAAGATGGCTGATATGATGACGCCCCGCATCCCAGAGCGTCCGCTCCTATGGCCAGATGCTTTTCTTGACCTTGCGGATTGGCTGGTAACGCTAAAAATACCCCTTTATATCGTGGGCGGGGCTGTGCGCGATGCTTATATGCATCGCCCTATACATGATATTGATTTCGCGTTGGCGGGTGATGCTATTGGCTTAGCTCGTCAGGTGACTAATCACTATCGCGGCGATATTTTTGTCATGGATAAAGAGCGCGGGGTTGCTCGCGTCACTATCGAATTGTGGGGCGAAACGCTCACTTTGGATTTTGCCCAGTTCCGCGGTGATGACTTGTTCGCTGATTTGCGCTATCGTGATTTCACTATCAACGCCATGGCTGTACCCATTGATAAGTTAGATACGTTGATTGACCCGTTGGGTGGCGAGGGAGATATACGCGCTAAACGCCTGCGCCGTTGTGGTGAACAGTCTATCGCTGATGACCCGCTTAGAACATTAAGAGCGATACGCCAGAGCGCGCAATTGGGTTTTCGCATTGACCCTGAGACATTGGCGGATGTTAAAAGCTTTGCGCCGCAGTTGGGCGAAGTATCTAACGAGCGCGTTCGTGATGAGCTGTTTAAGTTACTCACCCTTAAAAATCCTGTTGGCGCTCTGCGCGCGGGGATGGCCATAGGCGTACTGTCGCCAATTTTGCCGGAACTCGTGCCGCTCGTTGGGTTAGCTCAGTCACCGCCGCACGTCTACGACGCATGGCAACACACGCTCAGCGTTATAGAGAAGATGACGCGCATTTTAGAAGCCATTGGGCCGGGACGAACGGACCATACGGCGGCCAATTTTGATATGGGCATGCTCATCATACAGTTAGACCGTTTTCGTGGGCTATTGTATGCTCATCTGCAACAGGTCTGGCCAGATAAAAGGCCGCATAACGCTTTGCTGTTGTTAGCAATTCTCCTGCACAATGTCGGTAAACCGCTTCAAAACCATCCCCAAGATGATGATATAGCCTTAGCGTCCCCCTTAGTCAAAGCCCGCGCGGCCGCTTTGCGTTTAAGCCGTGGCGAGGTGGATTATTTGGCCACTTTGGTTGGGCACTATCGGGACTTTTTCAACATTCAGGATTATGAACCGCTGACGTTGCATCGTTTCTGGTTCCCTTTGCAGGCTATGGGCGTGGATGTTTGCTTGATGGCGATGGCGGATTATTTGGGGATGCGCGGGACTTACCTAGAGCAAAATAAGTGGCTGGAATTGGTCGAGCGGGTTACCATTCTGCTTGATGCTTTTTTCAACCATTATGATACGATTGTCAACCCGTCCCTAGTGGTTGATGGCCATGTTTTGATGACAGAACTTCATCTAGAATCGGGCCCGCTCATCAAAACATTGCTCACGCTGATTCGTGAAGCGCAGGTGACGGGGCAAGTGAAGACAGCAGAAGAAGCGATTGAATGCGCGCGGCGTTATCTACATATGCAACAATTATAATAATTCTTGCAACCGTAGCAGGGCATCTTCTTCAGGTACTTCAAAATGTAGCCCCACGGTTGACGGGTTACGCATGCTACTCGTGAGGGCTTCCACCATCTCAGCTGGCATAATCAGCATGCGCGCAAAAGACTGAATATCTTCTTCAGATTGGAGCAAGGCGGCTAGGCCGCGTTCTTTTCCCCAAGGGCTACTGGCGATGTGTCGGGCTAATAAGCGCGCTAGAGACATGCGCGGCGAATAGCGGTCTTTGATGCTCAAAAAACTACCCGATAGTTGATTGATGTCTAGCTCTTCCCACATTTGGTTGACCGGCCGATGTAGCATGCTTTCGATAGGAATTGGCGGGGCGGAAATGTTAAAGGCTCGGATGACCTCGGATGCAATAGCTTCTAACTTTTGATGATCACTCATGTTAAGGATTCTCCTCTGATACTACCGCCCGTAACAGCATCTTTCCCACGATAAAATAGTAGCATAGTTCGTCCGTATCGGCGTTCATCATATAATTCTAATTGATTGAGTGGTGAGGAATCATCTCGTAATTCTTCGGGGTCTATTTGCACGATAATCTGCGCCACCGCTGGCCAGATGGGATGTGCATCAATGAGGAGCAAGGTTTTAGACCACAGCCCTTTGTATTGTGGCGGCGCAACAAAGATAAAATCGAAAGGGGTTGTCGTTTTAGAGATGAACTGAAGGGCATCACCGCGATAAACGACGGCGCGACCGTCTAAACGGGTGGTTTTGAGGTTGTCGCGGATGGTTTGGATAGCGAGACGTTCCAACTCCACGAAAACCACTTGCCGCGCGCCACGGCTGAGCGCTTCGATGCCAACACTACCCGTGCCGCCGAATAAATCTAGGAAGGTGGCATCAACAATGCGTTGTCCTAGAATGCTAAAGAGCGCCTCTTTAACTTTATCCATAATAGGGCGGGTGCTATCGCCTGGCACCAATTTCAGCTTGCGCCCTTTGGCCGTCCCGGCAATCACGCGGATGCTCATTTCGCCTATCTTTCTACAATATCGCGGACGGCGCGGAGGTTGGATAACGGGGCGTTGATAGGCACTTTAGACCCTACCCCCAAGATGAACCGCCGTCCATCCGTCTGGGCAATGGCGCTTCGGGCTTCATCGCGGACGCTGGTTGGCGTGCCAAACAGAAGTTGCTCGCTAGTGATGCCGCCACAGACAGCCCCATTGAACATCGCCCGCACTCGTGATAATTCTTCGCGGCCGTCGCGCGCCTTCCAATTGATGACAGCGGCCGAATATTGACACAAATAATGGAGCATGGGCGCGTCATTATCTATTTGGAGGATAGTTAGCCACCATTTAGGCGGCACTGCTTCTAAAACTTTTTGGTCAAAGGGCGCCCCTACGGTGGCATACTCTATCTCCGACATCTGCTGAAAATCGGCATGCTCGATAACGTAGCAAATGCCATCAATCGGGAGACGGCGCAAGGTTTCGATAAAGCGCAGGGTGCTTTCCGTCAAGATGTTCAATCCTGTTCGTAGGCGGTCGTGTTGGGTTCGCATGTGTTGTAATAGAAGCCCCTGACCGGCCAAACGCCGGGCCTGAGCAAGTGGGCTATAAATAGTTTGGATGATGGGCACATGATGATTTTTGAGCGCTTCACACAATAGCCGTAAAGCCTCTAATTGTTTGCCTAATTCACCGCGGAGCGGGTCTAACGCCCGTAATTCGGTCCAATCTAACGAGCGCTTGATAGGGCTTTTTAATACGATACGGTCGCCGAAAGCGTTGCCATCCCATGTGTCTTGTAGCCCATAATCAGTGACGAGATAATGACTAGATGGCATCATCCGTACAAAATCCCAATCGTACCAGCGGTGAAAAGAGGCGATGGCGTTGGCCAAATCAGCCGCACGCTGATCATCGCCCGGCCAATGTCGCCACAAGGCTACAGGAACGCGGTCAACGCTTTCGCCTGCGATGGCCCGTTCCAAACGTTCGCGTTTTTGCATAAATACAAGCTTAGGCTTTAACGCCCAATTCGGCCAAGCGTTGTTTAATCATCGTAATCAACATTAAAAAGCGGTCATCTTCTTGTGTTTCTAGGTCATTAGCGGCTGTATTTCCATCTACGCTTGACGTCGTCCGCACAGCCTTTAGGGCTTCTTGGACGAGTTCTAATGTTTTTTGATAGGATGCGATAGCGGCATCTTTTTCGCCCAAAGCCCGATGTACAACACCTAGCCCATAGTGCGCGTCTACATTATTTGGCATTGAGCGGATAATATCTTTGAACGCTTCTAGCGCGCGCTCATATTGGCGTTGCCGAATGAAATGCCACGCTTGACCCACACGTTCTTCCCGACGTAAAGCAGACATAGGATGCCTTTCTTTAAATAAATGCTCAAAAAACTTGTCTGTAGGATAACACAAAAAAAGCGTTCTATCAGTAGTCTTATCGCCGAATATAGACCTTATCGGGCAGATATAGGGTATGGCCTAGGGCAGACCCGTTCGCATCAAAAAAGGTTACAGGAGTGCTACTGTTGCATCCTGCATCGCAAGAAAATACCTCTAGCGCGATGCGATATTCGCCTGAAACGGCGTTGATAGAGGTCGTTAGGGTAGCCCTATGGTCTTTA
Organism: Anaerolineaceae bacterium; assembly: GCA_037441665.1. Taxonomy (GTDB): domain Bacteria; phylum Chloroflexota; class Anaerolineae; order Aggregatilineales; family Phototrophicaceae; genus JBBIRQ01. The sequence goes on along the minus strand of JBBIRQ010000009.1, from coordinate 123,096 downwards.
TATTGGTTGCGCGGCCAACGGATTGTAGGAAAATCGCCCAGTAGTTGAGCATCGCTTAAAAACCATTTGTCGCCGCTAGTGACGTCCTCTAGGTATAGCTGAATCCAATAATTATGTCGTAAAGGGATGAGCGTTTGCCAATAAATCGTGATATTCAAACGGTCGCCTGCTTTGATTTCCGTTGCATCTAGCCTGTAGGCGATAGGTTGCAAACCGCTATCGGTGAAGCGCGTTAGAAATTGTGCGCCGACCAGTTGATAACGCGGCGCGGGTCGGAAATAATTCCCCAAAGGGGTGAAGTTGAGCGCCAGAAACGCCATGAAGAAAAGGCTAATGGTGAAGGAAAACAAGCGAACTTCTGCTTTGTCGAGGTGATTCGTTGGTGTAAAACGCATTTCGCGTTGCCATAAGCGCGACCATGTATGCGCGAAGACGAGCGCTAAAGTTAAACCGCTCAACAGCCACGCATAAGTACGGATAGGGGTGGGGCCTAATTGGATGGTGATAGTGGGTAGCGGTATATTGCGGTTGGGTAGGTGAACTTGCATCAAGCCCGTTATAGGGTGAGCTTGAATGCTGAGCGGTATCCCATCCATGAAAGCGCGCCATCCTGCAAATGAGGCGTTCAAAATGTCCAACATCCCCGCTTCCAAAATTTGTATCTGAAAACTGAATTCATGGCTGTTGGCGTTGAAAATACCTCTTAAGCGGGCGTCCGTTTGGTTTAGGGCAAAACGGTTGATTTCTTCGGCACGGTATCCAGCGAGTAGAAAACGATTAGAAGCTACAGGAAAAGGCAGAGTTGATGGCAATAGCGCGCCTCTGGGTAATATAGCCCACCCTAACTCTTTTAATTCAACCTCTAGTTGTTCTAGAGGGGTGAAGTGACCTGTTTCTATGGCGCGCGGGTTGGAAATCCACAAAGGAAGCGCGCTAACGAGAATGGCGACAAGGCTAGAAGCCATAGCTAATCGCTTGATACGCTGTGGTAAGCCGTATATGACAACAACAACGCCGCTAGCCCCGACGGCGAGGCAGAAGGTCGCGGGCCCCATCATCCAAGTATGATTGGGCACAAACAAAATTAATACACCTAAGAGAAAGATGCCCGTCCCCAAAAAAACGCGATGAAAGTTAGAAAATGTGGGACGCCAAACACCCCAAAATAGGGTTGCGCCGCCAAAGAGCAATAAACCAAAGCCTAACCCTGTTGCAAGAGGAGGTAGTATAACTTGCGGGTCGTGCAAGAGTGGGAAAGCGAATAGCTGATGCCAAGTTACTTGAAAGCGTGGCGCAGGGAGAATGGCTTCTCGCCACGTAACCAGATGATATTCTGCCAAGGCGGGAAGCCAATAAAAGCTGGATAACAATAGCCCCAAGACTAAGGGAGTGATGATACGACGCAATACCTGCCAACCATTTTCTACCGCCTGCCATAGTAAATAAACCGCGAGAATAGCTCCCCCCCCGATTAGACCGCGCCAATCTGTTAGTATGAGTAATGCAAAAAAGACGCAAACGAAAAATTTATCTAGAGCGCCATTGATGGTTATGAGGCGCGCACAGGCCCATAATAAAGCTGGAATGAACGCTAAAGAGATGAGTAAAGGCAAATCCCCCAATATTTGCGGCACAGATAGGCCAACATAGGGGCTGAATAAATATAATAACGCCGCGAAGAATCCGATTGTGCTATGGCTGTGGCGGCTGACAAAGTAATATGTCATTCCGCCAGCCATAAAAATAGCGCCCATGTATACTAAGCGGGCGGCGGACACGGTGTCATTGGTGAATAAGACTTCTACCAAGGCCGGGATATACGCCGCGGCAGGTGGGTAATAATGCGAGACAGGCGCGCCATAGCCATATAAGACATGTGGCGACCAGCGCGGGTATAACCTGCCTTCTCGCAAAGCCTCGGCATAATCTGCAATGCGAAAAAGATGGGCAGACCCATCATAGGTGAGCGGCATCTCTGATTGGATGATAAAAGACCACCCTACCACTAGTGATAATAGGACGACGAAGACAATACCCCAATCTATCCCTTGGCGGGCCTGTTGCATCCAAAGTGGGGTATCATCTTCAGCAAGATAAATGTCTAAGTTCACAGAAAAAAGCTTGCCTTGTCTATGTGATAATGCTATGCTGACTAGCCATGGAACTAGAGACGCTACATTCCTTAAATATACGCCTTGTTACAATACCCGATATACCTCTTTTGGCGCAACTTTGGCTAGAGCGAATGACCATTATCGGGCAGGCGGATACGCGCTTTTTGCCGACTGAGCAAAGCCAAACACAATGGTTGCAACGCGCCCGCAGTTGGGTAGAAGCGCCAAATTATTATTTTGCGCTCGCCCAACAATCGGAACAGATTCAAGGGTATGTGTTGGGGCGTATCGAGCAAGATTTTGATTGGCTGTCGCAACCCAAAACGGGCCACATTTTGCAACTGATTCTCGATGCTCATACCTATCATGGCGGTTTGGCCCGCTTATTGGTACAACACGTCACCGAATGGTTTGCTACCCATGACGCGCATGATGTTGTCGTGCATGTGCCTACTTTTGCGCCAGTCGAGCAAGCTTTTTGGCGTGCGATGAAAGCAAACCGTCTTATAGATATTTGGCGGCTTAAATGATTATACGTTTGTTTGAAGCAGATGATGCAGATGCAATTGCCAAATTGTGGGAAGAGCTAGTTCTTTATCATCATCAACTAGACCCAGCCATGCCTAAAGCCGTTATCGGCGGTAGCGAACAATACGTTCAGCGCATTTTACAACAGTACCATCACCCTCATCAACGAGTCTGGGTCGCTGAAGACAACGCTCAAGTGGTTGGTTATATCTTGGTGCTGATTATAGATTTGATGCCGGAGATGTTCGAGCAAGAACGGGCCGGTTTCATCGCCGATATTATGGTGCATCCCGCTTGGCGACATCAAGGGATTGGACGCAAGTTAGTTGAAGCGGCCCGCCAGTGGTTTCGTGAACAAGAGGTATCGCATTTTGAGTGGACTGTAGCATCTAATAATCCTAGCGCCATCGCCTTTTGGCATGCGGTCGGCGGCCGTGATGTGATGATACGGATGCGCGCGGAGGTATAACCCATGACCGATTTGATTTACCAAACAGATAGTTATGTCAAAACATTTGATGCGGTCATCATCGGAGCCGATGAGGGGGAAAATGGCGTTTATCTAGACCGCACGGCTTTTTATCCCGGTGGCGGTGGTCAACCTCATGATGTAGGCATGTTATACGTCGGAGGTACGGCCCATAAGGTGATTGCGATTAAAAAAGGTAATCTTCATGTTCTTGAAGGAGAATTGCCACCGCTGAATACGCCCGTTAAAGGCGTCATAGATTGGCATCGGCGTTATGCCTTAATGCGAACGCATACAGCTATGCATATCTTGTGCGGCGTTGTATGGCGCGATTACCAAGCGAGCGTGACCGGCGGTAACATGGACCCCCTGAACGGGCGTATGGATTTTGAGTTCGAGCGACTTCAAAGAGAGCTTGTCTCCGAGATTGAAGCCAAAATTAACCACGAGGTGAGCGCCGCCCGCGAGGTGCGCGTTCGCATTCTACCGCGCGCAGAAGCCTTTCAAATCCCCGATTTAATACGGACAAAAATTAATTTGTTGCCGCAAGGCATCACTGAGGTAAGGACCGTAGAAATTGTGGGGCTTGATTTGCAAGCTGATGGCGGCACGCATGTTGCCAATACGCGCGAGGTTGGCCATATTCGCATCACGGATTATAAAAGCAAAGGGGGCATTAACAAGCGGATTTATATCGCTTTAGATGAATGACAGACCATGCGTTATTTACACCCTATAGCTCCTCACGAACGTTTTATCGCTAGCGGTTTGTATCGTCCTTTAGAAAATGACCCTGATAGAGCGGTTATAGAAATATGGACTATCCATGAATTGCCCGATGGTGAACGATTCATTCGTATTGATTACACCGCCCCCACTTTTTATGTTTTAGCCGAAGTTTTAGCGCGGGCGGATGGCACAGTTGAGCGTATAGATATGCGGCATTCTGCTACCCAAGCCGCGCAAGCGGGTACATTAATCCGCACGACTTTAGTACTTTATGATGATTATATTCAGGCGAGCCGACGGGTAGATGATGGCGAAAGTATCTATGATGAATTACCTAGAAGCTCTGATACCAGATTGTGCCCGCCGTTTTTGCTGTTTCAGGGTGATTATCGCGTGTATGGCGATAAGCCGTCTCCTATTTTAACGACGAATATTGCCGATGGTATACCCTACAGAAGTGAATATCAGCTTGTGGCTAAAGGCATAGAAGTTATCACCATAGGAAAAAGCGACATCATGGCGCAACAGCTACAAGTTTTGGGGCGTTCAGAGTGGTTTTGGGTGGATGAGCACTATATACCGCTCAAATGGTCAAAGGCTGAAGCGGGCGACCGTGTTTATATAAAACAGCTATTCAACTATGCTCACAGGTAAAAAATGATTCAACGCTTCCAGATTTTTTTGGGCCCCTATCGTTTTCGCTTGTTCATTGTACTTTTAGGCTCCACAGGATTAATCAGCCTCGTATTAAATGCCATCAATGCCCCATGGGTGGCTTCGGCACAGAATGTTTTGCTCCTCGTCTTTCTTGTCGGTTCGGTTGTGATTATCGGCGGTCGTATGACGCGCGCCGAACGTTGGCGTTGGGGCGCGATTTTAGCCCCGGCAGTGGGGGCGATTTTGCTAGGCGTTTTGTTTTTGCCGCAATTACTAGGGTTGTTGATGGGCGCGGCGTTGGGTTGGATTTTAGTAGGGGTATTTTTGTTTCGTCCTAGCCGCGGGCCTATCCAATATCGTCAAGCCATTAAATACATGCGAAAGGGCGATTATGAGGCGGCGGTTAAGATTATGGATGGACTTATAAAAACGGAGCCGAACGAAGCGGCCCACTATCGCTTTCGGGCGGAATTGTTGCGTTTGTGGGGTAAATTTGGCCGCGCCAAGCGGGATTATGAAAAGCTCATCGCTATGGACCCTTCTTCTGCGGTTGCCTATAACGGACTGGCGGAGGTTCAGCTACAAGCTAAGGAATATACAGCGGCGCGCGTGGCGGCGCTCAAAGCTTTAGAATTAGCGCCGAATGAATGGGTAGCGGCTTATAATTTGGGGATGATAGAGGACCGTCTAGGGATGGCAGAGGAAGCGGTGAATAGCTTGCAACGCGCTTTAGCCCAAAAAGTCCCAGATGCACGTCATCGCCTTCTCATTTATTTGTATTTATTGAGGGCTTATCGGCGGCTTGGCGATACAACACGCGCCCAAGAGATGCTCCATATGATGAAAAAGCAACGTCAAGGCTTAGATGAGTGGCAAACTATACTCGCGAGCGAGCAAGCAAACACTTTGCGCGACGTTCTAGGGGCGGATATTCAAATGGCGGAACGACTGATAGACGGCGAAATCGCTATAGCGGATATATAAAGATGTTGGCGTTATTGTCATCACTGTTGCGACAAATACCGCATTGGGATAGACCCAGTAAAATTGCTTTTGGCATCGCGCTAGCTATGGTATTGCTGATGTTCGCTTTAGTTATTTTAGGGGGGCAGGCTTTACAACGCTCGGCGCTCATCGGGTTATTTTCCGCTATTTTGGCCCTTCAAGGGGTCGTGCTGTGGGGCAATCGCCATATGGTCACGCCCTTCACCCGCGCCCAGCGCTTGATTCAACAAGGCAACTTGGATGAGGCGCGCGCTGTTTTGGAAACAGCTATCACCGAAAACCCTAAAAATGTAGATGTGTTAACGTTGTTGGGCAACACTTACCGCCAACTGGGCGATTGGGATAAGAGCGAATCGTACCTGCGACGGGCTTTAACCTTGCGACCAGACTATCATTTTCCGTTGTATGGGCTTGGGCGCACGCTTATGGAGCAAGGGCGTTTGGAGGAGTCTATCCAAATGATAAAAAAATCTATCAACTCTGGAGCGCCTTCTGTGGTAGAGTTTGATTTAGGGCACGCCTATTATCGGCTAGGAGATGCACAACAAGCGCGTTTCTACCTAGAAAGGGCGCGGATAAAACAGTTAGAACCGTATCGGCAGTTGATGACAGATTATTGGCTCAGCCGTCTTAATAATCGTCCCGTGAAGCTTAATTTCGAGGGCTTACCCTATTGGCTAGCCCTCTCTGACCGATTGCCGAACAATGCGTTTAGAAGTGCCCTGTTGGCAGATATTGATGACCTGCGAACACAAATGGAGGATATAAAATCATGAGCTTTTTATTAGGGCGTGATGGGCGCATTTCGACTTTTCGGGTTTCGTTATTAATCGCTGTTGTAGGCATTGCTTTTGTCGGTTTGGGCTATTTAGCTTTCACTTTAGACCAGAATTCGCGCCGCGCGCCTTACGAAATAGCCCTGCCTGAGGGCGCGACACTGTTTGGCGTGCGCCCTATCTCGCGCACTGCTCAGCAAGTTTATTACACAGTGCCGGGAGATAATGCCGATAGCATCGCCCAATATTATCAGGAGCGCTTGAATGAATTTTCGGGCGGCGGCCCCGATAGAGAACGTTGTGTCCGTTTCCCTGCCATTGGCAATTATCCTGATTATCGCCCCGGAACGCTCCAAATCCCTTATCAGTGGAAATGCATGTTCGACCGCTCGAATTTTAATGCGACCCAATATACCGAGGTGACCATTCATCCCGGTGTGCCTAATCCCGAAAATCCTAGCCGTTCCACAGAAGGGCAGACAGTGATTGTTTATGAACAACGCTGGCAACCCTAATCCGTGAGTTGTTGCATCAGGGCTGGCGTGGCGACATCCAGCCCTTTTGCCCCTATCAAAAATCCCCCATCTCGTGTGATAATAAATAGGCCATTTAGTGAATGAAGTGGGAGGTGCTGACGTGGTGTTGGGCGAGGAACAGCTCACACCGCGGGAAATTACTGTTGGGATACGAATACGCACTCACTAATCGCTTTTTATTCGCGTTCGTATCTTTTACCATGGAGGCTTTGTAGGTAGCCATGTTTACAACAGTAAATCCCAAGGTTGATATTCAAAAAGTTGAGCAAGAACAATTAGAGTTTTGGCGCACACATCGTATCTTTCAACGCACGACAGAAGGTCGAGAGTCTGCGCCGAAATATGTATTCTACGAAGGTCCGCCAACCGCTAACGGCAAGCCCGGCAGTCATCATGTCTTGGCGCGCGCGTTTAAGGATATGTTCCCTCGTTATAAGGTGATGCGCGGTTATCATTGTTTGCGCCGTGGCGGTTGGGATACGCACGGCCTGCCGGTGGAAATCGCCGTTGAAAAAGAGCTGGGGCTGACTAGCAAACGTGAAATTGAAGAATATGGCATCGCCAAATTTAACGAAAAATGCCGCGCTAGCGTATTCCGTTATATCTCCGATTGGGAAAAATTGACGGAACGGATTGCATTTTGGGTAGATCTTGACAATGCATATATCACTTTCACTAACGATTATATCGAGAGCGTTTGGTGGATATTGAAGCAACTATGGGATAAGTCGCTGATCTATCGTGGTTATAAAGTTGTCCCATATTGCACCCGTTGCGGCACGCCTCTTAGTAGTCATGAGTTATCGTTAGGCTACGATACGATTAAAGACCCTAGCGTGTTCGTTCGGTTTCCTCTGCGCGATAAGCCGGGGGTCTACTTCCTCGCATGGACAACCACCCCTTGGACCTTGCCGGGGAACACCGCGCTGGCCGTAGACGAAAATGTAGAATATGTGCAAGTAGAAGGACCCGCGCCAGATGGTGAAGGGACCGAAAATCTGATTCTGGCGGCAGAGCTGATGTCTAAAGTGTTGAAGAACGCCGATGATTATAAAATCGTGAAGCGTTTGAAAGGTAAAGACATCGTCGGACAACATTACAACCCTTTGTATACGTTTCTTCCTGTTGAAGGGGATTATGCATATGTTGTCGCAGGTGATTTTGTCAGCACTGAGGACGGCACCGGCATCGTGCATATCGCGCCGGCTTTCGGTCAGGATGATGCTACTGTAGCTGAAAAATATGGATTGCCCACCTTAAGAACCGTGGGTCCAAACGGCAAGTTTGTAGATGCTGTGGACAAATTCCATGGGATGTGGTTCAAAGAAGCGGACCCGCATATCATTCGGGATTTGCGCGAGCGCGGCTTGCTCTATAAACAAGAGCAATACGAGCACAACTATCCTTTTTGTTGGCGATGCGATACGCCCTTGATGTATTTTGCCCGCGAGACATGGTTCATTCGCTCGACGCAATACAAAGAGAAGATGTCCCAATTGAATCAAACTATCAATTGGGTGCCGGGACATGTTCGCGATGGTCGTTTTGGCAATTGGCTAGATGATCTTAAAGATTGGGCTTTGGGGCGCGAGCGTTTTTGGGGCACGCCATTGCCTATTTGGGTAGATGAACAAACGGGCGATATGATTTGCGTGGGTAGTGTCCAAGAGTTGAGCGAACTTGCCGGCCGTGATTTATCTGATTTGGATTTGCATCGTCCCTTTGTAGATGAAATCACCTTCCCGAACCCCAACGGCTCTGGCGGGACGATGCGCCGAGTGCCAGAAGTCATTGATGTGTGGTTTGATAGCGGCGCAATGCCAGTAGCGCAGTGGGGTTACCCGCGCGAAAATCAAGCTATTTTTGCCGAGCAATTCCCCGCCGATTATATCTGTGAAGCCGTTGACCAAACTCGCGGGTGGTTTTATAGCTTACACGCGATTTCAACGATGGTCTTCGAGAGCGTCTCTTATAAGAATGTCATCTGCTTGGGGCATATCCTTGATGAACATGGGCACAAGATGTCCAAGAGCCGCGGCAACATCGTAGACCCATGGGATGTCATTAACGCTAATGGCGCTGATGCTTTCCGATGGTATTTGTATACCTCTAGCCCGCCGGGGGAATCGCGCCGCTTTTCTAGTAATCTCGTCGCGGAGGTCGTGCGTAAATTCTGGCTGACCTTATGGAATACCTATAGCTTTTTTGTCACCTACGCGAATGTAGACGGGTGGACCCCAACGACAAAAGCCCAACCTGTAGCCCAACGCGAGCTACTAGACCGCTGGGTATTGGCAGAGTTGCACCAACTCATCAAAAAGGTGACACAAGCCTACGAGGAATACGACGTTCCTAATGCGACCCGTCCTATCCAAACCTTTGTAGAGTCGTTGAGCAATTGGTATGTTCGCCTAAGCCGTCGCCGTTTTTGGAAAAGCGAAAATGATGCCGATAAAGCGAATGCTTACGCCACCTTGTATGAATGTCTGACGACGGTCGCTTATCTTATCGCGCCGGCGATGCCTTTCTTGAGCGAAGCCTTGTACCGTAATTTGGTCGCCGCGCAAAATGCGGATGCGCCTTCTAGCGTTCATCTAGCATCTTGGCCCAGCTATGAAGAAGCGTATATTGATGCCAAACTCATTGACGAAATGGATTTGGTACAACGTCTTGTGAGCGTTGGTTTAGCGGCGCGCAATGCGGTGCAAATCGGCGTTCGCCAGCCGCTGATGAGCGTCTCCTTTGGGGTTCGTCGCGCTGAAGACGTCGCTATCGTAGAAAAGTATACGGATTTGATTAAGAGCGAATTGAACGTCAAAGCTGTTCAATTGTTGGATGCTGACGCGGACGTCGTTCATTACACCCTTAATCCTTTGCCGCAAGTGTTGGGCAAAAAATATGGCAAATCCTTCCCGTCTATTCAAAAGGCGCTTCGTAATGCCGAGCAAGAGCAGGCCCGACAGTGGGCGCAACAATTGCTCAACGGCAATAGCATTAACGTATTGATAGATGGGCAAGCATTTGAGATTGCGTCCGATGAGTGCGAGGTGCGCCAGTCATCGGCGCTAGAAGGCTATGCTGTAGCGACAGATAGGGGCTATGTGGCGGCCCTAAATACAACCTTGACGACGGAGCTAGTCAATGAGGGGTTGGCGCGCGAGGTGGTACGGCGTATCCAAAATATGCGCCGCGATGCTGGTTTGAATGTTGAAGATCGTATCAACGTTGTGTATCAGGCTAGTCAGCGCTTCGCTGAGGCTATTGAGCAATTCTCTGATTATATCTGCGCCGAGACCCTCGCTGATAGCTTGCTAGTCGCTGAGCCGAGCGATGGTTACTATGCCGAAAGCTTCTCTTTAGATAAAGGGCAGTTAGATGGCGAATCTATCTCCATTGGCTTAAAACGCGCCACCTAAATTTTGTGCATAGTTCACAAAACAATCTATTGGGCAGGTCGTGATACATGACCTGCCTTTTTATTTTCCCTCTTTTCTAGGGCAGTTTTGTTATAATTAACCAAATGAACCTGGGTCAGATTGGTCAAAAACAGCCTGTTATGACCGTAAAAGCGCACATACAATCCACGCCATTAGCGGAGAAAGATAACTTATGGCGAACCAGAATACAGCGACTATCCAATCACTTTTACGCTTTGCTTTGCCTTTGGGTACTTCTCTCATTGCTGGCGATGCCGATAAGACCGTGAATTGGGCAGTGACCGTCCGCGCGCAACCCCCCGCTTTCCCAGATATTTATGGCGGCGAATTGGCTTTGCTCTCTATGGAGGTTTTAAGAAGTTACGATACGCGCATTACACTCGCGGAGGTGATTCAAAGCCTTGCAGAAGTGGGGGTGAATGCTATCGGGGTGGTGCTCAAGGAGGAGGTATCGCAGGCGGCGGTCGCTGTGGCTAATGAATATCGCGTGACATTGCTGGTTTTGCCAGAGGAGACCAGCTTAAATGGCGTTGAACGTGCAGTGAATAAGCTCATCCTCAACCAGTCGGTACAAATTACCGAGCGCGCATTAGAAATGCAACGCCAGCTCACCCGTCTGGCCGCTGAAAACCGCGATTTGAACAGTTTGCTCCAAGTGATTGCGCGCACAACGGCGCATCCTGTCGTGATTCATGATGACGCTGGCGTGATGATGGCCCAAGTTTACCCGAATGTGGCGCGCCGCAGTGTGGGGGGGCGATCTTTATTGCAAAGCCTGCCTTATAGCGCTTTCCAAGCTTGGCTAGAGCGAGAAGCTCCCACGACCCAAGGGGTTATTGTGGCAAGTCCTATCGGTTATACAACGGTTCTCAAAGTAGAAAAGCGGGTCGCAGGCTATTTATCTTTAGTAGATAAAAGTGATGAATTAGATGAATTTGACCGCCTTGTTTTGACCTATGGCGCTGATGTCTGCGCCATTGAATTAGCTAAAAATCGGGCGATTGCCTCTGCCGTGGAGCAAGCGCGCGGGGATTGGGTGCAAATGTGGTTGAGCGGGACCTCCGCTGATGATGATTTGTTGATTACCCGCGCCCAACAAGCGGGCTTTGAGTTAAACACGACTTATGTCGTCGCTGTCTACCGCGCTTTGAGCGAGATAGGGCAAACGATGCCTTTAGAATCGCTCTTATCCCTCGTGCGCGATGATATGAATCGCCGCCAACTTTCGGGCGCGGTGGGGCAGTATGTAGATGTTATTGTCGCGTTATACCCTATGGAAAGTAACAATCAATTGCCACGTTTGCGCGCCTATATCGAGGAGATTCGCCAACAATTAGCCGCTCGCACCCCTAGCGGACTTGTCGCTTCTGGCATCAGCCGCCCGACTGCTGGCTTGGGCCGCCTGCGTGAAGCGTATCGAGAGGCGAAAGATGCCTTGAGCATCGCGGGGGAATTGGGCGAAGTGGGCAAAACGACATTTTACGGCGATTTGAAATTATTTCAATTATTGCTAGCGCTCAAAGACAAAAGCTTGGACGATTTGCGGCGTTTCTATAATGAGACGCTCGGCCCGCTCGTCGAACACGATGAACGTAAGCAGAGCGATCTCATCCGAACGCTAAATGGATTCTTTGAAGCAAACGGTAATTTGGCTAAAGCCGCACAAGATTTAGATGTGCATCGCAATACATTGGTCTATCGCCTAGAGCGCATCAGCGAACTCACGGAGCTTGACCTCAACGATGCAGATAATCGCTTAATATTGCATCTGGCTCTAAAAATTGAGCGGGTATTAGCTACCTTACCGACTTAAAACCAAACCGCCGATACATTTCGGCGGCTTGGTCGTTTAGAGGAGGAAGCGCCTATCTAATTCATCCGCGCGGGCGGCGCTATCTTGATGAAATGATCTTGCGGGCGCTTGAGCAAAGCGTAAAGATGTTCAACCGCTTCAGGCTGGTTGTTCATTTCTAGCGTTTCGATATACACGTTCAGGAGTTCGCGCACATCGTCTATGCCTTTTTCGTCGAGCGGCATAATATTGACGATAGAACCTGCCGCAATACGCCTTTGAATGGCGGGCAAATCTAGATTCATCTCTGGTTGCAGGCGTTGATAGATGACGCCGCCAGTCATGCCCGCGCATATCCATGGTCCGGGGTCTCCCAATACTAATGCGCGCCCCGATGTCATATATTCAAAAGCATAACCTTTAAGATTGGCACGCGCCCCGATGCCGCCGAGATGGTCTTGTAAGGGACTTTTTACCTCTCCCCCAAAGATGACATCGGCCCCGCTGAGCCGAATACAAGCGCGACTATCGGCGTCGCCTTGGACGATGAATAAGCCGCCTTGTGCCCCGTAAGCAAAGCTCTTGCCAACAGAGCCGTCTAGGCGCTCGCCATTGTGGTTAAGCCCTTTTAAGATAGTGACCCGCCCCCCTTTGGCGCATTTGGCAACGCCATCTTGGGCGCCGCCCTCTGCGATGACGTTCAGAGGAGCATCTAAGAAAGCCGCTAGCCCGTTGCCGGGCACCGCTGAATTGCTAAAGCTCAGGGTGATGGCTTCGATACGTTCTGCCACAGGGATTTCGCCACGTTTGAGCGCTCCCGCTAGGTGCGTCCCTAAAGCTCTATCCATGGCCATTACTTGTTCATCGTCATAAGTGAGTTCGTAATCGCCGCGCCGCACATAGTCCGCAACAAGGCTCGTGATTTGCTTGCTGACGATATTTCGCGGCCGTGATAGGCGCGTGCCTCCCGGTTGGGCGGGCTTTTTCTGGGCTGGCGGCACAGGACGGGTTAGAGGAGTGAGGTCAATTTGCTCAAACATGGTGATTTGTTCGAGCAAATCGGCGCGACCGACAAGCTCTTGAGCGCTACGGAAACCTAGTTTTGCTGTCCAGCGGCGTATATCTTCGCCAATGAGGGATAAAACGTTACAGATGCCTTGTACTGCAGTTTCGTATTCGCGGGGGACAAAAGACTTCAAACCTTTGTGCGTTGCTTCCTCGATGGTTTTAATGTGGGTGGTGATGCCGACATGACAGGTGCCTTCATGACAGCCGCGACAGATAGTACAACCCATGGCCACCATGGCCATTGTGCCAAAACCCACCCGATTTGCGCCTAGTAACATCATCTTTACAGCGTCGCGACCGCTTTTCATACCGCCATCGGCCCATAGCTCGACCGTATCACGCAGGCCGCTTTCGCTGAGTGCGCGATGCGCCAACCATAAGCCAATCTCTGTTGGCAAGCCCACATGGCGCAGAGAATGCACGCGCGCGGCCCCTGTGCCGCCAGAGTAGCCCGTAATCGTGATGATGTCCGCCCCGGCTTTAGCGACGCCAACAGCGATGATGCCCACGCCGGGCACAACCGGGATTTTTACGGAGACGCGCGCTAGCGGATTAGCCGTTTTTAGCTCATCAATCAATTGCGCGAGGTCTTCTATCGAATACAAGTCGTGATTATTGCTGGGAGAGATGAGCGTGACGCCGGGGGTTGTATGACGCGCGGCCGCCACTTGCTCGGTCACTTTGATGCCCGGCAGTTGGCCGCCCTCGCCGGGTTTAGCGCCTTGGCCTATCTTAATCTCGATGAGATTCACCGAATTGAGGAATTCGATATTCACGCCGAAGCGGGCGGATGCGACTTGTTGCCCGCGATTGCGATAGTATTTGCCCATGAGGTCGGGCAGTTCGCCGCCTTCGCCATTCACGCAGATGATATTCAAGCGATAGGCGGCTTCTGCATAAGCGCGATAAGCCAGCTCGCCCTGTGAGCCAAATGACATAGCGCTTATGAGGATGGGTAAATCGTGGTCACCGATGGTTAAATCCACGTCGCTTGGGTTTAGAGATTTAGCGCTTTCTTTGAAGCCTAAAAGGTGGCGGATTTCTACAGGCATCTCACGTTCTAGGGCGAGCATCGTTTCTGTATAGTCGTCTAAAGAGAGGTCGCCGGTAGCTATCGCCTCCGCTTTTTTCCACATCTTGGGATATAAGCGGTCAGGGTTGGCGAGCTTGCCTCTGCTTTCTCCGCGCAGTTCTGCCGCGCGCTCTTCAGCATCGGCGCGTAAATCGCTCCATGTGGTGCCCCGTCCCTCAGAGCCGAAATAATTAGGCGTGCCAAAGACCGCCGCAACACCCTTGGACAGACCTATGGAACTAAAGCTATGGCCGTATCCTCGCAAATCGTGGCAACCGATGGTTGAAGTGATTTTTTGCAATCCGTGCGTTAGGGCGGTAATCGTGTTGGTCATCGCCCGTAAAACGGCGTCTTCTTCAAGCAAGTCTTTGCTCCCTTTAGGGGCGATGCCAATAGCGACGCCGAATAGGGCATAGGGAACAACAGCGTTTGCGCCTAAGCTAATGCATAAGGCGAGGTCGTGTAAATCGCGGAGCGCCCCAGAACGAACGACGATGCCCGTTTGACGGCGAAGATTGGGCTGTTCGGGGTATTCGCGTAAAGCGCGGTCAATGGCCGCCACAGCCAATAGCGGGTCAATCCACAGCAACGCGCCATCTAGCGATAGGGTATCGTCTAGCACCAGTAAGGAAGCGCCATCGCGCACCCATTCGATGGCGGCTTTTTGTAATCTTTCTATAGCGACTTCAAACGATTCATCGGGCATCGCGTAAAGCGATAGGATGCGGGCTTCGGCGTCAAAATGGGCGATGAGTTGCTCAAGGGGCATGGTGCCCAGCTTATCGGCGACTTGTTGCATAAGATGGTCTGGCCCTAAATCAGGATGACCGCCAGCCAGAATAGGGGTTTGTAACTCCACAAAGCGCCCACTCATTTCTGACATCTCGCCGATATTCGGACGTACACCAACAACTGTGCGGGTCGAAAATTGGGCGCTTTCCCGTTCGCGGTCAATGGCTGGATTCGTGACGACGGCTACCGTTTCTTTGAAGTAATCGGCGATATTAACTCTCGTGCGGCTGAGCGCGGCGAGGGGGCCGTCCCATCCTAAAGAGCCAACTTGCTCTTTTTGCCGTTCTGCCAAGTCTTCTACGAGGCTGGTATGTAAGCGTTCCCAACCCAAGGCCGCCAGTGTGGCAGTGTTGAGCTTGGCGCTACGCTCAATCCATGGCAAGGAGGATGCGAGCGTTTGTGGCGCGATAGCCGTTTCTAGTTCAGCTAGGGCAGAATTTCCCCGTATTTCTGATGGACCGCTAGCGGCGCTTTCAGGGCTTAGGTTGCGTTGGTAAGGTATATCTGAAAGCATCAAACCCACAGGCCATGAGGTGTAATTACCCTTGATATTATCGGTTTGGCGGCGGTCGCGGTATTTGTTGACGACATGCCGCTGAATATCGGGATAGGTTAATAACTCGATAGCGTAACCGGGTTTGGTGATGAGGGCGATTTTTTCGCCGGGGGCCATCGGTTTAGGGCTAACAGACATCATATCAAGCGGATAAACGCCCCGTTCGGAACTGGCGAAATATTCTTTTTCTGTTTCGCCGAACCATAACGGGCGCAATCCCAAAGCATCTACGCTAAAAACAACTATATTCCCTAGACGCGCCGCAACAGCCGCCGGACCTTGGGCGAAAGGACCAAAAGCTTGGCGCATCTCTGTATATGCGCTTAAAACATCTTCATTTTGGATAAGATCGTGCTCGTATGGAGGGAAAACCAATTCCATTGCCTCGATAAGGTCGAGTCCGTAGCGCATACATAGCCCATGGATGACGCGGTCAACATCTTGAGAATCTGAATTGGTTGGATTGAGTTCAATACCTAGCATTTCTGCTTCCATGCGGAAGCGGGAAATGGTGTTGAACTCGCCATTATGCCCCAACAAACCGAAGGGCTGGGCGCGCTCGAAGATGGGGTTGGTGTTGGTGCTATAACGCGCGTGCCCCATGGTAATGGTAGATGCATAATCCGGGTCGCGGAGTTCGGGGTAATAACGTCTTAAAATTTCTACTGCCCCTTGCACTTTATAAACGACACTATGGGCAGAAAGTGATGCGAAATGGATACCCAATTCTTTTTCTAACTTAACTTGTAAATCGAATAGGGTTTTATCCAGCTTATCAGAGGGAACTTGCCCATTGATGCCAGCAATCTGATAAAAAACAGGCTCGTTCTTTTCCGCGTTAGGGCCTAACACTTGCCGATTCACCATGCCGTGGCGGTCTAGTAAGATGTGAAGGCCTGTCTCGCTCAATTGGCGTGAAATATGTTCGATGAGGTGTGGGGCGCGCGGGCGATACGTGGCAGGAATCATCACGTGGGCCACCCAAAAGTTGCGGTCGATCGCCAAAGAGGAGCGCAAACCAGCTTGCGCCAACCACTTTGACCATAGTTGTCTGGGAATATCGGTCAAGATGCCGACGCCATCGCCTTCTCCGTTAACGGAACCGCTACGATGCCCCATGCGAGCCAAAGCTTCGATAGTGCGTTTGACATTGCCGTGTGTGGGTTGTCCGCCCTTTCGCACAGCGCAAATGAGCGCGCAAGCATCGCGTTCAGCGCGGTCTAAAAGATGTAGTTCAGGGTCGTCAGCGAGGGAAACGCGACTTGTAGAGGGATGGATAGACTTCAAAGCGTTTCTCCTTGGCTAAAGAGATAAAGGATGCAAAAGAACCCTTTCAAGATATGTGGGTGATTATGAAGATAACAGGTGCGGGGAAAGATAACGATGTGTATTATAAACGGATTTATTTGTTACAATCGCATAAATTTATGCCCAATGTTCTAGCTATCTTGAACATTGGGCATTTTGCACAACTAGCATAGGGCTTTCTGTGGCTGTTTCCACAGACCTAGAGGGTCATTTAAGGGTTAATAATCGCCGAATGGTCAAGGCGAGATGCAACGCAAGCCGTGTTTCCGGACGATTTAAGTCAATTTCGGCAATCTCGTTAATCCGATTCATCCGATAGAGTAGGGTATTACGGTGAACAATGAGCGCTTCTGCCGTTTGACTGAGGTTGCCGTGATTGTTGAAAAAGGCTTCTAGCGTTTTGATGAGGTCGGCATGGTTTCGCATATCATATTCAATCAGCGCGCCTAAACTGCGCTCGCAGAATTCTTTCAGTTTTTCGCGGTCGGATAAACTCAAAATCAATTGGTAGACGCCCAAATCACCGATGTACAGGGGCACATCGCTTTGTAGGCGGATAGCTAATTCCATCGCTTGGACAGCGTCACGGTAGCTGATGCGCCATGCGCTAATATCTCGTGCGGGTTGCCCAAGCCCGATGGCGACTTGATGATGACGGTTAATCTCCTTGGCGAAGATAGATGCCAATTTCAAGCTAGTATCAATGGGGTCTTTTAGGTCGGTCGCGTGAAAGACGACGACTTCGTTTTCGCGTTCTCGTTGCCATACCAGCGCATCTATATGATGATTATCAATGATGGTGTTGACCATCGTCTCTAGGCGGCGAGAAGACGGCTGGTTTTCGCCTTGCCACGATAACACTATCGCTAGGTGTACGCGCGTCATATCGTGTTCAAAGCGTTCTCCTTGGCGGATGGCCTCTTGCTGGCTGACATCCCCGATGAGTAGGCGGTCAAGAAAAGTGCCTCTTAGGCGTTTTTCTGTATCGCTAACCGCTTTTTGTTTAGCCATTTCCAGCGCGCACGCCGCGGCCCCATGTTCAGCGACCAGTAAATCAATATCGTCAAGGTCATTGTCGCTACCGATGATAGAAAGATACCCGCGCCCAATATCTTTGTTGACCACAGGCGATACTAAACGAGCGATGCCCGGTGTGGGTAACGATTGCATCAAGACCGCGTTTTCCACCTCGGCGACGCGATGGCGGTCTTGTATTTCTACAGGTAAATTATCGGATTTGCGTAGGAACTGTTCGATTTCATCCCAATGGGCGACGAATTCAGGTTGTACAGTACTGCAAATAATCCGCAGGCGTTTATCTTGCAGAATAACTGCTTTGTTGGTCAAGCGCGCCATCGCGTTGATGAGTTCGGGCATGCCTTCGTTGCGCGCCGCAAGTTGGGTGAGCTGGCGGTAAATTTGCGTACCGCGACGTTCAAGCTGGCCTTTGCGGTCTACTAGCAAGCTGACGACGGTTTTTTCGACCATGCGGATACGGCTATTGGGCGGTAGCGATAGCACAGGGACACTATAAGCTTTCGCTTCGGCAATAGCGGTTGGCGAGGCGTTGGTGCTCAGCACGACCGCAGAGGCGCCCATGTCGGCCGCCCAGCGAATAATTTCTACTTCGCTAGTTAACGTTGCTGTTTGCGGGGCGGATACAAGGATGATTTCCCCCTTTTGAATGGTTTTAGACGCTAGACCATCTTCTGGGTAGATAACTGTTGTCCATGTGACAGGTTTATCCAACAAACCATCGCCAGCTAATACCCGCGTTCCTAAAGGTAGTGCTAGTTTGCGTACATCTTCTACCGTGATGACATTTGATGTGTCTGTCATAATCATGGCTATTTCCTCAAGCCCTTAATAAGGCGCTGTTCGTCAGGTTTCGTTGGTCAACGTGCCGAATAAGATAACTAATGCGAAAGTGATCATCGTTGGTAAAAATAAGTCTGCATTAGGATTCATGTATAAATTATACAAGCCCATAACCAGCATGATACTGCCAGCTATCCACGTTACTGGGCTAACGCGCCAATGTTGCATATATTGGTATAACCCCGAACCGAGAAGAATTGTCGCGCCAGCGAAAGGAACAGCCGCATTTGGAAAGGTATTTTCCGGCACAATACTAATTGTGGCGATGACTAATACAAGTGAAAACCACGTTAAGCGCTCAATACGCGCTTCCGCCCAGCTTTTGCCCCGTCCTTGATAATTCCTGCTGGATGGTGCGCGGTTGTTGCGCCTTTTTCTTCTCGCCATTGGATGCCCCTATTTGTGCCAGACCGATATAGATACTTAGATAAATTATACAAGTTATAATATTTTCACAACAGGCCACCACTTTGAGAATTGCATGTCTGGTGTTTATCTCTACAATCAAAGCGTAGAGATTAGAGTAATGCATAGATGATGATACGAAGAATAATTGCTATCAGCGGGTTGTTAATGGGTTTTTTAGTCGGGTGCGTGTCGGAGCCTGTCATAGGCGATGGGCCCGTCTTGGTAGGGGAAGTGACCTTGCCGCCCAATGATACGGTCGCTATTTTGCCGACGCGCTACTTAAGCCCTACAATGGGCATCACCCCTGAGGTGATTTCTCCGCTTCAACAGGTGACGGTGGACGCTGATTTTGTATTGATAACACCGACCTTGCCACCAAGCAAGACGCCTTCAGAAACGCCGACACAGTCGCCTACGCCCACCTTAACCCGTACGCCCACGGTGACGGTGACAGCTACAGCGACCGCCTTTTTGTTTCCCACTAGCGTTATTATCCCCATTACGCAACAAGTGGCCGCGCCGTTACCTCAAGTTTGTGATAGCACGTGGTTTTTCATCCAACCTAGACCTGCAAGTTGTCCGCTCAATCCGCCGGTAGCCGACCAAGGGGTGTATCAACAATTTGAGAATGGCTATATGGTGTGGGTGCGCGGTCAAGATGCGATTTATGTTATGTATAATGACAATCTGTTGCCTCGGTGGCAGGTCTTTCGTGATAATTTTGAGGAGGGTATGGCGGAAGAATCCAGCGAATTTGAACAAGCCCCCCCCAACCGTTGGCAACCGCGCCGTGGATTTGGCATGTTATGGCGGGCTAATAGCGCTGTTCGGGCGCGTATTGGTTGGGCGACGCAAGAGCTTGAAATCCCATACAGCGTACAGGTACAAACGGGCGATGATGGTAGCATTTTCATCAGCGACCCCTATAGCGCGCTCTTTAGCCTTTTGCCTTCAGGCTCGAATTGGCAATTGTTCGCCAGACAATGAGATGAGATAGAATGACGCTTCAGCCAAATTTTCTTGAAGATACACAACCCCACCGCTACCGTCGCCACGATAGGCTTTGGGGGTGCTTGTTTATTGCTTTGGTTGTGTTTCTTATCCCGTTGTTTTTATGCGGCGCTTTGGTCACTTTGTCGCTCGTTTTTCCGCCGCCCGCCCTCGATATTGTGATATTAGGAGTAGATGCCCGCGAAAATGAAGGATGGGTCGCTCGCACCGATAGCATTTTGCTAGTCGGGGTTCAGCCTGCCTTGTTTCGCGTGAGTTTGCTGTCTATACCCAGAGATGTATTCATTGATGTTCCGCATTACGGTTTACAGCGCATCAATACTATTAACGTATTGGGTGAATCAGAGACGGCGGGCGGGGGGCCGCAATTAGTCAAAGAGAGCTTGCAAAGGAGCTTTGGTGTTGGCGTAGATAAATATATTCGGCTGGATTTTGGCGCTTTTGAAGCGTTGATAGATGCTGTTGGCGGCGTAGATATTTATGTTGAAAAGGTCATCGTAGATTATGCCTTCCCAACTGCTGATGGCGGCACAACCACGATTCGTTTTGAATCGGGATGGCAAAGGATGAACGGCGAAAGGGCACTTATCTATGCGCGCACCCGCCATAGCGACGATGATTATGCGCGCGCCGCGCGCCAACAACAGGTCGTCTCCGCCTTTGTGGCGAAAATGGCCAACCCTGCTATATGGCCGTCCGTTTTTAATGTCTTGCGCCAGTATGTGGATACCGATATGACCGTATTAGACTGGGTGAAGATAGGCCCTTCTTTACTATTCAGCGGTGGTCGTTTTGAGCAATTGGTCATTGACCGCGACTATATCTTGCCTTCAGATGGTTATGCAGTCCCCAATTATGCGTTGATTGTCCCGTGGTTATCCGAACGTTACGACTGATTTAATCGTCGCGGTGAAAACGCCCTCTTTGATAACGACGTTCTGAGGTGTTGCCTAGCCCAATAGGTCGGCGCTCCTTGAGAAAATCGCCCTCAAGGCGCATTTGTCGTTTTAGGCTTTCAATAGAACGGCGCAGAACTTCAAGGCTGACCTCTGTCTGGCGTTCATGTGCGGCCAACATGCGGGCGTGCAGGGCGACTTCGCGCACAAAAGCGCCTGGTTGGTCGAGCAAATCGGGGACGACGGCGCTATGCTCTTCTTTCCATTGGTCGGCCATGTAGTGCTGTAACATGGCCTGAGCTTGCTGATTTTCGCGGATGGTGGGGATGACGAAGATACGGTCTAGACGTCCGGGGCGCTTAGAGATGCGTTCGTCAATCGCATCAGGATAATTTGTGGTCGCTAGTAATAAAGACCCTTGAGGATTATTGGGCGATTCTACACCGTCTAATACGTTTAGGATGCGCGCTTTATCGTCGCCGCGCAAATAGGCGTCCAATTCTTCGACAATGAGCAAGGTGGGATAGCGGGCCGCCGCTACCGCTTGGAATGCGCGTTGGATTTTTTCAAAAGTAGCGCCGTCACGGTCTGACCCTGATACATAAACCACAATACGCCCTTTGTTCAAGGCATGTTTGGCCAATGCCGCGCATAACATGGTTTTACCTGTTCCGGGGACGCCAGCTAATAGCAACTTACGGAAAGGGGGCAGGCGCAATTGACGGTAAATGTGCACCCCTTCGCTAAAGAAGGCCTCTATATCATGGAATAGATCATTCTTGAGATCCAAAGGTAAAATGACATCATCCCATTCAACGGTGGGATCGAAGAAGGCATCTGTGCCACCTATGATGTATACGTCGCGGCGTCGGCGGATGCGAGGGCGGACGGCACGAGCGCATGCCGCCTCAAAAGACGACCATGTATCTAATTTATCGGAAGGCACAAGAGCGACGGCCGTTAAGTCTTGGACATCATCATCGAAGTAAGAACTCGCGTATAATACCTCAAAGCTTTCACCATCATCTTCTAGAAAGCGGAAGATGAAAGCGCCTGCGGTGGCCGTTAGCACCATCTTTCCCCCCCGCGAGCCATAATCGCTGATAGGCACGACCACGGGGCATTCAATTTCTTCAAAGCCATTGTAGCGCGTTTTACCTTTGAGCTTGCGCCCGGCTTTAATTTGCTGTTGGGCAATTTTATTGGCGCATTCTGCAGAAGCCCAAATCGTCGTGTAGGGTTGGCTGGGATAGCGTTTCTCCCAGACGATTCGTGCCCAATTCACGAGGCGTTCATATTGCATCGGTATTCCTCTATCTCGTTTCCGCGTGCGTTTGAACCCGAATTGATTAGCGCTACGGCGGGAAGTCAGTGTTTGGTAGTTTTTTCGATGCGTCATATCACCAGAATATACCTTCAAAAACATTATAGGTGTGAATTCATAAAATCGGTATAGCGCGGTGTGATGACTTCGTTTAGAGTATCCCTAGTTCATCATAACGCTTTGTCGGAGTCCACCGATGACGACTGCTTATATTACACATCAATCTTACGCTCTACACAACCTAGCGGGGCATCCTGAGCATAGCGGCCGGATTGAAGCGGTTTGGCAACAATTTCAGGCGGCGCAATTGCTAGACCGTTTGCTCGTTTTGGAAGCGCCGATAGCCGATGAAAATAGTTTGTTGGCCGTGCATCATCCCCAATTGCTAGAAGATTTGCGTTGGACAAGCCAACAGAATCATATCACGCTCATTGATGCAGATACATATGCTTTACCAGCCAGTTATGAGATTGCAAGGTGTTCTGCAGGGGGTGTAATGCGGGCGGTAGATGCCGTCATGCAGGGCGAAGCGGATAATGCCTTAGCGGCGGTGCGCCCGCCGGGGCACCATGCAACAGCTGACCAAGCGATGGGCTTTTGTTTGCTCAGCAATGTGGCTATCGCGGCCCGTCATGCCCAACGCCAATATCGTCTACAGCGGGTGATGATTGTAGATTATGATGTGCATCATGGAAACGGCACGCAAGATATTTTTTACACAGATGACAGCGTTTTATTCATCTCTACGCATCAATATCCTTTTTATCCGGGTAGTGGCGGCTTGAATGAAATAGGGCGTGGCGCGGGAGAGGGCTACACGGTGAATATCCCATTCAGTGCCCAAAATGGCGATGATAATTATATGCGCGCCTTTCAAGAAGTATTGTGGCCTGTTGCGCGGCGTTTTCAGCCTCAGTTCATCATCGTTTCCGCTGGCTTTGATGCCCATTGGCGCGACCCCTTGGCGCTCATGCGGCTGAGCTTGCATGGGTACACGCAACTCACGCGCGAGTTAATCGCCATGGCTAAAGAATATTGTGGGGGGCGCATTGTATTCGCCATGGAGGGCGGTTACGACCTCGTCGCTTTATCCCACGGGATGCGAAATATCGCCCATGCTTTATTGGGGGAAGATATAGTTAGCGACCCATATGGGCCGCCTGACGGTATCGAACCCGATGCCGGCCCTTTGATAGAAACCCTTAAACAGATTCACCGCTTATGATTTGGGCGGAGGCTTAGGGGGTTTCTTTTCTTCTTCAAAGCGCCGCAAAATGGCGAGGATGAACCAAATAGAGATAGTCGCGATGGCGCTCAGCAACCATGCGCCCATGCCAACGGTCATCCCGATAGCGGCAGTAGCCCATATACTCGCGGCGGTCGTCAAGTCGCGCGCTTGTCCTTGATTTTGGACAATCGTACCCGCACCCAAAAAACCTATCCCTACGACAACGCTAGAGGCAATGCGCGTTGGGTCGCCCGCCGGAAAGCCGTAAAAGGATAAAATAGTGAATAAGCAGGAACCCAAACCGGCTAGCATATGGGTACGTAAACCCGCTGATTTTTGCAATCGCTCCCTATCCATGCCGACAATCATTGCTAACAAGGCCGCTAGCAATAGGCGTAGACCGAGCGTTAATTGCTGGTCAAGTGTCATGCTGGTTTAGTCCTCGGATAGGGCCTCTAATCTTTTCCGCAAGTTTGTTAACGTCTCCAACTGATTGGTTAATGTTAGTTGTTGTTCCCGATAGCGGGTCGCTAAAGCTTCTAAACGGCTGAAAACAGGGGTAAGGACTTGGTAGCTATATTGGGTGAGACGATTACGCTCCTTAGATGTTAGCTCGTCTAAGGCGTGATGATAATTATCGAGTAGCGTATTCACTTTGTCATTGAATGCTTGTTTGGTCTCTCGGTTAAGGCGGCGCAGATACGATAAAGTGGGTAGCCCGAAGATAGTCGTCAGGACTGCGCCAGCGATGACGGCAGGCAAGGCGAGCGGCGCGGCCGCGGCGCCAATGAGCGGCCCCGGCGTTAAAATGCCAATGGCGATGGCCAGTAAACCGCTAAAGGTTAGAAAACCATTACGCTGAAAGCCGCCCATATTGGTTTTGAATGTTTGTTCCATATCGCGGACGATTTGCCCGCTGGAGTAAGAGCGCAATTCTGTTTCGGCAATTTTAATGGCTCGCTCTAGATTCTCGCGTTGTTCGGCATAGACGCCAGCATCCATTCCGCCTAATTCTTGCTCTAGTAAATCGCGCAGTTGGTTCAAGCGGTCAATAACCCCCCGCCAATACAGGCGGCTATGGTCAATCACAGCGTTGATGTAATTATGCGCCGCTTCGCCAATATCACGCAGGGAGCGCCCCACCACCACTTCTTGAAATTCTTCTTGCAGTTTATCTAATTTAGGTGTGCGCCCTAACATGCGTATAGATAGATGAGCATCAATGAAGGCTAAACCTCGTTGGCGCAAACCTGCCAACACTTGGTCTATATCCGCGCTGGCGGATTTCATTTGCGCTTCTAAACTGGCGGCTTGTTTGTTCAATTCTTCTTGGACATTTTTCACTTTGAGGATGTCGCCGCTAACCAAATCGGCGCGATGGCGCAAATTATCTAAATATTGTTTGACGACGCGTTCGGTAGTATCGAGTTGCGCGAGTAATTTTTGTTGCGCTGGGGGCGTTTCCTCATAGACCCCTAGTAGATGCGCTCGCACAGCGTTAATGCCACCCGCTGTACTATCCGACATAGACTCTTTGGCCGATACCATGAAGATGAGCGGTTGGATGTTGAGCAACTCTTTCACCTGTGTTTCGATGAACCGCCTCACCTCTGACCGTTCGGATGGTTGGAGCAAGTCTATTTGGTTGACAACAAGGATGATCTTCTTGCCGTAATTTTTGGCGAGTTCTAAATACAGCCGCTCTGTTTCTGCGAAGGCTCGCTTGGCAGAGATGACAAAAATAACCAAGTCGCTACGATGCAAGAAAGATTTAGCGATAGCTTCGTGCTTTTGGAAGACAGAGCCTGTGCCCGGCGTATCTACGATAGCGACCCCCGGCGCGCCGGTGTTGGGGTGTGCCCATTCTCGTATGGCTTCGTCGCGGATGATAGGTTTACGATTTGGTGTTTCGCTATAGCGGACTAATTCAATGAATTCTGTTGTTGGGGTAATGCCTGTTGGGAGCAAATTTTCTCCTAACATCGCATTGATAAAAGAAGATTTGCCGGCGTTGAATTCTCCGATGACCGCAACCATAAAAAACATTTCGCGCAGGTCTTGGGCGACTTCTAATAGCCGTTGTTTGTTCTCTGCGGCTTGTTCGCCGAGTTCGCCTAATGTCCTAGCGATGTCAGTAATGAGATCAATTTCAGCTGTGCGTAGTGCCTCTAAGGGGCCTTGTATTGTTGTAATCACGTTAACCTCTCAATCCGAACCATTTGCGCTTGCCGAGCGCGGCGAGTTCACTTTCAATTTGGGTGATGGTTGTTTCGGCTGATTGTAAGCGCGCGAGTTGTTCGTTGTGGATTTGTGTTTGCGCTTCGATAAGGCGCGTTAAAGGCGCGATAGCATCCCGCCTGAGTTGCATGCCATATTCCACTTGCTTATCAGCCGCCTCTGTGAGGGCTTCGCTATAGCGGGCCTGCAGCTTAAAGAGCCGATTGGCATAATTCGCCGCTAGAAAACGTCCACGTACCGGGAGCGCCAAAAAGCCCAGTAGCCCTAACGCTAGGATAAAAACCAGCAAGACGAAGGGCAAGGTTTCGTTACTGGTTGCTACCACATTCCACGCCCCAACGAGAGCGACAAGGAGCACTACCACGAGACCTTCCCACAACAGCAGATAAAATAGCGTTGTGCGGACGATGGCTTCCATGCCGTCTGTTTCGACTTTGCGCGCCTCTTCCTCGATTTTGTCTAGAGTGGGGCGCACATTTTGTAGGGCGATGCGGTCGTAGCGTAAAGGCGCTTGGATACTACCGATGACCTTATCTTGGATTTCTTTTGGTAACGCCGCCACCTCTTTTTTGCCATATTGCACGAGACTGTCTATATCGCGCATATCGGTACCCTCTAAACGAGGCCCTAGTTTGTCCACAACACTTGGAAGTTCGGCGATAGGCTCGAAGACGCGGTGCTTATCAAAGGCGGATTTTACATAACTGATGCGCTTGCCCTGACGGAAAATGCTGGCGATGCTGAACATGAGTCCCCGCCAAAGCGACCCCAAAGCGCCCGAAAAGCGGAATATCTCGCGGATAGCCGCCCCGCCGCGTGCGCCGGATTCTGCAAATTTCGCTTCGACATCGTGGTTCGTCTCGCGGATGATTTTATCCAATTCTCGTTTTTGCGCGTTGATTTGCTGGTTGATATTTTCAAAGATGCTTTGATAGTGGTCTAAAGTGGCCTGATTCGCTTTGACGACGTTGAGGGCCGCTTGGTGGGCGTTCTGGACGATTTGTAAGGGGGTTAGCAATTTTTGGCGCAGGCGTTCGGCATCGCCCAATTGTTGGTCAATATACTGTTCTATTTGCGCTAAGCCGCTTTCTTCCCAGCGCGCTGGGTCTAATTGCCCGTTTTTGCGCGCTTCTAGCCCTAACTTGGCCGATACGAGCCATACCTCTGGCTTAAAGCCTAATTTATCTTGGCTTTGCGCTAAAACGTAATCCCGTACTGTGGACCGCTCTTCTGGGGTTAGCAAGTCCGCTTGGTTGATGACGATGATGATTTTTTTGCCGTATTGCTTTAGGCGCTGCAGATATTCCAAATTGCTGGCTGTCATCGCTTGGGTGGCTAACATAACCAATAGGACGACATCGCTACGATGCAAAAAGCGCCGTGTCGTTTCTTCATGACGTTGGAAGACCGATTCTAAGCCCGGCGTATCTACAAAGCTCACCTTTTCCAAAAGAGGAGAAGGATAAAACACAGTATCCACATCGCTACCAGAGTCCATCCTTTGCGGCGCTTGTCCATGCCGCAAAATTTGGATGCGGTCTGTGGTGGGGGTAGGACCTATCTTCAAGAATTGGTCTTCGCCCAATAAGGCGTTGATGAGGCTAGATTTGCCAGAGCTAAAAGGTCCCACAAAGACCATTAAAAAAGGGTGGTCGGCGTGGAACAGCGCATCGCGCACTTGCCCTATGCGTTCTTCTCCCAACTTATCAATTTTGGGGAAGATGTCTAATAATTCGTGGATGAGCTTATGTTCTTTTAGCCGCAATCCTTCGTATGTTGCCAATAGTTTTGTATCTGGGGTTGTTTCGGACAAGGCGTTTACCTTTTTGTCTGGGTTAACGAGAACCTCTAATCAATCACAATGCTATTTGTTATACTACATAGAATAGCGTTTTTTTCCAGCGAATTGAATATGCAACTCGCATAACTACACGGGGAGAACGGTGGATGGCAGAGCCAACAATAATTGCGGAACGACAATTACAACTGATATTAGCCATAGACGCCGTGCGCGATAAGTTGCGGGACGATGGCAACCCACAGACTATGTTCCAATCGCTGGCTAGTTTATTGAAATATCAATTTGAAGCCGATGCCAGCGCCATCACCGTTTTCAACGACAAAACACACCAACCCGAAGCCGTGGCCGCCGCTAGCCTGCCGCCTGATATGGCGATTAATCTATGTCAGGAGGCGATGAGCTATGCGACCCCTACGCCGATTGCCCATTCTATTTGGCCTTATACGATTGGTTTTCAGATTATTTTAGATGAAGATGGGCCGCCAATGGGAGGTATTTTCCTTGGGCGTCGCTCACGTCCTTTTGACGACGTAGAGATAACGTTGTTAAAGCTGGCAGAAAGCCAAATAGATTCAGCCGTTTTGCAAGCGCGCGTTATTTGGAAGTTGGCGCAACGGAATCGAGAGTTGGAGATGATTTATCAAATAGACCGCCTGCGCGATACGGTGCGCGATGAATTAGCGTTGATTAATGGGGTGACGGCGCTGGTCCTAGAAGCTTTTCGTGCGACTTTGTGTATGGTGGCTTTATCGAGCGCGGATAGCGGTGAATTTGTTGTGCAAGGTATTGTGGATAAGAAGGATTTGCCCCCCACTGTCCTAGAGGAGATACGTTCGATTACCCAAGATTTACAATTTCCCCAGACGATACCTACGCCATCAGGTATAGATGAATCTTTACACTTGCTCGGCGCTCCTTTTCATGTGATGGGGGAGCAATTAGGCGCTTTAGTTGTCGGCCGCGCCGCTGAATTTGGGATTGATGATGTCCGTTTGATGCACGCTATCGTCAGCCAGCTAGATTCTGCGATTGTCCATTTCCGCACCCAGCAACAATTAGCTAATCGCAAGCTGGAATTGGAAATTATTTATCGAATAGACCGCATCCGCGACCAAGTCCACGATTTTGACTCTATGCTTCAAAATGTTCTTGTAGAAATTTGTCGCGCTATCTCTAGCGAGATGGGATATTTGATGCTTTATAACGCAGAGAAAGAAGATGCCCTAGAGCTAAAAGCGTGGACGAAGTCCAATTTGCTCACAGTGCCTGAGTTTTCTAAGGTCATTAAAGATATATCGCGCGAGGCTTTGGATGCCGCGCAACTCGTTTATAATAATAATCCTGTTGGCCCTATCCGTTCGCTCATCGCCATTCCGCTCATCCTCAATGATAGAATTATTGGGGTGTTTGGGGCGTTGAATAGCGAGAAGGTCGGAGGATTTGACGTTGAAGACCGCCGCATGTTAACCGCGATTACCAGCCAAGTGGATACAGCCGTATTCGAGCGTTTAGAACGTCGTCGGATGCGCGAGGTGCTGAGCCGTTCCGTAGACCCTAAAGTTCTTGAAGCTCTGCTCCAACGCGCTGACGATAGTATCTTAATTGGCGAGCGAGTGGTCATCAGTATGCTCTTCGCAGATTTGCGCGGCTCCACTGAATGGGCTGAACACACCGACCCCGAAGAATTTGTCTCTATTTTGAATCAATTCCTCGGTACGATGACCGATATTATCTTCGCCCATGGGGGAACGCTCGATAAATACGTTGGAGATGAAATTATCGCCTTGTTCGGGACTCCTGTCCCCATGGATGACCACCCTTATTTTGCGGCATTAACCGCGCTCGAAATGCAAGAGGCGCACCGCCGATTACAAGCCGAATTGGAAGCGCAAGGCAAGTTTTTGCCGCCTATGGGTATTGGCATTAGCACAGGCGAGGTCATCGCCGGCGAATTTGGGCCGCCGATGCGGACCGATTTCACAGCTATGGGGCGTATGATGAATTTAGGGGCGCGCTTATGTAGCGCCGCAGAGGCTCATCAGGTCATCATCAGCCCGAACACTTACGAGATGTTAGGGCCGCGCGCTCGTGTTAAAGCATTAGAGCCGATTGTGCCTAAAGGCATTGCTAAGCCTATACAAATTTACCAGCTAAACGCTGTAGCACCTAACGATTAGAGCCTGTGATGACGACCCTAAACACGACTTTTGGCTATGTTGATGGCCATTTGCAAGCCGATTCTGTTGTGATTGCAGACATCGCGCGGGCAGTGGACACGCCTTTTTATGTGTATCATCTGAACGGAATGCTGGCTAATTTGGCGCGATTGCGCGCCGCTTTTGCGCCATTAAAACTGCATATTCACTACAGCGCTAAAGCGAATGCTAATTTAGCTGTCTTGCGTGTTTTAGTGAATGATGGAGTAGGCATAGATGCTGTGAGCGGCGGCGAGATTTATAAGGCTATCAAAGCTGGCGCAAAGCCGCATCAAATTGTGTTCGCTGGTGTTGGTAAAACCGCGGCAGAAATTCAGTTCGCGTTAGAGCAGGGTGTAGGGTGGTTCAATGTCGAAAACGTCGCTGAATGCGACCTCATCCAGCGAATAGCGGATTCTATAGGACGAAGCCACGTCCAAATTGCTCTACGATTGAACCCAGAGGTGACGGCTAATACGCATCCTCATATCGCTACTGGACATGGGGGGGCTAAGTTCGGACTCACCGCGGAAGTCATTCGCGCTATCTTGGATAATCGGAATAAGTATCCCGCTTTAGCTTTCAAAGGCATTCACGTTCACATTGGTAGCCAACTGGCGGATACGGCGGCGACGACTAAAGCGGTGCAACACGCCTTAGAATTGATTGCGCCTTATGAAGATATACGAACAGTCAATATAGGGGGAGGGTTGCCGACCCCGTATCATCCCGAACAAATCCTACCCGATGTCGTATCGTTCGCCCGCGCTTTAGAGCCGCTCTTGAGTGGTTACAACGTGTTATTAGAGCCGGGACGTTTTTTAGTGGCGTCTGCGGGTATTTTGGTGACCCAAGTGTTATACATAAAGCGTCAAGCGGGACAAACTTACATCATCACAGATGCGAGCATGTCTGAATTGATACGTCCAGCTTTATACGATGCCTATCACGAAATCGCGCCACTTTTACAAGCGCCTCCAACCCAGCGCGCTATTGTTGTTGGCCCTGTATGCGAGACGACCGATGTTTTGGGGCGTGATGCCCTTTTGCCGAATGTCCAACACGGCGACCTATTGGCTATTTTAACAACAGGCGCTTATGGTATGGTCATGGCTAGTAACTACAATGCCCGCCCAACCCCCCCTGAGGTCGTCATCGCGCAGGATGGCATGACGTGGCATATCGCGCGCCGCCGCCAAACATGGGAAGATTTAATCGCCTATGAAGTTTGAGGCCCAATCAAAGGTGGCGGCGAATTGAATAGCGGCTTCTTTTTCTAGCAATGTCTCTAGCCTATAAGTTAACAATCCATCTTCCCACAGAAGCACATGATGCGGGACGACAAAGACGCTCTGTGGCGCTAGTGTGAGCAAATGCGGTTCTTCTATCCACAATCCTGATAATCCGTTTATCTGAACGGACATCGTAGAATCCTGATAAATTTGTTTGAACAGATAATTTTCTGGGCCAAAAATCATCAGGCTTAGTGCAATTTCGTCTGGTTTTTGGGGATGTACCCAGATGAAAATCAGGCGACTTTGGGCGCCTTCGCCCTCGTAGAAAATATAATTCGGCATGCCTTGTGAGGGTGGAAGCTTGAACGGATATGGGAACGTTGCATGGGCTTCTGCTAATGATATTTCATTGACAAAATCGGTCAATTGCTGAGGACGTTCACCGCTCAACGATGTCTCGCCACTTGGGAAAATGTAGGCTATGCCAATACGTATCCATTGGTCAAGAGTGGCGTGGACAGTGGGTAAAGATGCGATGCTCAAGCAACTGAACATGATGAATAAAGAAGCTATCCGCAACAAAAAACGCTTCTTTGGTTCACGCTTGGGCCGCATCGAATACCAATTGAATGGTGGCGTTGGCGGATAGGGGAAGTTATCCGCTATGGATTGTATGCGTTCTTCTAGCGCTTTCATCTATCATCCTCCCGTAGGGTTGGGAAGTCGCGCAAAATCACATTTTTTAGACGTTTGAGCGCTCTATGCAACCTTGATTTGACTGTTCCATGGGCGACCCCTTGCGTTTGTGCTGTTTCTTCTACTGTCATATTCAAAAAAAAGCGTAGATAAATGATTTCTTGGTCGTGGAGGTTTAGCCGCCGAATAGCTTGCCACAATTCGATAGCTTGGCTTTGCGTGACGATGAGCGTTTCCGGGTTGGGGTATATGGTTGGTTCATGGCGGGCAAAGCGGGTTAAAGCGCTCCAATAGCGACCATTGGAACGCCGTTTATTCCGCGCTAAGTTAGCGACAATGCGAAGCAACCACGGGCGCACCGGGCGGTTCTCATCAAAATGATGAAGGCGATAATAGGCGCGCACGAAAGCCTCTTGAAGGACATCTTGTGCATCTTGGCTATTCCCTAGCAAAAGATAAGCGAACCGAAAAAGTGGTTCTTGATGCGCTTCTATAATTTTCTGGAAAGCCTCTTTATCGCCTGTCCGCGCCCGCTGAACCCACTCCTTTTCCAACGACGTTGACCTTTCGGGATTCATCTATATTGGTATGAATACACCACAAGGCGGGTTAGCGTTCCCGTTAACGATAGTTGAAATAGTCCAATATGGGGCCGGCCTCTTTTTCAAAGGCCCGCTTGTCGGCGTCGGATAAAGCGGCGGCTTGGATGTCGGAGATGTTTTCCTCTAGAATTTGGTCTATTGTTGCGGGCGAGAACCAATATTTCGCGTTGGTTTCGCCGTATTTTGTGGTATAAGTGCCGTCCGGATGGAGGATTTTTTTGGATTTTAGGCGCACTTGCGGGATGTTTGTAACCTCTAGTTGGGCGAAAGCGAACAAGGTTTCTGCTTGTCCAAAGGGGTTTTTGAGCAAGTCTTCAAATTTAATCACCCGATAGCGTGGGTATTTTTGGCTATCGGTGAGGATTTTTTCAGCGTAATGACGATACAACCGTCCCGTTTTTTGGGGTGTATGCCCACGGCGCATCCAGCTTTCGCACAGGGCGTACCCATTGCGAATGATGCCGATGAAATAACTATCTGCATAGATGCGAGCGATGACATCAGTCAAATAAATATCGTGATTGACGGATTTCAAGCATAAGACGCTACGCGCGACTTCAGCTTCTGTATAGGCTTCGGT
Organism: Anaerolineaceae bacterium; assembly: GCA_037441665.1. Lineage (GTDB taxonomy): Bacteria > Chloroflexota > Anaerolineae > Aggregatilineales > Phototrophicaceae > JBBIRQ01. The sequence continues at coordinate 90,165 of JBBIRQ010000009.1, read as the reverse complement.
TTCGTATTTATAGCCATTATCAGCGTCCCCAAAGTTTTTTAACTTATGCTGATAAAAACGATTATCAAGCCATGGGCCCAGCAGGCTAGCGCCTAAAGGCGATGAGGCAATGCGCGTGCCGAGGATATAGTTAACGAACGGTCTTAAACGTTTAAGCTTGGGTGGATATAAGGTCTGCGATGTCTCTAAAATGGTTGAACATACTTCAGGGTGCGATTGAATGATGTTCCACAGAATATTAGTGCCACCTCTGGCCATGCCATTGATGACAATCACTTTGTGATTTTTCATAATCCGTCAGACTCAATATAGGTGTGTAGACATTTTGGGCTATCATACCATCTCTAACGTCCCTCTACTATGGCGACTAGCGTTTATGTAACCAACGCGGGTTTTGGTAGAAATCCACCAGTAGCTTTTGCGCCATTGCCAATTCTTCGGGTGTGTAGGTCCCTACGGTGAAGCTATATCCAAATACGGCAGAAAACCCTTCTACAAAGGCTTGGGCTATTTCATCCCAACTCACGGTTCGCCCGGCGGCTTCTGATAGCGTGATAGCCCGTGCGCGCACCTTCGCTTTGGCAAGCGTCCGACTTTGCTCGTCTGGGAAGTGGAGCGCGTCGCAAATGCGGCCTAAATCGCCCCAGAGAGGCAAAGAGCCGTGTTGTAATAGACCTGTTCTACGGCGTACCTGAGCGCTACCAATGAGTTTGCGTTGGTTATAAGTGATTTCGTAATGAGAGGGCACCTCGAAACAGACGGGCCCAAGGCTTTCTGTGCGCTTACTTTGTTTTTCGGAAGTTGTGGAAATATCTAATCGTTGGAGGGCGCAAAGCAAAGCCTCGCTGATGCGACGATAACTTTCTACCACTGTGCCTTCTGCAAGGGGATGATCGATGGGAATAGCGACCGAATACGTGAGTTCGTCGCCATGTAGAATAGCGCGCCCGCCTGTTGGGCGGCGGACTAGTTGCCAACCGCGCTCTTGAATGCGCGCTATATCCGCATCAGCGCTGGGCTGAGCATACCCCAAAGATAAGCAGTAGGGTTGCCAACTGTATAGACGTAAAGTCGGCGGCGCATCCCCTTTGGAAACAGCAGCCATAAGCGCTTCGTCGCGCGCCATATTTTCAGCGCCTTGCGTTGGCGAGTCGTAGATTAAGCGCCATTGACGTAAATTCATGGTCTGACCTATACTGTGCTTACGAAAAGCTAACCATCTTAAATCACTGGCTGAAGCATGTATAACGACTATAACGCAAAAGATGATGACATCCTACCAGAAGCTTCTGTAGGGGAAGGCGACCTGTTGGCATCATCTGTTTCTGATGCTCCTACATGGATGAGTTCCCCGCGGGTGAACGTGAACGGCGGCGCTGTAGGAGATTATCACGCCGATAACCGCGCTATTTATCCGCCGCCTCCGCCGCCAACCGTACGCACAAGCCCAGCGCGCGAACGGATGCGTAAACGGCGTGTTAATGGGCGTGGCGAACGCGGCACGGAGTGGGCATGGGTGATTATCGCAGGGGCGTTATTCGCTATCGTCCTCGTCACTAGTTTCACCTTGTTTTTGTTGTTGCGTTCTTCGCAACAGGGGATTGAGGTTGTGCCTACGGCAGTTGTAGCTTTGCCAACGCCTATCAATGCGCGCACGCAATTCACAGATTTAGGCATTGGTGATTCTTTGTTATTGCCAGATGGCTCTAGCATCGCCATTAAACCGTGGGATGGGCAGTCGCGCTTCACGATGGTCTTCATGGGGTTAGACCGCCGCCCCGGCGATACGGGTCTGATGTATCGTACGGATACTATCATGCTCGTCAGTCTCGACCCATCAACGCAAACCATAGGTATTTTAAGCATCCCGCGAGATTTATACGTCCAGATACCCGGCTACGCAGAACGCCAGCGGGTGAATACGCCTATGGTTTATGGAGAAAGTCGCCAGCCCGGCTATGGGCCGCGCCTGATGATGGAGACCGTGCAATACAACTTTGGGATTCGCGTTAACGATTACTTGGCTGTAGATTTTCAAGCTTTTGTGGATTTCGTCAATCTCATTGGTGGTATTGACATCAACAACGAACAGACTATCAATGACCCGCTTTACCCCGATATGAATTATGGATACGACCCGTTTTATTTGCCCGCTGGGTTGCATCATTTGGACGGCAGAACAGCCCTGAAATACGCGCGCACACGACATGGCGACAATGACTTTGAACGCGCTAAGCGCCAACAACAAGTCTTATTTGCTATACGCGACCGCGTGCTCAGCCTTGATATGCTCCCAACACTTATTTTGCAAGCTCCAGCTTTGTGGAACACTGTCAACAAAAATGTCTATACGGGTTTATCGCTAGAGCAGGTGATTCAACTTGCGTTATATACCAAAGACATCCCTCAAGAGAACATCAGGACAGGGGTTATTGATGGTGTCTATATCCGACCCTATACGACCAGTAGCGGCGCTTCGGTGCTCATCCCCAATGCGGCGCGCATTGGCGAATTGATGAGCGATATTTTCGGACCGAATTATTCCCAATAATAAAGACCAAATAAAACAGCGCGCCAATTCCTAGCGCGCTGTTTATTTTCAAGGACCCCCGCCATGCCGTGTGCCCGCGGTGTCTTGGAACCTGCTTTCGCAGGGTGGGATTCTACTGGACAGTGCGGTCTTAGCCGACGCGGGCCTATCACCTTGGTGTCCAATCTGATTCCCTTATGGGTGAGTGTTGGCCCAAAACGCATCACGTCATCACGTGCATAGCAGGTCATTAGCTTTATACCAGAGAGGTTAAGGGGTGTAAAGACTGAACCTATGCTAGTCTATAAAAAAGGTATAAAGACGATATACACCGCTTTAGAAGATAGTTCAGCGCTTGAGCAAAAATAATGACGATGCCACTACGCAAATATTGGGGCCGCGGCGCTTATGGCAAGCGCTTTGAGCTATGTTCTCGCTTGTTTTATCGGTTTGCTCGCTAGTGGACTGGCGAGCGGCTTTGTCCATCGTCGTTGGGTGAGGGATTGAAGGCGATATGTATGAGAGAAGATTTGGTTACTTTTATTATTTTGCTGGTTGTTATCACAGTGATTCTTTTTTTGACTGTGCGGGGGGTGCGTCGTTATAGGCGTGTAGAGAGCATACGTAGAGCGATAATGCTATACGGCACTGAGGTTTATTTTTCTGATTGGCCCGTGCGCGTGCGTTTGGTGGACATCACTCAAGGTACTATAGACAGAGAAGAACACGCTTTTGTGACAGTAGACGAAACAGGCATCTTCATTCATGATATAGCCCAAGACATGTATACAACTAGCATTCATCCATTTGAGCTAAGATGGTTCGGTAGAACCCGAAACTATCAGGATGGCTATAACGAAATTTGGCTTCATGTCGAAAAAGACGAATTATGGAAAATCTTCAGAATCCGTATGCAGAAAAGCCCAATGCAACGGTTCGTGCGGGCCATAAAAATGATTGCCCCCCAAGAGCTAGTAGAAGCTTATCGCCGTCGCCGTCCTTATATTCATCAGGGGCCGGTAACGGCTTATCCCGCCTTTCAAGATATACACGGTGCTTGGATTTTGAGCGAGTCAGTAAAATTATTCTTAATGCCGCTTATGTTAGTGCAAATGGAATGGGGACACGTTGCTAAAACTTTTGATTTAGCTGATATGCATGCTATCACTGCCGTAAAACGTTTAGATAACCCATCCGCGCCGGGTTTGTTGCGCTTCCGATTTTTGGGGGAAGATTACGCCTTCTCGCTGGAAAAGCACGAGCATTTTGCCGAGCAGGTGGCGCTTGCGGCGCGCCGAAGATTAGAAGATCCACAAATCCTCAAAGGCAAAAAGGCGCTTGAGGATGATGAGGCTTATGAAAACTGGATAGAGTCAGCTGATATGCCGCAGATGGGCGATTTTATGTTAGGAGATGATGGCGAGTTAATTTTTATAGAAAAATCATGAGTAGATGAGCCAAGAGTTGAAAAGGGCGATAGTATTTGCTATCGCCCCGCTGGGTCTACTTTTCCTCTTGCGGCGCTACAGATTGGATGAACAATTCCTGCAGTTGCTTCGGCTCAACTTCGGATGGGGCGTGTGCCATTAAATCTACTCCCTGCTGGGTTTTGGGGAAGGCTAGGACTTCGCGAATGTTGGGTTCGCCAGCTAAAATCATCGCTAGTCGGTCAATACCCCAAGCCATTCCGCCATGTGGCGGCGCGCCGTATTCAAACGCTTCTAACATGTGCCCGAATTGTTCCATGGCGCGTTCTATTGTTTGGCCAATCAAAGGGAAGATTTTCTCTTGGATAGCGCGGTCATGGATACGGATACTGCCGCCGCCAATTTCATAACCGTTGCCGATGAGGTCGTATTGGGAACCGCGCGCTTCGCCGGGGGCCGTGTCTAGCAGGGGCAAATCTTCTGGCAAGGGCATCGTGAACATATGCTGAGAAGGGTCCCAACGCTGGTTTTCTTCGTCCCAGTAAAACATCGGAAAGTCAATAACCCATGCGAAGGCCAGCAGATTAGGGTCAATGAGGTTGAGTTCGCGGGCGAGGTATTGGCGGAGCGCGTCGGTGACGGCGTAGACGATACTACGTTCGTCCGACATGAATAAGATGATGTCGCCGCCTTGCGCGCCGATTTTGTCGAACAGTTCTAATTTTTGTTCAACCGTGAAGAATTTACCAATGGGGCCTTTGACTTCGCCATCTGGTTCTGTGGGTAGGGCAATCCAAGCCAAACCTTTTGCGCCAACAGCGCGAGCCAATGATTCTAAGTCGCCGGTGATTTTGCGTAGCTGAGTGCCGCTAACATTCATCGCAAGACCGGGGACGCGCATGGCTTTAACAGGTTTTCCAGCGGCGACGTTTTCCACAAATACGGCAAATCCGCTTTTGCCAGCCAATTCGCTGATGTCAATCGCCCGTAAATCGTAGCGCAAATCGGGGCGGTCTGTGCCATATTGCTCCATTGCATCTTTATACAAAATACGCGGAAAGGGTTCGGCTAGTAACTTGCGTTCTGGCGCCACATGCTTGACGATGTTCAGCATCAAGTCTTCCATAAGGCGCATGACGTCTTCGCGCTCTACAAAGCTCATCTCAAGGTCTAGCTGGGTGAATTCTGGCTGGCGGTCGCCGCGCAAATCCTCATCACGGAAGCACCGCGCGATTTGGAAGTAACGTTCGTATCCGGCTACCATCAACAATTGTTTCAACTGTTGGGGGCTTTGGGGCAGGGCGTAAAATTTGCCGGGTTGCAGGCGGCTAGGGACGAGGAAGTCGCGCGCGCCTTCGGGCGTAGTCTTGAATAAAATGGGCGTTTCGATTTCGATAAATCCATGAGCATCCAAATAATCACGAATGAATTTGACCGTTTTGTGGCGCAGAACAAGGTTCCGTTGCATACGCGGTCGGCGTAAATCGAGATAACGATGCTTCATCCGCAAGGTTTCGTCTACGTTTTCGTCTTTGTTGATGTAGAAAGGCGGTGTCTTGGCGCGATTGAGCAGGACAATTTCTTGTGCAACCACATCAATTTTCCCAGTGGGCAATTCTGGGTTTTCTGTGCCACTTGGGCGGATGCGTACTTTGCCTTTCACTTGGATGACATATTCATTACGGGTTTCGCTGGCGATAGCATGGGCTTGGGGCGATGTTTCCAAATCAACTACCACTTGGGTAATGCCCCAGCGGTCGCGTAAATCAATGAAAATCAGCCCGCCTTGGTCGCGTCGCCGATTCACCCAACCGGCAAGACTAACCGACTGGTCGGTATGCGCTTCTCGTAACTCGCCGCAGTTGTGCGTCTTTAACATGCCTCATGCTCCTAAAAGGGTTCTTGATGGTTCAAAAATTATCATAAAGGTGCTTTATGGATTGTCAATGGGTTGAATAGAGATAACAACAAAAGCATAACACGCACCGCAATTGAAAGAAATAGTCATTCTTACGTAGAGAGTGTTGTATGGGTTGCATAAGAACTGAACGCTCATTACAATGGCGACACAAAAAAGAGAGGCTGAGCATGCGTTTTATACGAACATTTTTTAGCGATACTTACACCGTCACTAAACGTCAGTTGGGTATTTTTCTGCTCCTCGGTGGGATAATGGGGTTTTTGGGTATTCTAGCGATTGACTTACTGAACGCTGGACGTGAAGGCGGCATCGGGCCAGCGCAACAATTGGCTTTGGGCGCTACGTTCCTTGTCGCCCTTATTGGCGCGACGCTCATTCCACTGGGAGATATGCCCGCCTAATGCATGGGTCACGTTTACGGCGCTCTTATCCAATCGGTCAGGTTGTTGCGCTATTTTTGTCGGGAGTAGCGTTATCAATATTGGCGTTTTCTTCCGTTGTGTTTTTGGCATATAGCGCCAATTTGATGCAATTTTCATTCGATTATGACCAAGGTGAGGGCTTTGAACTTTACGATAGCGTCTTGTTCAGCCAAGGTGAATGGCCGTATCGGGATACAGAGGTGTATCCTTTTTATGCGAGCAACTATCCTCCGCTATTTCACATCTTCGCCGTCCCTTTCGTATGGTTGTTTGGGCCGGCTTATTGGTATGGGCGCTTGTTGGGCGCTTTGGCCACGCTTTTAACCGCGGGCGCAATCGCCTATGCGGTTTATCGCGATGGTGGGCGCAATCGTGGAGTGGCGCTTTTCGCTGGTTTAGCTTTTTTGGCTTCTAACACGGTATATCATATTGGGCCGCTTTTCCGTCAGCATATGACGATGGTGATGCTAGAGACGGTCGCTGTGGTCGTCTTGGCTAGCGCTTTCCCCGCCAAGCGAACCCGCAAAGTGGCTTTGGGGTTGGGGTTGTTGATTGCGGCTGGCTACACTAAACAATTGGCGGCTATCACTGCCTTAGCTACCCTCGTTTGGTTATTCCTTCGCAATCCTCGGCGCGGCCTATGGTGGGGAGTGGGGTTTGTAGCCGTTGGCGGCGCGATTTTTTTATGGATGAATGCCGCTACTAATGGTGAATGGTGGCGTCAGACGATACGCGCTAACGCAAATGTCATCAATCCTTCTCAATCTATTGCCTTGTTTGTTTTATGGTTCAAATTGCATGGTGTGCTCATCATCCCGGCCATCCTATATCTGCTTTATGAGCTATATCGCGATAGACTTTCGTTATATAGTGTGTGGTTTGTGTTCGCTGTCATTTTGGGGGGGGCGAGTTCGGGCACTTGGGGGGGAGGGGATAGCTATTTCGCAACCGCTATTTCCGCAACATGTATCTTGAGCGGTCTTTTCGCGGGGCGATTATATTTGTTCGTCACGACTGAGCGCTACAGAACCGTTATTCTCATGCTCATTCCGCTCATCTATGCGCTGTATGGCCGAGCTACTTTGCACTTGCCCACCAACGGCCCATTTTTCGGCGCTGTCGCCGAAGTTCTGGGGATTCAGCCCAATGTCCGCGATATTTTTTACGATTCTGCCAGTTACGATGTGGTCGGGTATGCGAACATAGGTTACTTCTTGACTGAAGCCGACGAACAAGCGGGTTATGCTATTGTAGAGCGTATCCGCATGGTGGAAGGGCCCGTTCTGAGCGAGGAAGCCGGCTTTAGCCTTGTGGCCGGACGCGATGTCATCACCAATCCAACCCAATTATTGAATTTGGCGAACGCCGGCCTATTCGATGGTGGCCAACTCATCCGCATGATTGATGAGCGGGCTTTTGCGCTCGTCATCTTGCGGGCGCAATTTTACCCCCAATCCGTCTTGCAGGCCATTTGGCGAGCGTATGAATTAGACCAGACTGTGGCCATGAACGGCTTCGACTATTTGATATTGGTCCCGCGTTGAGGTAGTTATAATTCAGTGAACCCGAAAGTCATTTAGATTGAGCGCGTTTATTTCAGGGGCGCTGGTCGGCCATAAGCTTTTCGTAGGCGTTGCGCCAATGTAGCTCATCGCGGGTGTATTTGGTCACTTTGATGTCGGCGACGTGTGGCAGTAAGCGCAACATAAAAGCGGGCAGTTTTTCCCACTCGTCACGCACGATGAGTGAGAGCAATTCGTCCGCCATAGCGCCGGCCCAACGCCATTTGGTGCGGAATTCTTCTGCTTTCATCCAATAATCCCGCTTTTCCCACGCCTGCGCCGATTCGTCAATAGTAGCGTCTACGTCACGTAGCTCAAATACCATTTGCGCCACCATATCTTTAGTATGGTCGTCGAAGCCGTTCTGTTGGGAGAGGCGGCGCAAAATCTCTGCCACTGTTCGTAGCGCATTATTGCGGCGTTTGCCCGGTCCATCGGTGTTAATGACACGCCCCATAGGTTATTCCTCGTTCTTTTCGATGAATGGTCGTAATCCTTTGTAGACGCGCACGCCGCCCAATGTTTTAAGGATGAGCGAGGCCGGGCGTCCGGTGATGTCGGATAGTTCGCGCGGGGATAAAGGCGCATTGCCATTAGCCAAAAAGGCGCGAAACACGCTATCTACTAGCGATATTTGGAGGTTGATAAAATCGGGCTGTTCAGCCGCCTGTTGAATGGCTAAGCCCAGTTCATCTAGTTGGAAGACTTCCGCAGTATGCGGGTCTATATAGTCCACCACGCGCCCTGCTTCCGCTTGAGCGAGGCGTTCGCGGTCAGCGGGTTGTAAGTGGCTGAGTAAATAGGTTCGCAAATCTTCGTTAGCCTGATTCCACCAATCATAATCAATGTGGAATTTGGTATCTGTGGTGCTTTTCATTAGGATACTAGGTCTTCCCGATACCATTATGCATGGTCCTTTCTAGTGCGTTGTAGCGCTTTATCGCCCCATTATCCGCTCAGTTTCCAATTATAATCACCTATTCTCTCAAAATCGGGGTTAGCGATGAGTGTGGCGAAAATAGGCCCCGGTGGGCAACGACGGATGACATTCACCGCGCTGTAGAGCGTTTTGACATGAGCGGAACCTTGTGGCGCTAATTTGCCTAGCGGCGGCAATAACAATTTGAGGATGCTAGCGAGCGTTTTATGCTGTTGTTGCGCTTGGGTGATAAATTGGTCGAGCGCGGATAGGTCATCTATGCCGAAGTTGAGCAGTTCGTCGAATTCAGCGCCAATCATGCGTTGGCCGGTTTCAAAGTTGATTTGATTCCCCTTTGGCGCTATCAGCCGTACCCATTCTTTATGCGCTTTTTTAGCCTCGAAGTTGATAATGATCTTTGATGGCGTATCGCCGCGTTGGGCGGTGATATATGCGCCTATGGGCAAACGATGCTTAGCGTAAAACCGTCCCAAACCATAAACGTAACGCGCCTGATGTACAACCCAAGCGTCATACGTTTCGCCATCTTGGCCATCAATGAGTTGGATGCTGATACGTTGTGTTTTGGCAGTGGGGAAAATTTGGCGCATTTGGCTATTCAAGGGCAAAGTGCCAATGCGCCGATGCGGGTAGATGAGCCGCGCGCGCGCTAATGTGGTCGTTGATGATGCGGGCAAATCACTAAATTCATCATCAAGTTCTATCTCGATGTCCCTTAATTCTGGCGTCAACAAGTCGGATTGGTAAGGGATGCTTTGATAGTGTAGAGGAGGGGGGATATGACGAACTTGTTCGGGTTGCATTCGCGCCAAATACCACAATACTTGCCCGGCGGGCCCCACTTCGTCGAAGCGGTCATCCTCATTTAATGCATAATCTAGCGAAAAAACTTGTAGAGGCAAAGGCGCATTGCCCAGCCCGCCAATTTCTTTGATGATGACTTCTGTCGGTAAGGGGCCGCCTTGGTGCATATCTAGCACGGCTTCGGCAAGGTGCAGTTGCCCAATATCTATCTCTATCATCAGGTCACGCGGGAACCAGCGACCGGCCAAGCAAACCAAATCGCTATTTTTACTCAGGCGCTCCTCTAATTCGGCTAAAATTTGTGGGTTGGCATCAAGAATATCTTGGGGGGGGATGGTAGGCTTGCCATCGAATAAATGCGATACATCGGTATCTACGCTAAGGGGATGGGGTATAGTTAGCTCTGCCGCAAACTCACGCGGGGTATCGCCTTTATTCAACCCTTTGTCGTCGAATTCAACTGCGATGACGCGATACTGGCCATATTGCGCGTTATTGCCATCGCGCACTTGCTTAACGGTAGCGGTTGCTAAATTCATTTGAGGGAAAATGAGACGTTCCCCAGGTTGATAGCGATGCGATGGATTGTAAATGTTTGCGCCTTGATAACGCTTTTGCAGGGCTTCTGCTTCCCGCATGAGATGATGCTGGATAAGCTCTTGGGCGAGTTGATGAGTGCTCATCGGTGTCTCGCGCTCTAACATAAGGTTAGACAGCAGGTCAATATCATTGTCGCCGATAGTGAATTTCGTCATAAAGGGATGGCTAGTCATTAAGCTGGACCTCAGGTAGCGGTTTAGGGATAGCTGATGATGAGCATAAATAGAAATGACGCTTGTTGCGCGCCGTTATAAAACTGATGAGATAGGCTTTGGGTTGTTCATTTGGAATAACAGATTATTTATTATAATCATTGAGCATTATACTGGACACTTATTAACGTTGACAACGGTGGGATTGCCGTACAGAGCCTTGACGTACGACACAGGCTTTACGCAGTCTTTTTTGTCCGCTATACTTTTATACCTATTGTCGAGTATAGAGCAAAGGTGATGCTTATATGTCAACCAAACGCACATGGCAACCCAAAATCCGCCGTCGCAAGCGGGTACACGGCTTCCGCGCGCGTATGCAGACAAAGGGTGGACGCAAGGTCTTAAAAGCGCGCCGCGCGAAAGGGCGCTATCAGCTGACGGTCCAGCCTAATCACGTTAAACGGGTGAACTGGAAGGCCTAAGTCGTCGTGTTACGGCGGCGTTTTCGCTTGTGCCGCGCGAAAGACTTTGAACACTTGCGGCGATTGGGGACGATGTATAAGCACCCCGCTTTATCGCTAAGCCTTGCGACCAATCACTTACCCCATAATCGTTATGGCTTCATCATCCCTAAACGGTTGGGCAAAGCTGTTCAACGTAATCGTCTAAAGCGTCAACTGCGCGAAGCAATACGCCGTTTACACCCTCACCTAGAAGTAGGTTATGATTTAGCCTTCATTGCGCGGCAGATGACTATGGGGCATACGACCGCGTCTTTACAGCGCATTATGATAGAGTTGTGTCGGCGGGCACAGATATTGCGTGAGGATTTTGGCGATGATGAAGTGGATAGCGCTCCGATTAATCCGATTTTATAAACGTTTTATCTCACCGGCTTTGCCGTCCGCCTGTCGTTTTCAGCCGACATGTTCCGAATATATGTATGAGGCGATTGATGTTCATGGCGTGGTGAAAGGGGGGTGGATGGGCCTTAAACGGATAGGGCGTTGCCATCCGTTGCACCCCGGCGGCTATGACCCAGTTCCACCGAAGGAGTGATACTTGGTAAAGATGAACACTTCCGCGCGGTTTCGTCTTGGCGTTGCCGCGCTTTTCTTGATAATCATTGTTGCGGGTTGTGTTCCGCCGCGCATCGGGGTATCTTGGCCGACCCTCAGCGTTTTGTCGCTCTATGGTCAAGATAAAGTTGTCGTGACGTATGCCGATCACATCGCTGTTATTAATCCCGCGAACGGTACGCCGGTCAGGGTTCTAGATGATGAAGGCAATCCACGTAAAGATGAGAACGGCAACGATAGAATTTGGTCTTTTGGCCAGTCCGATTATGAGGGCGCTCAATTTTTTGCTAACCCTTTCCCGCTCGATGACGAAACGTTATTGTTGGTTGGTCATAACCAGCGCCTGTATGAACTGGACATCCCAAGCGGGAAGGTCTTAGGGGCAATAGGACCCGACTTGCCCGGTAAAGTGCTCACCGATTTTGCTCATGATGACCGCTATTTTTTTCTGCCTCTAGAAACGGGTGGCATCGCCGCGGTGGATAAAGATAGCTACGAGACGCGCTGGGTAGCGGAAGAAGATTCCCAAGGGACATGGTCGCCGCCGATTATTGTAGATGATGTGGTCTATTTTACAGCGCTAGACCACTATCTATACGCTGTTAACGCCCAAGATGGCGCTTTGTTATGGCGTGTGGATTTGGAAGGCGCGGCTTTGGCTAGCCCGCTTTATGATAACGAACGCCTTTTTGTGGGGAGCGTGAGTAATAAAGTCTTTGAAGTCTCTGTCGAAGGCGAGGTTATCAGCCAGTTTCAAACGCGCGATTGGGTGTGGAGCAAACCTATCTTGATGGATGGCGTGCTTTATGTCAGTGATTTGGGCGGTTATGTATACGCTCTCGATGTTGATAATGGCTTGGCTGAGTTGTGGTCCGCGAGGGTATCGGCCCGCGGTATTCGTCCTTCTCCCATTGTCACCCAAGATTATGTGATTGTGGCATCGCGCGATGGCACCGTCCACTGGTTAGACAAAACAGATGGCGTTGAGTTATTCTTCAAAGAGGTGGAGGGGCGTCCTGAAATTTTATCTGAGATGCTATTGCTCCAGCCATCAGAAACGCTTGAATTACCAGAGGCGATGCTTATCGTAGCGACAACCAATCCGGGGCATTTGCTCGTATCGTATAATTTAGATACCGGACGCGAAAACTGGGTCTATAGACGTTAGCTGAGGATGGTATGTGGGATTTAATCTTAAACCCGTTTGTGACCTTAATGGCATTATTGTATTCCGCGTTGAGCAATAATATTGTCTTGGCGATTGTCGTCTTCACCATTCTGACGCGCATTGCCATGTATCCGCTGTTCGCTCGTCAGCAACGCTCTACAAAGCAAATGCAAGAGATACAACCCCAACTTAAAAAGCTCCAAGAAAAATACAAAAACGACCGAGAAAAGCTCGCCCAAGAGCAGATGGAATTGTATCGAAAATACGGTATCAATCCTTTGGGCGGGTGTTTGTTGCTATTGGTGCAGTTTCCCATCTTCATTGGGGTGTATCAGGCGATTAACTTCGCGCTCGCCTCATCCCCGTACCAACTGGTGGATTTATCGCAACGGCTCCTCATTCCAGACTTGGCGCGTTTGATACCGATTGAGAATACATGGCTAGGCATGGATTTAACTTTGCCGCCAACAGTAAACCCCACCTATGCTTTGGTTTTACCCCTCTTGGTGATGGTGACCACATGGTTACAAACGAAGATGACTTTGCCGCAAACCAAACCGTCCGAAGATGGCCAAACGTCCCAACCCGACCAAGCGCAAGCGATGACACAATCTATGACTACCGTGATGCCCCTGATGTTTGGTATGTTTGCCTTATCTTTCTCTGTTGGTCTTTCTATTTATTTCATCGTTTCTAATGTTGTGGGTATTGTCCAATATAGCCCGATTGGCAAACGGGTTCTCGACCAACTTTTTGGTCAAAAGGATACTCCCCTCAACATCGAAGCGATGGAGTCCGATAAACCTAATAAACGTATTCCGAAAGCCAAAACTGCTGATGCTTCTGTTAGTCCAACTCATCAGAGTGCATCTCAGAAGAAAAAGGCTCGCAAATAAGGTTGATTGGTTATGGAAACAATCGAAATTACAGGAGATAGCGTTGAGGAAGCGATTGCAACGGGTCTAGAGCAATTGGGCGTTGGGCCTAATGACGTGATGGTTGAAGTGCTAGAAGAACCATCACGTGGTATTTTTGGCATTGGCGCGCGTCCGGCACGAGTACGTCTAAAATTATTCGCCAGACGACCTGCGCCCCCTCCTGCCCCCGTCGTAGAGGCCGCGCCTTTCGATGATGAACACAGCGCCGACGATGAAGATTTGCCCGACCCTACAGCTCGTTATCATTATGTTGATGATGAGCAATTGGATGAAGTGGCCCGCGCAGGGCGCGATATTTTACTCGAATTGATGAAAAAGATGCGAATTCATGGTCAAGTGAAGGTGCGTCGCGCAGACCCTGTGCGCGAGGGGGAAAACGCTCCGTGGGTATTGAATATAATCACCAAAGACGCCCGCCGTCTCATCGGACGCCGTGGAGAGACGTTAGCATCTTTGCAGTATATTTTACGCCTCATGGTCAGCCGTCAAATTCAGCGACGTACAGATTTAATCGTGGATGTTGGCGAATACAAAGCCGAGCGCTCTGACCGATTGCGGCGTTTAGCTAATCGCATGGCTGACCAAGCTGTTAAGCAAGGGCGCACCGTCACCTTAGAGCCAATGCCCCCCAACGAGCGCCGTATCATTCATTTGACCTTACGCAATCGCAAAGATGTAGAGACAAAAAGCATTGGCGAAGGCAACGCGCGTAAGGTGACAATTGTACCATCGAAATAGATTGTTATTATAAATGACAATTCATGTTGATTATTTGCTCATCGGGGCGGTAACGGCAGATATTACACCACAAGGTAAAAAACTGGGCGGCACGGCCTCTTATTGCGCTCGTGTCGCCCATGCTTTTGGCCAGAATGTCGCCGTCATCACCCGCGCCCAATATCAGGAGCCTTTGCTGGGCGAATTAACCCCTTATGCGCGGGTTTTTAACTTGGGCGCTGATGTCACTACCACTTTTGAGAATGTCTATACCTCTAGTGGTCGTGTTCAAACCGTACGCGCTACCGCTGGATATATCGGGCGTCAGGATGTCGAACAGTGGGATATACGCGCCCCTCTGCTCCATCTCGCGCCGGTCGCCGACGAAGTAGACCCCGAAATCGTTTTTGATTTTCCATACGCTCAAATTCTATTGACCCCGCAGGGATGGATGCGCCAATGGGGCGCAGATGGAAAAGTCGCTTATAAGCGCTGGGCAGATGCCCATATATTGCAACGCGCAACGGCCGTTGTTCTGAGCCGAGAAGATATTGCCACCGATAATACGATTGAAGCCGATCTGGCTCGCTATACCCCTTGTTTAGTGGTGACAGATAGCGAAAGGGGCGGGGTTTACTATCAGAACGGCCGCCAATATAGCTTCGACGCTTTATCGGTGGAGGTGCGCGATGCCACAGGGGCCGGAGATGTTTTTGCGGCCAGTTTACTGTCGGCCTTAGGTCGTTTGGAAGGCAATATTCATCGCGCGGTGCGAGTAGCGGCCCATTTGGCTTCATTGTCTGTCACGCGCACGGGGATGGATAGCGCGCCCACGCCTGATGAAATTGAAGAAGCTTTTCGACAACTGAGATAGGAGCCTTTCACATGATTGACCGCATCCTCTATGGCGGCCATATTCTCACCCTTGATGAGCGCCAACCGCGTGTATCGGCTTTGGCTATAGCGGGTGAACGGATTGTCGCTTGTGGCGATGACGAAAGTATTTTGGCGCTGGCGACCTTTGGAACAGTAAAAGAAAATTTGCATGGACAATTTGTAATGCCCGGATTAACAGATGCCCATATCCATTGGGAGGGTACGTCACTTGCTCTGGCCCGTGTAGATGTATTTGAAGTGCCTAGCAGGGCGCTGGCGGTTGAACGGGTGCGTCAGCGGGCGCTCACGATGCAGAAAGGCGCCTGGATTCAAGGTCAGGGGTGGTCGCAAGAATATTGGGATGTAAAAACATTTCCTACCGCCGCTGATTTGGACCTAGTTTCTCCCAATAACCCTGTTTTACTGCTCGCTAAAAGCGGGCACGCGGCATGGGTGAATAGCCAAGCTCTGCAATTGTGCGGAATCACCGCAAGCACCCCAGACCCCTACGGCGGGCACATTGAGCGTGACGCTCATGGTCACCCAACCGGCATTTTGTATGAAACAGCCATTCATCTTGTGGCAAACCATATCCCCAAGCCAACAGCGGAGGAGCTGGCGGATTGGATGGTTAAGGCACAAAACCTCGCTTTAGCCAGCGGCCTGACAGCTATTCATGATTATGATGACCCCTCTTGTCTGCACAGTTTGCAGATTTTGCGCGAGCGTGGTCAATTGGCGATGCGCGTCGTCAAAAATATCAATAAAAATTGGTTGGCTTCTGCTTTAGATTTAGGTATTCGCTGGGGATTTGGCGATGACTGGCTACGTATCGGCGGACTGAAGATATTTGCTGATGGGGCATTAGGGCCGCGCACTGCCGCTATGCTGGCGCCTTATGATGGCGAACCCAATAATTATGGCATGATGGTGACGGATAAAGAGGAGATGTTGGAATTGGTCATCCGCGCGACCCTCGCCGGCTTGCCCGCGACCATCCATGCCATCGGCGACCGCGCCGTTCATGATGTGCTAGATGTGTATAGTGTGGCGCGCCAACAAGAGGCGCGAATGGGTATTCACCCACAACAACGACGGCATCGCATCGAACATGTTCAGCTGATTCATCCCGATGATGCCCATCGTTTGGCGGAATTGCAGGTTATCGCCTCCATGCAGCCCATCCATGCGACATCAGACTGGGATATGGCGAATCGCTATTGGGGTGAGCGTTGCCAATGGGCTTATAACGCCCGCTTACAAGTAGATGCAGGCGCTGTTTTAGCCCTAGGCTCAGATTCGCCTGTTGAGCCTTTTCATCCCTTAAAAGGCATTCACGCGGCTGTCACCCGCCGACCAGCTAATGGCGAACCTTGGTATCCTCAGCTCGCCTTGACATTGGATGAAGCCATGCGTGGTTATACCTTTGGCCCTGCATACGCCGCCGGTATGGAGGACCGCTTGGGGAAGTTGGCAACAGGGTATTATGCAGACCTTATCGTCCTCAATCAGGATTTAACAGCAGTACCGCCTGATAGTTTATTAGGAGTGCAAGTAACGGCAACCATGGTGGGCGGTGTTTGGCGTTTTGGTGGTGTCATGTGATTAGCTCGCATTCAATGCGGCGGAGCTAAAAACAACGCCAAAGGGTTCGCACCAAATGACAACACTACGATAGAGCGATAAATCCTCATCGGCGGGCAAAGCATAATTTTGATTGCCGACATTGCCTTTGAGTGGTTCTAAATATAGCGCATTTTCTCCTAAACCTGCCAAGGTGGTTGTTGGCACGGTTGTCGATAGATAAATTCGCAAATCAGGCCCGTTGGTGGAACGAAAGTTTTCAAATCGAAGCACTCGCTCCCCATTAGGGAGTTGATAGATAGTGGCTGTGCCTTCTGCGCCGTGTACGGGGTCTATTTGGATGAATGAACCGCTAGCGAGGATGATAGGCTCATCCATGGCGGGCATCGCTTCATCCATGATGACGTTAGGTTCTAACATCGCTAAAGCGGTGTCGGCGGCCATTTGGGGATTATCGGCCGCCATTTCGATGAGCGTTTCTTGCTGTTCAATAGGCATATCGCGGATGGCGGCGCGCTGTTCGGCTGAAAGCGCGGGGAAGGCTTCGTCTACGGCATTCGTGACGAAGTAAAGCCACGGGCGCGTGATGAGTAAAGTAACGAGGATAGCGACAATGGCGGCAGAAAAGAGGATAAGACGATTGCGGGAATGGATCATTTAGAAGGGCCCTCTGTAGATATTAAGTACTTTATGAATGTCTGAAGTGCTGAATAAATGCTGTAAGTATAATCTAAATGGTAATTCTTATAGAAATATGACGATTAGGAGAAGCTATAAATGACTCGTCCGGGAATGAAAGTTGGGTCCATTGAACATCACGTTCAGTATGATATGCTGACGGTTGGCTCTAAAGCGCCTGATTTTAAGCTTTTGGCCAATGACCGCAGTGAACGCACCCTAGCCAACTATGAAGGAAAGGTCAAAATTATCAGTGTTATTCCCTCTATTGATACCCGCGTTTGTTCCGCGCAAACGCGCCGTTTTAATCAAGAGGCGGCTTCTTTAAGCGATAACATCGTGATTTTAACAGTGAGCGCTGATACAACCTTTGCTTTGCGTCGGTATTGCGATAATGAAGGTATTGATAAAACAGAAACCCTTAGCACTTACATGGATATGAAATTCGCGGATGATTATGGCGTCCATGATACCGACTGGCGCGCCTGCCAACGGGCGTTGTTTGTGTTGGATAAAGATAATATCATTCGTTATGCGGAATACGTGCCGCTAATTGGTCAAGAGGTTAATTTTGATGCGGCTTTGCAAATTGCCCGCGAACTCGTTTAACCTCTTCTAGACGAAAAGGATATACGGATGACCGATATACGTTTACAACGCCTCGCTGATGTGCTTGTCAATTATTCGACAGAAGTTCAGCCAGAGGAGTGGGTAGGTATTTTAGGCGATGTTAGCGCCTTACCAGCGTTGCGAGAAGTATTCTATGCGGTCATTAAAGCGGGAGGCAATCCCGTTTTGATGATGAGTGATGAGGTCATGCAACGTTTCTTCTTGCGCGAAGCTAGCGATGCCCAACTCGCTTGGTTAGATCCATCCCAAACGCTCTATTACGAGCAAGCCGACGTTTATATTCGGGTGGGGTCAACGAATAATACGCGCGCCATGACTAACATTCCTGCTAAGCGGGTGCAACAATTGCGCGCCGCTCAAAGCAAGTGGCTAGATATGCGTTTGGGACGGGCCGCGGAAGGGAAGATGAAATGGGTGGGTACGCAAATCCCGACCGAGGCGGCCGCCCAAGAAGCCAATATGAGCTTAGAAGAATACGAAGATTTTGTATATGGCGCGTGCTTTTGTGATAAAGAAGATCCGGCGGCTGAATGGCGACGTTTGAGCGCGATGCAACAGAAGAAAGTAGATTGGCTAGTGGGCAAAAAGCAAGTCGTCTGTCGGGGTCCACATGTAGACCTGAGCTTGTCGGTTGAGGGGCGCGTTTTTATCAACAGCGATGGTCATCGGAATATGCCGAGTGGTGAAATTTTCACGGGGCCTGTAGAAGAAAGCGTGAATGGTTGGGTGCGCTTTACTTACCCTTCTATCGTCGGCGGGAGGGCTGTTTCTGGCATTGAGTTGCGCTTTGTGGATGGCAAAGTAGTCGAGGCGAAAGCAGAACAGAATGAAGCGTTACTGTTCGCCCAGCTAGATACAGATGCGGGCGCGCGTTATCTGGGCGAATTCGCTATCGGTACCAACTTCGGCATCAATCGTTTTACCGGGAGCATTTTATTCGATGAAAAGATAGGTGGCACCATTCATATGGCCATTGGCAAGGGATACCCAGAGACCGGCAGTAAAAACAACAGCGCGGTTCACTGGGATATGATTTGCGATATGCGTACCGATAGCCAAATACTGGTAGATGGCGAATTATTTTATGAAAATGGGCAATTTGTGGTTTAGCTCAAGGGTTAGGTGAGCAATAAATCGCCATCTGTGCCCCGTTGTTCTGCCAATAGGCCGCGCAATTCAAAGACTTGGTCGCGCAAAGCGGCCGCTTTCTCGAATTCGAGATTTTGCGCGGCCTTTTTCATCTCTTTTTCCAAACCTTCGATGAGCTTTTCAAGTTCGTTAGGCGTTAATTGAATTGCTGTGGCTGGCTGGCTGATGGCTTTACTATCGCTATAGGTTTCTTCCGCCATGGCGCGCACGCGGTCGGTGAGGTCGCGAATCTCTTTGACGATACTCTTTGGCTCGATGCCACGTTCAGCGTTATATCGGGCTTGTTTTTCGCGGCGTCGGTTGGTTTCGTCTATGGCGCGGCGCATCGAATCGGTCATCGTGTTGGCATACATAACGACCATGCCTTCTACGTGGCGCGCGGCGCGACCTATCGTTTGAATCAGCGCCGATTCTGAGCGTAGAAACCCTTCTTTATCAGCATCTAGGATAGCGACTAAGGACACTTCCGGTAGGTCTAGACCTTCGCGCAATAGGTTGATGCCGACGACCACATCATAGACGCCCATCCGCAAGTCTCGTAGAATTTCGATGCGCTCGATAGTATCTACTTCCGCATGGAGATATTGGGCTTTGATACCGAGTTCGTTAATGTACCCTGCGAGTTCTTCGGCCATGCGTTGGGTAAGGGTAGTGATGAGCGCGCGTTGACCTCGTTTTACGCGCAGAGCCACTTCTTGGAGCAAGTCATCAATTTGTCCCTCGATAGGTCGCACTTCTACGATAGGGTCTAGAATACCGGTGGGGCGAATGATTTGTTCGACGACATCTTCGCTATGTGCTTTTTCATAAGGGCCGGGCGTGGCAGAGGTGTAGATAACACGCTTTACCCTTTGCTCGAATTCCTCGAACTTCAGCGGTCTGTTATCTAGAGCGCTAGGCAACCGAAAGCCATAATCTATGAGCGTTTGTTTGCGCTGACGGTCCCCGTTATACATGCCGCGTAATTGGGGAATGGTCATGTGACTTTCATCTATAATCATCAGATAGTCGTCTGGGAAATAATCAATCAATGTATACGGAGGGCTTCCCGGCGGCCGTCGGTCTAGATGTCGCGAGTAGTTTTCGATACCAGAAGTAAAGCCAACTTCCCGAATCATATCAATATCGTAGCGCGTCCTCTGTTCAATTCTTTGGGCTTCTACGAGCTTGCCTTCCCGTTTGAAGCGGGCAATTTGTTCTTCCAGTTCGCGTTCGATGTCGTGCACCGCCAAGCGCAAGTTTTCGTCATTGGTGATATATTCGCGCGAGGGGAAAATGACGATGTGCTTATGTTCGTTGATAATTTCGCCCGTCAGGGGATGAAATTCTGTGATACGCTCGATCTCATCACCGAATAAGGCGATACGGTAAGCGGTTTCGGCATAGCCGGGGACGATTTCTAGGGTATCGCCGCGCGCGCGGAAGGTGCCACGTCGTAGTTCGAGGTCGTTACGGGCGTATTGAATACGGACGAGGTCGCGCAAGATGCGGTCGCGGCGGATTTCCTGCCCTACACGCAATTCAACGGATAAATCTTTCCAACTGTTGGGGTCGCCCAAGCCATAGATACAAGAGACAGAGGCGACGATTAAGACGTCGCGCCGCGATAATAAAGATGCTGTAGCCGATAAGCGTAAGCGTTGGATTTGCTCGTTGATTTGCGTTTGTTTTTCAATGAATAAATCGTGTCGGGGGACATAGGCTTCGGGTTGGTAATAATCATAATAACTGACGAAGTATTCGACAGCGTTTTTAGGGAAAAGTTGCCGAAATTCAGCGTAGAGCTGGGCGGCTAAGGTTTTATTGTGGGCGATGACGAGGGTAGGGCGTTGTGTACGTTGGACGACTTGAGCGGCGGCGTATGTCTTTCCTGTGCCGGTGGCCCCCAATAGCGTTTGATGCAAAACGCCATTATGAATATTGGCCACCATTCGCTCAATGGCGCTTGGTTGGTCGCCCATAGGCTCATAATCTGCAACCAGTTCAAATTCAGCCATATATCACCCTATAGATTAGAACTTGAGTTCTATATTCTACTCTTGAATATTCTTTTGTTCAAGGGATTAGGTGACATTATGCAAGTAACTAGACGAATGTCTTTTAATGGACAAGATGAGCAAAAAGAGGAGATTGAAGGCAACAGATTTCGATAGAAGCCGTTATAATCGGACTAAAAAGGCTTGTAGAGGGATTGATAAAAATGACAGCGCCAGCAAAACATAACGAATTCGCCACTGTTAAGCGCGGTTTGCAACGCCATACCCCGCCCATGAAGCTTTTTGAAAAAGCGAAAAAGTTCGGTATTTGGAATCCGAGCGATATAGATTTCAGCCAAGATAAACGTGATTGGGAGCGGCTGGCGGATGACGAAAAAGATGTTATTTTACGTTTGACATCGCTGTTCCAAGCGGGCGAAGAAGCGGTAACGCTAGATTTATTGCCTCTGATGCTGGCGATTGCAAAAGAAGGACGCATCGAAGAGGAAATGTTCTTGACGACGTTCTTATGGGAGGAAGCTAAACACACCGACTTTTTCAATCGCTTTTTGGTGGAAGTTACAGGCGCTAAAGGCGCGGACCTCAGTCATTACCATACGGAAAATTACAGCTATATTTTTTATCAGGCGTTACCTACTGCGCTCGACCAATTGATGACGGATGTAAGCCCCAAAGCCCAGATTGTCGCTTCTGTGACTTACAATATGATTGTAGAGGGTGTGCTCGCAGAGACTGGTTACCACGCTTATTTTACTATGTTGCGGAAGAACGATTTAATGCCCGGTACGGTGCGCGGCATCCAATTATTGAAGCAAGATGAGAGCCGCCATATCGCTTACGGTATTTTTCTCATTTCGCGCCTCGTAGCCGAGCATGCGGATTTATGGTCTGTTGCCGAAACGACGATGAACGCATTATTGGAGCCAGCCACCGGGGTCATCACCGAGATTTTCGCTTTGTACGACCCCGTGCCTTTTGGGTTAGATGTAGATGAATTCATCAGCTATGCTATGATGCAATTTCAAAAACGCATGGATCGTATCGAAAAATCGCGCGGGGCGTCTTTGGATGCCATCTATCAATTAACGCATGAAGCGATTGATAGCGATGATGCTTAACTGCCTATTGACATGCGCTAGCTGTACTGCTATGATGCTCTTCGCGGAGTAGAGCAGAGGCAGCTCGTCGGGCTCATAACCCGGAGGTCAGGGGTTCGAATCCCCTCTCCGCAACTCACGTGGTGACGTAGCTCAGCCGGTTAGAGCGATTCACTCATAATGAATAGGTCGTGTGTTCGAGTCACACCGTCACCACTTCTAAAGCCTGCTCCTCAGCATAGGAGTAGGCTTTTTTCGTATAGTATTGGTTTTAGATTTGCGTTATGCTATAAGCACACTTACTAAAAAACGAGATATGAGGAATTAACAATGTCTCGCGTGCGCCAAATCCCGCTTTTTGCGTCACAACCGCAATCAGTAGAAGATATTCACAAACAAACGCCATTGGTGGCGACATTTGAACTTTTCCAGCAACATCTACAAAAAGAAGGCAAGTCAGACCATACGATAAAGGCTTTTAGGGGCGATTTAGACTTATTGGCGCAATATACAGGCGGTGATACACCTGTGGGCGACTATACCACCACGTGGCTTAATCGGTTTTTGGATTGGATGGAAAATGAGCGGGGTATACCATGTAGCCGTAAAACGTACGCGCGCCGCGTCACCTCTCTCAAGGTCTTTTTTAAGTGGTTGCATACCTTGGGCGCGGTTTCTATAGACCCCGCAAAGGCGATTCTCCAACGTTCGGGCCCGGCCCCTTTATCCCAAGCGCTGGATGACGAACAGATAAAACAAGCCATTTATCAGGCCCAACGTATGAAGCGCGGGCAAGAAATAGATACTCGCCCCGAATTGCTTTTGCGCTTATTGCTGGATACGGGCATCAAAAAAGGGGAAGTCGAACGGTTGAAATTGAGCGATGTTGACCGTAGTAACAGCCAGCGGCCAACGGTGATGATTCGCCATAAAGTCCGCAATGTATATAAAGAGCGCCGTTTATTATTGACTCCTGAATGGCTTAAACTGCTCGATTCATACATTGCCCAATATCAACCGCGCGAGACACTCTTTAACTGTACGACGCGCAATCTAGAATACATTTTAACGGATATAGGCGAGGAAGCGGGGCTACCTTTTAAGTTATCTTTCGAGGTGTTGCGCTGGACGAGCGCCGTAAGGGATTATCGCGCTGGTGTAGAAGCCGATGCCATACGCGATAAACTAGGGCTGAGCCAAACGAGTTGGCACGAAACCAGCCAAAAAATTAAGCGCCTTGCTGAATATCAGTCGCATCATAAGGGGGAAGAAGGAGAAGCGCTATGAACGAGGAGAGCGACCGCCAGTCTGTGATGCCTATCCTCTTTTTGTTTGGCTTATTAGCGCTGATGGTATGGGCTTTTGCGCCGCCTATACAACCAGCTGTCTACTTTGTTCAGCCGCAAGATGGCGCAGTAATGCCAACGACGTTCACCGTACAGATGGCCGCCCGAGGGGTTGCATTGCGTCCTGCGGGCGATACGACGCCTGATAGCGGGCACTTTCATATCTTAATCAATACAGATTTTGTAGAGGCCGGCCAGCCCATACCTGCCGACGAAAAACACCTACATTTGGGCATGGCCCAAACAGAAACGACGCTGACCTTAGCGCCGGGGGTATACACGCTTCGCTTGCAATTGGCTGATGGCCAGCATATCGCATTAGAAGGCGACCAATACCGCGACGAAATCAACATCACTGTATCGGAGGAGGCGGGTCAATAGACTTTTAGCAACAACCCCTTTAAGTACTCGCCTTCGGGGAAGGTGAGCGCGACGGGGTGGTCATCGCTAGCGCCCAAATGCTCCAAGATTTGAGCTTGGCGGCCGCTATCAGCCAAAGCGCCGAAAACGATTTTTTGGAATAAATCGCGGTTAATAGCCCCTGAGCACGAGAAGGTCATCAGGTACCCACCGTGACGAATGAGCTTGAACGCGCTCATGTTCAAGTCTTTATATCCGCGCGCCGCTTTTTCTATTTGTTGCTTGTTATAGGCGAACTTGGGCGGGTCTAGGACGATGACATCGAAAAGTCGCTTTTCGTCCACACAGTAGCGCAGATAATCGAAAGCGTCCGCTTCAATCAGTTCATAGCTTTCATTTTGTTTGCTCAGATGGAAGTTATTACGCTGAAAGTTCTCCGCCGCTATGGCTAGCGCCTCTCCCGAAGTATCTATATTAACCGCATGGACGCCACCTTGTGAGAGCGCTGAGGCGCTAAAGCCCCCCGTGTAACTAAAAACATTGAGGAGTTCACACGGTCGGGGGAAGTCTACATCTATCAAGTTGTGGAGTCGCCGACGATTGCTTTGCTGGTCTAAGTAAAATCCTGTTTTGTGGCCACGGTAAACATCTACGTAGTAAAAGGCCGTTTCGTAGATTTCAATTTTATCGGGAGGGGCGGAACCCCACAGCACCCCCGTAGCATCTTTAAGCCCCTCTTTGCCGCGCGCGTCTACATCGCTTCGTTCATATACGCCATGAATAGGAATACCTGTATCGCGCAGGATATCGGCGAGCATGCCAGCGAGGTCTATTTTATGTTGGTCTATATAAAGTGTCAGCGCTTGCATAACGACCCAACCGGCGTAATAGTCTGCGATGAGCCCCGGCACATAATCGTTTTCCGCATTGATAAGCCGATAGGCGATAGGCGCGCCTTGTCGCGCGCGTGGATGTCGTGTATTGCGGCTGGCGATAGCGCGCGTTAGCTGTTTGTGCCACCAGCGCTCATCAATGGGTTCATCTTGCCATGTAAGAATGCGGACTTGAATTTGGGATTTGGGATTCCAATAGCCTCTCGCTAAAAATTCTCCCCGTTTATTCACAATGGTGACAATGTCGGCAGGCTGGGCGTTTTGCGCTTTGCTAATCGCCCCGGAAAATATCCAAGGGTGTTGATTGCGTATAGGTTTTTCGCGTTCAGGGGGGATGGTGATAATGCCCATAAAGCGTATCTTTTAGACTAAACAAAAGCCAGAATAAAATTCCGCACACTAAGCATAATCACCACTAAACCGACGAAAAGCATAAGCCGTTTAATGGGCAAGTGGCGGGTGATGTATGCGGCGAGTGGGGCGGCTAAAGCGCCGCCAATAATCAGTCCAACGATGGCCGTTTCGTGAAAATCGCGCAGTACGAATAAAAAAGCAATCGTTTGGGCTAGCGACACAAAAAATTCAGCCAGATTAACCGAGCCAATGACATAACGCGGCTCATGACCGTTGACAACAAGAGTCCCCGTGACGATAGGGCCCCAGCCGCCCCCGCCAATCGCATCGAAAAAACCGCCCGCAATCGCCAAGGGCAAAAAGCGGGTGTATAAACCCGTTGGGTGCAACTTCCCTAAGGATTTGCGGACAATCCTTAAACCCATCCACAATAAATACAAAGCCACAAAGGGCTTGATAATATCTGTAGGTATAATGGCTAGCGCTATGGCCCCCACAACACCCCCACAGATACCCGGTAAAATCAATTTATGAAACAAATTTCGGTTTACAT
Organism: Anaerolineaceae bacterium; assembly: GCA_037441665.1. Lineage (GTDB taxonomy): Bacteria > Chloroflexota > Anaerolineae > Aggregatilineales > Phototrophicaceae > JBBIRQ01. Next base: position 64,385 of record JBBIRQ010000009.1, on the reverse strand, counting down.
TGCCGTAACCAACGTGAGCTAAGCCAGAGATGGCGCTAACAATAACTCCTGCGCTGTGAACGCTCGAGCTGGCATATATTGGCGGCAAGCCCAAAGCCAGCAGAAACGTTGTAGAACTGACTTTGTACCCCATGCCAATGCTACCATCTATGAGTTGGGCAAGAAACCCCACAAGAATAAAAGGAATGAGTTGTGCCATTGAGTTAAACACCTCATCTCAGTTAGACGCCCAACTCAAATGGCGACTATATCAAGCGAAAGGGGATGTCACAAGTGGAAGTTTGTCATTGATTAGCCGCCTGCGCGCGCGATGAGCTGTAATAAACCCCTTTCGTCTAGAATAGGTATGCCTAGCGATTGAGCTTTTTCGGCTTTGCTCCCTGCCGCTTCTCCAACGATAACATAGCTCGTTTTTTTGCTGACACTGCCGCTAATTTTACCGCCATGCGCTTCTATGAGCGCTTCTATCTCGCTTCGCGGGCGGCTGAGTGTGCCGGTAATGACGAAACTTAATCCCGCTAAGGCGTCGCTAGCGGTCGTCTTGGTTTGCGCTTGCATCTTTACGCCTGCGGCGCGCATCTTGGCGAGGAGCTGTTGGTGATGTTCATCGGCAAACCATTCGACGATGTTTTTAATGAGGATAGGCCCTAGGCCTTGAATATTTGTGAAGGGTTTTGCCGCTTCTAATAGGCGCGTTAGTCCATCGGCCAGCGCGTCAAATTGTTCGGCAGATATGGGTTTGACCTCTATAAGCGGTTTGAGCATTCGCTTCAGGCGCTCGTTAACATCTGTAGCATCTGGGTAACGCGGCACGATGTCTAGCAGGGGGGTTTCTAAGCGGCTGATGAGTTGTTGGATGGCGGGCTGTTCCGTCGAAAAGTTGCCCAACCAATCATGAACCTGAGCCAAGAACTGCTGTGTGGCTTGGTCTAATTGTGTGGTTGCTAAAATGAGATTGTCTAGCGTGCTGAAATGGCTGACCAATAAATTGGCGACAGTGTTACCAACACCATCAATCCCTAGCGAGGCGAGGAATTGGGGCAGGGGGCGCTCTTTGGCGGCGTGAATGGCCATGAGCAAATTTTCTACTTTTTTTTCTGCGAACCCTTCTAACTGGAGGAGTTGTTCAGCTTGTAGGTAAAATATATCCGCTTCATCTTGTATGAGCTGATTTTCAATGAGCGCGCTGATGGTCTGTGGCCCCATGCCTTCGATGTCCATAGCGCCTTTAGATACGAAAAATTCTAAGCTCCTAAAGACGCGCGCGGGACATTTGGTGTTGGGGCAAAAATAATCTACCGCTCCGTCGGGTTGCACGATGCGGTCACCGCTGATAGGGCAAAACTCCGGCGGTAGGATGGGTTTTTCAGCGCCTGTGCGGGCGGCGGTGACCGGCCCGACGACGTAGGGGATAACCTCCCCCGAACGTTTGATGACGACCATATCTCCCAGACGAATATCTAAAGCTTTAATTTGCTCATAGTTATGCAAGCTGGCGCTACTGACAGTGACACCCCCAACAAAAACCGGTTCTAACTGCGCTGTCGGTGTCAACTTACCGGTTCGCCCGATGCTATCGGTGACGCCAATGAGTTTGGTAGTGGCCTCCTCCGATGGGAACTTGAAGGCGATAGCGCCGCGCGGGTCTTTGCCCACAACGCCCAACTCATTGACATGCGCGAGCGAATTCACTTTGATGACAATGCCATCTACTTCAAAAGGGAGCTGATGCCTACGCGCTTCCCATGTGGGTAATTGTTGGATTATGTGGGATAATGTGGGATAAAGTTCGGTGTGTGGTATGGCGTTGAACCCTAAATCGCGCAAATAACCCACACTTTCCCACTCCGTCTCTAAGCGCAAGCCTTCGGCATCCACAATAGAGTAAATATAGGCTACAAGCGGTCGCTCCGCAGTGATGCGGGAGTCTTTTTGCTTGAGAGAGCCAGAAGCGGTGTTGCGCGCATTAACGTAACGTGGCAGTCCGCGGGCTTCTTGCTCGCGATTGAGCGCTTCAAAGTCTTGTTTTAGGAATAGAACTTCTCCACGAACCGTTAAGCGTGGCGGCGCTTTGGGGCCTTGGGGATTGGTGGGGATACGCAAGGGTACAGAGCGTATCGTCCGAACATTAGGGGTGACATCATCGCCCACCTCACCATTGCCGCGGGTGGCGGCACGCACCAACACGCCGTCTTCATAGGTGATGACGATAGTAAGCCCATCTAATTTAGGCTCTAGCACATATTCTAAAGTCGTGCCGCTGGGTAGCAATTTCAAATTGCGTTCTTCCCACGCGCGCAAATCAGCTTCGCTAAAAGCATTGGCAAGGCTTAAGATAGGGGCTGGGTGGGGTATTTTGGCGAAATCGCCCGATAAATCGCTACCTACGCGCTGTGTTGGCGAATCAGCGGTAATTAGAGATGGCCGCGCCTGCTCAATAGCCTTTAGCTCGTTAAATAGGGCATCGTATTCGGCATCGGTGATGATGGGTTGGCCGAGAACATAATAACAATAGCTATGATAATTGAGTTGCTCCCGCAGATAAGCGGCGCGTTGTTCTAGATCATCTATCATAAAGGTAGCCTCGCGTCTTAATTAGAAACTACACGCAGGTAATTTTCGGCGGCCCAACCCAGCCGATTGGGATTTAGCGGGTCGGCAATTTTCCACCAGACGAAGCCGTTTGCTTGTTGTGGGCCGTCTACGACGACAAAAATTTCACCATCGGAGGCGCGGAATAACACAATAGTATTGGTCGTACCCGGCAAGTCCCGCACGTTAAGTTGGGTTTCGCCCACATCATAAACCACAACGCGCTTGCCTGTGGTGATTTGCTCTGGAGTTGGCGATAGCACGATAGCCTCTAGAGTTGGCCCTTGCAAAACCACAGGCGGGGGCGATTGCACAATGGCTTGGGCAACAGGCGGTAAGGTGGGCGTGGCGATGACGGATTGGACGAAGGCAGGGGTGGCCGACGGAATGGCGGTGATGATGCGGATGATAGGCGTGCTACTGAGAGGCAAGCCGCCGCCTAAGCTGATAATAGCGAAAACCACGGCAAAAGCGGCGATGAGGACAGCTACCAACATCATCACCAACGACCACAGAGGGAGATAAAGACCGCTGTCTTGTTTGCGATTGGGGCGTCGGTTTGGTGGCACGGCAGGATAAGGCGGCTTGGCTATGGGGGGGCGTGGCCCTAGCTCGGTTGTTCGGTTGCGCGGCTGAACATGGGGGGGCGGGGCAACGGGCGGATTGGGCCGCGTCTTCTGCCAGTCTGTTGGGGCGGTTTCGCCGTCATTTTGTTCATCGTCAAGGGGTGGCAAATGATGCGCCATCCGTCACTGACCTCTTTTTCTCAACCAATGGATGAATGCTTCGGCTGGCCAAGTATTGATAACATGTTTCGGTTCTACCCAACCGCGCCGCGCTGTCATTATACCGTAAGGGAGCATATCCATCATATCGGGGCTATGTGCGTCGGTATTGATGGCTAAAGGAATGCCCATCTCTACGGCGCGGCGCGCGTATTGCGCTTCTAAGTCTAGACGGCGGGGATTAGCGTTAATTTCTAAGGCGATACCGGTTTGGGCCGCCGCTTCAAATATCGCGTCCATATCAACATCTACCGGCTCACGGTCGGGGATGTATTGGGCGCGGGGATGGCCTATCAGGTCTACATGCGGATTTCGGATAGCTGTCAATAGGCGCTTGGTGATTTGCTCGCGCGGTTGATTCAAGCTGACGTGTAAGGAAGCTATCACAAAATCTAATTGCGCCAGCACATCATCGGGATAATCAAGCGTTCCGTCTGCCTTAATGTCCATTTCTGTACCGTGGAAGATGTGAAAATCTGCGCCGAAGGACTCGTTGATATGGCGCACCTCCGCTTGTTGCTCTAGCAAGCGCTCTATCGAAAGCCCGTTGGCAATGCCCAAACTGCGCGAATGGTCGGTGATAACGATATATTTGCGCCCGCGCTGTTTGGCCGCTTCGGCCATCTCTCGGATAGATAACGTGCCATCGCTCCATGTCGTATGCATATGCAAATCAGCTTGAATATCTTCGATGGTGATGAGCTTGGGCAGGCGATTTTCTAGCGCGGCTTCTATTTCGCCGCTATCTTCTCGTAGTTCGGGTGGGATGTAAGGCAAGCCTACCGCCGCATAAACTTCTTCTTCAGTCGCACAGAGGATATGGGCGCTTTCATCCGCTATGGTGCCATCGGGTAAAATAGGGCGCAAAGCGTGTTCATTAAGGCTATATCCTTTATCAAGCGCTAATTGACGCATCCGCACATTGTGCGCTTGGCTACCCGTGAAATAGTTGAGTAACGTTCCCCAACGCTCTTTTGGCAAAATGCGTAAATCTACTTGAAGTCCGTTCAGTAGCTCGATAGAACTTTTCGTGGGGCCGTGACCCAAAATGCGGGCGATATTTTGCATGCTCACAAACGTGTTCATGATAGGTTCGGGAGAGTCGCTAGCGATGAGAATATCTACATCGCCGATGGTTGGCCGTCCGCGGCGTATGCTACCGGCGATTTCGCCTTTTAGCGCTTCTGGTAGGCGCATCAGCAGAGCGAGGATTTCTTGGGCGACAGGCAAGGCTTTGCCAATAGGCGTTCGCCCTGTTTGACGAGCCAATGCGGCGATGCCGTCCAGTATTTTTTGCTGGCTTTTGGCGCCCATCCCCGGCAAATCAGCCAATTTATTGGTTTTGGCCGCTTCTTCTAACTCCGTTATCGTGGTGATATTCAGCTTTTCCCAAAAGAGTTTAGCTTTTTTGGGGCCGACACCATTAATGTTCATGATGTCTACGAGGGTAGGAGGGATTTCTTTGGCCAGCCGCTCGTAGAATTCTAATTTATCTGTTTCTAGTAACTCAGTGATTTTTTCTGCTAGCGTCTTTCCAATATTGGGAAGCTCGGTCAGCCCGCCTTCTTCCGCGATGGCGCGCAAATCTCTTGGGAGTTCGCGGATGGTTTCTGAAGCGCGACGATACGACAATACACGGTGAATGATTTCGCCCTTGATTTCTAGCATATCCGCCACACAGGCGAAAAGGTCGGCAATTTCTCGGTTAGAAAGGGGCACGGTTTATCCTCCGTTGGCGCCTCAATTCGAGCATAGATAAACCCTCATCGTCATTCGCCGTATTTGTTCTTCATGTTTTCGCTGAAGATAGGTTGTAAATTAATCGGCGGACGGTCTTTGAATAAGCGATACATCGCTATTGCATGGTCGAACAGCCATTCTTGTTGTTGTGGTACGATGATTTGGTGTTTGCCGCTGTGGACATCGGCAAGCGTCATCCAACGAACCGCGCTCCCGGCCATATCGTCGCCGGGGATGACTTCTCCGCCTTCATAAGCGAACAAAAACGCCACACTAATCATGTAGCGCAGGCCTTCATCGTAAGGGAAAGTATAGGCATGAAGTACGCACAAGGGGCGAATTTGGATTTGCGCGCCCGCTTCTTCGTGCGCTTCCCGTATAGCGGCATCGAGTAGCGTTTCATCCCCGTTGTAAGCGCCGTTGGGAGGTTCCCACTTATTCCCGCCATATTTAGGATGAGCGAGCATCAGGATGCGTTCTTGCTCATCTACGATGAAGGCGACCAAACCAGCGGCGGATGTGGCGAAGCGTCGCCCCGATTTAGCGATGATGATAGGTGGGGGAGTGGTCATTCATCTCTCCAGATAATAGAACAAATGTATTATACACTCGTTTTGATTTAAGGGCAATGATTCATGATTCTTTTTGCGTTATAAGGCTTCGCGAAGCGAGCGGGCTAAATGTTGAACCGCATCTATCCCTTCTTCGCCTGCGCGGACTAGCGCGCTCCCGACTATGAAACCATCAACAAGGCCATTCATAAGCCGCGCGTGTTCAGGTTTGCTGATGCCAAAACCCAATACAAGCGGTTTATCCGTTTGGGATTTTAGGCGTTCGATGAATTGGGTTAAATCGGTTGGCAAATCGGCGCGCGCGCCGGTGATGCCCGTCAAGGAGACGACATAAATAAAGCCGCTTGTGTTTTGGGTGACCAGCGCGACGCGCGTTTCGTTGCTGGTCGGCGCGAGAAAGAACGTCAGCCCTATATCTTTTTGGCGGCACATATCGGCGAAATAATGCGCCTCCTCTGGCGGCAAGTCGGGGATAATGAGGCCATCTGCGCCGACCGCCTTGGCGTCGTTGACGAAACGTTGCGGTCCATAAGCGACTAACGGATTCAGATAGCTCATCATCATCATGGGCTGATGAACGCCGCGTTCTCGTAAACTTTGGACGGCGGCAAGGCACTTTTTTACGGTGACGCCATTTTCTAGCGCTTTTTGTGTCGCCGCTTGGATGACCGGACCATCTGCTAAGGGGTCGCTGAAAGGTACGCCTATCTCAAAGCCATCTACGCCGACTTCAGCCATGGCGGCGATGGCATCTAAAGAGGCTTCGTAGCTTGGAAAACCGATAGGGAAGTAGGGCAAGAATGCGGCGCGTTTTTCCGACTTCGCCTTAACAAAAAGCTGATGGATGGCGTCTATGCCGCGTTGGAGTTGAGTTGCTGTCATTCGGGTTAATCCTTTTGCTTTATGCTTGTTCGCCAAGCGCTTTTATCACCGTATCCAAGTCTTTATCGCCGCGCCCAGATAAATTGATGAGAATGATAGCCTCTTTAGGCATTGTCGGCGCTCTTTTAATCGCTTCTGCGACCGCGTGGGAGCTTTCTAGCGCTGGGATGATGCCTTCGGTCTTGCAAAGCAGTTGGAAGGCTTCTAGCGCTTCTTCGTCCGTGGCTTGGGTGTAGTAAGCCCGCTCGGTGGCGCGTAGATAAGCGTGTTCTGGGCCGATAGAAGGGTAATCTAAACCAGCTGATACGCTATGCGTTTCAATAATTTGTCCATCTTCATCTTGCATGACATAAGAGCGCGTCCCATGCAAAATGCCCGGTCGGCTGATATTCAAATCAGCAAAGCGCGCCGCATGCTTTTGACTTTCTATGCCATACCCGCCTGCTTCTACACCTATCAGCTCTACGCTCTCATCGCCACGGAATCCATGAAAGATGCCAATAGCGTTGCTCCCGCCGCCGACGCAAGCGATGACTGTATCGGGTAAACGCCCGACAAGCGTTAACAGTTGTTGGCGGGCTTCCACGCCTATTACACTTTGGAAATCGCGCACCATCATAGGGTAAGGATGCGGCCCTAACGCAGAGCCAAGCAGATAAAAAGTCGTGTGGACATGGGTTACCCAATCGCGGATGGCCTCGTTAATGGCATCTTTCAGGGTTTTGCTACCGGTTTCCACAGGCACAACTTGTGCATTCAACAAGCGCATACGGAAGACGTTGGGTTGTTGGCGGGCCATATCTACACTGCCCATATAGACGATACAATCAAGCCCCAGCAAAGCGCAAACGGTGGCAGACGCCACGCCGTGTTGCCCAGCGCCCGTTTCCGCCACGATGCGCTTTTTGCCCATCCGTCGCGCTAGTAGCGCTTGCCCTAGCGCATTGTTGATTTTATGCGCGCCCGTGTGGGCTAAATCCTCGCGCTTCAGGTAGATTTGCGCCCCGCCGAGTGCTTCGCTCAGCCGTTTAGCATAAGTGAGTGGTGTGGGCCGTCCGACATAGGTATGTTGTAAACGAGCCAATTCCTGATGAAATTGAGGGTCAGCCATTGCTTCATCATAGGCGGCTGTGAGTTCATCTAGCGCGGGCATGAGGGTTTCCGGCACGAAGCGCCCGCCAAATTCACCGAAGTAACCCCGCTCATCAGGGAGATTCGCTAATGTTCTTTGGATGTATAAATCGCTCATATCAATATGTCCTCTGAATACAATCCTCTAAAATCCGACCGTCTTACTGCGCCGCTCTAAAAATAGTGTGTCGCGCCACACCCCATGATGTTGTCCGATGCGCTCCCTGTTCCCGACAATACGGAAGCCGCAAGATTCGTGTAAACGGACACTCGCCACATTTTCGGGGAAGATGGATGTTTGTAACGTCCATATACCGTTGCGTTCAGATTCGACGACGAGCGCTGTTAACAATTGCTTGCCTACGCCTTTGCCGCGCGCGTTTTCCGCGATGTAGATACTCTCCTCCGCGACGCCCGCGTAAACACGCCGCATAGACACCGGGGACAACGCCGACCAGCCGACAATATCATCTCCCACACAGGCGACCAACCGTGAGTGCGCGTGATGCCCTTTATCCCAAGTTTCCCAATCGGGAATCTCGGTTTGGAAGGTTGCATGACCAGTGGCGATGCCCGCTGAATAGATAGCGCTTACCTGTGGCCAATCGTCCGCGCGCATCGCTCTGATGAAAACCTGCATCAATCGTTCATCCTTTCGCTAGACGGATGAAAGTTTCAACTTTTTCAGGGGATTTGCGGCGTGGCGTCCCATCTTCTACGCCGCTAGCCACATCTACCCCCCACGGCTCAATGCGGCGGATGCGCTCGGTGATATTATGCGGCGTCAACCCACCAGCGAGCATCATCTTGGGGACATGCGCTTTTAGATACAGGGCTATCTCTGTAGAGGCTGTTTCGCCCGTGCCGCCGTATAAATTGGGATGGAAGGCATCTACTAATATCGAAGGCAACATTGGCGATGCGGGCCAAATCTGCTTAAAATCGGCGATGGGCTTCTCTAGAGAAGTTACATCTATGGGACGAAGCGCTTTGAAGGCCGGTAGAGCTAGCGCTTCCAGATAGTCAGCCGTTTCATCACCGCTGAGTTGAGCGGCGTCTAAAGCCGCATCTGCCATGATACCGATTAATTCCGCTTGTGTGGCGTTGACGAATACGCCTACCAGCGTCGGGCATTGACGCCCGTAATGCGCCCGTAAGGAGGCGCTAATCTCAGCGGCCGTTGCTGGCTCTACATAACGCGGACTTGGGGGATAAAAATTGAACCCTAGCAAATCTGCGCCCGCTTCGGTGGCGATGATGGCATCTTCTAAGTTCGTAATACCACATATTTTGACGATAGTCATGCTTGGCTGTGCCTTTTTTGGGGCTTACGGCTTTGGCTGGCGTAAAGGTTCACCGCGCGCCCAATATCATCTGCTTTCACCAACGATTCGCCCACGAGCACCGCATGAGCGCCATAGTGTCCCATCAAACGGACATCATCCCCGTTCATTATTCCACTTTCTGCCACCAAGGTAACGCTATCGGGAACAAGCCCCGCTAAGCGCGCAGTGACGTTTAGGTCTACGTGGAAGGTTCGTAAATCCCGATTATTGATGCCAATGAGTTCAGCGCCTATCTTGATTGCGCGTTCCATTTCGGCTTCGTTGTGGACTTCTAGCAGTATATCCATACCCAGTTCCCTAGCGAGCTGGTACAGGTCACCGAGTTGTGTATCATCCAGCGCGGCCGCGATTAACAAAATGGCATCCGCCCGATGCGCGCGGCTTTCGTAGATTTGATAAGGGCTGATGATGAATTCTTTTCTCAATATAGGCGTTCGGCGGGGTTTATCCAACGCATCATCAATAGCCATAAGATAACCCAAATCGCCCATGAAGAAGCGCTCATCCGTCAGGATGGACAGGGCGGATGCGCCATTGTGAACATAAGTGCGGGCTAGGGCGATAGGGTCGAAATGCTCAATAAGAACACCTTTGCTCGGCGAGGCGCGTTTGATTTCTGCGATAAGCGCTACCGTTGTATCTTTGCGGATGGCATCCTTGAAGCGCGTTATAGGCGGGGCGCTTTCTGCCGTGGCGCGTATTTCCGCCAAATTTATTTTGCGCTGAGCTTGGGCAATTTCTTCGACCTTGTGGGCGAGAATTTTATCTAGAATGGTGTCCGTTTTGATGAAATGTTCGTTCATAGGCTTTGTCACCTAGTGGCTGAGGCGTCGGCTATATTCTATCAGCGCTTCTAGTTTGGCGAGCGCCGCCCCGCAATCCAACGTCTCTTGTGCGAGTGCAATACCCGCTTTGAAATTATCTACTTTGCCAGCGGCCAACAGCGCCGCCCCAGCATTGAGCAGGACAATATCGCGTTTGGGCCCCTTGACATCTCCGCTAAGGATGCCGCGTAGGATGGCCGCATTCGTGGCGGCGTCGTCTCCTTTTAGCTCGCCGAGGCTAGCCCCCTCAAAACCGAGCGAAAGGGGGTCGAGTTCATAACTTTCTACCGTACCGTCCTCGCGCAAGTGACTAACACGGTTAGGGCCTGTTATCGTCAGTTCGTCCATGCCGCCGTAACCATTGACGACAATAGCCGATTTAGACCCTAAAGCGCCCAAAACATGCGCGAGCAAATCGGTCAAATCGGCGGCAAATACCCCCATGAGTTGTCGTTGCGCTCCTGCCGGGTTGGTCAAGGGACCCAAAATGTTGAAGATAGTGCGGATGCCCATTTCGCGCCGTGGGCCAATGGCGTGTTTCATGGCGGGATGTAACTTGACAGCGAACAAGAAGCCGATGCCCACTTCATCTACACATTGTCCAACTTGTTCAGGTGTAAGGTCAAGGTTAACGCCCAACTCGGCCAGTACGTCGGCGCTTCCACATTTGCTAGTCGCCGCGCGATTGCCATGCTTGGCCACCGGCACCCCGGCGCCCGCCGCGATGAAAGCAACCGTAGTACTGATATTAAACGTACCGGATTTATCGCCACCCGTGCCGCACGTATCGAGTAAATCGCTCTGTACAGAGGTGGGTACGCGATGCGCTTTTTGGCGCATGGCGCGCGCGCTACCCGTAATTTCTTCGGGGGTTTCGCCTTTCATACGGAGCGCCATAAGATAAGCGCCAATTTGGGCTTCTGTCGCTTCTCCACTCATGATTTGGTGCATGACTGCTTCGGCTTCTTCTGTTTGCAAATGCCCAAATCTACCCAATTGGTCAATGGCGCGTTGTATGGTCATTGTGGTCATGTTCATTTACCTTTTTATGTGAATTGAGCAAATCTTTCAATGCCTCTAAAGATAGCGGCGGCGTTTGGCTATGGATCATCCGATGACAATTGGCGCAGAGCATGACGATGTCGTCTAGTTGTGTTTGATGTTCATCTGTTAAGCTAGAGACAGGTAGCAAATGATGGGCTTCGATGTACTCTATGCCATACGTTTCTGCAAAGTCAAAACCGCATGCCTGACATGTCAAACGTCCGTGCTGTCGTTTGTATTGCGCTTTAGCGTCGGCGACTAGCTTGCGATTGCGTTGCCGTTGGCGCAAAGTGCGGATGATTAAGCGCCCTTCGGCATAAGCGCTATCGTCTTCGGTTAACTCCAGCACATCTTGCACAGAAGGGATGTGCTCGTCTTCGCTATACCATGTATGCTCAATCAGCTCAGCCGATTCGCCGGTTAGCTCTCTTAACGCTCGAAATTGTTGCGGGTTAATGCGCCCTTCGCTGGTATCGAGACGATATGCGGGACTATTAAAGCGCAAGCTATCCACCAAATAGGTGATGTTCACTTCGCGCATGGGTTCTGCATGGTAACGATTAGCGATAGCGTACCAATCGGCTTCTATCCAATCATCGGTATCTTCTACTAGTTCCTGCGCGATTTCGCTATCGCTCACCACTGTTTCCACTTGTAGGCGGCCAATCAACAGCAACTCATTGAGATAAACATTGACCAACCAGAGGACATCACCGGGCTTGACCTTTTGGAGTTGAGCGCTAGCGACATAGTAGGCGCGCTTTTCGGATAGATGGCGTCGTTCTTCCGGCGTTAAAGTCCAATACATTAAATAGTGGGTAGTGGTCAAGTAACTCACGGTATTTTGATGAACCACTCGCTTCCGCTTTTGACTTGCGCCTATGCAGGCATCCTTAAAAAGATATTCTCTAGAAAATTTTCCAGCATTCGCATCCCGAATTTCGTCAAGATACTTTCGGGATGGAATTGCACGCCGACAATAGGATATTGTTTATGACGCAATCCCATAATCAAGCCGCTTTCGGTGAATGCGGTCACGGATAATTCAGCTGGCAAGGTTGTTTCTTCGACGGCTAAGCTATGGTAGCGCGTCGCCTCGAATGGGCTGGGAACACCTGTGAATAGGGGGTCTCCTTTATGGTAAACCATGCTCGTTTTGCCATGCATTAATTCTGGCGCATGGGTGACCACCCCGCCAAAAACTTCACCGATGCACTGATGCCCTAGACAAACGCCCAATATCGGGATACTGGGCCCAAATTCGCGGATGATAGCGTTAGATATGCCCGCATCTTTGGGGAAACCCGGCCCAGGTGAAATGACGATGTGCGAAGGTTGAAGCTGGCGGACTTCGTCGAGCGTTATCGCATCGTTGCGCGCGATATGTAATTCTGCCCCCAACTCACCCATCTCTTGGACGAGGTTATACGTAAAGCTATCGTAATTATCAATGACGAGAATCATTTGTTTTCCTCCGGTTCTTCTACGTATTCGCTAGACATGCCTTCTAGGTGGCTGACGTCATTGGGTTGAACAATACGCCATTGGTCGTCATTTTCGCGGATGATGGTTGTCACAGACATATTGGATAGCGGCAGATTGTAGGCGTCTATGCCGCTAATGAGCGCGCCTAATAAGGCTCTTAATGCGGTCGTATGGGTGACAATGGCGACGTTTTCCGCGCCACCGCGGGCTTTGACATCCTCTAAAGCGGCCAATACCCGCGCGGTGACTTGCCGCCGCGATTCTCCGCCAGGGATTTGATAGCCTTCTATGTTTTTTAAGAGCCGTTCGTAATCTTCTGGGTACCAATCGCGGATTTCTGCGAGGGTTAGCCCTTGCCATTCCCCAATATGGCGCTCGCGAAAACGGGCATCGTAAATCGGCTGAAAGCCTAGTTTTTCGGCGAGGATTTCGGCCGTTTGTTTAGCCCGTCGCAGGTCACTAGAATATAGCGCGCCGATGCCCATATTGCGGATGAAGTTGGCTAAGCGTTGGGCTTGCGCTTTGCCGTGTTCGTTCAAGGGCACGGCCGCCCAACCTTGTTGACGATGTAGCTTATTCCAATCGGTTTCTCCCGGACGGATGAAAACGATGCGTTTAATCGCCATGATGAACTCCTCTAATAGCGCAGTAGAAAATGGCTCTTTGCTGTTTCACATCAACCCCTCCTCCGCATAGCAAATGGCTTCAACGAGGGCGCGGGCTTTGTTCAGGCATTCTTGATGTTCTTTGGTCGGGTCGCTATCAGCTACAATGCCCGCTCCAACCTGAACCGTGGCCATATCTCCGCGCATCAGAACCGCGCGGATAGTGATACACATATCCATCGAGCCATCGTAACTGAAGTAACCAACAGCGCCACCATACGGGCCACGGCGGACGCCTTCTAACTCCTCAATTATCTCCATCGCCCTTACTTTGGGCGCGCCGGATAAGGTGCCGGCGGGAAAGGTGGCGCGTATGAGCGCGAAAGCATCCATATTCGGTTTTAAGCGCCCTTCTACATGGCTAACAATGTGCATGACATGAGAATATTTTTCAATGAACATCATGTCGGTTACGCGCACAGTGCCGTAATCGCAAACCCGCCCTAAGTCATTCCTGCCGAGGTCAACGAGCATCACATGTTCTGCGCGCTCTTTAGGGTCAGCCAATAATTCTTGAGCAAGCTGTTGGTCCTCATCTTCGTTTTTGCCGCGCGGGCGCGTTCCGGCGATAGGTCGGACGCTGGCGATGCCATCTTCTAACCGTACCATCATTTCTGGTGATGCACCAATGAGCGTTAAGTCATCGCTGAAACGGAGCAAAAACATATAGGGCGATGGGTTGAGGGCGCGTAAGGCTCGATAAATCATTAGCGGCGTGGCTGTCGTGCGCCGTCCGAACCGTTGCGATAAAACCACTTGGAAAGCGTCGCCATCGCGAATATAGCTTTTGGCGCGTTCGACCATCGCCTCATAGCGTTCTTGCGTCATATTGGATTGCAAGGTGTCGTCGGTTGGGCCGGGCCCTAAAGGGATAGAAGGAAGCGGATTGCCTAATGATACAACAATCTGGTCAATGCGTCGGATAGCATCTTGGTAGGCGGCTTCGGGCGTGGTGGTATTGTGTGCGTTGGCCAAAACGATGAGCTGGTGCTTAGCATGGTCGAAAATAACGAGCGTGTCGGGAAACATAAAAGCGGCTTCTGGCACTTGCAAATCGTCCACAGCGGTATTGGGTAGGCGCTCAAAGTACCGTACCATATCATAACTGAGATAGCCTACAGCGCCGCCCACCAAACGGGGGAGTCCGGGAACGCGCACGGGCCGCGTTTGCTCTAGTTGCGCTTTGATGATGTGGAGGGCATCCTTACCTTGAGGTAGGGTCTCTGTGGTGGTTTTCCCATCGAAGATGCGCGTAATCGTATTCCCTTTTGCGGTGATAATCCCTTTGGGGTTTACGCCGATGAAGGAATAGCGCCCAACCCTTTCCCCACCCTCGACACTTTCCAGCAAAAAAGCCGGTTGTCCAGCGGCTGTTAATTTAAGATAGACAGAAACAGGCGTTTCGAGGTCTGCTAACAGGGTTCGATAAACGGGGACGAGGTCGCCTTGTTGGAAAAGAGCAATCGCCTCATCGCGCGTGGGTTTAATATCAGCGCGCACACGTGTGGTGTTTAACATGGTTACACCCCTTTTTAAGAAACAAAAAACCCCTGCCATCACAAGGACGAGAAGGGGTGTTTCTCGCGGTGCCACCTTGTTTGCGCTGGTTGCATGACCAGCGCCCCTCTGTACGGTACGGACCTATAAAAATAGGTTGATACCTTGCGCTATGATAACGGTACGCTTTCCGACGCGAGCTACTTAAAGAATTTGTTCACCCGCGCAACTCCCCGACCCATTCTAGATCAGCGTATGTATCACCTTTCCAGCTCTCGGCGACTCTCTGGACATCGTGTTGATCTATACTATTTCGGTTCGACGTTTTTATAATGACCTATAAATTTCTGCATAATGCTAGCGCGAGTTGGGGATGCTGTCAAGCAATTAATCGGTTTGTTGATGAAGCGTTGTAAAAGCCATTTTTTGCCTATCCTATTTAGTTGACAATTGACTTATAACAGGCTATGCTCTTTGCTAAATGAGCACGAAAAGAGTTTGACGTGTTAAAGCAACCTCTCCGCGTTTATTACTTCAGCTTTTATTACTTTAAGGACGACATAGTTAAGGTCGGGATGTTGCTTGCTGTCGTTTAGCGATACGGTTTTAAGGATGAGAGGCGCAGGGCAACACCCCGCGCCTTTTTTGTTGTTTTAATCAGGAGGGCACTATGCTAGTACGGGGTGTGCGCGGCGCTACCACAACAACCGCTAATACACCACAAGCGATTTGGTCCGCGACCCTAGAGTTATTGGCGGCGATGGTGAAGGCTAATGACATCGAGGAGGAACACGTAGCTAGCGTCATCTTCACGACCACGCCGGATTTAGACGCGGCTTATCCCGCTAAGGCCGCGCGGGATTTTGGTTGGACGCGCACCGCCTTGATGGGATGTGTCGAGATGGCCGTGCCAGACGCTGTTCCACGTTGTATACGGATTTTGATTCATTGGAATACGGATAAAACAATAGATGCGATACAGCATGTTTTTTTACATGGCGCAACCGTTTTGCGTCCAGATTTGCAACCCATACAACCCGTACAGAATGGAGGGGATAAGCCATGATTGTTGTGATGAAAGCAGGCGCGACAGCAAAGCAGATAGCGGCGGTCATCGCGCGTATTGAAGGCGATGGTTATCGCGCGCACTTATCGGAGGGGGAGGAGCGTACCATTGTTGGCGTCGTCGGCGAAAGCCCCACGCCGCTCAAGCAGGAACATTACGAAACGATGGACGGCGTGGATAAAGTCGTTCGCATCACAGAGCCTTATAAGCTGGCAAGCCGTATTTTCCACCCATCCGATACGCTTGTGCCGCTAAATGGCTCCCAGATGGGCGGGCAAAAAGTGTTGGTTATCGCTGGCCCTTGCTCCGTAGAAAGTCGTGAGCAAATTATCGAAACGGCTTGTATGGTCAAAGAGTATGGCGCTACGGCATTGCGTGGCGGCGCGTTTAAACCGCGCACGTCTCCTTATAGCTTTCAAGGGTTTGGCGAAAAAGCCTTGCAATGGCTGGCGGAAGCGCGCGATGTCACAGGCTTGCCCATCGTCACCGAAGTGATGGACGCCGCACAAGTACCCTTAGTGGCGCGATATGCCGATGTTTTGCAGATAGGCGCGCGTAATATGCAAAACTTCACCCTATTGAATGCTATCGGGGAGAGCCAACACGCCGTTTTGCTGAAGCGGGGGATGTCTAGCACGGTAAAAGATTTGCTCATGTCTGCGGAATATATCCTCGCGCATGGCAATACGCGCGTCATTTTATGCGAGCGGGGCATCCGCACTTTCGAGACCGCTACGCGCAATACGGCCGATATTAACGCAATCCCCGTGTTGAAGCAGTTAACCCATTTACCGATTATTTTTGACCCCAGCCATGCCACGGGGTATTCAGAATATGTAGAATCGTTGGCGCTGGCAGGTATTGCCGCTGGCGCAGATGGCCTAATTGTTGAAGTGCACCCCAACCCATCTCAAGCGGTATCTGATGGTCGCCAAAGCTTGACGCCGCAACAATTTGCAAAGATGATGGAGCGGGTACGTCGCATTGCTGAAGCCATGGACCGCACGGCTTAGGGGGGATATGTCTACAGGGAGTTTTTATGCCCGCCATCTTGCTGTTGTCGGCTTGGGTTTGATGGGCGGGTCTATAGCGATGGCTTTACGGGAACGCGCCGACACGATTACGGGCGTAGATGTCCGTTCTGAAGCTTGTCAATTTGCGCTCGATAATAGGATAGTAGATTCGGTCACAGAAGATTTATACAGTGGGGTCAAAGATGCAGATGTTGTAATTTTGTGCGCCCCCGTTCGGACGATTCAACAGCTCTTACAAAAGCGCATCGGGTCTTATTTGCGCTCCAATACGCTTTTGATGGATATTGGTAGCACCAAGCAGTCTATTTGCGAGGCGATGGGACAATTGCCGATTGGTATTAACGCCGTTGGCGGTCATCCCATGACCGGAAAAGAAATTAACGGCATCAGCGCTAGCGACCCTAATTTGTATCGCAACCGTCCTTTTGTGCTGTGCAGAACACGGCGCACAACGCCGGCCGCTCTGGTTCGCGCGCTGTCTTTAGTGCAGGCTTTGGGGGCCATCGCCATTGAAATGGACGCAGAGCGTCATGATCGCGTGGTCGCCGCTATCAGCCATCTTCCTTACATTTTGAGCGCGGCGTTGGTGGCCACTGTGGCTAACGAGGGTAAAAATGATGATGCTGTTTGGAAATTGGCCGCTGGCGGATTCCGAGATACATCGCGTTTGGCGGCTAGCGACATCAGCATGATGAGCGACATCTTAAGCACCAATACCAAGTCTGTAGCCACCCTTTTAGCGATGTTCCGTGTGCAAATGGCGCTCCTAGAGACGATGCTTATTGCTGGCGATGAACAACAATTGACCGACTCGTTAAAACAAATCCGCGAGGCGAGGATAGAATGGGCAGGACGATATGAGCAAAAGCGCAACCCCCAATGATAAAATGGTCGTTTATCCCAGCGGGCCACTAAAAGGAACAATCACCGTTCCGGGCGATAAATCGCTATCGCATCGCGCTGTCTTGATGGGCATGTTAGCGCAGGGGACAACACAGGTTCGCAACTGGTTAGCGGCGGGTGATACAGAAGCCTCCTTAAAATCCGCCCAACAGCTCGGCATAAAAGTTGATAGACACGACGTAAATACATTGACAATCCACGGCGGGGCGCTCCAAAAACCAGATGCTCCCTTAAATCTCGTCAACGCCGGGACGGGTATACGGCTTATCGCGGGTATTATGGTTGGGCAACCTTTTGAAAGTGTGTTGGATGGAAGCGAACAATTGCGACGCCGTCCGATGAAGCGTATCATAACCCCCCTGCAATTGATGGGCGCGAATATCCATGGTGTAGATAATCGCGCGCCCTTGACGATAAAACCATCACCATTACACGGCATCCGTTACGAAATGCCAGAAGCTAGCGCTCAAGTGAAAAGTGCCATTTTATTAGCCGCTCTGTTCGCCAAAGGCGCTACCGCTGTTGTCCAACCGGGGCCAGCTCGCGACCACACAGAACGCATGTTGAGTGCTATGGGGGCAGATATTGCCGTTGATGGCCATACTGTCATCATTACGCCCAATGGTAGCCTAAAACCATTAGACTTGACTGTTCCCGGTGATATTTCTTCCGCCGCTTTTCCCCTTATCGCCGCGCTAATTGTGCCTTATAGCGACATCGTATTAACTGGCGTGAACCTCAACCCGACGCGCACAGGTTTGTTAGACGTGCTTTCAGAGATGGGCGCTGACATCACCATAACGGAAACAGGACTAGAAGCAGGTGAGCCAGTCGGCGAAATCCGCGCGCGGTATAGCTCTCTTAAAGGTGTGCAAATCGGCGGGGAGATGGTGGTGCGGATGATTGATGAATTCCCGGTGTTGATGGTTGCCGCCCTCATGGCAGAGGGCGAGACGCTCGTTAGGGATGCTAAGGAATTGCGCGTTAAAGAGACGGACCGCATCGCTGTGATGTCTGCTGAACTCCGCAAGTTAGGCGCTGTTATCGAGGAAAGAGAAGACGGCTTCCGCATTGTGGGCCCTCAAAAACTTAACGGGGGGGTGGTGGAAAGTCACGATGACCATCGCATCGCCATGAGCATGACTATCGCGGGGTTGGTGGCCGATGGCGAGACGACGGTACATGAAATCCGTTGCGCGGGCGATTCTTTCCCCAATTTCCCGCAAACAATGGCCTATTTGGGCGCGTCATTGTTTCATCATGGATGAATCATAAAGTTGATAAGGTGGATGCCGTATGATTGTTATTCGACAAGCTACAACAGAGGATGCCGAACGACTCGCTTTTTTGAACAAAACCGTTCATCAATTGCATGTCTCTGCCGCCCCGCAAATGTTCAAGCCCACGACGGGCGCCGACCCGGACATCATCGCATGGTATCGTCAATTGGTCGCGGATGAGAACACAACCTTGTATCTCCTTGAAGCGAATGGCGAACCCGTCGGTTACGTTGGTTGCATCATCAGACACCTTCCAGAGACCCCGTTTAGATATGCTGAATCCGTTTTGTATATCGAACAACTTGCGGTCACTGTCCAGCATCAGCGCAATGGTTATGGACAAATGTTGATGGAGCGCGCTTATCAACTCGCCCGTGAACATGGCATCTCGCGCGTTGTTTTGGATGTTTGGGATTTTAACGACCAAGCTTTGCGCTTCTATCGTAAATTGGGGTTTCAAGTGTATGTCTACCGAATGCACAGGTTTATTTAGAGGGGATGCAGAGTGACGACGAATCGTGTAGGCATTATCGGTTGGCCTGTGGAGCATAGCCTTAGCCCAGCTATGCATAATGCCGCTTTTAGAGCGTTGGGCATGGATGATTGGCTTTATGACGCGATGGCTATTCCTCCCGATATTGTTCGTTTAGGGGTGTTGGAGCCGCGTAATCATGGTTACATCGGGTTAAATGTGACGATTCCCCACAAACAAGCTGTCATGCGTTATGTCCACCCTGATGAAAAAGCGCGCGCGATTGGCGCAGTGAATACGATTGACTTTCGTACCGATGTAGGCACAAATACCGATGTTGACGGTTTCATTGATGACCTCAAGGCCCATGATGTACCCCTTTCTGGCCAAAAAGCGCTAGTGCTGGGCGCAGGGGGGGCGGCCCGTGCGGCGGTGTACGGGTTGTGGCGCGAGGGCGCAATCGTCGCCGTTGTCAACCGCACCTTAGAGCGCGCGCATGAAATGCTCGCTCAGTTGACGCTTTCTGCTGGCATCCAAAACATCCCCGCTATGACAATAGATGATGCCGCAGAGTGGGACGCTTCGTTAATTGTGAATTGTACCTCTGTCGGCATGTTACCTCATGTGGATGAATCGCCATGGATTGATGGCGTCCCTTTCCCTAAGGGCGTCACTGTTTATGATATGGTGTATCGCCCGGCGATAACAAAATTCATGCGACAAGCCGAACAACAAGGCGGGCGTGCCATCGGCGGGCTAGGGATGCTCGTTCGTCAAGGCGCGGCGGCCTTCAGCTTATGGACGGGGCGCCCTGCTCCTATTGAGGTGATGTTTGATACAGTGAAAGCGGAACTGTCTAAAAGGGGCTAATGGCGCGAGTGTGCCTTGAAGGATTGGTTATCAAACCATACGAAATTCGCCCCTTAGTGAATATGAGCGATTGCATCCCCGATGTTGGGGGATAGAGCAGATGCGAAAGACGATGTCATAGATAGAGGATATACTTTATGCCCCTACGATTTTTAACTGCAGGCGAAAGCCACGGCCCCATACTCACAGCCATTTTAGAAGGCATGCCGTCTGGTTTACCACTCGCTAATGCAGATATTGATACAGAACTGGCACGGCGCCAAGTCGGTTACGGCTCAGGCGGGCGCATGTCTATCGAACAGGACCACGTGCGTATTACAAGTGGGGTGATGAATGGGGTGACGACGGGCGGCCCCATTTCGTTAATGGTGGAAAATCGCGATTTCAAAAATTGGAAAGAGAAAGATATTGACCCTATCACCATTCCCCGTCCCGGCCATGCGGATTTGACGGGAGCGGTGAAATACGGCTATAGAGAATTGCGAATTGCCTTAGAACGGGCCAGCGCGCGAGAAACAACGATGCGCGTTGCAGTCGGCGCTATTTGTAAGAAATTCCTCGCCCAGTTTGGTATTACGATTGGCGGTTATGTTTCACAAATCGGGCATATCAAGGCCGATTTAAGCGCGATGCCTTTAGAAATACGCCTTAAGCAGGGTGAAGAAAGTGATGTGCGTTGCCCTGACCTCGAAGCATCCGAGCGCATGCGCGAACTCATTCGCCAAATCAAGATAGATAAAGATACCCTTGGCGGGGTTTTTGAAGTAGTTGCTATAGGCGTACCGCCCGGCCTTGGGTCGCATGTCCATTATGACCGTCGTCTAGACGCCAGATTAGTTGGGGCTATGGTCAGCATTCAGGCGATGAAAGGGGCGGAAATCGGGCATGCTTTTGAAGAATCAACCAAGCGCGGTAGTGAAGTTCATGATGATATTATCCTGCATGAAGATGGTTCTATTAGACGGCGTACGAACCGTGCGGGCGGTTTTGAAGGGGGCATCACCACGGGCGAGCCTATCCTTGTGCGCGTCGCCATGAAACCGATAGCGACAATGTTACGTGGCGCTGATTCCGTGAACCTAGCAACCGGACAAGCTGAGCGCACGGTATATGAGCGGAGCGATTTTTGCGCTCTACCGCGCGCGGTGCCCATAGGCGAAGCGATGATGGCGCTCGTCTTGGCGGATGCGCTCCTCGAAAAATTAGGTGGCGATAGCATAGATGAGATGCGCCCACGATTCCAAACACTGCGTAAAAATCATCTCATGGATTTGCCGATGGATAATGTTACATGGCGCTTTGGCTATGAATGACCCATTTCTGTTTGGGTAGGGATAGATTTTTATGAACGCAACCGACAAAAACATTATCCTGACCGGTTTTATGGGCACAGGAAAATCTACAGTTGGCCCCATAGTCGCGGAGAAATTGGGGCGGGTATTTATAGAAACAGATAAAGAAATTGAAAAGGTTGTTGGTAAATCGATTCCGCAGATTTTCGCCGAAGAGGGAGAGGCGGCTTTCCGCCAACTTGAGCGCAACTTATGCCAAACATTAGCTTCACAACAGCATCTGGTCATCGCTACTGGCGGCGGTATGGTGGTGGATGACGATAATCGCCGATTGATGCTTGATAGCGGTTTTGTCGTTTGTTTGAGCGCGGATGATGACACTTTACAAGCGCGCTTATCCAAATCCGAGGAGAGGCCCCTTGCCCACAATTGGCGGGAAGTGCTAGAACGTCGGCGGCCTGTCTATAACAGCATCCCGCATCAGGTGGAGGTGACGGGCAAATCCCCAACAGCAATTGCCGACGAAATCATCGCCCTATGGCGTCTATATCAAGGTGATACGCTGTGGGTTCAATCCCCTGATGGCGCTTATCCTATCATCATCCAACCCCAGCTATTAGCCCAACTCGACGCTTTGGCTCATCCGCTTAAATTAGATGGTCACGTAGTCGTTATCACGAACGAAACGTTGGCGCCGCTTTATGGCGAAGCTATCGTACGCCGCTTGCCTAAGGCCCATCTTCTATGGGTGCCCGATGGCGAACAGTATAAAACTCTAGAAATCGTTGGGCGTTTGTATCGCGATTTAGTCGCTGTCGGCGCGGACAGAAATACCACTATCATTGCCTTAGGCGGGGGTGTTGTTGGCGATACCGTCGGTTTCGTGGCCGCTACTTATATGCGCGGCTTGCGCTTTATCCAAATCCCCACTTCTCTATTAGCGATGGTGGATTCTAGCGTGGGAGGCAAGGTAGGGGTAGATTTGCCAGAGGGAAAAAATCTTGTCGGCGCTTTCAAACAGCCTAACGCGGTGTTGATTGACCCAGAAGCGCTTAAAACGCTCCCCATCGAACAATGGCGATGCGGCATGGCGGAGGTGTTGAAGCATGGTCTACTGGCGGATGCGGAATTGTTAAATCCTGCGTTCTATACGCCCAATCGTGCCGTGGAGTTGGTGCGCCGCGCTGTAAAGGTGAAGATAGATATTGTTGAGCAAGACCCCTATGAGCGTAGTATTCGCGCTCATCTCAATCTTGGCCACACCTTCGCTCATGCTATTGAACAGGCGAGCGGCTTTGCGTGGTCTCATGGCGAGGCGGTGGGGGTTGGTTTGTTGGCGGCGGCGACGCTCTCGCGCGAACTTCAGTTATGTGATGAGGCGTTAGTATACCGCGTAGACGACCTGTTGGCATCGGTGGGGCTACCGCGTCGGATTCGCGGATTAGCGCCAGAAACGATTTATACGGCGATGGCGACTGATAAAAAATGGAGACAAGGGCGGTCGCGCTTCATTTTGTTGCGTGGTATCGGCCAGCCCGTCATTGTAGAAGGAATAGAGCGCCAAACAGTCATAAAAGTACTCGCGCAATTATCCAGTTCTGAAGGAGGCGGGCAATGACCCGAAGTATTTTGTTGCTTCATGGGCCAAATCTCAATTTGTTGGGCACACGCGAACCCGAAATCTACGGCAGTATGACTTTGGATGACATCACTACACGGGTTCGCGCTCATGTTCAAAAGTATGAAGTGGAATTGCGCGTAGAACAATCGAACCACGAAGGCGCGCTGATTGATATATTGCATATCGCCCGCAATTGGGCTGATGGCGTTGTTTTTAACCCCGGCGCGTATACGCATACTTCGGTTGCTCTGCGCGATGCGATTAGCGCCATTCAAATTCCTGTGGTAGAGGTGCATTTGTCCAATATCCACGCGCGCGAGCCGCTCCGCCAGCATTCCTACTTGGCTGGAGTCTGTTTAGGACAGATTAGCGGTTTTGGCTGGCGCAGTTACCTTTTGGGAATAGATGCGTTGTTGGGGCACTGGAATCTTATCAAGTAATCTTTTTACTGAAGGTGTACGCTATCTAAAGAGACCTGCTTGTTCTTGCCGAATTAGCTTGTTAGGGTATGCTATGCCCTAATGAGGATGCGATGGAGAAAGAAGCGATGCGTGTACTCATCATGACCGATATGGAAGGCGTGAGCGGTATTGTCACATGGGGGCAAGTGACCGGCGGTAGCCCCATGTTTGAGGAAGCGCGCCGCCTGTATACGGAGGAAATTAACGCCGCTGTGCGTGGCGCTAAGGCCGCTGGCGCTAAAGAAATTGTTGTTGTGGATTGTCATGGGGCGGGCGGAGATTGGTCTTTTAATTCGCTCGTCCCGGAATTATTGCATGAAGATTGTCAGTGGGTCGCGCATCACCCGTGGGGACGCTATACAGAATTTTTGGAGCAGGGTTGCGATGCATGTTTGCTAGTCGGTATGCATGCGCGCAACAATACCCCTGATGGTGTTTTATGTCATACTATTTCAGAGGTGAAGTATCATAATCTTTGGTTTAATGAAGACCTCGTGGGGGAGGTGGGAGTCAATGCCGCCCTATGCGGCCATTATGGCACTCCGATTGTATTGGTCACCGGTGACCACGCGGTTTGCCGCGAAGCTAAATCCCTGCTGGGAGAAGCCCTAACGACTGTAGACGTGAAGCGCGGACTGACACGTTTTTCTGCGCGCCAAATCCCGCCAATACGCGCGCGTGAACTCATTGAGGAAGGGGCGCGTATCGCTTTAGAGAATTTAGCTTACGGTGAAATAAAGCCCTATGTCCCCTCTAAGCCAACGACTATCACTATCGAAATCGCCGCTGTCGAGCGTCTACGCGATTTTATAGGAAGACCCGGTGTTGAGATTGATACTGCGACGGCTAAAGTGCGGGCCATTGGCGCTGACTGGATGGAAGCTTGGAATCGTTTTTGGCATTGGTGATTCTTAGATAACAAAAAGAACGTAATTTTAGCCATTTCGCCGATAGCCAAACATCACTTGGGGCGATATACTGCCCCATCACGATGAATCAAGATGCGATTGAGCAGGGGAAAAACCTATGGTAACTCCTGAAACGATATTGGCGACTGTTAAAGAACAAGATGTGCGTTTTATCGCGCTGTGGTTCACCGATATTACGGGCATCGTTAAAAGTGTGCTTATCCCCGCTACTGAATTAGAAAATGTGCTGGAAAATGGCTCTCACTTTGACGGGTCCTCCATTGAAGGTTTTGCGCGCGTAGCGGAAAGCGATATGGTGCTACGCCCTGACCTCGCCACGTTCACGATTTTGCCGTGGCTACCGCCCGAAGAAAAGACCGCGCGGCTGATTTGCACCATCTATACCCCCCAAGGCGAACCCTTTATTGGCGACCCGCGGACGATTCTCATACGTGCTCTTAAACAAGCTGAAGAAATGGGCTTTGCCTACAAAACGGGCGTTGAACTGGAATTCTTCTTGTTCTCGCTCGATGAGAACGATAATCCTAATTTAGGGTTTTCTAACGATATATCGGGCTATTTTGATATGCCAGAAGAGCCGATACGCTCCTTAAGGCGGCAAATGTTAGCAACGCTGATGGCGGCGGGCATCCGCGTAGATTCTACGCAATCAGAAATCGGCTTTGGCCAGCACGAGATTGGTTTTCAGTATAATCATGCCTTGACGTCGGCAGACCAAATTTTGACAGCGCGCGTTGTGCTCAAGACCATTGCTCGTCAACATCGTTTATTATGCACCTTCATGCCGCGCCCCCTAGCGAATATGCCCGGTTCGGGTATGCACACACATCAGAGTTTGCATAACACCACCACGGGCGAAAATCTCTTTGTAGATTTAAATCATGAATATGGGCTTTCTGAGATTGCGCGCTATTTTCTGGCGGGGCAGTTGTCCCACGCGCGCGCTATGTCTGCCATTTTGGCGCCTTTAGTGAACTCGTATAAACGTTTGGGGACGAGTTTTGAAGCGCCTGTATATGTTACATGGGCGCACATCAACCGCGGGGCGCTCATACGAGTGCCTAGTACCGCCCCCGGTAAAGAATCGCACACGCGCCTTGAATTGCGTTGTCCCGACCCCAGTAGCAATCCGTATTTGGCCCAAGCGGTGATGTTGCACGCGGGGCTGGATGGTATCCGTAATAAATTGCCTTTGCCAGAGCCGATGGAAGAAACGTTGTTGACCCGTAATCGGGGGCGTATAAGACAGTTGGCCGTATTGCCGCAATCGTTGGGAGAAGCTTTAGATGCCTTGCGTCAAGATGATGTTATCTTGAGCGCTCTGGGGCCTTATATTAGCGAAAGGTACATCGCCGCCAAACAACAAGAAGTGGATGAATATAACCGTCAGGTGACCCAATGGGAGCTAGACCGTTATCTGAGACGCTTTTAGGTGGCGATTAAGGTCAATGGGTGCAATTTCTTTAACGCCTTTTCGCTGTCTTGAACGTCAACAACGATTGAAAAGCTACAATGAGATGGCCCCAGAGAGACGGCTTTAATACGAATGCCTTCTAGCGCCGCTAAGGTCTGCGCGATTAATCCTGCGTGTTGGTCTATATCCGCTCCGATAACTGTTAAGACGCTGACCTGTTCAACGACCCATTCGGGCATGGTGGGCAAATAACGCAGTTGGTCAGATAGGGTAGCGCGAACACTAGCCACTGCGTCGAACCCCGCAGTGGTTGGGATGATGAAACACAAAAAGCTACGAGATGACGACTGAGAAGAAATCATCACATCAGCGTGACTGCCGATGCGGTCGTACAACGTTTTATCCACCAGCGAAATAACCGAAGCGAGCGAACCGCTGTAAGCCGCCATCAGCGCGACACCGTAGATGCTGGTTACCGCTTTAATATGGGGTTGTGGCTCATGCATTTTTTGACGGATGAGCGTTCCCGTGCCTTGTGGCTTGTATATGTTGCGGATGCGTAAAGGGATTTGCTTATCTCGCAAAGGGGCGATCATCCGATTGTGTAAGATGCGCGCCCCGAAATAAGCCAATTCGGCGACTTCGTCATAAGATAGTTCGGGGATAACGCGCGCTTCGGAGATTTCGCGAGGGTCTGCGGTCATCATCCCGTCCACATCAGCCCACACCCATAGTTCATCTGCCCCAATGCATTGGCTGAGGATAGAAGCGGTATAATCGCTACCGCCACGTCCCAAAGTAGTAGGTTGGCCATTTAAGGTAGCGCCGATGAACCCCGTGACGACCGGTATAATTTGACGGTTAAGCATCGGCATGAGATACATATCAATACGTTCACGGGTTTGGGGGATCAGCACGGTCGCATTGCTAAACGTATCATCGGTGATGATGATGTCGGTGGCATCGATAGCGACGCCGCGTAAATGATTTTGACGCAAGAGCGCGGCGATGATGCGCGCGGATAATCGCTCGCCAACGCCGATGATGCTATCGCTGACTTGTGGCAGAAGTGTATCACTGGGTGTATCTGCCACCGTTTGGCATAAATCTAGCATTTCAAAGAGCAATCGGTCCAAATCAGCTTGTAAAGCGTGGCGTTCTTGCTGACCGAGGGGTAAATGCTCGCATAGGGCCATATGGCGGGTGCGTAGCATGGTGGTGATGCGCCGATACCCGCGGCGATTCGCCAACTGCGCTAGATGGGCCGCTTCTAGTAAAGCGTCGGTGACGCCATCCAACGCCGAGGCGACGAGAATCAGTTGTTCCCAGTGCTGTTTTTCGTGCAACACAATACTGAGCACTTGGGTGAGCGCGGCGGGTGTGCCTACGGTGGAACCGCCAAACTTCATGATGAGCGTACGGTTCATGGATAACCTGCATATTCGGGTGTGATGAGATAGACGTTATCAAAGATAGTTAAAGATACAACAAATCAATTCTTTTTGAAACAGATATTATATCGCGCGCTTACCAAGCTTGCTTGGGCACATGGGGATTCGTGGTATAATCGCGGAGTAGTAAATCATTCTTGGTAATAGGCGCTAATCACGCCCCAAATGGACGTGTGAGGTTTCATCAATGGTTGAAATGGTTCAAGAACAGAAGCGCCGTGTCGTCGGCGTACGATTCTTTAAGGTGGGCAAGTTATACCACTTTGATTTTTCAGAATATCCCGACTTACAAGCGGGCGATTATGTGATTGTCGAAACAGCGCGCGGGCGGCAAATGGGCCAAATTATGGGCTTCGCTAATTGGGAGCCTGATCGCGATTATCGCCCTATTATGCGCCCCGCCACCCCACGCGATTTGGTATTGCGTCAGGAATGGGAGGCCAAAGAACCCCAAGCGCTCGTCACATGTCGTGAAAAAGCCGCGGAAATGGGTGGTTTTGGCGATGTTAAATTCTTTGGCGCGCAATATAACTATGATGGGTCTATGCTCACCTTTTTGTATAGCTCTGAAGAAAAGGTGGAAATGGACGGGCTATGGAAAGCGCTAAGCAAAATTTTTAAGCCAACACAAGTTGAACTGCGCCAAATTGGCCCGCGAGATGTAGCCAAATTTTTAGGCGGTTATGGCGCTTGCGGTGAATTGCGTTGTTGTAGTACGTTCCTCACTGATTTTAGCCCTATTTCTATCAAGATGGCCAAGATGCAGGGGATTTCCCTAAACCCATCGGAAATTACGGGTATGTGTGGCCGCTTGCGCTGTTGTTTGGTCTATGAATATGAACAATATGTCGCCGCGCGTAAGCAGTTGCCCAAGAAAAATAAAAAGGTGGGCACCCCTTTTGGCGAAGGTAAGGTCGTAGATGTACACCCTCTAAAAGATGCGGTGTCGGTATTCATTGAAGAAGTGGGTATCAAGTTGGTATCTCGTGAAGATATTGTCCCGCTCGACGAATTGAAAGCACTAGCTAAAAAAGCTAAAGAACCGTGTAGCAAGCATGGCGATGGCCCTTGTGATTGTGGCAAGCCCGTTGGTGAACGCAACGCAGATAAATTGAAGGACAACGACGAGTCAGCCGATGAGTAAAAAAGTATTGGGTGTTTTCGCCCATCCGGATGACGCCGCTTTTTTTGCAGGTGGCACATTCGCCAAGTGGGCGGCGCGCGGGTGGGAAATGTATTGGCTTGTAGCCACTCGTGGCGATAAAGGGAGCGCTGACCCGAAGATGACTTCTGAACGGTTGGCGCAAATCCGCGAAGAAGAAGAACGCTGTTGTGCACAGGTTTTAGGGGTCAAAGAGGTTATTTTCTTGGATTATCTAGACGGTGAATTAAGCGCATCGCTCGCGCTACGGCGCGACATCACGCGCATTATCCGTCTGAAGCGTCCTGACATCGTTGTCACATTAGACCCAACCGTGTATTGGTATGGCACAACGCGCATCAATCATCCTGACCATCGGGCGATTGGGGCCGCAACCCTTGAGGCCGTCTTTCCGGCCGCGCGCGACCGCCTGAATTTCATCGAATTAGAACGCGACGAGGGCTTAGCGCCCCATAAAGCTTTGACTATCTATGTGGCTGGCACCAATGAACCCACGACAAAAGTAGATATTAGCGATTTTATGGAGGTTAAGATTGCATCGCTAGCTGAACATAAAAGCCAGATTGCTGATGTGGATGAATTGGCCCAGCGGCTACGAGAGCGCTATCTCGACCCACAATCGCCTACTGAAGACCCGCGTTATGTGGAGTATTTTAGGGTGATAACCCTAAATTGATAGGTTATGTAAAGATAATTTACTCTAGGAGTGATATAAAATGACAATAGATTTTATAACTCGCGCCCAAGCCATGCGCGAAGAATTGATTGAGAGGCGACGGGATTTTCATCGCCATCCTGAATTGGCCTTTGAAGAATTCCGCACCGCGGGGATTGTGGCCGAGGAATTGGGTAAGCTAGGTTTGGAAGTGCAAACGGGCGTCGGTAAAACAGGCGTGGTAGGTATCTTGGAAGGGGATAGCGGCGGCCCCACAGTCCTTGTTCGCGCAGATATGGATGCTTTGCCCATTTTGGAGGCAAATACAGTGGATTATGCTTCGAGCGACCCCGGCAAAATGCACGCTTGCGGTCATGATGGGCACACCACTATTGCCCTGGGTGTCGCTAAATTGTTTGCAGAGAATCGGGACAAAATTCGGGGGCGTATCAAATTTGTTTTTCAGCCTGCTGAAGAAATTGGCGCGGGCGCTAAAGCGATGGTGGCTGATGGCGTGCTATCGAACGACCCCTTGCCAGATGTTACGCTCGGCCTTCATTTGTGGAACACGATGCCTCTAGGGACGCTTGGGGTTGCCGATGGTCCGGTCATGGCTGGGGCAAGCACCCTGAAAATTCGGATACTCGGCACGGGTGGGCATGCCGCTTCTCCGCACCAAACCCATGACCCTGTCGTTTGTGCGGCGCAGTTGGTTTTGGCCTTGCAGACGATTATCAGCCGTAATCTTGACCCTTTAGAAACAGCTGTTTTATCCATCACACAGGTGATAGCAGGCACTGCTTTTAATGTTATCCCTGAAGTGGTGGAATTGCGCGGCACTATCCGCACCTTCAAACGCGAAGTATTCGATATGGTAGCGGAACGAGTGCATAAAGTGAGCCACGCAATAGCCGAATCTATGGGATGCCAAGCAGAAGTCGAAGCCAAGTATGAACTGGATGCGGTCGTCAATAACCCAGAGGTGGGAAGACGGGTGCGTAATGTCTTCAGTAAATTGGTGGGGGAAGATAAATTCTATTACGAGCGGACGATGGGCTCGGAAGATGTGGGGCTGTTCATGAACGATATACCGGGGATGTTTTTCTTTTTAGGGTC
Organism: Anaerolineaceae bacterium; assembly: GCA_037441665.1. GTDB lineage: Bacteria > Chloroflexota > Anaerolineae > Aggregatilineales > Phototrophicaceae > JBBIRQ01. The sequence continues at coordinate 34,096 of JBBIRQ010000009.1, read as the reverse complement.
TGCTGATGAATCGCGTGGCTTAAATTATCCCCATCATCATCCCCGCTTTGATTTTGACGAGGAGGTATTGCCTTTGGGTGTTGCCTTGTTGTCGGCGGCAGTGGCGGATTATGTTTTAACGGGTGAATGATGTCAGGTCGCGCTGTGATGACTTGGCCAGCTGGTTTAGGCTGGCTTGTTTTAACTGGGGGCAATGATGGGGGCGGGTCTATCCGCGCCCAAGCACTGGAGCGTGCCAGTGCTCCGGGCGGTGTTGCTTATATCTCGCTTGCTGATGATATGGGCGATGCACTCATGGATGATATGGAAGACCTCGGCGCTCCTACAGGTTATATTGTAGATATTCTCCACGAAGACCAAGAGACAATTTTTCAACAGTTGCATGATGCAAGTATTATTGTCATCCAAGCGGGCGCTAGCATTAACACACTACTGGAGCATCTGGCTGGCGCAACGCTGAGGGGCATCCGCGAAGCCTATATCCGCGGTGGTATTATACTGATTGAAGGCATTGCGGCGACAGCTTTTGGCAAAGCGCTTTTGGATGATGATGCGATGGTTGTTGACGGTTTGGGGTGGGTTCAGCAGGCGGTGCTATTATCGGGGCTGACGAGTATTGCGGAAGCGCCTTTTGCGCGCCAGATACTCTTAGATGAACCCGATAGCGTCGTCATTATCATTGGCAAAGGTTCGGCTTTGGCGCTGGGCCCCAATGGTCGCGCTGAGCCTTGGGGCGAAAAACAGATTACAATCTCTTTGGGGGCGGCCCATAAACCCTCTTAAATCTTTGTTCAATCTTTGCAATAATAGGCTTATAACCTATCAATCTCTGTTAAATGAATGGGCAATTGATAAAAACATGCCAGTAACAATTTTAGTTGGCGCGCAATGGGGCGATGAAGGTAAGGGGCGTGTAGTAGATTGGCTAGCGCAAGGTGCTGATGTCGTCGCTCGTTATTCTGGCGGGGATAATGCTGGGCATACCGTCGCTATCCACGATGATGTATTCAAACTGCACCTCATCCCGTCCGGTATCTTAAGAGAAAATGTGGTGTGCGTTTTGGGCAACGGCATGGTTATTCACCCGGTTAATTTGCTCAAAGAGATGGAATCGGTGCGCGCGCTAGGGGTTACCGTGACACCTGAGCGATTACTCATCAGTTCGCGGGCACACATTATCTCGCCGGCCCATATCGCCCTTGATAAAGCCGCTGAGCAGGCGCGCGGAGATAAAGCTATTGGGACCACCTTACGCGGCATCGGGCCGGCATACTATGATAAAACCGGGCGTAAGGGCATCCGCATGGGGCAGATGCTGGATATAGAAGCTTTTGCAGATGCGCTACAACAGATGATTGCCCTTGCTAACCAACAACTCGTTCGCGATGGCTTTGAGCCAATTGACCCACAGGCGAGTATAGAAGTGTATTTGGAGGCGGCGGTTCAGTTAGCGCCTTACATCAAAGATACGGCGATTGAACTTAACCAACGCTTGAACGCTGGCCAGCGTATTTTATGCGAGGGCGCACAGGGTACGCTCCTCGATATTGACCATGGCAGTTACCCTTATGTGACTAGCTCCTCTCCTACAGCAGGAGGGGCCTTGACGGGCTTAGGTATCGGCCCTTTGGCAGTTGAGCGCGTTGTAGGCGTAGCTAAAGCGTTTAGTACCCGCGTCGGTGGTGGACCTATGCCCACCGAGTTACAAGGGGAATTGGCTAACCGTTTACGCGGCACGGGCGAGAATTATTGGGATGAGTATGGCACTACAACAGGGCGGCCACGCCGTTGTGGGTGGTTAGATGCGGTGATGTTGCGTTATGCGACGACTATCAACGGCTGTAGCCATCTCGTTTTGACTAAATTGGATATATTAAGCGGGTTAGATACGCTACAAATCGCCGTCGCCTATGATTTGGATGGCCAGATACTGCGCTATCCTCCAGCGTCAGACCATGAGTTGGCGCGTGTGAAGCCCATCTATGAAACGCTATCAGGCTGGGCGGAGGATATTACACAAGCGCGCCAAATGGAGGATTTGCCTATAGCGGCACGCCAATATGTGCATCGTGTTTCTGAATTGTGTGGTGTGCCGATTATGATGCTCAGCGTAGGGCCAGAACGAGACCAACTGATTTCTGTGGGTGGGATATGAACCATAATAACGCTTATGCTTATTATGTAGATGCGCCCCAACTGCCGCATCCGCCGCGAACCGTTGTTTCGCTAGTTCCTAGCGTTACAGAATCCCTTTTTGATTTGGCGTTGGGCGACCGCCTCATCGCGGTAACAGAATACTGCATACATCCTAAAGAGAAAGTTCAGCTTTTGCCGCGGATTGGCGGCACCAAAAACCCCGATGTGGAGCGGATTATCGCTTTGCGCCCGGATTTAGTCATTGCCAACCGAGAGGAAAATCGGCGGGAGGATGTCGAAAAATTAGTGGATGCGGGTATACCCGTCTGGGTGACCTTTCCTAAGACCGTGGTGGATGTATTCAATCTGTTGTGGGATTTGATGAATTTGTTCGAGAAGCCCGATATGTCGCCACGTGTACGCCTCATCGAACAGACCTATGATTGGGTCATTGGCATCACACGGTCGCGCGAACATGAACCTGTCCGCGTTTTTGCGCCCATTTGGCTAGACCCTTTGATGACATTTAACCGCGATACATATATTCACGATTTGTTGCGCGTATGTGGCGGTACCTCCATCTTCGCGGAACGCGAACGGCGCTATCCGTTAGCGGCTGATGTGGGGCAAGGCGAACCGTACCCGTCGGATGACCCGCGAATAGCTGACCGCGATACCCGTTACCCGCGCATAACGTGGGAAGAGATTATCGCCGGCCAACCCGATGTTATTCTATTACCGACTGAGCCTTATCCATTTACAGAGCGCCACCTAACACTATTCGCACAACTGGATGTGCCGGCCGCGCGCAATCAGCGCATTCATCTTGTGGATGGTTCTTTATTAACTTGGCATGGCACACGCATCGCCTATGCTTTAGACACCCTTCCCGCCCTATTTTATCCACCGGAATTGTTATGAGCGTCGAACAGGATCGTTTTGAAACAGAATTAATCAGTAATTTGGTGCACGACTTAAAAACACCATTAAGCGCCGTGAAAGGCTTCATTGAGCTTATCCAAGCTTCGGGCAAGCTCAATGAAAAACAAGAGTACTTCGCAGAAAAAGCTTTCAGCGGGCTTAAGCGGATGGAGCTAATGATAAGTAATTTGCTCGACTTCGCGCGGATTGAATCCGATATACCGCTAGAGTTGACAGAAATAGACGTGCCTAAGCTTATCCAAGATAGCCTGAGCATGATAGGCGAGATGGCGGCCGGACGGGGTATTGAAGTGCACGTAGAGATAGACGCCAATCTGAAAGCTATCAAGGGCGATGCGCGTTTGTTGGGGCATGTGCTGACCAATTTATTGAGCAACGCGGTTAAATATAATCGCGATAACGGCACCATTTGGGTGACGATTAGCGATGAAGAACGTTATGTTCGCTTTGAAGTCAGAGATACGGGAATCGGGATACCGATTGAAGACCAACCACGGGTTTTTGAACGGTTTTTTAGGGTGAAACAGGGGCGCGAACAAAGGATAGATGGAAATGGTTTGGGTTTAGCGATTGCCCAAGCTATCATTCATAAACATGGCGGCCGCATCTGGCTAGACAGTGTGCCATCCCAAGGGAGCACTTTTAGTTTTGTTCTGCCGCACGAAAACCAAACCTTGGATGGTTTTTCCCCCACATCTCCTCTATCCAAGAGCTACGAAATAGCTTATCAAGGGCCTAGCGAACCGATAGATGATGTGGATGACCAATGGCAAGAATCGCGCGAGAAAGGGGAGCATGATTCTGATGATAGTCATATGCTCTAACTTGCCATATATTGTGATAATTTGTACAATCTGTGCTCACTTGGGTTACTAGCTGGAGGTGACAGGTGAAACAACTCATCCTTTTAGTCGTTATCGTTGGCGCGCTGGTTTTCGGTGGCGCTATTACATCGGAATTGAGCAAGCAATCTAACCTTGCTATCATCAAAACAGATGACCCTAACGCATCGGTTTTTGTGGCCACACCGGACAAGGCCACGGCCCTGTTTTTGATGGTAGGATTTATTGTGGCTAACGTAGTGGTTGTTGGCGCTGTATTAGCGTTGATTTTTTACTTCTTAGACCGCAATGTGCGCCTCGCAAAGGATAACACCACAGAGGGCAATACCAGCACCGAAGCGGCGGATAGCGCTTAAAATCTGTAAAAATCTATAAAAGATGCTACAATTCAGTTAACTTTTGATGGTTTTGTTTTATAGGTATGGGGATGGATACGAAAAAGCAATCGCGGTTGTTTTTATGGCTCGCCTCTATAACAGCTTTGTTGACCCTTGGCCTAATCATCTTCGGCGCGGTTGTTCGTGTGACAGACTCTGGTTTAGGTTGTGGAAACGAATGGCCGTTGTGTAACGGGACAATTATTCCCCCGTTAGATAATTTAACCGCATGGATAGAGTGGTTGCATCGCTTATTCGCGGTGCTGATTGGCTTGTTTGGCTTGGCGACATTGGCCGTAGCTATCGGCGCCTATCGCAAAAGTGATAAGACGGTGCTCGGTGCTACTGTGTTAGCGGCTGTGTTGTTCGCTATGCAAAGCGCCTTAGGCGCCATTGTTGTGATTTTTGATTTACCGCCAACGTTTGTTACACTCCATTTAGGCACGGCGATGCTCTTGTTGGGTGCCCTGCTCGTGTCTAGTATGGTTGCTTGGTATCGCCCGCATTCGCCTTATCCGTCCGACCACGTCACTACACTTGTTTATGCCAATACCGCTTTTTCGCTTATCATCATCCTGACCGGGGCGTTAGTGCGTGGTAGTGGCGCGACTTTGGCTTGCACCGACTGGCCTTTGTGCTATGGCAGGGTATTGCCGCTGGAACAGGGGCATACCGCTATTATTCATATGTTTCATCGTTTTGCTGTATTTGCCTTTGGGTTAACATTGCTTTTGATGACATGGCAAGTCTGGCGTTTGCGCGCTATTCGCCTGATGCGGCAATTAACCGTCGGCGCTTGGGTCGCCTATTGCGCTCAGGTGGTCGTAGGTGCGCTTTTCGTCCTCAGCGTTGCCGGGCCCGAATGGGGCGCTTTGCATGTCGGCCTAGCCGCTATGACGTGGGCGTCGCTGGTCGTTTTGAGTGTTGTTGAATATCGGCAAACACAGACGTTTATACATCAACAGGACTTGGGATGGAAACCACAATCGGAGATGGGGTGAGCATTAGCGATACTATTCGCGCGTATTTTGAATTGACCAAACCGCGTATCGTCACCTTATTGATATTTACGACGCTTTCTGCTATGGTCGTTGCCGCAGGCGGTTTTCCGTCTGCGTCTATATTAATCCCAACACTTTTGGGTGGGACTTTGGCCGCCGCCGGCGCTAGCGCTTTAAATCAATACATAGACCGCGAGCTAGACGCAAAAATGACCCGAACGGCGCGGCGGCCTATACCCTCTGGTCGCATTGCGCCTGTTAACGCCTTGCTCTTTGGCTTAGGGTTGATTGCGTGGGCTGTTTTGATATTAGGGGTGTGGGTTAACTGGCTGACAGCTCTTTTAGCCTTGTTCGGCGCCATTTACTACGTTGTTTTATACACAATGATACTCAAGCGAAATACGGTAGCGAATATCGTCATTGGTGGCGGCGCTGGCGCTATGCCTGTATTGGTCGGTTGGGCCGCGGTGACGGGGACTTTATCGCCCGAATCGCTCATCTTATTCGCTATTGTTTTTTATTGGACACCTCCCCATAGTTGGGCCTTGGCTATTTTGGTGAATAGCGATTATGCCCGCGCCAATGTCCCGATGATGCCTGTTGCGCGCGGGGAAGCCGTAACACGTATCCAAATTTTGCTTTATTCTATTCAACTGGTGTTAATAACCCTCATCCCCGGCTTATTACACCTGATGCCGCAACCCGTTGATATGCTGGGCGCGTTTTATTTGGCTGTCGCCGCCGTGTTGGGCCTAGGCTTAATTTACTATGCTGTGCAACTCATCCGTATTGCTGATAAAGCGATGGCGCGCACCGTTTATAAGTATTCATCGGCATATTTAGCTTTTCTTTTCCTCGCTATGATATTAGACCGTCTTTTGTTAGCCTAAACGCGCAACAACGCCAAAAGGTAAAACACTGTGAAACCGCAATCCAAAACCCGCTCGTGGATGGTCATTTTGACATTGGGACTTTGTTTTGTGATGGCCATTTTGTTTGTAGTGGCCTTCGCTATCGAAAGCCAAACACCCACGGAGCTGACCGATAATCTGACAGCAGATACCTATAAAGAGGAAGTGGCGGCGTTGCTTTTAGATGCCGACCCCCAAGCCGGGTCTGCTTTAATTGACCGCTATGAGTGTGGGGCTTGTCATCGTATAGGGGCAGATCGTATCGCGCCCTCTTTTGTGGGCATCGCCCAGAAAGCGGCTGAACGGCGCCCGCCGCTCTCTGCTGAAGCTTATTTGTACGAAGCCATTGTGTATCCTGCTCACTTCATCGTACCAGATTATCCGAATGCGATGCCTACAGATTATGCAACTCGTTTGACCCAGCGCGAATTAGGGGATATTATCGCCTATCTCCTGACGGCAGATGCTCAATAGACTATGTATTTCGATGTTTTCACTTTATCAGCGCTGGTGGACGAATTCATGGATACCCTTGTTGGGGGGCGTATCCAAGATGTGCTGGCGGTTGATGAGAGTGGTTTTGGCTTTGAAATCTACGCCAATAGAAAACGACATTATCTATACATAAGCGTTTCCTCACATACACCACGGTTGCATCTAGTCAACGATAAATTGCGCCGCGGCTTGCCACAACCAACGCCATTAGGCTTGTTATTGCGTCGTTATGTGGAAGGTGGCACCTTAGTACATCTTAGCCAGCCGTCTTGGGAACGTATCCTTCATTTTGACATAGAAGGCCCCGAAGGCGAGGTGACCCTGGTCGCAGAACCTATGGAGCGCCGTAGTAATTTGCTCCTCTTGCGCGGTGATACCATTTTGGATTGCGCGCGCCGCATCGGGCCGCACGAAAACCGCTTTCGTGTCAGTTTGCCCAACCAGCCATACATACCTCCTCCTCCCCAAGCGCATAAGCTGAACCCTTTTGATTTGACCGAAGCGGTTTTAGGTGACATTTTCGCAAAGAACGAAGACCCCAAAGCCAAAGTTGCTTCATTGTTGTCTAACCATTTACTAGGGTTTAGCCCTTTGTTAGCGCGTGAGGTGGTTTATCGCGCATTTGGCGATGTTAAGCAGAAAGCTGATGAGAGCGCCGATATAGCCACTTTATTCCGAACTCTGCGCGAATTCATCACTCCCTTACGCAATCGTGATTGGCAACCCGGCGTTGCTGAACCCCAAGAAGGTCGGGTAGAAGCGTTTAGCCCTTATCCACTTAGCCATATAGCGGGCTGGCGACGACTAACCACAATGAGCGAAGCGCTGGTCGCTTTTTATGGCGCCGCGGTAGGGCCAGATGCTTATACAGAAGCGAAAAAGCCCGTTTTTGCGGGTATACAAGAAGGACGCGCGCGCTTAAAAGCTAAAATAGCTTCTTTGGAGCGCTCGCTTTTGGATGTTGATGAACGCGATACTCTGCGTCAAAGCGGTGAACTCATACTCGCTTACCAATATACCCTTGCCCCTAGACAAACTGAGCTAAGAGCGCAATATGACCCCGAAGGTCCAGAGTTAATCATCCCACTAGACCCCCAATTGACGCCTTTAGAAAATGCTCAATACTATTTTGAGCGCTACGAAAAAGCCAAACGCGCTTTAGAGGGAGTACCCGAATTGCTAAAGGCCGCTCAAGAAGAACTTGCATACGTTGAACAATTGGCGATAGACCTTGAATTGGCGTCTAACTGGCCTGAAATTGATGATGTTCAACAAGCGTTGTTAGCTAAAGGGTATTTACAAGGCAAAGTGAAGCGCGTTGGCGGCGGTGGCCGAACGGGTCCCTTGCGAATCGCCACCAAAGATGGTTACATCATATGGGTGGGGCGTAATAGTCGCCAGAATGAATTAGCTACTTTTAAGTACGCTAATCCAAATGATTTTTGGCTTCACGCTCGCGATGTCCCTGGCGCCCATGTGATTATCAGAGATGATGGGCGCCGTATTTCTCAACAATTGTTGGAACAAGCGGCCGCCGTGGCGGCCTACTACAGCGCTAAACGCCATGAAAACGCGGTCATTGTGGATATAACGCGCCGTAAGTATGTACGTAAAATTAAGTCAGCTGGGCCGGGGATGGTCACGTATCGTAATGAGCGGACGATGACCGTTAAACCCCAAAATGAAGCCATATTTGAAGAAAGTTGATAGCATAATGACTCACCAACCCCTTATACCGCCTTTCGGACAATCGGTTCATCTGGCCGATTACGCGACAGATTATCACGGAAGCCTAGATAAACAATTGGCCAAAGAAGCCGAAAAAGCTTTAGAGGGACGTTTGGCCACTTTGCAAGAAATGCTCTATGCTAGCGCCGAGCGGGCGCTTTTGATTGTCTTACAAGCGATGGATGCCGGCGGCAAGGATGGCACCATTAAAAAAGTATTCGATTGTGTGAATCCACAAGGGGTTATCGTCGCCAATTTCAAGCAACCTACGGCCGAAGAACTCTCACATGATTTTTTATGGCGTGTTCATAAATGCGTGCCCCCTAAAGGGTACATAGGGATTTTCAATCGTAGCCATTATGAAGATGTGCTAGTGGTTCGGGTGAATCACTTAGTGCCACAAGCAGTATGGGAAAAACGTTATGAACACATCAATCATTTTGAGCGTTTGTTGGCCGATAGCGGCGTTCGCATCCTCAAGTTTTTTCTGCACATCAGCAAAGCGGAGCAAAAAGAGCGCTTTTTAGAACGATTGCAAAACCCAGATAAGCACTGGAAATTCTCTAAGGGTGATTTGTCCGTCCGCCAAAAGTGGGATGATTATATGCGAGCCTACGAAGCGGCCCTAACCCGATGCCATACAGAATACGCCCCTTGGCATATTATCCCCGCAGACCGCAAATGGTATCGAGATTATATTATTACGGAAGTCATCGTCAAAGCATTGGAAGAAATGGGCTTGCGCTATCCTGAACCAGAGGCAGGTCTTGCGGAGGTGGTAATACCTGACTAGAACCTGAAATGATTTTGATGCGCCACCTTGTGTCGTTATGCGGATACTACACGGCGGGCGGCATCCAACACTTGACCAATGGTGATTTCTCTAACGCAAGGGTGAAATTGAGGGTTATCATCGCCCCAATTCAGCACACGGCAAGGGCGGCAAGCGATGTCTGTTGTGATGACGATGTGGTGTTTGGAGTTGCCCCAAGGGCGAAATTCTAGCGGGTCGGCGGGGCCAAAGAGCGCCACTGTGGGGGTGCCCACAGCGGCGGCGAGGTGTAGGGGGCCGCTATCAGGGCCTAGAACGACTTTAGCGCGTTTGTAGAGAGCGGCTAATTGGTCAACGCGCGTATCTCCCACCATAATACAAGGCCGATAACGCATGTAGGCCGCAATACGTTGTACCATCCCCGCCTCTTGCTCCCCCCCAGTGAAGACAACACGGACATTGAGTTGTTCAGACAAAGTATCAGCAACGGTCGCCCATTTTTCCTCTTGCCACAATTTAGACCATGCGCCCGCTCCGGGATGAATACAGATAATCGGTTGGTCAGCCTCGATGCGCCAATTCAGCAGATAATCGTCTATGTATTGTTGGTTGTTGGGGTCTACATGGAAGCGATTATCAATCTCATCAGCATGAATGACGCCCGTCCAGCGTTGTACAAGGCGTAAATTTTGTTCGACAGCGTGTTCTTGTACGATAGGGATAGCGTCGGTCAAAAACTGTGTGACGTCCGCTTGGTCATAGCCTATTCTTTCTGGGATGCCAGCCAGATAAGCGAGCAAAGCGCCCCACCAGTGGTCGCGCCGCATGATAATTGCGCTACCATAACCAATCATGCGAAGTTGTCGAGAAGCACGCCACAATTGTTCATAGGGGGCCCAAATCGGATGAGCGGGCTTAGAACGGTTGAAGCCGGGAAAATCCATAGTGAGCACGACGTCTAGTTCTGTGATGTTCGCTAAAGCCTCTGCTGACCACGGGCCAACCAAGGCATGGATTTCTGCATGCGGGCGGGCTTGTCGTAGGGCGCGGATAGCCGCGATAGATAATAGCACATCGCCGAGATGGTCGGGGCGAATGAGGACAATGCGATTCGCGCTTGATTTAGGTGGAATGATAGGAATCCGCGCCGCCCATTGCAATAACGAGCGTCTTAAGCGATGCCGTAATGATATGTGATGAAAAGCTTCCGCCATTTTGCGATTTCTGAGAACGAGCGCATCTCTATCCAAGGCCGATTTCCTCATATACTTTTAGGAGGCGCGGGATAAGAGCAGACCAATCGTAGGTTGACCCAACGAGTTGGCGGGCACGCTGTCCTAAATGTTGACGTTCTATTGGATGGTTGAGCAAATGTGTGATTGCCTCCACAAAACCTTCTACCGTGTTGGTTATTTGCATCCCCGCGCAGATTTCTGCGGTTAAACCAGAGGCCGCCAATGGAGTGCTGACGATGGCACAGCCCGAAGCCATAGCTTCTAGCAGTTTTAATCTCGTGCCACTCCCCATACGTAGCGGGGCGACGTATACCGATGCATTCTGTAAGTATGGGCGCACATCATCCACCCAACCGGTGAGTACAATGTTGTTGACCCCATCTAACGGTGCGAGGCTGGCATGGGGCTTTTGTCCGACGATGTACAGATGCGCTTGTGGGAAAGCGCGCAAAATGTGCGGCCAAACGCTTTGGGTAAACCATAACATGGCATCTATGTTCGGGCGATAATCCATCTTGCCTGTAAAAACGATTGACGGTTGTTTTAAGGAAATATCTGTGCTGATGTCGGCATAGTCATCTACGAAGATGCCGCTAGGGACGACATATGTCTTTTGGTCATCCCGATATTGGCTTAGAAAAGATGCATCTTCTGGAGATACCGCTAAAACACAATCGGCTAAGCGGCAGAGTTGCTTTTCGTAACGGGCGATACGCCTAGTCTGTATCAAGGCATAAATGGCATGGAGCCAACGCCGCGGATTCTGACGCTCGATGAGAAAAATAGCGCGTTGCAATTCTGCTTCTGCATTAAAGGTGTCAAAACAGATTTTGCTTGTTCCCCATTGTTTGGCTAGCGGCAAATAACAGGCAATTTCAATCGCTTCACACTGGATGAGGTCGAAGTGTTCTTCCAAGATGAGCTCACGTAATAAGGTTGCATACTGAGGACTATAAAAACGAAAAGCAATATCAGGCATGGGGCTTAAAAGCAGTTGTCTTAGACGTTGCCCGATGCTTCTATGTGGCGGCGGGCAAGTGATGATACGAGCGCAATACGCCGATAAAAGGGGAGGGATAGCCCCTTCATGAAAGCTGAGCAATGTGAGATGATGTCCCGCTTCGTATAACCCTTTGAGGATTCCAAAAGTTCTTATTGCGCCGCCAGAAGCGGGTGGATAAGGTAAGCTGGCGGTGAGCATCAAAATTCGCATTTTATATCACATCCATTGAGCGGGATTATAGCAGTAATTCATAAATTTGGGAGATGATATGGGCGGTGTGTTCCCACGTGAATTGCTTTGCGCGCGCTATAGCCGCTCGCTCATTTTGGGCGCGCCATTCTAAATCTGTCCATGCGCGCATCATGGCAGTGGTGATAGTTATTGGGTCATCTGGATTAATGAGTAACCCCACATCGCCCGTGATTTCTGGTAAAGATGAGCGGTCGCTCACGATGGGCACAGTGCCACAGGCCATCGCTTCTAGGGCGGGCAGACCGAATCCTTCATAAAAAGATGGGGTGATGAGCGCAATTGCTCCACTATAGACGGCGGGTAACTGCTCATCGGTGACATTATCTCGCCAGATGATATGTTGGTCTAGATTTAAGGTTGCTATAGTGGACATGGTCTCTGTGAACAGCCAACCTCGTTTGCCTACGAGAACGAGCGTTGGTGCATCCGGGGATTTTGTTTTCAAATCATGGTAGGCGTGCAATAGCCCGATGATGTTTTTACGCGGTTCAAAAGTGCCTACGAACAAAAAGTAATTTGGCGGTAGGCCTAGCGCGCGTTGTATAGTGGCAATATGGGCATCGTCTTGAGGGCGGAAGGATTCATCTACGCCTAACATATGGACGGTGATTTTATCGGGTGATACGTTCAAAAGCGCCATTAAATCTTGTTTAGTCGCTTCGCTATCGCAAAGGATATGGTCTGCGTGTGTTACGGCCCATTTGATTTGTTTGTTGTAGTATTGCCGCGCCTCGGCTGTTAAATATTGTGGATAGTGGATGAAGGTCAAATCATGAACAGTGATGACATGTCGCCGCGCGCCGCGTAATGGGGGAATGAAGTCTGGGCTATGCCACAAATCCAGCCTTTTAGAAGCCAATTCTACAGATAAAGCCCATTTTTCTAAGCGATGATGCGACGGCGTCCACAAGGTGGCGCTACCGAAGCGTTGGACAAGCTTTTCTGCACTTTTTCTACTGTGAAAGATGGTGAATTGATGCTCGGTTTGGGTTTTCTCTAGGGCGCTTATAAAACGCCGAATATAAGTGCTAATACCCCCCACACGATAATAAGTCAAACGCGCATCAATACCAATCCGAGCCATTGTTGTGACCAAGCCTTTCAAAACCAACGCGCTATCATTGTATCTAATGCCCCTTGTTCGGATAACCCCGATAACGCCTTATTGATAGCGCGTAGCCTATCGCTCCTATCTATGCGTACAGCGATAGCGTATAAAGTGTCCGTCAAATAGACGGCGTGCGGTTCCCAGTCGCTATGCTGGCGTTTGTATAGCAGATAGCTCGTGGCATCTACAATGGCCGCATCCGCTTGTTCAAGGAGAACGGCATCTAGGGCGTAGTTTGGTAGCTCATAGGGCATCGGGTTGAATTGCCCGATACGGCGGGCCCACCGATTGATTTCTTCATGGGCTGTACTGCCATATTCAAAAGCAATTCTCGCAGATGATAATTGTTGTGGGCTGGTCATCGGGTTGTCAACAGAGCTGATGAGCATGAGTCCATTGTTGAAGTAAGGGGCACTGTAGCGTACTTCTTGGGTGCGTGTAGGGTCAATAATGAGCGTAGAGATGACCATATCTACTTGGTCTGCTTTGATAGCGTCGTATAGCCCATCGAACCCCATATTGACAAAACGAACGGGCAACCCCAATTCGTGGCCGAGTGCGCGCCCTAAATCAATCTCAAAGCCGAATAAATCATCACTTGTCGCTACCGCGAAAGGGGGATAGCTAGCGTCTACCCCGATGCGTATTTCGCCATAGGGGAATAACTCATAAATGGGCGCTTGCGGGCGCGGGATGGCATGCCAGCGTATCGTTAATAAAATGGCCGCCAAGCTCCATATCCACAAGGTGACGATAATCAGTAAAGCGCTTATGGCGATTCTTCGGGCGGAGGTAGCCACAAGGTATTGCTCCTTTGTAAGCCGAGCGCATAAGCTTGAATGGCATAGTATAATGGCTTGATTTCAAAATTCGTCGTCAATAGGGTGAAGTAGTCCGGATAATTATAGGTGGGCGCGGGGTAACGCAAAACCCATATACATAATTTTTGGGCCCACGGCCAATGATGCTCTGCCCATTCAAAAGCGCCAATGGTATAGGCGGCGCGTTGCGATGGGCGGACGGCTTTTGTCCAGCGCGGGCTATCATTCCAACCGCTTTCAGTGATGAAAACGGGCGTGTTGGGTTCATCATAGCGCTGGATAATATCCGCCAATAATTCGGCGCGCCGAAAATTAAGTTTATCTGGGGCGGGTGGGTCTTCGGGCGGCAAGGTAAAACCATAGGTATGGATGGCGACAGCATCCATGTATGCCGCAGCGCCCGCTTGGTACATCGCCTCTAGGTATAGCAAATCGTTTAGACCGTTAGCGCTACCGATTGGCTCTAATGTTGGCGCTAGCGCGGCGCCTAATAGGGTTAAATTGGGATTTGCTCTTTTGGCCACGGGGTATACTGCCGCCAATAAACGCACGTACCCCGCTGGGTCTACGGGGCGATACCCCCACTCAAAAGCTAGATTGGGTTCGTTCCATACGATAATGTGGTCAATGACGCCGACATAACGCGCCGCGAAGGTCGCTACAAAATTCGCGAAATCATCAAAGGCTTCATCTGGCAAATAATTCAGCGTGGTGAAGGTGCTTTCTATATCGGGACGTGCCCACGCTGGCACAAAACCCATTCGTGCGATGATGCGAATGCCTTGATTTTTGGCGTGACGAATGATTTTATCTGCCTGCCTCCAATCATACCGCCCCTTATCGGGTTCGATATAAGCCCACGGGAAAAATTCAACGATAGTATCTGCGCCCATTTGCCGCGTCAGTTCTAGCGAGCGCTGAATCTTCCATTCATGCACTTCATCAATGAGGCGAGTGTGGACGCATATATGGGGTTTGTTGTTTATCACGCGCTGGTCTGGCCCAAGCGGCGCTCGGCTGGTCATGGGCATCACCCAACTCAAAAATAACCAAGCGCATAGCCCCCGAAAAAGCCAAATAACCGCGTCTTTTCGTGTAGTCATTGTAAACAAACACATGATAAAACAGCAACGATGATGTTTTTACAGTGGGGGAACAACTGAAGGCGACTAAGTCTAAACATAAATGAAAGTACCCCTGACAGGAATCGAACCTGTGCCTTTGCCTCCGGAGGGCAACGCTCTATCCGCTGAGCTACAGGGGCATACCACAATTATGCTAACAGATTTTACACGCCACCACAAGAGTTTAATCCAAGTTGGAACGCTCTATTAATGCTTTCGATTCGTAAGGGGCATAAGCCAAGATAGCATCTAGAACCCGTCTAGCCGTCCTTGTATCTCCAATCGCACGATAATACTCAGCAATTTCATACCACGGCTGAAGCGCTTCTGTGCCCGGACCTACCCAGCTAACTTCTGATAGGGGAGCGAAAAGCGCAGGACGATTATACAGCACTGCCGAAAATTCTTGCGGCTGAACACGACCCGATAGCGCCATCGCTTGTAACGTTAGCTTTTCCTCTACGGTTGCCGCTATCGAAGCGCGAATCGCATGGGGATATTCGTATCTTGCGCCAAAGACCAAGGCTTTATCTAAATCTTGATGAGCGCGTTCTACATCTCCCACGGCGATAAAAGCGCGCGCGCGCGATGCATAATAATCGCCAAAGGTCGGCGCTAAAGCGATTGCCTTGTCAAAGCCGACTAACGCGGTTGTAGCATCGCCAAGCGCTAAATGGCGCTCGCCTATTATCCACCATTCTGGGGCTGTTTGTGGGTCTGGTGGTATAAGTCGCTCCAATTGTGATATATCGTGTCTGCGCCAAACGCGATATTGCGCATCGAGCGGCAACGCTACTACACACTGCCGAAGCGCTTCTTGGCGCAAGGGCGTTTGCCACCAAAAATCTGCTAAGGGTAACCCATCGGGATTTTGTCTACAGGCAAGACCGTAAGCCTCTATGATTGTTTCTGCTGGCGCGGCATCTAAATCTTCAGCAAGGCGTGCCCAATGGAGCGTGGCGGAGGTCAAAGGGTTAATGGTTCTGGCGCTGTCTAAGTAGTCTAGAGCTTGGGACAAATCACCTCCTCGCTCATACAACGCCGCAAGATTCATTAGACCGACATCCCATGTTGGCTCTAGCGCAATAGCCTTAAGGTAGCTGGCGATGCCTTGTTCGCGAGGGGAAACAAGCCCGTGAATATAGCTTTCTTGCAATACATATAGTTTTAGGTGAGGGTCTATGGTTTGTGCCTGCGCCACGTATTCTAGCGCATTGGGAGGATTATTGAGGCTAGCGCGATAGTAACCTTCGGCGCTATCCCAAAAAAGCCAAACAACCCCATAAAGCACCACGATACCCAACGCAACCACTGCAGAAGGGCGCCAAGAAGGAGGGATGGCATCGAGCGGTGGACGTGGGCCCACAACCACATAAGCGGCGAGCGCGGCGAGCATCAGCACAAGCGGCGTCGTCGTGAAAACGTCCACCATGCTATGACAGGCCACACCGATGAGCGCCGCAATAACCCCTTCCAACCTCAAGCGGCAGTTTTCTCCTTGGCTATTTTGATAAGTTTGCCATACGGTGCGTAAACCAACCACTATCACAGCGCCACTGATGACTACCCCTAATAAACCTGTTTCCGCGGCCGTGTTGAGATAAGCATTGTGGGCAGATGCCAGTTTATCGCGCGCCAATTGCGGCGTGCGATATTCGCGGAATGCACGCCCAAATAGCCCCGGACCAACGCCATCTAGCGGATTATCTAATGTGATTTCAATAGCGCTACGCCACATGTCAAGCCGTCCCTCGTCAGATGCGCCCGCGCCGTAGCGCAGGACGAAAGCGACATAAACCGCCATAGCGAGCACACCCATGATGATACCACCCACCAAAATATATCGAGCGGGCAACACACGCCTAGCACGTTCATTTTGGGCAAGTCGCATGATAGAAAAAGCCCCTAAAGCGGCGAGTAACGATAGCATCCCCCCGCGAGAGAATGTCAAGATGAGCACTATAGCCATCAGGAACGCGAATAGCGCCAGAATACGGCGATGCTCCCGACGGCGCGCCGTGAGCGACCAAACGCCCAAAACGACGGCAAGCGGCGCGCTATAACCCGCTAATAGGGTGCTGATATTCATCGCCCAAGCGACTTTAGGCAAAAAAGGAGGAATCCATATCCCAATACGGGGCCATCCAACGGAGTTGGTTGGTGTGAGACCTAAACCAAAGTACCATGAGGCGAATTCAAGGGCTGTGATAAAAATGACCACAACCGCCATCATGAAAAGCGCTTCAAAAACGATGCGTTGGCGTCCACGCTGAATCAAGTCTACAATCACCCAGAAAAACAATAGGTGAATGATAGGAGACCACACATTTTCAAGCGCAACCCGTGTATCTATACTCCAGATGGCTGTGATGAACCAAACGACAACCACGCCGTATAAAAAAGGATTAAGCGGCGTATATGGCAAGCCTTGCCGACGATAGACGCGCCAACCCAACCAAGCGACTAATAAAGCTGTGATAAATAGATGATGAAATACTTTTACGGGAAATAAAAGTAGATAACCCCCAGAAAAGGTTAGGTAAAGCGTGACGAAAATGATAGACCAACGGAAACCGCGCATGAAGCTTAATCTCTTTCAATTGGGATGCATCTCTTTATTGTAGCGATACTGACGAGGATTCTAGTATGCGAACATGGATATATTTTTGTAGCATCGTGTTTTTAGTCGCTTGCCAATCTTTAACTCCAGAAGATGTACCCGCCACGTTATCTGCTGAACGAATTGCGTATGCCACGCAAAGTATCGCTATTGAACGCACTGCGCTTATCGAGCGCGCAGGGGCGCGGGTGACTGTCCAAGCGGCAGAGACGCAGGCGGCGGAACTGAACGCGCTCAACCGCGTTTTGCTCGCTACGGTTCGTGCGGGAGAAACGCCCGTGCCGCCAATCGTTCCCGGCGTGATGGATGAATTTTCTGTGATGGTGCAAGATGATGATGAGATGGAGACAGCAGGGGGGCAAGTTGCGCCCGAAGTTGCGGGACAGTTTAGCCAATTGGCTGTTGCAACGGGTGTTCGTTCTAGCGATGGGTGCGCCACGGGAATTCAATCCTCTTTTAGCGCTGACGTAGGGCGCATTTATTTTACTATGGTCGCATCACCTTTAAGGCGCGGCACCCAATTTGTGGTCGAGTGGCAATATGAACAAGCGCTTGTAGATCGCAGTACATGGACGCCTTCAGAAGATGCTAGCCGTTTATGCGTATGGTTTTATACCGATGGGCCTTTTACCCCCGGAAATTGGACAGCTTCCCTATTTGTGGATGGTCAACTTGTGTCTCCTATTGTGCCATTTACCGTAGAGGGCGGTTGAAAAACGTTGGGTGGTCGTCAGTTATCAGAAATGGTCTAAACGTCGCCCTCATGTTACACTAAGTGGCTGTTTTTATGCATAAGGGGAACACGCTTTGAAAGCGCGTTTAATTCTTTTGGGGTTATCTTTAGTCGTTGTGATTTTTGTAACGGCACAATCGAACACCGAAGGTGTTCGCGGCGTTATTTTGCCGCAAAGTGTCGTGGTACGCGCCGGCCCAGCCGAAACCTATTTGCCGATAGGCGCCCTAGCAGAAGGGGATATTGTCCGCGCAGTCAGCCGTAATGCGGCGAATAACTGGTATATGATTGTTTATCGGCGTGGATTCGGTTGGGTAAGGGGCGATTTGGTGAATTGGGACGCGCCCGATAATCTAGCCCAATTGCCCGTCATCCTTGAAGTGGCCTTAACGCCGACTATCCCCGCCGGAGCGGAAACCGCTACGCCCTTTTTACCCACAGCGACACCACCAATGAATTATGTCTTCGTCAATGCAGAAAGCGCTTATGTGCGCGCCGGTCCGGGACGAACTTACTTGCGTTTGGGACAACTATTTTCTGGTCAAACCGTCGAGCCTGTGGGGCGAACGGCTGATACTTCGTGGGTCATGATTCGTTTTAATGATGGTTTTGGTTGGATTGCTAATAATCTGGTTCGCTGGCAACAAGATTTAGAGGTTTTGCCCATCTTATCCGAGGATAATTTGACGCCTACGCTCACCTTCACGCCAAGCCAAACGGCTACGATTACGCCATCTGCTAGCCCAACAGCCACCCCTACCCTCACGCTGACTCCTACCGCTTCCGCCACTGCCACGGCTACCCCAACAACGACCAACACACCTACAAACACGCCAACCGCTACTGCAACAGCGACGGCGACAGCCTCGGCTACGCTGACGGCGACGCATACTTTTACCGCAACAGCGACGGCGACATTTACGAACACCTTTACCGCAACAGCGACGGCGACATTTACGAACACTTTTACCGCAACAGCGACGGCTACCGCCACGGATACGCCAACCATTACGCCTACATTCACTTTGACGATTTCGCCAACAATCGTCACGCAAATTGTGGCGATTGAGCCTACCCTTATCCCGTCAGACCTGCCCAGCAATACGCCATCTATTACACCTACACAAACGGCAGTCCCTGCTTCGCCGACCTTCACGCAGTCTCCGACGATGCCCTCATCGGCAACGCCGACCTTGGTTATTCCGATGGGGCGCATCACTAGCGCTATCAATGTTCGCGGCGGACCCGGAACAGAATTCCCCATCCTTGGCGCTTTGCCAGCAGAATCCCTTGTGACTTTACTGGCTACCAATCCAGCTGGCGATTGGTACAAAATTGATTATCAGGGTGGGGATGGTTGGGTACTGGCTTCATTGGTAGAGCAAATCGGGAGCGCTTCTTTGCTCCCTATACAGACGGTTATGCCCACTTTAGCGCCGACCACGCCAACAGTAACGCCAACATCACAGGCGACGGAGGCGGCTATCGTCATTTATTCGCCAACGCCGCCTAATTTGTCATCGGTAGAGAGCGATGATAGCTTGACGAGGGCGACTTTACGACCAGAAGCGATTGTCGGTAGCATCGGCTTGCTCATAATCGTTGTATATATAGGCTTTTATGCTCGCGGACTCGCTATTATGAACCGTTATCGTGGCGGTTTTGCCATCAAGATTTGTCCCGTTTGCTTGCGGGGCGAGCTATTGGTAGATATGAAACCCTATCGCCGATTGGGCATCCCTACTGTGCGTCGGATAGTGCGTTGTAATGAATGTCGTTCGGTCTTGCGCGAAGTCGGCAACAGACGCTGGCGTTATGCAGTAGACCCAATAGAAAACCCGAATATGTACGCGCATTATAATAATCGAGAGATTAGCGATGAAGAACTTATCGCGCTCGATAACCAACCTTTACGCCCACCCAAATACTTTGAGCCGCGCACACCCCCACGCTGGGTAGATGAAGACGACTTAGAAAGCGAGAATTAGCCTGTAATGCCTAAATGGTCTTATGTCTATGTTTTGGCCTTCATGATGATGGCCAATCTTATTGCGTGTCAAACAGATGATGATAGCTTATCACCAACGATAGCCCCTAAAGAGACGCTTTCACTCACTGTTTTTACGCCCATTCCGACGGTAAATATCCTCCCCACAAATACAAAAACGCCCACTCCGACGCTGACGCCGACCGCGACGGTTTCGCCGAGCGCTACAGCGCCGCCGTCACCCACGTCAACCGAGGTCATCCCAACCGCGACGCTTTTTGATGAGCGCTCAGGCGTTGTCGGGACAAGCGCCCCGCTGATTCTGCGCCAAGACCACTATTTATTGGCGCGTCCCATCGCCCGTAGCGATTTTTTAGTGGATTGGGTGGATAGAACGTATCCTTACGGAGGTACACAATTCGGCGCGCGCGAAGTTCATTTAGGGGTAGAATTCGTCAACCCTCGTTTTACCCCTGTTTTGGCCGCCGCTGATGGGGTTGTGTATTACGCTGGCGATGATAGCCAAAATCAGTTTGGCCCTTCGCTCGATTATTATGGATTGCTGGTCATCATCGAACATCCATTGCTGATACATCCATTGCTGATAGTGGATGGAGCGCCTTTATATACCCTATATGGGCATCTTCAGTCGGTATCTGTTGAGGCGGGGCAACGTGTTGAACGCGGAGATAGGGTTGGTCAAATTGGCGATAGCGGCATTGCCATTGGACCGCACCTACATTTCGAGGTGCGCGTGCAAGACCCCACTGATTGGCGCAATACGCGCAATCCGGAGCTATGGTTAGCCCCATATCCCGGCTTTGGCACGTTGGCAGGGCGGGTGCGCGATAGTCGAGGTAATTACTTAACGGACATCGTTTTATTGGTGCGTGGCGATGCCATTTCTCGCGAGGCTTATACTTACGGTGGCTCTGAAGTTAACCGTGATCCTGTTTGGGATGAAAACTTCACTCTAGGCGATTTACCCGAAGGTCAATACACAGTTATCATCAGCACAGCGCAAGGTAAGTTGCGATTTAGCGATACGGTGACTATCCAAGCGGGCCAGACAACATGGCTCGATATTCAGTTAGAGGATTGAAATAGAGGATTGGAAGGCGCTAAAACACTTTTCCAATCCTCTATAGCTGTTGGTGTGGAGCTATGGTTGTTGGTAGACGCGATAGGTTAGCGTGATGGACCCGCCGACGGTCACGCTATCTACATGCAGAACGCCACGATTACCTTCTGCCGTAATAATGCCGATATAGCTATTAGGCAATACGGCCACATTTAGACTAGCGGCTGTCGCGAGGCTAGGTTCAATGAAATCGTGGTGAACTTGATTAAAGCTACTGACCCCAGATAACAAATACATGCGCGCGCTACTTTGGGCGTCTAGCGAATTGCCCCCATTCCAAAGTAAATCAATCGTGCCGACGCCTTCTAAGTTCAGGGTGCTACCCGGATTCAGCGTGAGCGTTCCAGCATTCAGGATGGGGCGGTCAGCGATGTAGCTATAAGTATAAGCGATGTTGTTAGCCTCTCCAGCTGGGCCCTCATCTAGTTGATTGTTTAAATCGGCGACGATGATGACATTTTGGGGACCGGTAGCCCCTATCCCTAATATACCTGTGAGATTGAGCGTTGTTTGTTGACCCGCTCCTAGGCCTGCTAAGTTCACTGCAGAGTAAACATCGCCAGGGAAGAAAGAAGCGGCCACGGCGAAAGGTCCGGCGTCAACGCTACCTTGATTACGAATGGTCACCGTGACGTTGAAAGCGCTACCGATGACTAAGCTAGGCGGGGTTGCCGCCAATACGACAATATCGGCGATGGGGGCGGCTGTTGGTGTGGGCGTTGGCGGGCCCGGGGTTGGTGTTGGTGGGGGAGAAATGACAGGAACGGTACTGGTATCGCCAAAAATATCCAGTAAATCGGCAAATAGCCATCCATTTTGCCCACGATATTCAATGACTACCCATGAAAAATCAACAGACGCGCCAATAACTCGCGCGGTTTCGTCGCGCTGTAGCTGACCGAGCACGTCATATTGGGTGCTGGGGCCTGTGCGAACATTTTGTACTGAGCTACGGATAACAACATAAACCCCCTCTGGCGTTGCGGTGGGTTGAGGAGTCGGGGTGGCCAGCAACGCGATGACATTGTCATCTTGCAGGCGTTGGTTGCCGGCATAGCGCGCTACAACTTCTGGCCCACCGAGCGCATTCAGGCGAGTGACAACGACGTTATTACTGGTTTCGCCTCGTGTTAAGCCCGCGGGATTTAAAATGCCTTGAACCCCTTGAATATTGCTCAAGCTGGCCAAATTGCTCTGTAAATCGCCGGGAAGTTTAATTGCTTCTGCCAACAGGTAAACGGCATCGTAGCTCGCAGCGGCTACGGGGTCTGGTGTGGATAAAAAGGCGCGTGCATATAGGGTTAGGAAGCGGGAGCTTGTCGGGTCATTAGATGCTAGTGACCAAGTTGTCGTGCTCACAATGCCATCCAACTGGTCGGGGGAGACCGCATTACGAAAGATGTTATTAGTCGCTTGGTTATATGCGAAAAAACCTTCCCATCCACTGGCGCGCAATTGGTTATAAAGTTGCGATGCGATGTCTGGCGGCCCGTAAGTGGCAACCAAATCTACATTTTGGCGCAAGATAGTATCTGCTATTTGTGGAATGGTTGTATTGCCGTCAAGCAAGAGCGAAGCGAGCGGCGCGCGTCCAGCCGCGGATAAAGCGGTTGAAAGACCAATGACGCCAGCGGTGCTATCGAGGTCCAATTGCACAGTGGCGATATTTGTCACGTTCAAATCGCTAGTAATATAATTGGCCAAAGCGCGCCCTTGTAAGATTTCGGGAGCGCGTGAACGGAAAACAAGGCCGCTCGTATCGGAAACGATGATGGTATCACCGATAGCGGGGGTGATGATGGGCACATTTAAGGTTTGTAAGATGGGCATTCCGTTCAGCATTTGAGCGGTTGTTTCCGGCCCGATGACAGCGATAACCGCCGCTGAATTAATGGCCGTCACGGCGCTAGCTAAGTCGTCGGGTGGCTGGATGACGGCTTCTAGACGGAATACCGTGCCGTCAGCGCCAACAACGCCGCCTGCCGTGTTGATTTCGTTGATGGCTAGGCGTGCGCCATTTGCAATAGGGCCGGTCAAATTATCTATGATGCCAATACGAAAGACAGGTTGTTGAGCTTGTGCCAAAGAAAAAGAGATAACAACTGCACTCAGAAAAATGAGGATGAAGAGTAATTTTTTCAACTGCCCGTTTGCCTTCATGATTTTGCCTCCGTACAGTTATTGATAATGGTAGTATACACGCTCCATAAGTCGCAAACAATTCCCCCGTCATCATGAACGACTTGATTTTCATAGATGCCCTGACTATACTCTCCTTTATTCCTAAATACTTTAATACCTTAAAGTACAGTTATTGGTATAACCGTATGCAACGCGAACGAGTTACGGAAGATGTCTATGTTTTTATCAGTGAATTATATGCCCAAGCCACTGCTAGCGTTGTTTTGACGACCGCCGGCGCTGTGCTGATTGATACTTTGCTCTATCCAGAAGAGACGTTACAAATTAAACGATTTGTCGAGGAGCGGCTGAATACAACAGTTCGTTATGTTATCAATACACATTTTCACGCTGACCATTCCACAGGTACTTGTTTTTTCCCTCAGGCTGATGTGATTGCTCATTGTTTATGCCGCCAACTACTCGATACGCGAGGGCGTGATAGCCTCGCCCGTACCAAAGCCATGTCTAATGAAATGAACGACGTTGAAATAGTTTTACCTAATATCGTCTTCGATGAGCGCTTAACGTTCCGCGTTGGTAACAAAGTATTTGAGCTATGGCACACGCCGGGGCATAGCCCTGATGGGATAACCTGCCTTGTGAAAGAAGACCAGATTTTATTCGCGGCAGATATTATTATGCCCATCCCATATTTTGTGGATGGCAATTATGAGGATTGCCTATCATCCCTGATGGGCTTGCGCGCGTTAACGGTCGAGGCAATCATCCAAGGACATGGAGAAGTTATCCTGAGAGGCGAGGTTGAAGATAAAATCGAGAGCGACATTCTATACTTACAGCGTCTGTTAAAAGCCGTAGATAAGGCTATTGCTTCTGCATCACCAGAGCGGGCCTTGGCATCCATTCGTATTGAATCTTGTGGCAAAAGTCCTATACTCATCAATGGTTTGGCGCAACAATTGCACTACAATAATGTGATGGCGCTGGCAGAGCAACGTCGGATGGGCATTTTGCAAATCGAAAAACAGCCTTAGCTTGTTTCTAGTGTGAAGGATAAAGCGATGTCTGAACCTGTTTATTTGACTCCAGAAGGCGCTGAAGAACTGCGCCGTGAACTCGATGAATTGGTGCGCGTTCGCCGTCCGGAGCTGGCTCTAAAATTGAAGGAAGCCGTTTCTCAGGGCGATTTGAAAGAGAATGCGGATTATATAGACGCTAAAGAGCAACAAGCTTTTGTCGAAGGTCGCATTCAGTATTTAGAAAACATTTTATCTGTGGCTGAAGTTGTCTCTAATGATGGCAAAGGGGGAATTGTCGGCATTGGCTCTAGGGTGACCATCCGCGAGGAGAACAGCGATGAAGATGAGACGTATATCATCGTTGGCGCGGCAGAGTCTAACCCTAGCGAGGGGAAAATTTCACAAAAAAGCCCGATTGGCGCCGCCTTGATGGGGCGTAAAAAAGGCGATAAGGTGCGCGCTAAAACACCATCGGGTGAGCTTCTTTTTCGCATTAAACAGGTGGAATGAGCTTTGTTGATGCTCATAAAAACGCCCCAAACGGGGCGTTTTTATTTTAGCTATTTCCCAAAGGTGTAAAATCACCACTACCACCGAACGGGTCATCATCTTCTGGAGGTTGGACAGGGCGCGGTGGCGGTTGTAGCGGTTGTAAGGGTGGCGGCGATAAGGGGCGCAGTCCGCCGCCGACAGGAGATGGCGATGGCGGCGGCGATAAGGGGCGTAAACCACCGCTTGGCTCTGGGTTTACCGGGGCAGGCGGGGGCGCATAAGTTGGCGCTGGTTGCGGCGGCATAGCAGGTGTGGGCATTGTTGCCGCGGGTGGGGCGAAAGCCGACGGCGCACCCCCTGCGCCTTTACTGAAAGTGGCGATTTGCATTTGGAACGTCTCGAAAGCATTTCCAGTGGGGCTATAGGCAGTTTCTAAGATTTTGGCTTGCAAAATTAAGGTATCTGCATTAATCCGCAAGGTAGAACCGCTTTGGGCTACGATAATATCGGTCGCTGGATTTTCTACACGCGGTTCTAATTTAGAACGGATGGCGGGGTCATTGGCCGCGGCCGGCGTGATGAATATTTTGCTCAGTGTATTTTGCGAAGCCATCTCAAACATCCATACTTCGATAGCAACGGGTTCTCCTGAGTCGTCTTTGGCCGCGATAGAAGCCCCGCATTCACCGAGGAACGTATCAGCATCGTCTTCGATTTCAAAGGAGTCGTCGTAGTTGCGCCCTTTAGTGTAGATAGATAGTTTTTGGATGATGGGCGCGCCCAACGCTTCGTCTTTTTCTACGACCATTTGCTCTTGTAACTGTCGGCGTTGGCGTGCGGCTTCTAGTTCAGCGCGGCGCCGTGCTTTATCTTGCCGATAATTTTCATCGGTACGCATCTTGATGAAATCAATGATGGGGAAGGCGACATATTGATATAGCAATACTTTCCACGCTAGGTTTAACAGGGGCATGGCGATGACGACGATGATAATCGGCAATATCCACCCTTTGATTAAATCTGCTAAAAATCCCTCTGGCTTGGGAGCGGG
The DNA here is from genome assembly GCA_037441665.1 of Anaerolineaceae bacterium. Classification (GTDB taxonomy): domain Bacteria; phylum Chloroflexota; class Anaerolineae; order Aggregatilineales; family Phototrophicaceae; genus JBBIRQ01. The sequence continues at coordinate 8,161 of JBBIRQ010000009.1, read as the reverse complement.
CGTTCCCGCGCCAGCCTGTATAGCGAGGGGTTGGATATTTTGTAAAGCGACCCGTTCAGTTGTGTTCGGGGGGGATGATTCCAGTAACCGCGTGATATTGCCCGCGGGGTTTTCGACTTGTTGTAGCAGGCGTACCACGTCTTCATCAGTATAAAAGTTGGAAAAATGGCTACCAGCGACCATTTTTATCCATTGGTCTTGGGCGGATTGGCGCAGAGACGAGGGGGCGGCATCGTAATACTGCGTTGGATTAAGTCCGTATCCCCAAACAAGACCAATGATAATGCCTGTGATGACCAACACAAAAGTAGATGTTTTAGGCACATAGCCAGACAAGAAAATTTTGTAAAGGCCGTTGTAGGAATCTACTAAATAATCGCGGATACGCTGGAAAATGTTTTTGCGAGGTTCGGATGCTGTTTTTTTAGCAACCGTTTTCGCGGGTGCGGGTTCAGCGTGGTCGCTCGTATCTTTTTTTCGGAAACGCATCAAACTCATAACCATGCGGCCTTTCGTGTCGTAGTGCGACGCTACAAGCACGTTCATCGCAATCCATTAAACAAGGGTGGGTACACCCTTAAAAGTGTACCCCAATTCCTATAAGTATATACTACTTTTATGTTGACGAAACGTCAAAAACTTATTGTATTATCCCGCGCTCATATCTGGCACGGCTGTCTCATCGGTGTTCGGTTCATCGGCGCCAAGCTTTTTGGGCAATTTCCACGTCGAATAATCGCATTCGGGATAACGAGAACACCCGTAGAAGGTCTTCCCTTTGCGCGTTTTGCGTTCTACCAATTCCCCCCCATGCTCCTGACCGCAGACAGGGCAGGCGATGCCGATATATTCAATATAGGGTTCAGTATAGGTGCAATGGGGATAATTCGAGCAACCGATAAATTTACCCCACCGTCCATAGCGTATGATTAGGGGGTGTCCGGATACGGGGCAATCGCGCCCGACGAGTTCTTCTTGACGCACTTGGGGCATGTGCTCGCGCGCGTATTGCAAGCGTTGCTGGAAAGGCGTATAGAATTCAGCGAGCATCGGTTGCCATTGTCTCTCCCCTTGGGCGATGTCGTCCAGTTGGTCTTCCATACGAGCCGTGAATTGATAATCCATCTCATTAGGGAAGAATTTGACCAGCAGGTCATTGACAATTTTTCCGGTCTCTGTGGGGATAAGACGTTTATCTTGTTTGATGACGTAATCCCTGTCTTGGATGACGGCCACGGTTGGCGCATAAGTGGAGGGACGGCCGATACCAAATTCTTCTAGCGCTCTAACTAAAGTAGCTTCGGTATAACGTGGTGGTGGTTGGGTGAAGTGTTGTTCTGGCAGAAGCTCGATGAGTTGTAACCATTCATCGAGACTCAATTCAGGGAAGATACGCCCTTCATCTTCATCAGGTAAAGCGTCATCATCACGTGTTTCTTCGTATACAGCCAAGAAGCCTAAAAATTTGATGGTGCTACCAGACGCGCGGAACAGATAAGGCATATCCTGTGGTGTTGGCCCGCCAGAGATGTCTACACGCATGGTATTGTAGATGGCATTAGCCATTTGGCTAGCTACGAAGCGCTCCCAAATCAGTTTGTATAGGCGGTATTGGTCATTGGTGAGAAAGCTTTTAATGGCATCGGGTTCGCGTAGTATGCTAGTTGGGCGTATAGCCTCATGCGCTTCTTGTGCGCCTTTCGATTTAGTTTTATATGTTGGCGCTTTTTCTGGTAAATAATCGGCGCCGTACCGATTGCTGATGAACTGCCGCGCTTCGGTTTGGGCAATTTCCGATACTGATAGACTATCGGTACGCATATAAGTGATAAGACCGATGGTGCCGCTGGTCATATCAATGCCTTCATAGAGTTGTTGGGCGGCTCGCATGGTCCTTTGGGCGCTAAACCCTAAGCGCCGCGAGGCTTCTTGTTGTAGTGTGCTCGTCGTGAAGGGCGGGGCGGGTTTGCGAACGCGCGTGCCCTTCTTAATATCTTTAACGATAAACTGGCTATTGTGCAGGACGTTCAAATGCGGTTGGACATCGCCTTCATGATGAAAGGCAACATCTTCGTCATTGATTTTGATGAGACGCGCGGTGAAGCGATTGTCGGCGTTGTCTTTTCCCGCTTGTTTTTCAAAAATGGCATCCAAAGTCCAATATTCTTGTGGCACGAAGGCTTCAATTTCGCGCTCGCGCTCTACCACAAAGCGTAACGCGATGCTCTGGACGCGCCCCGCCGATAGACGATTGCGGACTTTATCCCAAAGAAGCTCAGTGATGTTATAACCGACTAAACGGTCAAGGATGCGGCGGGCTTGTTGGGCATTCACCAAATCGTTATTGATAGGGCGGGGGTGGTCAAAGGCCTCTTGGATGGCGGGTTTTGTGATTTCATGAAAGACAACCCGTTTGATGTCGCGCTCTTCCATCTCTGCCGCCGCGATAAGGTGCCAAGCGATGGCTTCACCTTCGCGGTCGGGGTCGGTAGCCAGATAGACTTCATCGGCCGCCGCCGCCGCTTGTTTGAGTTCCTTGACGATTTCGCGCTTATCGTTAGGGACGCGATAAGTGGGGCGGAAGTTATCATCAACATCTACCGATAGTTGGGTGACAAGCAGGTCGCGCACGTGCCCTTTAGAAGCCATCACCGTATAATTTTTGCCCAGAAAGCCGCCTACGCTACGCGCTTTAGCGGGGGATTCTACGATAACTAATTTACCGATAGACCCTTTCTTCACGCCTCGCTTAGAAGCCGTTTTACGGGTGGTTTTTGCGCTTTTGGCAGATTTTTTGCCGCTCGTCTTTTGGCGCGATGCGCGCGGTTGTGGGTCTGGTTTGGGAATAGCGGCGTGCGCTTTTATTTCTCCCATGCGAAATAATTTCGTTCCGCATGTTGGGCAATTTCCACTGACCGCAGGCGTGCCTGATGCTGTATATACTGCTTGAGCATTATCAATCGTTCGCTTCGTTTTGCACTTCACGCAGTAGGCTTGTAGTTGTTCGCTCACCATATACCTCGATAGTTATGCCTTTTATAGATAATCATCATTTTTGTTTGCGCGCAAGTAGTTCACTACATCTTTGACCTCTTGGGCGCGGTCTCGGTGGCAGATGAGTAAAGCATCTGCAGTATCCACAATAATCATGTCACGCACCCCAATGGTCACCGTTAGGCGATGGCTATACACCAGTGTATCGCGGGTATCTAGCGCGATACGACTATCTGCCGAAGCGCCCTTAGAACAGTTGCCGAATTTATCTTGCTCCAACACATCAAATAATGAAGCCCAACTACCAACATCGCTCCAGCCAATATCTACGGGAATAACGACCATTTGGCGCGCGCCTTCCATAATGGCGAAGTCAATGGAAATCTTGGGCATATCCTCCCAAACTTCATGCAATTTGTCGAAGAAGGCGGGTGTATCAATAACAGGGTGGAGTGCGCGCATCAATTGGTACATCTGGGGACGTTGGCGCTCAAATTCGCTCATGGCCATCTCGGCCGTCCATATGAACATCCCGGAATTCCATGTATATTCTCCCGTGGCTAGAAAGCGTGTGGCGCGGATGACATCGGGTTTTTCTGTGAATCCTAATGATTGGTAAGCCGTGTAATGACCGATTTGTTCTAGCTTTTCGCCTTGGCGGATATATCCAAAGCCTGTTGCGGGAAAAGTAGGAGAAATACCTAAGGTGACAATATGTCCTTTTTGAGCAATTTCCGCGGAGAATTTTAGGACATTGCGGAAATCCTCTTTTTTAGCGATATGATGGTCAGCAGTTAAGATAGCCACGATGGCTTGGGGGTCTCGCTTATGAATGACGGTGATGCCTAAAGCCGCGGCTGGGGCCGAGTCGCGCCCATAGGGTTCTACGATGAAGTTTTCGGCTGGAATTTCTGGCGTCTCTGCGCGTAGGCTTTCTACAATGTTGCTACCGGTAACTACGTAAATACGTTCTGGCGGAAAGAGTGGGGCCAAGCGCAGTACACTTGTGCGGAATAGAGAATGTTCTTCCACCAATGGCAGGACTTGTTTAGGCGTGTTTTTTCGGCTGAGTGGCCAAAGTCGGGTGCCGCCCCCGCCGGCCATAATCATTGCGTAATAATGTTCCATTTGGGGTTATTCCTTACTCAGCAAATTAGGTTCGGCAGTATTGCATAGAGCCGACCTCTTTAGCAAGACCTTTTAGCTCCAGTATCGTCAAAGTGCTCATCACTGTGGCTACGGGTAAGTTTATCAATCGGGATAGCTCGTCTATGTGAATTGGGTCTACGCTCAATTGATTCAAGATAACTTGCTCTGTTTCGTTGGCGGGTATTGTTTGTTTAGCCTTCAAGTGAGTTGTCACTTGTTGATTGGTTAGCTTCAACTCATATAAAACGTCTTCGACATCGGCGACTAATTTAGCGCCATCTTGTATGAGTTGGTTACAACCGCGCCCCATAGCGTTGAAGATGTTGGCTGGCACTGCAAACACTTCGCGACCCTGTTCTAAGGCCTCTTGGGCCGTGATGAGCGCTCCGCTTTTTTCAGGCGCTTCTACAACCAAGACGCCCAACGACATACCACTCATGATGCGATTGCGTCTTGGGAAGTTAATCCCTGTTGGCGGCGTACCAATAGGAAATTCGGTGATGAGCGCACCTTTTTCAACGATTTTGCGCGCTAGCGATACGTGTTGTTTAGGATAGATTGTTTGTATACCGCATCCGAGCACCGCGATTGTTCTTCCGTTGGCGGCGAGCGCGCCTTCATGGGCCGCTTTATCAATACCTTGGGCTAATCCAGAAACGATAGTCAGTCCATTTGTCGCTAACCCTCGCGATAATTTGAAAGCGGCCTCTCGTCCGTAGTTTGTCGCCTTGCGCGTTCCGACAATGGCGATGGCTTGTGTATCTTGCGGTTGGATTTTACCGATAACGTATAGAACCGTCGGCGCATCATTGAGTTCTCGCAAGAGCGGTGGGTAGTCCTCATCATCCATCGTCAACACGTGAGCATGATGCTGGGCTACTTTTTGTAATTCTGCATCCAAATCTAAGTGCGCGCGCCGTTTGATGAGCGCGTCTAGGGACTTATCGTCTAGTCCGCTAGCCTTTAGACTATGGCTATCGGCGCGCCAAGCAGTCGCGAGTGTGCCAAAATATCGTTTTAGTTGGCGGACACGAACCGGCCCAATATGCGGTATCAGGCTAAAACCCAGCCAATATTTCGTTTCGTTCAATTGGGATTCCAGAAAAGCTTGATGAGTCGTCGAAAACAGCATAGCAAGCTATGCTTCAACTTGTCAAGCATAAGAATTTACGAAGAGGGGAGTAATCCCTGCGGAAGATTGACTATCAGCCGTTTATTTTCAATATCGGTCTCGACAATCGTTAGTGGTGTCGCAGGTATCAACACTTCTCCGTATTGCTCGCTAGTGACGATGTAAACATAGTTCGCGCCCGTTTCTAGAATGTCGGTTAGCGTGCCTAGGTCTCGCCCATCTTCAAGCTGTACTTGTAAACCAATAAGTTGATAGAGATATATTTCATCGTCTTCTAATGGCACAGCATGGTGAATATCCACCATGAGATAAGCTTCTCGCAGACGTTCCGCATCGGTGCGGTCATTAATCCCAACAAATTTGATGAGGAAGTAGCCCTGATGTAAGCGCGACTTTTCGATAGTGTAGGCTTTAGGATTTGCCGATTGCGGATTCGTAGACAAATAGACCGCATCTAGGCTCTGCAGACGCTCTGGGTAATCTGTCAGAATCATTGCGCGCACCTCGCCTTTGATGCCGTGCGGGCGCAATATCTTACCTAACAATAGATAATCAGGTTTAGACATCAATCTATCTCTAAGATGACGCGCATACCTTTATGAGGGGGAAGGGCACGCAACAAGGCGCGTATCGAGTTTGCTACGCGCCCATTTTTGCCGATGACACGTCCCATATCTTCAGGAGCGACGTGCAATTCTAAGATGATAGATTTGCCGCTATCCCGCCTGTTCAAGCGGACTTGGTCGGGATAATTGACGAGATTTTCGGCGATATATCGCACGAGTTCTTCTTCTGCCATTGGTCGCCCTTAGCATGGTCTGACTTATGATTCTGTTTGATTAGCGGCTTCGCGTAGCTTGCGCCAAGATTGGCCGGCGGCTGGCGCGGGGTAGTTGGTTTTGGGGCTGGGCAAAGCGGGTTTATTGGCTTCGGCTTCAGCCAATAATGCTTCTAACGATTCGCCCTTTTTCAGACGTTCCAGCCGTTCGAGCGTGCCCGTGTGTTTTAAGATGGTTAAAACAGAATCACTAGGCTGTGCGCCGACGCTGAGCCAGTGGAGCGCGCGCGCTTCATCTACGACTTCTGTAGCGGGGCGGGTGCGCGGGTTGTAATGGCCAATAATTTCGATGAACTTACCATCGCGGGCATCGCGTTGGTTGGTGACCACGATACGATAAACGGGTTGTCTTTTAGACCCCATCCGAGTAAGACGAATACGAACCATGATAGTGGATACTCCTTAGTTAGATAATAGCGATATGCATTTGCTCAGCGCATGCCCGGCGGCAAACCGGACATGCCGGGGAATTTGCCTTTTCGCAATTGCCCCATCATTGTTTGCATTTGTTGGAACTGTTTTAGGACATCGTTAACATCGCGCACTTCTACACCGCTACCGGCGGCAATCCGTTTCTTGCGGCTGGCGTTCAAGATTTTGGGCTTCTCGCGCTCTTGTGGCGTCATGGAATTGATGATGGCTTCTACGCGCCTTAGGCGTTTTTCTGCTTCTTCGTTATTAATTTGGTCGCGGAAACGGCTCATTCCGGGCATCATCATTAATAATTGACTGATGGGGCCCATCTTACGAATTTTTTGCAATTGCTCCAAAAAGTCTTGCAAAGTGAACTGATTTTCTAACAGCTTCTTTTGTAATTTAAGGGCTTCTGCCTCATCATAAGCTTCTTCCGCTTTTTCGATGAGCGTCATGACATCGCCCATGCCTAGGATGCGGTCTACGAGGCGATCGGGATGGAAGATTTCAAAACCATCGAGTTTTTCGCCCGTGCCAAGAAATTTGATGGGCACCCCAGTTACAGCGCGCATAGATAGCGCCGCACCACCACGGGCGTCACCGTCTACTTTCGTCAGGATAAGACCCGTCAACCCAACGCGCTCGTTGAAGCCACGGGCGATATTCACCGCCTCCTGACCTGTCATCGCATCAGCCACTAGTAGGATTTCAGCCGGCTTAGTGCGCTGTTTGATGTCTTGTAGTTCAGACATCAGGTTATCATCAATCTGCAGACGGCCCGCCGTATCAATGATGACGACGCCCGCTTGGGCAGTTTGGGCCGCTTTTATACCACGAGAGACAATCTCTGGTGGTTTAGCGCGAGTGCCTTCTTCGTAAATAGGCACGTTGATTTGTTTAGCGAGCGTCACGAGTTGTTCTACAGCGGCTGGACGATAAGTATCGGCCGCGATGAAGAAAGGTTGACGCCCCTCGCGGCGTAGATGAATCGCCAATTTAGCGGCTGTGGTTGTTTTACCAGAACCCTGCAGGCCAACAAGCATGATGACGTGCGGTTTTGCGCTACCCGAAAAGTTCAACCGTCCGGGTTCTCCTAAGACGGCGCGCAACTCCTCATGGACAATTTTAATGACTTGTTGCCCCGGACGTAAGCTTTTATGAACCTCTGCGCCAATAGCGCGCTCTGTCACTCGGTTGATGAAATCCTTAACCACCGATAGGGCAACATCCGCTTCTAGCAATGCCATACGCACATCGCGCATGGCCGTTTTGACATCATTTTCTGTCAATTTGCCAGAACCGGTCAGACGCTCGAAGGTATTTTGTAAGCGTTGACTTAAACTCTCAAACATCGGTCACCTAAAGTAATTAAGGAAAGGTTATTGTAGGGGAGTGGGGGGTAATCGTCAAGGCGGAATGAAAGCACCCAATGAAAGCACCCAAAACGAAAAGAGGTCGCGGATGAGCGACCCCTTTTCCCCCCTTCACTGCACAGATAAGCCCTTAGAAAGCGCCTTTTTGTTTGAGTAAAGCTGGGATGGTCATGATGATGATGTACACATCCAGCCAGATGCTCCAATTCTCGATGTACCAGATGTCCTTGTCCGTGTTCAGATGCAAGGGCGCATCGCTAC
>JBBIRQ010000008.1:0-231671 GCA_037441665.1 Anaerolineaceae bacterium | reverse complement strand
GATTCGGGCGCGTAGCGTTAGGAATAGCACACGATGGACGAATTTGAACCCACTACCAGCGATTATGTCAACCGTCTGTTGACCGAAGACGACCCCGAACTACGCGCCAACGCCGCTTGGGTGCTAGGACGCCTGCGCGACGAAGACACCCTAGAGCCGTTGATTAGCGCCTTGGATGATGCTTCGCCTATCGTCCGTGTGCGGGTCGCGGAAGTCTTGGGCAATTGGCGAGATAGCCGCGCGCTACAGCCGCTCATCAGCGCTTTGGCGGATGATGATAGCGCGGTCCGCGCCCAAGCCGCCCGCTCCTTGGGGTTTTTGAACGATGCCCAAGCTGTGGCCCCCCTCTTGAGTTTGTTGGACGACGAAGATAGCCGCGTGCGTTCCCAAGTCGCAGAATCATTAGGCTTGTTGGGCGACCCACAGGCGGCCCCCGCCCTCGTCCAGCATTTTTTGTCCGATGCAGATAGCAACGTGCGTTACTTCGCGGCGCGTAGTTTAACGAGTATCGGCGGCGAGATGGTGGTAAAAGCGCTTATAGACGCCCTCAACCAAACCGACGACCCAGCTATCTTGACCGAAATTATCGAGACCTTAGCACAAATCGGGTTGCCTTCCGCTATCAGCGCGCTCAGCGCTTATCAAACGCACCATGATGAGGCGGTCAGCCAAACAGCGGCATGGGCTATCAAAGTCCTGCAGAAAAACCAAAGTAGATGATAATCATTGTAGAAGCGGTTTTCGCCTATCTTTTCGGCTTGGGGGCGCATTTTGGCTGGGTACGCGCGCGCGCCTTTTTGGGGCATGGCTGGTTGCTCATCAAAACCTATGCCCCGCATCGGCACGAGCCACCCGCGCGGCACGCCGTCGGCGAAGGGGGGCGCTTTGTATTAGCGGGGCTAGCTTGGTTAGTTACCGCTATCATCGCCCTCGGCTTCGCTTTGGGGTTTGGGTGGCGCGCCCTACACCTGCTATTGGGCTGACGCGCCACTTCCTTACAAGCGATCACTCGACTGCCGGATGACGGCCGGTATCATCATCGGGGTTGACTGGCGGCGCTTCGTAGGGTTCGGTAGGGCGCACCGTGCCAGTTGGCCCCAATTGGACGGCCGACATCGGGCCGGTATCGGGGCGCACCGCGGGTAGCCTGCCGCTATCCCCTACAGCCCGCATCGAACCAGTGCTGGTGGCGCGGGCATATGCTTGGGCCGCCCGCAATTCCCGCAGGCGACCAGCAAAGAGCAACCAATAGAATACCAATCCCACGATAGTCATGGCCACTAACACAATTACTGCGCCCAAAGCGCTGAAAAAGATGGCGCGCAACACGGTATCGCGGTCTACCGTAGCGGTCGGGGCAGGCTGGCTCACGGTTGCGCTATCGCTGACGACCAACGTGGCCCCATAGTCGAATAATTCCGGCGCGCCAACATCGCTCACCGATACCGTGAATAAGTTAGAGCCGGTTGGGTTATATGCGCCACTGATGACATTCACCGAATATTGGCCAGACGGTAGCAATTGAAAGCAGATGATGCCTTGGGCGGCTAAAGACGATTCTTCTAGTCGGGCTGTGCGGATGATAATACCGTTGGCATCCAGTAAGTTGGCGCTCACGCCGCGCGTGATGAGCGGCTCGCCGGCGTCATATCGGCTGTTGTTATTGCGGTCTTCGTAGGAACGGACGCACACTTGGCCACCGGTCTGGGCGTCAGCCACACCAACGCCGAGGAGCAACAACCATAAAAACGTGATTAGACGACGCATGAACATGACCTTTCGATAGTCTTAGCGACGGCGCATCAATACCGAAGCCCCCAAACCGCCCACCAAAATAATGCCCGCCAAGCCTAAAACGATAAGTCCGCTGACGGCCAAGATGTTTTCAATCGGGTTGCCTGCGTCATCTGCGCTGACCGAGCCCGTCGGCGGGGTTTCCACAACGGCATCAGCTGTGGGCGCGACCGCGACCGCCACCCCTTGCGCCGCCCCAAAGGATAAATTCGACCCCGCGCCCGCGCGCACCCGCACCAACAAACGCGCGGGGGTCGTCAACCCGTAACCATCAGGCGCGCTAGCGATAGCGGTATAATCGCCGGGGGCGAGGACATCAAAGCAGAAGGGTTCTTCGCCGGTGGTCTCTCGCTCGGCCACCACCGCGCCATTGCCATCTTCGATGCGGATAGAACCACCCGCTAAGGCTGTTTCCCCGCCTTCTAAAATACGATTCTGGTTGCTATCCTCATACAATAAGACGCATACCCGCGGCTCTGGATTGGTTGGGTTCTGACGTTCTGTTTGGGCAGAAACGACCGGCGCAGTGGGTGGGATGGTGGGCGTTGCTGGGATAGGCGTAGGTTCAGGGGATGGCGTCGCCGATGGCTCCGCTGTCGGTGCTTGGGCGACTTCGACTTCTGTTTCTGCCCCTGTGGAACTCGGCGCTTCGGTCTCTATAGGTTCTTCGGCGACGGGTTGGGCTTCTGGCGTTTGGATGACTAGCCGCTGGCCGACTTGTAACAAGCGCCCATCAGATAGCCCATTTAAGGCGAGGATTTCGCTAGCGGGCACACCATAGGCTACAGAAATCGCCGCCAACGTATCGCCCGATTGCACCACATGCACAATCGTACCATCTTCGCTAGCGCCTTGCGGGCGGACAAACTGCGCCACAGGGCCCGACACGCCCGCTAAAGGCGGCGTTGTCGGCGCGGCTACCACACCGCCGGTCGTGCCGCCGCTGGCCGCAGTGGGGACAGCGCCCGTGCCGATGGCCACCAAAGAAGCATCATCCAAATAAACGGCGTTAGGGTCGTTGGGCCATGTTTGCGTCGCATAAATATAGACGGTCACTTCGCCGCCGGTCGCCACGGCATCCACACTGACTTGATTCCACGATTGCACAGTTGTGCCCCACGGCGACCAAACAATCCCCGCGGCGGTGGGGTTGCCGCCGGTGTTATTGCCGATACCAATGCGAACTTGGGAATTGCTCTCCGATACGTTCTCTAAAAAGTAGTACACGCTCGCCCGTAATTGGGTGCCGGCGGGTACGTTTTGCACGCTTTGATAAACAGCCGCTGTAAAAGTGCCATAACCGCGGCTGATAGATTGCGATTTACCGCCTGAACGCTTAAAACCGCCCGTATGGGGATACGCGATTGGCTCAATATTCATCCATTCAGTGCTACGCGGTTGGTCTATCCACCACCCGCCCCACGCTTCCGGGAAGTTGAAATCGGCACGGCCACGGCCCGTATAGTTGCCTTCAAAACCGGGGTCGCTGAGCAAGTTCTCTTGCCCGGCCGATGGCAAAACGGCCACGCCCCCTATCATCAGCGCCCACAGTAAAAGATAGATGTGCCTCATACGCGGCATAAAGGTCTACTCCAGCTAAACATCGTTACAGCGCGCGAATCGCGCTAATGGGGGCGAATTATAGCATGGGGGGCATGGGCGTCAACCGTACGCCGCGCCTAAACCTTGCCCAACTCCTCGATAGAAAAGGCATTTGCGATGAAAAAAGAGTCGCCAACTTGGAGCGCCTTAGCCTTCTGCCCCTTGAGCATAACGTTATCGTGGATGTCGGGGGTGGCGGTGTCGCTCAGCGCTTTATATTCCAGCGCGTGCTTCTCTAGCACCTTAACGAGGCGGTCGGCGAGGGGTTGCGGCATCTGCCCCAACAATCCACCGCCCGATGTCAATAGGGTGACTAGCGGTTGTTCGACGTTCAAATAGAGGGGGAAAGCGCGCCACGGGCCAAACGTGCTAGCATGGGCTTGAGAAATATCAACGATGAGTTCATGAACATCTGCAGGTTTCCCGCGGAAAAAGAGGGCCACAGGGGGCGCGTTGTGCTGGTAGAGCAAAGGGTGGTCATCATGGATGGCGACGGTATCCGCCGTCATGCCGAGGTCATGAATACGTTGCTCCAACACGCCCAACACCCGAATAATATAATTATTCAAGGGACGCAATCCGCCTTGGGCCGCATCATAAGCGGCCGTCTGTACGATGAGCTGGATTTCGCCGGGCATACCGCCCACCTGCGCGACCAGCAAAACAGCTACAGCATCTTCGCGGGCCATATCAGCGAAAAGTTTATCTCGTTTGGGCATCGCCAAGCTCCTACTAGGGGCGCAAACGGGTTGCGGCCCATTCGACATATGGATAATCGCTGGCCGCTAAGTCGGCGATGGCGGCCTCTACATCGTAGGGGATAGCGCGCAATTCGACGTGCGCTTCGCCGCGGTCAATGGTTACAATGCCCCATTCGGCTTTGCCCTTCTGGGTGAAAGACAGGCCAACGCTCCCCGGATTGATAGCGCGCCACCGTCCGAGGTCGCGGTCCATGGGCAAATGGGTATGCCCGCCGATGCCCATGCGCCCTTGGCGGTCTAAAAGGGCGTCGCGCGCTTCTTCATCGGGCGAATCGGGGCGCAGGTTCATCGCTTCGTCATCGCCGGGGATAGCGTGATACCCGATGATACCGCCGTAATTATCGGCGTAAACCCACGTCTCTTTGCCGATGATGCTAGCGAGATATTGGTAATCGTCCCACAGCAGTTGTTGCAAGTTCCAATTGAGGATGGCATCGCGCGTTGTCCAATCGCGCGCCAACCGCGCGAAGGCCTCGGCATCTTTGGCGGGACGTTGGGGGAAGCGCTCCCCCGTGACGAGATAACGGTCTGTATTGCCGCCCAGAACTTTACACTTATCCTTGCCGTATTGCTCTTCCAACTCGCGCACACGGCGGATGCATTCGGCCGGCCGCCCCCCGAAGGCCGCCAAATCGCCCAAGCACCAGATGTAATCCATCTCGCCAGCGGTGGACAAATCCGCCAACACCGCCTTTAAGGCGTGCCAATTGCCATGAATATCGGATAACAAAGCGATACGCATTGTGAGCCTTTTTCCATTTGCCTGTCACGACCTTACGATACTACCACGGTCAAGGAGGATTTGCACCAGCGGCGCTAAGCTTTAGCCCGTTTGCGCGCCCATCTCCAAAACCTCTAAGACTTCGGTCACGAGCGCCGCCCACATATCGGCTGTCAGCGTAGCTATCGGAAGAGAGAGAGCCGCTACATCCGCCTGACCATAAGCCTGTAGCAAGGCGCGTCCGCGCTTTTGGATGAGCACGTCTTGCACCGGTTGGAAGAGGATATACTGCGTCCAGCGCAAGGCTTCCTCCACTCGCCCCACCGCGCCAGCCCAAGCGGCCGCGCCCAGAATATGGCGCGCGGTTTGCAATGCCGATTGGATCTCGTAGGCAAGGGCAAGCGCGCGCTGGTAACATTTAGCCGCCCCCGACCAATCGCCACGGGCTAGCGAAAAATCGCCCCGCACAAAATCCACCCCACAGACCACCCAAGGCATCGCCACCCCCTCGATACTCAGCAATGCTCCATTCAAATAGGCGTCCACTTGGGTATAGGCGCTTTGCTCTACGGCGATAGCCGCCATAAAGACTTGCGACCACGCCATACCTTGGGCTTCCCCTAACTCTTGGAATAGCGACCACGCTTGATGATAATGGTCATGCGCTTCTTGGTAGTCCTCTTGTACATAGTAATTCCATGCCATTTGGTAAAGGACCCACGCCAAGCTCAAGCGGTTGCCTTCTTGCAAGAACATATCGCGCGCGCCTTCCAAATTGCGGAGCGAGCGCATCGGGTCATAATCTAACAGGAAAAGTTCTTCAATCTCCGCTTTGAGCCTGTTGTAATATAAGTTATCGCCCATGAGCTCAACATAATGCAATTCGCGCTCATAATGTTGCCGAGCCGCGGGATAATCGCCCAAGGTACTAGCATGTTCCCCTAATAAATCTAGGGTGATAACCATACCCCACGGCTGACCTGTCCGCTGGAATAGCTCCAACGCTTCCATGCAGTAGGGCACGACCTCGTGATAATGGCCGGCGTTATGCAAGGTATAAGCGTAGATATATAAGGCGAAGGCCTGCCCCCAAATATCGTTTGCCCCCCGATAAAACCCCAAAGCGCGCAAAATGAGCGGTTGGAAGTGCTGAGAAGGCGCGCCCGCAAAAATATGGCTAGCGGAAATCACCAGCAAAGGCCAAGCCGACGCCGCTTCATTCGGGTGCTTTTCGAGGAGCGCCAGACCCAGTTCATTCAGTCTCGACACGTCGGAGTGGTGGTCGCGGTGGCGGCGGATGCCCGCTAAAACCCCTAGCCAAGCGGCATAAGCGATGTCCTCTTGTGGGGAGCGGTCGTTTTGGGCGGCTATCGCTTCGGTAGCCCGCGCAAAAAGGGACTCTAACTCCGTCAGACGTTGGAAAGGATGATAAGTGAGCCATATTGTCTCTAGGGCGCTATTCAGCCTCGCCCATACGCGCGCGTTGACCATGAGTTGGCACGCTTGGGCGATATTGTCCCACCGAGAGAAGATGTCGCGGGCGCTAGCGCGTTGCTGGCTCGATTTTAAGCGGGGCATTTGGTCGGCTAAATAATCGGCATAATAACGATAGAAGGCGACTTCGGCCTGATGATGCGCCTCATCCGTCAATTGGCTAGCGGCGTACTGGCGCACCAACTCGTGCAGATAGTAGGGTCCTTCTGGCAAGCGGCGTACTAAGTGCTGGTGGAGCAGGCGGCGCAAAATGCCCAGAGATGCGCCAGTGATGGACTGGGCTTCGTCCAAGCGAAAAACGCCCACGAAGAGCGCCAAGCGCATCATCACCTCGCGCTCACTCGTCGTCAAACGCGACCACGCATAGTCTAAAACAGCGCGAACGCTCCGTTGGCGCGGGGGCACATTCTGGGCATCGGTGGTGAGGAGATCCGCGCCGCGCCGTAGTTCCGCCGCGATTTCTGACGGCGATAAAACGTCGCTCCACGCCGCCGCCAGTTCAATGCCCAAAGGCAATCCCCCCACGAAGCGGCAAATTTCGATGATAGACGGCGCATCCGCTTCATCCAAACTAAAGGCGTGGTTGGCGCGGCGGGCGCTGAGCGTGAACAGTTCGATAGCGCTATAGCGTTGCCAATACGGCGTTTGGGCCGATAGGGGATAATCCAGACCATCCACCTCTACCACCCATTCTTCACGCAGATTCAAGCGCTCGCGCGATGTGACCAGCAATTGCAACTGCGGCAATCGGGTTATCAGCGTCTCAATAATCTGCGTATCGGGCAACAAATGCTCATAATTATCGAGCACCAACAACATATTTTGCCCCTCTAACGAGCGGCACAAAAAGTCCAAGCTCGATTGTGTATCCGGCTTCTGCAGGCCCAACGCCGCGAGGATGGCCGGCGCGATGCCTTCAGCCGCTAAAATGGGCACTAGGGAAACAAAACCGATGGCTTGGCGGCCCGCCACTTGTTCCGCAAAGCGGATAGCCAAGCGCGTCTTGCCCACCCCGCCGGGGCCGTGCAAGGTGAGCAAGCGGCAATCTGAACGCATGAGTTGGGCGCTTATCGCCTCTAATTCCGCCTCCCGCCCGACAAACGGCAAGGTTTGGGATGGCAAATGCGCCGATGTTTTACGGGGTTCTGGGGCGCTTTCGGCGGTTGGCAGGACGCTTAGCTGTGGCAATTGGCGCGCGGCAATCGCCCGCTGGAGCGCTTCGGTCTCTGGCGAGGGCACGATGCCTAATTCGCTCCTCAACAGCGTTTCATATGCCCGATAGTGGCTCAAGGCCGCGCTCATCTGCCCTGTCCACGCCAGCAGGCGCAAGAGTTGTTGTTGCGCGAGTTCGTTCAAAGGGTCTAGTTGAACGCGCCGTCGTGCATAGGGCAAAGCGGCAGGGGGGTCGCCCTTAGCGATGAGCCATTCGATATATTCATCTAAGGCGGCGCCATATTGCCCGCGCAAGTTTTCGCGTTCGATATACACCCAATCTTCATATTCAGGGCTACCCGACAAGGTGAAACCCGTCAAAAAATCCCCCTGATACAGATTGAGCGCCTGCAAAAGGCAACTTTCGCGCTGTTCGGTGCGCGTCGTCAGCAAGGCGCGGAACTGGCGCACATCCACTGTTAACGCTAAGGCGGGGTCGAGCGCCACAGTATCGCCCTCCGCCAACGCCCAATCGTCGCCCAGCGTCTCTTTCAGCGACCAAATAGCCGTCCGCAGGTTCGATAACCCGCGCGATAACGGAGCATCGGGCCATAGCAAGCTCGCCAACCACTCGCGGCGCGCTATCTGGCGCGTCATGGCCAGATAGATGAGTAGCGCTAGCGCTTTGCGTCTTTGGATAGTTTCCCCTTGACCATCGTTATACAGTTGCGGCGGACCGAGGAGCGCCAGATGAAAAGTCTTCATGGGTTATCTTAAGCGTACCTATGCGAATTGTAGTCAGTGTATACCACATGCCCCATCGCTGTAAAGATAACCCCAATGAACCCTTATCACCTGTCTTGATTTTTATACATTTGGGGCGAACCATGCCACATCCGCCCCATTTGCGCTAGGGGGTATTCCGCAAATTATTGAAGTGTTGTTGAAAATATTGGCACAGTTGGAAGTCTGTAGCGGCGTACAAATAAGTGATCGTATCGCCCTGATAAACGAAACTGCCGCTACCACTGCAGGGTTCTAATTCGGCGCTTTGGGCGCGCGCGTTGCTACCGCTCCCTAGCGCACAACTGAGGAAGTTATCCACAACGCGCGTCTGGTTGATGACCGCGACCACGCCCGCGCTCGGAATGCCGCCGCGTCCGATGATACTGCTGACGTCGAGTTGTACATAGGTATTCGCGGCCACCGCGCCGACATCTTGGTAACATTGCACCATCTGGTCTATTTTGGCGATGGCCCCCGCCACCGGCAAATTCCCGGATGTCAGCGCCGCACCGCCGCCCGCCGCCGTGAGCGCATCGAGCACGTTATCTACATCATAGCGCGTATAACCGTTGATGTTCGGCAATAGATTTTGCGCGGCTTGCAGGTCATTTCTGGTATTGCCTGTGGGCGTCGCACTGCCACACGATGTCAACAAAATGAGTAAGGATACACTGATAAGGGCCTGTTTGAGCATGGCGTATCTCCTCAAGATAAAGTCTCTCTTTAAGTAGTCTACAGGAAAATTGGCGCTCTGACGACGGCTGTAATCTTCGCGTTATGTCTGCTTAATCTTTTGTGATAATGATAATCCATACATATAAGTGATGCTTGGTCAATGCTAAAAGGATAGCGCCATGTCTGATGATACCGTCGCAACCACGCTCAAGCCTTGTTTAGAGATGGTCTTAGATGACCAAACGGTGGAGATTTACCGTGAACTCATCCGCGATTATGCCCACGACGTGCGCGGGCGGGTCGCTTCTATCAAACTAGAGCTTTATCTGCTAGAACGCAAACTAGGGGCCGATACGTCGGTCTTGTTCGCGCGCCTAAAAGCGGAAGTAGAAGACCTCATCGCCCAGCTAGAAAGCTTGAATCACCGCTCTAAACCGTGTCGCTCATCATCCCAGCGGACGGCGGATGCGCTTTAAGAAATCAACACTTTGCAGACGACGCTCCAACAAGTAGGTGATATAAGCCAACATCACCCGTTCGGCTTCGTCATGGACGGCGGGGGGCACTTTTAGGGTGCGTACGGTGTCGTAACGGCTTCTTTGCAGATGACGCAATAGCTTGAGGGCATTCATGCTGATAGGCATAGGATGAGCGCTGAGGTGGCAGTATTCGGGGCTGACGACGCCGCCATCTTGCGCGCTGAAAAACTGGTCTTGCGGCAAAATGGGTTCGCGGCTGACCACACAATGGAGCAATTCCGGGCGAAAACCCAAGGCGTCCAATAAATGCATCTCGTAATAACGTATCGGCAAGCGCAACTCCTCCTCAACACAGAGCCGCTGGAAAATATCGCGCAGGAGGATGAACGCCCGCCGCAAATCGTCATCCCCGCTTTCGGTGAAGCGGTCGAGCAATTCGACGGCGTAATGGGCATAAGCGCCGCGCAACAAATCTTCGCGCAGGGGTAAAAACGGCTCGACAACCTCCGCTTGTACCAAAATATCCAAATCGCGCCCTTTGTGGAGGAGCACATCAGCGCGCGTATAAAGCTCCACGTGCCCGGTTTTGGCGCTATTGGGTTTGCGCGCCCCTTTGGCTACCGCGCTCAATTTACCCGCATTGGGCGTCAGCAAGGTTAACAAGCGGTCAGCCTCGCCGAGGTCTTGCCGTTTGAGGATGATAGCTTGGGTGCGAATCGCGCGTTGGGGTCGGGTCATGATATGCTCTTTTAGCGCTTATTTTACCATACTACGATGGCTTTATAATCCCCCACGTCGTTCAACAAGCGCTTCAAAAACGCACGGGCAAAGCTTTCATCCCATGCAGGAGCAGGTTATCATTCCACTCTAATTGCTCCACGGCGACGCTGAGTTTTAGTTGCGGCAGGCGCTCCAACAACAAGTTAATGGCAATTTGTCCCTCTAGGCGAGCGAGCGGCGCGCCCAAGCAATAATGGATGCCCGCGCCAAAAGCGATATGTCGGTTGGGGGTGCGCCGAATATCGAACACGTCGGGATTGGGGAACATCGCGGGGTCGCGGTTGGCAGCCAAAAGGCTAGGCATGATTAAATCCCCTTTTCGGATGTGGTGGCCATCGAAGTAGACATCTTCCAACGCCCAACGCAAGGTCGGCGTCTCTACGGGGCCGTTGTAGCGCAACATCTCCTCGATGGCCGATTCGATATAGCGCGGGTTGGCGCGCAGTAGCGCCATCTGGTCAGGATGCTGGAGCAGGGCCAATGTGCCGTTACCAATCAGGTTGACAGTGGTTTCGTGCCCGGCCACCAACAACAAAAAAATCATGCTCATCAATTCTTGGCGGTTCAGCTTATCGCCCCCTTCTTCCGCTTGGACCAGCCCGGTCAGAATATCATCTTGGGGGTCTGCTTGGCGGGCATCAATAAGGGCGTGAATATACATCATAAATTCCATCACAGCGCTGATAGCCGCTTCCTCGTTCATGCCAAAGAGCAAGACGCGCGTCCATTCGCGGAATTTGTCGCGGTCGCGCGCGGGTACGCCCAACATCTCCGCAATAACCGTGATGGGCAGGGGAAAGCCATAAGCGGCGAGCAAGTCTATTTCGCCGTGTTCAGGCAAGGCATCCAACAAATCGGTGGCGATTTGCGCGATACGCGGCTTCAGATTATCCACCGCCCGCGGCGTGAAAGCCTTATGCACCAGCGCGCGTAAACGGGTGTGGTCGGGCGGGTCCATATTCAACAGGTGATAGTTCACCGCGTCGAAGGCCGGGTTGGGCTGGAAGTCGGGCGCTTGGGCTAGCGCTTTAGCGCGTTCTTCGGGCGTTAGGTGGCGCTCCAAATCTTTGCCGAAGCGCGGGTCTTTGAGCACCGCCACGCAATCTTCATAACGAGTGAAAAACCAAAAACGCCGCCCTGTTGCTGGACCAATCGCGCCATAGATGGGATTTTCGCGGCGCATCTGAGCGTAAAGTGCCTGTGGGTTGGCGCGCATCTTCGGGTCCCAAATCGGGTATATATTTTGCTGGTGAACCATGCCTTAAACTCCGTTCTTGAGAGGGGAAATTATACCTTAAAGCTATACGTGGGTGCATTCCAAGGGTTGCGCTGGTTGGAGCGACACGGTTAAGCTTGGTAGAATAACATTTCATAGACCCATGGGGTTTGCGCCGTTGCGTTACCTGACATTGGATGAACTCGTATATATCAATGGCACTGTGCTCAACAACGCGCGGATTTTGAGCGGGGCGCAAAAAATCCGTGATATGGGTTTGTTAGAATCAGCCCTTTTGCGCCCCCAAGCCAGCGCTTTTGGCGCAGACGCTTACCCAACACTGGCGGAAAAGGTCGCGGCGTTGATGCACTCCATCACCCGCAATCACCCCTTCACGGATGGCAATAAACGTACCGCTACCGTGGCCGGTATCTTCATGTCAGAAGTCAACGGCTACGCTGTGCGGTGGGCGCAGGAAGACGCGCTCAAGCAGATGTTGGCCTTGGCCCAAGGCGAACACAGCTTGGGGCAATTTGCGGCTTGGTTACCTATACAGCCTTTATCTTCCCCGATGCCACCCGATGCCGCGCGCGATATAGCGGTTATTAACCGTATCCTGAGCGAGCATCGCTGGTTATTAGACGAGCTGGCTAAGCGATGAAAATAAGCTATCTAACCGCCAACGAAATTTACAGCATCAATGAATCCGTCACGGGAGAAATCCCCCACGTCCGCGACCGCCACGGCTTACAATATGCGGTGCGGCGGCCGTCAATGTACCTCTTTGGCGAGGAGCAATTCCCCACCTTCTACGAAAAAGCCGCGGCATTACTGCACGGCTTGGCTTATCATCATCTCTTTGTAGATGGCAATAAACGCACGGCAACGTTAGCGCTCACCCGCTTTTTAGAGCGCAACGGTTACCGCCCCCGATGGACGCAAAGGGAAATCGCGGATTATGTGCTAGAAGTCGCCCAAGGCAACGTAGACATCCCAGCGATTGCCAGCTGGTTGGGGCAACATGTAGAAGGGGCCTAGCTGTGGCTAGGCCCTCTGCCTTCACGCCATCGTCAATACCGCTTCGATGCGTTCCATCGCCCAATCAATATCTTCCCGCGTGATGCACAACGGCGGGGCGAAGCGGACGACGTTTTCATGGGTTTCTTTGGATAGCAACCCTTTTTCCATCAACGCTTCGCAAAAACGGCGCGCGCCCCCGGCGGCATCGTGCAATTCCACGCCGATGAGCAACCCGCGCCCGCGCACCTCTTTGATATGCGGGCTTTCGATGCGTTTTAGGCGACCCATCAGGTATTGCCCTTGCTGGTGGGCGTTCTCGATGAGGCCTTCATCGCGCAGGACGGCCAAAGCGGCCCGCGCCACCGCCGCGCCTAAAGGATTGCCGCCAAATGTCGAGCCGTGGTCGCCGGGTTTGAAGACGTCCATAATCTCAGCAGAGGTCAACACAGCAGATACCGGGTAAAAACCGCCGGAAAGGGCCTTGCCCAAGGCGATGATGTCCGCGCGCACATCTTCCCAATCGCTGGCTAGCCATTTGCCCGTCCGCCCCAAACCCGTTTGGATTTCATCGGCAAAGAACAACACATTGTGCCGTGTGCAAATCTCCCGCACTTGGCGCAAATAGCCTTCTGGCGGCACGATGACGCCCCCTTCGCCTTGAATGGGTTCTACCGAAAAAGCGACCGTATTAGGCGTGATGGCCGCTTCTAGCGCCTCTGCCGAACCGTAAGGAATCATCTTGAAGCCGGGGGTAAAGGGGCCAAAGCCATCTTTGTATTGGGCCTCTGGCGAAAAACTGATGATAGAGATCGTGCGCCCCTGGAAATTGCCATCGCAGACGATGATTTCTGCGCGGTCTTCGGGCACGCCTTTCACCTTATATCCCCATTTGCGGGCCAGCTTCAAGGCGGTCTCTACCGCTTCCGCCCCGCTATTCATGGGCAACATCTTCTCGTAGCCCAACAACTCGCACAGTTCTTTGGCTAGCAAGGGCAGTTGGTCGTTGCGGAACGCGCGCGAGGTCAGCGGCAGGCGTTGCGCTTGCTCTACAAGCGCTTGGTAAATGCGCGGGTGCGCGTGCCCTTGGTTGACAGCAGAATAAGCGCTCAAAAAGTCGAGATAGCGCTTGCCTTCCACATCCCACACCCAAATGCCTTCTCCGCGCTCTAGCACCACATCGAGCGGTTTATAATTGTTGGCGTTATATTGTTTTTCTAAGGCGATATAATCATGGGTACGCAATTGCAATTGTTCCATAAAGTAACCCCTTGGCATCAAAGCCACCTATTGATGAAAGACAGTTTATCATACCTATCAGGCAAGTTGCATGAAGTTCGTGGGATTTTACAAGGGGTTCATTAGATAATTTACACAATTCAGATGACGCGATAACATCGCTAAGTTATCGCCCATTGCCAGATTTTCGCGGCGGCTTGGTCGGCGCCATCGGTGGCGATAGCGGGCCAGCAATCATCGCCATGGGTTAAATCGTCGAGCAAAGCCACCCATTCCCCTCTTTCAAATTCGTGCTTTTTGACGAGACGACTTTTAGCGAAATTGCACAAAGCATCTACCAAAAGTTCGTTTTCGCGGTAATCATCGCGCACGGTATAAAGTAGCGGCGTGCGATGCGCGATGCATTCGGCCACCGTAGACCAACCCGCTTTCCCGACGACCACATCAGCCGCGGCGATGAGGTCATGATAATGCGGATATTCGGTGGGGACGAGGCGGACATTAGCCAGATGCGCTACTTTCTCCCATATCTCCGGCACAACCAAAAAAGTCCACAGCGGTTTTTCCGCCAATGGCGCTAGGTTGGTATCGCCCCACACCATGCCGCCCATCGAAAGGAGCGCTAGACGGTGGTCATCAGGGACGCGAAAGGCGGAGCGCACAGCTTGACGGTCGCGCACGATGTCGTTAACCACCAAGGGGAGCGGCTCTACAGCGGGGAACATATCAAAAGCATGGGCGAAAGGCATTTGCAACGCCCGCGTCGCCAGCCCATAATCGGCGCGGATAGCGTCAATGAGGGGCGCATACTGGGGATATTGGGCGATATAATGCGCATAGACCCAATCCCACGTGAAATGCGTCAACGCCAAAGAGGGAATGCCCACTTCCCGCGCGATGGCGAAGGCGATAGGCGGCATATCGCTCACTACCAAGCGCCCCTCGTTCTCGCGGATGAAGGCGACCTCGCGGGCGATGATGCTATCGCGCCGAGCCGAAAATGCGGCATACCACGCAAAAGTAGCGGGAATATCCACATGGAGCGAATCGGGCTGAATGATGCCAATATCATAGCGCTCTTGATGCACCACGACATTAGGCACATCAAAAAACTTGGTGATAACCGGGGTGCGGATAGTGAGGCGCGCGCCACGTTGGGCCAAGCGGCGGATGATGGGCGCTTGGCGCGCCGCATGTCCGAAACCGTGCCCACTGATGTAATAGACGATGTGCGGTTGCGGGTTCATCACGGTATCACGCGCTTATTCAGCAATTCGTTCACCAATTTCACCAAACGCCGTAGCTCATTCTCTAAATCGGCGCTGATGCCATCGTGGATGGCCGCCTCGCGGAACAGGTCGCGGGCCTCGCGGATTTTGGCTTCGCCCTCGCGCAGACGCTTGAGGCCGGCGCGCATTTGGTCGCGGGCATCTCGGCTGGCGGGGTTGGTGTAACGGTCGGGGAAATCCCAGCCATGTTCAGCGGCGATAGACTGCAAATCGGCGATGAATTCGTCTATATCATTCAGGCGCATCGCCGCCCCCGCTTGGAGCAGAGCCTGTAAATCGCGGCTCAGCAACGGCTCCATATTGAAGTCTAATTCGGTGATGTCTTGATAACGCGCTTCGACTTCATCGCGGCTACTGGGTTGGGGGCGTAGTTGGGTTTTTTGGGGAGACATCCCCGTGAAGATGGGGTACAGCACCCCGACGCATAGATTGTGAATATCGCGGCGGATGTCTTGGGACGCTTGGCTGCCATTTTCTACATAACGCGAACTGTTGAAATCAATAATGCGGAGATGCGTTCCATCCCAATACACATGCTCTAGCTTATGATCGAGGTAGACGATACCTTGGCGATGGGCGAGGCGCAACAATTGGGCGAATTGCAAGGCCAGCGCGATACCCTCCTCCGATGGAAGCCGCCAGCGCGTGTTCGGTTGGGTCGGACGCATGGCATAAAACAGGCTCATGGTCCGTGGCAAATGCTCCAACGCCAAATAGGGCCGCCAGCCACGTTGGGCGAAATCGGATAATGCGCGCACAAACCCCATCACATCGCTCTGAAAAGACACAATATCGCCATCCATCGGCGCTTCGGCGCGGTCGCTGAGGTAGCCGCAATCCAACAATTTGACGACAGAGGGGCTATCAGCCAATTTGTGCAATAAAGTTGCTTCGTTGCCGAAGGCCCGATATTCCCAACGCATATCGCCATCGTCCAGCAAATGTTCCGGGCGCAAAACCTTATAAGCCACCGTCTTACCTGTGCGGCGGTCGAGCGCATCGAGGACGCGCGCATAATGCCCAAGGGCGAACGTGTCTATAAATTGGTGAATGCGGTATATCTCTGATAAGCGTGTCATAGGGCATCCTAATAAACATATCCCAAATGCCATCATCTGCCTTTGGGATATATCCTTACTGTACCAGCTTTCTAACACTTTTGATAGGGTCGTTTAAGTCGGGTTATGCTATTGTGTAATTAGCATGAGATGTACAAGGGTCGGCTGAATTTTGCTTGCGCCCTAGCCGTCCTTCGGTAGAATAATAACAAGGTTTTGTTTAAGGAGTCCGGTATGCAAAGTCCGGGATATAGCGTCAACCTCCGTAGTAGCGCTCGGACGAATCGGGGGCGTGTGCGCCAAAATAATGAAGATAATGTGCATCTATGGGCGCACGGGCGTTATGTCATGGCAATTGTGGCGGATGGTATGGGGGGCGCGGCCGCCGGCGAAGAAGCCAGTCGCTTGGCCATTGAAATCATCCGTCAACGCATGTCAGAAGGCCCTTACCACTCCCTAGATGAATACCAAGATGTCGATAGCGCCGACCTCGCCCAACGTCTGCGCGAAGCCGTCATCGAAGCCAACGACCAAATCGTAGAACGCGCCGTAGAAATCCCCGAATTCAAAGGCATGGGCACGACCCTGACGATGATTTTCGCCCGTAATACCGAAGTCATCCTCGCCCACGTGGGCGATAGCCGAGCTTATTTGGTCAATGGGCATAATGGCGACATCATCCAACTCACCGCCGACCATAGCTTTGTGCAAGCCCTCGTGGATGCCGGCCACATCACTGCCGAAGAAGCCGAAGAACACCCCATGAAAAACGTCTTGTATCGCGCGTTGGGACAAGGCGACTCTATCGAAGTAGACATCCATACCGACCTCAAACTCCACACCGGCGATAGAATCGTACTGTGTTCGGACGGCCTCACCCTACATGTCAGAGCGCATGAAATCGCCGACGTCATCATGGAAGAAGACGACCCCGATATTTGTAGCCAACGCCTGATTGACCTCGCCAATAGCCGCGGCGGACGCGACAATATTAGCGTTATCGTCATTTATGCGGATAAAGAAACTCCCACTCGCAACAGCTCTCATGAGGAAGAAAGCGATACCCGCCCAGCGCCCCTATTCAAAAATGATGAAGAAGCTACCTTATTCCTGCGCGAGCGCCAGCTCAAACCCACCCCAACCAAAGAAAGCGACGAACCCCGCAATCAATATGTAGAAGTGACCACCAGCGAAACGGACGGCGAAGGTCACGATTGGCTGAATACCTCTTAATCTCTCCCCGCACGCCGCTAAAAACGGTTGGCCAGCGACCCGCTATCGCCTATGATGCTATAGCTGAGCATTGCTAAAGGAGGTTTGGGATGCGCTCTATCCTCTTGATGAGTTGCTTCATCGTCCTGATGGCCATTGCGCCCGCGGGCGCGCAACAAGCGCTAGTCTGCGATGAAAGCTTAAGTTTTATCCCCAAAGCCATTTTGCGCCTGCCCGCTAAGACCGATGGCCTAGACTATGTGGTCACTGCGTTGGGGATGGGCAATGTAGACCCTGTGCTCGCCATTGCCAGCGACGAACAAGACGCCGCTTTTTGCGCGGATGATGACCCTTTCGCCGCCTTTTACGGGGCAGATTTGCCTAGCTCTGGGTTAGTGCCGCCGAGCGAAAAAGCCGCCCAGATAATCTTTCAAACAGCGGCAGAAACAACCCTCCTCATCGGCGATTATGCCAATCAGGACGGCGAGTGGTTAATCGCCATAGAAGGCATCCACTTCATCGAAGGCACGAACCGCTCCCAACCCATACAGCTAGAAATCACGTCGGCGATGGCGGCTAGCGACCAACCGCTTGTGGCCTATGCGATAGGCCTTTCTCACGGCTATGACCCCATCCTCGCCGCCCTCAACGCTGATGGACAGCCCTTAACAGACGACGCGGGAAACCCTTATCAGTGCGATGACGCCGCCGATTGCCAAATAGACCTCAGCGGGTCTGTCATCGCCCTCTACGACCAAGAGCACATCGGAAAAGCGACCGATGCCGCCCTAGCTATCCCACTTAACGAGGCGCACAGCGGCGACACAATCAGCTTCCAAGTGAGCGCCAAAGAGGGGGCGGTGGGCGATTTCGCCCTATTACTGCACATCGCCTCTGTTGATCTCGCAACCCAGCAAGCGCTAGCGACGACGGCCGACGGCGAGATGGGCGTAGCGCTATTGTGCGACGCGCGGCGGGCGAGCGATAATGCCGTTCTCCTCAGCTTCCCCAATTTGCCACAAGGCGACTATATGGCAACCATCCTCGGCTTGGGCGATTCTGAACCCATCGCCGCCCGCTTCAACGCTGATGCTGACGAGGGACTATGCTACCGAGCTGAGGGGGAAATAGCGTCTTATGGGGCTAATTTGCCCACCACGGGGGAAGTGCCGCCATCGCCTAACAGCGTTCGCATCGCCTTCGATGGCCCCACGGCGCGCCTCGTCATTGGCGATGCCCAAAGCCTCCCAGCAGAATTCTTGGTCTTTTTAGAAGGCTTCGCCACAAGCGAAACCGGCCGCGGCGCGCCGCTCACCCTTTTTATCAGCGAAGGCATGGCTACCAGCGGGCGAACGCTCGCCATCTATGCCGTCGGCGCGGACGAACGCATAGACCCCAGCCTCGCCCAAGTGGATGAAGCGCTAAACGTCATGACCGATGCCGAAGGATTGACGGTACAGTGTGAAGACGCTGGCATCCCCGATGTCTGCTGGGGCGAATCAACATCTCTGGCGGGGCAGACGCTCCTACTGGATGGCGTCACGCTAGGGATGGTCGCGGAAGATGCCATGTTATCCTTGCCCATGTCGCCCGAATTGAGCGGGGGAGCGGTCAATTTCTTGGTCACGGATGCCAAGGGCGGCCAAAGCCCCTACATTTGGATACTGCACATCGTCACCAACTGAGCAACAATATACAAGCCCGTAATCGTGCTTGGCGTTTAAGATAGTTGGGTTGATGCTAGACGAAATGAGGCGATTTTGGACGAATTGGCGCTTGTGCTAGGGATGGCGATTGTCACCTTTTTGGCGCGGTATCCCGTTTTGACCATCGTCGGACGGGTGCACTTGCCAGAGCGCGTTTTTCGGGCGCTCCGTTATGTGCCGGTAGCGGTGCTGACCGCCATTAGCGTTCCTGCGGTGCTCTTTCCTGACGGGACATTGGACATCAGGCCGCAGAATGCGTATCTCATCGGCGGTGTGGCGGCCGTCATGGTGGCATGGCGTGCCAAAAGCCTGCTCCCAACGATTATCATCGGCATGGGGGTATTTTTACTGTGGCGCGCCCTTTTCGGTTGATGAGCAGTGATTCAGCCCGCCATCATCTCCCTTTAAGCTAAGGCGCGCAAACTCATTTACACCAGTGAATGAGTTTAGGGCAAAGCCAATGCGACCAACGTATATTCCACCCGGCCCCGGCCAAGAATCCGTCTGGGATTATCCGCGGCCGCCGCGCGTTGAACCGACGCAAAAACGCATTCGCGTTGTGTTCAACAATCTCGCGCTGGCCGATAGCGTGCGCGCCTATCGCGTCCTAGAGACCAGCCATCCGCCCGTCTACTACATCCCCCCGGCCGATGTCTTGATGCAGTATCTGACGCCAACCAAACGCCAAACTTTTTGCGAATTCAAAGGTACTGCCAGCTATTGGACGATAAGCGTAGGCGATAAACGCGCCGAAGATGCCGCTTGGGCTTATCTGCGTCCGTCGTCGGGCTACGAAACCATCCAAGGCTATTTAGCATTTTACCCCAGCCGTATGGACGCCTGTTATGTGGATGACGAACTGGCCACACCCCAGCCGGGCGATTTTTACGGCGGTTGGATTACATCCGACATCGTCGGGCCCTTCAAAGGGTCTGCCGGGACGCTATTTTGGTGAGGGCGAAGCGGAACGCCTCGCCCGTTTGTTCAAAATGGGCGCGTTTGGATGAAAGTAATGATGGCCGCGTTGCGGTCGCATGTGCCGGGGAAAACCACATCTATACGCGGTGAAATCACCGTCGGGCGTTGGCTCGCCGTCTCTAATTGCACGAAATAAAGCTTGTTATTGACCGCGCTATCCACCACCACTTCCCAACCCGACACAGGGCCATATAACGAATTCGTGCCGATGGCCACGGTGCGGTCAATTTCGCTGTTGAAGACGCGCACTTGGAAATTGCCCGTAATTTCGTTGCCGTTCAGGTCGCGCACCTGCCCCCCAATGCCCTGCCACGCGCAACCCGCCGATGGGTTGGCGAAGTTGGCCACGAAGTTCACAGGGTCGCGCAGGGCGAATAAAAAGGGCGATACGCTCGGCGTAAAGGTGGGCGTGGGGCCTTCTGGTGTAAAAGTCGCCGTGAACGTCGGGCTAGCCGATGGCGTAAAGGTCAAGGAGGGGGTTAAGGTCGGCCCCGGCGTATCGGTGATGGTCGCCGATGCAGTCGGCGTCAGCGTGGGGGTGTGCGTCTCGGTTGGGGTATCCGTAGGCGTGAAAGTCGGCGTCCACGAGGGCGGCAGAGAGGTATTGGTAGGAGTATGTGTGAAGGTCGGCGTCAGGGTGGGCACTTCTGTAGGCAAGCGCGATACATCCACCCCCTGCGCTTGGGGCGCTTGCATCAAGCGGGTTATCACGAAGATGACGACCAGCGCCGATAGCAGTAAAAAAATGCCCGTAACAATATTATATAAGCGTGTCGCTGTCATAAGGGTATCCTTTTAGCCCCCGATTAAGCGAAAGACCACATACAGGGCAAATAGCGACGACAACAGCACAAACACCAAACTGATGATATTGTAGAGGCGATTTCGCCCGCGTCCTAACATAAACCCTATCCTTCATTCACTGGAAACGCTCGATGGTCGCTTTTTGTTTGAGCGCTGTGAGCCAATTATTGAACGTGTTTTGGACGAGGATGGTCAAACGTTCAGGTTCGACTGGGCGCTCGGCAACTTCTAACACTTGGATGATATGATAGCCGAGGCTGGTAGGCACCGGGCCGGCGATTTGCCCCGGCCGCAGGTTGAAAGCGACATCGGTTAAGACGCCATCGGTCAATTCGTCGTGGGCGAACCAACCGAGATCACCGCCATTTTCGCGCGTGGTAGTATCCAAGGAGGTTTGCGCCGCAACCAGCGCGAAATCTTCGCCATTGTTCAGACGGTTCAAGACGGCCAGTGCGGCATCTTCCGTCTGGACGAGGATATGACGGGCGCGCACTTGGGGCACATTCCCGACAAAGCGCGCGCTAAATTGCTCGATAACCCGCTGGGTGAGCACTTGGTCGTAGAGTTCTGCGCGCAATTCCGCTTCTGTATATTGGTTGAGCGCTAACCAATTCTGCCATTCGGCATCGCTCGTGGCGTTCACCTGTCGCAAATCAGCGATGACCGCCGCCACATCCTCATCATTGACGCGAATACCCAATTCAGCCGCGCCTTGGTTGATGAGTTCCTGTTCAATCAAGGTCTCTAACGTTTGGGCGGCCAAGGCGTTGGTATCGGCGATGGTGGTATCAGCGCTATTGCGCGTCAAGGCGCGCTGGAATTCCTCTTGGCTAATGCCCACCCCATTGACGCGCGCCGCTAAGCCGCTGGCATCGGCAGTGGGCGCGGTCGTCGCGCTTGGGGGCGCTTGTGTCGCCGAAGGCGGCGCTTCGCCACCGCAAGCGCCCAGCCCAATGAGTAGCATCACAAAAAAAAGTCGCCGCACAGCTTGTCCTTTACCAGTGGTGTATATCGTGTCTATTATGCTATTAGGTTGGCTTTGTGGCAAATGCCGTTCGCGCACTTTTTATAGCTTCTCTGCGCGATTTGTTAGGCGGATTGTGCGGCTAATGCTACAATAACAACCATCATGTATCAATGGGGAGCGTATGGGCGATAGTGAAAGCGCGACCCTACCTTGAGGAGCAAAGCTATGCCGAGATGGGAATCCTTCGACCGTTTTCTCGCCGATGCCAAAGCCGCCGCCAACGACGAGGCGCGGCAACACATGGTAGATGACTTACTGGCAGAACGCCCAGTATGGCCGTGGGTGGAAGGACGTATCGCCACGTTCATTTATACCGGAATGGGCATCAAGAACGTAGCGTTAAACCTCGACACTATCCCAACTGACCCGCCCTTCGTCGCGATGCAACGCTTGGCGGGCACGACCTTATGGTATGTGCGCGGCCAATTTGAAGTAGACGATTTGCTCGATTATATGATTGCCGTCAACGACCCCATGACGCCGCTAAAAAACGAGCGGAACTTAATGGAACGCATGGCCAACCATTGGCGACCCGATCCGCGTAACCCCCTGCGGATGACCACCGCCCAAGCGAACGTCTCGGTGTTGCGGATGCCCAAAGCGCGCCCTTTCACCGATTGGGGCGCGCTGGCCGGTGTACCCCACGGGCGCATCTACGAGCATAGCTTCGATAGCCGCCAACTCGGCTTCAGCGGGCGCAAAGTCTGGGTTTATACCCCGCCCGGCTACGAACCGCGCCACGGCGTCATGTATCCCCTGCTCATCTTGTTGGATGGTCAATGGATGGTCGGCCCGCTACAAGTCCCTTACATCGCCGATGCGCTCATCAAACATGGCCGTATGGAGCCTATCATCATCGCCATGAAGCAAAGCGGCGACCAAACCAACCGCATCAAAACCTACGTCAGCAACGATAACCACTATGCCGCACTGCTCACCGAACTATTGCCGTTTTTGCAAACCCAATACCTCATTGATTCGACCAATCTAGGCGTCGGCGGGGTGGATGTGGGCGCCATTGCCGCGGCCCATGCCGCCCTCAAAAACCCGGCCGTCTTCGCCCATCTGATGATGATTTCGCCGCCGATGGGCAAGGGCCTCGGCCAAGACAAACTCATCGAATATGCAGACCGCTTCCGCACGGCCAATGCCTTACCGCGGCGCATTTTCCATTCGGTCGGGCGTTATGAATCGCGGGCGCGCTTTTATCTGCCGAATCGCGCGCTGGCCGTGCACTTGCTGGCCCGCCAAGAAGAGCGACGCGACATCGCCTACAAATTCGCGGAAATCGGTAGCGGGCATGGGCTTGTGGCTTTTAAGAGCGTTTTGCCAGAAGCGCTAGCGCATACCTTCCCTTCAGTCGCGGAACAGATCTATGGCTAGCCCGCGCAAGAGATGACCAGCGCCGAAGGGCGGATGTAATGCTGAGCGGCTTTTAGTACACTCTCGCGGGTGATATTGTTGATGAGGTCAGGGTAATTGACCCAATAGTCCAAGCCGAGGCGGTACGTCTCTAGCATATGGATATTGCCAGCGATGCCCTCGTTGCTCTCTAGGCGTAACGGCAAACGCCCAATGAAATAAGCCTGATTATCGGCCAAATCCTGTTCGCTGACTAACTCGGTGGTCAGCCGCTCTAGCTCGATAATGATATGCTCGATGGTTTTATCTACATAGTTTGGCTCTACACCCGCCAGCACCGCCCAAGCGCCGGGGCCTTCGCCGCCTTCCAGACGGCTATAAGCATAGTACGCCAAGCCCAACTCCTCGCGGATGACCCTACCAATGCGCCCCATCATGCCGAATAAGCCGAGGATATTATTAGCCAGATAAGCGGAGGGGAAATCAGGAGCATAGCGCGACGGCCCCAACGTGCCCACGATAATATCTACTTGCGACTTGCCGGCCATAGGTGTGAAGATGCGGTGCATCTCCGCAGGCGGCGCTAAAGGCGGCAGGGGTGGCGGTAATGGTTGTTCATCATTGCGCCAATCTGCTAAAAAGCGGGCGACGATGTCTATAGCATCAGAAGCCTTCACCGCCCCCACCACCGTGATGACCATACCCCGCGGCCCATAATGGCGGCGGTGAAAATCGCGCAAATCCCCCGCCGAAAGGCGTGGCAAGCTTTGCAAAGTGCCCGATGACGGTTGATGATAGGGATGCTCTGGCGGGTATAGCGCCGCGTTGAAGGCCAATTCCGCCCGATAACGGGTGTTCTGTTGCAAATACTGCAAAACCGTCATGCGCTCTCCGCGCAAACGGTTTACCTCCTCTTCGGGGAAGGTGGGATAACGCAAACTCTCGGCCAGTAGCTCGATTAATAGCGGCAAATCTTCCGCTAGCGCCTTGCCCGCGAAGCTCACATCGTGGATGCGATTACTAAAATCGAGGTCCGCCCCGATGTCTTCTAAAGCGCGGCTCAGCGCGTCGAAGTCGCGGCGGCGCGTCCCCCGTAAGAGCGATGCCGCCGTCATTGAAGCGAGTCCTAGCCGCTCTTTGTCCTCGAATAGGCTACCGGCCGGCAAAGAACCAAACAGGACCACCGACTGGGCGCTGAAATTTTCGTAGACCAATACCACAATGCCATTATCGAGTTCGGCGCGCGTGATATTATGCGCGCCGGGCAAGGAGCGAAGCGTCATGAATCCCCTTCTTCTTCATCGGGTTCATCAGGTTCAACGGGCACTAACCAGCCAACAGTGCGATTTTGTGGGGCCAGATAATACGCCGCGACTTCATGAATATCATCCAACGTGACGGCATCTAGCCGCGACAAATAGGTATCGTACCACTGGTAATCGCCCAAAATAGCCGATCGCGCCAACCAATACGCTTGGCTGGTGATGCGTTCCGTCTCATAGACGAAGGCGGCGCGCGCTTGCTTGCGGGCGCGGGCCAATTCTTCCGCGTGGATGCCTTCGGCGCGGACGCGCTCGATGGCGGCCCACAGGGCGGCTTCCGCTTCTTCTAGGGTGCGGCCATCGCGCAAGGTGAGCACAATGCTCAAACAATAGGGGTCATACGTGGCCATCAACGCGCCGCTGACGCTGACAGCAATCTCTGTCTTGACCAACGCCTGATACAAACGGCTGGTGCGATTATCGGCAATACCGCTGGGTCCGGTCAGGACGCTATCTAACAATTCGAGCGCGAACCAATCGGGGTCTAGGGCCCGTGGGGCGCGATAACTCACCTTGAAGAAGGCCGTCTTGCCGGGACGCTCTACGATGACGCGCCGTTCACCCCACTGTTCAGGTTCGGGACGATTGAAAAGCTTAGGCGGGGGGCTGGCCGGCAGGGCGCCGTAAGTGGCCGAGATAGTATCCAGCAGGGACGGCGCCGAAAAATCCCCCACAGCTACCAAAATAGCATTAGACGGCACATAATGGTAACGATAATGCGCGTATAAATCGTCGCGGCTCATCGTCTCCAAGTCGGCCATATCGCCGATAATCTCATGATGATAACCATGAACACGGAAAGCCGCCGCCCGTACCGCTTCATTCAACCAGAAGATAGGTTCGTTTTCGTCGCCTTGCCGCTCGGCGATGATAACCGTGCGCTCCGATTCGACGTCATCAGGATGAAAAAGGGCGTTGGTCATCCTGTCTAGCTCGGCGTCCCGCGCTAATGCGATGTGTTCAGCGGGCAAGGTGGCGTAATACATAGTGTAATCCATGCCTGTAAAGGCATTCCATTGCCCACCGACGCGGTCAATCTCGCGGTCTAGGACGCCAGCGGGGAAACGCTCGGTGCCCTTAAAGAGCATGTGCTCCACCCAATGAGAGCTACCCGTTTTACCAGTGGGTTCATTGCGGCTTCCCACCCGATAGGCCAGCCACCAACTCACGATGGGGTTATGATGCGTTTCTTTGAGAATGACGGTTAGGCCATTATCAAGACAACAAAATGTTAACGGATTCACCCGAGGTCCTTCACATTCAAGGGTCTGACGCGCGCTAGCGTCGGTTGGTAGCGCTTGATAGCGTGAATATAATCAAGCTTCATTAAAAAATACTGAAAAAAGGCGCGAAGCGTCCCTCGCGCCTAATGTTTTTGCGCCATAAAAGGGGCCTTACTCGCCGTTGACGATAATGCCCTCGCCATGGAAGCCACGCCCCACCCCGCGATACACAAACCCCATATCGCGGATAGTATTGGGGTCGTACATGTTGCGTCCATCAATGAAGATGCGGTCGTGGTCGTTGTCCATGCTCGCGAAAATGCGCTTGAGGTCTAGCTGTTTGAATTCGTTCCACGGCGTCAAAACAGCGAGCACATTAGCCCCCGAAGCCACATCATAAGGGTTATCGCATAGTTCCATACCTTGCACCTCGCGCGAGGCATTTTCCATCGCCACCGGGTCATACGCCTTGACCCTAGCGCCTTGATTCATCAGCATGCGGATGATAGAAAGGGAGGGCGATTCGCGCACGTCATCCGTATTTTCTTTGAACGCCAAGCCCAAAACGCCGACGACTTTACTTTCTAGGTGATTGCCCAATAATTCGCGAATTTTGACGACGATGTGCTTACGTTGAAAATCGTTGATCTCTAGAACAGCGTTCAGCAATTGGGGATGCATCCCGTGGGTTTGGGCCATGTAAGCGAGCGCTTGCACATCCTTAGGAAAACAGCTACCGCCGAAGCCGACGCCGGCCTTCAAAAAATGGGGTCCGATGCGTTTATCAATACCCATGCCGCGAGCCACTTCTTCCACATCTGCGCCCAGCCGTTCACAGATGATGCTAATCTCGTTGATGAAGCTGATGCGCGTGGCCAGAAAAGCGTTAGAAGCGTACTTTATCATCTCGGCGGTGCGAATATCGGTGATGACAGCAGGGGCTTTGAGCGGGGCGTACAACTCGGCGACTTTTTCGGCGGCGGCGCGATTCGTCGAGCCAAAAACGGCGCGGTCTGGGTTCATGAAATCCACAATGGCCGAACCCTCGCGCAAAAATTCTGGGCAACTGACCACCCAAAAATCAATCGGTTGGGGCTGGCTTCGCTTGACGATGTCCGCCACCCAATCGCCCGTGCCTACGGGCACAGTGGATTTGTTGATGATGATGAGCGGGTGGGTCATCGTTTTAGCGATCGTTTCCGCGGCCGCCCGCACATACTTCAAATCTGCTTCCCCATCCACGCCCGAAGGCGTCCCCACACAGATGAACACGAATTCGGCATCGCGCAGGCCCTCCTCATAAGAGGTCGTGAAGTGCAAGCGTTCCGCCTGCACATTGCGCGATACCAATTCGCTCAATCCCGGTTCATAAATCGGTAAGATGCCTTGACGCAGGCGTTCTATCTTCTTTTCATCAATATCTACTGTGATAACTTTGTTGCCGAGGTCGGCAAAACATGTGCCCGTTGTCAAGCCCACATAACCGGAGCCAATGACACAAATGTTTTTCATCAATCACCTCATTTTGTCAATTCTGATTTGTGTAGTAGTGCGGAGAAATAACGACTCCTTACGATAAAGCCGTTAGTAGTTTACCATAGTTCGCCACTGTTGTGATGTTTCGTTCGTTTTTTCACGAATTTTTGAGATAATTGAAGCCATTCGCCCGCTACCGCGCGAGCATAGCTTGATTAAACGTTGCGCGCGCCCGCGGCGACGAGCGTTTAGCCGATGCGCTTCGCCATGTAAATATCGGGTTTGCCGCGTCCGTTGGCGTCGGGCATGACGCCGACAATGCGATAACCGCACTTCTGATAGAATTCAAACGGGTGCCCTTTGCGGTTCTGGATATGTTTAATCTTGTCCCATAGGTCTGTATATAAATCAACATCGCTCAAGCTGGTCTCGCCCATTTCATCATCCGTGCCCAGCATGACCGTTAATCCCCCACGAGCGCGCACCTGCTCCTCAAAATCGGCCACCAGACGGCGGCCAATGCCACATTTTTGGACGGCGGGATGCACCGCTAATGGGTGCAATTCCCAAACGCGCCCATCATATTCTGGCAGGCCCCCCACCCACCCTAAGGCCTCTCCCGCTGGGTTGATGGCGACGCGGCAGATGACCGCGGGATTCCCAAACGCTGATACTTCCTCGTCAGCGGCGGCGCGGTCGGGCCATGCGTGAGGAGCGCGCTCCCTAAAAGCCTCTACGAGGATTTGGGCCATTTGCGCGGCCATCGCCAAATTATCGGGGTAAAAATCCACAATCGCCAGCTCAGACATCGCCACGCGCCTAATCTTTTTTGGGGCGTTTTAGGCGTTGTAACATTTTCGCCGGCTCTGGCGTGGGGTTGCGGTGCGACACAGTCGGGGCGCTATGGTCATCGGTGGTGGCGGGGTTGAGCTTGCTAGATGGCGTTTCTTTGACTTCAGGATGTCGGTTTTCCCAAGCGCGGATGAAATCTTCCAACCATGCGAGTTCAGCGCGCATCAGCGCCAAGCTATGGGTATATAAGGCCGTCAGATTGTCGGTAGCGTCGAAGCTTTCTTCGCGTTGGTGCTTATCCCATGAATGTTCAATCGCTTTGATTTGTCGCCGCAAATCTTCGAGGTGATGCAACAGCACTTGATATGCTTGGAGGGGGCGTAACGCGCCCAAATTGACCAAGCCCAATTCAAAACCAGAGCCGAGCGGACGGGGTTGGCGAAGCAAATTAGAAACAGCCGTCTGCAAGATGCCTAACCCCGCCTCGGTGATTTCATAAACCTTGCGCGCGGGGCCGCGGGCGTCGGGGCGCAATTCGCTACGAACCATCTTTTGGCGCTCCAACTTGCTGAGGATGTAATACACCGATGCAAAACCTATCGTCATCCATTCACGCAGACCGCGTTCTTCTATTAACTGCTGGATTTCTGCGCCAAATCGTTTTCCTTCTGCAACAATGCTCAAAATGGTTAGTTCCGCATCGGTCATCATAGCACTCTCGTAAAATGATAATAAGTTCTAGCTTTTTTTACGCCCGCTACGCAATACTTCTTGCACGGTTTTGATGAGGTTATTGGCCAGATAAGGTTTCGTCAGATAGCGATCTGCGCCAGCTTCCAGCCCCTCGCGGATTTGGGCGGGGTCAGCGAGGGCGGATAAGATGATGACCGGCAAAGCGTCAAAAACGCTTCGGGCGCGCATTTGCTTCAAAAAATCAATCCCGCTCACTTCCGGGAGCATCATATCGAGGATGACTAAATCGGGTAGGGGGCGTTGGCGTAAAATTTGGGCCGCTTCCACCGCGTTTAGCGCGCTGATAGGCTCCATCCCAGCCCTTTCAATGAGCACTTTGACCAATTGTTGCAAAGAAGGGTCATCATCAATGATGAGGATGCGAGGCTTTTTAACGGGTTTCGCTGGCTCCACGCACTCTTACCTTTCTTGAAAGACAGGTTACTGGTCTAACCCGTGCGATTGCTATATAGGCACAATTCTAACGACTTCATGTTTATTCTACCATGCCGAGCGCTCAGATTTAATCAATTTGACCCAATTCACAGCATCACATCACAGACCATGCTACAATGCGTGGTGGTTAAATCAGGCGTCTATCAGCTATAATGATGCTGTGGACTATTGCGAAGGAGAGGTGATTGATGTCATCGCAGAGGCTCGTCATTTGCATGTTCATCATCATGCTAGTAACCTTATCGGGGTGTTATCGGCCGGCGGAAGGCGAATTTCAACCGGTAGATAGCCAACAAGGGGCGCCCGTTCAGCCTGTTGTAGAATCGCCAACCCCCACCGTCATCATCATTGTGCCCGACGCCAGCGCAACCCCTGCCGACGCGCAGATTGCAGAGGAAACAACCGAACCGTCTATCCCGTTCGACCCGGTGGTATCCCCTACCTTGATCATCATCGAGCCGCCTTTGACCACGCCTACAGACGCCTTTAGCGGCCAAGTGCTGGTCACGCCTAGCCCCACCCCGCAGGCCTTCGTCCCCTTAGCGACCGCGACGAGTATAGGCATCATCACGCCCCAAGCGCCCAGCGCCGTTGAATTCCCCACCTTCACCCTAGAGCCATCTGCCACGCCTGCGGAAAGCCTCGCCAGCACGCCCGCCGCGCCGAATGACACCACAACCAGCACAGCTTGCACCTACACGGTGCGTTCTGGTGATAACTTATTCCGTATCGCGCTCAACAATAACGTCAATCTCGATGAATTGCGCGCGGCCAATGGTATTGTCGGCGACCTCATCCAACCCGGCCAAGTGCTAACGTTGCCGGGATGCCAAGCGCCAGCTATCGGGGAAGGCGACGCCCCAGCGCCTAGCGCCAGCGGGCGCACCCACACCGTGCAAGCCGGCGAAACGCTGGGGTCTATTGCCCGTCTGTATGGCGTTAGCATCGCCGACTTGCAAGCCGCCAACAACCTGGCCAACCCCAATTTGTTATCTATCGGTCAGGTGTTGATTATCCCTGACGCGCCTTGATGGCGTTTGCAAAGCGACTGTTTCTTAAAGGGGCGCTTCGTGCGCCTCTTTTGTTCATGAATTCACCCAATGTTGGGCGCGTTCCACCGCCCGCTTCCAACCCGCATAGTGGGCTTCGCGCTCGTCTATAGACATCTTCGGCTCAAACGTGCGCTCCACCGCCCATTGTTTGGCGATTTCCTCTTGCGATGACCAAAAGCCCACAGCTAACCCCGCTAGGTAGGCCGCGCCTAGCGCTGTCGTCTCGGTAACAGCGGGGCGCTGGACGGGCACGCCCAAAATATCCGCTTGGAATTGCATCAGAAAATTGTTATTCACCGCGCCGCCATCTACGCGCAAAGCGGGCAAACGCAATCCCGAATCCGCTTGCATCGCTTCCATCACGTCGCGCGTCTGGTAAGCGATAGCCTCTAAAGCGGCCCGCACGATATGCGCCCGCCCTGTGCCGCGCGTCAGCCCTACAATCGTGCCGCGCGCGTAGGAATCCCAATAAGGGGCGCCCAGACCGACAAAAGCCGGCACGATATATACGCCCTCGTTATCGCTGATGCTCGTGGCGATAGCTTCTGTTTCCTCGGCGGATGAAATCATCTTGAGCGCGTCGCGCAACCACTGAACCACCGCCCCCGCGATAAAAACGCTCCCTTCAAGCGCGTATTGCATTGGCGCGGATTCGCCCACCTGCCATGCAATGGTGGTCAACAAATTATTCTTAGAAGCGACCGGCTTATCTCCGGTGTTGATGAGGACGAAACATCCTGTGCCATAGGTGTTTTTGGCTAAGCCGGGACTATAACACGCCTGACCAAACGTGGCCGCCTGTTGGTCGCCCGCAATCCCCGCAATTTTAATGCTCTTGCCGAATAATTGCGGCTCTGTTTCCCCATAAATGGCGCTACTAGGCAAAACTTGTGGCAGAACGGACAGCGGAATGTTGAGGCGGTTGAGAATCTCTGAAGACCATTGGCGGGCGTGAATATCGAATAATAGCGTCCTGCTGGCGTTCGTCACATCGGTGATATGCAAGCGCCCCCCCGTTAAACGCCAGATGAGGTAGCTATCCACCGTGCCAAAAGCCAAACGCTCCATATCGGCCAATTCGCGCGCTTTGACTACGTTATTCAGTATCCACGCAACTTTTGTGCCAGAAAAATAAGCGTCTGTCACCAAACCCGTTTTGGCGAGGATGACCTTATCGAAGCCTTCGGCTTTTAACTCGTCGCAAAGCCCGGCCGTGCGCCTATCTTGCCAGACGATGGCGTTATATATCGGCTCGCCGGTCTCTCGGTCCCAAACGATGGTGGTTTCGCGCTGGTTGGTGATGCCGATGGCCGCCACGTCTCCATCTAGCTTGTCCAGCACTTCTTGGGCCACTTGTAATTGCGTTTGCCAAATTTCTTCGGGGTCGTGTTCCACCCAGCCGGCCTTAGGATAAATCTGGGTGAATTCTCTTTGGGCTACCCGTACGACATTGCCGGCATGGTCAAAAAGGATAGCGCGGGAAGAAGTCGTGCCTTGGTCGAGGGCGAGGATATATTGGCTCATGCGTGCGTCCTTCGCAATAATTGTAATAAACGACAATAAAATAGAGGCGATGCTTGCCAACACCCGCAAGTTTCGCGCTCATCAAAAACAACCTAAGTTAATGCCTGAAGTGGACGAAAATACGCCCAAAATTTTTATCATCCTTTTCTACGCGATGATACAAAGCGCGAATATGTTTTTGGTCTAAAAACCGCAACACGCGCTTTTTAAGCTGGCCACTGCCTTTGCCGGGGATAATCTCCACCAGCGTTATTTTTGTTTCTAGCGCCTCTGCGAGAATCCGTTGTAATTCCGCCTCGATTTTATCGCCTTTATTATAGATGTCGTGCAAATCTAGCTTGAGTTTAGCCATATCGGGGGCTACTTTCCTAATGAACGCTAAAAACAGTGTAACACATGGCGCGCAATTGGAGCAGGGATAGAACCCACTTCAAGCCGCCCACGGCGGATACGCTGGCATTCTAGCGCCGACGCGCTACAATGTGCTTTAAAAGCGCGCTTAGGAGGCTCTCACGATGTCGGATATTGCCCAATTTCTCAGCCGCAAATCGGTAGCATTGGCCCAACGCCGCGCCGATTATCAAGCAGACCCAACCTCAGCGGTCATCACGATCAGCGCTCAGTCGGTCCTCTCTCATGAAACGTTCGCCCGCCCAACCACCATGGGCGATACGACGCTCATCAGCGATTCCAAACCCGCTTTGGGCGGTTCTGCTTTAGGGCCTAGCGCGCCGGAAATGCTCCTCGGCGCTTTGGCGAGTTGCCTGTTGCATACCTATTTATTGCAAGCCGTCTTGTTGAATATCCCCTTGACAGATGCTAGCGTAGAAGTCTATGGCGAACTCGATATGAGCGGCGTGGTCGGCTTGCCCTACGACCAACCGCCCCAAATGAACAACATCCGCTATAGCGCTCGTGTCGCATCGCCCGCGGGGACAGAAGCCATCGCCCGCCTACACGCGGCCGTAGAAGAGACGTGCCCCGTGCTCAATACCTTAACGCGCCCAACGACCGTCAGGCGAATCACGGACTGAGCGCCGAGTTATCGGAGGGGAGAACGTATTGTATTCGCGCGGGGTTTGCATTACACTGCTGGCCCAAGCGATAACGGAGATAGCCGAAACATGGCTCAGCCGCGCACCCTCATCATCTTGCCTGCTTATAACGAAGCGCCCAATATCCAGCGGGTTATCCGCAATATTCGCGCCTGCTTGCCCATGGTAGATGTCTTGGTCATCAACGATGGCTCGCGCGATGCGACCGGCCGCCTAGCCGCAGAGGCCGGCGCTCTCGTATTGAACATGCCCTATAACGTCGGCATCGGCGCGGCGGTGCAAACCGGCTTCCAGTTTGCCGCGCGTTATGGTTATGACATCGTCATTCGCAATGACGGCGATGGCCAACACGCCCCCCAAGACATCCAAAAAGTGCTCGATGCGCTACAAAATGGCGTGGCCGATGTCGTCATTGGCTCGCGCTGGATGGGGGATGCCCGCGATTACGGCACGCCCCTATCGCGGCGTTTAGGCATCGCCCTACTCAGCCGTTTGCTCACGCTGATTTGTCGCCAACCCATCACCGACCCGACATCGGGCTTCAGCGGTTATAACCAACGCGCCATACGCCTTTTTGCCGCCAATTACCCCCACGATTACCCCGAACCCGAAGCTATCGTCATCTTGCGCCGCGCTGGGTTACGCCTGCAAGAAATCCCCGTGACGATGCACGCCCGCCAATATGGCGAATCCTCCATTACGCCCATCCGTTCGGTCTACTACATGATAAAAGTCACCTTAGCTATCCTCATCAACATGCTTCGGCGTGCGCCGGCTTTATGAACGCCAACCGCATTGGTTTTCTCCCGCGCTTTGGTTACAATAGCCGCGTCTGTTGAGCCTGTTAGGAAGCCGCGAATGAAACGCACCATTTTTAACGAAGAACACGATTTATTCCGCGCCGCCGTGCAAAAATTCATCGAAAAAGAGGTCGCCCCCTTCCATGAGCAATGGGAAAAAGAGGGCATCGTCCCGCGCGAACTCTGGCGCAAAGCGGGCGAGCAGGGGTATTTATTGATGGATGTTCCCCAAGAATACGGCGGGGGCGGTGTGGATGATTTCCGCTATAGCGTGGTCATGACCGAAGCCTTCACTAAAGCCAATTGCACCGGACCCGGCTTTAGCTTGCATAACGATGTCGCCGCCCCTTACATCCTCCATTATGGCAACGAAGACCAAAAAAGGCGTTGGTTTCCCGTGTTGGCGCGGGGAGAAGCTATCCTCGCTATCGCCATGACAGAACCGAGCGGCGGTAGCGACCTCGCCAATATGCAAACGCGCGCCATACGCCAAGGCGATGATTATATCCTCAACGGGAGCAAAACCTTCATCACCAACGGCATTAATGCCGACCTCGTCATCGTGGCCTGCAAAACAGACCCGGACAAGGCGCATCAGGGCATCAGTTTACTGGTCGTCGAACGCGGTATGGAAGGCTTCGAGCGGGGGCGCAACCTAGATAAAGTGGGCTGGCACGCCCAAGATACCGCCGAACTCTTTTTCCATGATGTGCGTGTCCCGGTCGCCAACCGTATCGGAGAAGAAGGGCATGGCTTTTACTACCTGATGCAACAATTGCCGCAAGAACGTTTGGTTATCGCGGTGGGCGCTTTGGCTGCGGCAGAAGCCGCCCTAGAATGGACGATACAGTATTGTCAGGAACGTACTGCCTTCGGGCGGCCGATTGGCACTTTTCAACATTCCCGCTTTAAGCTGGCCGAGATGAAGACCGAAATTCAAATCGGGCGGGTCTTCGTGGATAGGTGCATCCAAGAGCATTTGGCCAAAAACCTGAGCGCAGAAGATGCGGCTATGGCCAAATGGTGGGCGACCGATTTACAAAACCGCGTGATTGACCAATGTCTGCAATTACACGGCGGCTATGGCTACATGCGAGAATACCCCATCGCTAAGGCGTGGTTAGATATGCGCTGGGGGCCCATCGGCGGCGGCACGAACGAGATTATGAAAGATTTAATCGGCAAGACGATGGGTTTTTGAAACCAAAAACGCTTCCTACAGAAAGGCGGCTATGTCCATTATAACCCGCGTCGCCACTAGCGCAGACGCGCATCACATCGCCCGTTTGAACGCCCTCTTTAACGATGTCTACGAAGCGCCGCAAGACATCGCTATACGTCTGGACGACCCGCGCCGTGTAGAAACGCCCATCCTCGCCGAAGTAGACGGGCGCGTGGTGGGCTTCACCGCCGTTCGCGTGGTGATGGCGATTTTTTATCCCACACCCCAAGCAGAAATCACTGAATTATTCGTAGAAGCTGACTATCGCCAATTGGGGGTTGGTCGGGCGCTGATGACCCATGCCGAAAAATTCGCGCGCCAA
Organism: Anaerolineaceae bacterium; assembly: GCA_037441665.1. Lineage (GTDB taxonomy): Bacteria > Chloroflexota > Anaerolineae > Aggregatilineales > Phototrophicaceae > JBBIRQ01. Next base: position 196,543 of record JBBIRQ010000008.1, on the reverse strand, counting down.
TGCGGCGCCAAGCACCTCCTCATTTTGGTAGATGCCGAAAATCACATCGCCCAAAAGCTATACCGCGGGCTGGGTTATCAAGATTGGGACCTCGCCTTGCTTAAGTTCTTGTGAGGAGTGGGGCGGTGCTCAGCTTTTGTTAACCAGCCATTCCGCAAATAAGCGCAGATAGGGGCGCGCCATCGCCTCTACAGAAAAATGAGCTAATACGCGCGCCCGCCCGGCCGCGCCCATGCGCTGGCGCAAATCGGGGTCGCGCAAGAGGCGGATGACCGCTTCTGCTAGCGCGGCCGCATCGCGCGGCGGGACGAGAAAGCCCGTCTCCCCATGTACAACCGTCTCCGCAGGGCCGCCGCGATTGGTGCTAACGACCGGTTTCGCGCAGGCCATCGCCTCCACATTCACACGGCCATAACTTTCAAAATCGGAAGCGCATACGACCACATCAGCAGAAGCGATGACGCGCTCCGCATCCTCCCGAAACCCAATATACTTCAAGCGTTTGAGGAGAGGGTCTTGGGCGGCTGTCTCTAGGATGCGGCGCTTATAAGCATCTTCCGCAGACACATTATGGATGCTTTCCCCAGCGACGATGAAATGCGCGTGCGGCATTTGCAACGCCACATGGCGCGCCATCGCTTGGAAAACATCATGGCCCTTCACATCTTGGAAGCGCGCAATCATCGCGACGAGAGGCGCTTGTTGGGGGATGCCCGCTTCCCAACGGACGCGGATGCCATCCACAGCGGGATGAAAGCGCTCCGTATCCACCCCGGAATAGACCAATTCGACCCGCTCGGCAGGCATAAAAGGAGGCTGACCCAAAAACCCGTCCTTGATGGCGCGTGAACGGGCGAAAATGGCATCCAATCTGCTAAACCAGTGCCTTTGCCAAATTTTGGGGCGAAACCACCACCCCCAACACGTCCATAATAGGGGGATGCCGTTTTGGCGGGCGGCGGCCACCGCCATAGGCAAGCTATGATAATCGCTATGGACAATGCGTATATGATGCTGGCGCATAATTTGGGCAAAACGCCCGACAACCGGGAAGCGCGCCCAAACCGACGGCCAAAAGTAAACGCTCGCCCCGCGCCACGGCGTGATATGAACAGGCCAACCGTTGGCGCGCCAAGCGGCGCTCAATTGTCCCTCGTAGGGCAGTAGCAGATGCGGCGTATAGTGCGGAGCGACAGCGGCCGCCAAAGCGAGTAAATCGGTTTCGCCACCGCCCAACCCCACATAAGACGAGACGAATAATATAGGGGTCATAAGCCCTTAGCGCCGCCGCGCCGTGATAGCCACAATATCTAAGGGGTTGACATAAAACGCCCGTGTAGAAATATTGAACACCCGCTCCAACCATTGTAGCGGGCGCGATAGCCACGGCGCATAAAACCCCAAACGGTCCAGAAAGAGGCGCAACGTGACGTATTTACCGATATGGCGAATGTGGGCCACTTCAAAACCCGCTTCTTCCAGCAGGCGCGTCAGGGTCTTGACCGAAAAGTAATAGACGTGCTCCTCCGATAGTTTATAGCCTATCCAGCGTTTTCCCGTCAGGCGCGCCGGCAAACTGCCAATATCGGGCGTCGCCAGCTCTAATATGCCCCCTGAGCGGAGCAATTGGGCGGCGCGGCGCACATAAGCGGTGGGGTCGGGCACATGTTCGATGACATCCCACATCGTGATGAGGTCGTATTTCCCCGCCTCTAGGGGTACTTCGGTCAAACTGCCATGATGCGCCACATGACCAAACCGTTCCCGCACATACTGCACGGCAAAAGCGGAAACATCTAGCCCTTCCACCTGCCAACCACGCTTCGCCACCTCATCTATGAAAAAGCCCATCGCGCAACCGACATCGAGCAGTCGCCCCGGTTGGATGAAGCGCTCGATATGGTCGAAGCGACGTTGGGCCGTGCGGCGGATATTGGCCTCGTCTGCGATATAATCGCTATAACCCACAACGCCCGATTCATCGTTGTGGAAATAGGTTTCGCCGTACAATGCGTATAATTCTTCTGGCGATGGCCGCGCGCCGACATAAACCAGCTCGCAATCCTGGCACTGGACTAACCCTAAGCCATTTTCGGGGCAATACGGCCGCACATCGCCCGAACCGCACAAATTACAAGCAATAGCGGTCCGAATGGCGCTTTGCGATACACGGGGACTAGCACGATTTTGCAAGGTTTTATTCGCCAAGGTCACAAACCTTTTATGGTACATCATCCATGGACAACAAGCGCTTCATCCTAACACAACTTTGGCTGGCCAACAACGCGCAACTTGCGCCGCACGTGGGCCAACAAGTTTTAACCCCGCTTTAGCCATCCCTTAATAGCCCTATGATAAGTTATTGCCCTCAAGCTTGAACAATAGGATGTGGCAATTATGCAAACATTTTTCCAGCGTGCTGGGCGCTTTTGGAAAGGCAATCTTCACACTCATTCAACCTGTTCAGATGGTTGCTGGACGCCTGAAGCGGTTTGCGCTTTATATCGCCGCGCAGGGTATCATTTCCTCGCCATCACTGACCATTTTTCCGCGCATTATGGCTACCCGCTGACCGATACCAGCGCCTACCAGACGACTGAGTTTATCACCTTTTTGGGGGCGGAATTGCACGCGCCGCAAACCCAATTAGGCGAAGATTGGCACATCGTGGCGGTGGGTCTGCCGCCCAACTTCGCCCCCAACACCCCCGATGAGACCGGCCCTGGTTTGGCCGCGCGCGCTTTGGCGGCTGGCGCTTTTGTCTTCGCCCCTCATCCCGCGTGGTATTCGCTCAGCGAAGCGGATATTCTCTCCCTAGGGCCCATCCACGCGATTGAAATTTTTAATGGCACCGCCCGCGACGATAACGACCGCGCCGATGGCTGGTATTTGGTAGACCGCTTGTTGGCGCAGGGCGGGCGTTACCACATCCTCGCCACCGACGATGCGCACTTTGCCCCCACCCGCGATGACGCTTGCCTAGGGTGGGTGATGGTCAAAAGCGAGACCTTGACGCCCGACGCCATCTTAGCGGCGCTCAAACGCGGCGACTATTACGCCAGCACAGGGCCGGAAATTTACGACGTGCGGATAGAGAACAATCAAGTGATTGTGGATTGTTCGCCCGCATCCCAGATTTTTATCACCGGGCGCGGTAGCGACTTCAATAGCGTTCGCGGCACTAATCTTGTCCATGCAGAGCTTGCCCTAGCCAACTGGAAAGGCTGGCAAAGTCCCTACGTGCGCGTCACCGTGCGCGATATTTGGGGACGCCGCGCGTGGACAAATGCGCTATACTTAGGCGCTTAAGCACCCGAATACGCTAGAAAGCGCTGTATGCGGACGGTCATCTTTTGTATCAACCCGCTCTTTCCATCCCAAACGATGGGAGGCGCGACCAAGCATCTCAAAAATATCGCGCTCTACTTGGGCGAACGCGGGCACGAAGTGACTATTTTATGCACCCGCCGCGCAGATTCATACGAACCTTTCCGATGGAGCGAGCGGGTGCAAGTATTGCCCATATTGCGCTTTCATCAGCCTTTCCCCGGCCCCTACGCCACTCCCGCGCATCATCTCGCCGCAATGGTGCAAGACATGGGCGAATTTTTGGCGCGCGCCGACCGCTTTTATATGCATGATGGCGAATTCTTGTTCCCTTTTGTCTACCGTCACATCCCAACTGTCGTCTCTCTGCGCGATGTCGTCTATCCCGAAACGCTTTTAGGGTCCTTTTTGTTCGCGGGCGATGTCTTGGTGATGATTTCTAACTACGCCCGCGACCATTATTTGCAAACGAGCGGGCGCTTTTTCCCCCAATTGGCGGAACGTATCCGCGTCATCCATAACGGCATCAATTGGGCGCAATTCCGACCCACTCCGCCCCAAGCGATAAGCGATATTATCCCCGTAGACCCGCGCCATGATACGCTCATCCTGCATCCGCATCGCCCAGAGCCGACCAAGGGCATCTTCCAGACGATTGCCGTAGTAGATAAGCTGGTGCATCGCTATGGCTGGCGACAGATTAAAGCGCTCGTGCCCAAGTGGTTGGATATAGCCCTATCGGGTGAAGTGGCGGCCTTTTATCAACAAATCGCCGATGAGATAAAAGCGCGCGACATCCAAGCCAACGTCATCTTCCACGATTGGATACCCCAAACCTTAATGCCGCAATATTTCAGCATGGGCGCGCTGACTTTGGCGCTGGGCAACTTTGTAGAGACCTTCGGCAATACGGTCTACGAATCTTTAGGGTGCGGGACGCCCGCCATCGCCGCCCGCATCTCCACGCACCGCGAACTTCTACCCGATGGGTTGTTGGACAAAGTAGATTACGATGATGTGGATACCGCCGCCGACATCGCCAACGACATCCTACGAACGCGACGGCGGACATCGGCGGAGACGCTGGACTACCTGCACACGCACTACAGCGTCGAGCGACAGTTAGCCGCCTACGCAGAAACGATTGAAAATGCGCGCGTGGCCGAACCACTCGCTTATACCTTCCGACCTCTGACGCCACAAACGCGCTGGAGATTGGCCGTGTGGTGTTATCTAGCCCCCCGCGGGATATATCACGATTTCCGCGGCGATTATCTGGCGGCGCCCGACCTCATCCGCTTGACAAACTGCTATCCCGACGGCTGGACAGCGCTTGCCGCGGCCCAACAGGGCATCGCCGAAGCGCAGATAGAAGCATGGTATCGCGATGGCTATATTGTGCCGCTCTAGGCGGATTCAGCGCTTCATCGCGCCAAAACTGACCCTAATATCCTATTGGGTGTGTTCGGCCTTGCTCTTAAACTATGAGTAATATAAACCAAAGTGATTTACAAAGAAAACCCTTAAGCCTTATAATGCGTTTAGGTTTGTGTTAGCAGGATAGAACACCATGTTAAACCGTATCGAACGCATCCTTATCGCTACGTGCGCCCAAGTAGCCCCACATTTGCTAGGGGGGCAGAAAGGGCGCGAACCGCAACAGCTCGCCCGCATGGCCACCGAGCTAGCTAAACATGGCGCGCTCATCCTTGTTGGCGATGCGCCTAAAACAACAGCAGACGACCTGCAACAGCGTGTTCAAGCGTGGGTTGGGGGCTATTTAAATTTGTACGAACGTCTGACGGCCGCCCTATTTCCCTCGTTTAGCGCTTATCATGCAGAATATGCCGATGCCGAACATCCGCCAATCGTGTTGGTCCGCGGCCAGTCGTTGCCTGTGATGCGCGTTCTGGGTCAGCTCATCGTCCCGTACATCGCACAACGCCAATATGACCCGCGCGTCACGGATGCCGAAATCCGCGGCATTGTAGAAACAGCGCTCGATGACTTAGAAGCGGCGGATTTGCCGCGCTCCACCTACGAAGCGTTACGCCACGATAGTATCGCGCTCGTGCGCCACTTGCTCAACGCGCCCATCCGCCAAATCCATTTGAACGCCGCGTGGTTGGCTAGCTTAGTCGCCCCGCCTCCGCCGGGCTTACCAGAGGATATACCCACCGAGGTCATGCCAGCTATCCCTAGCGCGCCGCCCCCTGCGAAGCCCGATATTCCCATGTTTTTTGTACCGCGGCGCAATGGCGGCAGACCTAGCGGCTGGCGCAAGGCGCGCGACCATTAGAACGCGCTATGAATATGAGATACAGGGTTGAATCTGCTATAAAACCATGTACAATGGGTGCTGTTGGTCCCGTAGCGCAGTGGTAGCGCAAGTGCCTTTTAAGCACCTGGTCGTAGGTTCGAATCCTACCGGGATCATCACCAAAAAGACCCGCTATGCGACGGGTCTTTTTTCGTATCAGACGGCGGCGGACACGCTTATTCTTTAGTCGGGTCGCTAATTTCTACCGGCGCGTTAAAATCGCTGTACACGAGGCTACTACTCATCTCTTGTTTGAGGTTCACAGGCCCAGGTATGCCCGCAAAATCATTCAAGGTCATATCGGTATTCATGATAGTATCCGCACGGTAGATGATGTTCGTATCGCTGATGATATAAATAACCAGCATCATCTCCGTATTTTGCAGATATTGCTCCATAAAGCTAGCCATATCCATCTCCCCCGTGTTGAAGGCCGCCACAGCTTGCTCCATCATTTCCATGCCGGCTAAGGCCTCTGTATCGAGGGTGACTTGATAAACTTTTAAGATCTGCCCTTCTTCTTCCACATCCTCCAACACCTCGATATTGGCTACCATCTCCTCGGTGAATTCATAGAAGATTTGGTTGGAGAGCATATTCACATACTGGTCAGCGTTGATAACGCCCGCAAAGACGCTTGTCTGGTCTTCGTTGAGGTTCACCCAGCCCTGCGGGAAAAAGCTCGCCATGTTGGCCGGGCTGATATTGCTAACACGAACGTACAAAACGCCTTCAAAGATGACGAGTTCCATCGTCATATCCAGATTGGTGGGGGGTTGGCCGGGCATCAACATACTGAGCGATTGGTCAAGCGTGATACTCGCGTTGATACCGTTCTCGTCATCAAAGCTAACTTGTCCATCGAGCGTTTGGTCTATATCCTGTTCCAAAGTGAGCGTTTGCCCATTGCTGGTTACAGTGATGATTTGGTTGATAGATTGTTCGCCGGAGGAGCGAAAGCTAGAGGCGTCGCGCACTGCAGAAAAAGCATCTTGAAGAATGTCAAACAATTCTTGTTGTTCGGGCGTCAATTCTTGCGCGCTCAGCGGTATAGCACCCCATACAAATGCCAGCATGATGATAATGACTATCAAGGGTCGCTTCAGCATAACTTGCCTTTCTTTGAGCTAGGGGACGATTTAGTCATCATATCATACTTTCTAAAAATAATTTTTTAAGCGCCCGTTTTTTTATCTTTTTTAAGATGCTGTAGCCGCCATCTGGATAGCGCGTGTGACTGCGTTACTACCCGTTTGCCCTGTGGCCGGCCACCCGCCGATAATCGCGCTGAACAGGCCGGCTGTCCCGCCCGCATGGACGATGTGCAGACCATTGGGGCGGAATTTGGGCAAGGTGGCATCGGCAAACCACGGCGGGATGCCTTCTTCTATCCCGTGTGCGCCGCGGACGAGGTCTTTTCCAGAGAGCAAGAGCAAACTATCCAACTCTTGGCGCAGGCGCGCCTTGCTCCAACCCGCCTCTTTGAACACGCGGGCGTGTTCTGGCGATACCACAAGGATAGCATCTGCGGCCATGGCGATTTTGCTATGGCAAACGGTCCGCAAAGAGGCGGCAAAGGTGCGCGCCAACGATTGCGGCGTGCGCGAAATTTGGTCCATCACAGCCGTCACGCCATCGCCAGCAAAGAGCGTCACGGTAGAAGCGCCTTTGGGGAAGCCGCGTTCTTCTGCCAACGATTCCCACGGGGACCCTTCCTCATCTTCTGCGAAGCAAAAGGTGTATTTGCCGGGGTTGCCCAAAGTGGCGCGGTCCACGCCGCCGGGCACGCCGCCGCCCACATTCCGAACCACCAATTGGAGCGCGCGGCCGATGGTGGCATTCGCGCGGTTGCCTTGACCCAGCGCGTTCACGCCGCTGTTCATGCCAATCGCTTTGGCGATAGGCCCATTGACGATGACCACCGGCCCGGAAAAATAGGTGGTGGCCACCAAACCATGCAGGCAAAATTCATCCATGAGCGCGGCTTCTACTGCCGCCAACACGACCGGCATATACTCCGCTTTACACCCCGCCATGACGGCGTTTATGGCCACTTTCTCTACGGTGCATTCGGCATAATCGGGCGGGACCAATCCCAAAACCTCATCAGGCGGGCGCGGGGTGCCACTTAACATCCGCAATACGCGCGCCTCTGTCGGCGGCACGAGCGGCAAGCCATCCGACCAGCCACGGTCATAACAGGCTTCGATGTCGTCTTCTGCATCTCCAACGACGACCCGCCGCGATTTCAGCGTCGCTGTCCCGAACTTAGCCGCTAGCATCTCCGGCATATTGGGGTCTAGGGTGCGGCTACCACAACCGACGCGCACCGACGGCAAGCCCTCTCCTAAGGGGCTTTCCCCCGTGAATTGCTCCCATTCCGCCCGATTCCAACCGACGATACGCCCGCGCTCTTGGCCAGTTTCTACACGGATGAGCGTAGGCACAATCTCGATATTCAGACGATAGGAGCGTTCCAAGTCGCTATCGTCCACCACATAGGGCGCTTGTTGCGGGAACGTGGGGTCATCTTGGGTATAGACCATCAAAGGGATGCGCGCGGCCAAATCTACCAATAGCGGCGCCACCAAAACGCAGGTGGGGCATTCCCTTTTGACGACGGCGATAAAGCCGCTAAAAGTCTCTGGAATGGGGTTCATCTCGCCTCCAACACGCGCTCAAGTTGCCGTCAGTCCGCCGTCCAAAACCAGCGTGTGACCGGTGACGAAAGAAGCCGCGGGCGCGCATAACCAGACGATGCCCTCGGCAATTTCGGTTGGGTCCGCTAAGCGGCGCATGGGGATAGCGGCTAAGGTGAGGCGCTCCATTTCGGGATTAGCATTAATAACATCGGTCACCATCGGCGTTTCGGTATAGGCGGGGCAAACAGCGTTTATGCGGATGCCGCGGCGGGCATATTCTATCGCCGCCGCCTTCGTCAAACCGACCACGCCATGCTTGCTAGCGGTATAGGCCGAACCCTTGGGCGCGCCAATCAGCCCCGCGACCGAAGCAACGTTGACGATGACGCCGCCTTTCGGCTCCATCGCCATGATTTCGTACTTCATGCATAGCCACACCCCTTTTAGGTTGACCGCAATCACTTGGTCAAAGAGCGCTTCCTCTAGCTCATGCACGCGGGCCATCATCCCGCCAGAGATGCCGGCATTGTTCACAGCGGCATCTAGCTTGCCAAAGGTCTCTACCGCCGCCCGAACCATCGCTTCGACTTCATCAGCGCGGGTGACATCCGCTTTGATGAAGCGCGCCGCGCCGCCTTCTGCTTGGATATGATGGGCGGTTTCTTCTCCTCCTGCGACGTTGACATCAGCGACGAGCACCGCCGCCCCTTCGCGCGATGCCCGATAGGCCGTCGCCCGACCGATGCCAGACCCGCCGCCAGTCACTAACAGCACTTTATCTGCTAATAAACCCATTGCCGCTCTCCGTTCAAAATCTATTGGGCTAAGATGATAGACCACCTTGGCGCGCGTCGCAAATCGTCATGGTTGGCGATAGCCAGACGGCGGCCGCTTTGCTACACTAAACACGCTTAAAAACAATTCAATGGAGAGGATACCCAATGGCATCACCTTACAATGCGCTGGTCGAGCGCGTGAAAATGTTGCAAGACCTCGACATGATTGAATCGGTATTGGGTTGGGACCAACAAACCGCCATGCCTGTCGGCGGGTCGGCGGCCCGTGCCCGCCAAATGGCCACCCTATCGCGCTTACGCCACGAATTATTCATCAGCGACGAAACCGCTAAGCTCATCGAAGCGGCCGAGCGCGATATTGACGGCAAAGCTTATGAATCGGACGAGGCTAGCCTTGTGCGCGTCTTCAAAGAAGATTATGCCGATGCTACCAAATTCCCCACCGACTTTGTCGCCCAATATACCGAGTTGGTGGCCAATGCTCATCACATTTGGGCAGAAGCCCGCGCCAATAACGACTTCAAGCGCTTTCAACCCGTGCTAGAAAAATTGGTGGATTATGCCCTGCGCGCCGCGGAATATTTGGGCTATCAAGACCACCCCTACGATGCCCTATTGGGTCAGTATGAACGCGGTATGACCAGCGCCCAAGTGAAAGCCATCTTCAACGCCCATAAGCCCGCCCTCGTAGACCTCATCGCCGCCATCGCCGAGGTGAGCAACCGCGTCAGCGATGCGGTCCTACACCAAGCCTTCGACATCGAAAAACAGCGCGAATTCGCACTCACGGTCATCAAGGCTTTCGGCTTCGATTTTAACCGCGGCGCTCAAGCTATCTCTGTACATCCCTTTTGCACCCATTTCAGCCGCGACGATGTGCGAATCACCACCCGCTTTGACCCCAACTTCCTCAATCCCGCGCTTTTCGGCATGATGCACGAAGCCGGACACGGCATGTATGAACAGGGCATCGCCCCCCAATTAGAAGGCACGATTTTGGCCAGCGGCACATCTTTAGCCGTGCACGAATCGCAATCGCGCATGTGGGAAAATATGGTCGGGCGGAGCAAAGGCTTCTGGTCGTGGGCCTTGCCCCAACTCAAGCAGAGCTTCCCCCAACTCGATAACGTTAGCCTCGATACGTTCTACGCCGCCATCAACAAAGTACAGCCCTCCTTCATCCGTGTAGAGGCCGACGAAGCCACCTACAACCTGCACATCATGATTCGCTTTGAACTAGAGATGAGCATTCTCAGCGGGGATGTTCGCGTATCGGAACTGCCCACTCGATGGAATGACCTATACGAGGCGTATTTGGGCATTCGTCCCCCTACCGATACGGTGGGCGTCCTACAAGATGTGCATTGGTCAGCGGGACTGATGGGTTATTTTCCCACCTACGCGCTGGGGAATTTGCTAGCGGCGCAATATTATAAAAAGGCGCTCCAAGACCATCCTAGCATCCCCGACGAAATCGCTAATGGCAAATTCGATACGCTTTTAGGCTGGCTCAACCGTCACATTCACCAGCACGGGCGCAAATTCACATCCGACGAGTTGACGCGCCACATCACGGGGGAAAGCATCCAAAGCGCCGATTACATCCAATATCTACAGACTAAATATGGGGACATTTACCATCTCGCCTAAATAACTTAACGAGGACAAAACACGCGCATCATGTTAGAGACCTTCATCATTCCAGCTATCGGTTTGGGGCTTAGCGCGGCGGCCTTGCCCGGCCCGCTCCAAGCTTATCTGGCCAATATCACGCTCCTATACGGTTGGCGGCGGGCCGCGCTCATCTTATTAGCGCCCATCATCACCGATACGCCTATCGTCATCATCGTGGTCTTCATCTTGGGCCAATTGCCAGACGGACTTATCCCCATCATTCGGCTGGCGGGCGGCATCCTGCTATTGTGGATAGCGTGGGGCGCGTGGAACGATTGGAAGCGCGGGGTGGGCATCGGTGGGGGAGCAAGCACGGCGAGCGACGGGCGCGCCCGCGCGATTTTGGGGACCGCCATATTGATGAACTTGCTGAGTCCCGGTCCCTATCTATTCTGGACGACGGTTAACGGGCCGCTCCTGCGGGAGGCTTTGGCCATTTCGCCGCTACATGGGGCGGCCTTCGTCCTCAGCTTTTATGGCGTCTTTTTGGGCGGATGGTTGTTATTAGCTATCTTGCTCGACCGCCTCGGCCAGCTGAACGCGCGCCTGACGCGCTTGTTCCTGTTGGGGATGATTATCTTGCTCGTCTGGTTTGGCACAGCGCTCATCGCGGAGACCTTCGGTCTGGGCGCTTGGCATCGGATAATTGGGTTGGCGCTACTGGTGGCCGGCATCGGCTGGTGGGGCAAGCGCGCCATCGACGCGAGAAACGTTAGCGCCCCCAAACCATGACCTAGCGATGAATGAGCTGTGCTTAAGCCAGGCGCATCAAATCGTCCACTTGCACGGGTAGGCCGGTCTCTATGGATACATTAGCGGCAATCCCAACCAAAACCGATGCCGCGCCATCTATATGGCTGGCCGCCCGCTGGTAGGGGTCTGGCGGCGGGTCGAGCGCAAATAAATCGCGCAGGAGCGCTTCGTCCCCGCCCCCGTGCCCGCCGTCGCCCTGCGTCACCGCCACATCATAGGGCGCGTCCCACATGGGGAATATCCGCAGGCGGGTATAGCTCACTTGGGCGTTGATTTGCTCCACGCGCAAGGTCTCCTCTTGGCCCGCGATGAAGGTTGTGCCACCTTCCACTTCGTCCAACTCCAAGCGCCCTTTCGTGCCGCTGATGGCCAGCTTAAACCCTTCCCACGGGCAAAACGCCACTAACGAATAGGTCAATAAAACCCCGTTGCGGTAGCGCACCAAAACGCCCATATTATCTTCGATGGTCACCCCTTCGCCAAAAACGTTTTGGTCGCGCAGATAACCTGTTTCGGCTTCGGCATCTTGGTATAAGGCTTTTAGCTCCCAATGTTCATCTAAACGCAAGGCGAAAGGGTCATTGCGGGCGGCGGGTTCATCGGTATAACGGGCGTAAGGGTAGCATTCCCCGCGCTTACGGGCGTTATCCGCCCCATAAAAAGAGAGCGCGCCCATGGCATAAACGGTTTGAGGATAAGCCCCTAGCCACCAATTAACGAGGTCGAAATGATGTGTAGCTTTATGGACGAGCAAACCGCCTGAATAGCGTTTTTCCCGATGCCAGCGGCGGAAGTAATCTGCCCCGTGGCGCACATCTAACGTCCACATAAAATCTACCTTCAGCGGCGTGCCGATGACGCCTTTTGCCAGCAGGGCGCGCACTTGGGTAGCGAGCGGCATATAGCGATAGTTAAACGTCACTCGCAAGTTGCGCCCCGTGCGGCGGATGGTATCGAAGATAGCTTGGGCCTTCTCGCAATCGGTGGTCATCGGCTTTTCAGTGATGACGTCGCACCCTAATTCCATCGCGCGGGTGATGTAGTGGTGGTGCGTGGCATCTACGGTGGTCACAATCACCACATCAGGCCACGCCTCTATCACCATTTGGTCAAAAGCGCTTGCATGATACATAGGCACAGCTGGCAGGCCGTAATGTTCAGTCAACAAGCGGTTATAAGCGCGCAGGCGCACATGGCTTGTATCGCAAATGGCGACCAAATGCGCCGAATCGGTATAATCGCGCGCGGCCGCATCCACATACATCTTGGCGCGGCCGCCCATCCCGACAATAGCGTAACGTCTTCGAGCTGTCATATCACCCTTTAGAACCCGTGAAGACCACGCCCTGCATGAAGATGCGCTGGCTGAGGAAGAACAAAATGATGGGCGGAATAATCATCACAACCGAAGCGGCCATGATGAGATGAGTATTACGCCCGTACAGCGCGTTAAAGGTCTGCAAACCTAAGGCCATCGTCCAGTTATCGCGGCTGTGCAAAAAGATGAGCGGTTCGTAAAAATCGTTCCACGCATACAAAAAGTGGAAGACGGCCACGGTCACCAGCGCCGCGCGCGACTGCGGCAAAATGACGTAGAGCAACACTTGCAAAGGCGAAGCGCCATCTAGTTTCGCGGCTTCATCTTGTTCTAGCGGTATCGTCATAAAAAATTGGCGCAACAAAAAGACATCATAAGCATTGGCGAAGAATTGCGGCACAATCAACGGCAGGAGCGTATCCACCCAGCCCAATTTTTGGAACAGCACATACAAGGGTATCAAGCGTACTTGGCTGGGCAACATAATGGTAGACAGCAACAACAAGAACAGCCAATTCAACCGCGGCGCGCGAAACCGCGCGAATCCGTAAGCCACTAGCGAGCAGGAAAACAACATCCCCGCCATCCCCACGAAGGTGACGATGAGCGTATTGACCAAATAGCGGTTGAACGGTACGGCCGTCATGGCCTCTGGATAATTGCTCCAATAAATATCTAGGTATTCTACCGGCCGCTGGTCGGCCAAGAACGCCTCTATGTGTATATCGGTGTTGGCTGGGTCTACAAAAATACCCATGCCGCGCGGCGCGCGCCGTAACAAAACCATCTCGCGCGTCTCGCCTTCCACAGTGACGTAATAGGCGGGGCGACGCTGGCCATCAATCTCCACGATTTTATGCGTTAATGGCAGAGGGTTCAGCACATCTTGCCGTAGTTGCCCCTCGCTCTTCAACGAGACCGAAAGCATGTACATCAGCGGAATGAGGATGATAAAAGACCCCAAACCGAGGATGAGCGTTGTCACCCATTTGGTCAGAAATTTCTGCCCCGATACCGTGCGATGCCATGGGGTGGCGCGGGCTTTCTGCTTTTCTGTGGCGTTAGCGCTCAACGATTGTGGCGGTAGTGTGGTCATCGTTTGCCTCCCCGCAATTCACCCTCATAATAGACCCACCATTCCGACGAACGGAAGATGAGCAGGGTGAGCGTCAAAACGATGGCGAATAAAATCCACGCTTGGGCCGATGCATAGCCCATGGCGTTAAATTTGAACGCATTTTGGTACAGGTAGAGGTTGTAAAATAGCGTGGAACGCAACGGACTACCGACGCCCCCAGCCGCCGCCAGTGAGGCGACATAAGCCTGTGTGAAATAACTAAACGTGCCAATTAACCCTAACACCAAGTTATAAAAAATCACCGGGGACATCATCGGCAGGGTGACGTAGCGAAAGCGATGCCAACCGTTAGCCCCATCCACCTTGGCCGCGTCGTATAAATCGGTGGGGATGCCTTGCAACCCCGCGAGATAAATAATCATGGTCTGCCCCACGCCCCACAAGCTCATGATGACTAAGGCCGGTACCGCCCAGTTCGGGTCCCCCAGCCACGCCGGCCCTTTAATGCCAAACCAGCTCAATATCTGGTTGAAGATGCCCACCTGTGGGTTGAAGATGAGCACCCATAACAGCGTGACGGCCACCCCCGCCAACACCGAGGGCAAAAAATAGATGGTGCGCCATATCCGCACAAAGGGGATGTCTTGGTTCAGCAAATAGGCCAGCAGAAAACCAAAAACCAAGCCCAATGGCAAGGCCAGCCCCGCGAATTGCAACGTCACCTTGATAGATTGCCAAAACAATTCATCTTGCAATAAATCGGTGTAATTCTTCAGCCCCACCCACACCGGCGGCTCGACGATGTTATAGCGCGTGAACGAAAAGTAGAGCGATGCCAACATCGGCCCTAAAGTCAACAAGACAAAGCCGATGAGCCACGGCGAAATGAACAAATACGCCGCGGCCGCCTCGCGCTTTTGTAAGCTCCACTGTTTCATATCCCAAAAAGCGGATCGGCGCACAGGATTAATAGATGTATTCATGACACCCTCTTACATGCTTTGCCAACCACAGGGAGCGCAAAGCTCGCATGCGCTCCCGCTCGGTAGTCCACGCCAGCGTTTAGTTATTGGCGTTGTACTCATCCAAAATCGCTTGGATTTGGGCGTTTGCCTCGTCCAATACGGCTTGGGCATCGTTGGTCTCGCCGAGGAAAATACGCTCGTAGGCGAAGTTCATAATATCGTTCACGCGCCCCCATTCGGGCACCCAAGATTCATGGTTGGGGATGTCCAGATAGTTGATAGATTCAAAAACGACGTTGAGATCGAGTCCGGGGAAACGCTCGGCAAGCCCAGCCTCGAAGCTGTCGCGTACCGACATACGGGCCGGGATGCACCCATAAATGGCGCACACATCCCCAATGACCTCAGCGGAAGTCAGCCACTTCATCACTTCCCACGCCTCTTCTTTGTGTAGGGCGTTGGCTGGCATCGTGAAGTTATCGGCGTGGATACGGGCGATCCGTTCGCCATCCCAGTTAAAGGGAATGGGGGCTAACTGCATGGTGAAAGGCAAATCGGCGTAAGCGTCGCCAATTTCTGCCAGATACCATGTGTGGCTGTGGAACATCGCGATGAGGCCGCCATCTAGCGGCGTGCCAAAACCGGCCGCTTCATAAGCCGAGATGCCATCTACGCCGGGGATGAAGTGGTCTACATGGATGCCATCGCTAATCCATTGCAAGCCCCGTACCCAATTGGGGTCATTGGCGGTGGCGATAGTATAATCCGCGTTGGTGGGGCGGCCCACATTTTCCGCGCCAAATTCCACCAAACGCCCGCGAGCATCGGTCCAAGAATCATCATATCCCCATTGGATGATATTTTCGGGGTCGAATTCGGCCATGGTGGCATCGTTGAAGTTGGCATCCAACGTCAATAGCATGGCGCGATTGCGGAGTTCGTCCAAATTCCACGAGGTATCCATGAAGTCGCTAGGCGGATAAGGGACGCCCGCGGCATCGAAGAGGTCTTGATTGTAAAGGATGAAGGAGGGGAACAGACCCAAAGGCAAGCCCGTATTTTTATCGGGATACGCATTCAATTGAAGCGATAGCTCGTAAAAGTCGCTGGTATCGAAATTTTCCGCCTCGATAAAAGGCGTTATATCCGCCCAAAAGTCGAAGAATTGGGCGATGGTGGAGATGCCATTAGGGCCGACCAATTGCGGCGCAGTATTGGCATCGGTCAGCATCGTTTGCAAGCGCGAAGCCGCTTCTGCATTCGGGACGATGAGAAATTCGATTTCGATATTCTCATGCGTGGCATTAAACCGTTCTGCTAACGCTTCTTGCGCCGTGATTTGGTTCGGCGCTGTGCCCGTCCCTAAGCCGACAAAGATTGTCACTTTAACTTTGTTTTGCGCGCCCACAATGCCCGTCAATAGAGCAAGGGCCAAGAGGACGGCGCTAAAAATGAAAAAAGACCGTCGGGTTTTCATCATATAAGCTCCTAAAAACAATTTTTAACGAAATCGGCCTATCGCCAATGCATCGCGATGTAAGCGTTTTCATAGATTACATGAAAATTAAAAGCGCGTCAAATTTTCCTCGCCCTAATCACAGACAACGCGCCCAAAACGCGGTACACTGGTGGCTGAACACAGTTGATTGAGGAGCGCGGGCTTATGCCCCTTTATGACGCAAACCCCTACGCCAAACGCCGCTATTATCTCGCCCCTCAACCCCCAACGGGCAATAGCGCATCCCTCTTCAGGCCCATGCGGGTAACATTAACGCTTGCCGCTCGTTTTCTGCATTCTGGCTTGGGGTCCGCCAACAGATGACGGGGCCAACGACAACGCGCCGCATCGTCGTAGGCATCGCCCGCAATGTGCTTATCGCGACATGGGCGGCCTATGGGCTGAACGTCACGCTTTTCATCATCGCTCGCGCGCTCATCGGGGAGCGTTGGGGCATCATCACCCTGTTCAACAATTTTGCTCATCTGTTGTGGGCGCCCGCCGTCGTCATCTTGCCGCTCTGCCTGCTATGGCGTAAATGGTTCCCCGCCTTGCTCACGCTCGCGCCGACTGTCGCTTTCCTCAGCGCTTATCTGCCTATGCTAGCCCCTAAAACAATTCCTCCATCTTCACCGCCGCGCTTCACCCTGCTCACTTATAACGTGCTAGCACAAAAAACCCGCCTCGACCAACTGGCCGCCTTCATCCTATCTACCGATGCTGACATCGTCGCCATCCAAGAACTGAGCGTTACAGCGGCGCAAACGCTCAGCGCCGCCTTGTCTGAAGCGTATCCTTATCAAGCTTTGCATCCGGGGAGCGTTTATGAAGGGCAAGGGGTTTTCAGCCGTTACCCCATCCTCGCAGACGATTATTGGGTCATCCATCTGGGGCACCAACAAGTGACTTTGGACATCGAGGGCCGCCGTGTGACGCTCTTCAACGCGCACCCCATCCACGCCCTCATACCCAGTTGGGGCTTTAGTGGCGCGCCGCGCCGCCAAGAAATAGAAACGCTCCTCAGCCGTGCCGCGTCTGTGCAAGGGCCTATCCTCCTCGCGGGGGATTTCAACATCACGGACCTGAGCGAAGACTACGGACGCATACGGGCCGCATCATTCCGCGATGTTTACCGCGAGGTGGGGGCGGGTTTAGGCTTCACTTTCCCGAATGCGCGGCGCGGATTACCCTTTGTCGGGCGCTCGCCATTCTTCAGTTGGTTGCCCCCTTTAGCGCGGATTGATTATGTGTTCATCAATTCTGCGCTCGTCCCTTTGGGCGCGCAGGTCTTGCCTTATGACGGGGAAAGCGACCATTACCCCTTAAAGGTCGAATTGGGGTTTTCTTCATGAGGCTCTGTGTGGATAGTAACACGGCTGAGTTGGGGCAAAGCGCCGCGTAAGAGCAATTCGGCATGCTCGGCGATACTATGAGCCGCCTCAATGCTGGTCTGGTGTGGCATCGCGGCGTGTAACATCATCACAAAGCCACCTTCGCAAGCGCTCAACGTGATGTCGTGCCAATCTATGTGCGGGTAGTGCAAGCTCAGCAAAGTCTGCGCGGATTGTCGCAGGTGTTGGGTGACGTCGTCCGCGCCATCAACCAATCCCATATTCACGGCGGCGCTCGTCGGTTCAATGTGGGTGACCACGCGCCCTAAATCGGGAAATTCATTTTGCAGGGTCGCTTCCAGCTCGCTGACCGCCGCATGGGCATCGCCCAAGCTTTGGCCGGTCGGCACTTCTACATGCATTTCTAACACTTTGCCATCAAGCCCTTCTGTGACCGATACTTCATGAGCGCTCAAGCCGAGGGCGTCGGCCGCGGCGCGCGCCGATAAGGCATAATTCGGTTGGCCGAGGGGCGCATCTGGCGAGAAATGAATATCTACCTCGGTAGCTGGTCCTAAAGCATCGCTCAATCGTTCGCGGACGGCGCGGGCGATGTAGTCGGTTTGCTGGGCGGTCATGGTGGGGACAACGGCAATATCAACATCTACAAACGCCGCCGACCGTGTGCCGCGGCTACGCACACGGCGCACATGGTCTACCGCGGCGACCGATAACACGATGTCGCGCAAATGCTCTGGGGCATAAGGCGCGGTATCCACCAGCACGCGGCCCGTGCGCCGCAAAATCCCCAAAGCGGCCCACCCGATGAGTCCGACGACCAACACCGCCAAAACCACATCCGCCCAAACGAGGCCCGACGATACTAAAACCATGCTCCCTAAAACCGATAGGGTTACGTAAACATCCGCGCGCGTATTGGCCGCATCCGCCAAGAGGATTTCCGACTGTAAGCGCTGGCCTTGCCAAATCTGATAACGACTAACCCCTATATTGATGAGCAAGGTTATCGCCAAAACGACGAAAGAGAGCGGGGTTATGGTGGGCGGCGCGCCCGTCCCCAAACGCTCGATAATCCCGCCCAATAGCTCCCACGCCGTCAACAGCAACAAAGCGCCGATGAGCAAAGCGGCCAACGTTTCGTAACGATGATGCCCGTAGGGATGTTCTTCATCGGCGGGCAAGGCGGCAAACCGATTGGCCACCAATCCCGCGATATTGCCCGCGCTATCGGTCAAACTGTGGAAGCCGTCGGCGGTGATAGCTAAAGCGCCAGTCAGCCCCCCTAGAATGATTTTGCCCACCGCGACCGTCAAATTCAACAAGAACGTGACCAATAAAACCCGTTCAACTTGTGTGCGTGCGCGTCCCACATCTGGACGATATTGGGCTACCATCTCGACCTTTCGCTTTTGGTTCGCTATGGTTATTGTAACGGACAAATCGCCGCCTGATAAGCGAAAAAGTATAGGCAAAACCACTTGGAAAGATAGCGCTTCCGTTCTATGCTTATAGTATAAAGAGATTAACCATCAAGGATGTTTCATGCGCCGCTTGACACCTATCATCATAAGCCTATTGTGCGCTTTTGCATGGTTAGCTTCTACACAAGCGCAAACGCCCCCGCGCGATTATAGCCTGACCGCGAGCGCGCGTTTATCGGATGATAACGCCGAGCTGATTTTTGAGATTATCGTCACCAACAACGGCGCAACGGCTAGCAACGAGACCGAAGTGAACGTGATTTCGCTCAATCAAAACGGGCGGGTTATCGCCAGCCAAACCTTGCGCCCTTTGGCCGCGGGCGAAACAGCCAGTATCACCCTCATCATCGGGCTTGATATTTTCGAGCCTGCGAGCGTGCAAGCGTTTCGTATCGAAGTAGGCATTGACCAATTCGAGCTGGCTGGTAGCGTCATCGCGCAAGATAATAGCGCTAGCCTCAGCATCAACATCCCGAACCAAATCGGCGGTGCAACCCGCCCGGAAAGCGCCCAAGCCGACCCAACCGATGTCATCATCCCATGGCTGAACATCGCCATTAACCCCAACGACCCCTTGCAAATGGGCGTGCTGGCGCTCATCATCGCCATCAGCGCCATTCTGTTATGGATTATCACGGTCATTGCGCGGTTGCTGTTCCAGCGTAAGCCGGAATTCGCCAACTGGCAACCCTCTTACGCCACCATGGCTTATCACCCGCCCGATTCGATAGCCGGGCGACGCCAAGCATGGCAACAACACGCCCAAAACGGCTCTATTCTCGCGCCGCCAACCCCCAATGCCGTCCATGCCGTCAAGCGCCTTGTGGGGATGGATGGCGTTAAGCTATCCGGCTGGCATATCACAGGCATTCGTATCAGCCAGTACGACATGTACGGGCGGGTATCGCGCAGTGAAGTCATCGCGCCGCGCGCCCTCGTCCGCCACCTAGACCGCCTCGCCCACAAAAATACGCCGACCAACCGCGACAAATTGCGCCGCCCGCTACGGGGCATCGCTACACAGCTCCTGCGCCCCTTTTATAAAAAGATGAACAAACGTAACGCCATCCTACCCGTGGCCTTAGATATGCGCTTTGAAGGCAAACATGGCGAAGTCCGCATCATTTTTGAGTTGTACCAATACCAACATGGCAAATGGCAACCCATTGATAGCTGGGAACCAGAGATGACGGTCATCGGACGCAACATACAAGAAAGCTATACCTATACCATCAATGGCAAAATAGGCGACGAAACGCTAAAAGAATATCACAAGCGTTTATTAGAAGATGTGGTTTGGTTACTAGGGGAACTGGTCTATCGCCCGCCAACCACGACGAGCGCCACAGCGACCACAGAATCGCTTGTGCCGCCAGATACGCTGACGAATATGCAACCTATCCACATGGCGGAGGGAAAACCCGATATTTAAGCCTGCGTCTCGCTAGATTCCGCGCTTTTATCGGTCTCCTCAGCCGCATCTTCGCTATCTTCCCAGCTGATAATCCAGATGCACGCGCCGGCCACCAACACCGACGCGACCACTAGCGCTATCCATTGGGTGGGCAATAAACCAACATCGCGCGCTTCAATCACCAACAAGATGACCATACCCAACGATAGCACTATCCACGCCGCTAAACGGGGATGGCGGTTGACCCACTGAACAAGAGGATTATTTTGCATAAGAGCGCTCTCTATCTCGATAGCTCGATTCTGCTTATGACGCCCCAGTATAGCAAAAGAAGCCCCTATTATCCTAGTGGCGTTTACCAGCTTTCCGATTCAGCCGCTAACAAGCACCGCGAAACCCAAGACGAGCGTTGTTATTCCTGCATCGCGGGGCGCCCTTATTTGAATTATATTAAATGTTGAAAATGGTTATTGACGGCTATCTAAAACTGCTATATACTGTTTTTAATCATTTGAATTCATTTTAATGAACGACTGCGCGCCTATTTTGAACCTTTTTCCCAACTCGCGCGTATCTATTTACAAGACCGCTCGAATCTAGACGAAAGATGACCGATATGCTGTACATGAATAGCGACTTGAACAAGCAAACCATCGCCGAGCGCGAACGTCAAGCGCAACAAGCGCGCCTCGCGCAAATCACCCGCGCGCCCAAAGAAGACGCGCAACCTTTCCGCCGCCGCAAACGTACACGTTAATGAGTTAATCAACCTAAGGGGCTTATCATGAATATGAACAACTGGACTTTTCACCATCATAAACACCTAGAGGCCGAACGCCTGCGTCAAGCTCAACAACAATCCCTAGCGCGCGAAGCCCAAGATGCCAAACGCGAGCCTCAAGAACACCCGCGCCGCCGCAAAACCCGTTAAAGTTCGTCTAACTATCTACAGGAGTGACCACAATGTTTGTCAACTGGAATTATGAGCAACACAAACGCAATATCGGCGAAAAAGCCCGCGAGGCCCAACGCGCGCGTTTCGTCCGCGAGGTGCAAGAAGCCAAACGAGAATCTACCCCCGTGCGCCGGCCGCGTCGTGGACGCTAGAGAGCGCGTGAAGATGCGTCTACACCTGCGAAAGACGCCCCCCACAACCGCATACCGACGAAAAACGGGCGACCTCTAAAGTGGTGACGCCCGTTTTTTTTGCGCCTATCGCGGCACACTTCCCTAAACTTTGCAGGTTTCGTCTACGCAATTCGGCAAATCGACGCCAAACCATTTGTTGATTTTGTAACGATGCCGCGCGATGAAGCGGTATATCCGCGGCCCCAGCCAGCCCATCCCCGGCAGGTGCAACACCAACCACAACGGAAACCCTAACGGCAATTCGCGCAACATGCGCCGCGTGGCCGCAAAGCCCGCCAAAACCTGTCCATCATCGCCCACAACGTGAATCTGGCCCATCAAGTCTTCAAAACGCAATTGCGGATAACGCCGTTCCACTTCTGACCAGTTGTGCAAATCCAAAAACTCTACCCGATTCAGCCAATCCAGCGCCTTAATCGTCGCCCGTGTCGAGCGGCAAATGACGCAATAACCATCGTAAAGTGCTACGAGCATATGCGCTCCTGAAGGTTGCTCTTTAGTTCTATTATAACATGAAGGGATGGCGTGGGCGTCATTTTCCTAGCGAGCGCTCATCTCGGTTATCGAAGGCAGGTTGCGTAAATTCGCCGCCGCTACGGCCGATTTGTCTAACGTTGGCAAGGCATCTGTACTATAATAAACGGTGCAGATAGTTCGGGTCTGCAAATACCAGCGAGTCATGAGATGGGGCATTATGGAAAAAGGCAAAGGCGGTCGTGCGGGTGGGGGGTGCTTCGTCGCTTTGATGAATCGCATCGTGATAGTCATCGTTTTGGTGTTCGGGATGGCGCTCATCGCGGGCTTCGTCTTCGGCAATTTGGGCACAACCCTTGGTAATATGCTCAATAGCTTGCTGAACCCGCGCACCAATACGGTCTCTACCAACCTCATCTTGGAGCGCGTCCAACAATTATCAGAGCTGACGAGCACGCGCTACACTTTTTCTAACATCGTCACCAGCGAGCGCGAGATGCCCGGCGTCTTGGGCGCGCTCTATGGCGACCGCTTGGTCATTGTAGCGGTGGGCTACATTGAAGCGGGGGTGGATCTCAACCAATTGACGCCAGAATCCGTCACCTTGGCTGATGGTATCCTCACGCTTCGTCTCGATGGCCCCGTCATCCAGAGTTGCTTTTTGGACGAGAGCAAAATACAAGTCATCTCGCGCGATACTGGCTTGTTCGCTCGTCCATCGGCCACGCTCGATACGGTGTCGCGCCAATTTGCCCTACAGCAATTCCGCGAAAACGCCATCGAGCAGGGCATTCTAAGTGATGCCCAAATCCAAGCGGAGGCATCGCTGGAAGCATTTTTGGGCATGTTCGCCGAACTGGCAGATAATATCACGGCAGTAGATGTCATTGTGGGAGAACCGAACCTCAATGCGCCAGTGCCGGCCAATTGCCAAGGCGGATGAACGCCCTTTATCCGTTCTCGCGGACGGGCTAGCTCGGTCCGCTATCATCACAAGGAGATATGACGATGTTGGGCATCGTTTTCAGAGATACCTTGCGCCACAATAGCCGTTTGATTGCTTATGTCGGCGTCGGGTTGGGGTTTATGGGTTTGTTCATGGTGTTGATACTGCCATCGGCTGAAGGTTTGCAACAAATGGCCGATTTCATCAGCACCATTCCGCCTATCATCCTCGCCGCGGCGGGCGTCGGCGATAATTTGCACTTGCTGGCCACCGCGGAAGGGTTCATCGCGATGGGGTTATTCAGCAAGTTTCTGTTGTTCTTCGCCGCCTATTCGGTGATTACAGGGCTAAACGTCATCACCAACGAAGAAGACGAAGGCACGCTCGATGTTGTGCTGAGCTGGCCGGTGCCGCGCTGGCAAATCGTGGCGGAAAAATTCGCCGCTTATACGCTCTCTATCTTCTTGGTCATCGCGCCGATGTTCATCGGCATTTGGCTTGGCACGGTCTTCACGGGTTTGACCCTGAACTTAGTCACGATGGCTGAACTGGTCGCTACGCTTTTCCCGATGATGACCATCGTGCTAGCGTTCACCATCTTAGTGGGGGCGTTCATCGGGCGCAAGCGGCGGGTCGTGCTCATCACGACAAGCTTTGTCATCGTTAGCTTCATGTTGCAGACGGTGGGGATGGTCGCCAAAGGCTCTATCGCAGAAAATTTGCGCTACATTTCCTTCTTCAGTTATGTAGACGTGGGCGAAGTGGTCGCCAAAGGCTTGAGCATGACGAATGTCATCGGTCTGCTGGCGGTATCTGTCGCCATGATTCTTGTCGCCATGTGGGGTTTTGAGCGCCGCGATATTGGCGTATAACCTGCGGTCGGAGCTTGATAAAAAGGGGACGCCTTGGTATCGGCGTCCCCTTTTTTATTTCTACTTGGCGTATTCTACCGCGCGCGTCTCGCGGATGATATGCACCTTAATTTGGCCGGGATATTGCATCGTTTCTTCGATGCGTTTAGCGATTTCCCGCGCCAGTTGGATAGCGGCGAGGTCATCCACCTCATCAGGCCGCACGAGGATACGAACTTCGCGCCCCGCTTGTAGCGCGTAGCTTTGTTCTACGCCATCAAAAGCGTTGGCAATTTCTTCTAGCATCTTCACGCGCTTGATGAAGGAATCTAAGCTCTCGCGCCGCGCCCCCGGTCGCGCGCCAGAGATGGCATCGGCCGCTTCCACGATATACGCTTCTACGCAAGTCTGTTCGACTTCGTGATGATGGCTGGCCACGCAATTGACGATTTTATCGGGCACGCCATAACGCTTGATGAACTCCGCGCCGATGAGCGCGTGCGTGCCTTCCACCTCGTGGTCAATCGCTTTGCCAATATCGTGGAGCAACCCGCCCGCTTTGGCGACGTTCACATCCGCCCCCAGCTCGGCGGCTATCATGCCCGCGATGTGCGCGGTTTCGATAGCGTGGGCGTGTTGGTTTTGCCCATAACTGCTTCGGAACTTTAATTGTCCCAACAATTTGATGATTTCGGGGTGCAAGCCGGGCACGCCGGTTTCATAAACGGCGCGTTCGCCTTCTTCGCGGATGATGCGGTTGACCTCTTCGCGGGCGTCTTCCACCAACTTTTCAATGCGCGCGGGATGAATCCGCCCGTCCATCACCAATTTGCTCATCGCTTGTTTGGCGATTTCGCGGCGTACGGGGTCAAAACTGCTGATAGTAATCGTCTCTGGCGTATCGTCCACGATGACATCTACCCCTGTCGCCAACTCGAAGGCGCGGATATTGCGCCCATTGCGCCCAATAATCCGCCCTTTCATATCATCGCTAGGCAAGGAGACCACGCTAACGGCAATTTCGCTGACATGTTCCGAAGCGAGGCGCTGTATCGTCAGGGAGATGATTTCGCGGGCGCGACGGTCGGCTTCTTCGCGCGCTTCCGATTCCACTTGGCGGATGATGCGGGCGATGTCCGCGCGGGCGTCTGTTTCTGCCGCCAACAAGACTTGGGCGCGCGCCTCGTCGAGCGTCATATTGGCGATGCGTTGCAATTCTTCTAGCTTCTCTTGTTCTTGGCGGTTGAGGTCATTTTCGCGCTTGTCGAGCTTGCTTTGGCGTTTATTGAGATTTTGTTCGCGCAGTTCTAAGCGTTCATAGCGTCTATCTAAATCTTCGCGCCGCCGTTGCAGGCGTTCTTCTTCTTTATCAATTTCGCGCCGCCGCCGCACGATATTGGCTTCCGCTTCGTCTAGGCGGCTTTTGGCGCGGGCTTCGGATTCTTGCTCAATTTGTTTGGCTCTATCTTCCGCCTGTCGGGTGAGCTTGCGCGCGTTTTCTTCCGCTTGGGCGATGATATTAGCGCTTTGGGTGCGCTGAGCGCTAAGGAGTCGTTGCCGCCCCGCTATCGCGCCGATGATTAGCCCCGCCACCAACCCCAAGGCCACTCCAATAATAATCTCCATAATGCTACGACGACTTTAAGGCCGTCTACCTCCTTTCCTCTGTGACCGATTGTTCAGATTCATAGTCATTCCGTTGACCCGCCTCAATCCATCTCTTCTATAGGCTCAAAAAACGTCGGGTCGGCTTCGCGCATCTCGCGGATGAAGCGCTCCAAAGCGGCAGAGCTAGCATCATAGCTAAAGCCCCGCCTTTGCAAAAAAGCCCCGCCTTTCTCTTTGAAAGCGCGCCGATTCAATCCACGCCAACGCGAAGCGGCCCCCGACAGCGCTTGATAGGCCGTTTGGTCTTCGTCATCGAATGGTTCTAACACCGCATCAATGATGTCTTTAGGGATGCCTTTTTGTCGCAATTCATAGCGCAACGCTTGCGGCCCCATAGGCTTAAAAGTCTGGCGATTTTCGACCCAAAACTGCGCGAAGGCCCTATCATCTAAATAACCCATGGCTTCGAGGCGTTGCATCGCCGCCGCGATAATATCGGGGGGAAATGTTTTGCGGAGGAGATTTTGGCGCACTTCGTGGCTACTCCGTGGACGCACCGCTAAAAAGCGCGCCGCGCTATTGCAGGCCCGTTCTACAGCATCTTCATCGCGCAGAGCGGCGACTTCGGCGGCGCTCAAACGTTGCCCCTTGCGTAGGGACGCCGCTTGCACGGCCGATATTGCGAAAGCATATTCGCCATCAAGATAGATATTCACGCGCTCTTTATCGCGCTTTTGTATTTCTAGCGCCGTGATGATGCCCTGCATAGCGTTTTACTTCACCATACTGGGCCAATACCCCCTTAGGGGCGAGGCGTAGGTTGTGGGGAATGGGATATGAGGCTGTAATGGGCCTAACCGTTCGGGCCTGACCTTCCAAAAGGCAAGCCCCCGACCTATCTATATTACGAGTTCAACAAGCCGACAATGACGACTGAGTAGGTTACTGTCGGTTTGGATGTTTATCCATTCGTATAACCACCTCTATCAACTGAGGTCTAGCCCAATTCCGTGCTTCATATTCCGCCCATCACTGGAGGCGGGTCCTAATTTCACAGTAGATGTGTTCCCTACACAACCCAAACGCGGTATTGGCGATTTGGACTGATAATGGCATCTTCATGACCATTGGCGCAGTGCAACCCGATTCTTGAATAGCGGATGAGCGACCGCGCATTTTAAGAAGATGTTGTTTCTTATTAAACAATGTATATAAAAAGCGCGCAAGTGGCAAATTTTATTCCACAAAGCCAAGGTTTTTTGGGTTAGCTACCAATTTTCGTTATAATAGTTCGCTATGATTGGCATTGCCTACACGCACCCTCATCCCCAGCTAAACCGCCTTGCTCACCTCATCGTTCGGGTGATGTTAGGGCTGTTGTGGTTCACTATCCCCGTCCAGATACTGCTAGCGGCGTTGTTATCTGCGCCCATGATGCTCTTTTCTGCTTTATTGAGCGCCTTTTTATCCCTGCCACTGCTGATGTTTTTGTACGCCACCCCGCCCCTGCGCCTAGCGGACGATGCGTTAACGATATGCCCGCCCTATGGCAAGCCTCAGCGCGTCCCGTGGGCGGCTATCTACGAGATGCGCGATTACCCGTTACTGCCCACCCCTGACCAAGAAATCGAAAGGCGCGCGTGGCTAGGGCGCAAACATTACCAACCCGCACGGGGGAAACTGTTCCTCATCCGTGGGTTGCCGTGGCCCTATCGCGCGCTGGGCATCTTCGTCGGCGTATACCCCGCGCCAGCCATCGCC
Organism: Anaerolineaceae bacterium; assembly: GCA_037441665.1. Lineage (GTDB taxonomy): Bacteria > Chloroflexota > Anaerolineae > Aggregatilineales > Phototrophicaceae > JBBIRQ01. The sequence goes on along the minus strand of JBBIRQ010000008.1, from coordinate 169,135 downwards.
ATCACCAACCGCACCCACCAGCATTATGACCAACTGGTGCAAACCATTCGTCATTATAGCCAATTGCCCGATGAATGAGTGAAAAGAGGAAAGGCTATGCCCGCCCAAACGTATCGTAAGCTCATCGTCAAGCGCTTTGCCGATACCCTGCGCGATTCTTTAGCCATCGTGGAAACTAGCCTCCGCGACCCCGCGCCTAACGAAATCCTCGTCCGCAATGTCTTCGTCGGCGTCAACATGAGCGACGTGCCTATGATTTTAGGGCGTCGCCCGCTCCTGCCCAATCCCCCTTTCGACATCGGTATGGAAGCGGCCGGAGAAGTCATAGCCGTCGGCAAAAATGTACACGACTTTCACGAAGGCGACAAAGTCATTACGATGATGTTCGGCAACGGCTTCCGCGAATATTCGGCCTTAGATAGCAAGCTCGCCATGCATGTAGACGAATTGACGCCAGAGCTAATGGCCTTGCTCGTCAGCGGCACGCGCGCCTCTATCGCTCTAGAGGTGGTCGCCCGCATGAGCCAAGGCGGTATGACCGTGCTGGTCACCGGCGCGGCCAGCGGGTCGGGGCACTACGCGGTGCAACTGGCCAAACTCGCCGGTAATCGCGTCATCGGCACCGTCGGCCATGATGATGAAGTGGCGATGCTGGCGGATTTGGGATGCGACCGCGTCATCAACCGCTCGCGCGAGGATTTGCACACGGTCCTACAAGCGGAATATCCTAACGGCGTCAATCTCGTTTTTGAATCTTTCGGCGGCAAAATCTTCGATGTCGCCCTCGATAATCTCGCCCCGCGCGGCCAGCTCATCATCGTGGATACCTTCGCCGAGCACACCCGCCAAGAGGATAAGCTCCATACCCTAGACCTATACGATAAAATCATCTGGAAGGCGGCCACTTTACACGGCTTCAGCCTTGTGGAATACGCCCAATTCATCCGCTCCCATGCCAAACGCATGATGGATTTGCGCGCCGCAGGAAAAATACGCTCCATCTTAGACCCAACCCCCTTTGAGGGGCTAGAAGGCATCATTGACGCCCTCGAATACATCAGCGCGTGGAAGCATCGCGGCAAAGTCAGTGTCAAACTTAGCTAAAAGGTGAGCTAGCGTCATGGAGAACATAGACAAACGCATCGCTGTTATTGGGGCGGGGCCTTCCGGCATCACCGCCGCTAAGCACCTGCTTCAAGTTGGTTTACGCAATATCGTCGTTTATGACCGCAATGGGGAAGTGGGGGGCAATTGGGTTTACTCTCCCGAAGTGGGGCATTCCAGCGTTTACGAGACGGCGCACATCATCAGTTCTAAGCGCCTTTCCCAATACCACGATTACCCCATGCCCGACCACTACCCCGACTATCCATCGCACCAATTGCTAAAAGACTATTTCCAAAGCTATGCGCGGCACTTCGGCGTAGAACCGTATATCCAATTTCATACAGAAGTTGCCCGCGCAGAAAAACAGCCCGACGAAACATGGCAATTAACGCTGGCAGATGGGCGGGTAGAGCGTTTTGATTATCTGATTGTGGCCAATGGGCATCATTGGGACCCCAATTGGCCACAATACACAGGCACTTACAGCGGAGAATACATCCACAGCCATCATTACCGCACGCATTTACCTTTCCGCGATCGTCGCGTGTTGGTCATCGGCGGCGGCAATTCAGCCTGCGACATCGCCGTAGACATCAGCCGCCACGCGGCCTTCACAGCTATCAGTTGGCGGCGCGGCTATTACATCGTGCCCAAGCTCATCTTCGGCCAACCGCCCGACATCATCAATGCGCGCTTCGTCTGGTTGCCGCGCTGGGTGCGCCAGAAGATAAATTACCTCGTTTGGCGCTTGGTGGTGGGTGGCAACGAAAAATACGGCTTGCCCAAGCCACAACATGGCATCTTAGAAGCGCATCCAACGCTCAATTCATCCTTACTTTATCATTTACGCCACGGCGACATCCACCCCCGGCCAGACATCGCCCGCCTAGATGGCTTGACCGTGCATTTCACCGACGGCCGCGCCGAAGATTACGATGCCATCATCGCCGCCACTGGCTACAAAATCAGTTTCCCATTCTTCGATAAACGCTTTATCAACTTCGACGAGGGCGATATACCCCTTTACCTGCGCGTCTTCCACCCAGACCATCCCACGCTAGCTTTCATCGGCCTTGTCCAGCCCCAAGGGTGCATTTGGCCCTTGTCGGATACCCAAGGGCAATTGGTCGCCAACTATATCAGCGGCCGTTATCGCTGGACTGCCGACATCCGCGCGCGCATCGCAGAAGAAAATCGCCGTATCGAGCGTTACTATACCCGCGCCGCGCGCCATCGCGTAGAGGTGGAATATCACGAGTACCAAAATCGCCTCCTGCGCGAACTGCCACCCGACGCGCCGCCGTGGAAAGGGCAACGACAAACCGCGCCGACCCATCCACAACCCGCATAATATGAATCAGCCGCAACCCATCACTTTTTCAGCGTCAGCGGGCACGCGGCTAGATAAGCAAGTGGTCGCTCATCTGGGCGACCAACTCTCGCGCGCCCAAATTCAAGCCTTAATCCACGATGGTCAAATAACGGTGGACGGCAAAAGCGCCAAACCCGCCCAAAAGCTCAAAGGCGGCGAAGAAATTTGCATCCACCTGCCCACCCCATCCCCACAGACGCGCATCACGCCGGAAGCTATCCCTTTGACAATCCTTTATGAAGACGACGCGCTCGCCGTCGTGGATAAACCGGCCGGCATGGTCGTTCATCCGGGGGTGGGGGACGAGAAAGGCACGTTAGTAGCCGCCGCGCTCGCGCGTTGGCCGCAACTCGCCCGCATGGCGGGGGAGGAAAGGCGCATCGGCATCGTGCATCGGCTGGATAAATACACCAGCGGCCTCATCATCATCGCCAAAGATGATGTCACCCGCCGCCATCTGATGAGCCAGTTCCAGCGCCGCGCTGTAGAAAAAACCTACCTCGCGCTGACCGAGACGCGCCCCAAAACGGCCACGGGACGCATCGAATTGCCGATAGGCCGCGACCCACGCCACCGCCAACGCATGGCCGTGCAAGTCGGCGGGCGCCCCGCCATCAGCGAATTCACCGTGATAGACGACGCTTTCCCGCGCGGGCAGGCCTTGCTCCGCGTACAGATTCACACCGGACGCACCCACCAAATCCGCGTCCATCTCGCGTATATCGGTTGCCCGATAGTGGGCGATACCGTTTACGGCCGCCGCAAAGACCATTACCACTTGGGGCGTTATTTCCTACACGCTCATACGCTCGCCTTCGACCACCCCCAAAGCGGACAGCGACTGCGCCTACAAGCGGAATTGCCACAAGTGTTGCAAGATTTTTTAGCTTCTTTGAAGTGATTTTGATATATGCTATGAAGAAATCCTAGAAAAGCACGCTCATCCGCATCTTAAAAGGCTATGAAAAAGGAATATACCTTGAAAATATTGCTGTTCGGCGCCGAGGCGAACACACACCACATGATACAAAGTTTGCTCAATGCCATACCCGATACCACTTATATCCTCGATGCTAGCGACGATGCCGATACGGCGCTGAACCAACTGGAGAACAACGTTTACGATTTATGCCTTGTGGACATCGTTCACGACGATGACCCCAGCGGTTGGCACATTTTAGAGCGCGTCCAAAGCTTACCAACCAAACCCCCTATCATCCTGCTGGCGAATGAAATAGACCGCACGCTAGACCTAGCCGCCATCCAATTAGGGGCCACTGATTTTTTAGTGAAGCCCTTCCTCAGCGCCGAAAAACTCGACCGCGCCATCCAATACGGGGTGGAACGCGCCCGCTTCATGAACGAAATTAACAAGCGTTTTGATGATTTAAGCATTATCGAAGCGCTCAAAACCGATATGATACGCATCGCCGCCCACGATTTACGCAACCCTATTGCCACTATTTTACTATCCGTGGAAATGCTCCTGCGCGTGGAATCGAAAGAAGTCCAAGAAAAGCATCTGCAACGCATCTGGGATGCCGCTCAGCGCATGCAGTACATCACCACCGAGATTTTATCGCTGGAATACATCCAAGAACTGCAAAAAGGGATGCTAGCCACCTTCGACTTGCGCGAGATAGTGAAAAACGCTTATCGCCAATACGAAGACATTTGCGCCAGCAAAGCGATAAATTATCGCCTAGAAGTGACCAACAAACCCATACAAGTGCGCGGCTTCGTCGGCCAATTGCAGGAAGCCATCCGCAACTTCATCGAAAATGCCATCCAATATACGCCCCAAGGCAAGCATATCAACGTGCGGCTAACCGATGATAATGGGTCTCATTCACTGTGGAGGACGAAGGCATCGGCGTGCCCGAAGAGGAAAAAAAACAGCTGTTCAAGCCTTTTTTCCGTTGTAGCAATGCCCCGGCCATGCACCGCGACGGCATGGGTTTGGGGTTATACCTCGTCAAACGCATCATCACCCGCAACAATGGCGAAATCATCTTCAACAGCACCTTGAATAAAGGGAGCGTTTTTGGCTTTCGCCTGCCGATAGACACCCTCAACGAAGTTATGTAGCGCCTATTCCAGCACCAGCGCGATGGCCAAACCATCATAGCCTTTGCTACCCACGGTCTGTATGATGGTGGCTGTTACGCGCTTTTCCTGCGCCAATAATGCGTTGAACTGGCGGATGCCGCGAAGGTTGGGGTCGTCGCTGTGGGCGTCGGTCACCGCGCCGCCGCGCACCACATTATCTACGATAATCAGGCTACCGGGGCGCGCCAAGCGAAGGGCCCATTCAAAATAGGCCGCCGTATTCACTTTATCAGCATCAATGAAGATGAGGTCAAAGGGGCCTTCGCCCGCCTGTGCCAATTGGGGCAGGGTATCTAAAGCGGGGCCCAAACGCACGCTGACGCGGTCGGCCAAGCCCGCCTTGGCGAGATTGGCGCGGGCGACTTCAGCATGTTTGGGGTCGAACTCTAGGGTGATGAGCTGTCCATCCGAGGGCAGAGCGCGCGCTAGCCAAATTGCGCTATAGCCGCCCAACGTGCCGATTTCGAGGATGCGCCGCGCCCCAATAGCCTTTGCCAATAGCGACAGCAACTTACCTTGATTGGGGGCAACCTGTATCGTCGGCAGGCCCGCCGCTTCCGAAGCGTCCAAGGTCGCCTGTAGCGCGCCATCCGACGGGATGAGCAAATCGCTAATATACTGGTCAACCGCAGTCCATTGCGCTTCTGTCATGGGTTATCCTCTCTTTCGTCAGTTCGCCTTGTTCAGTATACCAATCATGCATCTAGGCGCTATGCGCCATCCGTAGGGCGGTCGGCGACTCTAGCCACGTCACCCACTGGCGGACATCGGGCACTAGATATGTCCCCTCATTCTCCCCGCCCCCTTGGGGCAGGCCCAAGCGTGAAGACTATTCTCTCACAGTTCATTGTATCGTCCAATAACTTTTGCCAAAAATAGCGACGCTACGGCCTTGCCGCGCCTCGACGGGCGATAGGGTGATGGATGCCGCTGGAAGTGAAACACGATTAAAAGCTGAATAAAATCCTTGCCCCATGCCGTCCGCTGGCGTATAACTAAAGAAAGTATCCGCCAACGGCGATAGGCATAAGAACACTATGAGCGAAAAACGGGACGATCTCATCGGCAAGCAGTTGGGACAATATGTCATCCTCGAAGAAGTCGGGCGGGGAGGGATGGCCAGCGTCTACAGAGCCACGCAACAATCGATGAACCGCATCGTGGCCATCAAAATCCTGCCGCGGCACTTTTTACACGACCCCGGCTTTATGGAGCGCTTTGAACGCGAGGTCGAAGTCATCAGCCACCTTGAACATCCCCATATCCTGCCCATTTATGATTATGGCCAACAAGACGGCATCCCCTATATCGCCATGCGTTATCTGGGCGGGGGGAGCATGGCGCAGATGATACGGCGCGGCGTGCCGCCTCTAGAGGACCTCGAAAGGCCTTTTAACCAAATCGCCCAAGCCTTAGATTACGCCCATCGCCAAGGTATCATCCACCGTGACCTTAAACCGGGCAATATCATGCTGGACGAAGGCGGCAATGCCTACCTCAGCGATTTTGGCATCGCGCGCGTCATGGGGAGCGATTTAACGGGTAGTGCTATCATCGGCACGCCGGCGTATATGTCGCCAGAACAGGCGAACGGCTTAGCGATTGACGCGCGTTCTGATATTTATTCGCTGGGAGTCGTGCTATTTGAACTCATCACCGGGCGCGAACCCTACCAAGCGGAAACGCCTATGGCTCTGCTCCTCAAACACCTTAACGAACCGCTCCCGCCTATTCGGGATTTCCGCGACAACGTGCCCCAAGAAGTGGAAGAAGTGGTGCAAAAAGCCACCGAAAAAGACCCCGATAACCGCTATAGCTCCGCTAGCGAGATGGCCGCGGCGTTCAGTGCGGCGCTCCGTGGCGAAAAAGCGTCCACCAAAGTGAGCGCGCCCACGCGCACCGTGTCCGATAACAAAGCGACGTTGCGGGCCGATGCGCCGCCCGTAGTCGGCGACCAAGAGACGATGTTGCGCGAGGTCGATAAAATTGTGACGGCCAAGCTGGCGCAAGCGGCCCAAACGGCCAATCTGCAACCGTCCAAACCCAACCGAAGCGCTTTGCTCATCGGCGGGCTAGTGACATTCATCGCGTTGGTGGTGGCGGGCTTGGCCTTTTTGCCCAACGCCCTAGCGCCCGCCCAACCGACCCCCTCCCCCGCTGATTTAGTGCCCACCCCTTTCCGCCGCGGCGAAGTGATAGCCACAGCACAATATAGCATCACCATACCCGAAGATTGGGTCCCTCCCACCGAATACATAGACCGCTCCGACCCCACGCGCCTTGTGCATATCTGGGAAGCGGACGATGGCGAAGCGTTCGCCACTTTGTCTATACCTGAAAATGCTGAGATGAGCGTTGAAGAATATGACGAGCGCTATTATCAACCCCAAGAACAACTGGTGTTCATAGACGAAGCCACGGCCCCCGATGGCACGCTCCGCCGCAGTTATCGTCTGGAAGGGGACGCGCGCTTCCCCAATGGGCAGATGGATGTATTTTACATACAGCGCGATGGACGCCTTATCGTCATTGAGTTGTATTTAGCGGATAGCATCGGCGCGGACCTCACCCGCATAGATACCTTGCAACTCATCCTGAATTCGTTCCGTTATCGGGGCGCGAGCGGATGAGCGGGGCCGCGGCCCCCGCCCTCATGGGGGCGAGGGCCGCCTGAAATCAGCTCAGATGGCGGATGGAGGACATGATGTCTTCCAGCCTATCCGCCAAGTTACCACCTTCTTCAAATTGAGCGAGAAAGGTATTGACGAATAGTTGGGCGCGGGCTGAAGGCATCCGCGCTTTTAGGTTAGCGAGCGCAGTTGGCGCGTCCACACCTGCTTCTAATTCAGCCAATACGGTTTTGACGGTGGCAAGCGGTTCTTCGGCTTTTTCGATGATGAGTTCCATGATTTGTTTGATGCTGTAACCAGAGCGCAGATGAAATGTCCAAAAGGACATATAGTTCGTCAATTGCGCGTCAAATTGTGTGGTATCTATCAGATTGGCCCTCCTATGGCCGCGGGATAGCAAATGTTGTTTAGGGATAGTCACCAGTAAATCGCACGGGATGAGGGCATATAAGCGCACATACCCCCCGCGGACGCGCTCGGCGTCGCGGTGCATATCGCGAAACAGCGCCAATAAGCAATCGCCGTATTCTTGGCGAAAAGGCGACGGATACAGGCGTAAACAAGCCCGATAGACGCGCTCCCCCCAATTCATGATGCCCCCCCTTCCCGTAATAGCTGTTTTTGGGATGCGCTCGCCACCAAGCTAGCCAACCGTTGCGCTTCTGCTTGGGCGACGCGCTCGCCAAAAGGCGTCAGGCGGTAGTAGCGACGGCGTTCATCGTCTAATTGCGGGTCGGGGCGCTCATCTGTTTCAACGATTAGCCCCCCGTCTAGCAACCGTTTAATAGACCCGTATAAGGTGCCCGGCGCTAACTTAACCTTGCCATTGGTCAAATGGAGGACTTCGCGCATGATGTTATAGCCGTGCTTTTCACCATCGGCCAAAGCCAACAGAATGTAAAAAACAGCTGGCGTTAAGGGAAGTAGGTCATCGGGGTGTTGCGCTGTATTCATCATAGCCTCTCTATCGCGTTTGGATGCATCCTTTAACGATATATCGTTAGACGATATAATAAAGCGAATCCATATAGATGTCAAGCCCATAAGCGCCCACGCGAGGGCATTCAGCAGATACGGCCTAATCTCGTGGTCAAAACAGGGGCTTAGCAGTAGGCTAGGATAGTCATCATAGGGTATACTGGGTATCATCTGACCGATGAGCGCCGATGGTGCCCCATGCGTAAAGTTTTATATATTCTTGGCGAATTATCCGATAGCGATATGGAATGGCTTTTCACCCATGGCCAGCGCGAGCAACACGCCGCGGGCGAAATTCTCATCGAGCGCGGCCGGCCTGTTGGGGGGCTATATATTGTCGTGGAGGGGCAGTTAGCCGTCACGCCCGATAAGAGCGCGGGTAAAATTATCGCGCGGTTGGGGCCGGGGGAGATGGTGGGCGAGATGTCTTTCATCGAAGGGCGCACTCCTTCGGTATACGTGCGCGTCCTAGAGCCATCCCGCATTTTACACATCCCGCGCGAGGAGTTAGACGCGCGTCTACGGGAAGATACTGGTTTTGCGGCGCGCTTCTACCGCGCGTTGACACTCTTTTTATCCCAGCGCTTGCGCGGCACGACGAGCCAATTAGGCTATGGCGATACCCGCGAATTGGATGCCGTGCATGACGACCCCGACGAATTAAGCGAAGGCGTGTTGGATAATATCTATCTGGCGGGAACCCGCTTTGAAGAATTGATGCGCCGCTTTATGACCCGCTGAGCGCCCCCGATGAAGACGAACTAATGCGGCCTTCTCCCGTTGCCTGAACAAAAAGATACAGCGCGGTTAACGCTCATCAATGCCGATGATGGCCGTTATCCATCCCCCTTGCATCCCCGTTAAGCGCGTAGAAGACCCTTTACGCTATGCTTTTAGTGTCCAAAAATAGAACTTATGTTTGTATACGCTCGTATTTCTGGTAAAATAAAAGGAAACCATAGCAACAAAGGCATTATATGAACAACCAACGCATCTATAAAATGAGCTTTGCTAGAGTTTATCCTGAATATGTCGCCAAAGCGGAAAGAAAAGGGCGCACCAAAACAGAAGTTGATGACATCATTTGTTGGTTGACGGGATATAGTCGCGGAGAATTAGAAGCGCAATTGCAAAAGCAAACCGACTTTGAAACTTTTTTTGCACAAGCGCCCCAACTGAACCCGATGCGCTCCTTGATTAAAGGCATGATTTGCGGCGTCCGCGTGGAAAATATCGAAGAACCCTTGATGCGCGAAATCCGCTATCTAGACAAATTGGTTGACGAACTCGCGAAGGGCAAAGCGATGGAGAAAATTTTGCGGAAGCCTGCATCTTAGCAACAGTGACACATCGCGTGTTGCTACAATGGCGCTATTCGGGGCGTTTTAAGGAGCGCTGTCTATCGGCGCGCAATAAGCGCTATCTTCTCCCGCAATGAAATTGAAAGAGCCGACCGCCTCGACCGTTTCCGACCCGTTGCTAGCGGTGAAGGCGAAGCTCCCTTGCGCGATTTCCCCCGCCGCTTTCGGGAGCGCTTCGATGGTCAACGTGCCGCGGATGTCTTGGTCATAGACGGCGGACGGCGCCAGCACGATTTGCGCGGTGAAGTCCAAGCCAACGGGTGTATTCGACGGGCTGTTGAGATCATAAGTCCCCAAGCCGATATTCGTAGGCAAAATGAATGAGATAGCATCTTCCGCCCGCAAATCAATAGCGATTTCCTGATAAGCGAAGCGGGCGATGTCGGCGTTGTCATCGGTTGGCAGGGCATCCAAACATTGGAAGTAGCCGGGCCCGATGATGACTTTCCTTTCTGCGGGGGTGTTGATGGTGGCCATGAACGGTTGAAAAGCGGTCGCTATCATCTCCTCGGCGGTGGCTTCGGGGGTGGCTTCGACGGTCGGCGGGGGTGTCGTCGCCGTATTGCCGCCACACCCGACCAACAAAAGCGCAATGATTCCAAAGGCCATCCATCGCCTCATCATAAATCAAACTCCTTTTCCCGTCTGCCTTGAATTCACGTATAATCATACTGTAGTGTACCCGATTCTGCGATAGAGCGACAACTCAAGGTTCAAGGAAACCCTATGCCAAACATCCGCGCTTTTATCTTTGATATGGATGGCGTCTTGGCCGATACCATGGATTATCATTATCGGGCGTGGAAACAGTTGGGCGATGAAGTGGGTATCCCCATCGAGCCATGGATGGTAGAGCAATTGCGCGGCATCTCCCGCGAGGAGAGCTTGCAACGCCTGCTCAACGGGGGGCACATAGACCCCCAAACGGCCCAAGAATGGATGGCGCGCAAGAACGCTTACTTCCTCGCTTATTTACAAGGGTTCTCGTCGGAAAATCTTTTGCCCGGCGTCTACGATTTTCTGCGCGATGCGCGGGCGCAAGGCTATCGCTTGGGCGTGGCTTCTTCTAGCCGCAATGCTTGCGCCGTCTTGCAGAAGATTGGGTTGTGGGGGTTATTCGACGTGGTCGGCGACGGCCATACACCGCTCCCACCCAAACCGGCCGCAGACTTATTTTTATGGGTCGCGGAGCAGTTGGGGGTTAGCCCGCAAGAAGCGCTAGTTATAGAAGATTCGGCAGAATGTCTATTGCCCGCGCGGCAAGTCGGCTTTTGGACGCTATACATCGGCGGTCGCTTGGATGGCGCGCATTTATGCCGCCCCAGCCTGCAAGGCGAAACGCCCCAAGCCCTACTCCGCCAGCTTTCTCAGGATTTTTAAGGGAGCGGTAAGGATTATGCAACAAATTGCGGCTAGCCTAATCAAGGATAGTTGAACGTTCGCTTTCAAGGAGAGCTTTATGCGCCTAATATGGCTTCTTTTAATGATGACCGCTATGGCGAGCGCCGCCTGTGGGACGGCCTCCCCCGCCCCCACCGCCGAAACCAACGCGGCCGCCAATAGCGAGGATACGACTAGCGCCGAAACCGCCCCTACAGAAGGTCAAGCGGAAAGCGCCAGCGCCGAGACCAGCGCCTACAATGGCCCCGCGTGGGCGCAGACGGAACTTATCAATGCTCGCACCGGCGAGAGCTTCCGTTTGGCGGATTTTGCGGGCAAAGCGGTATTCGTCGAGCCATTCGCCACGTGGTGCACCAACTGCCGCAACCAAATGAACCGCATCAATAGCATCATCGGACAGCCCAACACCGAAAATTACGTCTTTGTGGCGCTGAGTGTGGAAAGCGGCATCACAGCCGATGACCTTGCCGATTATGCGGAGCGCAATGGGTTCAACTTCATCTTCGCCGCCTTGCCGGACACGATGATTGCCGATTTAGTCGCTCAGTTCGGCCGGTCTATCACCAACCCGCCCAGCACGCCGCACTTCATCATTTATCCCGATGGGAGCGTATCGGAGCTGACGACAGGGCCAGAATCGGCTGAAGATGTATTGGCGCAATTAGCGGGTGGGTGAAATGATTTTGGATTTTAGCGAATTGGCGCGGCAATTCACCTTAGGCAATGCCGCCATCCTGACCAATGCCTGCTTGCTCCCGCTGTATCCGGGGTTGATGGCATTTTTGGCGGGCAACGCCAGCAATGCCCGCACCCGCCGCGCGAGCGGTTGGCTGGGGGTGCTGGTCTTGGCCGGCGTGTTGACCATGATGTTACTCATCGGGCTGATTTTGTACGCGCTCAACGCCGCGTTCGGCGATGTGTTGCAAGTGTTGTTGCCGGCCCTCTACGCGCTCATCATCGCTTTTGGCCTGCTGATGCTGACCGGACGCAACCCCTTCGCGCGATTATCGAGCGCCCAAGCCCCCGTATTCAAGAACCCTTACGTGACAGCCTATGTCTACGGGTTATTCTTTGGCCCCATGACGTTACCTTGCACGGGGCCCGTCATCACGACGGCGTTTGTGTTAGGGGCATCTTCTGGGGGCAACTTGGGGGTAGAAATCGTGTACGTGCTGGCTTTTGGGTTGGGTTTCGGCTGGCCGCTGGTGATTTTGCCGCTGTTCGCCCTGCCGTTCCAGCGGCGCATTACGGGTTGGTTGGCGCAAAACCACGAGGTGTTAACCCGCGCCTCGGGCATTTTGTTGGTGGCCATTGGCATTTTTGGGTTTTTGACGGAAATCCTGCCCAAAGTAGACCCGAATTTCTACATCGCGGAACAGGGGCAATTGCTCTATTGGTTGGTCGTTTTCATCTTGGCGATTGGTGTAGGTTACTATACCTACCGTCATAACATCATCCAACGCGCGGATGTCGTGGGTGAGTAAGCCCGTTCATCTTCGTTTCTTCGGAGCGCGCCCATTGGTGCGCTCTTTTGTCTGCATACGCATTCTACACTACTGCTAACACTTGCCGCACGGCCAAAATGAGAACCGAGGCTTTACAAAAAAGGCACTCCGATCTATGCTAAAAGCTATGATTATCTTCATGACATACGGCATCTTCTCCCGCGCGTTGATGACAAGCAACATAGGCGCGACATATTCGCGCGCCTGCCGACCAACTTCGTAATTTTTCTTAATGTCTTATTGAATGAAGGCCACGGGCGCAAACGCTCGTGGTTTTTTTGTTTTGTGGCGGGCGTTGGCGACTGAAGGCCCCTTTAAGGAGAAACGACTATGCACATCATCACCCTCAATCATGTTAGCGCCAGCCATGCAGGCCGTCCCATCTTGCGCCAGCTATCATGGGCTTTGGGCGACCGCGACCGCGTCGGCTTGGTGGGGCCCAATGGCGCGGGCAAGTCTACCTTGCTCAATATCTTACGCGGCGCGCACCTTCCCGACGATGGCGTTATCACCATGGCCCGCGGCCTGCGGATAGGCTACCTACCCCAAGATATAGACCTAACGCCGAACAAAACCCTATACGACATCGCCATGACGCCCCCGCCGCGCTTAGCCGAGGTAGAAGCGCAACTAAGCGACATCGAGGCGCGGCTAGCCGACCCCGCTATCTATAATTCTGCCGAGGCCTTGGCGGCGACGCTCGATGAACAAGATCGCCTGCTCAAACGGTATGACGCGCTCAACGGGCCGCGCCACGCTAGCACCGTGCGCGAATTACTCGCCCTATTGGGCTTTGGCGAACCGCATTATGATTTGGCGGCCCAAACGTTGAGCGGCGGACAAAAGAAGCTGGTTTTGCTGGCGCAACTGGCCGCCGAATTGCCCGACCTCTTGCTTTTGGACGAGCCAGATAATCATCTTGATGTCATCGGCAAACGCTATCTTGAAGGCTTTATCCGCGCTTATCGGGGGGCAGTGGTCATCATCTCCCACGACCGTTATTTATTGGATGAAGCGGTCATCCAAATTGCGGAGCTAGAACAAGGCCAGTTGACGCTTTATAACGGCAATTACAGCGCTTATATGTTAGAAAAAGAGGCCCGCCGCGAGCGCCAACAACAGCTTTACGTCGCCCAGCAAAAGCGCATCACCCAAATAGAAGCCGCTATCCATGAGTGGGAACAAAAAGCCCGCGCAGACCTCAACGAGCGTTTCGCGCGGCAGGCGCGTAGCCGACGGCGCATGTTGGCGCGCATGGAGGAGCGCGGCGAACTCGTGGCCCGCCTCCGCGACCCGCGCCGTCTGGATTTGCAACTCGCGGGCTGGCGCGGGAGCACCAACGTTATCGCCCTAGAAAAGGTGACGATGGCCTTCGGCGATGACTTGCTCTTTTACAATTTGAACTTTTTGCTCCGCCATGGCGACCGCGTCGGCTTGGTGGGGCCCAATGGCGCGGGCAAATCGGTTTTGCTCAAGCTCATTTTAGGGCAATATACGCCCTTGGAGGGGAACGTCAAAATAGGCCCTAATGTGACCATAGGCTATTATGCCCAAGAGCATCAAACGCTGAGCCAGTGGCTGGATAAGACCCCCGTTGAACTCATCCGCCGTCAACGGGTCGGCGATGAATCTAGCGCGGTGGCTTTTCTGTTGAAGATGCTTTTCACCTACGAGCAGACCCGCCAGCCCATCGGCACGATGAGCGGCGGAGAACGCAGTCGCTTGCAATTGGCCTTGCTGATGTTGTCGCGCCCCAACGTGCTATTGTTCGACGAGCCGACGAACAATCTAGACATCCCATCTGTGGAAGCGCTAGAGGAGGCGCTAACCGACTTTGAAGGGACGCTCCTAACCATTTCGCACGACCGCTATTTTCTAGACCGTGTAGTAGATGATATTGTAGTCTTGGAAGATGGCCAATTACGCGCTTATCAGGGTGGCTATAGCGATTACATCGCGCAGTTGGGCGATTGAAAAGCGGGCCAGATTGGTTAGCGCTGGCCCGCTTTTGGGGTCACTTGTCATTCTGGTATAGGTCGCGCAGGGCGTCTTCTGCTTGGGGATAGCGGAATTGAAAGCCATGGTCGAGCAAGCGCTTAGGGATAGCCCGCTGGCCAGTCAAGATGATGCTGGCCACTTCGCCAAAAGCGAGTTCAAAGACAAAAGCGGGCGTCGGAATGAGCGAGGGGCGACCCATGGCTTTGCCCAGCGCGCGGGCGAATTCGGCATTGGGTAGCGGATTAGGCGCCGATAGGTTGAAAGGGCCGCTAGCTTCGGGGTTCTCCATCAGCCAACGGATGGCGGCCACTTCGTCATCTATATGAATCCACGGGTATTGTTGCTTGCCGCTCCCCAACGGGCCCCCAGCGAAGAACTTAAAAGGCAGAGCCATACGGGGCAAAGCGCCGCCCTTAAAACTACACACAATGCCCGTCCGTGCGATGACCCGTCGCACGCCCATTGCTTCCACTTCTTCGGTGGACTTTTCCCAATCTACACAGACGCGAGCCGCGAAATCGTCGGCCGGTGGCGCATCTTCGGTGATGTCTTGGTCGCCTTGTGGCCCATAATAGCCCACAGCGGACGCTTGTATCACGACGCTGGGCTTGTTTTGGGCGGCTTTTATCGCCTCTACCACCGCTTGACCGGCGTTGATGCGGCTATCGCGGATGAGCTTTTTACGTTCGGGGGTCCAACGAGAGGGCAGGAAACCTTCGCCGGCGAGGTTAGCGCCAGCAAAATTGACAATCGCCCCCGCGCCATCGGCGAGCGCGCCCCAACCGGCCGCGGTTTTTGTATCCCAGTGTTCTAGACGCACGCTAGATGGCAAATCGGTATTCTGCTTGGGGGCGCGGGTGAGGACAACCACTTCGTGACCGTCGTTGACAAGGCTTTTGGCTAAGGCGGTGCCTATCAGGCCCGTGCCGCCAGTGATAATCACACGCATAGACTTCTCCCGCAGTATATTCACAAGATTTAAGCGTTGTTAAAAATGGTGGTTATATTGTAACAAGCGGATATGAGAACGCCATTAAGATTGCGGCATGCCCTCATGAGAAAGCCTTGAACGAGAAGCTTTGCTAGGAATTCAGGCGCAAATCGGCCAACAAAGCGCGAGCTTCTGCCTTCGTATCCACGAAGAAGACCTTGCGACGGCGAGGCGTGAGCGAGGCAACCATATTCCCCACCGAGCGCACTAACGGGTTCGCCCCTATCACCACCAACGTATCATCATTTTGCTGGAGGTTGCGGTATTCACGGCGGAAATAACCCAGCGCGCCCGAAGGCAACGTGACCACCTCGCTAAAATCAAAGATGGCGGCCACTTTGTGGTCTACAGAAGCGCGCATGGCGTGGCTCGTAGCGACCGCTTGATTGAATTGTTCCCATGTCCACAGTGGTACAAAAGTGATGAGAATAATGGTTTGGTGGGGGTCATCCCAGACAATGTCTATCGGCATCGGTATCCTCTTTGCAATCGGCAATGATTATCCGCCTACAGGCGGGCATATTCGGTGTCTCTCATCCTCATTTGTCTGCGGCGGCTCATTCCGTTGGCGAGCGATGCGCCATCGCTAACAAGTGTCGGGCTTCTGCCAGCGCCTGCTCATAGCTATCTACCCAGATATAGCGTTGGGGGGCGAGCATGGCCAACGTGCGCCCTAAGGTTTGCACAAAACGCGGCGCGCCAAAGGCGACATAAGCCACCAATCCGCGCTCTTTTTCGTGGCGGGCAATTTGGCTCATTTGGTTGAAGTTGACGGGCGGGCGTGTGAGTTGGGTCATATCTTGTATGCTGACGTAGAGCGTATCGCTATTTTGGTCTAACAGGGTATTGGCGTGGTCGTTCGCTTGGTACAGTTCTTCAATCGTAACCACTCCTTGCCAGACCGTGTAAATCAGGCCGGCTTCTAGGCGTTGTGTATGGACAGGCATTACATCCCCTATGATATTACATTTTAGTAATAAAATAAACCGAATTTAAAATTCGTGCAAGTAAAAATGCCCTATGCGCGGAGAGAATAACAGCACGGTGGGGGATACAGCTAACGAGGAACGCAGAGCGCGAGATAGCGATTAAGCGTTAGTTGTGTATGCGCGGTCGTTGCGAATGATTTCCAAAGCCTCTTGCACGCTACGGACAAATAAGCCGCGTCCGGTGGCGTGGGGGGCGTAAATGCGACGCAAAGCGTCCAGCGCCACGCGAGCGAAGGTCACTTGGCCATTATCCACGCTAACCCTGAGGTATAAATTGGGCAATTCGTTCACAATCCGCAAGGTGCGTTTGAGATGTGGGAATGGGTTGCCCACAGCCAACGGCGCTTGATTCCAAAAGATGACATCTACACGTGTTGTGACGCTCCGCACCATACAAGCCATACGGTCTATGGCATCATCGTAGTTTTGCCACGTGTAGGGTTGCTGAAAAACTATCCAGACGAGACCCGCCTCGGATTCATCCCAATAAACAGGAATTGTCATTTATCCACCCTCGATTACCCCAAAAAACGCACTGATAGAGATATATTATTATTTAATAGGTTTATTAAAGGTCATAAAGGGTCTTACAGGGTAACTTACGCCTTGTAAATTTTAATGGCAAGCGCTGGAATGGACAAGCGTTTTTTAGGGTGGTTACTATTCTGTAATCTCCCCCACTACCTCAACATAAAGACGTCGCTAATGGCAAAAAGTTCTCAATTAGGGGGCAGGCGGTGCAAAGCGCGCCTCGGCTAGTGCCCAATAGAGGCGATATTGTTTGTCTTGGGCGATATTGTAGGGGCTGTAGTAGGGGCCATCCAATCGCCACACGCTCGCCAGCATCGCGACGATGTCGCTATCTTGGGGTTCGACGAAGAAAGCGTAATCTTGGTTGGGCGGCAAGCTCAGGAGATATGCTTCTGTGACAGAAGCGCCCGCGATGGGCACGAAATTAGGCGATGCACCCCAAAAGCGGAACATCCACGGGAAATGAAAGCCCGATGTCCAAGGGCGATGTATCATGATAGCTTGGGTCTCTCGCGGCAAATCGAGGACGCGATAGGCCACGTCCACATAATCGGGCCATGGCGGCACTTGTTGGCGATAGCGCGGCAAATGTTGGAAGAAGTAGTAGCCTGTCTGGACGATGGCCACAGCGATGATTAAAGCGGCAAAGAGCTTCCGCTTGGTGTCGGTCTCGCCATCGCGCCCCGCACATCCCAGCGTGTAATAAGCGCCCGCCGCGACGAAACAGGCTAAGGCAGGCGCTACCGGCATATAACGCGCCGTCCACGTCGGCTCTTCGAGTAAGGCATTGCCTAACGCGGTCAGCAAAACCCATGCCAGCAAGAGCGCCCCCGCCCCCCGCGCGCGCCACAGGGCATGCCACACGCCTAGCAGGAATAGCGGCGTCACCAACGGCAACAGCAGGGGTGTATCGCCCGCGTAGAAGATTTGGCTTCCATCAGTCAAGTGGACATAATGTAAAAGTGGGGGCAAAATGCGTTCGCGGAAGAAGCTCTGCAACTGGGACGCGCCATCAGGGGATACCAGTATAACTAAAGGAGAAAAGCCCTCCGCGCCCGCCTGTTCTAGGCGGCCGAACAAGGGTTGACCGATAGCCCAAAACGTATAATAGACAGGCGCAGAGACGATGAGCGCCGTGACGACTAGCCACCCTAGACCGCCTGCGCGCGGTTTAGTGGGATTAAACAGCGCTAACCAAGCGCAGAAAGCCAAAGCCAGCGTCGGAAAGAGCAATTCCCCGCCGTCCGAAAAGTAGGGCAACAACCCAAAAGCGCCCCCAGCCAGCACATACCAGCGCCGCTCCCCCGTCTGGAGCGCGCGCGCCAAAGCCGCCAACCCCAACACGCCGAAAAGCGGGTCGCTGATGAGGAGCAAAGCCAAGCGGCTGAAGTGCACGTGCGGCGGGAAAGTGGCCAAGACCAGCATCGCCCCCAGCGCCGCCGTTTTGCCCCATAGTGGGCGCGCCAACAGGTACAGCGCTAGCGTGGTGGCCGTCCCCAATAAGGCGCTCACCAATCGTAGGCCGCTCATCGTAGAGCCGAACCAGCCCGTCGCCACCGTTTGCAAATACGGGAAAACCCATGTGAAGGTCGCCACCTCATCAAAAGGTTTAAGGAGGGCTGTATAAGGTTGCTCGCGCAGGTCGCCAATGGCGCGGATGATGTGGAATTCGTCAATGTAGGTGTGGATGCTATCTTCTAGATAGATGAGTCGCACAGCTAGGGCGAGCGCCAATACAGCCAGCACAGCCCACTTATGCCGCGTCCGCGCCGGGACGAGCGCCCGTAAATCATCATATCGCCAACCGCCTAACCCCCATAGGACGAGCGCCACACCGCCGACGAGCGCCAGCATCTGGGCGTGAATATCGAGCAAATCAATGAGCGGGCGATAGAACAGCATAAAACCGTTGCGCTCCGCCAAAACAGCCAATAGCGCTATGCCCAGCGCTAACGGCACGGGGCGAATAGGCCTATCGGCAGCGGTAAGGCGGCCGATGTCTTGGGGCATGGCGGGCCGTCGCCACAAAGCCAATCCCAACGCCAGACCACCGAGGAGCAGGCACATATCGCCCCACGCTAAATCGGCGCTAGACGGACGATAGAAGAAAGCGCATAGGACGCTACAGATGATGGCGCTAGCGAGCGCTATAGATTGCATCATGGCCGTATTGTATATCAAAACGAGGGGCACAATAAGAGCGATGCCCTTTTGGGCGGATGGCCTCTATGCGTTTGCCCACCTTTTCGCTATAGTGGTGCCATGCGGGATTTTTCTGGGAGCATAAACCGATGTCAGAAGTGGATAGGATAAAATCCCATGGACAACACCCAGCAACCTCATTATATCAGCCGCCGCGCCTTTTTATGGCGCTTCATCGCCGTGCCCACGGCCGCGTTTTTGGCGGCGTGTAGCCCGCAAAGCTTAGAGCAAGCGCTATCGGCTGTAGCGGCCAATCCGCCATCGAGCGGCGCGCTCCCCCCTACGCCGTCATGCGGGGACGACGACGACCCCACCCCCGCCCAGACCGCAGGCCCCTTCTATACGCCCAATAGCCCGCTTCGCACCTCTTTATTGGAAGAAGGCATCGTCGGGGCGCGCATGCTCCTGACGGGCTACGTGCTGGATACAGCTTGCCGCCCGCTCGTCGGGGCGCTGGTAGATTTTTGGCATGCTGATGCAAACGGCAACTATGATAATGTGGGCTATCGCTTGCGGGGTCATCAGTTCACCGATGAGCAAGGGCGCTATACATTAGAAACGATTGTGCCGGGTCTGTATCCGGGGCGCACGCGGCATTTCCACGTCAAGGTACAAGCGCCTAACCAGCCCATCTTGACCACCCAACTTTACTTCCCCGACGAACCGACGAACGCGCGCGATGGCATCTATCGCCCAGATTTGGAGATAACGATGGTCACGGCTATGGATGGCGTGGGCGGCGTTTTCAACTTCGTTTTAGAGCTGGTCTAAGAGGTGCAGTGTGATGAAAGGGAAAACGCACAAAACGTCCGCGCGTTGGTCCAATACCGAGCGCAACATCGTTTTCAGCATTATTGGCATCACCGCGATTATCTTATTGGTGCTTGGGTATCGCATCATCAGCAATAATCGCATCCGCAACGTGCAAATTGAAGGCGAGGAGGCTTTCACCGTCATCAGCGCCCAACACGTAGAAACAACCGTGAATTATCCGCAGTCGCCGCCTGTTGGGGGTCCCCATAATGCCATCTGGCAAAATTGCGGCGTCTACTTCGAGCCTATACCCAACGAAACAGCGGTACACTCTTTGGAGCATGGCGCGGTGTGGATAACGTACCAGCCGAACTTGCCACAAGAACAGGTGGCGCAGTTAGCGCGCATCACCCAAGACAGTACCCACCGTTTGCTCAGCCCCTATCCGAATTTGGATAGCCCTATTGTCGTCAGCGCGTGGGGGGTGCAGTTGCGCTTAGAGGATGTAGACGACCCGCGTTTGATGCAATTCATCATGAAATATGAACAAGGACCGACGACGCCAGAACCGGGCGCTGTTTGTAGCGGTGGGACGAGCATTACGCAAAGCCAGCTAGGGGCTGATATAAACAACCCAATAGGCGCTTTTGCGTAGTAATATACAACGCTATATCTAGACTATATCTAGAAAGGAAACCAGCAATGAAACAGAAGAATATACTCTTGACCACCACCAACACACTACAAGGCTACCACATTGACGCCTATTTAGGCGTTGTGACGGGCGAGGTCATCATGGGGGCGAATATCCTGCGCGACATTGGCGCGGCGGTGCGCGACGTCATCGGCGGGCGAGCGGGCAGTTACGAACGCACCCTCAACGAATCTAAAAAACAAGCCTTTCAGGAACTCATCGCGCAGGCGGCGGAGATGGGAGCGAACGCGATTATCGGCATTGACCTCGATTTCGAGACCGTGGGGCAGGGTGGCAGTATGCTCATGGTCAGCATCAGCGGCACGGCTGTTGTGGCGCGCCGCGAAGGCGAATGAGCCTCAAGCTTTTGACTGAGGGGCTGGTCAATGCGCCCGGCCCCTCTTTCATTCCTCTAGCAACCATTTAATAGCTTCTTCCCGCTGAGATGGCTTGAAAAGCCTAAACTTATTGCGCCGCGTAATCAAGCGAAACAGCACATCGGCAGGCCCCATCATCACGCCGCCATCGAAGAGCGACGCCGAGCGGATATAGGGATGGTTAGGATACTTAACCGCCAATTCGCGCAGGCGCGCCAACATGTATTGGAAAGGTTGGGAGGCGGTTTGGCTACTATCCGTCAAAACACGGATGAGCTTTGTCTCCGCTGGCAACTGCTCCAAAATGCGGTCTACATGCGCTATCATCTCGTCCACCGCATAGCGCGAAGTTTCGTAATAGATTAACTCGTGGATGCCGTTATCGTGCAGGCGATAAGCGCAACGTTGGTAGGTGGTATCGGGTGAAATCATGTCGGTGTTACCTCATTAACAAAGAACAGATGACACGCCCAGTATAAACCTTATGATGGTGATTTGAGCATAAAGAGATAGCGCAAATGCAGAACGATTGTCGCCTTCAGCGCGGCGCGTTGGCAAAAGCCACAAGGCAAATAGCTAGCAAATGAGGGCAATCAAACGGGCGTATGCAATAGATTGCGGGCGCGGGTAATATCACGCGCGAAGCCAATATCGTAATTGTGGACGAAACCGGGCGTGGTTTGCTCTACAATTTCCAGATACATCCGCAAAATAGGACCATGTTCCACAATCACCAAGCGGCGCAGATGGGCGTGGCGCGTCAGGCTGACTAATTTTTCGGTGTGGGTCATGGCTTTTTGGGGAGCTAGCAAACTTTCCGACATGTCGTAGATGATGTCTACGGGGTGGTTAACCGCGTCCAATAAGGACATGCCTTTTAGTAGGGCCGCTTCGCATTCGCGCCAAGTCCAATGACCACGAAAGACAAAGCGGATGACCGAACGATGGATATTATCCCACTGAACGCTGATGTTAGTCATTAGAAAAACCCATAAGCCCTTTACCTTCTTTATATTATATAACAAATCTATCAAAGATGTTATAAAAGCCCATAAAAAATGGCGGGCGTGGCTGTTGTTCGCGCGTTGCTTGCCCTACTCCATCAACCAATCGGCTAAAGCGGTCGCTAGAACCGCGTTGCCGTGAGCGTTGAGGTGCATATCGTCGGCGTAATAGAGCGACTCGTTTTTCAGGGCGCGTTCACCAAAAACGGGGGAAGGGTCGTAACAAGACAAAGCTTGTTGGGCGCAAATATCGAGCATCGCCAGACGGGCGCTGGCCAGCGTTTGGATACGGTCAGCGCCTAGGATGGGTTCGGTGAGGTGAGCGTAAACTTCTTCGCGCGTGGGGATGATGATGACGACCAAGCGCCCCCTCCACGACGCTACCAATTCTTGAGCGGTGCGGAAAGCCGCGCGCGATTGCTCTAGCCCTAGTTGATTTTCGGGGCGGCTCATGTCGAGGGCTTGTTGCTCGTAGAGGCCACCAAAGTATAGGACATGGTCGCCATAACGGACGCTATATGGCTTGGCAAAGATGCGTTCGCTATCGGGCAAGCCAGACCAAGAGCCGCGCAATAGGGTTTCTAGCACGCCGACGAGGGCGGAATGGCGCGCTAACCACACGAAGGGCGACGGGGTTTCTGTTTGGTGAACAAGGGTCGTTTGGGCCGGAGGGGCGATGTCGCCGCGGTTCAGCGCCAGCCCATAATCATCGTTGAAGTCGTTGCCGAAAAATTGCCAAATGACCAAAGGGGGACGGAGCGGAGCGCCAAAATCCTGCAAGATGCGGAGATGGCTAGTGGTGCCAGTGATAGGTTGGCTGAGGTTGACGATGCCGATATTCATTTGGGCGGCGAGTTGGTCTACCCAGCAATCGGCTTGCTCGGTGAAGCATAGCCCGAAAGAATCGCCCACCACCACCGCATCTACAAAGTAATCTATCGGGCGGGTGCGAAAACCAATGCCGCCCCCCTCCCATAACTCAATCGTGGTCAGCCGAAAGCTGACCGAGGGACTGCCGTATTGTAGCGCATCGGTCAAACCGGGGCGCAACACGTAGGTATGGTCGCGGTTTTGAACCCATGCCGGCGTCCATGTTTCCGCATAGGGTTGGCCGCGGCTAATCCAACGGGCCACGTCCCCCACTTGCCCCGACAATATCGGCGCGAATAAGCGCAAGAGAAGCTCTAGGGATAGGGCGATGATGAGCAGATAGAATAAGAACCAACGCAGTTGCTTCATACAGGCACACCATTTCTTGATAGCTTGATTATGGCGTAGAGCGCGGCAAAGCTCAATAGCGCAATATATCCCAATATATCCCAAATTCGGGTTAGAATTCCGCTTGTTGGATTGCATATGGCGAACTATCGTGCTACATTTATCCCAAAATATCCCAAATAGACGGTTGGTGATATATGACATGGCGCATTCACCTCGCGAACCAAGCTATCCAAGACCTCCACTTTCTGAGCGGCAAAGAAGGTGCGCTGGCCGTCTGGATGCGTCGCGATTATGCCGCTTTTTATGATGTGACCAATGGCACGCCCTTGGGCGAAGTGAAGTTGCCGCCGCCGCCCATCGCCATCCGTCGTAGCGATTTGTGGCAAGATTACGTGGGCGCGTTGACGGGGCCTTTGGGCCGCGCTTACCTGCCGCTGGTGCGGACCGGGGCTTTGACTATCCACACCAGCGAAGATGGTAAATTGCGCCTATACCAAATCGGCGATAGCGAATTATTTCTAGAGGCCGATGGTCGCGAAGTCCAATTAGAAGTGCGGAATGCCGACCGTTTTTTGTGTCTGGAATTCGACCGCGCTTTAGGTTTTATCGCCGCTTTGGACGAGGAGAGCAAACTACACGTCTATCAGCAAAATACCCGCATCGGCGCTTTTGAAATTGGTCTGCGCTTACAACCGGATTTGCGCCCAATGCTGTGCGTTTCGCAGGGGGGCGGCATTGTTTACGCCACCGACGGGCATTGCCTCGTCAAAACCGACACGGCGGGTAAAGTTCTGGCGCGCCTACACACCCATTACGAGGTGGGGCGCTTGGCTTGCTCCCCCAGCGGCGCTATGCTGGTGACGAGCGACCTCGAAAGTGGCGTCATCCGCATCTACGACGGCGACGATTTATCCCCCACGCACCAGCGCCACGCCATAGACCTAACGATGAGCGCCCGTCAGGTGCAACTGTTGGCGGAACTCCCCCCCACGACAACGGCCATCAGCGCCCTAGCCGCCCATAGCCGCGGCCTCATCGCCTTTGCCATGTCGGGCGTCGTATGTTTGACCAGCGCGGCGCAAATGAACGAACTGCCGCGCCCTCAGCTTTTGTTGTAACCCCCACATCCCCCACCTTGACACGCGCCCGCCCTGCCATTAATCTGAAAGAGAGGACAGTTATTATAGGTAGCAAAGACTTTGTCCAGACGACCAACGTACATTCGTAGAGATTATTCCCGCCCGTTTTTCCGCAAGCAAACCGCTTCTACCCGCATGATTTTTTTGTTTGGCGTACTGATTGGCGGCGTTTTGGGGCTGACCTATTGGCAGTTCGATACCCTGCAACTGATGGCCTTGGATGCGGTGGGCATGGCCCCCACCCCCACCCTGCGCGCCAGCGACCGCGCCCAAATCGGGATGGATTTATTGGTGGCCGGCGATGTCCAAGATGCCGAGCGCGAATTGCGCCAAGCGATGGAATTACAACCCCAAAACGTGAGCTATTTATATGAATATGGGCGCGTCCTCATCGAACTTATCGAGTTGGATTTATCGCCCAATAGCCGTTATGCTGAGGTCATCGAGTTGGGCGACCGCATCATTCAGATTGCGCCGGACGACCCCCGCGGCTATGCGTTAAAAGCGCGCGCCCTACAATGGAGCGACCCCGCCGCCGCTATCCCTATCGCTATCACCGGGTTGGAGAAAAACAGCCAATTTGCGCCTTTGCACGCCGTTTTAGCCATCGCCTATACCAACATCGGGCGCTACCAAGAAGGGCTAGCGCGCGGGATTGTGGCGGTGCAATTAGACCCCAACGACGCCGCCGCGCATCGCGCCTATTCTTACCCGCTCATCTACAACGGGCGCTATGACGAAGCCATCGCCCAGTTAGAACAGGCGGTGGCCATCAACCCCAATTTGACCACGTCATACTTCGAGTTAGCGTCTTTGTATCGGCGCATCAACCAACGTGAACTGGCCGTAGGCACGTATCGCCGAATCATCGAAATTGAGCCGACCAACGCCAAAGCCTATTTACGCATCTGCGAGACCTATAGCGAAATCGGCGAATTCCGCGATGGCGAACCCTATTGCGACCAAGCGCTGGAAATAGACCCCAACTATGCATCAGCATGGCGCGCGTTGGGGCAAATCCAATATGCGCGCCGCAATTACGAAAGCGCTATCACCTCTTTTGAGGAATGCGTGCGATTAGGTTCTGAAGAAATTGAATGCTGGTACTTGCGCGGGTGGGCGCATTATTTCTTGGGCGGCAACAATTGCGCGCGCGCGTGGGATATTTTACAAGAATCGCTCAATCGCACGACATCGCCAGAGGTATTAGAACGCATCACCATCGGCTTACAAAATATCACCATTAATTGTGTGGGCTTCCAAGGGCGCGCTTTGCCAACGCCTATCCCGCCCACGCCCATCCCGCCGACGCCTATAGGTAGCTTTTAGCGATGTACGTTAAACGCGACTATTCCGAACCCTTCTTTGGCGAAAGCCGCGCCAAACGTCGCCAGCGCAAAATGCGCGAGCGGTTGCTCTTTTTGTTTGTGATTTTGCTGGGTGCGGCGGTAGCTTTTGTCTACGTCCAACAAGACGCTATCCAGATGCAATTGTTATCGGTAGTCGGTTTGCAACCGACGGCCACACCGCGCCCTAGCGATTTGGCCACCCGCGCCAGCGAGGCCTTTTTGGCCGGCAATATCCAAGAAGCGGCGACTTTATATGAGCGTGCGGTGCGCCAATCGCCCGATAATGTGGATTATATCTACCAATTTGGTCTAACGCTCCTAGACCTGAACGACGCGGAATTGGCTTTGGATATGGCCGAACGCATTATCGAACTCGATACCACCGACCCGCGCGGCCCGACCCTAAAAGCGCTCGCCATGATTTGGATGGGGCAAGATGCGGCCGCTATCCCTATCGCCCGCGCGGCGTTAGAGCTCGGTAGGGACTATGCGCCGCTATACGCCGCGCTATCGCGGGCTTATGTGAATACCCAAAATTGGCGCGACGGCTTGGATTTTGGGGAACGCGCCGTCCAGCTAGACCCGCGGGACGCCAACGCGCGCCGCGCCTACGCCTACGCCCTCAGCGCGGTGCAAGAACGCGAATTGGCGATAGACCAATTGTTAACCGCTATCGAGCTACAGCCTTACTATGCCCCGCCCTATTTTGAACTGGCCTCCTTGTATTTGGCCAGTGACCGCGACCAAGAAGCCATCGAAATCTACGACCGCATCTTGGCAGTGCAACCCCGCAACGCGCGCGCGCTCCTGCGCCAATGCCAAGCCTACCGCAAGATAGGGCAATTCGAGCGGGCGATTGGCTTTTGTGAAGACGCTGTCGCCGCCGACCCGACCTACGTAGACGCACAATTCCAGCTTGGCGCTCTGCGCTATAATCGGCGGGAATTCAACGCCGCTCTAGAGGCCTTCCGCGCTTGTGTAGAATATGACCCCAGCAATTTAGATTGCGGTTACCGTTTGGGGTTATCTTATTATTACGTTGGGTCGTGCGATGATGGCTGGCGTATTTTGCAAAACGCGCTGGTCATGGCCCAAGCGCGCGGCGACCGACAAGACGCGGTGGAAAATATCCGCCAAGGGCTGACGGCCATCACCAGCGACCCTAATTGCCCCGCTTATAACGGGCGCACTGTGCCTAACGCCCCCACCCCTGATGCGCCTTCAGGAGATGCTTAATTATGTACGTGCGTACCCCAAAGCGCTAT
This sequence comes from Anaerolineaceae bacterium, assembly GCA_037441665.1. GTDB lineage: Bacteria > Chloroflexota > Anaerolineae > Aggregatilineales > Phototrophicaceae > JBBIRQ01. Next base: position 142,159 of record JBBIRQ010000008.1, on the reverse strand, counting down.
CGCGGACCGATGCGCCGCAGTATTATCCCTTTCCGCCGCATCCTCTTTTGGCTGGTGATGACGCTGTTAATCGTCGTCGGCATCGGGATTTACGAAAATCGCGCCATGATACAGCCCGTGGTCAACCGCGTTGTGGTGGAAAGCGTGCGAAATGTGGAAGGGGCTATGGCCACCATGAGCGCCCCCACACCTACCCCCACCCAAGACCCCACTAATAACCTCATCCGCGCGGAAAATTTCTGGCGGCAAGGGTCTATATCCGAAGCGGTAGACCTCTATCTGTCCGCCCTCGATTCTGTCCCTAACAATGTCGACATTCACTACCGCGTGACGTTAGGGCTGATTATGGAAGGGCAAATTGAACGCGCGCTGGAATACGCCGAACGCACGGTGACGGCGAACCCTTTCGCGCCCGATGCGTGGGCGATGCGTGCGTGGGCGCTCGATTGGAACGCCCGTTATGGCGAATCTATCGCTAGCGCTCTGCACGCTATCGAACTCATCCCCCAAGACGCCCCCAATGCCGCCGAGATGCGCGCCCGCGCTTTGGCCTACTTGGCGGAAGCGTATTTGGGCGCTGGCCAAGCGGAACGCGCCTTCAACACCGCCGAAGATGCTATCGAGGTCAACCCTGACGGCTTTGAAGGCTATCGCGCGCGCGGGCTTATCTACTGGCAAAGCCGCTTCGACCTCGACAGCGCCTTAGCCGATTTCCAGACCGCTTTTTCGTTAGCGCGCAACATGACTTATATTGCGATAGATATTGCCATTGTCGAGCAGGCGCGCGGCAATCCCCAAGGGGCTATCGACGTGCTAGAAGATATTATCGAAGTCAACCCAGAGAATACCTTGGCCCTTTTTTGGTTGGGGAGCTTTTACTTCCGAGATATTGGCGACCCCAGCCAAGCGGCCGCCTATCTGACCCGCTGTATAGACTATAACCCCAATAGCATCAATTGCCACTACATGCTAGGACGTTCCCAAGCGCGTTTAGAGCAATATCAAGCGGCGGCAGAGTCTTTCAAACAGGCGGTGGAACTAGGGTCTACGAATCCTTATCATTGGTGGTGGGCGGGGCGTTCGCAAATTGACATCGGCAATTGCGCCCAAGCGATGGCCTATCTAGAGCCGGGGTACGACCTCGCCCTACAAGGCACAGATGCGGACATCATCCGCTTTTACGAAGAAATTATGCCCGAATGCCGCGGGTTTGGTTTCGGCATCGCCACGCCAACGCCGCCACCCATCAACGAGGAAGGCGTGGGCGATTTATAGCAGTGTGAGGATGATAGGACCGTCGGCGGTAATAGCGATAGTGTGTTCGCAATGGGCGCACAAAGCGCCATCGCGGGTAGCTACTGTCCATCCATCCTCTAATTCGTACACCTCGCCGCCGCCAGCGATGAGCATCGGCTCGATAGCGTAAGTCATGCCCGGTTGCAAGGGCACATCGTCCCACGCGCGTTGCTGCCGGGCGCGCGTTTTGCTGGGCCACCAGTTGGGCACTTGGGGCGGTTCGTGCATGCGGCGGCCCACACCGTGGCCGGTGTAATCGCGGGCGACGGCGTAACCGTGTTTGGCGGCGAAATCGGCGGTCGCGCGGGCCACATCGCTAATGTGGTTGCCGACGATGGATGCCTTGATGGCGTGCTCTAGCGTTTGTTCGGTGATGGACAAGAGGCGTTGTACGGCCGTCGGCACGTCCCCTATCGCCGCGGTGAAGGCGGCATCCCCCACAAACCCTTGATAGACACAGGCGGTATCTAGACTGACGATGTCGCCTTCGCGCAATTTACGGTCCGCGCGGGGGATACCATGGACGAGTTCATCGTTAATGCACGCGGTGATAGTCGCCGGATAAGGCAGACGTTGGGGGTGAGGCTGATAATGCAAAAAGGCGGGTGTAGCGCCATGGTCGCGGATGACCATTTCAGCGATAGCGTCGAGTTGGAGCGTGCTCATCCCCGGTCGTAGCGCTTCGCGCATGGCTTGCAGGGCGCGGGCGGTGATGCGTCCTGCTTCGCGCATGATGGCGATTTCTTCCGCTGTTTTTAGGATAGGTTGGCTCATGCTTTTACCGCCTTATCGAACGCGGACGCCCCCCAAAAGGTCATTGATAGCTTTTGTCACCTGCTCCACCGATTGGTCAGCGTTGATGTCGCGCAGGAGGCCGCGCTCGCGGTAATACGTGATGAGTGGTTGGGTCGTCTCTAGGTAGGTATCTATCCGCTTGATGATGGCCGCGGCGTTGGCGTCATCGGGCCTGCGGATGAGTGTTTCGCCGGTGGATTTGAGCTTGGCTTCGATACGGGCGGGATAGATGCCATTGGGGTCTTCGATGAAGGTTACTTCGAGATCGGCGTTATTGGTGTAAATGTTGTAGCTTTGGCCATCCTTGCTGGTGAAGCGCCCAAAAGCGCGGCGAAACGCGGTATATAAATCGAGTTGCAGATAGAGCACCGCCGCCAACGATTGCCCGCGTTGGCGCAGATATTGTTCTAAGAAGTCGGCTTGGGCGGGGTTGCGCGGGTAGCCATCCAGAATAGCGCCATTTTCGGCGTCTGCTTGGCCGAGGCGGTCGGCGACGACGGCGTTAGTGGTATCGTCATCTACGAGCAGGCCAGCGTTCATGATGTCTTGGACACGTTTAGCGAGTTCGTCGGTGCGGGTCTTCATCGCGCGGAACATATCGCCGGTGGAAATGTGCGGGATGTGGTATTGCTCTCCGATGATTTGGGCTTGTACGCCTTTGCCGGCGCCCTGCACGCCCATCATTACGATGTATAAGCCCACGAAAACCTCCAAAGAAATATGTTATATAAGGGGCTATCTTTAGGGGGCCAATTGGCCCCCTACATGTGCCTTTAGCGGCGGATGAAACCATCGTAATTTCGCATCACCAATTGCGCTTCTAGTTGGCGCAAGGTGTCTATGACGACGCCGACCACGATAATAAGGCCGGAACCGCTGAGGACATAAGCGGCGTTGCCCGCTTGGCTGATGGTGGCTTCTAACGGGAAGATGAGGCGATTGAGCAAATCCACCAAGCCCGGCACAATGGCGATGAGGCCCAAAAAGAGCGCGCCCACCAACGTAATACGCCGCGTGACGCGCACGATATATTCTTCCGTACGCTTGCCGGGGCGGATGCCGGGGATATACCCTTGTTGGCGTTGCAGATTTTCCGCTAATTTTTGATTGCCAACCATGACATCCGCATAAAAGAAGGTGAAACCCACCGTCATCAAGAAAAATGTCCCCCAATAGACCAGACCTTGCTGGTTGCCAAAGGTGGTTTGGATGCTTTGGCCGAAGTCGCCGGGCGGGAACAAGCTAGCGATGATGGCCGGAAAGGCGATGATGGATTGGGCGAAGATCAGCGGAATCATGCCTACGGGGTTGACGCGCAAAGGGATATAGTGCGTGCCACCGCCGTATTGTTTGCGCCCGCGTACCCGTTTGCCATATTGTACGGGGATGCGGCGCACCGCCTCTTGGATGATGATAATAATCACCACACTCACTAGGGTGATGACGACGAATAAGGCGATGTTGTACAACCACCGCTCTTGATTAGAGTTGACCAAATTGATGAGGTTAGTAGGCGCGCTAGAGACGATGCCGCCAAAAATGATGATAGAAATACCGTTACCGATGCCCTGCTCGGTGATGAGTTCGCCCAGCCAAATAGCGAACATGGTACCAGCTACCATTGTGGTGATGACCGTCACCGTCAGGAGCAGGTCTTGGCCGAAGCCGGGGATAATAGATAACCCTTGTTGGGTCAGCCCGATATTGAAAATGCTAATCTGGCTGATAGATTGCAGAATAGCCATCGGGATAGTCAGGTAATAGGTATAGCGTTGGATTTTTTCTTGGCCGCCGGGTTCGCGTTGGATAGCTTCTAAAGCGGGCACGATAGGCACAAGCAGGTTGAAGATGATGGACGCCGTGATGTAGGGGTAAACGCCATTGGCGATGACGCTAAAATTGCGGACCGCCCCGCCAGAGAGCAGATTGATGACATTGAGGAGCGCCCCGCTTTCCGATTCAAAAGCGAGCCGTAAAGCGTTGCCATCTACACCAACAACCGGTACGTGGGCCGCGAATTGGTACACCAGCAAGATGAAAGCGGTCAATAGCAGTTTGTTGCGGACATCTGGCAGGCGCCATGCGTTACGTAGGGCAGATAACATAATCAGTTCCTCTCCACATTGGGGCAAAGGCGGCTCATTCTGCGTTGTGCCGCCTTGTCAACCGGTCTTATTGGGCATCTTCGCCGAGGAGCTTAGCGAGGTCTACGCGGCGCAATTTTTTGACGGTGGCGCGCGCGCCCTTTAGCTTTAGCTCTAGTTTTTCGATAGCGCCCCCAGCGGCGATGATTTTTTGCTCGGCGCTTTTGCTAAAACGGTGCGCCTTGACCGTGAATGACTTTTTCAGGTCGCCACGCCCCAAAATCGCGATAGGCGCATCCGCTTCGCGGACGAGGCCAGCGGCTTTGAGCGCCGCGCCATCCACGACAGCGCCTTCTTTAAGGCGGGCTTCTAGGCTTTCTACGTTCACTTCTTGGTAGTCAATGCGGAAGATATTGGTGAAGCCGCGCTTAAAAGGCAAACGGCGCACCAAAGGCAACTGACCGCCTTCAAAATATTGGCGCTTGCCCTTGCCACTGCGGGCGCCCGCGCCTTTCGTACCGCGCCCGGCCGTCTTGCCTTTGCCGGCGGCGATACCGCGCGCAACGCGCGTCTTTTTGCGTTGCGAACCTTTTGTCGGTTTTAAGTCGTTTAACTTCATAGTTATCGGCGTGTTATCTGCCTAGGGGCAGAACATCCGCCTTTCTCCTCTCCTAATACCCTGTGATTGTCGGAATAGGTCGTTTTATTCTTCAAATTCTTCGACTTCGACCATATGGCGAACGGTATGCACCATGCCGCGGATTTGCGGCGTGGCTTTATGGACGACCGTCGCGCGGATTTTACGCAACCCCAAGGAGCGCACGGTAGCTTGTTGGTTATCTTTGTAACCGATGGGGCTACGCACGAGGGTGATGCGGAGCATCTTGGTCTTTTCGGCGCTCATTCGCTACTCCCTTTCTTACGGCGCAACCATACTGGGCGCACCTCGTTAACGGCTTTGCCGCGCATCGCCGCGAGTTCTTCGGGGGCGCGCAATTGTTTAAGGGCATCGAGTGTGGCCATAGTAACGTTGAGCAGGTTATTGCTCCCTTGGCTTTTGGTCAAAATATCGTTCACGCCCACCACTTCCAACACGGCGCGTACGCCGCCGCCGGCGATGACCCCCGTACCGGGCGCGGCCGGGCGCAAGAAGACGACCGCCCCGCCATATTCGCCCGTGACCGAATGGGGGATGGTGCTACCCGCTAACGAGACTTTGACGGTGTTACGGCGCGCCCGCTCGTTGCCCTTGCGGATGCTATCCGGCACGGCGCGCGCTTTGCCGATACCGATGCCCACGCGCCCTTTGTTATCGCCAACCACAACCACCGTGCGGAAGGCGAAGCGGCGACCACCTTTAATGACTTTCGCTACGCGCTTAATATCTACCACGCGCTCATCGAGTTCTTCGCGCTCTTCTTCGCGCTCGCGCCGTGGTTCACGTTCACGTCGTTTATCTGCCATCATACGCCTCCACGCGATTAGAATTTCAAACCGGCTTCGCGGGCGCCTTCTGCGAGGGCGGCCACGCGGCCATGGTACTTATAGCCGCCGCGGTCGAAGACCACTTCGCTGATGCCAGCGTTCTTCGCGCGTTCGGCGACGATACGGCCGACGATGCGGGCCGCTTCGGTCTTGGTCTTACCTTGCACTTGCGGCGATACTTCGTTATCAATGGTCGAAGCGGAAACCAGCGTGTGCCCGTTGGTGTCGTCAATCACCTGAACGTAGATATTGCTCAGGCTACGGAAGACATTCATACGCGGGCGCTGGCTGGTGCCGGCCAGATTGCGCCGCACGCGCGCATGACGGCGTTTGCGCGCCGATACTTTGCGTTTTCCTTGGATGTCAGCCATCTTTGCCTAACCTATCCTTTTACTTCCCTGTTTTACCGGCTTTACGGCGGATGCGCTCATCGGAATAGCGGATGCCTTTACCCAAATACGGTTCAGGTTCGCGCCATTCACGGATATTCGCCGCCACTTGGCCGACCACTTGTTTATCAATGCCATCTACGTGCACCATCGTCCCGCGCGATTCGCTAGGGACATCAAAACTGATGCCGGGTGGCGGTTCTACCACGATTTCATGAGAATACCCCAATTTCATGACGAGGTTATTACCCTGTTTATCGGCGCGATAGCCGACGCCCTCGATGATGAGCGTGCGACGAAAACCATTAGAAACGCCGATGACCATATTGGCAATCAGGGCGCGCGTCAACCCGTGCAAGGCTTTGTGGTGGCGCAAATCGCTAGGGCGCTTGACGACAATTTTACCGTCTTCCACCGCGACGCTCATATCGGGATGGATGTCTTGTTTCAATTCCCCTTTAGGCCCCTTGACGGTGATAGTGTTCTTATCGAGCGACACATCTACCTTAGCGGGGATGGGGATAGGGTTTTTACCAATACGCGACATGCTTATACTCCCTTACCAGACATAACACAAGACTTCGCCGCCAAGGCCGTTGCGGCGCGCTTCTTGCGCTGTCATCACACCTTTGGGCGTGGTGACGATGGCGATGCCCATGCCGCTGAGCACGATAGGCAGTTCCACGCGCTTACGATAGACGCGCCGACCGGGTTTGCTCACCCGTTGAATTTGGGTGATGACCGGTTTACGCTCGCGGCGCGAGCCGTGGTACTTCAGCGTGATGTGAATCATCGGCACCGGCTTTTCGTCGCCGATGGTGTAATCTTCGATAAACCCTTCCTCTTTGAGGATGCGGGCGATTTCTTGTTTGATGTTGGAGCGCGGCACGCTGACGGTGCTCTTGCGAATCATCAGCGCGTTACGCACCCGCGTCAGCATATCAGCAATCGGATCATTGGTCACATTGGACATTGTTCTCTCCTACCAGCTAGACTTGACCACGCCCGGAATGTGGCCTTTAAGGGCCATTTCGCGGAAGCAGATGCGGCACAGCCCAAAGCGGCGGATATAACCGCGGGGGCGGCCGCAAATTTTGCAACGGTTGCGGACGCGCACTTGGTATTTACGACGTTGTTCACGATATGGCATGCATTTTTTGGACATAATGGCGGGTCTCCCTAATTTTCGCGGAACGGCGTGCCTAGCAATTGCAGGAGTCGCCGCCCTTCTTCGTCGGTTTTGGCTGTAGTGACGATAGTGATTTCTAGCCCGTGCACTTTTTCTATCTTATCGAAGTCAATTTCTGGGAAGACCAGTTGCTCGCGCAGACCGATAGTATAATTGCCGCGCCCGTCTAGCTTAGCCGGCACCCCGCGGAAGTCGCGGATACGCGGCAGGGCGATATTGAGCAAGCGGTCAATGAGTGACCACATGCGTTCGCCGCGCAGGGTGACGCGCACGCCAATAGCGCGCCCTTCGCGCAGTTTGAAGCTGGCGATGCTCTTTTTAGCGCGGGTGACTTGGGGCTGTTGGCCGGTAATCACCCGTAGGTCTTCGATAGCGCCATCCAGCGCTTTAGCATCGTCTAGCGCGTCGCCCACGCCGATATTGAGGACCACTTTGGTGATACGCGGCACTTGCATCACATTCTTATAACCGAATTCCTGCATCATTGTCGGCAGGACCTCTTCCCGATAACGGGCGAGCATGATGGGGGTAACCATAATAATTTCTCCTCCCGCCCTATTCAATATCTGATTGGCACTTTTTGCAGACCCGCACTTTGTAGCCGTCTTCGCGGATGCGGAAGCCGACGCGCGTCTTTTGGTTGCATTGGGTGCAGACCAGCATCACGTTAGATAGATGGATGGGCGCTTCAAATTCGATGATTTGTGCCGGGATGCGTTGCCCACCTTTTTGTTGCTCTTTTTGGTGCTTTTTGGCGACATTCACACCGTTGACCACCACGCGGTTCTGCTTGGGGAGCACCGCGACCACTTCGCCGCGTTCCCCCAAGTCTTTACCGGCGATGACCTCCACCGTGTCGCCTTTTTTAATCCGTTGCATATTCGTCTATACTCCCCGACCCTATAATGTTTCTGGCGCTAGCGACACAATCTTTGTGAAGCCCCTATCGCGCAGTTCACGGGCGACGGGGCCGAAGACGCGCGTGCCACGCGGATTTTGCAAATCATCGTTGAGTAGGACGGCCGCGTTATCGTCGAATTTGATATAAGAGCCGTCGCTACGGCGATATTCTTTGGCAGTCCGCACGATGACGGCGCGCACAATATCGCCCTTTTTGATATTGCCACTGGTGGACGCCGATTTGACCGTACCCACCACAATATCGCCCACATAACCATAACGCCGACGCGAACCGCCCAAAACGCGGATGACGAGAATTTCTTGGGCGCCGCTATTATCAGCCACTTTGAGGCGTGATTCGTTTTGAATCATCTTATTGAACCTCCTCGTCTTGCAATTGTTCTAGCTGAACCGGGCTATCGAGCACGGCTTCTACCACCCAGCGTTTATGGCGGCTGAGCGGGCGACTTTCCACAAGGCGGACGATGGCCCCTTCGGGGATGCTGTTAGATTCATCGTGCGCCATCACTTTTTTGGTGAATTTGACCACCTTTTTATAGACGCGGTGCAGTTTACGGCGTTCGATGGCCACGACCACCGTCTTAGTCATTTTGTTGCTGATGACGCGGCCGACCAGCCGCCGACGATTATTTGCCATCGTCCCTTACCCCTTCTTCTCTTGTTCGGCCAGTTGGCGTTCGTGCAGGATAGTCTTTAGACGGGCGATGTCGCGGCGAACTTTGGTGAAGCTGTTGGTATCTTTTAGCTCGCCGGTGGATAACTGCAAGCGCAAACGCCACAGCTCTTCTTTTTTATCTTCGAGCGCATTCAAGATGTCATCGTCAGACATCGCGCGGATTTCACGGCTTTTCATCAGCCCACCTCCAGCCCCGAAATGGGGTCAATGCGTTTGATGAACTTGGTTTTGCAGGGCAATTTGAAGGCCGCAAGGCGCAAGGCTTCGCGGGCGTCTTCTTCGGGCAAGCCGCTGACTTCAAACAGGACGCGCCCCGGTTTGACCACCGCCACCCAGTATTCAACCGACCCTTTACCGCTACCCATGCGGGTTTCGGCCGCTTTTTGGGTGACCGGTTTATCGGGGAAGATGCGAATCCAGATTTTACCGCGGCGCTTCATATAGCGGACGATAGCGCGGCGGCAAGCTTCGATTTGGCGGCTCGTAATCCACACCGGTTCTAGCGCTTGCAGGCCATATTCGCCGAATTGCACAGCAACCCCGCGCGATTCTTTGCCTTTCATACGGCCGCGCATTTGTTTACGATATTTAACACGTTTTGGCATTAACATCTCGGCTAATCTCCTCTACGGCGCGTTTAGCGGCCGTCCTCTGTCGTCGGCGCGGTGTCTTTTATCACCCGTTCGGGGTGGTTGAGTTCTAAGATTTCGCCTTTGTAGATCCACACCTTCACGCCGATACGCCCGAAGGTGGTAAGCGCTTCGGCGAAGCCATAATCAATATCCGCGCGCAGGGTATGGCGCGGGATGCGCCCCTCGCTCATAGATTCCGTGCGCGACATATCCGACCCGCCCAGACGCCCGCTCACTTGGATGCGAATCCCTTGCGCGCCTTGGCGCATCGCTTGGCTGATAGCGCGTTTCATGGCGCGGCTATGGCCGATGCGGCGTTCCAGTTGGCCAGCGATATTTTCCGCTACTAGCGTGGCGTCGAGGTCTGGCTTTTCAATCTCGTTGACCTCTACCTTGACGGTTTTGCCGGTCAATTCTTCCAGACGTTGCTTGAGCAGGGCCACGGCCTCGCCCTTGCGCCCGATGATGATACCGGGGCGCATGGTGTGGATGGTGACGCTGACGATATTGGGGTGACGGTCTATTTCAATGCGCGACACCCCGGCGCGTTCGGTCTCTTTTTTGATGAACTTGCGGAGGGCGTGGTCTTCCAACAACAGTTCGGAGTAACGCCCGCCTTCGGCATACCACCGGGCATCCCAATCGCGGATGACCTTGAGGCGGAAGCCGATGGGATTGACTTTGCGACCCATAAATTATTCCTCTCGCTCTGCCAAAATCACGGTCAGATGGGATGAACGGCGCACTCTCGGCTTATAACGCCCACGCGCCCCGGCTTTATAACGACGCATCCGCACCCCTTCGCCGGCGTAGATTTCGGCGATATAGAGGGTATTGGGATTGAGGTCAAAGTTATTTTCGGCGTTGGCGAGGGCCGATTTGACCGTTTTATAGACCATTTCCGCGCCTTTTTGGGGCATATGCTCCAGCACAGTGAGAGCTTGTTGGGCCCCCATGCCGCGCACTTGGTCGCAGACCAAGCGCAACTTTTGGGCGGAGATAGTCAACCAGCGATTTATTGCGCGCACTTGCATTGTTTAGCCTCCCCTATTTCTTCGTCTTCTTTTCGGCCAAATGACCGCGGAAGGTACGGGTCGGCGCGAATTCGCCCAGTTTGTGCCCCACCATATTTTCCGTGATGTAAATGGGGATATGGTGTTTGCCGTTATGGACGAGGATAGTATGGCCGACCATCTGCGGGAAGATGGTGCTCGCGCGGCTCCATGTGCGGACCACAACCTGTCCTTTTTTATTATCGCTGTTGATTTTTTCGATTTTTTTCAACAGTTTGGGGTCTACAAAAGGCCCCTTTTTCATTGAACGCGACATCGTAAGTTCTCCTCTGGGCTTAGCGGCCGCTGTTGCGGCGGCGGACGATGAAGCGGGCGGTGCGCTTGTTCACGCGGGTGCGGCGCCCCAAAGCGGGTTTGCCCCATGGCGTTTTGGGGTGCGGCATACCGATACCGCTACGGCCTTCGCCACCGCCGTGGGGGTGGCTACCGGGATCCATGGCGACACCGCGCACAGCGGGGCGCCAGCCGAGCCACCGCGCGCGGCCGGCTTTGCCTAGCTTGACGTTACCATGCTCGGTATTGCCCACTTGGCCGATGGTGGCCATGCACTGCTCGTAGACCATCCGCATTTCGCCGCTCGGCAGGCGCACGGTGACGTAATCGCCTTCTTTGGCAAGGACTTGGGCGGACGTGCCGGCCGAGCGTACCAACTGCGCGCCTTTGCCGGGGCGCAATTCGATATTATGAACGAGCGTACCGAGCGGAATATCGCTGAGCTTCATGGCGTTGCCGGGGCGCAAGTTGGCCAGCGGGCCATTGCCCACCACATCGCCCACCTTGACGCCGAGCGGCGCGATGATATAGCGCTTCTCGCCATCTTCGTATTGCAGTAGGGCGATGCGCGCCGAGCGGTTGGGGTCGTATTCCACCGCGATGACTTCGGCGCGGCAATCAAATTTATTGCGTTTGAAGTCAATGATGCGGTAACGCCGTTTATGACCACCGCCACGGTGGCGCACGGTCACGCGGCCGCTGTTATTGCGCCCGCCCGTCTTCTTGAGCGCTTTGGTGAGGGAGCGCTCCGGTTTAGATTTGGTGATTTCTTCAAACGTATAGCCCGTCATTCCCCGGCGTCCGGCCGAAGTGGGCTTATAGACTTTTACAGCCATGTCTGTTTATCCCATCCTCTAGACGTTGAACAGTTCGATTGTTTGGCCGGGGGCCAGCTTGACGATGGCCTTTTTCCATTGGCGGGTGCGTAGATACCACTTACGCCCGCGGCGTCCGCGCTTGGCCGGCATCATCATGGTTTGCACGCTGACGACATCTTTTTCAAAGATGAAAGAGATGGCCTCGCGGATTTGCTGTTTGTTGGCGTTCAGCGCGACTTCAAAGACGTATTGGTTGTTATCGCTAGCCAATATATTCGACTTTTCGGTGACGACCGGGCGGACAATCACGTCGTAGATATGTAGTTCTGGCATGATTATGCTCCTGCGCCCCAAATCTCTTTGATAATATCCAAAGCGGCAAGCGGGACGATGACTTTATCGTAGCGCAACAAATCGCGGATATTGAGATAGTTCGCCAATAGCGTGCTGGTATTGGTCAGGTTGTTCATGCTACGGCGGACCGTTTCATGCTCCCGCGTGACCAAGACGAGGGCGCTATTGTCGCCCACCAAGGTTTTTAGCAATTGCTGGGCGTGTTTGGTTTTGGCTTCTGGCAAGCTCAATTCATCCACGAAGACCAATTGGTTATCGCGCGCGAGGGCGCTTAGGGCGCTACGGATGGCGGCGCGGCGCATCTTCTTGGGCATGTGTTTGGTATATTTGCGCGGCTTGGGGCCGTGGGCAATACCACCGCCGACGAAGATAGGCGCATTGCGCGAGCCGTGACGGGCGCGCCCGGTGCCTTTTTGGCGATACCATTTGGCTTTGGTGCGGTTATTTTCGCTCCGTGTTTTGGTGTTGTGCGTGCCTTGGCGGCCGTTAGCCATCTGCAACACATACAATTGGTGCATCAGACCTACGTTCACTTCGGCTTCAAAAATATCGGCTGGTAGGTCTATGGTGGAGACCTGTTGGCCGCTCGTATTCAGTACAGGCATTTGCATGTTCTTCTACTCCCTCTCGCTCGTTCTTCGGCGGGCTAAGCCTGTTGGTGTTTTTTGATGGCTTGCCGAATCATCACGATGCCGTTTTTAGGCCCCGGAACCGAACCCCGGACGGCGAGGAGGTTCTTATCTGCGTCCACGACTGCGACCACCAAATTTTGGATGGTGACGCGGTCATTGCCCATACGCCCACCCATGCGTTGCCCTTTTAAGGTGCGGCCGGGCATGGCGTTCATGCCGACGGAGCCGGGCGCGCGTTCGCGGTCGGATTGGCCGTGGCTTTTGGGTTGGCGGTTAAAGCCGTGGCGTTTGATAGTGCCGGCGAAACCGCGCCCTTTGCTCGTGCCGATGACATCTACATAATCGCCTTTTTCAAAGACATTCGCTTTAATTTCTTGCCCTTCTTCCAACCCGTTGAGTTCGGTGACGCGGAACTCGCGCAGATAACGCAAGGCGGGCAAGTTATTGCGTTGCAAATGGCCAAGCTGTCCTTTGGTCAGGTTTTTGGCTTTGGTCTCCCCAAAGCCCAGTTGGACGGCGATATAGCCGTCTTTTTCTGCGGTGCGGATTTGCGTAACATAGCAGGGACCCGCTTGGATGACGGTGACGGGGATAACGCGCCCGTCTTCATCGAAAATTTGCGTCATGCCGACTTTTTTACCAATGATGCCCTTCATATCAGCCTCCATCAGGGCCGGCGCACCGCTCGTGCGCTCCCTTTGTTGTTTTTCCCCGCATTGGCGGGCCGTCCCCGCTTACGGGTGTCTTGCTAGATTTTGATTTCTATATCCACACCTGCTGGCCCATTCAAGCGGGTGAGCGCGTCAATGGTTTTGCTATCTGGGCTGAGCACGTCAATCAAGCGTTTGTGCGTGCGGATTTCAAAGTGCTCTTGCGAATCTTTGTCAATGAATGTCGAACGACGCACGGTAAAGCGTTCGATGCGGGTCGGTAATGGCACAGGGCCGACAACTTGCGCGCCGGTGCGCTCGGCCGTTTCGACAATGCGCTGGGCGAATTGGTCGAGTACCCGGTGGTCGTAGGCTTTTAGCCGGATACGGATTTTGTTTTTTATCGCCATTCCAAATCAACCTTCTTCACACATTGGGGCATAGCGCCCGCCGGATTAGGTGACAATGCCGGGCGCGTTACCCGGCATTGTGCGTTCTTGGCTAGGGCTAAGGTTTAGCCGAGCACTTCGGTGATGACGCCAGCGCCAACCGTGAGACCGCCTTCGCGGATAGCGAATTTGGAGCCTTTTTCCAGCGCCACCGGCGTAATCAATTCCACTTGCAAGTTAACGTTATCGCCGGGCATGACCATCTCCACGCCTTCCGGCAGGGTGATAGTGCCCGTCACATCCATCGTGCGGATGTAGAATTGCGGGCGATAACCGCTGAAGAAAGCCTTGTGGCGGCCGCCTTCTTCTTTCTTGAGCACGTAGACCTCGCTCATGAACTTCTTGTGCGGGGTGATGCTCTTGGGTTTGGCCAAGACCATACCACGCTCCACTTCGTCGCGGTCAATGCCGCGTAACAGGATGCCGGCGTTGTCGCCCGCTTGGGCTTGGTCAAGCTCTTTGTGGAACATTTCGATACCGGTCACCACGCTTTTCTTGATTTCGTCGCGCAGGCCGATGATTTCCACTTCTTCGCCTTTGTTCAGCGTGCCGCGCTCCACGCGCCCGGTGACCACCGTACCGCGCCCCTTGATGGTGAAGACATCTTCCACCGGCATCAAGAAGGGCTTATCCACCTCGCGGACCGGTTGCGGAATCCAGTTATCTACCGCTTCCATCAGTTCGAGGATGGGCGCATATTCCGGGGCGTTGGGGTCGTTGCTGTTGCTTTCGGTGGCGGCTAGGGCACTCCCCTTGATGATGGGGGTATTGGGGTCGAAGCCGTAGCTTTCCAGCAATTCGGCCAATTCCATCTCCACCAATTCGATGAGTTCGGGGTCATCCATTTGGTCAATTTTGTTCAAAAAGATGACCAGCGCCGGCACTTCCACCTGACGGGCGAGCAAGACATGTTCGCGCGTTTGCGGCATAGGGCCATCGGGTGCGCTGACCACGAGGATAGCGCCGTCCATTTGGGCCGCGCCGGTGATCATGTTTTTGATGTAGTCGCGGTGGCCGGGGCAATCTACGTGGGCGTAGTGCCGATTTTCGGTCTCGTATTCCACGTGACGGATATTGATAGTGATACCGCGCGCTTTTTCTTCCGGCGCATTGTCAATGTCTTCATAATTCATGCGTTCCGCCTGACCCTTGAGCGCGAGCACCTTCGTGATAGCGGCGGTCAGCGTGGTCTTGCCATGGTCAACGTGGCCGATGGTGCCGATGTTGACATGCGGTTTGCTACGTTCAAACTTTCCTTTAGCCATGGTATTCCCCTTAACTTAGGATAGACTCTTTTTGACGAATAAACTCGGCGACCGCTATTAGCGATTGCCCTTAATGACTTCATCAGCGATGGTATTCGGCGCGACGGTATATTTGTCGAATTCCATCGTGAAGCTACCGCGACCTTGCGTCATGTTCCGCAGGTTGGTGGCATAACCGAACATTTCGCCCAACGGAACAGAAGCGCGAATGCTGGTCACGCCCAAGCCGCGCGGCTCCATGCCGACGATGATGCCGCGGCGGGATGATAAATCACCCACAACCGTGCCGGTGTAATCGTCCGGCACGACCACTTCCACTTTCATAGAGGGTTCTAAAATCACCGGCGAGCCTTTTTGCACACCCTCTTTTAGGCACATAGAGCCGGCAATTTTGAACGCCATTTCGCTGGAGTCCACTTCGTGGGTAGCGCCATCTACGAGCGTCGCTTTGACATCCACGACGGGATAGCCCGCGATGACGCCGCCCGACATCGCATCGCGCACGCCTTTCATGGCGGCGACCGAAAATTCACGCGGGACGACGCCGCCGCGGGTGGCATCCACCCACAGCAGGGTATCGCCTTTGGCCGCCTCGCGGTCTTCATCGGTCATCGGCGAAAATTCGATGACCACACGCGCGTATTGACCACTACCGCCGGATTGGCGCTTGAAGGTGGTATCAATCCGCACTTCGCGGGTGATAGCTTCGCGGTAGGCCACGCGCGGGCGGCCGACGCGCGCTTTAACGTTGAATTCGCGCAAGAGGCGGTCTACCAATACTTCTAGGTGAAGCTCGCCCATGCCACGGATGACCGTTTGGCCGAGCTTGTCATCTACGTTGACCTCGAAGGTGGGATCTTCTTCCGATAGTTTGCGAAGACCAATGCCCATCTTGTCTTGGTCGCTCTTGGTTTCGGGTTCGATGGCCACTTCAATAACCGGTTTGGGGAAAGAAATAGCCTCTAACACGATGGGATTATCCGGGGCGCACAAGGTGTCGCCGGTGAACGTCTCTTTGAGCCCGATGATAGCGCCGATGTGGCCAGCGTGGATTTCTTCGATGTCTTCGCGGCGGTCGGCGAACATCCGCACGATGCGCCCGATGCGTTCCCGTTCCCCTTTGGTGCTATTCAGCACGGTGGAGCTAGAGCGCAACACGCCGGAATAAACGCGGGTGAAGGCTAGGCGGCCGTAGGGGTCGGAGATGATTTTGAACACCAGCGCGGCTAGCGGTTCGCTATCGTCGGCTTTGCGTTCCAGCGGTTCATCTGTCTTGGGGTGCGTGCCCACCACCGAGGGGATGTCCAACGGCGAGGGGAGCAAATCTACCACGCGGTCCAGCAACATTTGCACACCCTTATTTTTGAGGGCGGAGCCGCACAAGACCGGTTGCACCTTGTTAGCGATGGTGGCGGCGCGCAGGGCGGCCAACAGCTCATCATCGGTGATGGGTTCTTCCATCAGGTATTTTTCGGTCAGATATTCGTCATTCTCGACGATTTTACTAATCATTTCTTCGCGCAGGGTTTCGACCGTTTCGCGCATTTCTTCGGGGATGTCTTTGGTGCGGCTGATGGCCGTGCCCAAATCGTCGCCATAGGTGACTAATTCCATGGTGAGCAGGTCGAAAATGCCCTTGAATTCGTCGCCCGCGCCCCATGGATATTGGATGAGGACGGGGTTACCGTTTAGGCGCTCAACAATCATCTCTACGCAACGGTCGAAGTTGGCGCCGGTGCGGTCCATCTTGTTGACGAAGCAGATGCGCGGCACGCCGTACTGGTTCGCTTGGCGCCATACGGTTTCCGATTGGGGTTCGACGCCGGCCACGCCGTCGAAGACGACGACGCCGCCATCGAGCACGCGCAAACTGCGTTGCACCTCCGCCGTGAAGTCCACGTGCCCCGGCGTATCAATCAGGTTGATTTGATGGTCGTTCCAGAAACAGGTGACGGCGGCGGCGGTGATAGTAATACCGCGCTCGCGCTCCTGTTCCATATAATCGGTCGTCGCCGCGCCTTCGTGCACCTCGCCGATGCGATGCACCATGCCGGTATAATACAAGACGCGCTCGGTGACGGTGGTTTTGCCAGCGTCAATATGGGCGATGATACCGATATTGCGAACTCGGTTGAGTTCCATGACGAGATTATCGAGTTTTTTGCTCATACTCTGTGTTTGTCTCTCTTAATCATCCACATTGCCCGTTTGGGCGATAGCTTAGCGGAAGTGTGCGAAAGCGCGGTTAGCTTCTGCCATACGATGCGTTTCATCTTTTTTCTTGACCGAATTGCTTTGACCGTTATAAGAATCAATCAGCTCATTGGCCAGTTTGACCGCCATACTGCGCCCAGAGCGCGAGCGGGCGTTGGCGATAATCCAACGCATGGCCAAGGATACGGCGCGAGAAGTGGGCACTTCTACGGGCACTTGGTAAGTGGCGCCGCCGACACGCCGCGGCTTAACTTCGACCGTCGGCATAACATTGCGGATAGCCTGCTCGAAAACTTCGATAGGCTCTTTTTTGGTGCGCTCGGCGACGATGTCGAGCGCTTCATACATGACGCCGAGGGCGGTACTCTTTTTGCCGCCGCGCATCATCCGATTGACGAACATCGAAATATGGGTGTTGTTGTAACGAATGTCGGGCACGATAGGCCGCTTGACCGGTGTATATCGTCTGGGCATGGGATTTAACCTTTCTTAGGACGCTTAGCGCCGTATTTGCTACGCCCTTGCTCGCGATTTTTGACGCCATCGGCATCGAGCGTGCCGCGGACGATGTGATAGCGCACACCCGGCAAGTCTTTAACACGGCCGCCGCGAACCAGCACTACGCTGTGTTCTTGGAGGCTGTGGCCTTCGCCGGGGATATAGGCCGTCACTTCGATACCGTTGCTCAAGCGTACGCGGGCCACCTTCCGCAAGGCGGAATTGGGTTTTTTAGGTGTCATCGTTTTGACGACGGTGCAGACGCCGCGTTTTTGCGGCGCGCCTTTTTTGCGGCGGGTGCGTTTTTGTTTATAAGCGTTGAGCGTGTATTGCAACGCCGGCACTTTAGATTTTTTGGACTTGCTACGGCGTCCCTTACGCACCAACTGGTTAATGGTTGGCATAAAACTCTCCACTCAATGAATCACTTTTTTTCGGTACTTAGGCACGCAAACGGGCGTACTTAACGAACGCCCGTATCTTTCTGCACCGATGGCGAGCTACGCGGCATGCCGTGCGCTTTCGCCACATTACTCAATTCGGTAGGCATTGGCTCATCCATGGAGCTTACATACCGGCTTCGTGGGCTAAAATGGTAGCAGGCCATGGGCGGGGTGTCAAGCCATGTTTGGGCGAATTTTGCCCGACACGCCCCATAATTTCGGATAATTTCACCAAAATACCCGCATAGATGGGCGCGCAACGCATTTCATCCCACAGCGTATAGAATATATCATTTGTAATAAGCTATAATAAGCGTGATAACAGAACCCATCGGGGAGGCGATATGGATTCACAAGGGCGTCTACGAGCAACACGCTATATCTGGACTGCATATTTTTTCGCTTTGCTAATCGTCAACGGCGGCATCTTATTTTATGCACAAGAATTGGGGATTGGTCACATCGTCCTCAGCATCTTTGTCACTTTGGGCAGTGTGGGGGCCACCGGCTTTGTGTGGAACTGGGGCGACCTGCCATCCATTGAAGCGGAACGAGGGGAGCAAAAGGGCAAGCGCCTTTCGCGCATAGATGCCTTGTTGGACATGATGGACGAGCAGGACCGCGCGGCGCTTTACCAGCGCCTTTCTGAAGAGAGCGGCGATAACGCGATGAACTTAGGCGCACATGGCGAGTTGCTCAGGCGGCAGTAGATGCGCGGGCAGGCACGAGGCCGGCCCGCCCCCGCCTAGCCGCCCCATTCGTGGCGCAGTAGCCCGTATAAATAGGTATCGTAAACGTTGCCGTCTCGTTGGACGCTTTGGCGCAAAGTGGCTTCGCGTTGGAAGCCGAGCGCTTCGTAAACCCGTATGGCCGGCGTGTTGTAGCTATACACATTCAGTTGGATACGATGCAAGTTTAGCTCTGCAAAACCATAATCTATCACTAGCGCCATCGCCTCGCGCCCGTAGCCTTTGCCCTGATACGCTGGTTCGCCGATGCCAATGCCAATCCACGCAGTGCGATGATTCCACAAGATGCCGAATAACCCCACCGTGCCGATGATGACATCATCAGCGATGCGTCGGATGGTGAAGTTATAACCCGTTTTATCGGCGCGCCATTCCTCGATGAGCTTGCTAATATCTGCTTCGGATTCTGGGCGGGTGGGCTCGCTCCCTAGGCGGCGCAAATATTCGGCATCGCGCGACCAACGGGCGATGATGGCGGCATCACCTGTCTCGAATGCCCCGATATAAACGCGCTCGCCGCGCAACAACGTTTTGGCTAATAAACCCATGAGCGCTCATCCCTTCCATTCTTGGCGCAGTAAGCCATAGACCAACATATCATAACGGACATCATCGCGATACAGCGCTTGGCGCGCGGTGCCTTCATGCACAAAGCCGAGCGATTCATACAAGCGTAACGCGGGGGTGTTGTAGCTGAATACCGTCAGTTGGACGCGGCGTAAGTTCAGCTCGCCAAAGGCGAAGTTGAGCAACAAGCGCATGGCCGCGCGCCCGTAGCCTTTGCCGCGGTTCTTGGGGTCGCCGATGGCGATGCCCAGCCACGCGGTCCCGTTCGACCATTCGATGCTGTCGAGTTGTACGATGCCCAATAGCGTGCTAGCGCTTTTGAGGCGAATGGCGAAGAGATAATTGTTAGCGGCGGACTGTTCTTTCTCCAGCCATTTTTCGATGCTTTCTGCCGTGTGTGGACGGAAAGCTTGGGCGGAGTAGAGCCGCGTGAAGTGAACATCCTCGTACCAGCCTAGCACCGTTGGCACATCGGATTTAGCCACAGCCGTTAGGGCGATGCGTTCGTCGTGTAGGTGTTGGCGTAAGTTCATCTTTACTCCTCATGGTTGCTTCGTCATCAACCAGACCCAAGCGCTTTTTTCTACCGCTCGGATGAAATCCGTCTTGGCTTCGGTATAGGCCCTTCTATCGTCGAGGGTGGCGGCTAGTTGATATTTGAGTTGGGCGTAAGCGTCGGCGGTGTGGGGGTGTGCCCGCAAATAATCGCGAAAGGCGAGATGGCGCGCCCACCAATCGCTATCTATCGTCACGAGATGGATATGATGCGTATGCTGGCCAGCGGCGGATAACTTTTGGAAGTAGCGCCGTTCGGGGGTATCGGCTTCGTATTGGTAGATATAATCGTACCCCAAGGCGATGATAGCGGGGATGCAATGGGCGTCAGCGTCGGCCAAAGAGCGAACGCCAACCATGATGTCTATAGTGGGTTTGGCGGCCAAACGGGGCACGGAGGTGCTCCCCACATGCTGAATATCGGCAATCCAAGCGCCGATGGCCGCCCATAAGCGGTCCCGCTCCGCCGCATACAGGGCCGGCCACGCGGGGTCATAAGCGCTGATGATGATTTGGGTGGACATTGTGCCCCTCCTGAAATAATATACATCGCTAATTGTATGCAATATCAAGCGCTTGTCTAGTCCGCAAAAGCCTTTTATGAACCCTTAAAAGCTTATGAGAACAAAAATGCCCCCAAGACGCCCCGAAACAAGCCGTAGAGAGATATTGTTAGCCTTTGGGGTATTGAGCGGCGGTTTGGCGGTTGTGTGCGGCGGGGGGATGGTCGCGGGGTTGCTGTGGCTGGCCGCTCGCCGTCGCGAGGCGCCCCCCACCCCCACCGCCATAAGCCCCACCGCGACGACAACGCCCCCATATTATCCGCGGAGCGCATGGGGCGCCCTGCCGCCAGACCATAACGCGCCTAACGAGAATGGCTTCTATAGCGCAGATAACCCCGAAGGTTGGCGCATCTACGAAGCCCCTTTAACGGATGTGTACCGTACCGTAGTCATCCATCATTCTGTGATTGATGAAGGGGATGACATCCGCACATTACAAGCCATCCAGCGCTTGCATCGCGTGGACCGCGGCTG
Organism: Anaerolineaceae bacterium; assembly: GCA_037441665.1. GTDB lineage: Bacteria > Chloroflexota > Anaerolineae > Aggregatilineales > Phototrophicaceae > JBBIRQ01. The sequence goes on along the minus strand of JBBIRQ010000008.1, from coordinate 121,115 downwards.
GGCCGATGTGGGATACCATTACTTCGTCGGCAAGGACGGCAATATCTATGAAGGGCGCGATATACACGTGCGCGGCACGCATGTAGCCGGATATAACACGGGGAGCGTGGGGGTTTGCTTGTTGGGCAATTTCACGACAGCAAGCCCCAGTGCCGCGCAAATTAACAGCGCGCATATCATCGTCGGGTGGCTCGCCGGCCAATTACAGCTCACGCATTTGGCCGGCCACAACGACTTTAACCCCCAGACAGAATGCCCCGGCGCGATGATTCTCCCTTATTTAGATTTACTGGCACAAGAGGCGGGGTTGGCGCGGGGCACAGAAGGGTATCAGCCGCCGAACGATAGCGCCATGGGCGGCGCGTGCCCCTGCAAGGGGCGCTTATGAAAAAGGCGGGCGCGTGGTCATCCGTTTATAGGACTGTGGACGGCGCGCCATAATACACTTTGGCCAGCATGTCCGCCTTGGCGCGGGTATCGGCATAGAAGAACAGGTCGCCCACACAAAAAACTTGTTGCAGGGCATAGAAGACCGCGTTAGCTTGGATATAAGTACCCACCACGATGAAAGCGCCGTAGCGGGCGGTGCGCGCTTCGGCATAATGGCGATACGTCATGAGGCTTGTCAAAGGCGGCACCATATCGGTAGCGCTCATATCGAAGATGATATTCGGCGGCCGCGATATATCCAAGGCGAGAACAACACATCGTTTAAGAACATGATGCAAGTCGTGCCATGACCACGTCCCCACAACGCGACACACCAACACGTTCCGCGCGATTTCGCTGGGCGCGACGGTTATCGGCATTGTAACCCCTTTTCGGAAAGTATATAGTAATGTTGTCGGCGATAATACAGCGGGTTGATTCGCTTTTATCGCGCTATCGCCCCCCATCATGGGCGCTTTTCTTACAGTATAACCAATCGTCCGCGTGAATGTTGTAAATTTTTTTGTAATGCATCGCTTATGAGAAAAGTTAGCTACCTAACGCTCCCTTGGCCGACCCCCATGGCCGAATTATTCGGCGCGGAACACCCGCTGATTGTCGAGATTGGCTTTGGCAACGGCGATTATCTATGCCATCTCGCACGGCAAAACCCTAACGCCAACATCCTCGGCATCGAAATTGCCAACCAATGCCTTGAACGGGCAGAAGCGCGCATCGCCAAAGAGGGCTTGGGGAACGTGCGCCTCATCCATAGCCCAGCAGAAACCGCGCTCTACCATCTGCTAGAGCCGATGAGCATTCAAGAAATCCACATCAATTATCCTGACCCGTGGTTCAAAAAACGCCATGCCGGCCGTCGGCTCATCCAGCGCGACACCCTAGATGTGATGGTCAATCGGTTGCGATATGGCGGCTGGTTTTATTTGGCGACCGACATCCGCGCCTATGCCGAGATGAGCCATGCCCTACTCGCCGAAACGCCCTGCCTGACCAATGTCTTAGACACGCCATGGACGCATCATCTGCCCGCGCGCTATCCGACCAAGTACGAACGTAAAGGCCTGCGCGAGGGGCGACTGGGTCATTATTTTGTCTACCGCCGTAATCATCATCCCGCACCGAATATCGCGATATATCAGGAGAAAGAGATGCCGCATTTTGTGTTGGAGATGCCCGCTTCGTTGGCCGATGCGTTGGCGCATTTCCGCCCGCTCAATGCTTCCATCGGCGAGATGCATATCACCGTGCCCTATGCCTACATCGGCCAAGGGGGAAACGCCCTATTGTTCGAGCTTATCGTCGTCGAACCAACTATCGAACAGCATACGGCTTTCATCTTGCGGCGGCGCGAGCAGGAAGGCGATTATGTGTTACGCTTGGCCAACCTCGGCAATCCGCGCCCTACAGAAGGGATACACCACGCGGCGGCGCTCATCGGCGATTGGTTGCTCTCTGCTCCGCTTGGGGCTCGCGTGACCGCTAGCAAAGTGCGCGGCTGGCCGCCCCAATAGCCCCCATACCCATTCAGTCCCCCAATAATTGGGGGTATGACCGCTTAGGAATGCTTATAGAATATGGCCAATTTGGCGATATTGGCCATATGGTCAGAAAGGATGCCTATGGACGAAGAATCCGGCCACGCGCCGAGTCCGAACCGCGAACGCGAGACGCGCATCCTAGCCGCCGCCGGCCGTCTTATCCTGCGCTATGGCTACGATAAGACGACGATTCAGGACATTGCGGAAGAAGCGGGCGTTTCCAAAGGGGCGATTTACCTGCACTTCCGCAGTAAAGAGGATTTGTTCGAGGCGCTGGTATGGCATGAATCGGATAAGCTGATGGATGAGTTGCTCGGTCGCATAGACACGGATACCGAACCGCTCAATCTTTTCAGCATTTATCGCCATACGATAGAAGCGCTGGTGGAAAACCCGCTCTTGCGGGCCATCGTGGTGGAAGATAAGCGCCTTTTGGGCGACCTCATCCGCCGCCTGCGAAGCACCAACCTGATGGCGCGTAACATGATGGATAGGATGGACTTTGTTCGCGGTTTCCAGCAAGCCGGGCTAATCCGCTCCGATTTCACCGCGGAAGAAATCGCGCACTTCCTGATGGTGATTCGTTATGGCTTGCTGACCATTGATGAGTTAATTCCGCCATCCCAAGCGCCGCCTTTGGAGCGCGTGGGGATTCTGATGGCGGATGTCCTACAGAAGGGGTTAGCTCCGTCGGATGGCGGCGATGTACAAGCGGCGCGGGCTACCTTGGAGCAATTTATCGCCATGGCCCGCGCCCTGTTCGCGGCCCGCCGCCAAGAGCGCTACGGGCGCGGGTCGCCACACACTTAATCCGCTGTGATAAAAACAGTCGGAACGGAACTCAACAATCACGAGGAAGGTAACAATGGCTGTGCAACCGATTATCCAAACGTATAATTTGACCAAATTATACAGCGGCGGCGTGCGCGCTTTAGACCATTTGACGCTCGATGTCTACCAAGGGGAAATTTTCGGCTATTTGGGGCCCAATGGCGCAGGCAAAACCACGACCATTAAGCTCTTGCTCGACCTCATCCGTCCCACAGAAGGGCAAATCAAGATTTTTGGGCAGGATGCGCGCGAACAGAGCATCGCCATTCATCGGCGCATCGGGTTTTTGCCGGGCGAGTTGAACTTGTGGAAGGGGCGTACAGCTCTGCAAATTGTGCGCTATATGGCGGGCATCCGTGGCATGTCCGATTTGAGCTATGCCCACCAACTGGCCGAACGCCTAAAACTCGATTTGAGTAAGCGCGTCCGCGATTTTTCGAGCGGCAATAAACGCAAACTTGGCTTGGTCTTGGCGCTGATGCATAAACCCGACTTGCTCATTTTGGACGAGCCAAGTAGCGGTTTAGACCCCTTGATGCAACAAGAATTCAACCAGTTGATGCTAGAGGCGAAGGCACAGGGGCGTACCGTCTTTTTGTCGTCGCACGTGCTGGGCGAAGTCCAAGCGATTTGCGACCGCGTGGGCATTTTGCGCGATGGACAACTGAAGGCGGTGGAGAGCGTGGAACGCCTGACCCATGCCGAATTCCGCTGGGTGAAGATGCAACTGCGCGATAGGCCGAGCGCCGCCGTGGTCGAAAGTCTACGGGCTTTGGCGGGCGTGCGCGATGTGCAGGTAGATATGGAAAGCGGCGCGCTGAAGTTGCGGCTGAGCGGCGATTTTGACCCGCTGTTGCGCGCACTGGGCGACGCCTATATCGTGGATTTGCGCGTCCAAGAACCGACGTTAGAAGAAATCTTCCTCAACTTTTATGGCAATAACCATAAGGAGGCGGCGTGATGGCGGGCGTCATTTTCCAGGATACACTCAAGCACAATTGGCGTGGGGCGCTGTATTGGGGCATCGGGATTGGGCTATTGGGATTTTATCTCTTCGTTGTCATCCCCGATATAGAAGCCTTGAAACAATACGCCGGCTTGATAGAAGCTTTGCCGCCCGCCATGATGCAATTCTTCGGCGTAGGGTCGGCCGCGGCTATCGCCACACCGGAAGGCTTCCTCAGCTTCGGCTTCTTCGGCTATGCCTTGCTCATCATGGCCGTATATACGGTCATGGCCGGGCTAGAGGTGACGGCCAACGAGGAAGAGGAGGGCATTATGGACGTGATGCTCAGTTTGCCTGTGCCCCGTTGGCGGCTGGTGATAGAGAAATTGGGATGCCATCTCCTGCTCACTACTGTTGTGGTGGCGCTGGGCTTGGTGGGGCTGTTGATCGGGATGAGCCTATCCGCGCTAGAGGTTGATGTGCTCAAACTGGTTTGGGGTTCGCTGAACATGCTCCCTAGCTTATGGTTGATGACCATCATCACCGCCTTCATCAGCGCTATCATCCGCCGCCGCAGTACGACCACCGCTATTGCCGCGGCCTTCGTCATCGCCAGCTATTTCATCAATTTCATTGGGCAAATGGCGCCCAAAACGCTGGCCGAAACCGTGAGTTATCTATCTTTCTTCCGCTATTATGATGCGGAAGGGGTGATGATGGATGGCCTGAATCTGGGCAATATGGGCTTGCTGTTAGGGGCGGGGGTGTTGTTAGTCTTGGGGGCGCTATGGGCTTTTGAACGGCGCGATATTGGCTTGTGATACGCGCTATGCGACAGTTTTAACGGGGGAGATGCCCGAACGATTCTCCCCCGCTTTGTTCTCTACACTCCGGAAAGGGGTTAGGGAAACGCTGTTCTAGCTCTTGTGGCGTCAGCAGGCACGCTTCGAGCTGTCGGCGCAAGCGCACCTCGTCAACTGCTATCCCGATAAATACTAGCTCTTGGCGGCGGCCGCCGACGTCTGGGGCGAAAAGCGCTTGTATAGCCTCGCGAAAAGATGGGGCATCCGGCCACTCGTCGGAGGGGACATCAGCCCACCAATTGCCGGCCGGCTCAACGCTGATGATATGTTTGTAGCCATCCCTCAGATTGTTGAGCCGCTTCCATGCGATTGTGCAGGACGTGGTTGAGCAAAGTGGTTTTGCCCGCGCCCAAAAACCCCGATAAAACAATGACAGGAAGTCATTTCATGGTTTTAGCTCATTCTCCGATTAAGGTTTTGATAGAAATACCGCGACGTTTGAGGAAAGCGAGCAACCCAATTTTATCTATCGTCTTCAACTCCTTAGTTGTCACACGGATACGCACATGTTTACCTAACTCCGATACGAAGATGCGCTTCGTCTGCAAATTCAGCCGAAACTTGCGATTCGTTGTGTTGAAGGCCTTGCTTCGGCTACGGCCGAATTGGGGTTTGCGCCCGCTGATATTCCGTTTGCTAGACATTAAGGTTCCCTTTCGGTTGCAAGCATCTTTTGACAAGAGACGATGCGCGCATTGGCGACGATATGCGCCAAATCGCGCCACGCATGGGGCATGGCTTCGGCGCTGACGGGTTTATAGCGGCGATTGGGCCAAGCGTTGATGACCGCGGCGCGGTACGTTGGGGGATGATGGCGTTGTAGCCACGCCTCGTAATCCGCCAGCCAATGCAACACTTTCGCCCATAAAACACGATAAACAGCGGCGGCATGCTCATTGTCGGGCGGGCGCATCGGCGGCATGTGTTGGACACACCACACATCGGCCAAGCGGTCGCTCTGTGAATAAAGTGGATGAAAGCCGCCCCGCGCCAAAAATAAACTGCCTTCGCCGGCCAATGTGGTTTGTATGCCCCACCCCCATAAACGGATATGACCGCCATCTAGCGCTTGAGAATAAAAGCTATGAAAACGGGGATGAGGCGATGGATGTTTTGTTAGCCCATAAGCCAATAAATAGTTGCCCTGCGGATGCACAATATCGCGCCCCAAGCACCACATCTGTTGGTCGAATAGCCTGGCGCCACGCTTACGGGCGCTCGGCGGAATACGGATGATTTGAAGAAATTGTGTAATGGCCATCGAACCCTATAAATGATACTTTGTATCAATGCTCACTACGGTATCATACATATTCCCAAATTGACAAGGGCTACAATTGTCCTATCGGGCAGAAGGCCTATAATAGGGATGGTATCCTTTATTTTATAGGTGTTTCATGATTGCTCGCCCGCATTGGTTCAGCGCTCATCGTCTGCCCTTTTCGGAAAATTCCTTATTGCTCGGTTTAGCCATCTTGGTTGGTTTATTAACTGGCGTGTGTGTGTGGCTCTACCGCGAGGGCTTTCATTGGGTGCATCGTATCTTGGTAGAAGGCCTTGCCGATGCGTCTATCGGCGCTTGGCTGGCACAGCGGGGCGTGGACGGGCGCTTGGGCGGTGTGGTGGTTTTGGCGATAGTGGGGGCTGTAGTCGGCTGGCTGATGTATCGCTTCGTCGGTCATGAAGATTATCACGGCGTGTCTGGCATCATGGCGTCGGTAGCCTTGACGGGCGGGCGTTTGCCCTACTGGAAAATGCCGTTCAAGGCGGTGGCGTCGGCGTTATCTTTGGGCGCGGGCGCTTCTACTGGCCCCGAAGACCCCAGCGTGCAGATTGGGTCTAACTTGGGGTCGTTCATCGGGCAAAAGCTCCATTTATCCGAAGAACGGGTGCGGTTATTGGTGCCGGCTGGGGCGGCCAGCGCCATTGCCGCGGCCTTCAATGCGCCGATAGCCGGCGTTTTTTTCGCCTTAGAGGTGATTTTAGGCGAATTCACCAGCAATTCTTTTGGCATTGTGGTGCTAGCGGCCGTGATTTCTTCGGCTTTCACCCAAGCGGTGCGCGGCGCAACGCCCGTCTTCGATGGCTTATCGTATCAGTTGGGCAACCCGCTAGAGCTTCCTTTTTATATTCTTTTGGGCTTTGGTTTGTCTTTGGCCTCTTTGGTCACCATCCGCTATTTGAGCTGGCAGACGGGGGCATGGGGCCGCTGGTTGGCTGTGCGTCCGCCCTTGCGGGCGGCCCTCACTGGGGCTTTAGTAGGTATGGTTGGGGTCTTTGTGCCGCAAATTTTGGGCACGGGCGAAGATGTGATGCACCATGTCCTCATCGGCGATTCGGATTATGCCATCCACTTTTTAGCTTTTTTGGCGCTTCTAAAGTTGGTGATGACGGCAATCAGCTTGGGCGGGGGTTTTGTGGGGGGTGTTTTCGCGCCAACTTTATTTATCGGCATCATGCTAGGCGGCGCTTACGGCGGGATTTTGCATGGCTTATTCCCCAATTTTATAGACGACCCCAATACCTACGCCATCGCAGGCATGGCCGGACTATTGGCCGGCGTCATGCGCTCGCCGATTACAGCAATTATGCTCGTCTTTGAACTCACTGATGAATATCTGCTCATCTTGCCTATCATGCTCACGAGCGTGATTTGCGTGTACTTTTTGGAGCGACGCGGGCAAGTGGGCTTTTATGCGTTGGCTTTATTGAAGCATGGCCTGCGTTTAGAGCAAGGGCGCGATGTTGACCTGATGCAAGGTATCACCGTGGGCGAAGCGATGACCACCCCCGCGCCGAAAATCGCCCCCACTGCCTCTTTAACCGAAATGCGCGATGCTCTGCGCCGTTTGCACACGCGCTCTTTATGCGTGGTGGATGAAGACCAGCGCTTATATGGCATGGTGACGCTTTCAGATCTACAAAGGGCTTATGAACAGATTTCATCTAACGGCGGGGCGGCTAGCTCGCTCACCGTCGGCGATATTTGCGCGCGCGATGTGGTCTCCGTCACGCCAGATGATGGCTTATGGTCGGCGATACGCTTAATGGGCGCGCATGATGTCGGACGCTTGCCCGTAGTGGGGCGGGACGGCAAAGTATTGGGCATTTTGGGGCGTAACCATATCGTAGATGCCTATAACAAGGCGGTGGCGCGCAAATTACAAGACCAGCATTACGCCGAGCAAATCCGCTTGAACACGCTCACGGGGGCCCACGTCATCGAATGTTACGTGCGGCCGGGGTGCCCGTTGGTGGGCGCTTATATCCGTGACATCCACTGGCCGCCTGAAGCGGTTGTCGCTTCTATCCGCCGCGCTAATAAGCTCATCGTCCCCCACGGCAATACCGCCTTGCGCTCCGGTGATATACTGACTATCGTTACCGACCCCCTTTCTGAGCGCCAATTGAAAGCATTATTCGAGGTAAACCAATCGTTATAAGCCAAATCTAGCGGAAAATTAGCCATCTATCCGTTACAATGATGGCTCAAATCGGGTGGGTACAAGGACAGAGTGGCATATGCAAATGACGAAATGGGAATACGTAGTCATTAATCTTGTGCGTTCCTATGGGATGCAATATCGGGCCAATGGGGAAAAACAAGCCCAATGGAAAGACCAACCTATTGAAGTGGTCTTCAATGATATGGGAAAAGCCAGCTTTGAACTGGTGGTTTATGATGGCGAGAACTACATATTCAAACGCCCGCGTCCACCCAAAACCGGCTCGCTAGAGGTCAAAACGGGAGAATTAAAGCCGTTGGGCAAATCCGAAGACAATAGCGGGTGAGCCTTTGGGGACGGTTTTAGTCCTATGCTGGCCAGCGACGATCCCGCGGGCCGCGGTATGCCGCTTTGGGGCGGATGATGCGCCCACTGGCAATCTGTTCAAAGGCGTGTGCCGTCCAGCCGCCGACGCGCGCCACCCCAAAAGTGGGCGTGAATAAGGGCGTGGCAAGGCCCAAACCGTGTAAAATGAGCGCGGTGTAATATTCAACATTGGTCTGTAAGCGGCGGCCGGGCTTGGCTTCTTCCAGCAAGCGCAAGGCGACTTTTTCAACATGCATCGCTAAAGCGTATAAATCGGCGCCGTCGCCATCGGTGAAGAAACGTTGCGCCGCGGCCCCCAAAACGTCCGCGCGGGGGTCGCGCACTTTGTAGATGCGATGCCCAAAGCCCATCAAGCGCTCCCCGCGGGCCAATTTTTCGCGGATGACCGCCTCGGCGCGTTCGGGCTGGCCAATCTCGAACACCATATCGAGCGCTGGACCGGGCGCGCCCCCGTGTTTAGGGCCTTTTAGGGCGCCTAATCCGCCTACCACAGCGGAAATCATGTCGCTATCGGTGGAGATGATGACGCGCGCGGTGAATGTGGAGGCGTTAAAGCCATGTTCCATCACAGTATTCAAGTACGTTTCCATCGCCCGCACACGCGCCCCGCTCGGCTTTTGGCCATCCAACATATAAAGATAGTTGGCGGCGTGGCTGAGCGTTTCATCTGGGGGTATCGGGTCTTGGTTGTGGCGCAGACGCCAATAGGCGGCGACAATCGTTGGGCTGGCCGCCACAGCCCATAAGGCATCGTCTTGGGGGCGGCCGCTAGCCACAAGGCTGAGGCTATCTAGGCCCATGCGTAGGGCATCCATGGGGTCAATGGCTTGTTGAGCGGCCGCGCGCAATAAGGCGATGGTAGCCGTGGGCAAAGCGCGGCGGGCGGCCAAATCAGCCCGCAAGGACCGATATTCGGCTTCCGTCGGCAAGCGGTCGTGCCATAGCAAAAACAACAATTGTTCGTAGGTAGCGTTGGGGGCGATTTCCTCTAACGGATAACCGGCAATGATGAGTTCTCCCAATTCGCCATCAATGTGGCTTAGGCGTGTTTCTTCGGCGATGATGCCTTCTAGCCCGCTGTGAACAACCATAGCTGTAGACATACGTCCTCCTCTGGTTCAGGTGTGTCTATCACCACTATATAACCACGCACAATATATTGTCAATATTGATAAAATAATCAATATTTTTAACGAGTGCCCATGAATTTGATGATTCCTTTTGGGGAACAATTGTGCGATAATGGAAGGGCTTATTTTTTCCCACATAAAGAGTTCGTCTGTGTCCGCAAAATTGCATAGCTTGAAAAGCATCCCTAGTGACCGCTGGCCCGTTTTGTTGGCTTTGCTAGCGGTTTATACCGTGTGGGGGTCTACCTATTTAGCGATTCTCATCGGGGTGGAAAGCTTTCCGCCATTCATCATGACGAGTATCCGTTTTGCCCTGCCGGGGAGCTTATTATTGCTGTGGTTGCGCTATCAAGGCGAGCCTTGGCCCAGCAGTCGCCAATGGCGCAATGCGGCCATTGTCGGATGTCTATTGCTCGGTTGCGGGACGGGCGCGGTGGCTTTCGCTGAGCAGTGGGTGGCGTCGGGTTTGGCGGCGGTGGCGGTGGCGGCAGTGCCTTTGTGGGCGGCCTTGTTCGCCGGTTTGTGGGGACAGTGGCCAAATCGTTTGGAGTGGCTCGGTTTGGCGGTGGGCTTTGGCGGTATCCTCTTGCTCAACCTAGAGAAAGGCCTCAGCGCTAGCCCGTTGGGGGCGGCGGCGCTGATTTTCGGGCCGGTGTGTTGGTCGTTAGGCTCGGTATGGAGTCGTCGGGTAGAGATGCCCGCGGGGATGATGTCGGTCGCGGTGCAAATGCTCAGCGCGAGCGGTTTTCTATTCCTCGTCAGCCGGCTGATGGGCGAGCGTTTGCCGTTACAAGCCAGCCTGTCATCGGTGTTGGCCATCTTCTATCTGGGGATCATCGGCTCTTTAGTGGGGTTTACTGCTTATATGTTTTTGCTCAGGCGTGTGCGGCCGGCTTTAGCCACCAGCTACGCCTATGTCAACCCCATTGTAGCGATGCTGTTAGGGGTTTTCTTCGCGCAGGAAGCGGTGACGCCGCTAGGACTATTGGCGATGCTGGTTGTCCTCAGCGGCGTGGGCTTGGTGGTGATGGCCAAAGACCGAAAATAACCAACCTTATTGGCCGGGCTTGGCTTAGGATTGGTTATAATGGATGTCCGTCAGGCGGCGCAAGCGGCGCGCCAAGACGCGCATCACGTTGATGGCGAACATCGGCGCTTCGTCTATGAGGAAGAAAAAGTGATACTGGTCAATCGGCACGACCTTACAATCGGTCTTGGCGATGGCGGTAGCATAACGGGGTTCGTCATCAATCAGGCCCATCTCGCCGAAGATACCGCCGGGTTCGACAGTCTCGATAATCTCGCCGTGGGTCATAACATCTACTTGACCTTCTCGTACCGCGTACATATACCCGTCCGCTATATCACCTTCGTTGAAGATGATCGTACCAGCGGCATAAGATTTGAAATGCTTCGCTTTTGAAAAATGGTCGAGCGTGGGCATAGCTTTATTCCTTCTTTGAGATAATGACCCGCTGAAATCCTAAATACACAATTATAAAGAGCTGATGTTAACAAGCCGTGTGGCTAGATTAAATCCCTGTAAAAGAATGTTAAACGATGCGGAAAGCAGTACGAACTGACTGCTGACGATGACGGCAATTCCGCGGTATACTAGGATGGTCATTCAAGATAAATTGGTGTTCAGGATAACCTCTTATGAGCGGCTTTACCCAAATAGATATTGACGGTTATCAAGCGCGCTTTAGCCAAGCGGGGCAAGATCACATCCTCATTGACGTGCGTGAAGCTGATGAATACGCTGATGGTCATCTGCCGGGCGCTATTTTAATCCCTCTAAGCGCTATCGAGGCCAACCCTCAATCCGCTATAGCTGATGTGTCGGACGATAAACCTATCGTCTTGGTGTGCGCCCGCGGCGGGCGGAGCATGATTGCGGCTGGCTATTTCGCCGATGCAGGCATCCAATCTGAAATTATCAACCTCACTGATGGCACGCTGGGTTGGGTCTTGCGCGGTCTGCCGGTGGAAAAATGAGGTAGGAGAAGCGATGTTCATCAAATATTTTTATAACGAGCGTTTGGCGCAAGCGTCGTACATGGTCGGTTGCGAGCAGGCCGGCGCGGCTTTGGTGATAGACCCGATGCGCGACATCACCCCTTACCTGCACGCGGCCAAAGCTCAAGGGGTAGATATTACCCATGTATCAGAAACCCACATCCACGCGGATTACGTCAGTGGCGCGCGCGAATTGGCGGCCGCCACCCGCGCCCAACTGTTGCTGAGCGACGAAGGCGGCCCCGATTGGCAATACCGCTGGAGCGATACCTATACCCGCCTTAAAGACGGCGATGTTTTCATGGTAGGGTCGGTCAAGGTCGAGGTGTGGCACACGCCGGGGCACACCCCGGAGCATATCGTCTTCGTCATCACCGATACGGTCGCCGCAGACCGCCCGATTGGCGTTTTCACGGGGGACTTTTTATTCGTGGGCGATGTCGGCCGGCCCGACTTGTTGGAGGAGGCCGCGCACGTCGCGGGCACGGCAGAACCCGGCGCGCGCCAGCAATTCGCCAACATTCAGCGCTTCAAAACCCTGCCCGATTATTTGCAGATTTGGCCCGGCCATGGGGCGGGTAGCGCCTGCGGCAAATCGCTAGGGGCTGTCCCATCCACCACCCTAGGCTACGAAAAGTTGTTCAATCCCGCCTTCCAATTCGACGATGAAGCGGCGTTCGTGGCGTGGCTTTTGGCCGACCAACCAGAGCCGCCGCGTTACTTCGCCCAGATGAAGCGCGTCAACCGCGATGGCCCCGCCCTGCTACTAGAATTGCCGCAAGCCCAACATATCACCGAAGCGCCCGATGGTATCGTGCCCAACGATGCGTTATTCATTGATACGCGCCCCAATAGCGATTTCGCCCATCGCCATATCCCCGGAACAATCAATATTCCCATCTCCGCATCCGCTTTCAGCACCTATGTAGGCTGGTATGTTGATTACGAGAAGCCGCTCTTTTTCATCGCCTATCGTAACGATGTGCAACAAGTGCTGGCAGAATTATTTTCTATCGGTGTAGATAATGTGCCGGCCTACTTCACAAGCGAAGTGGTGAAAGGGGCGAAAGGGTCTTTGCCCCAACTATCCCCCCAAGCGGTGGCAGAACGTGGCTTGCCCATCCTCGATGTGCGCGGGACGAGCGAATACCGCGAGGAGCATATACCCAACGCGCATCATATCCCAATGGGTTATGTGCTCGATTATCTAGACGAACTCCCCCGCGATAGGCCGTTGGTCATCCAATGCGGCGGGGGGACGCGCTCCCAAGTGGTCGCAAGCTTGCTGATGCGCGCGGGCTTCCGCCAAGTTATCAACCTAGAAGGCGGCATAGAGGGGTGGAAAGCGGCCGGGTTACCGACCGTGAAAGGCGAAGCATGAGATGAGGCGCGCATCGCGCAAAAGCCCTCCTCATCCCCAACCTATCAGCGCCTATCTGGGAGCGCGATAAGCGCTAGCCAGCATTTATAGTTGAACAAAGGGGAACTGGCGCAAGACGGCGAAGAAGCGCTCTTGATAATCGCGAGCGTCGGCTTCGGTGTGGCCTTCAAAGCGCAAGGAGAGCACCGGCTCGGTATTGCTGGCGCGCACGATGCCCCAACCGCGTTCAAAAGTGATGCGGACGCCATCTATGGCGACGACTTCGCCTTGGCCGGCGAGCGCCTCTCCCACAGCGCGGATGACGGTTGCTTTGTGTTCATCGGGGCAGTGGGGGCGATATTCGGGCGTGCTATACAGGCGCGGCAAAGAGTCGTCCAATTGGCTTAAACGTTGGTCGGATGCCGATAACAAAGACAATAGCCGCCCCGCCACCATGTAAGCATCATCAAAGCCCAAGTAATCCTCCGCGAGGAAAATATGACCGCTCATCTCGCCGCCGATGAGCGAGCCGGTCTCCTGCAGTTTTTCTTTGACGAGCGCGTGCCCGCTGGCGGCGAGGAATGGCACGCCGCCGCTTTCCCGCACCACATCGAACAGCACTTGGCTACAGAGCACCTCGCCAACTACGCCGGCCCCGACATGACGGGTGAGCATATCGCGGGCTAACAACGCTAACAGGCGGTCGGCGGCGATAGGTTGGCCGCGCTCGTCCACAGCCCCCACGCGGTCGGCGTCGCCATCAAACGCTAGGCCGATGTCTGCGCCCCACTCCACCACGCGCGCGCACAAATCGCGCAGGGTATGGGCGTCTTGGGGATTGGGTAAATGGTTGGGGAAGTCGCCATCGGGTTCAATATAAATGCCTGTGGCGTCGTGCCCCCATAGTTGCATCAAGCGCATGGCGAAGATGCCGCCCGTGCCGTTGCCGGGGTCTACCACCACTTTTAACGGGCGAGACATTGGGGAGCGCGGGGCAATGTCGTGGATATAGGCGCTATAGGCCCTCTCGTCGGTGACCAATTCGCCACTGCCAACGGCAAAATTTCCGCTGGTGATGATGTTAGCGATGGCTTGAATTTCTTCGCTATGGATGCTCGCGCGCCCATAACATAGCTTAAAGCCGTTATATTCGCTCGTCAGGTGGCTACCCGTGACCATGACGCCCACGGACGGATGACGGCGCACGCTATGCCAATAGACGAGCGGGGTAGAGACAAGGCCTATATCCGTCACATGGCAACCGGTGCGGCGCACGCCCGCGATGAGCGCTTGCTCTAGCTCGTAAGACGTTTTGCGGTTATCGCGGCCGGTGACGATGTGGTTTGTCCCCAATATCCGTTGGCTATAAGTCCCGATGCCGCGACCGATGAGGTAGGCCACGTCGGGGCTTAGCGCGGCTTTATCGCCCAAGGCTTTGCCGCGAATGTCATACTTTTTGAAAAGGCTGGGCGCAATTTCGGTCATGATGGGTTTGCCTCTATCGCTTTGTGAAAGGCTTCGATGAATGCGGGTAAATTATCGTAACGTTCGGCAGATTTTTTAGCGGTCGCCCTTTGGATGACCGCATCTAGGGCGGTTGGGAAATCGTCGCGTTTGGCGCTGATAGGCGGCAAAGGGTCATTGAGTTGTTTGATGACGATGCGCGTTTTATCCGTGCCGCTGTAAGGATGTTCACCCGTCAGCAATTCGTAAAGAGTCATGCCTAGGCCATAAATGTCTGTTTGGGGGGTGATAGCTTCTCCTAAAATTTGCTCCGGCGATAAATACGCCGGCGACCCCAAAATGGTGCGCGGGTCGGTGATATTGTCTTCCGAGTGTAGACGTTTAGCAATGCCGAAATCGGTTAAATAGCAATTATCGCGATCATCTACGAGGATATTACCGGGTTTGACATCGCGATGCACCACGCCGGCTTGGTGGGCGGCGTGCAGGGCATCGCCAATTTGGCTGAGGAGCGTTTGAGCGCGAGCCAAAGACCATGGTCCCTCGCGTTTGAGCAAATCGTGGGCGCTCCCGCGGCGGATGTAGCGCATGACGATATACATACTACTATCATCTACCCAGTATTCATAAAGCGGGATGATATGCAGATGCTCGATTTGGGCTACCACCTTCGCTTCTAGCTCAAAACGTTTGCTAAATTTAGGATGCGATGCAAATTGGGGCAAAATAACTTTAATAGCGACTTCGCGTTTGACGATGGGTTGGAAGGCCCTATAAACCGCGCCATACCCCCCTTCGCCCACTTTTTCTACAATCTGGTAACCGCGTAGCTTTTTACCGACTAAGTCTTCCGCCATAAGTCCCCAACCCTCATCTGTTGGATGAATTTTAGTATAACAGATAATCCGCGCCGCGTCAGAAGTTTATGGCAAGCTAAAGCGTAGGTAAATGTAAAATCGTTTTTAGCATTTGGGGGCTTGACCTTATAGCGACTATAAGGTTTAGCATAGCTAAAGTGGAGGCAAACGATGTTTTCTATCAGCCAACTTAGCCAACGGACAGGGGTGACAACCCAGACGATTCGCTATTACGAGCGCATCGCCCTGCTACCCAAACCGCGCCGTGCCAAGAACGGCTACCGCGTCTACGACGATGCAGACATGGAGCGGTTGCAATTCATCACGCGGGCGCGGCAGTTAGATTTTTCGCTGGGCGAAATCGCCGAAATTTTGGCCCTGCGCGAGCAAAACGAAGCCCCTTGCGCGGTCGTGATGGCCGTGATGGCACAGCAGATAGACGAAATAGACCGCCGAATAGCCAGTTTAAGCCATCTACGCGAAGAACTGGCCCAGCTATACCGCGTCGGGCTAACACTGCCTGAGGATGACGAGATGCAGAACTGCGTTTGCCGCCTCATCCAAAGCGATTCATTCATAAAGGAGATTGATAATGGCGAATGACATCATCTGCCCATCCTGTGGCCACAAAGGGCGCCATGTAGACGGCGCAACCGTGAAAGCCTTGCTCGCCGTCAGCTTGCGCCATGTTCGGGACATCGGCTATCGGTTTTGCGCCACCCCCAATTGCGAGACCGTCTACTATAGCGAAGATGGCGCGCAGACTTTCGCAATTCATGAAGTACGGGAGCGGGTGTATCAAAAAGAGCCGCAAGCCGATGACGTATTGATTTGCTATTGCTTCCAGCATACGCCCGGCGATATTCGCCAGCATGTCGCGCAGTCTACCCAAGCACGCATCCTTGAGGATATTAACGCCGGGATTGAAGCGGGGCAATGCGCTTGTGATTGGCGCAATCCACAGGGGAATTGTTGCTTAGGCAACGTGCGCCAGTTCATCAAGCAGTTGGAGAAAACCCACGTATAGCATAAAGACGCCCCCGCCCATTAAAAAGAGAGGGGCTTAATAGCCCCTTGCATCTTCTGGTCAGCGTCATCAACCGTACAGCATCTCTTGCTGGGGTGGCACAGCGTCGGCGGGGTCGAATTTACGGATGCCTAGTATCTGTGTGGCCAGCAAGCCCAAATACGTTGGGTTGAGGATGAGGTAGCGCCGCCATAGGCGCTTTGGTTCGCGCGTCAGGCGGAAGAACCATTCCAAACCGCGGTCTTGTAGATATTTGGGGGCTTGTTCTAATGTGCCCGCGTGGAAATCGAAAGCCGCGCCCACCGCGATAACGGGCATAGAAAGCCCTTCGCGATATTCATAGGCCCATACCTCTTGGCGTGGGCAACCCAATCCCACAAAGGTGATAGCCGCGCCGCTGGCTTTAATCATCTCGATGATTTCTAGCTTTTCTGCTGGGGTGGTTTGGCGAAATTTGCTGGGCGACTTGCCAGCGATTTGCAAATTAGGGATGCGAGCTTGCAAGTTGGCGGCTAATTTCTCGATGACTTCCGCTTTGCTCCCATACAGATAGATGGGCAGGCCCTCTTGTGCGGCGCGCTCGCAAACGCGAAGCGTGAGGTTGGGACCATAGACGCGGTCGGTTAGCCCCGTCTTATACATCATGTTGATGGCCCAGCGCACCGGTTGGCCATCGGGCACCACCAAGTCGAATTGGTTCAGGCGATAGCGATGTTCCGCGCTCGAAACGCCGGTCATCACCCCGTGGACGGCCAGAGCAGTGACGGCCATACCTTGTTTGGCTTTGGCCCCGCTGATGATTTTTTCCACCGCGGCTTCATAATCTACCGCGCTGATATTGACACCGAGCAAATTAAATTTGCCCTTATCAATCATGACACGACCTCCGCTGTCCAACGCTCTTTATTGAATTCGTAGATTTCTTCCAAAATTCGCGGCACGTTGTATTGCAACTTCCAATTTGGGTAATGCGCCTCGAACTTGGCCAAATCCCCCACCCACCAGATATGGTCACCGATGCGGTTGCTTTCGCTGTACGACCAGTTCATCTCGCGCCCCGTGATTTCTTCGCACAATTTAATGCCCTCTAGCATCGAACAATTGCTGTAGCGCCCGCCGCCGATGTTGTAGACCTCAGCCACGCGCGGCGCTTGGAAGAAGTGCCAAAAAGCGTTGATGAGATCGGCGCTGTGGATGTTATCGCGTACTTGTTTGCCCTTATAGCCGAAGACGGTATAGGGTTTGCCGGTGGCGGCGCATTTCATCAGATAAGCCAAAAAGCCGTGTAATTGTGTCCCAGAATGGTTGGGGCCGGTCAGGCAACCGCCACGGAAGCAGACGGTTTTCATATCAAAATAGCGTCCGTACTCCTGCACCAGCACATCCGCCGCCACTTTGGACGCGCCGAACAAGCTATGCAAGTTTTGGTCTATAGACATATCTTCGCGAATACCGTTAGCGTAGGTGTGTGTGGGGTCTATTTCCCAGCGCAACTCTTGTTCGATGAGCGGTAGGCGGTTAGGCGTATCGCCATACACTTTGTTGGTAGAAGTGAAGATGAAAGGCGCGTCAGGGACGAATTGGCGCGTGGCTTCCAGCAGGTTCAGCGTGCCGTTGGCGTTGACGGTGAAGTCGGTATGAGGTTCGCGGGCGGCCCAATCGTGCGAGGGCTGGGCGGCGGTGTGGATGACCAACTGAATCGCTGATTGATAGCGTTGGAAGATATTCTTGATGGCTTCGTAATCGCGGATGTCCACCGACTCGTGATGATATTGGCGGCCGAGCGTTTCTTCTAGCCGTTGCCGTTGCCAATCGGTAGATGCTTCGTCGCCAAAGAAGACTTTACGCATGTTATTATCGATACCGACGACATCAAAGCCTTGCTTGGCGAAGAATAGCGACGCTTCCGAGCCGATGAGACCTGCTGAACCGGTGATGATGACGACGCTCATAAGATTGTTCACTCCTTAAATGATAATGACGATTGTTCGATAACGACCTCGCCCGCCCCTTAGGTGGCCGGCTTGAGGGATGATTCCGCTAGGTAAGTGGCGATAGTTTGTTGCAACCCCTGCCGAAAATCGGTCTGAGCACGGAAGTTGAATTCCGCTTGCGCCCTGCTCGTATCGAGCGCGCGGCGAGGTTGGCCATCGGGCTTGCTAGTATCCCATATGATGTCGCCGTCAAAGCCGGTCAGTTCTACGATGAGTTCCAGCAGAGCTTTGATGCTTATTTCCATGCCAGACCCTAGATTGACGGGTTCGGCTTTGTTGTAGTGTTCGGTGGCCAATAAAATGCCTTCCGCGGCGTCTTCCACATAGAGGAATTCGCGGGTGGCAGACCCCGTACCCCACGCGGTGATGCTTTTATCGCCGCGGGCTTTGGCTTCTAAGCATTTGCGGATGAGCGCGGGGATGACGTGCGATGTTTCTAGGTCGAAGTTATCGTGTGGGCCGTATAAATTGGTAGGGAGCAGATAGATAGCGTTAAAGCCGTATTGCTGGCGATAGGTTTGCCCTTGTAACAAGAGCATCTTTTTGGCTAAGCCATAAGGCGCGTTGGTTTCTTCGGGGTAGCCATCCCATAGCGCCTCCTCGCGGAAAGGCACCGGCGTGAACTTGGGATAAGCGCAGACCGTGCCGATGGTGACGAACTTTTTTACGCCGGCGTGGTAGGCTTCGTGGATGAGTTGTACACCCATCATCAAATTATCGTACAAAAAGTCGGCGGGATGGGCGCGGTTCGCACCGATGCCGCCCACCGACGCCGCCCCGTGAATGATGATGTCCGGTTGGGCATCTTCCAATAAGCGCAGGACAGCCGCGCGCTCGCGCAAGTCATAATCGGCTTTGCGCGGGACGATAACTTCTTTAGCGCCACGCTCTTTTAGCTTGCGGGTGATGACCGACCCTAGAAAGCCCGCCCCCCCCGTGACGACAAATCGGTTGTTGCTCCAAAAGCTCATACGTATTTCTCGCGGTTATTTATTAGACAAAAAGCGTTATATCCCATTGTAACGGCGATACCCTGCGTCGTGGTAGCCCGAAACACTTTTTATCCAACGATGAAGAACGGCTTTAGCAAGCTGTTAATGATGCGCTTAAAAGTCTTTGTCATTATAAACCAAAGCCTTTGATGTTGCGGATAATTTCATAAAATCTTCGGATTCGCGCGAATCGCCCATCTCCTGCTAGCAGATTTGTGTTACAATTTCAGCAAACGGTATCGCTTATATTGAGGAGAAAACGCATCTGGAATCGCTCGACTTCGCCCGTTATATTGTGAACTTGGTAGAAGATAAAAAGGCTGAAAATATCGTCCTGCTGGATTTACGCCCCGATGCCATCATCGCCGATTTCTTCGTGATTTGCACTTGCACGAGCGACCGTCAAATCCGCGCCCTACAGGAAAACCTCTATACGGGCATCAAAGAGACCTATGGCAAAACGCCCCTTTCCAACGAAGGCAAGCCTGAAAGTGGCTGGGTGTTGATGGATTACGGCGACCTGATTATACATCTCTTCACACGGGAACAGCGCGAATTCTACGACCTAGAGGGATTTTGGGCGCGCGCTTCTAATGTCCTCATCAGCATTCAATAACGCGCTATCAAGCGGCAAGGGGCATCACGCAGATGCCCCACCATCAATTCCCCGGTATGGTGCTACGGGCTTGGTTAGCCCCACCGCTTAGTAGGGAAAGTATCATCAACACGAACAACAAAATGACCAATAAAGCGATGAGCGGCCAGAAGACACCCGCGACGAGCGCCCCGATCAGCGGGTTTTGCAAGATGAGGATGAGCGGTTGGGTGATGAGGTCGGCGATGCCGCCGAAGCCTGTCGCCACCGCATCGGCTTGTATCCCTTGGATGAAACCGATGAGCGACGTACCGGCAAAAGTGCTGATGAGGAAAACAGCAATCCCCGTCCCAATAGCGATGATGACATAGGCCCGAAAACTGATGTGCATAGTCCTGACCTCACTCTATAGGGTAACTCTCGTCACCTTATTATAATCCACCCCGCCACGCCAAAGGATAAATAAATCGTTGATTCGTGACGCGGTTTTGGTTCACCGTCGCGCCGACAAACAATGTGGTTTCTTCGGTCGTCTCCAGATTCAATAAGATGAGGTTGGTGAACGGCGGCTGATTATCCGCCACCACTTGCCAGCTGATGAGGGCCATTTGCTCGCCATCGGGCGAGATGAGCGCTTGGCCATAACGCCCGCGGCGTACGCGCTCCTCGGTGCCGGTAGCCAGTTCGATACTGAACAACGAGTTATTGCCCCCGCTATGCCCGCCGGCCACATAATAGACTTTGCTGGAATCCGGCGCGAAGACGATGCTGGTAACTTGGTCGCCGCGCCCGCCCGCGCTCAGTTCGATGGGCGGCAATTGAGGATTAGCCAAATCCACTACGGCGATGCTAGCTTCGTTGTTGGCGGTATTACGGGCCAGCGCCCACCAGTTGCCATCTGGAGAACGAACCGGCAAAGCGTTCTCCGCCGCGTAGGGGCGGTTGGTCAAACGTGGCATGACGGCCACGTTAGGGATGATGGGCTGGAGCGTCAAATCTGCTATCAAGACGGCGAATACCCCGCTCGTGTGGGTGGTGATGCCGTCGGCAGTGGTGAAAAAAGCCGCGCTCCCGTCCACAGAACCCAAGACGTAGTTGGTGCGCGCGAAGGTGAGATAGCTACCCGTCTGCACATCGCTGAGGGCCAACGTAGCGCTACGGTTGGGCACGTCAACGGTGTAGAATTGCCAGCTAGTGCGGCCGTCGGCGGCGCATTTGTGCCCCATCACTACAGCGATTAGCTCTGGCGTGAGGATGGCGAGGCTGGCGCTGGTATAGGCGCATCCATTGCTGGCGAACAGTGTAGCCACCTCGCGGTCTGTATTGCCGTCGTAGGTGATGACGGCGGCTTCGTTCGCTTGGCCGCGTTCGTCTTCAAACAGGCTGAGGAAAGCGACATAGTCTTTGTTCATATCGAAGGCCGCCACCGCTTCAAAAGTGGTCGCGGAAGTCGGGTCAGCGGTCGGCGCGATGTTCAGCACCCCAGATGCATAAGGTTCGGTGCTGATAGTCGGCAAAAAGTCCAGATAGGCGAGCAACGTACCGTCGGGGTTATAACGAAAAGTGCCATTGCCCACACAGGCCATCGCGCTCACACCGCTCTTGACGACGATCGGCGCGCTGACCCCATCCACCAGATAGAGCGTACCGCGGGCATCATCACCGACCATGAAAGCGAAATACCGCCTATCTAAAGATGTGGCCGAATCGCCGCAGGGCACGACGCGGGTCGTTTGGGGCGGCAAGGTCATCACGGTTTCAGTGGCTTCTCCGCCATCCATCCACACCAACTCCCCGGCGTTGGCGCTATTGTGCTGGCCGGCGAAGGCCCCTTCTCCAATCCACACTAACAATTTCTGCCCAGACGGCAGGAGGGTTTGCCCAAGCGTGCAAGCGACGCCGAGCACGAACAGCAAAAAGCACAACATGATAATGATAGGTTTTCTAATAACCATTGACGATTGTCCCCTTCATCACAGGATGAAAACAGGCGTACAGGGGTCTGTACGTCAATTTTTCATAGTCACATAACTATACCTACTATAGACGCCAATGGTCAAAAGGAAGCTATAGAAGCGCGCAGAATCCATCCCAAAGCCACCGCTTAGCTCAAGCGTTAGCGAAGCCTTCGCATCGGCTTGAAAAAGCCATAGTAGGGCGCGCCGCGCTTCAATTTGGCTTGGCCTTCAAGCGGGCTAAAGCGCGACGGTATGGAGCCACATAACGCAAGCGCGGCGGCAGGCGCGGCACTATCTGGCGCACCCACGCGCTGAACTGGTCGAGCCGCTTATCATCCGCGGGCGACCAAGCATAACCATATTGGGCGCGCAAAGCGGGCGGCAGAAGGCCGGCCGTCAAGCGGTTCATAGGAAAGGTCAGCGGGCGCAAAGGTGCGATAGTTTGCCCAGTGATAAAGGGAGCGATCGCCCGCGCTTTGGGGCCAACTGCGACTTGTCCTTCAGCCAGCATAGCATCCATATAGGCTAACAGAGCGGGGTAAGTGGGCGGCAATAGCGCCTCCCGTATGCCCATCCATGCGCCGATGCGCGCGCTATCGGCATAAAAGCGCTCTTGTTCGGTGGCATCTAGCGGCCCGACGAAGCGCTGGTAACCGCTGAGCGCGCCTTCTACCAGAGTGGCGAAAACCCATAGCGCTTGGCGCGGGTTGCGCGGGTTATAGAGCGCGCCGGCCGGATGCGCTCCCACGCTTTGCGCTAAAACGCCGACGGCCGGACGGTGCGCGCGCTCTATCTCTGCGAGGGACGCTTCAATTTCTTGCGCGGTGCCAAATACCAGCGTTAAGGTGAGCGACAACGTGCGATGCAAGCGCTGGAGCGGCCGCCGAAAGACGTAGCTATGGTCGTGGACAGCTTCGGCCACCATCGGATGCGCGATTTGCATCAGCAAAGCCCGCGCGCCCCCTAGTAACAAGACCTGCTCGCGGTTCACACGCCAAATCGCACTATCAGGGGCGAATAATGACGTGGCGTTACGTTTCTCTTCAAGCATCATTGTTGCGCTGGTGATAAATCTCTGCCGCGCGTGTGTAGAGCGCGATTTCTGGCTGGAGCAAGGCTTGCATCCGCTCAAGTTGCGCTTCGCTAGGCGTGAAGTCGAGTTGCGCTTGGCGGTCGTGGCGCGGGGAGAGCGGCAATTGCAAAAGACGGGACATCTGCGCCACCCCTTTATCTGTCTCCTCTGTTAGGAAGAAATGATTGCAATTCAAGATGCCCGCTAAAGCTTCGTCGGGGTCGAACTGGGCGGAGAACATGTACAGCTGGGGCATGAGCAATGGCTTAGGCGCTTGGGTGATAAACGTGTCGAAATCTTCAGAAAACCAGTCTTGAATGCGCTGGGTGTGGTGATGGTCGGGCTTATTGCGGGCGAAGTGAAGCCGCTCTTTGTAATAAGAGAGCAATCGCTTGATAGGATGGCGCAAACAGGTGAAGGTGAAGGTCTCTGGCGGCAAGCGCAATTCATGCGCCGCGATATGGCTATAAGCGAAGAAATAGCGCCCGCCCTCGATATACTCTTTCAGCCAGCCCACATAAACCTTGTCCCCGGCCACCACCCGATGCCGCGGGTGGCGCACAATCTGGCGATACACATCATCGGAAGGCACGCCGGATATATCCATGAACATTTTATTTAGGCTACTACCGCCGGCCTTTTGCATATGATAAAAATAAATGCGCCGCCATCCCCCCTCGCCGATGCGATAGGCGCTCGTTAGGCGGCGGATGCGCGCTTCTTCTGGCCAGCGGCCGACGTGATGAAGCCATTTTTTGAAGCGGGTCAACACCTTAGCTCCTCAATAATCGTACGATTCGGCAGGTTCCCAGCATGATAACAGCGCCCGACACGCTATCATAGGCTCAGTCCTCGGTGGGGATAGCCAAAATGGCGTTACCTGATGCCACATAGATGATGCCGCCATCTGGCTCATAGCTAACATCGGTCATCCCCGCCAATAGGTTTTCTTCCACGACGCGATAGCTGGCGATGAACGTGCCGGCGGAAGTGGTTTGGTAGATGGTGCGGGTGGGACGACTGATGATGAGAAAGCCGGTATCAATCGCCCCATCGTTCAGATACATGCGCTGGACGGTGGCGCTCTGTAGGTCTTGTCCTTCGGGAAAATCGCTGAAGATGAACGATTGGGGTTGCCCGCCGAAATAGCGAGCCATGACCCCGTCGTTATAGAGGATGAAGACCGTGCCATCGGTGCTAATTTCAAAGTCTACGACATTGGCCATATTGCTAGGGCGCACTTGACCTCTGAAATAGTCCGTAGGGGAATTGGGGAAAGAATTACCCGCAGAATCGTAGCGCCAAATTTGCCCTACGCCAATATCCAACACATAAAGGCGTCCCTGCCATAATTGGATGGCGATAGGGTTACCCCAAGTTTCTGCCGCTAATACCCGCGTGGCATCGCATTCGAGGATGAAACGCGGCGGGCAACGCACCAACACACCGTTACTATCTAGAGCGGCGATAGCGTTCATATTTTCGTCAAACGCAATATCAATGAGCGTGCCAATGGGCAACCCATCCACAGTAGCGCCATTTCTCATGCTGGTGATGGCATCCGTGCCGGCCGCGCTAAGCCCATCGGGGCTAAGCCGCACCCGATAGACGAGACCGACCGCGCTATCTAAGACGTAGAGGTCCAAACCCTGCAAGGCGAGCGAGCGTATCTCGCTACCGGCTGGCAAAGTGATGATGGGGATAGCGCCGCGCCGCGTGATGCGGTTGATGCGGTCTATCACATTTTGGCCTTCGCCCCGCAACGCGACGAGTGACGGGTCTTGTGTCGGGCGGATTTGTTCGCAAGAGCGCACCACTTGCAAGACCGCTTCCCACGCGGCTAACGTGCCTTGGCGGTCGGAAGAATCTATCGAACGGGCCAGATTGGCGGTGGATTGCGCGCGTTGGAGGCATTGTTCAAATTGGGTATCCCCTACGCCAGCCGTCCACGCCAACACAACCATTAAGATGATGAGAAAAGGGATGATGAAGATGCTGACGCGCCCGGTCGGCGTGGCTAACCAAGACGGCTTGCCGCTCTCGCTTTGGGGGAGTGCCGCATCTAATAGACGCCCTAACAGGGCAAAAAACGCCGCGCCGCCGCTAGCTACAGCGGCGATAAAGCGCTTTAGCCCCTGTTGGAGCGCGCCGCGTCGTCGTTCGCGGGGTGGCGGTGGCGTTCCGCGGGCCACGGCCGCGGTCTCTTGGGTGGCTGTTTTAGCGCGGGCGCGGGCCGCCGCAAGTTCTGTGGCGATGGCCGCGCTCGATTCCCCGATGGCCACCGGCACGGGGGCGGGTTCGTCCGGGGGCACGAATTCGGCCACCATCATAGAGATACGGTCGAGGACGATTTCTTTATACGCTTCTAGCACTTGCTCTAGGTCTTGGGCGACCATCGCTTGGGTAGCGCGTTCTAACTCAAAGTCGGCGAGGTTGGCATCTCCCAAGGCGATGCGCGTATGTGGCCCCACCTCATAGCGGGTCATTTTGATGTCTGGGATAGGTTGAACGCCTAACGGCGGGGTGTAAAGCGCCTCATCATCGCGCAGGTCTTCGGGGTAGGTTTTGGTTTGTCCTTCGTGTTGTAGGATGAGGACAGCGGCCCCGATGCGCGCTACAAATAATTCAGAGCCGTGCAACACGCAACAAATCATATTGGCTTCGTAGTGCTTGCGGCCGCTTTCGTTGTGGTCAAATAGATTTTGGTTGAGGTCGGTCAGGACGGCGCGCAGAGCGGCTGTGATGCTCCCCGTTTGGGCGAAGAAACGCTCGGCGGCCATTTGCGCCATTTGCGCGTAAAAGGTGGTCGGCGCCGGGGTCTGCCCAGATGGCAAGACCAAGACGAAAAAAGTATCGAGTTCGCGCCCGCGCGCGGCCTTTTTGGGCGCCACTTCAACCAGCGCGCCCGGCGGCGTCGTGCTAATCGCCCGTCCGCCGACAACGTATAAATGTCCTACTAAAACTTCTAACTCAAATGCCATCGTAATTGTAAACGCCTGTCATAAACCCCACACATCTCATTGTACTCAACTTTTGAGATAGGGATGAGGGTTAATCGCTCATTTTGTGATGGGCAGGCGTTGGGCCGCGATTTGGGCATACTCGCGGATTTGGGCGGGCAAGATGGGCTTGACGATGAATGTAGACCATGCCAGATGGTCGGCGAAGCCAGCCAGTTGATGATTGGAGCTAACGATGATGACGCAAGTCTGGTCGAAGCGACTATGCGCGTTCAAAAATTCGATGATGCGCTCGCCATTGATCAAGGGGAGCAACATATCCAAAAAAATGAGCGTGGGCGTATAATTTTTTAGAAATTCAATGGCATCTGCCCCGTTCGCGGCTTCGTTCACCTCATAATCTTCTTTTTCGAGCAATCGCCGATAAATCAAACGAAGGCCGGGGTCATCTTCAATAATGAGCGCAGAATATCGGGACATAATCTCCTTAGGTGCGTTTCGGCCATTTTTCTGTGTTGACCATTATAGTTTATGAGAAAAAGGGAACAAACGTCCACTTACAACCTTGTTATAACATCATGTTTTTATAGAGTATCAATTCTATTTTTATCTAACTATGCCCCAAATACCCTTAAGAAATAATGTGAAAAGGCGCATATAATAAAAAAGGTTGCCCATCATCATGAAATGGTCTTGATTATGCAAATTACGTATTGGGATGCGTTGAGCCATCGTAACCCTGTTTATCGGGCGGAGTTCCGCCATCAACGTTTTGTCATCGCTACGAGCCGTTCAGGTTGGTTGTGGATTGCGCTAGCGGCGGCCATGGTCATCCCGGCGCTCATCGGTTCGCTCATCTATATAGGCGGCGCTTTTATATTGCCTTTTGCCCCGCACATCAAAAACAGCCTTTACCCGCTGGAAAATGTGCTCTTCCCGGCCATTTGGCTGATGAGCACGGCCCTATATATTGTGGTGACGATGGTCACCTTAGGGTTATCGTCCAATAGCATCAGCCGCGAGAAGCGCAATCATACGTGGGATAATTTGCGCCTGACCGAGATGGACGGTCGGCGCATTATCTGGGGCAAATGGGGGGCATCGTTGCATGCGTTGTGGGGCGACCATCTGATGGCCGCCATCATCCGCGCCGGCTTGTGCGCGGTGTTCATCGTGAGCTATAGCCCGCATCATGGCCGCCCGTTGGGCGTGCCCGGCGAGATATTAGCCATGGGCTTTTTGCTGGTTGTCACGGCCGTATATAGCCTGCTGGACGCTGGACTGACCGCCGCTTTGGGCATCATCGCGCCGCTCGCCGAAAAAGGCGAGCAAGTCATCTCGGCGGTTGCGTTCGCGGTACGCGCTTTCGTCGCGTTGTTCGCCTTTTGCTGGATGAGCATTACCCTTGCGGCCATCCTCGGCGGCGACTGGAACATGGCTTTATTCACTACGGGCGTAGGTTGGTTGGGATATGGGGCTTTTATTGCTATCACGCTGAGGACGGCACAAAAGTTATTGGGATGATGATTCACGGGTTGCGTTCAATCAACTTTTGGAATTCGCGCACCCAACGGGCGGCGTCGTTGGCGCGTTTGCGGTCGTTGGCTTTCTCGAAGGCGGCATAAGCCTGTTGCATCCAGATGAGGGCCGTGCGCTGGTCGCCTTTGCGGTGATTGACCAAAGCGAGATAGTATTGTATCTCTGGGCGCTCTGGTCTTGCGGCCCACGCATCTGTAAAATGCGCCAAAGCTTCGTCCCAATTTTTGTCGCGATAGGCGATGATACCGCGCCCATAATTGGCCAACATCTCGAATGGATGGATTCTACGGGCGGCGTCGAAATCGGCTAGCGCTTTCTCTTTTTCGCCATGTTCCAAATACATCAACCCGCGCGCGGCCAAATATTCCGAATGGCGCGGCACTAAAGCGATGGCTTGGTCCATATTCAAGATAGCCGCTTCCAGATTATTTTTGCTAAACGCTTGTAGCGCTTTGCGGTAATATTCGTCTGCGTCGTAACGGGCGACCCCAGCCAGCGGATTGATGAGCGACATAGCTTGCCTCCTAAGCCGAGCGCCCTAAAGCGGCGTTTTCACCCAGCGCCAACGCTAGGCCGCTTCTTAGCTAGCGCTCAGCGAAATGCGTTACAATAAGCGTAAAAATAGTGTAACACAATCGAGGCGACTATGAACTTTGAACTGAATGAAGAACTACAGATGTTCCAACGGGCGGTGCGCGACTTTTGCGAACGGGAACTAAAACCCTATGCGGCCACCGCTGACGAAAGCGGCGAGCTGAATTGGCACGCGATTCGCAAAATGCCCGCCTTGGGTTTAGTGAGCCTGCAAGTGCCGGAAGAATATGGCGGGGCGGGTTTGGATACGTTGGGCGCGTCTATCGCCGTAGAGGAGTTGGGGCGGGTATGCGGCTCGACCGCTTTATCTATCTCCGCGCATAATGGCTTGGGCACAGCCCCCATCGTGCGTTGGGGCACAGACGCCCAAAAAGCGAAATACCTACCCAAGCTCACCAGTGGCGAGCATTTGGGCGCCCTCGCCCTGACCGAACCGCAAGCGGGTAGCGATTTACTGAACGGGGCGCAAACCTACGCCGAACGCGACGGCGACGAATGGGTCATCAATGGTCATAAAGCGTGGATTACCAACCCCAAATACGCGCCGGTCATCATCGTTTTGCTCCGCACAAGTAAAGAAGGCGGCTCGCGCAGTTTTAGTATGATACTGGTAGAGCCAAACACGCCGGGCGTCACCCTGCACCCCCCGGAGAAGAAAATGGGGTTAAAAGCGTCCCCCACCCAGATGATAACGTTTGAGAATGTGCGCGTCCCCTACGATAATTTGCTGGGTGCGGAAGGCAACGGTTTTTACCAAGCGATGCAAACCCTAGACGCCGGCCGCATCAGCATCGGCGCGCTCAGCGTGGGCATCGCTCAAGGCGCTTTTGAGGAGATGGTGCGCTACGCCCGCGAGCGCGTCGCTTTTGGCGAGCCTATCGCCAACAAGCAAAGCATCCAAAACAAAATCTCGGATGCCGCGATGGAAATTGAAGCCGCGCGTCTATTGGTTTATAAGGCCGCGTGGGCCAAAGACCGCGGCGATGACTATACTAAAATCGCCGCTATCGCCAAACTTAAGGCCAGCGAAGTTGCCGAGCGCGTATGCTTCGAGGCTATCCAAGTTCACGGCAGTTATGGCTACAGCCGCGAATACCCCGTAGAGCGCATGTACCGCGACCAACGCTTGATGAGCATCGGCGAAGGCACCAGCGAAATTCAGCGTATGGTCATCGCCCGCCAAGTGCTGAAGGAATTCGATAAAATCTTCGCCTAGTTCGCTTTCCAAAGAAACTATCCCCCAAAAATCCCCGCCTATGGGGATTTTTGTTGAGCAATCGTAGGTGGATAGTTGGTGAAGAATAGATTGCTCGGTAGAGGAATCACCATATAATTATATATATAATTTCTATGTATAAAGGTTGGATTATGCCCAAGCTAACCCCAACTTTTTGGCGAGCGCTCCATAGCCTCGGTCATCCCGCCTCACTTTTCGCCATCGTCCTGCTCCTGTTCAATGACCATTGGCTTCGTTATCATCATCCGTCATGGCTGAGCGGTAAACTCGGCGATTTTGCATGGTTGGTGTTTGCGCCATTCATCGCCGCGCTTTTCTTCGCCCTATTGCCGCCGCTAGGGCAATCGGCAAGGCGTGTGGGGGTTGTATCGTTCGTCTTCATTGGCTTGTGGTTCGCGTTGGCCAAAACGACGCCGCTAGTGCATCATCTGACCACCGAGACCCTGTACGCTATTGTAGGTTGGCGCGGCACTTTACGGATGGACGCCACCGATTTATTGACATTACCCGCCCTGCTCATCGGTTGGCGCATTTGGCGCCATAGCGCAGATACCGCATTGGCTTTACGGCCCTTAGCTTATATCGCCTTTGGCTTGGGCATTTGGGGCACGCTAGCCAGCGATTCTTATTATTATTATGATTCGGGCATCTCGGAAATTTGCGCGTCTCAAGATGCGCTCTACATCGCCCTAGCCGACTATGAGCCAAATACCGATACCTACGATTGGGTCAGTTACGATGGCGGGCTGACGTGGTCGCCTATCGAGCGCTTGCGGGAGGAGGTGAACGCCACCTGTTCCGATAAGGCCAGCGTGAGCGACCCGCAAAATCCCAGTATTCAATATCGTTGGGTCCCCAATGAGCGCATCGAGCGGTCTGCCGATGGCGGCCAGACGTGGCTTACAGATTATCCACTCGATTATCTCCAACAAGATGTGCGCCCGTATCTCTACTATCGCCTATACGACCAAGACTTTGATGGGCGCAACGTCGAGTTAATCCCAGCGCCCCTTGGGGCTATCGCCGATGCCCAAACAGGAAATCTCCTTTTTGCGATGGGTTGGTACGGCGTGCTAGTGCGACAGCCTTCTGGCCATTACCAATGGGTGGGGACGGATTTATACAACATCCAAAATCTGCTCGGCCCTGAACCTTTGGTGAACGCCCTATTCTATGAGCTATGGCTAGCGGCCATGTTGCCCTTCCTCATCATCACGACATCTGCCGCCTATATGCGCCATAGCGGACTCTTGCGGCGGTTGTGGCTAGTCGTGGGTTGGGTGGGTTGGTTTGCGCTGGCGGTGGCCTTTTTGCCCGCGGATAAAAGCGATTTGACCGGTGTTATAAGCTCAGATTTTTATTGGATTGGGTTTATCAGCATCATTTTGTTGTTCTTTGTAGCGCTACCGCTCAGCATTGGCGCGGTGGTGGATATTACGCGCAACTTCTCCCAAGTGTGGCAACCGCTCCTCGTTTGCGGTGTGGGAACAGGTTTGCTGTATCTCGCGCCGCTTTTGGCGTGGTCGCAGGGGCGTATCCCGCGTTATGGCACAGCGAACGCCTTCGCCCTGCTGTTGGCGGCTTGCGGCATCTGGGCGAGTTGGCGCTATCTGCGCTTGCGCTTGCCCAAAACACCGAACCCCAAGAAGAAAAAGACATCGCCCCCTGACGTGCATCACCAGCCCGCGCTAGAGGATGCCGACGGCGCTTAGCGGGTGTTGAGCGCGGGGGGTTTAGGCGCTGGCGCGGCCATAAACCACCACATGATGAGGATAGGCGCGAACGACAAGGCAAAGGCGGACCATAACATCGGCGTATAATTTCCCGCTTGGTCGTATAGCCAGCCCGCGGCGGCCGGCGCAACGGTGCCGCACAAGGTCAAAAAGGTGGACATCACGCTAGAGATACGCCCATAATGCGATGCGCCGTATTGGTCGGCGACGATGGCGGCCCGCGCCAAAATGCCCGCCCCGTACGAAGCGCCATAGACCACTACAAACAATCCCATCAGCATCGGGGCCACGCCCAACAGCAACAAGGATAACGATAGCGTTTGTAGTGCCAACACACCCAAAACCATCGTCCGCGGCGGAAAGCGCGCCTCTAACGGGGCGAACAGCACACGCCCCACAACTTGCATCAAGCCGATAGCGCCGCTCGCTGTCGCCGCTACTGTCGCTGATATGCCATTGCCGATTAAATAAGGGATAAAATGAACGCGGATAGCGGACGATGCCAAAAACGATAAGCTGAAGATGAGCGTCAATAGCCAAAAGATGCGCCCCTTGAACACCGCGCGCAAATCCACCACGGGGGCTTTGCCGGGCAAACGGCTAGCTTGCCCATCTATGGTTAACCCCATGTCTTGCGGGCGACGGCGCAAAAAGAGCGCGTGTAGGGGTATGGTCGTCGCCCCCAACAAAAGCGCTAGCCCCAACACCGCATCGCGCCAGCCAAACGCCAGCAATAAGGCATTGGAAAGGGGTAAGAAGATAGTGCTGGCCAAACCCGCGGCGAAGGTGATAATCGCTAGCGCGCGCCCCAAACGAAGCCTAAACCACGCCGCGCAGATGGCGAAGGCCGGTTCGTATAGCACCAACGCGGCGCACACCCCCAAACCGCCCCAGATGAGATAAAAAGCGGGCAAAGTATCCACGCGCGACCACGCGACAATCAAGAGCGTCGCCAAAAAAGACCCCACTGTCATCAAGGCACGTCCGCCGTAATGGTCTATCCAATGACCGACCGGGTAAGCCCATAGCGCCATCATCAGCAAGCTGAGCGAAAAACCGACGGTCAGTTGCCCGCGGGTCCAGCCCAGTTCTGCTTCCATCGGCGTGATGAACACGGAAAAGGCGTAGTGGATGATGCCCCAAGAGATAGTCTCGGTGATGGCCAAAACGCCGACAATCACCCAACCGTAATAGGGTTTTGGTCTGGATAAAAGAGCGGGCATAGGGGTTATTTCCTAGTGGTGGAGGGGGCAGAACCGCGCGATTCCGCCCCTGAGGCGCATCTTATGGTTATGGATTCGTGAAGGTTATGGGCTTGCCCACACCGATTTCTGTTATTGATAGCAAATTTGAAGACGAGCCGCAACACCCACCATCGGCATCTGTGCCGCAAACGCCGGTTTCTGGCAGATGCAAATGCACTTGGCGGGCCGCTTCCCAATCGCCGCTGAGCGCCGCGGCGATAGAGCGCACTTGCTCGTAACCAGTGGACAGCAAGAAGGTCGGGGCGCGTCCATAGCTTTTCATGCCGACGATGTAAAAATCGCGCTCTGGCTGGCGCAATTCCGCCTCGCCATGCGGCGGCACAGTGCCACAGCTGTGAACGTTGGGGTCTATGAGCGGGGCTAAAGCCCGAACGGCTTCTAGCGAGGGGTCGAAGTCTAGCCGCAATTCGCGCAGGGGGTCGAGGTCGGGGCGGGCGCCCGTGGCCGAGATGATTTCATCTACTACGATGGCTTGCATGCCGTCTGCGGTTTCGCCCCAGACGTGCAACCCGCCGTCTTCTTCGCGCAGTTCTTGGATGCGGAAGGGCGCTAAAATGTGGATACGCCCCGCATTGACTTGGCTTTTTACCCGCGTCCCCAATTCTCCGCGGGCGGGCAAGGCGTCGTCCGCGCCGCCGCCGAAGACGCGCTGAAATGCCCGATTCCGCAAGGCCCAGTAGATGG
Source organism: Anaerolineaceae bacterium (assembly GCA_037441665.1). Taxonomy (GTDB): domain Bacteria; phylum Chloroflexota; class Anaerolineae; order Aggregatilineales; family Phototrophicaceae; genus JBBIRQ01. The sequence continues at coordinate 88,174 of JBBIRQ010000008.1, read as the reverse complement.
CCGTCTGGGGGTGTTGGGCGCTGACTTCGGCGAGGTCGAGCAAGGCGTTGATGGCCGAATGCCCGCTCCCGACGACCAAGACGCGCTTACCCGCATAACGCGCGCGCTGGTCGCCGCGGGTGTTGGGGATGCCGTAGAAGATGCGGTCGCTGTAGCGTTGCTCGCCGATGGCGGGGATGCCGCTAGCGCCGATGGGGTTGGGGTTGTGCCATGTGCCAGAAGCGTCTATGACGGCCCGCGCCTCGACGCGCTCTTCGCGCCCGTCGGCGTAACGGATGTGCAGGATGAAGGGCGCTTGGTCGCGCGCGGCATCTTTCATCTTATCTATACCGCGGCGGGCGATGGCCATCACGCGGGCATTGAGCCGTATATGCGGCCGTACGAGGGGTAATTGGGCGAAAGGCTCTAAATAACGCGCTACCAAATCATCGCCAGTGGGGAGTTCATCGGGTGGCGGCATGCGCCAGCCGCTTTGCTCTAGTAGCTGTACGGTGGCGCTATCCACCGTGAAGTTCCACGGCGAAAACATGCGGACGTGCCCCCATTGGCGGATATTGGCCCCCACGGCAGGCCCCGCCTCGAACACGATGGGCGTTTCGCCGCGCACCAGCAGATGAGCCGCGGCGGCCAAGCCAACCGGCCCCCCGCCAATGATAGCGACGGGTTGCGCTCCTTGTGTTGTCATTGCACCCTCCTAAATAGTGGTGAAAGCTGAATAGAGCTATACAAGAACATTTCATCGTAAAAATACGATAAAAGCGCGCAAAAAAACATCACAACCAAATCCCCATCTGCTCTTTGAGCCACGCGATAGCATCGCCATCGAGGCAGTAGCAGACTGCGGGCCCCTCTATCGTCCCGCGAATGAGACCCGCTTCTCGCAGAACCTTGAGATGTTGCGAGACCGTCGCCTGCGCCAGCGGCAACACATCCACAATATCGCCGGTGATGCATTGCGGATTTTCGCTGAGGAAGCGCACAATTTGCCAGCGCGCAGGATGCCCTAGCGCTTTCATCATTCGCGCCAGCCGCGCTTCGTCTTGGCTGAGGTTGTACGTTTTTTCTGTCGCGTTCTGTTCCATAATCGTATTTTTACGATAAAGTGTATTTTTGTCAAGGGGCATCCCCCCACCGCGCCTTCAGGAACAGTACCCGCCCTGCCCAGTCCCCCGCCACCACCGTACCGCCTGCCCCCAGCGCGCACATCGTGACGTAACGCCAGCGCCGGCGTCGTCTTGCCAAAGCGCCCCCGCCCTGCAATGCCGCTGTAATTGGCGGCAAGGCCTCTTGCGTCGCGCAAGTCCCTTCTACGCTAAAGCGTGATGACCCAATCGGGCGGGTTGCCGGCCAGCGCGCCGTATAAATCCGGGAAACAGCCGACATGCACGCCAGCGACTGTATTCACGGTCCTGATTTCATTCGGTTCAGTGCGACCACTGCCATCAGGATTGCACCAGCGCGGCGCGCCCTCCGCTAGCTTACGTTGCAAAGCGCACATGTCGCACATCATGAGCAAGATGCCCTTGTCCTGCGCCACCTTGGCCAACCGCTCCCCGATGGGGTCGCCCTGACGCAGGATGAAGGTATTATCGTCGAAGAAGAACATTCCCACGACTTCAACGCCGTGCGTGTCGGTTTCCAGCTGAGGCAATATCATTTGCGCCAGCTTGTAAGCGGAGGCGAGGGGCGTAGCAAAAACATAAGCGATTTTCATAGCTGATTTCCTCGTGTTGGTATTCGCGAAGGATTCACTTTATGGCTTAGGAGCATGGGCGCGCCCGCAACATAATTGATACAAAGTATCAATACAATTCAAATGATACACAGTATCAATAAAAAGCGCAAGTGTGGGAAAAGATATAGCGATGTGCCGTAAAAACAGGGGCAATACCCTAAAGCATCGCCCCTGCGTGGCTGGTGGTGTTAATTCGGGGAGTAGAGGGCGAGGACGTTGCCTTCTGTATCTTGGATGAGGGCATAATTGCCGGCCGCGCCCATGGACGTTTTGGGCGCGATGACTTTGCCGCCGGCGGGGACGACCTTGGGCAGAATCGCGTTTAAGTCATCGCCTGCATCCAAGTACACTAAGAGGCCTTTGTCGCTGGGTTCAAAATCTTTGGTCTGGTTGAGCGAGAAACCGGGGCCTGTATCCGCATTGGTGAGCGTTGCGGTGCGGCGCACGCCATCATCAACGATTTCATAAGCCATGTCAAATACAGCTTTGTAGAATTGCGCGGCGCGGTCAATATCTTTTACGGGGACTTCTACCCATACCACTTGTACAGCCATTTCAGCCTCCTATTAGAACAAATGTTCACATGCTATTCTAACCCATTGGCGGTTGCTGTCAATGGCTATTGGCCTGCTTTGGTCAGCAGGCCCGATAGCGTGGGTGTGGCTATTTTTCAAAGTGTAGGCTAGGGTGTAGTAGGGTGGTATGGCAAGCGGCGCAATTCCACAGTTGTACGGTAGTGGGCATGCCGACGGCTTTAGCCACGTGCTCCGGCCAGCTCTGCTCCCCTATCTGGATGAAACGCGCCCGCGCCCCGCAACTAGGGCAGGTGGCGATAGCGGTCTTCACGATTTCCTGTGTATCGGTAATGTGCATGATGTTATCATCTTTCTGTCCACAAATTCATCTTAGCGGCACATCGTTACCAATGTATGAATTTGTGTAACGTTTCTGTTACCCTTATAGACCTTTGGAAGGCGCTTTGCGTTCCAAAATCCATTTACATTCTCAATATATATACGTCATCAAGGGCGTTAAATAGCCCAAATGTTCATAAGTATTTACAGTTATGGACGGTTTTTTTATCCGTTTTTGATGACGTTGGGGTATAAAAAAACAGTCCTCACCACACGAGGACTGCTTTATATTAGGGAAGAACACACAACACACGCGCGGACCTTATAGAGGGATGATATACGTTGGTTGTGTTCATCCGCGCCTGTCTATTCACAGGATACGATGGAAACGCTTTCATCGAACTAAACGATGAGCGAGATAATATAATTTATTTCCGAATATTTCGTCATAAAAGTAAATGAATCCTTTCTCAGCGCGCCACTTTTGTTTACACTGTTTACGTTTTTGAGGCAAATTTAACGTTTAAGTTAGGGTGTTATGTTATGCGCTTCACACGCCGTATTATCCCCCTTTTCGCCCTTGTAGCCGTATTGGGCGCGTTGGGATGGTGGTGGTGGCAGAACGTCGGCAATGCCAATCCTAGCGGAGGGGTCATCCGCCGTTGGTTCACCGACCCCAGCGCGCGCTCGTCACTCATCACGCAGACAGCTTGCGGCGACGCGCCGTTCATCTTGCCCACGAGCGGGTTCATCGGCCTGCTCTACGCCGACCCTAGCGGCCCTTACAACCTCATCAATCGCCACAGCGGCATTGATATTTTTGGCGATGGCCAGCCGGGAGAAATCCCCATCTTCGCCGCTTACGATGGCTACTTATCGCGCCTCGACGATTGGCTAGCAACGGTCATCATCCAACACCAAGACCCACTCGAACCCGACCGCATCATCTGGACGTATTATACGCACATGGCTAGCGCCGATGGGCAAACCTCTTTCATAGCCCCAGATTTTCCGCCGGGGACGTATGGCGCGTTCGTGGAACAGGGGACTTTATTGGGGTATCAAGGCGATTATGGCGGAAATCGGGTGGTGGGGTTGCATCTGCACTTCAGCATCGTCACCAGCGAGGCAGACGGTAGCTTTAAGAACGAGGCGCTCCTAGAAAATACCCTAGACCCGTCGCCGTATTTAGGCCTACAGGTGAATCTACTCAATGGTGCGACTCACCCGGTCCAATGCCTGAACGACGCTTCAGGTTGAAGATTCTGCTAGGTATTGGTTCAACTGCTGGTAGGTAAAGCGGTACAAAGCTGGCTCTACAGCTTGCAAATCCGACGGCGTCACAAAATCCCACAAGCGCTTTTGCATTTCTGCTGGAGAATCCACCACGGCGGCTAAATCGGCACGGGGCATCATCAGGCGCTCGCTGAAGATGTCCACGGTTTTACTTTGCCCCCCTGCGCGAATTTGTTCGGCGATGAAATCGCGCCATACCGCTAAGATGTCGTCGGGCATAAAAGGCAACCAGTGGCGCGGGGTTGCGGCGGCCAATTCTTCGCCCTGCCACGCTTCTAACAAGGCCTCGTCGCGCTTATCCATGTGGATGAGGATAAGATGCAAAGCGAAGAAGCGCGCGTTGCGCGGGGCGTCCCAATCTTTGATGATGAACTGCGGGCGCACGAACTGTAAAGCCCACGCCTCATCTAGGGCTAAATGAGCTACATAGCCGGCTAAAAAGGCGCGATGCGCCGCGCTATGCGGACCGCACAAGGAAGGATGACGGTTGAGCATCACCCGCCATGGGTGCTCGCTGATGGCTTGGTCATAAGCGTAAAAATGGGTGGCTTCGCGGCTGACGCCAGCGCCCACGCGAGCATCAGCGGCGATGCTACCTAATAAAAAAGCGGGGCGATAATCTCTTAAAAACGCGCGTTGAGGTACTGCTTCATCCTCTAGCAGGCGTTGCGCGAATTCTAGATGGGTAAATGGCGTTGGCATGGCTTTTATTATCGCTGATTCTTTGGCTTTTAGCTTATAGTTTAGCACGCTTCTGCCAGAAAAAGATAAAGCGCTTAGCCCTTACAGCGCTAGGCGCTCGGTCTTTTTTAGGGGAAAAAACAAGGCGTCTCTGCAGACGCCTTGTTGGTCATTTTCTCTAGCGGTCGGTGTTTGGCTCTGCGAGGATGCGCCCGGCCGTTATCAGCACACGACCGACGGCTTTACGGATAGAACGCCCATTTTCGCCCTTGATGGCGCGGAGCAACTGCTCTCGTTCAACCTCTTTCCGCAAGTCTTTGTGACGTTCCTCATGCAGTGCCAGATAAATTTGTTCAACCATGGTAGCACCTCCTCATGGATTATGCTTGATTTATAGCTCCAATACTTTGATAGCCGGGATAACCTCTGCTTGTTCATGTTTCCGCAATTGCTCCCATTGCGCCACTAGCCGCGCTGTTGGCGCGGCTAGTGGCGCTCGTGCGGGGCGGGGTTGTGGGGCTAGGCTGTTGGCTAAACGCGCCTGCTCCGCTTGTCGCAATAGATTTTGACGGTGTTCTTTGTTCAGTTGCCAGTCTTTCCAGTTCGCCATTATGGTTTGCCTTTTGGGTTTGCACACGTTCTAGGCTTGGTCGCGGGTTACCCGCAACGGCGGTTCTGTGCGTGGCACAGACAACGTAGGCCCTGCGCTGATGGCAGAGCGTTCCCACAAGCTTGTATGCCATGTCACTTAAGTTAGGCTAGCAAATGGTCGGCGACAAAAAAGCCGTGGGTTATGGGCGCCCACGGCTTCATCATCCCAGTGAGAGGAAGTTAGAAGCGCGTAGGCGTGTGTTGGTTGATGATTCCGAAGCAGTTATTGTTAGTGGTCTGCTTCATATCAGCGGTATAAACCATTTACGCCTTGCTCCTTATGATGGTAGATGCGGATAATTCACTTACGACGGACATCAAGGTATCATACTTTATAAAGGCTTGTCAAGCACCTTCAATAAACTTTGTGCAAAATGACGACAAAAAAGGCTTTTTAGGGTTCAAAAAAGGTCAAAAAAGTTACAAAAAGGTCTTGAATCAACCCAGAATATGCACAAATGTTCGTTTATTGTGTGGATGAAATGCGCCGAGGATGTGGCGCATATGCGGCGGCCAACCGAAAAGGTAGGGCTGGCCGCCGCGAGGGTTAAGCCGTGGCGACAACCGGGGTGAAGACCAATTGGTCCGCGTCAGCTTCTACCACCACATGCTCACCATCTTTGATGCGCCCTTCTAACAGGGCTAGCGCCAAAGCATCTTGTAGATAGCGTTGGATGGCGCGTTTTAGCGGGCGCGCGCCAAAGACGGGGTCGAAGCCGCGATCGGCGAGGAAAGCCCGCGCCGATGGGGTTAACTCTAGGGTGATGCGGCGCTCCGCCAGCAAGCGCCCTAGGCGCTCTAGTTGGATATTCACGATATGTTCGATGTGTTCGCGCGTCAAACTGTGGAAGATGATAATATCGTCCAGACGGTTCAAGAATTCCGGGCGGAAGTGGTTATCCAACACGCGCAAGACCGCGTGGCGCACCTCGTCGTTATTGGCGCTAGGCCCCATCGCTTTGATGAGGTCGCTACCTACGTTGCTCGTCATGATGATGACGGCATGGGTGAAATCTACGGTACGCCCCTGCCCATCGGTCAAGCGGCCATCATCGAAGACTTGTAAAAAGATGTTGAAGACTTCGGGATGCGCTTTTTCGATTTCGTCAAAGAGCACAACGCTATAAGGACGGCGGCGCACGGCCTCGGTCAATTGCCCGCCTTCCTCGTAGCCGACATAACCGGGGGGCGCGCCGATGAGCCGCGCGACGCTATGGCGCTCGCCATATTCGCTCATGTCAATACGCACCATAGCGTTTTCGTCGTCAAAGAGGAAGTGCGCCAAAGAGCGGGCCATTTCCGTTTTGCCTACCCCGGTAGGCCCCAAAAATAGGAACGTGCCCACGGGACGGTTAGGGTCTTGCAGGCCGGCGCGGCTACGACGGACGGCCGAAGCCACCGCCCGAATGGCATCGTCCTGACCGACAACGCGCTCATGCAGGCGTTCTTCCATGTGTAGGAGCTTTTCGATTTCGCCTTCTAGCAAGCGCGCGACGGGTATACCGGTCCAGCGGCTGATGACGCTGGCGATTTCATCGGCATCTACTTCTTCTTTGAGCATAGAAAGACCGCCCGCGCGCATCGCTTCGATTTCTTCTTCCGCCTTGGTCAATTGCTTTTCGAGTTCAGGCAAGCGCCCGTAGCGGATGCGGGCCGCGGTTTCGAGGTCGCTATGGCGTTCGGCGCGTTCTAGCTGGATGCGCGCTTCGTCCATCTGGGCTTTAATCTCGCGGATACGCCCGATGGCCGCCTTCTCCTGTTGCCAGCGGGCGGTGAGCGCGTTGAGTTCTTCGCGCCAGTTGGCCAGCTCGGCTTCTAGGTCTTTTAGCCGCTGGCGAGACGCCTTGTCGCGCTCCTTTTTCAGCGCTTCGCGCTCGATTTCCAATTGCATGATGTGCCGCTCCACGCGGTCCAATTCTAGGGGGCGGCTATCAATTTCCATCTTCAGGTTAGCGGCTGCCTCATCTATCAGGTCAATGGCTTTGTCCGGCAATTGGCGATCAGGGATGTAACGATGGCTGAGCGTGGCGGCGGCGATGACCGCGCTATCTTGTATCCGCACGCCATGATGCACTTCGTAACGCTCTTTTAGGCCGCGCAAGATGCTGATAGTATCTTCGACGCTGGGTTCATCCACAAAGACCGTCTGAAAGCGGCGTTCTAGAGCGGCATCTTTTTCGATATATTTGCGATATTCATCAAGCGTGGTCGCGCCTATCATGCGTAATTCGCCGCGGGCGAGCATGGGCTTAAGCATGTTGCCAGCGTCCATAGCGCCTTCTGCCGCGCCTGCGCCTACAATCGTGTGCAATTCATCTATAAAGAGGATGATATTACCCTCGCTATCGGCAATCTCCTTGAGGACCGCTTTAAGGCGTTCCTCAAATTCGCCCCGATATTTAGCCCCCGCCACAAGGCTACCTATATCAAGAGCGATGAGGCGCTTATCTTTTAAGCCTTCCGGCACATCGCCATTGACGATGCGTTGGGCCAGACCTTCGACGATGGCGGTTTTACCCACGCCGGCCTCGCCGATGAGCACGGGGTTATTTTTGGTGCGACGGCTGATGATGTGGATGACGCGACGGATTTCTTCATCGCGCCCAATGACCGGGTCTAGCTTGCCTTGGCGGGCCAAAGCGGTTAGGTCGCGGCCGTACTTCTCCAAGCTATTATAAGTGCCTTCGGGGTCTTGGCTGGTGATGCGTTGGCTTCCCCGAATGGCCGCTAAGGCCTGCAGAATGGTATTAGGATCTATGCCGTGGCGGTTGAGCACAGCGGCAACGGACGAATGTTCAGCTAGAGCGATAAAAATATGCTCGGTGCTGACGTATTCATCTTTCATACGGTGGGCTGTCTTTTCAGCCCGACCGAGGACATCGCTCGTTTGCCGCCCTAGCGCCACGGGGATATTGCTACCGCTAACGCGCGGCAATCCTTCTAGGATATGTTGCGCTTCTTTGAGCAAAATAGACGGTTGGTCGCCGATTTTAGCGACAATTTGCGGCACGACACCATCTGATTGCGTCAACAAAGCCGCCAAAACGTGCGCTGGTTCGATAGTCTGGTGCTGGTACTCTGTCGCCAACGATTGCGCCGACATCAACGCTTGTTGAGCTTTATTCGTATATTGGTTCAAATTCATCTGTTCCCTCCTAAAAGTGGCTCGTCATCATAGACTCTGCCACTCATAAGCATAGGCGCGCTCTGTATACAATGCATAAAAAGAGTATCGGAAGCGTGTAAGAGGGCACGGCGGGGAAAAAATCTGATGAAAATCCTACACAACGTCAAAACTTTTTTTACAAATCCGCGCTATACCGAAAACGAAGCGTAGCAACGAGGCAACGCAAATTGAAGGAGGTGTGCGATGTCTTTGATACGTTGGAATCCTTATGACGATATGCGCCAAACGATGGATAGGATGATGGCGCAAATGCAATCTATGATGGAATGGCCCTTCATCCGCGCGAATGGCACAACCCAAGTCAACAGCCTAGCCGTGGATATGACTAGCGATGATAAACAAATCACGGTGCGCGCCGCTGTGCCGGGCTTTAATGAGGAAGATATTTCGGTAGATGTGCGCGGCAATATGCTGACTATCAGCGCAGAAACCAAAGCCGAACGCGAAGACCACAACGCCAGTTGGTATCTGCGCGAGATGCGCTACGGTAAATTCATGCGCTCGGTACAGCTACCGGAAGAAGTCATCGCCGATAAAGCCGAAGCGACGCTCGAAAATGGCATCTTGACGGTGACATTGCCCAAACAACGGCCTAGCGCGGTACAAAGGATAGCGATTAAAGCGCGCAATCTGCTGAAGGGCGGCAAGAAAGATTAGCTCCTAAAAGCCATGGGGCGGGTTCCGTCGCCCGCCCCGCCTCGGCAAGCGAGTTTTGGTAGAACGGTTTGTTTTAGCGCCTAGCTATAAGAGGAGGAACAGCTATGTTATACAAACGTCTGCTCGTGCTCGTTTTCGCTATCGTCTTGGCTTTGGGCACAGTTCAAGCGCTCGCCCAAGAAGATAGTAGCCAAGATACCCCTTCCACGAATGTTTTATCAGAGATGATCCAACCAATTCATACGATTGCAGAAACAGCGGAACATTTAGCGCGTCAAGCGGCGCGCGCGGCGCTCCTCAGCCGTATTGAAAATATCACCCATAGCCTCACGACCATTGCCCAATTGGGCCATAGCGAATGGGTAGCCCAACCCAGCCCGTGGCGTCAGCTTTTGCGCGAGAACCCGACGCTGGCCCAAAGCTTCGAGCGGTTGAGCGGTTTTGTGAAGTATCTGTTGGGTTATGGCCCCATCATCACGGCGAATTAAAGCGACCCCGCGCGAAAAGCGAAGCGATAGCGCGCCCCTGTTGCTCCTAGGGGCGCGTTTTTTGTCACTTGCTTTCCACAGCATTTTTCATTATATTTCTTAATATAACTCAATGAAGGGTGGGGAAAATGGGCATCGAGTTTTCTTGGGATGAAGAAGATTCCTCCCTGTTGGTCATGCGCTATCAAAAGCCGTGGACGTGGCAGGACTTCGACGCCGCCGCCGTCCAACTGGAATGGCTTTTAGGCCAAAAGACCGAAAACATTTATTTAGTGATTGATGTGCGCCAAGCCGGTTATCCCCCGAAAGGGGCCATAAAACGTTTTAAGAGTGTCACCGATAGAGATATGCCTCAAATCGGCGGCGTTATTTTCATTGCGCCGTATGCCATCGCTACTCTCATCAACTTGATGAGCGAGACTTTATCATCCATTTATCGCCAAAAATATCACGAGAAACATTTTCATATGGTCAATACGCCTGAACAAGCGCGGGCGCTGGTCACAAGTTTGCGGGCGAGCGTCTCGCCTCAAAAATAAATAGAGGCTTCCTTGCGGGTAGCCTCTATGATTACCAAACTGCATTGGCGCGTTTAGGCGCTATTATTGGACGATTTGTTATTGTTCATACTGGCGACCAATTGGTTCACCATGCTCGTGAGTTCCATAGGCACGACAAATTTAGTGGCCGGGCTACTGCCGATTTTCTCCAGCATATCCATATATTGTAAAGCCATGGTGTTGGCGTCTAGCGATTTGGCTTGCTCGTAGATGGCGGCTAGCGCGGCGGCGAACCCTTGGGCGCGGAGCAGTTGGGCTTGGCGTTCGCCTTCCGCCCGTAGGATAGCGGCTTCGCGTTCGCCTTGGGCTTTGAGGATGGCGGATTGTTTTTCGCCTTCTGCCACGGCGATAGCGGCTTCGCGTTCGCCGCTAGCTTGGGTGACGAGCGCGCGACGTTCACGTTCCGCGCTCATCTGGCGGTTCATCGCCGCTTGCACATCTTTAGGCGGTTCGATTTCGCGAATTTCAACGCTGGTGATTTTCATGCCCCAACGTTCTGTAGTTTCATCTAATTTGAGGCGCAAAGAATCGTTGATACTCTCCCGCTTAGAGAGCACGTCATCCAAATCAATATCGCCGATAACCGCGCGCAAGGTAGTTGTGGCGATATTGAGCGAGGCACGCACCACATTATCTACATTCAGCACCGCGAGGCGCGGGTCTACAATTCGGTAGTAGACGAAGAAATCAATAGAAATGGGCGCATTATCGCGGGTGATGGCGGTTTGGGCGGGAATTTCTAAAAATTTCTCGCGCATATCCACCTTAAAGCCCTGCTCTAATATCGGTATAACGAAGGTTAAACCGCCGCCCCGCACACCCCCAAAGCTACCCAAACGCAAAATCACAAGGCGCTCGTAATCTGGTATCACACGGATGAGGGAGCGCACAAACCAGATGACAAGAAGCACACCAATGATGGCGACAATACCGTTTAAAGATGAATCTGCTGGCACTTTAGGCCTCCTTTTGTTAGATGTTCTTATGCTTTATTGTATTGCAAAATTCTATTCGCGCTTGCGGTCGCGCTTCGCCTTTTCCACCACGAGTTCTAGACCGCGCTGGCCGATGACCACAATTTCGGTATCTTTCTCTAGAAAATCTTTGCTCCGCGCGGTCCACAATTCCCCGGCCACCTGCACCGTGCCCGTCGGCTTCAGCGGCGCGACCACCCGCCCGACAGCGCCGATGAGATTTTGGCCATCATCTTTGGGGCGTTGGTTCGCGCGCAATACGGGCAACAGCACCAAACGGTAATACAAAACAGAAAAAATGCTGGTGATGAGGATGAGCAATGGGGAAACGGGGCGGTCATTGATGAGGAAATACCCCCCTAAAGCTTGCAAAAGCAAACCCGCTTCTGCAAATTGCGCCCAACGCGAGCTGAATAGCGGTCCTACCAAAAAGCCGGTGATGCCAACTACCATCAAAAACACAGCTAACCAGTTGGACGGCAGGTTAGCCAACACATACAAAGCGCCAAAGATGAGGATTGCGCTAGACGCTTCTGCAATGCCTGTCCCGGGAATATAAATAGCCGTGACGCCAATCCATAGACCCAATAAGAGCGCCAGATACAAAATATTGGGGCTGATGCTGGCGAGTTCAATACCTAACAATTGTTCCATATTTCCCCAAACCTCCATTCTTTCATCTCCATTTCATTATAACGTCGAAAAGTGGCCGCTCATCCCCCCAAAAAAAGGGTATCCGCCCCAACGTGATGCTTGACAGGCGATGACCGCCCGTGATATACCACCTAGGCGCTGATGAAAAAAGGATGACGGCATGCCCTCTTTCCGAGAAATCGCCTCTCAGGTTTGGGTCTATCCTCACGAGGATAACGACCAGCGGGTACAACCGTGCGTTGGGGCCATTGTCGGCGCTGAACAAACCATCTTGGTTGACGCTGGCAACGGGCCACATCATGCGTGGTCTATCATCAACGGGCTAAATGCTATTGGCGCGCCGCCGATAACCACCATCATTTATACCCATCATCATTGGGACCACGTCTTCGGGGCGACCACTTACCAAGCGCAGAATATCATCGCCCATGAACTCTGCGCGGCGCGTTTGAAGCCGATGACCAGCCGTACATGGAATCCCGCCGCTGTGCGCGAAGAAGCTTACCGCAACCCCAATCTAGAACATCAGAGCCACGCCATCTTGCGCGCGGTGGACGATTGGCGCGGGTTTCGCGTTTGCTTGCCCACCATCACGTTCAGCAAAAAACTGTGCTTGTATCTGGATGATACGCTCGTAGAATTGGAGCATGTGGGCGGCCGCCACGCCGAAGATTCGCTAGTCGTGCGCTTGCCCCATGCGCGCGTCATGTTCCTCGGCGATGCCATCTATGGCCCCTCGCTCAGCGAGCGCGCCCACCACGACGATAACCAAAGCGATACCGCGCTCATCCGACGCTTGCAAGCGGAAAATTACACCTATTATGTCCACGGCCACGGCGACATCCTCAGCGCCCAAGACTTAGAGCAATATCTGTATTAGCGCTCCTGTTTTTGGGTCTTATCCCCGCTTCTTTAGGGCATAACTAAAAGCGCCTGCCGACTTTTCGCGATGCGTTGCAGATAAAAGCGATGGCTTATACAATGGGTGATGAACTCATACCTTTTTAAGGAGATAAAGCCATGTTCAAAACGATGCTTTGGGCCTTGTTATTTTTTATTTTAGCCCTGCCCGCCATGGCCGCCCAAAGTGGTGACGCATGGACAATCATCTATTATGCGGCCGCCGATAATGACCTAGAAGGTTTCATCATCGGGGATTTGATGGAGATGCAAATTATTGGTAGCCAAAATGGGGTGAATATCGTGGTGGAAATAGACCGTCACCCCGAATACGATAGCATCAACGGGGATTGGTCCGATACCCGCCGTTATTATATCGAGACCGCCCAACCTCAGGCGCTATCGTCGGGCGATTTCCAAATAGACCCTGATGGCTTTGTGGAGCAAATCCGTAACATCGATTTTGAGGCTTTGGGCATCAGCCAAGACGAGATAAACGCAGAAGTAGACCAATTGTTAAGCTTGTCGCGCGCCAATTTTGAAGCCGAAATCCTCTCTACTTTCGCCAATCCGTTGTTCAATGGCAATATCCCGATAGGGTTGCAACAAGAGGCGCTGGAAGTGGTCGGTGAGACCAATAGCGGCGACCCCGACGATTTGGCGGATTTCGCCATCTGGGCGATTGAAAATTACCCCGCAGAGCGTTACGCGCTCATCATCACCAACCACGGCGGCGGATGGACGACGATTGCCATTGATGAAAGTAGCGGCGGCGACGGGCTGACCATGACCGAGCTAGACAGCGCCCTAGCGCGCATTACCTCCGAGACGGGTATAGATAAGCTGGATTTGTTGGCTTTCGACGCCTGCTTGATGGCCCAATTAGAAGTCTTCCAGACCATAGCCCCCTACGCGCATTATACCCTCGCTTCCGAAGAGGTCATCCCCGGCGCGGGTTTCGAGTATGTCTTGCCGCTAGCGACGCTGGTAGATAACCCCTCTATGAGCGTGCCAGAGTGGGGAACGGTCATTGTGGATGCCTACATGAATTATTATACCAATGTGCTACAAGGGTACGACGCCTTCGATTTACACGTCGTGGATTTGTCCAAAGTAGCGCAAGTGAACGAAGCGCTCGATGCGTTCACGTCAGCGGTGGACGCCAACCGCGAAGCGAACCTGAAGGCCATCGGCAATGCGCGCAACAACACCCAATTGTTCGGGGCGGATGACCCCAGCGGCGCGGAGTACTATTCTTCGGTGGATTTGGCCGATTTCATGCGCTTGTTGACCAAACTGACGCCAGATGTCGCCACCCAAGAAGCCGCCCAAGCGGTCATCGCGGCCGTGGATGAGCTGATTGTATATGGTTCGGCCAGCTCTACCTTGTCGGGGGCCAATGGCGTAGCTATCTACTTCCCAGCCAATGCAAACGTTTATAACCTCAACGGCAATAAAGATAATTATGCGGAGCAGGTTGGGCCTACGATGGCGGGTTGGCAAACGTTCCTCGACATTTTCCACGGCACGGCGGCGGAGGTCTTTACGCCCGAAACCTTGAGCATCAACATCAGCCAAGTATTGCCCGCGGACGCTACGGCCAGCATCTGGGACCCGCCCGTCATTTTATTTCAGACGGATGGCGAAGGTATCATAGATTTGCAATTCTACGCCGCGCTCCAGCTCGACGATGGCTCGCAAATCATCCTCGACCAGTCGCAATTAGTGTTCACCGTCCTCACCCCAGACGGCGAGGAAATTAACGAATATCCCGAAGGTTTCTCTGAAAATGAGTTCCGTTGGAATGTAGAAATGCCCTTGCTCAGCGATGGCCGCAATGCAGTAGAAGCCTTGCTAACCAGCGTCCCGAATTCCGACGAGGTCATCGTAGAAGGCTGGTATACATGGCGCGATGGCCGCGAAGCAGATGCTTATCTGGTTTTCGACATCGGTAGCCGCACTTTCCAAAGCGCATGGGGTGTGGAAGAAGCCGAACAGGGGCAAGCCACCAGCGAAATTCAACCCCAACGGGGTGACCGCTTTGAACCCTACTGGCAATACCTCAACGAAGAAGGCGAACTAGAGTATTATTTCTCTGGCACGCAGTTAGTCTTTGGCGACACACCATTCACCTATGAATATATCCCCGCCGTGACGGGCGATTACGAGCTGACCATGTGGATACAAGATATGGCCGGCAATATTAGCGTGGATAGCGTCACCTTCAGCGTGGATAACGAGGGGTTGGATACCACCTATCGCGGCTTCAAAGAAGTGAATTATGGCTTCAATTTCCTTTTCCCGTGGGACTGGAGCGACCCTAGCGTCATCGAAAATGAAGACGGCAGTTCCACATTGACCACCAGCGACCCCAGCGACCAATTGTATATCATCGTAGATGTTTACATCGTAGATGAGGTAGATGAGGTGGTGGAAACCGCTCTGGCCAACCTAGAGGCTTTTGGCGCGACATCCGAAGAACCGCAAGCTTACGACCTCGAAGATGCCGCCGCCGTCCTCATACCGTATCGCTACGAGGGCGAAGATAGCCCGCGCGTCGGCGTGCAAGTCGCCATTTACGCCCCTGCTAGCGGCTATGGCTATATCTTTGACTTTGATGGCCCAGAAGCGATGAGCGCAGAGCTAGAAGAAGTGTTGTTCCTGCTACTGGATAGCATCGTCTTCTTCGAGCCTATCCAATAAAGGTTAGGCTTTCATCCCCGCCCTGCCCAAAAATCTTTGTGTGGGGCGGGGATGCCCGTTGTATTAGTGGATGCCCAACAATTCGACTTCAAAAATCAGCGTGGAAAAAGGCGGTATCGCGCCGGGGTAGCCCTTTTCGCCATAGGCGAGGTAATAGGGGATGAAAAATTTGTACACCGCCCCCACCGCCATCAATTGCAAACCCTCTGTCCAGCCTTTGATGACACCGTTAAGCGGGAATTGGATGGGAGCGCCGCGGTTATAACTGCTATCAAAGGTCTTATTGTTGATGAAAGTGCCGTGATAATGCACTTCTACGGTATCGGTTGGGCCGGGTTTGGGGCCCTGCCCCTCTTTTATCACTTGGTATTGTAGACCGCTCGCCGTGACCACAACACCCGGCTGTTTGGCGTTTTCTGCAAGGAATTGTTCGCCGTCCTCTTTCGCGCTCATCATCGCTCCTTCAGCTCATGCGTGCAGATGCGCTTATTGTCACACAGAGTCGCCAAGCAAACAATCCTTATTGCAAATCTTGCGCGGCAGGATACATTTGGATACAGCTAACACACCATGAGGAGGCAACATGTCATCGTATAGCGCGCGCATTGACCGCATCCGTCGCTTGCCAAACCTATTAGATGAATTGGTGATGGGTCTAACGGACGAACAATTGACGACAGCGTACCAACAAGGGGAATGGAGCATCGCCCAAAATGTGCATCATTTGGCCGATTCGCACATGAACAGCTTCATCCGTTTTAAGCTCATCTTGCTGGAAGAAAAGCCAGCGCTCAAGCCCTATGACCAAGATGCATGGGCGCAAACAGCAGAAGCCAATTCCGCCGACATCCGCTCATCATTAGCTATCTTGCGGGGGTTGCATGCCCGTTGGTGCGCTTTGATGGAAACGTTGACCCCGCAACAATGGGCGCGACAAGGTGATCATCCCGAACACGGCGATGTGAGCCTAGAGGATTTGCTGACGACCTATGCGGAACACGGCGAGGCGCACTTGCGCCAGATTCAAGCGGTGCTAGATGCTTTGGTGGCCGCCGATTGATAATCAGGCGCTCATCACCCCGCAGGTGGGCGCAGACCACGGCAAAGCGTTATGCTCGGCCAGCAAGGCGTCTATTTTGGCGCTCACCTCTGGCGGATAAGGCGCGGTGCGGCGTTGGCTGAGGTCGGCAAAGGCGTTGACGCATTCAAAGGTGGCCGCCAACTTGCCCGCTGTTTCGTTCACCATGAACATCATGTAATGCAGGCGCTTGGCCGACCGCCCGATGAGTCGCCCATAAACCGCCACCGTATCGCCGATGCGGACTTCGTTCAGATAGTGCAGATGATGTTCAAGGTCGAAGCCGCCGGTGTGGTGCTGGGCGTGATAATCCATCGTTAGGCCTATCCATTGGATGAGCGTATAGCCAGCATCATCAAAAATGCTCATGTACCAACGAACGTTCATGTGCCCGTTTTCATCCTCGTATTCCGGGGGCACCACCAATTGATGGGCGCGGGGCAAGGCGAGCACATCGTCTAGGGCGATAGGCGGCGGTTTCATGCGGTATATACTCCTTAGGCATCCACCAATAAACGGACGTTGAGCGTCCACGCAGTGTAGAGCGCGGCCAACAGGGCCTTGAATTGCGCGATGGTCGCGTCATCATCGGGGTCATCGGCGAGCAGGAAAGGATAGCGCCCGCTGGGGCCGGCGCGGCCGATGTTCATAATCTCGTTGGCTTCTAGGTTGCGCGGGATGGCGTTAAAGAACAACAGCAGGATGCCGCCATGATTCGGGCGAATGTCGCCGACGGCAAAAATCATCTCGAAAACTTGGTCAGCGGTCAATTGGAATTCACCCAATGGGCGGGTCGCGGCCACCTTATCTTCAAAATACGCTTCGGATTGCTGACGCCATTGTTGGGCGCTACGGCCATCGTAGAGCAAGTTTTCCACCCCTTGCTTGAGCAAGAGCCATACCAGAGGCTCGGCAGGGGATGGTAATTGATTCAATAGCCACGCCTCGCCACGCCCGCTAATCGGATAATGCACGAACCCCATACAACCAAAGGGGCGGCCGGCGCGGTTGGCCGGGCAACCCACGCAAGAGGGTTCTAGCGGTTTTAGGGCTTCGGCGGCATCGAGCAAATCCTGCACGATGACCAAGATGGGCTGGCTTTGGCCGTCGGGGGTATTTTTGCTCAGCTCAAAACCCATTTGGGAGGGCGGGCGGTCATCGCCGTGTTCGCGGTACAAACGGATGATAGTTTCGGCCCGTTCCCGCCCTTTGATGCGTTCGAGGATGCCATCAGTGCCCAACGTTTGTTTGGGGTGGCAATCGTAATCAATGATATAGTCTATCGCCATGCTGGTTATCGCTCGTGTTGGCTAGCTTTAGCGGCGATTATAGCATATCCCGCTAAGGCGTAAATTGCACGCTCGCTATCATCGGCAAAAGCGCGGATTCAATATTGATGATGGTTTGGTCTTCGGTCGCCAACACGCTGAACACCACATACCCGGCCTCTTCTTTGAGCAGGAAAAAGTGCGACACGCCCAAATCATCCACATCAGCGGTGGCGCGGGCGACAAAGCGCGTCTCTAGCTCCACAATCACAGCGGATTCTGAAGCGGAAATAGCGCCGCTTTCTAAAAAGACCTCGACCACCGCATCCAAAACCTCGTTCAATGGCGCGGAGACATCTAAGCCGAAGACGCGATGCATGGTTGGCGCATCGAAGAATGGGGATATAATCACCGCTACCTCGCCGACGGCGGCCATACCGCGCTCATCGAGCGGATAAGTGACCAAGACCACGAAATCTTCTGTCTCCTCATCCACAGACCAGCTATCGGGATAATCGAACGCGAGCGTGCCCCCCGCCGTAAAAGCGCGCTCATAACGCAGTGTGGAGGGCGCTGGCGTCACCTCGCGGATGGCATAAGCGGGGGCGACGACCCCCAAAAAGACCCATAACAACCCAATGATGCGCGGCTTCATAACGCGACTCCTTCGCTAAAACTGCCCTACCGACTGGTAGCGGATGGTGCGGGCAATGGCATAGAACGTGGCTTCGTGCTGGGGGATGCCGCCAACGGCAGTTAGGCCAAGGGCGACGATATAAGAGCCGTCTTGCTCTACGGTAATGAGGAGTATATCGGCAAATTCGGTCGTCACGGCCACGCTAGCGGCGTGGAAATCGTCATGGCGGATGGCGGTAATATCCCCCAATGGTTGGAAAGAGCCATCAGGCGCGCCGCTCAATATCCTGCTGAGGAGCGCTGACGGGTCCGTGACAAAACCATAGGTCTGTAGAACATCGGAGGACATGGCAAAAACGATGAGCGCCGCCTCGTCATCGGCCAGCTCGCGGACGTAGTAGAGGTTTTCCATGTTGCTGACGACAACGCCTTTTTCGATGTCCCCGCTGACGAACCACGCTTCCGGATATTCAAACGATAGGCTAACGCCGCCATCAGCGGAATGATAACGCCCATCGAGGACAGGCGCGCCATCTATAGGGGGGTCGCCACTGCGGATAGCGTGGGCAGGGGCGAGCGGTAGGAGCAAGAAAAACAAGACCAAGCTATAACGATAAAGAGGAGACCACATGATAAACACCTAACCACTCAATCATGTAGTTACAGTCTAAGCGAAAAATGCCTTTTTTTAGATGAAAATACCTATAATTTGAGAGGTTTTTTATCATTCTGGGGGGCGGCTAGGGCGCATCACAAAAGCGGCTATGCTCACAGATGACCTGTTAGACTTTTGCAGTTATAATGACTGTAAGGACGTTTTGATGGCGAGAGGAGTTTTTCGATGGGCAACGATAACGGCATCAATACCGAAAAAACAGGACAAGAAGCGCGCGAAGCCCTAGAGCAGTTGGGGCGCGAATTCCGCGAGCGCGCCGATGGGTTACGCCAAGAAGTGGTCAAGCAATTGTTGAACGCGGCCGATACTATCCGCAAGCAAGTGCGCGAAAACAAAGTAGAAGGCGACGCCCGCGAACAAGCCGACCGCCTCGCCAAAGGTTTAGATAAGGCCGCCAAATATCTCAACAGCCGCTCGGTAGACCAATGGGGCGATGAAGCGGTGCGCGTCGTCCGCAAGAACCCGTGGCGGGCGCTGGCCGTGGTCTTCGTCGTCGGCTTGATTGTGGGTATCTTCCTCCGCAGAGATTAATTAAGCCCTGCCTAAAAGTGGGTGATACAAAAGGTGACGGAGGATGATTAAGTTCATGGTGATGTTCCGCGCGCCGGAACATCAAAACCGTTTTGAAGACGCTTATAACGATTTTCTAGCGCTCGTGGAACGCATGCCGCACATCAAACGGCGGCAAGTTATCAATGTCATTGGTAGCCCGCTGGGCCAAAGCCCGTATTACCGCATACTGGAAGTCTATTACGAAGACCAAGCGACATTGGAACGCTCCCTCAACTCTCCCGAAGGCCAAGAAGCGGGCGGGGAATTGCGGCGCTTTCCGCTAGGGGCTTTCGAGATGCTCTTTGCCGATGTCTACGAGGAGGAGGGCGGCCACACGCCGCGCTAAGATGTCCGTCGATTCGTGGCGTGTCACCGCTGAAAATGGCTTCTTGATTTGGCCAGAACCACATCCCCCTTTGACGCCGCGCGATGTGCCCTCCGCAGGAGAAGCCATCTGCGCCATAGAAGCGGCCGCCCAAGCAGTCCCCCGCTGGATAGCGGGCGGCCGCTTGCGCTCAGAAATCGCCCAATTGCCCCGCGTATCGTTGGGCGCGCTAGATACTTTACAGGAGGGCGTCCTCGAACGCTTGCACCAACTCTACGGCCTTTTGGCGAGCGCTTATGTGCATAGCCCCCCCCAAGGGGAAACGCTCTTGCCCGCTGTTCTCGCTGTCCCCCTCACGGACCTTTCGCGCCATCTGGAACGCCCGCCCATCTTCTCTTATGTCGGTATGGTCTTGGCCAATTGGCGACGGCGAGCGGATGGCCCCTTGAGCTTGGGGACGGTGGATATACCCTATACGCTCAGCGGTTTGGAAGATGAGCGTTGGTTTTTCAAGGTGCATGTCGCCATCGAAGCGCGCGCCGGCGGTATCCTCGCGGCCATCGCCAACGCCATAGCGGGGGCCAACTATGGCGATGATAACGCGGTTATGGCCGGCCTGCGCGATATGCG
The DNA here is from genome assembly GCA_037441665.1 of Anaerolineaceae bacterium. GTDB lineage: Bacteria > Chloroflexota > Anaerolineae > Aggregatilineales > Phototrophicaceae > JBBIRQ01. Next base: position 67,669 of record JBBIRQ010000008.1, on the reverse strand, counting down.
GCGCGGCCTAGCCGACCTCGTCCGCATCTTCAACCACATGCCCGATGCCTGCGACCCCGATATTTACTATCAACAGGTGCGCCCTTATCTTTTCGGCTTCGCGGGGGTGCGTTATGAAGGCGTAGATGATCAACCCCAAACGTGGCGGGGCGGGAGCGGCGCGCAAAGCGCTATCGTGCCTGCCGTATTGGCCGCGCTAGGGGTACAGCACCAGCAATCTGAACTCACGGTGCACTTGCAGACCATGCGAGACTACATGCCCAAAGCGCACCGCCGTTATCTGGATGAGCTGACCCATTCGCCCATCCGCGCTTATGTCACGCGCAACTTGTTGCTACGCGACGCCTATAATCACGTTTTGCGCGCCCTGATGACTTTTCGGCGCGCCCACTTGTACTACGCCAAAACCTACATCTTCGAGAAATCCACCAACCCGACGGGCACGGGCGGCACGCCTTTCATGGATTTTCTGCAACAGCTCATCGCCGAAACAGACGCGCAACTGTTATAAAGAGCGCCACACGCGACAGCGCATTGATAACTTGCTGTTTTTATGAAGCGAGAGTATATTGTCTGTAAGCTAAATGAGAATATTATAAGATGCCTTATCACATCTTACTTGTCGAGGATGACCCCTCGCTCAACCGCTTGTTAGCGCTTGTCCTACGCCAAGCGGGTTTTGATGTGGCGACAGTAGATGATGGTGAGGCGGCGCTCGACTACTTGGCGCAGAAATCCGCCGATGCGATGATCTTAGATTTTAATTTGCCCGGTATCAATGGTATGGACGTCATCCGCCATGTGCGCCTCGACGAGCGCTTGCGCCGCTTACGCATCCTCGGTCTAACGGCTAACCCCTCCGCCGCCAATACCCCCGAAGCGGCCCAAGCCGACATCCTGCTGATGAAACCCGTCAGCAATAGCCAGCTCATCACGATGCTCAAGCGCCTTGTCGGCGATACGGGCCCGCTCTCCGAGTAGCGGCCGGTCACTTGTCATAAGGATTGAGTATGAACGACGCCTTACGCCGCGCCATGGCCGATAGCTACGATAAGGTGGCCGCCGCTTATCTTCGGCAATTCCAGCACGAACTGGCCTATAAAGCCTTCGACCGCCATATGCTAGCGCTCCTGCGGGAAAAAGTTGGGGAGACCGGCCCCATTTGCGATATGGGATGCGGGCCGGGGCACATCGCCGCTTATCTCGCCCAGTTAGGGGCGGCTGTTTGCGGCATAGACCTTTCGCCGCAGATGGTGGCGGTGGCACAAGCCGCCCATCCGCACATCCCTTTTTCTGTGGACGATATGAGCCGTCTCGACACGGTAGCAGATGCCCACTTTGGGGGGATTGCCGCCTTTTACGCCATCATCCACATTCCACGCCCCCAACTCATAGCGACGCTACAGACCTTGCGGCGCGTCACCCGGCCGGGTGGGCATCTCCTGCTCACCTTTCATATCGGCGCAGAGGTGCGGCATTTGGATACGTGGTTAGAGCAAACGGTAGATTTAGACTTCATCTTTTTTGAAGTGGCGGAGATGAAAGCCGCTTTGCAAGCCGCCGCTTGGGAGACGCAAGAAATCGTCGAACGCGAGCCATACCCCCAAGAGGTGGCCACGCGCCGCGCTTATCTTTTCGCCCAGCGGCCAAAAGATAACAAATAATTCATTCTTAGGACTCCCAAAGCGTGTTATGCTAAAACACAAGTCCGTGTGAGTAAAAAACATAAAGGGGTTTTCATGCGTCGGAAATTCCCCTCGCCGCCGATGGGCGCAGATGAGTACCAAACCTTCGCGATGGGTGTTTTGCACTATACGTTGCTCATCCTCATTGGGTTGGTTCTGCTGGCTACCTTTTTTTTGACGTCGGCGGTTCAATGGGTATTCATCCCCGTATTTTTGAGCTTATTGGTGAGTTGTTTGATATTGCTACACCATGGGCGATACCCCTTGGCTAGCGCGCTCTTCTTAGGCGGAGTATGGTTTATCATCACCTTGGCCGCGTTCTCGCTGAATGGCATCCGCAATTCGAGCATCAGCACGTACGCGGTGGTCATCATCTTCTCCGCCATTTTATTCACGGAACGCGCCACCTTGTTCTTCGCCATCATCAGCATCTTATCGTGCGTGGTCTTGGTCGTGGGGGAGTTGGTGGGCGTTTTGCCTCTGCGCCGTACCGAGCTGTTCATAGCAGACCGTTTTTTCCAATATGTCGCCCTATTCATCTCTAGCGGAATCCTCTTGACTTTGTCCAGTCGCCTGATACAGCGCGTGTATGGTCAGGCGCAGGAACGCAACCGCGCCCTAGAAAGCGAAATCGCAGAGCGCCAACGCGCGGAAACCACCCTAAAAGCCAGCGAAGAAAATTATCGGCTCTTATTTGAAAACAATGGCGCGCTGGCGGCCGTCTATGATGAAGAGGGCACGATCATTTTGGCGAATAGCGCGATGGCGAATTTCTTCGGCAAAACGCCGCAAGAGCTGATAGGGATGAACCTTCGCGATATATTACCTCCGTCTTATAGCGCCAACGCGATAGAACAACATCGGCAAGCGATAGGGAGCGGGCAAACTATCGCTACAGAAGGCGAGTTCTTTTCGCCCGCTTGGGGGCGTGTGGTGCACTTTTTGCGTTATGTCACCCCTCTGCCCCCCACGGCCCACAATGACGCTAAGCGGCGTGTGCAAGTTATCACAACCGACATCAGCGCCCGTAAACAAGCCGAGCAACGCGAACGCGAACTATCCATGGCGGAAGAAAAAAATGCTTTCCTCACCGATTTTCTCAGCACTATCTCCCACGATCTCAAAACCCCGCTCAGCGTCCTGAACACCAGTTTATATCTGCTAGAGCGCGCCGAAGGCAACGCCGCTTATCGCCAGCAGAAAATCGCCCAGATGAAAGAACAGTTGGGACTGCTGGATAAATACATCCAAGATATGCTGACGATTGCACGGCTAGAGCATTTGCCCCACATCCACCAAGGGGCCGTAGATGTGCACGCGCTCATCGAAGACGCGCTGGCGTTGTTGCGCCCGCGGGTAGAGACCAAAAGCGTCCATTGCCAATGCGCTCTAGAAGCGGAAGAAGCCCTCATTTGGGGCGACCGCGAACAACTCTCGCGGGTGTTGGTCAATTTATTAGAAAATGCTATCAATTATACGCCCTTCGGCGGCCACATCACCGTTCAGACGCGGCTGGAGGGAGAAGCTATGGCGGTGGAAGTGACCGATGACGGGATAGGCATTCATCCAGAGGATTTGCCCCACATCTTCCAGCGCTTTTACCGCGCGGAATCGGCGCGGCGTATGTTGGCCAGCGGCACAGGGTTAGGGCTTGCCATCGTCCAAAAAATTATCGCCATCCATAACGGCGTCATCAGCGTGACCAGCGCGCCCGACGAAGGCACCACTTTTTCTATACGCCTGCCCTTGAAGCGAGGATAGGGGTATAATCGAAAAGCCAAGCGCCAGACAACACGCCCCCCGTGGCGCGGCATGGCGCCTTCGCGCGCGTTTATACCATCTACCAGAAATGATAACACCTATGAAATTGGTCACCTTTCGTACTGCAAAAACAAGCCCGCGCGTCGGCCAGTGGCACGGCGACCACGTGACGGCCGTAGCATGGCCCGACCCGATGCACGAAATCATCCGCCGTGGGGTTATCCCCAGCCCGACTAGCGAACATTACCCCTTGGCGGAAGTCACGCTACTACCGCCCCTACGGCCGGGCAAAATCATTGCGGTAGGGCGCAATTACGCCGACCACGCCGCCGAATTGGGCAATGATATGCCCCAAAGCCCGCTCCTTTTCTCCAAGCTGACTAGCGCCGTCATCGGGCAGGGCGCGCCCATCCAATGGCGCGCCAGCGTCACCCAACAAGTGGATTGGGAAGGAGAGTTAGCGGTGGTCATCGGCAAGCGCGCCCGCCATGTGCGCGAAGATGAGGCGCTAGGCTATGTGTTCGGCTACACCATCGCCAACGATGTCTCCGCCCGCGATTTGCAAAAGAGCGAGCCGCAATGGTTGCGCGCCAAAGGGCTAGATACCTTTTGTCCCTTAGGCCCCGCCATCGTCACCCGTGGGGACATCCCTAATCCCCACGCCCTGCACATCCGCACCCACGTGAATGATGAGGTGATGCAGGACGCCGATACCGACTTGATGTTCTTCAAAATCCCTTACCTCATCGCCTATTGCTCGCAGATGTTCACGCTAGAGGCGGGCGATGTTCTGCTGACGGGGACGCCGGCCGGGGTAGGAAGCGGCCTAAAACCGCCGCGCTTTTTGAAAGATGGCGATATAGTGAGCGTGACCATTGAGCCCATTGGGACCTTGACCAACCCCTGCCAACAGTTGATGGATTAATCGCCACGTCAGAGCGCTCAACCTCTGTTGACATTAGGGATTAAAACGGCCCTCTATATTAGAGGGCCGTCACCAGCGTTTAGGGATTGCGCGGGTCTAGGCGATAAATGCTCCCGCCGTAGTCGAGGGCGTATAATTCACCGTTCTCATCCTCGCCAAACGAAGCGATTTGCCAGTCCGTCCGCGCGAATTCTAGGGTTTGCCACGCCTGCTCTACCGGCCGATAGAGCGCCCAAATGCGCCCAGAGCACCAATCGCCATAAAAATAAACGCCTTGCAAATCGGGGATAGCTTCTCCACGATAGACATAACCACCCGTGATGCTACACCCTTGACTATGGTCATAGCGGGCTATCGGCATCACGACATCCGCTTCACGCAGGCCGCCGTTATAGATGGCGTTGGCTTCGTAGGCGTTCCAGCCATAGTTCGCCCCGCCAACGCCGACGGGCTGGAAGTTCACCTCTTCCCATTGGTTTTGTCCGACATCGGCCAGATACATATCGCCTGTAGCGCGGTCAAAGCTAAAGCGCCATACGTTCCGCAGACCATAGGCCCATATTTCGGGCAGGCCAGCACCATTGCCAACGAAGGGGTTATCGGGGGGGATGGCGTAAGGCAGGGCGCTATCTACATCCACGCGCAAGATTTTGCCCAACAGCGTGTTGGTGTTTTGTCCCGCACCCAGCGGGTCGCCGGCAGAACCGCCATCGCCCAAAGAGATATACAAGTAACCATCGGGGCCAAAGGCCATGTGCCCGCCGTTGTGGTTGGGATAGGGTTGGGCTTGGCGCAGGAGCACCAGCGCGCTATTGGGGTCGGCGCGGTCGGGGTTGTCGGCGGAGACGCTGTAACGCGCTACCACTGTAGCGCCGTCTTTATCGGTATAGTTGATGTAGAACAGCCCATTCTCTGCATAATTGGGGTGGAAAGCCAAACCCAATAGCCCGCGCTCGGTATAACCGCCCGCGTTGACATCCCACGTCAACAAATCGGTGACATTGAGGAACGGTTGCGGCAAGATAGCGCCATCGCGCCAGATGTGGATAGTGCCGCCTTGCCCGACGATGAATAAGCGCCCGCTCCCATCGCCTGCGTGGGTCAAAAAGAGGGGGCGGGCAAGGTCGGTGGCTATCGTTGTCCACGTCACTGTAGCGGGGTCGGGTGGCGTCTCGCGGGTGATGATCGGTTCGGCAGTGGGCGATTGGGCAAATGCCCCGCTGACCCACAACCACAAACCAATGAGCAATAGCGGTACGATTATCTTATAGCGCATCGAAAAAATACCTCTCGTCCATAATCAACGATAAGAGCATCTCATCATAGATAAAACGTGAGATGAATAAAGGCCTAAAAGCAGATGATTACCAGCTGCGCCGCCCGCCGCGATTGAAGCGATCGTCCTCTCCGCCGCTTTCCCGCAGAAGCCGCCGCCGCGCTTTTTGCACGTCGCTTTCGTGCTTGAGCAGGACCGTGAGCGTAGTTTCAAGGGTTTTTTGGTCTATGCTATCGGCGTTAATCATCACGAGGGCTTTAGCCCAATCAATCGTCTCTGATACGCTGGGGTTCTTCTTCAAGTCTAGGCGGCGCAAATTCTGCACCAACTCCACCGCTTGTTCAGCCAGCTTCAGCTTGAGTTCGGGGACGCGCATACGAACGATATTCAATTCCGCTTCGTGGCTCGGATAATCCACGAACAAGTACAGACAGCGACGCTTGAGCGCCTCGCTGAGTTCGCGGGTATTGTTGCTAGTGAGCACTACAATAGGCTGGTGTTTGGCGCGGATAGTGCCTAATTCGGGGATAGATGCTTGAAAGTCGCTGAGCACCTCCAATAAGAAGGCCTCGAATTCGGCATCGGCGCGGTCTATTTCGTCAATCAGCAAGACGACGGGTTCTTCAGAGATGAGCGCTTTGAGCAGAGGGCGCGCCAACAAGAAGCGCTCCGAGAAAAAGACGTCGTCTTCATTGCCGAGGCGGTCGGCTGCTTCGGTCAGGGTGCCGGCCCCCGACAAAATCTCGCTAAGCTTTTCGCGCAGGAGTTGGGTATAAAGCATTTGTTTCGCATATTCCCATTCGTAGAGGGCTTTGCTCTCGTCTAGCCCTTCATAGCATTGCAAGCGGATGAGCGGGCGGGCGGTGGCGCCAGCCCATGCTTTCGCCAGCTCGGTTTTACCCACGCCGGCGGGGCCTTCGGCCAATAAGGGTTTGCCTAATTTTTCCGCGAGGAACATCACGGTGGCGATTTCATCGGTTGGCAGGTATTTTTGCCCACGCAGGGCTTCGGCGACATCAGCGACTTGGTTGAACATAGGAACTCCGCAAGATTGGTTACTCAATTGAGGGGTAGGTGATTTGGCGAGAATGTCTATCATCAGCTAGCGGTCATTTTCTACGTCTAATCATACCGCCCTATCGCCTTCTGTGGCAAATGAGAAAGCGATGTGTAGCACCTAAAGGGCGCACTTTTTTTAGGGGGCGCTTTGGGCCCGACGGCGGTAATTATCGGCGCGGTCGGCGAAGTAAAGGATGAACTGGCGGTCTGGCGGGATGTCGTAGGGGCTAAATTGGGGTAGCCCCAAACGAAAGTTCGCCGCGATGAGGTTATAAGAGGCGGCATCTTGCGGCTCGATGAAAAAAGCATGATGACGGTCGGGTGGCAGTTGGTCGAGGTAGTCTTGGTCGAATTCCGATGGTTGCATATAGGCGATACGGATAGCGTCGGTGCGCCCGTAATAGGCGAGCATTTTAGGCAGGTTGGGCCCCCAAATAACCCCACGGCTGATGATGTGCACATCGGTATGGTCAGGCAGGTTCATCGCGCGGAAAAGGGCGTCTTCCACATCTTTGACGCGCACGCCAAAACGGTCTTTTTCGTCATAATATTGGGCGCGATAAAAATTAGGCAAGTGGTCGCCCAGGTAATAGTGCAGTTGGTAGATGGCGAGCGGCACGACGACCGCCGCTACTACCACCCCGCGCCAACCCCCACGGGCGCGCGGCGCTTGGAGCAAAACCATCTGCGCCAACCACCACACCCCCACCGCGAACAACAAAGCCACACACGGAAAAACCACCAAATAGCGCGGCGACGATACATTGTCGCGGATGAGGCTATTGGCCGCGGCCGTGCCGATGAGCCACCAGAACAACAAAGCGCCCGCGGGCGTCCGCAACCGCCAATAGGCATAGGCGACGCCTAGCAAAAAAAAGGGCACTAAGGGGGTGAGGATGAACCCATGAACGCCGCCATAAAACCATCCCGTCTCCGGCAGATGCACAAAGCTGAGGAGCGGCGCGCGGATATTGTGCCACATCAACTCTAGCGGGTTGAGGCCGGCGTTCGCCGCGCGCCATGTGATTTCCGCCCCATCTAGCCCTACCGCTTCGTAGCGCGGCAAAAGGGGAAAACCCCCCACCCCCCACGTAAAATACAAGGGGATGAACAAGGCCGCCGCCACCCCGCCAAAGGCCAATAACTGCCGCCACGAGGGCATATGAAAGCGCGCATCGCGCCGACCCCACAATGCCAACCAGCCCAACCAGCAGATGATGAAAGGCGGATAAAAGAGCCGCCCGCCTTCGTAAAAATACTGCGTCAACCCGGTGAATAACCCCGCCAAAGCGTAATCCGCCCGATTCTGTGTGCGAAAGCCGCGCAACAGGTATAAAAAGGCTAAAATACCAAAGAGCGGGTCGGCAATGTTGTTGATGCCGATGCGCGAAAAATGGATGTGCGGCGGAAAAGTGGCCAAAAAGAGCGCGGCCAGCAACCCCACCGGCCGGCCCGCGATTTCCTTACCTAGCGCGTAGACCGCCACAATCTGCGCCAAGCCAAAAGCGACCGCCACTAAACGTAGTCCACTCAGGCTAGGGCCGGTTAACCACGCCGTCCACGATTGCAAATAGGGGAACAACCACGTGAAAGCGGTGACATCGCGCGTGAAGGGTTGCAAAATTTTTTGCGAGCCATCCCCCCACAAGTTGGCTACGGCATTCGCATAATGCATCTCGTCCAAAAAGCGATGAATGCCATATTCAAGATTGACCACCCGCGCCACCAACGCCACGAACAAGATGCCAGCTAAGGTGATGGTCGCGCTACTGGGGCGCAGTACCGCCCATGGCAAGCGTAGCCGCGGCGCGCCACATATCCCCCACGTCACTAGGCTGATGCCGCCGATGAACAGGGTGATTTGGATATGGTGCGAGACCTGCCATAATAGGGCGAGGCTGTCTTTGCTAGCTTCGCTGAGGGCGTTCACTTGGGTGAGCAATGCCAACAATACGACCCCTTGTCCCACCGCCGACCAACGGATAGGGCGCTCATCGCGGGGGGGGGCGCTGAGCGCGGGCATCAAGGACCGCCCACCCAAAGCGCTAGCAACGCCGCTGAGGACGAGACCGACGATGAAGAAGAGGAAGCCCTCATCCACCCTCCATTCATTAGGGCGCAGGAGATGAGCGGCGATGAGCATCGCTTCTGCGGCGAGCAAAGCGCCAATCGCCGCTACTAGCGCGCGCCAATTCAAGCGGCGGCGCGCCTTTGTGGACGGTGGGGCGATGCTGAGCGGGTCTTGGCTGGAAAGTGGCATCGTCTTTTGCATATCCTCCATGATAGAAGGATTTTGCCGATTGGAGCATAAATTGTTAATGAGCGTGAACAGAATGGCGCATGTTTCGGCTGATGTGAAAACGGTGTAGAATGAATTTAGGTCCTATCTAACTAAGTATAGAGGCAAGGAGCTTTAAGGATGACAAAAATAGGCGTAGAGGTCCAGTTATTACAAGAATCTGTCAAGCAACTTGATTTAACGAATTATTGCCTTGTCACCAGCGATACCACCGTGCGCGACACTATCGAGAGGATGCGCGCTTTGCATCGCCATTGCGCCTTCATCGTCGGCGAAAAGACGCGCCTTGTCGGCATCCTCACCGAGCGCGACGTATTGAAGAAGGTCATCAATCACCCGGAGACATGGGATGAGCCGGTGACAACCGTGATGACCAAAGACCCCATCTTCTTATCCGATCGCGCGACCGCCGCCGACGTCTTGCGCCAGATGGACAAGGGGCGTTTTCGCAATGTGCCCATCCTCACCGGGAAGCAAACGGTCATCGGCAATGTGACGCATTTCGCCCTGCTCGATTATTTGGTGGCGCATTTTCCGCAGGCGGTATATAACCTGCCCCCAGACCCCGACAATTACGCCGATGAACGCGATGGAGGCTAATAGGGGTGGCTGTTATCCCATCTCCGCGGGAGAGGGCGCAAGATGCGTCGCGGGTCTTATGTGGCAGATAGCGCGGCGCTATCCTATCGTATTTCTGCGTGTTCACCATACCCTGTTATAATTCATTGACCGAAATAAAGGAGTTTTTATGACTAAAGCCCCTGTTTTTGAAGAAGTAGAAAGTATTGTCATCCGCTTTGCGGGAGATTCCGGCGATGGTATGCAATTGACCGGCACGCAATTCACCAACGCTTCGGCGGTATATGGCAACGACATCAGCACTTTGCCCGATTTCCCAGCGGAAATCCGCGCGCCAGCCGGGACGCTGGCGGGGGTATCGGGCTTTCAGGTCAATATCTCCAGCACCGATATTCATACCCCCGGCGATGCGCCCCAAGTGTTGGTGGCGATGAACCCGGCCGGCTTGGCCGCCAACCTCAAAGACCTTGAACCCGGCGGAACTATCATCGTCAACACCGATACATTCACCAAGCCGAACCTGCAGAAGGCGAATCTCAACAGTAATCCTCTGGAGGATGGCACGTTAAAGGGGTATGTGGTGCATAAAGTGCCGCTGACATCGCTCAACCGCGAGGCCCTTAAAGATATTGAAGGCCTCTCGTCTAAAGAGATAGACCGTTGCCAGAACTTTTTCGCGTTGGGTTTGGTATCGTGGATTTACGACCGCTCGTTAGATACCAATCTCGATTATATCCGCGATAAGTTCGGCAAAGTGCCCTCCATCGCCGAAGCCAACCGCCGCGCCTTACAAGCGGGTTATCACTATGGCGAAATCACCGAAGTGTTCCAGCATCGCTACCGCATCCGTCGGGCTGTATTGCCGCCGGGGGTATACCGCAAAATTACGGGCAACCAAGCGGTGGCTTTGGGCTTGGTGACCGCGGCGCAAAAAGCGGGTAAACCGCTCGTCTACTGTGGTTACCCCATCACCCCAGCCAGCGACATTTTGCATACGCTCGCCCCGCTCAAACAGTACGATGTCCGCACCTTCCAAGCGGAAGATGAGATCGCGGCGATGGGCGCGACTATCGGCGCGGCTTTCGGTGGGGGCTTCGCGGTGACCGCGTCATCAGGTCCCGGCTTGGCGCTCAAGAGCGAGGCATTGAATTTGGCGATGATGCTAGAACTGCCGATGGTCATCATCAATGTACAACGCGGCGGCCCCAGCACGGGCATGCCCACCAAGCCCGAACAAACCGATTTGCTCCAGATGCTCTTTGGCCGCAATGGCGAATCGCCCATCCCCATTATCGCACCCCAAAGCCCTGCCGATTGTTTCTACGCGGCCATCGAAGCGTTTCGTTGGGCGGTGCGCGCCATGACGCCCGTCATCATCCTCAGCGATGGGTTCTTGGCCAATAGTTCCGAGCCGTGGAATATCCCCGACCCCGATAGCATCGCGCCCATAGAGGTCAGCCATCCCGCCCCGCGGGCCGACGATGACGCGCCCTTCCTGCCGTATCGGCGCGATATTGTGACTTTGGGGCGGCCGTGGGCATTGCCCGGCACGCGCGGCTTGGAACATCGCATCGGCGGCTTATCCAAAGCGCCCGATAGTGGCAACGTCTCTTATTCACCAGATGATGACTGGAAAATGCACATAGACCGCCAAGAAAAGGTGGAACGCCTGACCGAAACCATCGCGCCATTGGTGATTACTGGCCCGCAGTCGGGGCCGTTGCTAGTTTTGAGTTGGGGGAGCACCTACGGGGCGGCGCTTTCGGCGGTGATGCGAGCCCAACGCGCGGGGCATCAAGTCGCCCATACCCATATCCGCCATATGAACCCGCTACCCCGCGACCTCGGCGAAATTATCAAGCGCTATAAAAAGGTGCTCATCCCTGAACTCAATTTGGGACAATTGACCCTGCTTGTGCGCGGGCGTTATGGCGTGGGGCATGTGGAAGCGCTCCCCAAAGTGACCGGGCGCCCCTTCACGATTAGCGAGATTTATAACCGTATCGTTGAGTTAATGAAGTAGAGGCTACGTATGACCAACCTCATCACATCGCTGAATGCGGGCCTCTTTCGCCGAGCGCTCATCGCGTGTTTGCTATGGGCGATGGGTATTGGGTTGGCGTCTGCCCAAAACCTCATCGAGCCGGGGGATAGCATCAACGGCACAGCCAACGGGAGCAACCGCGAATATAGCTTGCGAGCGCGGGCTGAAGATGTGTTCATCATCACGCTACAATCCGACGATTTCGACGCTTATTTGACCGTGCAAAACCCCTCCGGGCGCACCATAGCAGAGGATGATGATAGCGGCTTGGGGCTAGATGCGCGCTTGCTCTTCGTTGTGCCGGCCGATGGCACGTATACGGTCATCGTCGGCGCGGCATTTAGCGAACCGCCCTTTGGGGATTTTATCTTGCGGGTCAGCCGCGCCTTGCCAACCCGAACGGTCAGCATCGGCGATGACGCTATCATCATCGAACCGAGCGACGGGACCAGCGCTGCCAGCATTAGCTTTGTGGGTGTGGGCGGGCAAATCGTCTCTATCAGCGCGACAAGCCGCGCTGGAGACGACCTCGCGCTAACCTTGTATGGGCCGGGTGGCGAGGTCATCGCTGAAGATGACGACAGCGGCCCCGCCTTAGACCCGCTCCTTTTGGCGCAAATCCTGCCGACCGATGGCACGTATACGGTTGAAGTCTATGAAATTTATGGCGCGGACTTGGGCGGTAGCGTCGTGGCGGCCGTCACCGAAGCGAGGTTAGAGGCTTTGGACGATAGCGAACGCATCATCCAGTTCATGCCCGATGACCCGCCACAAATCTTCACATTTCGCGCGATTGGCGGCATCACCTACCGCCTAGAGGTTCGGGTAGATACGCCCGCGCGCGGGGATTTCGCCGTGACGGCCACCGCCGCGGACGAATCGCCTATGGGCTACCTGAGCGTGAACGCGGTCAGCGGGGCTTCGATGGACCTTGTCTCTGAAAAGAGTACCGATGTCCGCATTTTAGTAGAATCTTTTGGCGGCGAAGCGCGCGCCTACGGCGTGCGCGTTGAACCCATCAAAAAATGAGCGGGGAATGCTGGCCGAGACCATTATTGAATGAAAGATAGCGCCAAACAGAAAGAGATGGCATGAAAGCGATTATTTGCGAACAATACGGCCCGCCCCATAACCTCGTCTTGGGCGATATGCCCGCGCCGCCGCTAGGGGGCGGAGAAGTGCGAATCGCGGTCAAGGCCGCGGGCGTCAACTTCCCGGATTTGCTATCGGTGTTGGGGCAATACCAACGCAAACCCACCTTTCCATTCGTGCCCGGCATCGAAATTGCCGGCGACATCATCGAAGTGGGGGCGGATGTCCAAGGGCGGGCCGTTGGGGAGCGGGTTATCGCGGTGTTAAATGAGGGTGCGTGGGCAGAAACGGCCACCGTGCCCGCAGATTTGGCCATCCCCATGCCCCCGAACATGCCCTACGAAGAGGGCGCGGTTTTCCCCATCGTCTATGGCACTTCGCATGTGGCCCTGCACCATCGCGGGCAGTTAAAAGCGGGAGAAACGCTCCTCGTCATGGGGGCGGCGGGCGGCGTCGGCTTGACGGCTGTAGAAATCGGCAAGCGCATGGGCGCTACGGTCATCGCCGCCGCTAGCTCCGCCGAAAAATTAGACCTCGCCAGCCGCTACGGGGCGGATTACACCATCAATTACGCCCAAGACGACCTGCGCGAAGCGCTCAAGACCATCCGAAGGGGCGCGGCGTAGATGTGGTCTATGACCCTGTGGGCGGCGAATACTTCGAGCAGGCGGCGCGGTCGTTGGCGTGGGAAGGGCGCTTGTTGGTGATTGGCTTCGCCAGCGGGCACATCCCCCAATTGGCGGCCAATCTCGTCTTGCTGAAAAATAGCGCCATCATCGGCGTATATTGGGGCGCTTATTTGCTCAATCGCCCCCAAGTCATCGCCGATTCTTTCCGCCAGTTGTTGGCTTGGTACGCCGCCGACCAGCTAAAACCCTACATTTCGGCGCGCTACCCTTTGGCGGATGCGCCGCGCGCCCTGCAAGCGCTCCAAGAACGGCGTGTGCTGGGCAAACAAGTTTTGACGATGAGCTAGCGCCCCCTGTGCGCCGCTATGTTGTTGACTATCAATTGGATTATTAAAGGACTTATCCGATGACTGATATACCTGTGAGCGACATCCCAACCTATAGCGCCAAAGATTTTAAGTCCGACCAAACCGTGCGCTGGTGCCCCGGCTGTGGCGATTATGCCATCCTCGCCGCGGTACAAAAGGTGATGCCAGATATAGGCGTCCGTAAAGAAGATATTGTCTTCATCTCTGGCATTGGGTGTTCTAGCCGCTTCCCTTACTATATGAACACCTACGGCATCCACAGCATCCACGGCCGCGCGCCGACGCTGGCCACCGGCCTCAAGCTGACGAACCCCCAACTGAGCGTGTGGGTGGTCACGGGGGATGGCGACGGATTGAGCATCGGCGGTAACCACTTACTCCACACCTGCCGCCGCAATGTGGATTTGCAAATTTTGCTGTTCAACAATCGCATCTACGGGCTGACGAAAGGGCAATATTCCCCCACCAGCTTACCCGGCCACAAGACCAAATCTACGCCTTTTGGCTCGGTGGATCATCCCTTCAATCCTATTTCGGTCACGTTGGGGGCCGGGGCTACCTTCATCGCCCGCACGTTGGATACCCACCAGAAACACATGTCGGAAGTGTTATTAGAAGCGGCGCGCCACAAGGGCACATCTTTTATAGAAATTTTGCAGAACTGCGTCATCTTCAACGATGGCGCATGGGACCACGTGGCGGATAAACAACGCCAAGCGGATACCGTCCTCTTTTTGCAACACGGCCAACCGATGATTTTCGGCAAGGATAGCGATAAGGGCATCCGCTTAAACGGCTTGCAACCCGAAATCGTCTCCTTAGGCGATGGCGTCACAGAAGCCGATTTGCTGGTGCACGACGAAACCAACCCCATGTTGGCTTATATCCTTTCTCAGATGGAATATCCGCAATTCCCGGTGCCTTTTGGCGTCATCTATCGCGTGCAAAAATCGGTATACGAAGTCGAGGCGCTAGCGCAGGTGGAAAGGGCCAAAGCCAAGAGCGCCCCCGACCTCAAAGCGCTTTATCACGCGGATTATACGTGGACGGTGGACATAGAAGAAGCGCCCGATGTGCGTATCACCGACGAAATGATTGCGGTAACGGAATTAGGCTCGCTCGATGAGCAGTACGTGGATACGGTCATCACGGGCGAAACGGGCGACGCAACCGATAAAGGCCTCATCCACGAAGGGTTGACCAGCGACCCGTTATCTAACCTCATCGAAAATCGGCGCGCTATCATTACGGTGCGGCCAGAAACGACCTTGCGCGCGGCAATAGACCTGATGCAGGAGAAAAATATCGGCGCATTGGTGGTGGTGGATGCCAGCAATCGCCCGGTGGGCATTTTCACAGAGAGCGATGTATTGTTCAAAATCGCTACCCAAATCGCTGAGCTTGACCAACACCGCGTGGCGGAATTCATGACGCGCGACCCCGACGTTTTGCCGTCCAGCGCGCCGATTGCCCATGCCCTACATCTGATGAGCGTGCATCATTATCGCCATGTGCCCATCGTAGACGAAAACGGCGTAGCGGTAGATATTGTCTCTTTCCGCGATGTGGTGCATTACATCGAAACCTACTTCGACATCGAAAAATAGCGATAAGCCAAAGGGCGGCCCGCACAGGTCGCCCTTTTTTAAGCGAGCAACATAGAAAGCACCCCGATGACCACATCGCGCACGGTATCGCGTTGATGCGCCACGCAAGGCAAGACGGGGAAATCGCGCAGACCTAGACCCAGCCGTATATCGTCTATTCCCCATGCCCAACGTTTATCTTGTTTGTTGCACGCTACCACAATCGGCGTATGGGGATGATAACCGCGCACCGTATAGATGATGCTGACGAATTCCGCGAATGTTTGCGGTTTGGTGCTATCCACCAGCGCAATATAACCGTCGGCTTGGATATTGCCTATCAAATCGCGCAACCACAGATAATCAAAACGGGGGGCGATGGGCGGCTCTAGCAGATGCAAAATGAGGGAATGGTCTACCCGCACCCGCCCGAAAAACCAGCTCCTCTGCGGGTGCGATTGCCATTCTGTATATTGGCTGATGGTTTTGATGAAGCGTGTTTTGCCCGATTTGTGCAGACCAACCACGACCAACCGTATCACTTGCGAACGTTGCTTAGCGGGCGGGTTGGACATAGACGACGATAGGCAAGCGCTTTAATTGTTCAAGACGCGGTATAATAACTCTAGGACGGCATCGCGCACCGATTCAATGTTGTTGGCCACACAGGGGATGATGGGCACTTCTTCGGCGATACCCAAAGAAAGCCGCAGGTCTTCTGTGCTCCACGCGCCGTTGAAGTCTTGTTTGTTCGCCGCGACCACCACCGGCGTATCGGGATAATAAGCGCGCACCGTATGCAGGATGAAAATAGCCGCGCCGAAGTTGGCCGTATCGGCGCTATCCATGACGATAATATACCCCGACGATTGGAAGTTTTCCACCAATTCCCGCAACCACAAAAAATCAAACTCATTCATGGCCGGCGGTTCTAAAAATTCGGCGTATAGCCCTTCATCTATGGCCAACATGCCGCTGAGCCAGCCGTTATCATGCCAGTAGGTTTGCTGGCTGATGGTCTTGAGGAACGTGGTTTTACCCGCGCCGGGGACGCCCAACACGGCAACATCTACAATGTGGTCGGACATAGCCGCCCTCTACGAATTTTAGAAAATCAACCTTTATGATCATTCTAGCATTAAAAACGCTGAGATGTAGTACTCTAGTTCTATCTATAACGATTTCGTAACAATCTAATTCGCCTGAGCCGTCCCCAAAAACGCTATGACCGCTTCGGGGTCTAGGCCCAATAGTTGGTAGGCTGGCTCAAAGATGAGCTTTTCGTAGATGCTCCCCATCTCCGCGATTGAGTAGGGTTGGTCGGCGTCTAGCCACCAACGGATGAGCGCCAAGACGCCGGCGGCCATGTGGTTAGCGATGATGGGCAAGGGCACTTGGGCTTGGATATAATCGCGCAGGGGGGCGCAATCGCGCAGGATATTTTCCGCAATCTTCTTTTGAAGCTGGATGAGCACATGATTAGCCGAAGGGCTATGCATCAAAACGCGGTACAAACGAGCGTGAGCCTGCACATGTTGGAAAATGCTTGTGCCTTCGCTCCTGCCGCGTAAATCATTGCATTGGCGTGTCAGCTCGTCTAGTTCCTCTACCACGCTATCCAACATATCGAGCAGGAGGGCGTCTTTATCGGCATAGTGGCGGAAAAAAGTGGCATAGCCGACGTCGGCGCGTTCGGTGATGTCGCGGATGGTCAGGTTATCGTAACCGCGCTCCAGCGTCAGGGCAATTAGAGCATCGGCCAGCGCTTTTTGCGTGCGGCGGATACGGCGGTCAGCTTTGTTCATGGCTAGCCCCTATAAAATAGACAGCTGTCTACTATGATAGTTTGTGCCCCTTTTGCCCAATTGACAAAAAAAGCGCTTATCTTATGATAAATGATGTTTGATATGAGCAATGATATATCATAAAAAGAGGAAATGCCACATGACACCCCACAAATTCCCACCCGGCCCACCGCCTATATCGGCGAATCCCTTAAAAATATATCACTTCTATTACACCTTCCAGCAAAATCCGCTCGCCCGCATCCTTTCTTGGTTCGATACCTATGGCGACACCATTTATATGCGCGTGGGTGAACAGTATCATGTTTTTTTGCTATCGAATCCTGACCATTTGCACGAGATTTTGGTCAAGCAGGCGCATCGCTTCCGCAAGAGCGCCGATTATCGCGACGAGCAACGCGGCCTCGCACGCTTTTTGGGGCATGGGTTGCTCACCAGCGACGGCGATTTTTGGCGCGGCCAGCGCAGGATGATACAACCCGCCTTTCACACCCAGCGCATCGCGGCTTATGCCGATACGATGGTCAGCCACACCCTAGCGATGTTGGAGCGCTGGCAAAACCGCGCCACGCTCGATATAGATCGCGAGATGATGCGGCTGACCTTGGGGATTGTAGCCAAGACCCTATTCAACGTAGATGCTAGCACCTCCGCCGACGACATCGGGCGGTCTTTAGATGTCTTCCAAGACATGATGGGCCGGCCGGACCTATGGCCAGCATGGATGCCGACCCCCAGCCATCTACGGGAGCAACGCGCCCTAAAGACCATGGATAGCATCGTTTACGGCTATATGGCCCAATGGCGCGAAGAAAACCGCGATAACGGCGATTTGCTCAGCATGCTGATGCTGGCCCGCGACGAAGACGGCCAGCCCATGCCCGACCGACAAATCCGCGACGAAGCCATGACCCTTTTGCTGGCCGGGCACGAAACGACCGCCAATGCCCTCAACTGGACGTGGGTACTATTGGCGCAAAATCCCGATGCTGAAGCGCAATTGCACGCCGAATTAGACGCTGTGCTAGGCGGGCGAGCGCCTACTTTGGATGACCTGAAACAATTGCCCTATACCGATAGGGTCATCAAAGAGTCCATGCGCCTTTACCCGCCGGCGTGGAGCTTCGGGCGACAAGCGCTAGAAGAAGTGGATATGGGCGATTTCGTCATCCCCAAAGGGGCAGAAGTCAACATCGTGACTTATCGCACGCATCGCGATGCCCGCTGGTGGGACGACCCGGAAGCGTTCCGACCGGAGCGTTTTTTGCCCGAACGCGAAAACAGCATCGCCAAGTTCGCTTATTTGCCTTTCGGCGGCGGCCCGCGCATCTGCATTGGCAACAATTTCGCCATGATGGAAGCGCGGCTTTTGTTGGCCACTATCGCCCAGCGTTATCAGTTGCGATTGCCCGCGGGCACGACCGTAGAAAAAGAGCCGCTCATCACCCTACGGCCCAAGGGCGGGCTACCGATGCGCTTAGAAGCGCGCCAAGCTATCGCCCAGCCCATCCCCAATTAAGCGGTTACGGGCAGGGGCGCTGTTTCGGGGGTGTAATTCCTCAGGCGGGGATACTGCCACGCAATCCAAGCGGTGAGTAATACCGTGGCGACCCCGCCGCTGACGATGGCGAAGGGCGCCCCAAAGAGCGAAGCCACCAAGCCCGCCTCTAATTCGCCCAGTTGGGGACCGCCCATGAAGAACATCATATTCACGCTAGTCATGCGTCCCCGCAAGTAATCCGGCGTCATGATTTGCCGAATCGTGCCACGGATGACAGTAGATACAGTATCCCCCGCGCCAGTCAGCGCAAAGCAGATATAAGCCACCGCTAACGTGCCCGCCAAACCAAAACCAGCGGTCGCTAAACCGTATATCGCCACGCTGAGCAATAGCACCCGCCCTTGTTGCCGTATCTCCCCGCGCAAGGCCACGATTGCCCCCGCGATGAGCGCCCCGATCGGCTGAGCGGTGGCCAATAGGCCATAGCCAGCCGCATCTAGCCCCAAGATGTTAGTGGCGACAATGGGCAACATGGTACGGGCTGACGAGAAAAAGGTGGCGAAAAAATCAAGTAACATCGTCCCCCAAATGATGCGCGTAGAATACGTGAAGCGCAACCCTTCCACCAGCGGCTTCCAGCCCAAGCCGGCCGTGCCACCGGTAGCCGCGCCGCGATAACGGATGAAGCCCAAAGCCACGAGCGCTACCAAAAAGCTGAGCGCATTAAGCGCATAGATGATGCCAATATGCGCGTTTAATTCCGCAATGTCCCCCGCGCCCTGCTCGGACGATAAACTACGCGCCCCGATGATGACGCCCGTCAAAGCCGGGCCAAGGATAGTGGCAATTTGCCACATGAGGGTATTCAGGCTGACCGCATTAGAGAGATGTTCCCGCGGGACGAGGTTAGGCACGAGCGATTGCCGCGCCGGGCTATCTAAAGCGGTGACGCCGGCCGCTATCGCCGTCAGCCCGTAGATGAGCCAGATAGTGATAGCGCCGGAGAGGGTGAATAGCGCCAACAGCCCGGCCAAAGCGGCCGCTACAACGCGCGTGGCCATCATCACCGTGCGGCGGTCGTACGTATCGGCCAGCATGCCCCCCAATAGGGCGAATAGGACGATAGGGATAACCCGCACCAAGCCCAATAAGCCCAAACCCAAGGCCTCGGCGCTGAGCGTGATGCCGCCGATGGGCAAGGGCACCAATTGCCCGCGCAAGAGTTGGAAGATGTGCCAATCAATGGCGTAAAGTTGCATCTGAGAACCGATGGTCGAGACGAGTTCCCCCGTCCATACAAGG
Organism: Anaerolineaceae bacterium; assembly: GCA_037441665.1. Classification (GTDB taxonomy): domain Bacteria; phylum Chloroflexota; class Anaerolineae; order Aggregatilineales; family Phototrophicaceae; genus JBBIRQ01. The sequence goes on along the minus strand of JBBIRQ010000008.1, from coordinate 47,758 downwards.
CGAAAATCGCGATGGCGCAAGGCGGGCAAGCGGGGTGTAGCGGTAGCAGTCATAGTTTATGCACGTTATTGGGTAGAGCGCAATAATGAATAAAACTATACACCCTCTTATGCGCGGGGACAAGGGCGCATGGCGAAAAGGTGGCGCGGCAAATCATGCCCCTCTACTTTTTTGAGATGGAGACTGTTACACTAGTCCGATGATATACTGCCGAAAGGAGACCCCATGTTTGAAACACTGCCCGCGTCCGTTCACGATGTGCTCGATTGGGACTGGCCGCGTTTCCAAGCCTACGCCGATGACCTGCTATCCCGCGAACTCACACCACAAACGCTAAAAGCATGGCTGGCCGATTGGTCGCGTTGGGGGGCGTTAGTGGGCGAATTGGGTAGCCGCTTGTACGTCGCTACCACCGTAGATACGACCGATAAGGTGGCCGAGGAGCGCTTCACCCGCTATCTGGAACACATCGCGCCGCCCCTGCGCGAAGTCGGCAATCGCCTAGAGCGCAAGCTCGTAGAAAGCGGTCTAGAGCCGCCTAATTTCAGCGTCCCCTTGCGCGCCATCCGCCAAGCTATCGACATTTTCCGCGCCGAAAATTTGCCCCTATTCACCGAGGAGAGCAAACTAGGCATCGAATACGATAAAATCATCGGCGCGCAAACGGTGATGTGGGAAGGCGAAGAGAAAACGCTCACGGCCCTACAACCCTTGCTCCAAAGCAACGACCGCGCCCTGCGTGAGCGCGTCTGGCGGCTGAAGTCCGAGCGCGCCTTGCAAGACCGCCAAGCCCTGAATGAGCTATGGGTCAAGCTATTTGCTTTGCGCCAGCGCATCGCCCATAATGCCGGTTTCGCCAATTATCGGGATTATCGCTGGAAGGATTTCAACCGCTTTGATTATACCCCCGCCGATACCGAAACCTTCCACAAAGCCATTGAGCAAGTCGTCGTGCCGGCCATGCGCCGCATCTACGATAAACGGCGGGCGCGTTTGGGTGTAGCCAGCCTGCGCCCGTGGGATTTGGACGTAGACCCCGACGGCCGCGACCCGCTCCGTCCTTTTAAGACAGCGCAAGAACTAGAAGCAAAAACCGAGAGCATCTTCAACAAAGTAGACCCGCAATTGGGCGCTTTTGTGGCCACCATGCGCGCCGAAAAATTATTAGACCTCGACAACCGCAAAGGCAAGGCGCCCGGCGGATATTGCACCACTTTTGAACTCGTGCAACGCCCGTTCATCTTCATGAATGCTGTGGGCGTCCACGACGACGTACAAACCATGCTCCACGAGAGCGGGCACGCCTTCCACGCCTTTTTATGCGCCGACCAACCCTATATACACCAAAAAGGCGCGCCTATCGAATTTTGCGAAGTAGCCTCTATGGCGATGGAATTGCTGGCCGCGCCCTACCTGACCCGCGAGCAAGGCGGTTATTACAACGCCGCCGAAGCGGCGCGCGCCCGCATCGAACATCTAGAAGGCATGATTCTATTTTGGCCCTATATGGCAGTGGTGGATGCTTTCCAACAGTGGGCCTATACCCACCCCGACAACGGCGGCAATCCCGAAGCCTGCGATGCCCAATGGACGGCGCTATGGGAACGCTTCATGGTCGGGGTGGATTACAGCGGTCTAGATGATGTCGTCGCCACCGGCTGGCAACGCAAACTCCACATCTTCCAAATCCCGTTTTATTATGTGGAGTACGGTTTAGCGCAGTTGGGCGCGGCCCAAGTATGGGCGCATTCGCTGGAGAACCACACCAAAGCCCTATCCGACTATAAACGCGTCTTGAAGTTGGGGAACACCGCTTCGCTCCCCGAACTGTTCGCCACCGCTGGCGCTAAATTCGCCTTCGACGCCGTCACGCTGGGCGGGGCTGTAACGCTGATTGAACAGACCATCGCCCAGCTAGAAGCGGTCGCCAAAGCGTCCTAGATGCCGCTAGGGGGTTGGCCTATACAACCCCTATTCTCCCCCTTGGGGCAAAGAGCGCAAAGGCACATTGCCCAGCACTTGATTTCCGACACATTGCCCTTGCCGCAAACCATTTTCGATAGCGACGCGATAATGAATCCCGCCGTACAAGCGCGAGATAGCCGCCTCTTGGGCCGCTTGCTCAAAGGACATGAATTCACGCACTAGCGGCTCGTGGCCGGTTAACACATGGGTGCGGTCGGTGAAAGGCACCGGCCCGAACATGCGCGTGAGCACCTCAGCCGCCGCGCCAGAGACCACCGAATGCCCAGATGGATACTCCGGGAAAGGCGGCGTCTCGATATAAGGACGCCAAGAGGGGTCTATATAACGGTTGATATAAGTCACCGGGCGCAAAAGGTTGATTTGGTACTTTAGCGACCACGCGGAGATGAAAGCGTCGCTCAAGGCCATATTCAACAGGGCGAACATCTCTGCCGTCCGTTGCAAATCGAGGTCGAGGATGTCCACCAATTGAATGCCTATCATCAACCAGTGGCCGGCCGGCGTGCCCGTCACCCCCGGCGTATCCACCCAAAACCGCGCGATTTCCTGTTGCTCGGTGGTGAGCGCATCGTAGGCGTTTTTCACCTCTAGCGCCTGACGATAAAAGACTGAGTTGGGGTCTGTGCTAAAAGGTACATTCAGGCGCTGATGACAAATTTCTGTGAACATCAGTCCAAAGGCTTGTAATGTGCCCCAATAAGGCTCTACCGGGGCAGTGCCCGGCGTGGTCAGTTCCCAAAGGGACGGGTCGCCGGTGGGGATGGTATAACCACGGTCTCTAGTGAACAAATAACCATCATTGTTCATCCATGCGACGATGGCCGCCCCCAGTTCGTCGCCATATTGCACGGACCAATCCACCATCTCATCATTGGCGACCGCTTTACGCTCCGCAATATGGCGGTCGCGCAGGTCGCGGATGGCATTTAGCGTGGCGTTGGACGGGGCATCGAAGAAATGAGGATACACTGTGGATAAAGCGGCGACGGCCACAGCGGGCCAATCATAAGGTTTTTCGTAATTTATAGAAGGTATTTCCTGGAATCGCGGCAAAGTGCCCACGAGCGAGAAGTTATTGGGCATGCCCGGCACGACCGCTTGATAAAGTGTGACGCCCGCATAACCGTATAAACGCGCGCCGCCCGGGGCCGATACGCCCTCTGCCTCTACGAGGTCATAGAGCAAACGCATCCATGCGACCGCTATATCAGGTTCATAATCAATCGTATAGGTGAATTCCGCCACTTGGTCATCGGATGCTGGCGCGGGGGTAGCGCTGGGTTCTGGCGCGGGTTCGCCACCGGGGATGTCTGGTTCGCCCGCCCGCACCTGAACCAATACGCTGAGCGATAGGGCGCAGATGACTACTACGACGAATAAACGGCTTGAACGCGACATGATAATCATAAATTTCACCTCATGATATGGTTTTATCCTATTGTAAATGGCTTTTGCTCATCGCGGCATATCACAAGCGCCCAATCGTAGCCTTGTCGTCGGATGGGCGACTGTTACGCCACGTGCGGGCCATAATGCCATGGGCGAGGAAAAAGGCGAGGCGCGTCACCCAAAAGATGAGCCGCGGCCGCCAACCCGTCCAAACCATGAAGCGGCGCTGGCGCATGCCGTCTAAAATGGCTTCAGCCACGACATCCGCGCCGCGCAACTCCACAAATAGCGATTGGCTAGCGGCGAAAGCGGATTTGCGGCTCTCTTGCTGATACATGGGCGTATTGACGAAATGCGGGCAAACGACCCCAATATGCACCCCTGTTCCCTCGTATTCCACGCGCAAGCCCTGGGCCAGATTGAGCACGCCGGCTTTCGTGGCGCCGTAAGCGACGAAATCGGGCGGGCCATAAAAAGCCGATACCGAGCTGACCAGAACCAAACTCCCGCGCGTTTGGGTCAGATGCGGCAATACCGCGTGGGCCAGCGCCATGCTCCCAAACAAGTTGACCAGCGTCAGCGTGCGGTATTGCGCCACGTCCAAATCGGCAAAGCGCCCCACACGGGCGATTCCCGCGCAGTGTACCACGCCATCCAGACGCCCCGCCCGCGCCAAAAAGTCGGTTAAGGCCTTTTGTATGCTATCTGGTTCGCTAACATCTACAATAGCATAATCCGACTCCCCTGCTATTTGCCCCACTTGAGGGTCTATATCCCAAAAGGCGACGTGCGCCCCGTGGGCCATCAAAGCGGCGGCGGTGGCCCGACCAATGCCGCTAGCCGCGCCGCTCACGATAATATATTTGTCTTGGAACATGCTCGCTATCCTCGGTATTGACCGTTCAGTGGTTATCGCCATATCGCCCATTAATGATGCCGCGTTCGTCACATTGGCACAAGCTTCTTAAGGATAAAAGCGCTATATAATGAGAGGTGGCGATGGCGGCGGAGTGTTGACGCCGTGCGTCCCTCTCGCTAGCATACCCGCGGGCCTATTATCCGTTTAGGAGAATCCGTGCCAGATAACCACAAAAACCACTTGCCACATTTGGTACTCGTCTCGGTAGCGCGGCCAGATACCGCCGAGCGCCTGCTCCAGTTGGCTTTGTCGTTGGCGTCCAGCGAGGAAGGCGAGGTCATCGCCTTGACGATAGCCGAGGGCGAAGGCGAAGCCAAAACCAAAACGACCGAAGCCCTAGAACCGCTCATCGAAAAATTCCAACAAGCGGGCCACAACGTCCAACTGGTGACCGAATTGGCCAACAGCGTCTCGCGCGGGATATTGGACGCCGCCCGCGAACGTGGCGCTGACTTGCTCGTGATGGGTGTGCAACACCCCAAGCGGCAAGAAGTGAAATTGGGCGCTATTGTAGATAACTGCGTCCTCGCCGCACCATGCGATGTCATCATCTACCGTATCAGCGATTCCCCCCGCTATCAACGTATCTTTTTGCCGATAGATTACGGTCATTACCAGACCGCCGCGGTGCGGCTGGCCGCGCAACTGGCCCAGCGCCACCAAATCCCCTTGCGGCTTTATATCCAGCGGAGTTACATCTTCCCCACAGAAAATGAGTCCGAGCTAGATAAACACCTCTCCGATTTACCGCCCTATCTCGTGGAAAAGGTTTATCCGAGTTATGGGGTGACGCGCCGAATCTTACGCGAAAGCGGGCCAGAAGATTTGATTGTGTTGGGGTTTTCTCAAAAAAAAGAGCTAAGCCAACAAATCATCAACGGCAGTTTAGAGCACCAATTGCTCAATCGGGCGGAAGGGCCGGTCATCATGGTATCGGAAGTCGCCCGCAGAGAGACGCTAGGCGGTTTTTTACAACGCCAATACTATCGCTGGAATCCGACGATGACCAAAGTGGAACAGAGCGAGGTGGTTTGGCAGGGGCAAAAATCGGCAGAACCAACGCTAGACTATCTGATGATGATTGTGCTTTCCGCTGGTTTAGCCACATTTGGCCTGTTGGCAAATAGCCCGGCGGTCATCATCGGGGCGATGTTAGTAGCGCCGTTGATGCAACCGCTAGCGGCGCTGGCCATCGGTTTAGTGCGCGCCCAAATCCCCCTCGTCCAACGCGCGCTCACCACCTTGACGCAGGGGGTGATGTTGGCGTTGTTGCTAGCAATCACTTTGGGGCGTTTGCTCCCGATAGAAGCCCCCACGTCGGAGATGTTGGCTCGCGGGACGCCTTCGCTCTTGGATGCAGGGGTGGCGTTGGTATCGGGTTTGGTGGCGGCATATGCCACTAGCCGTAAAGACATCCCCGCCGCATTAGCGGGCGTGGCCATCGCCGCGGCCTTAATGCCCCCCGTCTGTACTATCGGTTTAGGTATCGCCATCCAAGATGCGGCTTTGGCCGGCGGCGCTTTTTTGCTCTTTTTAACCAATATCGCCTTCATCGTCGGGGCGGAATCGCTCATCTTCTTGTGGATGGGGTTACGCCCGCTGCGCCGAGAAGCCGCCTCCCGCTGGACGGCGCTATGGTGGGCGGGCTTGGCCGCGACGATTGTCCTCGTTATCGCGGTGCTGTTCAATCTGAACTTACGCGCCCAAGAAGAGAGCGCCACCTACGCCCGCCTGACGGACATTTTCGCGCCGTCCCAAGTGGTCTCTATAGATAAGCGGCGCACGAATCCGCTAGAAGTGGTGGTCACCATCCGCGCGGGCCAGCCCATCGCGGCCGAACAAATCGCCCGCGCCGATGCCGTCCTGCGCGATGCCTTCGGGTCGGATACCCGCTTAGAAATCATACAATGGGACGCGCTCAGCGCCGCCGACCTCGCCACTGCTCGCTTGGTCGAATTGGTCGAACGCCAGTTGCCGAATGTCCAAGTCCTCGATTTGTCTTTACAAGATGCGGTGGTGCGCGTCCAGCTCCAAAGTGACGACCGTATCCCGTCCGATGCCCTAGCGGCGTTGGCGCGCGCGATGGAGTCAGAATTGGGTTATGCGGTTGGGTTGCAGTTGAACGTAGTGCCCGTCACCCGTTTGTGGTATAACCTGCCAACAGCGACGCCCCCCGCGCAGTCCGATTAAAGTTGTGGTACAGTGATAGTGACGAGATGCCAAAAGCCACCTAGCCCATGATTTATGAAATTCACTTGTATATCCCTAAGCTGAATAAGTTGACGCCCGCCATGCTGGAATGGCTATTCGTCAACGGCCAAAGCCAAGACCAGCCAGAACAGTTCTGGCCGGTCCGTAAGTTGCGCCCTAAAGCGCTCGCCCGCCATCTGCTCCGCCTCGACCCCGCGCTCATCCCCGTGCAAGGGCCGGGCGCCGATGTAGAGCTACACTTCCCCGATGAACGTTTGGGTATCGTCCTCTACATCCACGATAGGGGCATCATCCTTTTTTTCCCATACATGGCCTATAGCGTCTATTCGCGGGTGGTCTTGGGGATTTGTTATACATATATCCGTTTTTTGTACGAAGCGGCCAATTTTTGGAGCTACGACCCCCAATTGAACGTCATCTCCTATGCGGATGACTTCCAATCGTTGGAAGATACCGCCCTGTTGATGGACCGCATCATGCCGCGCTTATTATCTGGCTGAGGTTGCGCGGGCCAAATCGTCCGGGGTGGGCGCGTAGTTGCCCACATGGCGCACCACGACCCCGCTAGCCACATTGGCCAGCTCAGCCGCGATAGCGGGCGGGATGCGCGCCGCCAACGCGAGCGCGAAAACCGCGATGAAGGTATCGCCCGCCCCCACCGTATCGTACACATCGCTAATCGTGGGCGATGGGACGTGAAACAGGGCGTCATCGGTGGCCAAACTAGCCCCATCCGCGCCGCGGGTGATGACCATCACGCCCGATAGCCCCAAGGACTCGTAGAGCGCGCGGGCGGCATCGCCGAAATCGGCATCACTTTTCAGCTCGCGCCGCAGGTAAGCTCGGGCGTCATCGGCATTGCACTTGACCGTATGGAACTGGCTATATTTCTCCAATTGCCCTTGGGCATCGGCGACCAATAGCGCGCCGCGCCGTTGCGCCGCCTCGCGCAGTCCCGCCACAAGGGAAGGGGTCAGTAACCCCATGTGGTAATCGGATACCAAGATGCCATCCACCGTCGGGAGTTCGCGCTCCGCCCAAGCCAATAAAGCGGCTTCTTCCGCAGGGGTTAATGGCGCGCGGGCGAGGGTATCAATGCGGGCGACCTGTTGCGGAAAGCGCAGGCCCATTTGGGCCATGATGCGCGTCTTCACGGTGGTGCTGTGCCCATCGCGGCGCAAAATCGCATCGGTGGCGATACCGCGCGCGCCCAAATCGGCTAGCAAGATGTCGCCTTCTGCATCAGCGCCGACCACGCCTATTTGCATGACCGCGCTACCTAGCGCCCGCATGGTGGCGGAGGGGTTGGCCGCGCCGCCGGGGATATGGGTCTGTTCGGTGAATTCCAATACCGGGATGGGCGCTTCGCGGCTTAAGCGCGTCGCGCGCCCATAGATATAACGGTCTAAGATGATGTCGCCGACGACCGCCCAACGCTGGCCAGCCAAGCGCGGGATGAAGTCTATGAGTTTTGGCGGCATGGTTTCCTCCTTTGTTTTGCGGGGCTTACATCCGCAAACCCGATTATATGATTAAAGCGCAGACGGCACAGCGCAAATGAGATATTATCGCCGTACCTAGTGGCAAAATTCCCCATTCCTGATTAAATTGTCTTCACCCATTCTTTTAATAGGAGCTATTATGACACCGATTCGCATCGCTATTATCGGTGCGGGGCTATTCGCTAAAGAAGTTCATGTTCCCGCGCTCAAACAATTGTCCCATTATTACCAGATTGTGGCCGTTGCTAGCCGCCGTTTAGAATCTGCCCAAACCTTAGCTAGCGTCATCGGCGGCGCGTGGGCTACCGATGACATCAACGCGGTGCTAAATGATGAGCGTATCGAGGCGGTGGATATTATTTTGCCTATCGCCCAAATGCCGTCCATCGTGGATATGGCTCTGCGCGCGGGCAAGCATGTGCTCAGCGAGAAGCCCGTAGCCCCTACGGTGGCGATTGGCAAACAGCTATTGAGCGCCCACGGCGATAGTGTTTGGATGGTTGGGGAGAATTGGCGCTACGAATCGCGGATTATGCGGGCGGCCGAGCTGGTCGCTAGCGGGCGCATCGGGCGCGTCTTGACGGCCCATTGGGCGCTCCACAACGCCATGACCCCTAGCAATATCTACTACCAAACGCCGTGGCGGCGCGATAATAGCTTCCCCGGCGGTTATCTGCTAGATGGAGGCGTGCATCATATCGCCGCGCTCCGCATGATATTAGGGGAGATGAGCGCTGTGAGCGCCACCATCGCCCAGCATCGCCCCGATTTACCCCCGTGCGACACTATCAGCGCCGCCATCGAATACGAAAGCGGCGCGGTCGGCGCTTATGTGGCCACTTACGCTAACGGCGCGCCATGGGGCAACCATCTATACATCGCGGGGACAGAAGGCGCGTTAGTGGTCGAGCCAAAATCCCTACATCTGACCAGCGGCGGCAAAACCGAAAGCTTTTCTTACGATTATGACGGCGTGCGAAACGAACTCGTCGCTTTCGCCCAAGCCATCCGCGAGGGATTGCCGCATCGCAATAGCGCAGAAGAAGCATTGCGCGATGTCGCCTGCATCGAAGCGATGTTGCGCGCGGCGGAAAGCGGGGCGCGGGTGACCCTAGCCGAAGTATGGCAAAGCTGAAGCGTCATTCGCTCCGCAAGGCGCGGGACGGCGATAATTGCGTCAATTTCCACGCCGGGTACAGCCCGGCCAGCAAGGACGCGATGATAGCCACCGCGAAAGCTTCGCCAAAAGCGGATAACGACGGGGCTAACTGCATCGTCCAGCCGAAGGAGCGCACATTGATGACGTAAATCAGCACGAGCGCCAGCGCCAAACCGATAGGCAATGCCAAAACCCCGGCCACCAACCCCATCAGGCCGGTCTGTAGCAGGGTATAGCGCCACAATTGGACGGGCGTCATGCCGCTGGCGCGCATCACCCCATATTCACGGGTGTGCTCTAGCTGTAGCGCCATCAAAGCGGCGAGGATGCCGATAAAAGCAACAATCGTCGCCAACAAGCGCAAAGCGACGGTGATAGTGAAAGTGCGGTCGAAGACCTCCAAAGCGCTGGCGCGCAAATCGCGGTTCGATTGCACGGTCATATCATAATCGGCCAGCGCTACCCGCAGAGCGTTCATCACTTGTTGGACATCGGCGTTAGGGGATACAAAAACCGCCACCGAGGAGATAAAGGGGTCGTCGAACCAGCGGGTGTACGTCTGTCGGCTCATATAGATAGAGCCTTGGTCTGTGCTGTAATCGTAGTAGACGCCAAAGATGGTGAACGTTTGTACGCCGCGGTCGGTCATCAGGCGGATAGTATTCTTATCGGGCGTGATGCCGCGGCGGAAAGCGAAAGGTTCGCTCACCATAATTTGCCCCGCGTCTAAGGCGCGTTGGTGTTCGCCAGCGGGTACGCGCGTCCACACAAAGCGGCGCGCCCCCTGCGCGATGTCGAAACTGCTGGCCAGCACATTGGCCGGCGGCAAGTTGGGGTAATCGGGGGCAATGGCGCTGATATTGCGGGCCGCCGACAAGCGCTCTACACCCGCCACACCCGCGATGATGTCCATCACGAGCGGGTCTACATCCACGGTGGCGCGGTTGGCCGTCAGGGCGGGCGGCGAGATGAAAATATCCGCCCCCAAGGTGTTGGTCAGCCAATCATCCACCGTGCTACGGAAACTACTAATCATCACGCTGACGCCTACAATCACGCTGACGGCGATAGTCAACGCGGCGACCGCTACCGAAGTGCGGCTGAGCGAACGGACGATAGCCCGCGGGGCCATGCGCCCCACCACCCCCCACAAGCGCCCCGTCAGCGGACGGCTGGCCCACATCCCGACCACGAGCAAAGACGGCGTGAACAAAGCCCCGCCGACGATGATACAAAAGAGCGCACCAAAACTGATGAATAAATCCTGTGTGGGCAGGCCCAACAATAAGATGCCACAGCCTATTAACGCGCCGCCCGCGATGGTCAACAAGGGGACTAGGCGGCGCGCGCTCTCCTCGAATTGGGAGCGGCGGAGTGTCCCGGCCGGCGGTGTGCGCGTGGCCGACAATGACGGCACGAGCGCGGCCCCCACGCTCGCCAGCAAACCGATGCCCGCGCCTTTCATCAGGGTGAAAGGGGTCACGGTGATGCTTTGCACATTGACCGTGAAATATAAATCGCTGATGGTCTGGGCGACCAAGCCCACCGCCAATCGCCCGAAGATAACCCCCAAGCCCAACCCTAACACGATGCCCACGCCCCCCAACATGACGGCCTCGCTCAAGATGAAAGTGAACACTTGGTCGCGCGTCATGCCTAAAGAGCGCAAAATGCCGATGACCGGCCGCCGTTGCACCACGCTGAACGTCACCGTGTTGTAGATGAGGAATACCCCCACCACCAGGGCCAACAGGCTGAGCGCTTGTAAATTAATCTCGAAGGCGGCGGTCAATTGTTGCAGGGCGTCGTTGTCGCCGCGCAGGGCGATGAGCGTAGCGTTATCGGGCAGGCGGGCCAATAACGCTTCGGTATCGTAATCATTCGGCAAGATGAGGTCTATGCGGGTGATGCGCCCCGCCAAACCGACCATTTCTTGGGCGGTGGCGATGTCGGTTAGCACCAAGTCGTCCAATGCTTGGCGACTGACGCTATCGGGCGGTGTCAATAAACCGAGGATGCGGGCTTGGGTCCGGCCATCGCGGGCGCTGATGGTCAGGGTATCCCCCTTGCTCAGCCCGTGCCGCGCCGCCAAGTCCGCGCTGATGAGCACCGTCCCCGGCTCTGCGATGAAACGGGTGAGCGCGCTGAAAGCGTCTTGGTCACCATCCACCGTCACATCTGATAGATAATCGCGGAAGGGCGGCTCTGCGAAAGGGTCCACGCCGAACAAGCGCAAGGGCTGTTGGCCGATTTCGGCCGCCCGCACATACTCTAAAATAATCGGCGCGCTCTCCCGAAGCCCTAGCTCTAAGCGCACAGCGGCGTATAAATCGCTGGGTAAGCCGGCTGGCCCGCCTCTGATTTGGTGCGTGGCTTTGCCGGTGATGCTCTCCGTGCTCAAGGCGAAGGCGCGGCTAGCGGAGCCATTGGCGATGTCTATCGCTATCATCACCGCCACGCCCAAGGCAACGCCGACGATGAAGAAAAGACTTTGCAAAAAGCGCCGCTCAATATAACGTAAACTCAGCCGAAGGAGCATCGGCAAGGCTATCATTGATTCTATCCCTCGTCTACACAGGTGCGCATTTTGTGAATCGTGGCACAAATAGCTGTGTGTTTCATGAGGATAAGATGAGCGCTACGTCAAGCTCAGCCGCCGATATGGTACATCTCCACTTTATCGCGCGGGGGCTTATCGAGCGAGAAGCGGATTTCGGAGTAGCGGTCTATGCGCGCGCCCCACGCCCCGCGGATGAGGGCTTCGATGTCGTCGTCACTCGCGCCCGCGCGCAGGGGGCCGCGCAAATCAACGCCTTTGGCGGCGAATAAACAGGTGAAGATGTGGCCTTCCGGCGAAAGGCGCATGCGGGTACAAGACCCACAGAAGGGCTTGGTGACCGAGGTAATCACGCCGATTTCACCGCCGCCGTCGCGATAGCGATAGCGCCGCGCCACCTCGCCATAATAATTGCTCTCGATGGCTTCCAGCGGCAGTTCAGCGTCAATGCGGGCGATAATCTCGTCCGCGGTCACCACATCATCGCGCGACCAGCCGTTCATCGTGCCCACATCCATATATTCGATAAAGCGCACGATATGCCCGCGCTCCTTGAAATGGCGCGCCAGCTCTACGATAGTATGGTCATTGACCCCGCGCTGGACAACCGTATTGATTTTTATTTTGCGAAAGCCGACTTGCTCCGCCGCCGCGATGCCCGCCAAGACCTGCGCCACGCTAGAACGGTCGCCATTCATGCGGCGAAAGACGGCCTCATCCAAAGAATCGAGGCTGATAGTGATGCGCTCCAGACCAGCGGCGCGAAGCGCGGCGGCCTGTTGCGGCAAGAAGTAACCGTTGGTGGTCAGCGCCATATCTTCCACGCCTTCGATAGCGCGCAACTGCGCCACGAGCCTATCGAGATTTTGGCGCATCAACGGCTCGCCGCCGGTCAGGCGTATTTTGACGGCGCCTAGACGCACGATGACGCGCGTCAGGCGGGTGATTTCTTCAAAGGTCAGCAATTCTTTTTTGGGCAAGAATTGGTAGCGCTCGTTAAAAATTTCCGCAGGCATGCAGTAAGTGCAACGGAAATTACAGCGGTCGGTGACTGAAATTCGCAAGTCGCGCAGGGGGCGACCAAAAGCATCATGAATCGTCATTAGGCTAACCTTGTGAACTAGGGCGCTTGATGAGCATTGCCGCCCTGTCGTCCTCGTTATATACGCTATCTTAATTATACTCTAGATGCCTCAAATCACCGAATGATTACACAGACCGCCGCTTTTCGGTACAATGGTAGCAGGGAAGTTAGCTGATGGTAGCAGGAGAACATGCCTAACCCGCCCGCCGTGGATACAAATCGCATTCGTGAATGGTTGGCCACATGGTGGAGCATCCGCCCTGTTCAATTGGGGTTCGTTGGCGAAGGGCGGTGCTCTTGGGGCTATGTGGTGGAGGATGAATACGCGCGGCGTTGGTTTTTCAAAGTCGCGCCCGATGGCGTGTGCAAAGACGCCTTGGACGAATTCGCTTTGCGCGCCGCGCACAGTTTGCACCGCGATTGTGGCTTGGGCGAGGTGGTCGCCCCAGAAATGACCGATTCTTTCGGTTGGGTGGCCCCCGTGGGCGATTATCGCGCCGCCTTATTCCCCTACGTGCATGGGGCGCTCGCCAGCGAAACAGAGTTGACGGGCGAGCAACAATTCATCGTCGGGGAGTTAATCGGGCGGTTGCATCGGGCGCGCCCCCGCCTCGATTGTTACCCGCGCCGCGAGCGTTTTTTAGCGCAGGATTTGCGCCCGCTCCTGCGCCGACTCAACGATTATCGCGACCGAGAACCGTTCGTCGTCCGAACGGCGCTCCTGCTCCACAATCTGCGCCAGCCCCTGCTAGAATTGGCAGAAGCGCTAGACGAGGTTCAGCATCGGGTAGTGATGAACGAGACGTTGGCCGATACCTTTGTCATCTGCCACGGCGCGCCCATCGCCGATAATATCCTCCTGCGCGAGGATGGCGCTATCGCCCTCATTGATTGGGACATGTGCCTTTACGCCCCCAAAGAGCGCGATTTAATCGCCCTCGCGGCGTGGCCGGCCGCGCTCGATGGGTATTTGAGCATCGTTGGCGATTTCAGCATCCAACAAGACGTGATTCATTTTTATCAACTGCAACGCGACTGCGGCGACCTGCTCCACTTGGCGACGCGCATTTTCTCTCCGCTAGCGGACGATGCCCAACGGGAGCGCGATTTTGGCGCTTTGGTCGCGCGGCTTAAAGGGTTAGGCTTATGACAACCGTGATGTGTAGTGTTTGCGCTACGCCTGCAGAGCCTTTAGCTTGGCGATGCGCCGCTTGTGGGGGCGCCTTAACGTTTGGTGATTGGCCGCGCTTTCATGCGGACCGTATCATCGCGGATGATTTCTCTTTGTGGCGTTACCAAGCGATGTTACCTGTACAAAAGCGCGTGACTTTGGGCGAAGGGCTAACCCCACTAACCCGCGTCAGCTTGGAGGGCGATAGTTTTTGGGCCAAGCTAGAGTATCTGAACCCGACAGGTTCTTATAAAGACCGTGGCACAACAACGCTCATCAACCACATGGCAGCCTATGGCGTGCGCGCCGTGGTGGAAGATTCCAGCGGCAATGCGGGCGCGTCGGTGGCGGCGTTCGCAGTTAAGGCGGGTATGCATCCCCGTATCTTCGTGCCGTCCACGGGCGACCCCGCCAAAAAGGGGCTTATCCGCTCTTTGGGCGGGGAGCTAGTAGAAGTGCCCGGCCCACAATACGCCAAGACGCAAGCGTGCCAACAAGCCGCCGAAAGCACCCCCTACGCTAGCCATGCGTGGAGTCCTTACTTTTTGTTGGGGCAAATGACCGTGGCTTGGGAGGTGTGGGAGCAATTGGGGCGGCGCGCCCCGGATGCGGTGGCTACCCCCATCGGCCATGGCGGTTTATTTTTGGGCTTCGCTTACGGCTTTCGCGCTCTATTGCAAGCGGGCCTCATCGTGCGGATGCCTACCCTGTTTGGCGTGCAATCTGAAGGCTGTGCGCCCATCGCGCTAGCGTGGGAAGCGGGCGCAGACCACCCCGCCGAGGTCACGCCCACGCCCACCATCGCCGATGGCATCATCGTAGACCATCCGGTGCGCGGCGTGGAAGTCTTACGCGCCATCCGCGAGAGCGGCGGCGCGGCCTTGCGCGTGGGTAACGACGCCATCGCCCAAGCGCGCGACCAATTGTACCGCGCGGGGCTGACAGTCGAGCCGACAAGCGCCGTCACGGTGGCCGCCTTTCCACGCATCCGCGAGCGCATCGGCCCTTCCGCCGAGCTAGTCATCGCTTTTACAGGCAACGGATTAAAATTTCTCGGACGTTGACCATGACATCCAATACGCTTTATCGTCCCAAGACCGCCCTAGACCTCTTACGAATTCCCCTGCTGGGGCGCTTACTCAAAAGCCGTTGGGGGCGCTTGGCGGTACAGTTCCCCGTAGTCATTATCGCTGTGCTCATCTTAATAGATGGCTTCGTGGGGCCGCAGAACCCCGCCCGTAATCTCGCTACGGTGTTGCCGTGGGTGCATTATCGCGGGCTGGTGGTGGTGGCGCTCTTGCTGGTTGGTAATTTATTCTGTATGGGCTGTCCTTTCACCCTGCCGCGCACGCTGGCCAAGCGCCTCTCTATCCGTGGTCGCCGCTGGCCAAAAGCGTTACGCGGCAAATGGCTAGCCATCGGCGGCTTGTTCGCCCTCTTTTTCCTGTACGAATGGCTGGATTTGTGGGCCAGCCCCGCGCTGACGGCATGGGTGGTCGTCTTCTATTTTGTGGCATCCTTCGCCCTAGAGGCTTTGTTCACAGAATCCGCTTTTTGTAAGTACGTTTGTCCCTTGGGGACTTTTAACTTCATCTATTCGACGGCCGCCCCCACCCAAATCATGGTCAAAGACCGCGAGATATGCCGTGCTTGTGTGGGCAAGGAGTGCATCAGCGGGCGTTATGCGCCTACGCCCACTATCCGCCTAGACGACATCGGCGGCGGCCAGCGGGAAGTGCGGAGCGGGCCGGATGGCGCGCTAGGGTGTGGCACGTTGCTATTCGCGCCGCAAATCACGAGTAACCTCGACTGTACGCTATGCCTCGATTGTGTCCGCGCCTGCCCCCACGATAACATCGGCTGGATGGCGCGCGCGCCGGGCCGCGAATGGCTCCGCGCGGAGGGATGGCCCAAGCGTTGGGATATATCGCTGTTGGCCATCATCCTTGCCTTTATGGGGATCACCAATGTTTTTGGCATGGTGCCGCCCATTTATGACCTGCTCGGTTGGATGGTGGATACGTTTGGCTTTCAAAGTGAATTCATCCCTTTGTTATTGATTTTTGCGGTGGGCAACCTGCTATTGCCTATCTTTTGCGCCGTTCTGGTGGGGCAACTAGGGCGGCTTCTCGTCGGCGATGCCCGCCCACTGCGCGACACTGTGGCGAGCTTCGCGCCGACCTTTGTTCCGCTCGGCTTTGGCATTTGGATAGCCCACTACAGCTTCCACTTCTTCATCGCGCCGCTAACCTTCATCCCCATTTTGCAAGAATTTTGGGGCGGCGTCGGCGATTGGGCGCGCTGGGGCGGCGGGTTAGATGCCAATATCATCGGCTTGTTGCAGGTGTTAGCCCTTTTGGGCGGTTTCTTGTGGAGCGTGGTTATCGCCCAACGAATCGCCCTGCGCTTATATGGACGCCGCGCCTTTTTGGGGTTTTTGCCGTGGATTACGCTATTGTTAGCGCTGATGTTGAGCGCGTGGGGGTTATTCACGATGCCCATGGAGATGCGCGGGACGGCGTTTTTGTTCAACTGAGGCGCGAGGATAAAAATCGCCCGAACAGCGCCCATCTGGCAGATATTAAGGTACAATAGGTCTATAGCCCGCTCAGCAAGGATAGCATTTATGGCCACACCCTCTTTCGATGAATTAATTGACCATCTGCAAAACAACCCCGACCCGTCGGTTCGCGGCGAGGCTATCCGCCTCATCGTGGCGATGGCCCCTTCTTTGGGTGGCGCGCAACGTCAATTGGCTAAAGACGCGCTGAACTTCGCCCTTAGCGATCCTGACCCTATGGTGCTCATGGCCGCTATGCAAGCTTTAGCCGCTTTTTCCGCCCCCATGCAAGACTCTGGCGAGGGTGAAGACGCAGACGCGCCGATAGCCGAAGCGGCTACGTGCGTCGAATGCGGGCGGCCGGAATTCGTGGTGCGTTTGGCCGCCTGCGACCAGTGCGGTAACCCCATCTGTGAAGAGCACTGGCTCATCAACGCCGACGACCCGCATAGCCCCATTTTTTGTTCTCAGGCTTGTGTAGAAACCTATTTCGCTAACGAATAGAGACTATCATGATGCTACTTAAGGAATTATCCACCGCTATTGGTGTATCCGGAGATGAAGGCGCGGTGCGGCGTCTCATTTTGCCGGCCATACAAGCGCATGTCGAAGATATACAAGTAGACGCCCTCGGCAATATCACCGCTGTACAGCGCGCGGCAGGCGAAGCAACCTTGCGTGTTCTGCTAGCCGCCCACATGGACGAAATAGGGCTGATGGTGACCGGTTTTGATAATAACGGACTCATCCGTTTTACCAACGTGGGCGGCATTGACGAGCGCATCTTGCCCGGTTTGCGCGTCAAAATCGGGGAAAAGCAGACGCCCGGCGTGGTCATCTGGACGCCCATTCATCAAAATCAGTCGTCTAACACGGTCAAAATGAGCAACCTGCGGATAGATATTGGCGTCAGCAAAAAAGAGGAACTCAACGGCAAGGTGAAGCGCGGCGACCGTATCGCCTTCGATAGCGCCTATATGGAAATAGGCGATAAGCTATTGCGCGGCAAAGCCTTCGATAATCGGGCGGGATGCGCGTTATTGGTGGATATTTTACAAGCCGGCCCCTACCCGCTGGAATTATGGGCGGCGTTCACCACGCAGGAGGAAATCGGCTTGCGCGGGGCGCGTGTGGCCGCTCGCCGTAGCTTGCCACACATCGCCATCATCCTAGAGGGCACGACGGCCTACGACCTGCCGAACCCCCTAGCAGACCCCGACGAAATCGCCGCCACCTCTAATCCGGGGACGAAGTTAGGGCACGGCCCCGCGCTAACGGTCATGGACAAGAGCATGATAGCCGACCCCCGCTTGTTAACCGCCCTTAGACATATCGCCCAAAAACACGGCATCCCTTACCAATTGAAGACCGCCTTAGGCGGCGGCACGGATGGCGGCGCAATACACCTCACAGGGGAGGGCGTGCCTACGGCCGTCATCTCTATACCGTGTCGTTACATCCACACCCCTAGCGCCATGCTCCACCGCGACGATTACGCCCATGCGCTGGCCCTCGTCAAAGCGGCGCTACACGACCTAGATGGTCAGGTGTTGCAAAAGGGCTGAACCTTGACACCGCGACAACGCGCCCTATTTCCGTTAACGCATGCACGACCCTTCCATTACCCTTTTCCATCAACCCGCTATCAGGGGAGTAAGCGGAAACTAGTTGAGTGGATTTGGGAAAGTGTACAGCATATTGAGTTTGATAGTGTATTGGATGTTTTTGGCGGTACAGGCGCTGTCAGCCATATGTTCAAGAATGCAGGTAAACAAGTTATTTATAACGACATATTGGCCTTCAATTACCAGATTGGATTAGCGTTAATTGAAAATTCTGGAGTTACCCTGACGGATGAAGATATTACGCTTGTGCTAAGTGATAAACGAGAAATAACGTATCCAAATTTTATCCAAAAAACATTTGATGGCATCTATTTCACGCATGAAGAAAATCTGTGGCTAGACAAAATTATTTATAACATCAATTACTTGCTGGCTAACCCCTATAAACGAGCTTTAGCGTATTTTGCGCTTTTTCAGGCTTGTATTATCAAGCGCCCCTATAATCTTTTCCACCGAGCTAACCTTTACATGCGTACTGCTGATGTCAAACGTAGTTTTGGTAATAAAGTGACTTGGGATACTGCTTTTGATATTCACTTTTGTAACTTCGTCGCCGAAGCGAACCGAGCTGTGTTTAGCAATGGACGAAATAATCAGGCGATGCGATGCGATGCCCTAGACACACCCACCTCTGCTGATTTGGTATACATTGACCCCCCTTATTTCAATCGTAAAGGAAATGGCGTTGATTATCATGACTTTTATCATTTTCTTGAAGGAATTGTAAACTATAGAGAATGGCCCGCCCATATTGATTACACGAGCAAGCATCGCCGTTTATATCCGCAGAAATCACTCTGGAGTAAAGCGCAAACAATTTTAGATGCTTTTGACCAATTGGTTCAAAAGCATCGCGATAGTGTATTGGTCGTCTCCTATCGTGATGATGGTATTCCATCTAAAGCGCAATTGATAGCCTTATTGAGTGCCTACAAAAGGCATGTGTGGGAAGCCTCGCAACCTAAACAATATGCGCTAGCGCACAAAAAATCTAATGAATTGTTACTCATCGCGGTTTGACGAAAGGTAACGAAGTTTGGACTTTAAGAAAAGCTTATCGCAATACTTAGATGCATTACAAAAGCAGGTTTCCACCCCAAAAGGTGATTGGACCGTCAAAGGTTTTATAGATGTATATCAGCGTATTTATACTATATCATTAGATACAAAAGTGTTATCAAAAGTTCTGGAATTGTTGTTGCTTCCTATCATTCTACGCTTTGCTGAGGAGCAGGGTGATAATGTCATCTTGGCTCAAGCACAAAATCAATATCCTGACTTGAGCTTAATTTCAAAAATTGATCAAAACCAATGCTTCGCCGTAGACATCAAGACGACCTACCGAACAGGTCGCGATAAAAACGGAAATGCGCGAGTTAATGGCATGACCCTTGGCACTTTTGGCGGCTATTTCCGCGTGCGGGAATATCCTGTAAGTAGCACTTTAGCTTATAATCGTTATAAACAGCATTATGTCTTAGGGGTGATTTACAGTCGGGCGCAGGAGCTTGATGAACGCAAAGTTTATGATATAGCTGAGCTTAGTGACATACCTTCAGTAGCACGCGACTTCCAATTTTTTCTTCATGAAAAATATCTTATAGCCTCTGATACACCGGGTAGCGGCAACACAAAAAATATCGGTTCAACGACTTATGAAAGTCGTTTAGTGAATGGGACTGGCGTTTTCGCCAAGCTCGGTATCGAGATTTTTGACGATTACTGGATGAACTATCGTACTCGCGCGATGGCACGCGCTGAAAGCCTTGAAAAACCACCCTACACCAATCTCAAAGGCTAACAAAAGACGCAGAGCCGGTATCTTGGATATTCCGAAAGAGGAGGTTGAAAGCGAGTTTGACGATAATATGTCGGATGCAGGCGAATGAAATTTCTATCTTTACGCCTATACTATCACCTCATGTAGAAATATTGCAGTCAAGCCGATAGCCCATTTAAGACGAGTCCTAAACCCAAGCCCCTCTTGACCCGTGGCGAGACTGTGTTACGCTTGCGCCGACCGCCCGCACATAGGAGCTTAATGCATGACGCGCATCGCTATTCTCACGGATATTCATGGCAATTTGCCCGCCTTAGAGGCCGTCATCGCTGACATGGCTGTTTATGAGCCACAACATGTCATCGTCGGTGGTGACATCATCAATGGCGCCCCTTTCTCCCGCGAGGTTTTGGAACGGGTTTATGATTTGCGGTGGGGGCTTATCCGCGGTAACCACGAATTTTATATGCTCGATTACAATACACCGCGCGAACCCGCTAACCGCAAGGGGGCTTTGACCTTCCCCTATTTGTACGAACAATTGCGCGGCGTCTGGTACGATAGGATCGCCGCCCTGCCCGATATGCTGACGCTTTACTACCCCGATGCGCCACCGTTACGCATCGCGCACGGCATCCCCGGCGACCACTTTCGCGCCATTCTGCCAGAGCAAACGGCAGAAGAAGTAGAAGCGCGCTTGGATGGCGTTTGGGAAACAACCTATGTCGGCGGGCATTATCATTGCCCGATGGAACGCCGCGTTGGCCATTGGCACATCATCAATCCGGGAGCGGTCGGCATGCCCGCCGATGGCATCCGCGAGGCCGGGTATGTCATCCTCGATGGCGATAGCGCAGGCTGGCGCGCGACTTTCCGCCGTGTGCCATACGACGTCACCCCCATTATCGAAGCTTACGAGCGCCTGAACCTGATTGAAAGATCGGGCGCTATCGGTTATTTGACCTATCGCACTTTGTTAGTGGCCCGGCCGCTGGTCAACGCCTTTTTAGATTGGAAAGCGCTCCATTGTCCCGATACGCCCGAATCCTTAGCGCTGGCCGAAACTTTCTTGAGGAGCGGTCAAGTATGGGAGGCGATACCCCAATCCTATAAGGTGAACCGCGAACGCTTCAGCGAAGCCGATATGATGGGATGATGCTCATGACCAATCCTTACACCCATTGGATTTTATCCACCCAAGACCACATCGCTACGCTCACCCTGAACCGCGCCCATGCCATGAACAGCCTGACGGCGGAAACCTTATATGAATTAGAGAGTATCAGCAAGTGCGTCGCTGAAGATGAGGATATATGGGCGCTCGTGCTGACCAGCGCGGGCGAGCACTTCAGCGTGGGGGTGGATGTGGGCGCGATTGGGCAGATGGTGGGCCAAGACCCCGAAGCGTACCGCGCACAGT
This sequence comes from Anaerolineaceae bacterium, assembly GCA_037441665.1. GTDB lineage: Bacteria > Chloroflexota > Anaerolineae > Aggregatilineales > Phototrophicaceae > JBBIRQ01. Next base: position 26,395 of record JBBIRQ010000008.1, on the reverse strand, counting down.
TAGGACGCCTGCAGGCTTGCTTAGATGCCTTCGAGTCCATCCCTCAGCCCACTATCGCTAGTATCCGTGGCTATTGCATTGGCGGCGGTTTGTTGATGGCCTTGTGTTGCGATTTTCGGGTAGCGGATACCAGCGCTATCTTCTATTTGCCAGAGGTCGCTTTGGGCATCGCCGTCATCATGGGGACGCAACGCATCACGCGGGTTGCTGGCATCCCCGCGACTAAGGCGATGGTGCTATTGGCGGAACGCTTTTCCGCCCAGCAAGCCCAGACCTACGGTTTACTGCACGACCTCGTCGCTCCCGATGCCCTTGCATTGCGCGTGGAACAGTTAGCGCATCGTTTTCGCCAGCTACCGCCGCGCACGGTGCGCGTGGCCAAGCGCATCATTGATGAGGGGGGGTCTATGACGCTAGCAGATAGCCAGCAGTTAGAAATGACCCTGCAAGAGGAACTTTTGACCAGCGAGGATTTCCAAGAAGGGGTGCGCGCCTTTTTCGAGAAGCGGCCGCCGCGCTTCACGGGGCGTTAGCCGTTCTCAGCGAGTCGCTAACTCTATCGAACAGGTTTAAAAAGGCCTCCCAATTTTCGGCGGGGGCGCGGCCAATGAGCGTTACGATTTGCCCATCAACGACCACAGAACGTAGTGTGGTGCGCTCTACGCCGTCTAATCGCGCATTTTGCAAGGGGCCCAAGTGCGCTTCGATGGTTTGCGTCTCGTCTGGCGAGACGAAGACCACATGGTCCGGTTGCCCCGCCTCGTTGAGCTTGACCACGCGCCACCCCGACGGATACCGCAAGGCGAAAGCGTGCCCATAATAGAAGCGCTCATCAAGTCGGATGAAATCGGTCGGCGTTTGGGTGCGCGCGGGGCGGTTTTGGGCTGGCGCGATGCTGGCACACCCCGCTAGCGCCAGCGCCAGTATCACCAATACATAGCGCATAGGGGCATCCTCAGGGTGCGCGGTTGGGGGCATCGGGGTTGCTGAGGGCGCTGAGGCCGGCGTTTGGCTCATCGCAAGAGATGAAGCCGGCCCAGCGGACGATTTGCCATGTATCGCCCCGCTGTTCCACGCGGTTATAGATGCAAACCCCGCTAAAGCCCTGATTTTCGGCATAGGTGGCGATGATGGCGACATCCCACGCGCTGGGGCCATCGGGTTCAGCGCGGCGAAAGACGGCGCTGAGCATCTCGCCCCATTCCGGGGGGGTATAGTCGTCCACACAATGGGTCACGCGCCCATCCCGACAATGCGCCTGTGCATAAGCGATTAAATCCGCATGCAGATAACGGCGGGCCTCATCTTCTGCGCCCGCGCCCGCCGCTTTAACGAAGTTGATAGCCACATCGAAAGCGGGATGGCTAGAGGGCACGAAAACGGCCGTCAGGGCAACGAGAGCCACAACGGCGACGAGCACAACCAGCCACAGCCATTTATTCTTGAGCATCCGTTTCTCCTTCAGGCCGCGCGCAAATCGCGCAGGGCATCGCGTAGGGTGGCGCACTCGACGATGCTATCTACCGCCACGGTCCCATGCCAGCCCACCGTTTGCAGATATTCGATGCAGATAATGCCCTGATAGTGGGCGCTTCGGAGCGCGGCCATCAACTGCTTGAGGTCAATACGGCCACGGGCGAAAGGCACTTGCAATTGCGCCCGTGCCGCTTGGCGCACTTGCACATGGCGCGCGTAAGGGATGAGGGCGGCGATGTCCTCGTGTTTGATGTCTTGACATACCAAATGCGCCCAATCCAACGTCAAGCGAAGCCCGGACACCTCTTTCAACAGCTTGAGGGCGACTTCAGGTTTTTGGGCCATGGAATCCATATGCGGCTCGATGCTCAAGGGCAAGTCGAATTCGTCGGCGGCGCGTTTCATCTCGCGCAGGGCGGATACAGTGCGGTCGAAGGCCTCGCTATCTTCTGGGGGATGCAAAAGCCCCGGCGAAATGGTGATGCCCGGCGTTTTCAACGCCTTGGCAAAGGGCAACAACGCTTTGAAGCTCGCTATATCCGCTTGGCGCTTTTCCTCATCGTTGATAGAAATGCGCGGGAGCATCAGCGTTAAATCGCCGATTTTTAGATTGAAGATGTCGAGATCGTCTTGAATTTCTTTGAGCAGAACGTTACGGGTGGCGGGGTTGGCCGCGCGCGCTAGGTTGAGGTGCGGCCCTGTCCCAATATCCACATAGCGGAAGCCCAAGCGGGCAATCGTGCCTAAGGCTTCCACCAGCGTTAAATCATTGAACCCCCACGTATGGCAAGAAAATTCCATGGGACATCCCCCTTAAAAAACCATCTTCGCCAATTTTAAGATGCCTTGGCTCCATGGCACACGATGCGATACGCCCGTTTGGTGCTGGAACGTGTGGAGATTATCCAAGTACCATTGGTAGTTACGGATGAGGGCGTCTTTGTTGGAGTATTTGGGAGACCAACCGAGGATTTTTTCCGCTTTTTCGATGGAGACGAAAGAATCTTTCGTCGCCGTCTCGTAGACCCACTTGTACAAGGGCGATACCCCCAAGCGCTCCAAAAAGCGCAAGGTCCAGATGGCCGGCGCGGCGGGCAAGGGGATGATGCGCTTGCCGAAGCCCGCGTAATCTAAAACCGCTTGGTAGTCCTCGCGGAAGGTGGTAAACGCTTTCGCGCCGATGTTGAAGGTATCGTTGACCTTATCGGCATCCAACGTGGCGCATAGATAAATCGCGTCGCACAAGTCCTCTACGTCCAGCAATTGGTAACGGTTGTTGCCGCTCCCCAGCACGGGGAAGTTTTTACCGTCTTTAGCCCAATCGTAAAAGAGGGCGAAAACGCCTAAACGCTCTGGCCCGACGAAAGACTTAGGGCGGATAATCGGCACGCACATACCCTTCTCCCGATACGCCAAGCACACTTCTTCGGCGGCAATTTTGGCCTCGCCATAGGGGCCGACGCCGTCGAGCTTATCATCTTCGTACAAGGGGTGATGGTCGGGGATGCCGTATACCGCTGTGGATGAAATATGGATGAAGCGCTCTACGCCGTGCTCATACGCCGATTCAATGACGTTGCGCGTGCCGTCAATATCGGTGGAGCGAATATCTTCGGGGGTATATAGCGGCAGGGCCGCCGCCGTGTGTACCACGACTTGCACCCCTTGCATGGCGCGGTCTACTGTGGCGCGGTCGCGGATGTCGCCTTTGATTTCGGTGATGGCGGACCGTTCGGGATAACTGAAATCGGCGATGTCTAGCGAAGTGACCTGATGACCGCGCGCCAGCAAATAGCGCACAAGGTTGATGCCCAAAAAGCCAGCTCCGCCGGTGATGAGATAATGGGTCATGCGGTGGTTTACTCCTGTTCAATATGGGTCTGCATTGGGCGTATTATAGCAGACTCTGCCCGTGGCTTGCGTATAGGCTTCTTACGGCCGGCGCGACGAATTCGATTAAAATCGCCCGAAAAGAGGCGCTTAAGTTTCGTGCTTTTGCCCCCTGTGTTATACTCCCTGTTATGAGGAGAGAAAATGAGCGGTTCACTTGGATACAGACAGCAAAAGCGCGCGGATTAGCGGGCGGGTTATCCTTCTTGTTGGACGCGCTAAGCCCTTTAGGGCCGCTCGCCGCCCAACTGTTATGGGTTATACAACCGCTAGGCGCGCTGTTCGGGGCGCGGGCGGCCATCGGCGACATCGCCGCGACCCTAGAAGACCCCGACGGCATGGAACAATTGCGCGCAATGCTAGACGAATGATAGAGGATATTGGCTGTGGATACACCAACCCAAGTGCTCACCACGATTGTTATTTTGCTGGCCTTCGTCGTCACGGTGAACGCTATGCAATTTGTCCGTCGGCGCACCGATTTATTCCCCTTGCGCCCTATGCGGGCTTATCAGGAATTACCCGTTTTGGTCGGCAAGAGCATTGAATCCGGACGACCGTTACATCTCGCCTTCGGTAGCGCCACATTGGGCGACTCCCAAACTTTATTGAGTTTGGCGGGGGCGGAATTTTTCTTCCACATCACCAACGAAGCCGCCATCAGCGATGCGATGCCGATTATTACGGCGGCGTCGCCGTCGTTAGTGCCCCTCGGCCAAGATGTGCTCCGCCGCGCTTATGAGCAACGCGGTTTGGTCGGGCGTTGGCGGTCGAGCGGGATGCGCTGGTATCCGTCGGGGTCGCGCTCGTTGGCTTATGCCGCGGCCATCGGCGCGATGATGGGCGATGATAAGGTGGCGGGCAATATCTTTTTCGGTAGCTTCGGCGCAGAGCTAGCCCTGATGGCGGAAGGGTCGCGCCGTCGCCAAATCCCGCTCATCGCTGGTAGCGACCAACTCGACGGCCTCGCCGTCGCTTATGGCATGGCTGACCACACCCTGATTGGCGAAGAATTATTCGTGGCGGGCAGTTATTTCAGTAGCCGCGCCAACCAAATCGCCTTAGCTATCAGCGTGGATGTCCTCCGTTGGACGCTGATAGGCGTATTGCTTTTGTTGATGATATTGAATTTGCGGGCTTAAGGGGGAGAATCCATCGTGAATCTACGTTTAGGTGCCGCTTTAGGGTCCACCATCGCCTTGCTGACGGGCGTTTTAACGATCATTGGCTTGTTAGTCAACCCGGACATCTTCGCGCCTATCTTCGGGCCATCGGCGGGGCAAGCGTTAGCGACGGTCCTTGCTTTGCCCTCGCGGGTTTTCATCGCGGTGGTGACGACCACGGTCGCCGTGACGGTGCTCATCGGCATTATCAATTTATTAGTGGTACATCTGGAGCGCGTGGCCCGACGCCAACGCGGGATGTTGTATAGCCTCGTCTTGGTGGCGAGCTTTTTAGCGAGTTTATCGTTATCCATCGCGGGCCACCAACTCAGCCGCATCTTGTTAGAAGATGTGCAAGTGGCTATCGAATCGGCATTAGCGGGGTTGGTCTTTTTCGCGCTGGTTTATGGCGCTTATCGGGCTTTGGAGCGCCGCATCACATGGGGGCGCATCTTGTTTGTGGTATCTATTTTGGTCACTTTGGCCGGCGCTTTGCCCATCGCCGAACTAGGCATCGTTGCCGATATAAGCCAGCGCGTGTTAGCTATCCCGGTCAACGCGGGGACGCGGGCAATTTTGTTGGGCATCGCGCTAGCCATTCTGGTGACGGGCATTCGTGTTTTGCTGGGACAAGACCGTTCCTATCGGGAATAGTGGGATTTTATGAGCGACGATTTCGACAAGAAAGATTGGCGCGACGATACCGAGCCAACAGATGATGGCGATGACTTCGACATTGATTGGCTGAAGGATGCCGACGACGAAGGCGCGCCGCCCCAAGAGAGCGGACGCACCGGCGTCACTGGTGAATTATCGTGGCTACAGGCCAGCCACGGACGCGCGCCCGACGCGCCAACGGGCGATGATGACGATGATCTCGCCTTCGATTGGCAAGGGCCACAACCCGCCGCCACTGCCGATGACGACGAAGAAGCCTTGCCGTCTTGGTTGGCCGCCACGCCCGCCGATGACGAACCCGACGACGACGAAGCGCCCCGTTTCGATTTAGGCGCAGATGATGACGATGACGAACCCGCGCTTAGCTTCGCCAATTTGGGCGCTGACGATGATGATTCCGCGCCCTCGTGGCTGAACGACTTCGGCGATGATGAAGAAGCCAGCGTGTTCAGCGAAGCCCGCCCCGCCGAAGAAGTGGTATCCCCTTTCAAATTATCGTTCGATACGCCTAGCGAAGAACCCGATGCGCCCGAAGCGGTAGATTTGCCGCCGTGGCTGGCCGGCATGGACCTTATGGACGAGCCGCCCGCAGATGATGAGGAGACCGAGCCGCAACCCACAGCCGCCCAAGATTTGCCCGCTTGGCTGTTGGGCGATGACGAGGAGGATAGCGGCGCTACAGTGGCAGAAGCGCATCCCAGCGCAGGCGAGGATATATCCGATTGGGTGTTGGGCGAAACCTTCGACGAAGAACCCAGCCCGCCCCAAGCGGCTACAGCCTCTTGGATGGATGATTTAGAGGCCGATTTAGACGCTGAAGCCGAAGCAGAGGACATTGCGGCCGATTTAGACGATGTCTTCAACCTCTTTGACGAATCACCCGAAGCCCTAGTCGGGGATGAAACGGTCTACAGTGACGATTTTGAAGCGCAACCTAGCGCCGATAGCTTCGACCTCGACGCCTTGTTAGATGAATCGCCCGCGGCGCAAGCCGATGACCTGTTGTTAGACGATTTGCTAGAGGATGTCGGCGCTGATTTAGACGCCCTGCTCGCCACGGCCGCGCCCGCCACAGATGAAGACTTATTCGCTGATTTGGACGCGCCGCCCCTAGAGCCGAACCTTGACGATTTTGATTTCGGCCTAGATGAACTCCTAGATGAAGATGAGGAGGCCCCCACCGTCGCCGCCCGCGATGAGCAGGCGTTGCGCGCCGCCCTAGATGATGGCGATGAAGAAGCCGTGGATTGGTTCGGCGATGACCAAGACGAAGCCCCCACCACGACGCCGAATTGGCTAGACGATTTGGGGGACATGGAAGCGCTCCCCGCGGAAGAACCCTTTCTCGATGATTTGCGCGCCCAAATGGGCGAAGATGAAGACGCTATAGAACCCGCGGAAGACCTCGATAGCTTCTTCGCCTCCATTGACGATTTCGATACAAGCCAGTTGGTCAAGCCCTCCAAGACCACCGATACGGGCGATTTAGACGCCTTGTTCGATACCGCCACGCGCCAAGAGATTGAGCGCCGCCCGATTGTGGAGGTGGCCCCAGATGCCCCGGAATGGTTGCGCGAAGTGACCGTCTCGGATGATGACGAATCGGCGTCATCTATCATTCGGCGTCAGGCGGATAAACCGCTTGACGAATTGGACGAACGGTTACTGGCTCTGCGAGAGCGTGGGCTATCGTTGGCCGCCGCACCCACGGGTATTTTGGGGGCATCGGCGGTGGAAGGGCTTACGGAAATCGCCGGGGTTTTGCCCCCCGCAGAGTTAGACACACAACCGGAAGAAATCGCCCGCACAGTCGTTTTAGCGCCCCAACAAGTCAAACAGGCCTTACTCCTGCGCGATTTAGTGGGCGGGGATGTGGCCGCTATGGCGACGATGAGCCAAGAAGCGGCAGACGCGGCGGAATTCCTCGCGGAGCGTCCACAGCGGCGTCTGCTAGCGCGCATCGCTTGGGAACGGCTCATCATCACGCTCATTTTAGCGGTGGCGGTGCTATTGCCCTTCTTCAACATCTTGCAAATTGGCTCGTTGCCACCCGCGCAGTTCCCGCCCGATAGTCCTGCGGCGGCCGTCTTCGATGGCATGGAAGCGCTGACAGAGGGCGCGCTTGTGTTGGTGGCTGTTGAATATGGCCCGACGGCCGCGGGAGAGTTGGACGATGCTACCAGCGTGCTCTTGCGCCATGTATTAGCCCGCGGGGCGCGGCCGGTCATCATCAGCACTAATCCCATCGCTTTATTGCGCGCATCGTATATACTGGATGCCGTCGGTGGCGATAGGCTCGTCCCCAATCGCGATTACTATATCATCCGCTATTTGCCATCCAACGCTATTGGACTGCGTGAATTCGCGGCAAATACGGGCTATTTGCTCCGTTACGATGTACAAGGACGCCCAACCAATTTGGGCAATGTGTCCTTGGGCACGTTTAGCGCGGTGGTGGTCATCGCGGAGCGCGGCGAGGATTTGCGCGCCTATGCTGAACAAATCGTCTCGGCGATGCGCGCGCCGATATATGCGGTCACTGGCGCATCTGCTGGCCCCTTGGCCGCGCCTTATCTCGACGAACAACGCGGGCTAGAAGGGCTTTTGGTCGGGTATCGGGATGCTTATACCTACGCCGAGATGTTCAATCGTCTTATGGGCGGCGCGCCGTTAGAAGCGCCCACCGAAACGTTACCCATCACCGAAACGCCATCGCCAGAGCCGACGACTGCCGCCACCGCGACGCCGTCCGAATCCGCGCCCAGCGCCACGCCGACGACATCAGCGCCGCCCATCGTCCCAGAGGACCCAACCCCTACTTTAGAGATTTTGCCAACCGAAACGCCCACCGTGCCGCCCACGCCGACGGCTACGGTCACAGCGTCGCCCACGCCTTCCCCTACGCCGGTGACCGTTGGCATTGTGACGGCGAGCGGCAATGTGAATATCCGCCAAACGCCCAACGGTACGCCTATCGGCTTCGCGCGGCCGGGTGAAGAACTGCTCGTTTTGGGGTTCAACGAAGATGGCACATGGTTGAACATCCGCAAGGCTGATGGCACCGAGGGGTGGATTGTGGCTTCGTTATTGCGTCTAGAAGAACGGCCCTTCGCGCCAGAGGGGGAATCTAAGCGGTCTATCACCCGAGGGGCGTTTAGCCATCGCCAACAACGCACCATCTGGGCTTATCGCTATCAGGAAGACCCCACGCCAACGGCAGAAGGCTTTGATGAACCAACGCCATCAGCGACATCCGAAGCGCCCACCGCGACACCATCGCCATCAACCACGCCCGAACCGCCTACAGCGACCCCATCGCCATCAGCCACACCCGAAGCGCCTACGACTGGCGATGATACAGCGGGCTTAGCGCCTCTGGCTGTGGATAGAGAAGAGCGCTGGTATGCGATGACCTTAGGCACGTTGGCGGCCATCGTCATTATCGCATTTGGGGCTGTTATCAATATCGCGCGCGGGATATTCCGCAGAGGTGGTGAATAATCATGGAGCAGATAGGGACGCCGCTAGCCTTCGCGCTGACCTTGATGGTCTTTAGCTATGTATTGGGCGATAATTTTTTGTACCGCATCGCCGTTTATGTTTTTGTGGGCTTGGCCGCGGCATATATCGCCATTGTGACTGTGCAAGGCGTGTTATTGCCTTTGACGAATCCGAACGGCGACCAACCCGGCGAAGCCTTGATTTTATTGGTATCGCTGGGGTTGGGGCTTTTATTGCTTTTCAAAGCGACTGGTCGCTTCACGTGGTTATCAAATTTGGCGATGGCCTTCATCGTCGCGGTGGGCGCGGCGGTGGCGTTGGTCGGCGCGGTATCGGGTACATTGTTGCCTTTGTCTACCAGCATTGGCCGCGCGGGCGATACAGCGCTGGAGAGCGTGGTCATTTTCATCGGTGTAGCTACTTCTTTAGTCTATTTCCAATATTTGGGGCGCCGTAACCCGGACGGGACAATAGGGCGTGGGCGTGTGATACAAACGTTAGGCATTATTGGGCAAGGATTCATCGTCATCACGCTGGGCGCGCTTTATGCTGGCGCTATTCTCACCAGTTTAACCATCCTCAGCGAACGTATCGGTTTCTTGCTGGGAGCGTACTAGTATGTCAGAGATTCGTTCAGGGTCGGCGCTTATCGCCAATTTAGGCAACATTACGACGCGCGTCGTCCTCATTGACCTTGTGGATGGGCGCTATCGTTTGGTTGCGGCGGGTCATAGCCGCACCACGATAGGGTATCCCATTGATGATGTGAATGTAGGCTTGCACCGCGCCGTAGACCAAATCAGCGAGTATACAGGGCGTAGCTTTATCGGCCCCGATGGCGAAATCATCACGCCAGAGACGACGGATAGGGCCGGCGTGGATTACTTTTTGGCGACCAGTAGCGCTGGACGCCCTTTGCGCGCCGTCATCGTCGGGCTTTCTCCCGATTTCAGCGTCGCTAGCGCTTTGCGGGCCTTATCCACAACCTATATCGAAGCGGTGGCGGCCATCCATCTAGAAGACGGGCGTAACGAGGAGGAGCGCTTGAATGTCATCTTGCTCAATCGCCCGGATATTATCTTCTTCGTAGGGGGCACGGATGGCGGGGCGCAAGAGTCGCTCTTCCAACTGGCGAAAGTGGTTGCGCTCGCGGTAGAACTCATCAACCGTTCGGCGCGGCCGGTGGTCTTATACGCTGGCAATACCCAGATGGCGCAAACCGTGCGCGATGCCATAGGCGATGCCACCGAAGTTCTGATTGCGCGTAACGTGCGCCCGCACATCGGCGACGAAGATTTCGCCACCGTTCAACTTCAGTTGAGCCGCGCTTATAATCGCTTCCAGTCGAATCGTGGTTCGGGCTTCGCCCAGTTGATGGCGACCAGCTCTACTAACGTTCTATCCACCGCCCAAAGCTATACCCTCATCACGCAGTATCTGGCGAAAGCGCATAAAACCAACATCCTGACGCTAGATATTGGTAGCGCGTCGGCAACGCTGGTGGGGGTTATCGGCGGCCAAAGTTATACGTCTGTTCGTACCGATATGGGGGTCGGCCACAGCGCGGCCGATTTGGTGGATGTGGTCGGCGTGGCGGCCATCAAGGGCGTTTTGCCGTTCGCCGCTACCAGCGCCGATGTGCGGAATTACGCCCTGAATAAATCCTTGCGCCCGGCGACCGTGCCCATGAGCTTGCGCGATATGTATTTGGAGCATGGGCTGTGGCGCGCCGCCGCTCGCCATATCCTGCGCCAAGCGCGCCGCCATTGGCATTTGCCCACAGAAGGGGAATTGCCGCCTATCGGGGTCATCATCGGGGCCGGGGCGACCGTGACCCATGTGGGCGTGCCGTCTTTGAGTATGTTGTTATTGGTAGATGCCTTACAACCGAGCGGCATCACCGATGTTAAACTCGATGCTTTAGGTCTCGTATCGGCGTTGGGTGCTCTGGCCCAAATCAACCCCGAAGCGGTGGTGCAAATCCTCGATAGCGAAGACCTAGAGCATTTGGGCACAGTCATCAGCCTATCCGGCCAGCCAACCCCCGATGAACCCGCCCTACTGCTGAAAATCACCACCGAGGATGGCGAAATCTACGAACACGCCGTTTTAGGGGGTCATCTGTGGGCTTTGCCATTGCCAGAGGGGCACACCCTGACGGTGGAAATCCGCACGCCGCGCGGGTTGAGCGTCGGCGGCAAAAGGCGTATTAAGGCGACCTTGCGCGGCGGCACGGCGGGGCTCATCTTCGATGCCCGCGGCCGCGACATCCCCATAGGCAAAACAGCCCGCGAGCGGGCCGCGCAACTGCCTTTGTGGGTGCACGAAGTCACAGGCGACCCGCCGGCCGATATACCCGAACGCTGGCTGGTGGAGACAGAGACGGATGATGCTATCGTCAGCGCGCCCTCACGCCGCGCCCGTCGGGGGTTATTCAGCAGACGCCGCCGCGAAGACGTCGCCGAGGTACTGCGCCCTGTAGATGACATCAGCCCTGAAGAAGATGAAGACTTCTTGCGCTTGCTGGACCAAGAGGAGCAAGAGAAAGAGGAAACGGCAGAACAAGACGATTTAGGAGCGTTGCGGAATGTATTATCCTGACCAGCACAACGTCTCTAAGGCGACGAATATTCGTCGGGAATGCTTTTTGCCAGAAGGCGCTATCGGCAAAGTTCAAGTCACGGTAGGTATGGCAGTAGATGCCCGCGATATTGTAGCCCATGGCGCTATCCCCGCCCGCCACATCATTTTAGAGGGCGCGGCATTTTTTGGTCTGCGCGACCCGTCGGCATTGAAAGATTGGATGCTAGTAGAGGTGGGCAAAGCGGTTACCGAAAAGCAACCCATCGCTGGACGAAGCGCAACGCGCGGGAAAAGGCTCTTATCGCCCATCAATGGCATTCTGACCCGCGTAGCAGATGGGCGCATCATCATACAAGAGATGCCCCAGCTACTGGATTTGCAAGCAGGTATCAAGGGCACTATCACCCAAGTGATCCCCGGCCGGGGGGTGATTATCGAGACGGTGGGCGCGCAGGTAGAAGGCATGTGGGGGAACGGCGGTAGCGTGATTGCCACGCTCCGCATGGAGCCTGACGCGGGCATCGAAACCTTGATGAGCGACCAACTCAATTTGACCTATAAGGGCGCGGTCATCGTCACCCGCCGCCCCCTGCGCGAAATCGGGCTGGAAATTGCGGAAAGCCAAAATGTAGCCGGTATCATCGCCCCCAGCATGAGCGCAGATTTGCGCGAGCGCCTCCTACGTAGCGACCTCACGGTCATGCTCACCGAAGGGTTCGGCGCTATGACCATGAGTAACGCGGTCTATAATTTGCTGAGCGAGGTGGAAGGTCGCCAAGTCACTTTGGATGCCTATACCCCCAGCAAGTGGGATAGCGGGCGTCCTAGCGTCATTATCAATATCCCCCTAGACGAAAAACCAGCCGGGAGCAACTTTTTATTGGCGTTACGCAAAGGGATGCGCGTTCGCATCAACCGCGAGCCATATTTGGGGCAAATTGGGCGCGTGATTGATTTGCCAAAAAAGCCCATTCTGTTAGAAAATGGACTGCGAGTACTGGGCGCGCGTATCGAGACGATAACCGGCCAAATCGTAGATGTGCCGTTATCTAATCTGGAGGTTGCTGGCAGATAATGGCGCTAGGGTTTATTATAGAGATGTCTTGTTCGATGGGGGACGCCCCTCTCCCACACGATTTGAGGAGGAATTATGGGCCGCAACAGAGACGATGATTTTTTTGGCGACGACCTGTTCAATGACGACGATGACGCATTTAATGATGCCGAAAGTCGTTTAAGCTTTGACGATGACGATAGCTTCGACCAAGGGGATGACCTCGACGACTTCGACCTCGGCGATGGTGACGACATCAACCTAGATGAGGAGGAGGAGACCCCCAGCGGCGAAGGCGGCCCTAGCCGTACCTTTCTCATACTTGCCGTTATTATGATTATCTTATTCGTATTAGGGTTGGGCGTGTTGCTCTTCGCGCTATCCCGCCCGACCGGACCCACCCCCTTTGACCTAACGGCGACCTCGATTGTAGAAACGAATGTGGCCCGCCAAGCCCTCATTGACCAAACGTTGACCGCCCAAGCGGAAGCCTTGAACTTGACAGCCACGGCGACGCTCTTCACAGCTACGCCCACACCAACCCATACCTTCACCCCGTCGCCCACGTTCACCGAGACCCCCTCACCGACGGCTTCGCCCACAGAGAGCATCGGGCCGATAGGCGTTAATACGCCCACAGAAGAGCCTAGCCCCACCCAAGAAGACGGTGTCGTGGGGCCGACAGCGACCATCGGGCGGAGCGCGGTAGAGCAGACGGCCACGGCCCTAGCCCAAATCTTCAGCACGCCGATAGAGCAAGTCACCGCCACGCCAGCGGTGGGCGGGGCGACGAGCGGCGGCACGGCCGGCGGCGCGACCACGGGCGGCGCTTTGCCAGATACCGGCCTGTTCGACGATTTGGCCGGCGGCGGCATGGGCACTTTTGTATTGATAGCCATTGGGCTAGTGGGCGTGATTGTGGTTGCGCGCGGCTTGCGCGTGGCCAACCGCAAACGTTAACCGCTAGGCAAGCATTGCATAATATCAAAAAGAGGGCGTCTTAGGCGCCCTCTTTTAAGTTGGGGTTGCGGCGGCTAAACTCTATCCATATTGCGGATGAGCGCGGTGGCAAATTCGCTGGTCTTCACTTCGGTAGCGCCATCCATTTGGCGGGCGAAATCGTAAGTCACGATTTTTTCATCAATGGTCCGTTCGTAGGCTTTGGTGATGAGTTCGGCGGCTTCAAACCAGCCCAGATGCTCTAGCATCATCACCCCGCTGAACAACAGCGACCCCGGATTCACTTTGTCTTGGTTGGTATATTTGGGGGCTGTGCCGTGCGTCGCTTCAAAAAGCGCCACTTCGTCGCCGATATTGGCGCCGGGGGCGATGCCGACGCCGCCCACTTCAGCCGCGATGGCGTCGCTCAGGTAATCGCCGTTCAGGTTGGTCGTGGCGATGACATCAAATTCTGAAGGCCGTAAGAGCATCTTTTGGAACATAATATCGGCAATCGTATCTTGGATGAGGATTTTGCCTTGTGGCACTTTGCCCCCGTGGTTTTTCTCCACCTCCGCCCAAGAGATAGTGACGTCGCCGAATTCTTCTTTGGCCAGCTCGTACCCCCATTTCTGGAAAGCGCCCTCGGTGAACTTCTGGATATTCCCTTTGTGGACGAGGGTTACGCTCTTGCGTTTGCGGTCAATAGCGTATTGGATGGCGGCGCGGATGAGGCGCTTACTCCCAAAGGGGCTAATAGGCTTAATACCTAAGCCCGCGCCTTCAAAAAAGCTGGTCGCGCCCAATTCCTCGCGCAGGAAGCGGGCTAACTTAGCATTTTCGGGCGTGCCAGATTCAAATTCGATGCCAGCGTAAATATCTTCCGTATTTTCGCGGAAGATGACCACATCCACTTCTTCGGGGTGTTTTAGCGGGCTGGGCACGCCGCGATACCAGCGCACTGGGCGCAAGCAGATATATAAATCCAGCACTTGGCGCAAGGTGACGTTCAAGCTACGAAAGCCTTCGCCGACGGGGGTTGTTAGCGGTCCTTTGATGCCCACTTTGAATTCGCGCAGGGCGTCGAAGGTTTCTTCTGGCATGTAGTTACCATCATAGACGCTCGCCGCTTTCTCGCCCGCGTAAACTTCCATCCAGCTAATTTTACGCCGCTGGTTGTAGGCTTTTTCCACGGCGGCATCCCAGATGCGTTTGCTGGCGGTCATAATATCGTAGCCGATACCATCGCCTTCAATGAAGAGCAAGATGGGATTATCGGGCACATTAAGCTTGCCATTGCTCACCGTGATACGTTCGCCGGTGTCTGGCACAACAACTTTCTCGTAAGCCATTGTTTATAATTCCCCTATTGTGAAAAAAGGGCCCATTATGGCGCATTATAGCATATTCATTCGCCCGAAAACAGCTAAGGGCGGGGTTAAAATTGGGCGAGGATAGTTTCGCCGCCGCGCACCCGCTGGCCGTGTTGGACGCAGGCCTTGCTATTCACAGGCAAAAAAAGGTCGCACCGCGAGCCAAATTTGATGAAACCCAATTCGTCCCCGGCTTGCGTCGTCGCGCCTTCGCGCAGGTAGCAGACGATGCGCCGCGCCAGCAAACCGGCAATTTGCCGCACGAGGACTTCCCGCCCCTGTTCATCGGCGATGACCACCGTTTGGCGCTCGTTGAGTTCGGAAGATTTGGGGTGGAAAGCAACCAAGTACTTACCCGCATGGTAGCGCGCATAGGTCACCCGCCCGCTGAGCGGCGCGCGGTTGAGATGCACATTAAGCGCGGACATGTAGATAGAAATTTTCAAGCGTTGGTCGTGGAAATATTCGCTCTCTATCACGGTTTCGATAGCGACCACGGTACCATCTGCTGGCGACAAGATGGTATCGGCGTGTGGCGGGGGGGGGCGGCGCGGCGGATTGCGGAAGAACTGGGCGAAAAACCCCCATATCAGCACAGAGAGCGGTAGCGCAAGAACCAATAGCGACGGCGATAGCGCAATAAGCGTGATATTGAACAACAATAAGGCGAGGCCCACCACAAAGAGCGACCGATAGCCTTCTCGGTGAATTCGCATAGGCTATTCCTTACTCAGTCCGTGTAAGGCGATGTCTAGGATGCTATCGAGCAATACATGAGCGCCTTTTTCGATAGCTTCCCACGGGGTGTATTCTTTTGGGCTATGGCTGATGCCGTTTACAGAGGGGATAAAAATCATGGCGGAGGGGGTGATCGTGCTCATCATTTGGGCGTCGTGCCCGGCATAACTGACCAAACGACGATGGCTAAGGGCATGGCGGCGACAAACGCCTTCGATAACCCGCAAGACGGGTTCAGCCATCTTGACCGCAGGCATGCGCTGGGTACATTTAGATTTCAGCTCCAAGCCATACTGTCGGGCGATGGCGGCCGCTAAATCTAAACCGCTCGTCTCCATCTCGGTTAGGATAGCTTGGTCAGGGTGGCGAAACTCAATCGTCAAGTGGGCTTCTGACGGGATGATGTTAAAAGCGCCGGGGCTAACCGAAGCATCGCCGCAGTTGAAGATGCCTCTAGGGTACTCTTCGCGGACTAACTGGTAAGCCTTTAAGACGAAAGCGGCCGCGCCGTGAAAAGCGTCGCGGCGGCGATTCGGTGCCGTAGTGCCCGAATGAGAAGCTTCCCCTAAAAAGGTGAGCGCATAAGTGCTCCGGCCGACAATGCCGCTCACTACGCCAATATCAATGCCCTCTTCGTCGAGGTGGTACCCTTGTTCGATATGGAGTTCTAGATAGGCGAGGAGTTGTTTGGGGTTGCGTTTAGCGCGATGCACTTCTTTAGGGGTGATGCCCGCCCGATAGAGGGCGGCGCGGAAGGGGGCGTTATCTTGTTGGGTATCGTTGAGATGCTCCGGTTGCAATTTGCCGGCCACTGCACGGCTACCAAAGAGCGATTGCCAACAACCCTCCTCATCGGTG
This sequence comes from Anaerolineaceae bacterium, assembly GCA_037441665.1. Classification (GTDB taxonomy): domain Bacteria; phylum Chloroflexota; class Anaerolineae; order Aggregatilineales; family Phototrophicaceae; genus JBBIRQ01. The sequence continues at coordinate 10,142 of JBBIRQ010000008.1, read as the reverse complement.
AAATCAATCACCTCTAGATGGACGGGCAAATGCAATCCCGCTTCTCGAATGGTTTGCAGACATTCCAAGCCAGCCAAAACGCCGATAGCGCCGTCATAACGCCCGCCGTTAGGGACTGTATCGAGGTGCGAACCGATGAGCAAGGTTCGGGCTTGCGGGTCTGGGCAGGCTAACAAAGCGCTGAGGTTACCAGCCTCGTCATCGCGCACTTCCAAACCGCCTAACTCCGCTTGTTCGGCGAACCACGCGCGCGCTTCCAAATCTTGGTTAGATAGCGCTAAACGGCTCACACCGCCCGCATTGGTCGCGCCGATTTCCGCCAGCGCGTCGAAATTGGCTTTCAAGCGCTCGCTATTGATTTTGAGCTGGGGAATGACCATTGTCACTGCTTGGTCCTTTATCATAAGTGTGGATGATAGCATCAATATTATACGTTTAACCCCCTATCCGTCCAATCGTTTCCTTTTGGGTCGGGGGATACAGCGCGTTAGGGTCGCTTTGGCAAGGCAGTTTATCGTGTGGGCTGGATTGTTGGCGTGTTTATGGGCCCAATGTTACAATCGGGCGTTATCACCAATCAACATACATTTTTAGGCGATGGGCCATGTCTCCTCCTATTGATTTTTCCCAGATTACGGCCTTAGCCATCGAAGATGATACTGGCGGCATCGCTTTGATGGGGATGATTTTACGCCGTCTCGGCATTAACGCTACTATTGATACTTCTGGCAAGCATGCGGTGGAATTAGCCCTCAGTATGAAGCCGCGGCCAGACATCATCTTTATGGATTTGAATTTGCCGCGACAAAGCGGTTTTGAACTCATCCACAAATTCCGACGCCAGCCCCTTTTAGAAAAAGCGCGCATCATCGCAGTATCCGCCATGGACGCCCACACCGCCATACCCCAATGCCAAGAAGCCGGCTTCGATGGCTTTATCGCTAAACCGGTCCGCGTGAAAAGTTTTGTGGAACAAATACGTCTTATCATGCAGGGTGAACCGGTCTGGGACATGCCCATGTACGGGTTCGATGAATGAGCTGTGGCCAGCCCTGTACCTCTAAAATGCCGTTTTTACGGTTTTTGCCCAACGCCATCAACGCACCACTTCCCACGCGAGATGGTTAATTTCTGGCAGAATCAGTTTATCGAGCGCCAATTGGACGGCGTGCGGGCTACCGGGAAGCGAGATGACGAAGGTGCGCCGATAGACGCCAGCGGTAGCGCGGCTGAGCATGGCGGCGGCGCCGATTTCTTGATAACTGAGGGCGCGGAACAATTCCCCAAAACCCGGTAAGGTCTTCTCTAGCGAGCGGCTGAGCACGTCGTAAGTGGTATCGCGCGGGGCGATGCCCGTGCCACCATTGAAGATGATAATTTGTATCGTCGCGTCGTCGGCCAATTCGTCGAGGACGCGGGCCACTTGTTGCGGCTCATCTTTGATGAGGCGATAAGCGCCAACGCGATGCCCGCGCGCGGTCATTTGCGCTTCGATATGCTGGCGGTTGACGTCCGTTTCGGGGGTGCGCGTATCGCTGACCGTGACGATAGCGATAGTTATCGGTTGGTCGCCTGCTTTGCGGCGGTGTTCTTCTGCGCCCATATCGCTCATCACCTCAGGCATTTTTGCGACGTTTGAAGGCCGCGCGCGCCCCGTCCTCTTTCCAATCAAAGCTCACCAATTCCCAACCCGCCTCGCCGTACTTATTCAGCTTTTCGGTGAAGCGGTCGGCATCGAGATGCGAATCAAGCTCTACATCATCTTTGGCGGTATCACTATCGCTGATGAAAACGACCAAATATTCCCACATGAAAAAAACTCCTCGTCAAGGGCGGTTATCTGCCTAGATTATAAGTTTAATAGGGGAATTCAGCCACAAGCTCATACGTTCAGCAGTTGCCAGCGCCGCGCCTTTATGGTTCAATCATGGCCATCACCGACGAGGAGCGAAGTTATGGGTGGCAAATATTACGAAGATTTAGAAGTGGGTATGGTCATCCGCCATGAATTGGGGCGCACGTTAACGGAGATGGATAACGTGCTGTTCAGCACCCTGACGATGAACCCCCAACCCTTGCATCTGAACGAGGATTTCGCCAGCAAAACCGAGTTCGGGCGGCGTATCGTCAACGGCATCTTCACCATGGGGGTTGTGGTGGGCATCACAGTAGGGGATTTGACATCGGGAACGATTATCGCCAATTTGGGCTACGAGGCGGTCAAGCATCCCCACCCGCTATTTCATGGAGATACCTTGTATGTCGAAACGGAGGTCATCGCTAAAAGGGAGAGCAAATCGCGTTCCGATGCGGGTATCATCACCTTAAAGCATATCGGGCGCAACCAAGACGGGACGATTTGCATCGAATTCACGCGGACGGCGCTATTCCTCAAGCGCGAGGGGGGCTGATGGCCAAAATCGCCCATGGCGGCGTGAACGTCTTCAACATCAGCGAGCCGCACCTCTACCGATGCCAAATCTTGCATTATCACGCGCGGCTATCGCGTTTGTATATCGCCGTCTACAAAGGGCGCCAACCAGACCCCGCTTTCTATTTGCTCTTCCCCGATGTGGGGTATATCAGCGCGCCGATGAGTTGGTCCGGGGCTAATTTCGCTGTAGCCCCGCGCGATGCTTGCCTCCAACGGATGCTATCGGCGGGCCTCATCGGCGAAGACATCCACCAATTCCCCGATGCTTACGCCCCCTTGACCGAATACACCTATCTATACACGGTGGATTTGCCGCGCCAACAAGCGCAAATCATCGCCGGGGCGGCCAACCTGCTACAACAGGTGCCAGCAGATTTATAAGTTTCGTAAATAGTGTAAGGCTTCTTGTAATTAGCTATAGCTACCTCGCCCACTTTTTGTTATAAATAGGGCAACATTCATCAAAATTTAACCATTTGAGCGCGTTTTGTTTTTTTAGCGCGATAAAATATACAAAAAAGGATGATTTGAGATGACCTCTCCTAATGCGGAGATGTTCGCACCCGAACCCAGCCCTGAGCTGAACGCTTATTGCCTCGATTTATACGGGCGCTGGGAAGATGGACAGCTCCCTTTTGAAGAAGCGGTAGCGGCCCTGAATACCCTACGCGAGGAGACACTAGCGGGCCAACGGCTGGCGGACCAAGGGCGCGTCGAAAATATGTTGGGGATTTTCCATCATTACCGCGGCAACCTGAATACCAGCATCATGCATTACGAGCGGGCGCGCAAATTATACGAACGGGTGGGTAACCGCCGTCGTATGGCCATCATAGACCTGAACCAAGGGGAAAATTACCGCAATAAGGGCGAATTCGTCCGCGCCCGCAAGCTTTATCAGTCCGCTTACCAACTCGCCCGCGAGGCCGGCGACATCGAAACCCAAGGCTTCGCCATCGCTAACGAAGGCTTGGTGCTCACCACGCTGGGCGATTACCCCAATGCGCGCAAAGCCCTGTTAGAAGGCTACGAATTCACCAAACGCTACGCCGACCCCAACGAGACAGCGGCGATGCGTTGCGAAATTCATCATGCGCTCGCCACCATCTGCCTTGGCGAAGGGCACCTAGAAGCGGCGTGGATAGAAGCGTGCAAAGCCCTAGAAAACGCCCACATCACGCGCCAACCTCTGCAAATTGGCTTGGCGAATCGCGCTCTGGGCGAAGTCGTCACAGAGCTGGGGCAAGCCCTGCACCCCAATTTTTCGTCCAACCCGGATGATTATTTCCGCGCGGCTGTAGCGGCGTTTGAAGAAATCCAAGCGGAAAGCGAGATGGCGCGCACGTTACTAGCCCACGCGAAAAGTCTCGCCAAGCGGCGCAAGACCCGCTCCGCCGCCAAACTATTACAACAAGCGATGATTATCTTTCAGCGCCAAGGCATGACCCACGAGGCCGCCCGCGCCGCAGAAGCACAGTTGGCCGTCACCTAAAAATAAAATATTCAGGATGGATTATGTCCGCTGTCGTGCAAGAGATTGACCCGGAATTTCGCCAACGTTATAACGAGATTTTCGACGCATGGCACGCGGGCGATTTGCCTTTTCCTAAAGCGTTGGAAAAGATGGAAGCGCTACGGGCACAAGCCATCGCGGAAGACCATTTCGCGAATCAGGGCGGTATCGAATTGATATTGGGCATCATGCAAGGCTATCGCGCCAACTATGAAGCGAGCATCGCCCACTTTCAGCGCGCCCGCGATTGGTTCGACAAAGCGGGTAACCGCCGCCGCATGACTTCTTGCATCCTCAATATCGGCGAAACCTACCGCCTGAAGGGCAACTACACCCAAGCGCAAAAGCACTTCCATATGGCTTACGAAGCGGCCCGCGATATGGGCGACACGATGACCGAAATCACGGCGCTGACCAACGAGGGGCAAATGTTTTATAGCATGGGGCAACTAGCCAAAGCCCGCGACCGCCTCGAAAAAGCCTTACAACTCAGCGATTTGCCGATTGACGAAAGTCAAACGCGCCTACAAACCAAGCTCGATAACCTATGCGAAATCCATCACGCCCTGTCTACGCTCTGCCGTGATGAAGGGCAGTTAGACGCCGCATGGCAACATGCCAAACAGGCTTATCATTTGGCGGAGGGCCTGAATAGCGTCATCCGACGGGGCTACGCCAACCGCGCAGTAGCAGAGGTTATCGCGGCTCTCGGCGGGGCGCCCGAAGAAGGCTTCGACCCTAACCCCGACCCCTATTACAAGGCGGCTATCGAAGCTTTCCGCGAGGTGAAAGCGGAAGGGGAAATGGCCCGCACCATGTATCTATCAGCCGGTAGTTTGGCGAAGGCCGGACAAAAGCGCCAAGCGGCCCGTCTCTACCAACAAGCGATGGTCATCTTCACCAAGTTAGGCATGACCGACGACGCCGCCCGCGCCGCAGAAGCCCAACTCAAGCTCCTTTAACCCCATTTTACTGCCGCTGTAGCAGGGCGCTAGGCTAGCGCCCGACCGCTATTTATGCTTTCGTGGAAGGTGTCTAAAATTTTTGCGAAGGTTTTGCGATTTTTACACATTTCATCTGAATAAGCCCCTATAATACAATTATGATGATAAATATCATAAGTAAGGGGCCCAGTAATGAGCGTGAGCATTCATTGGGATGAACCCAATAAAGACATCCTTGTTTTTTCTTTCCGCGACGAATGGACATTACAAGAATATCAAGATGCCCTTAATTTCGGCCAAATTATGCTCGCGAGTGTGGCGCGCCCGGTGAGCGCTATTTTCGATTTATCCCAAAGCACGCTCCCACCCCTGACGCTGAGCCATTTGATGAAGAAAGTATCGCGCATCCCCCTGCCTTCTAACACCCAAGAGCTAATCATCGTCCACAACGAAGGCATGAGCAACGCCTTACAGACCGCCTTTGACCACATTTTGCCCCTAGGCGATTATCATAACCGTATCGCTTTCGCCCACGACATCGATACCGCCCGCCGCACCGTGCGCGTCAACACCTTGCATTGGATGGAATCCGCCTAGGCATCCCCGCGACGGATGCCACGCCCCTCCTCGCAAGAGGCCGTCTCATCTAGCGCTCATCTTCGCGCGGTATATATCGTCCAACCGCAAAAATAAGAGAGGAGGTTGGCGATGTCCGACGATAAGATTAAAGATGTGTTGCGGATGATGCCTTACGGTTTTTATGCCCTAACCAGTAAACATGGCGATGAAGTGAACGCAATGGTCGTCAATTGGGTGACCCAAGCTTCTTTTGAGCCGCGCCTTGTCGTGGTGGGTTTGCAAAAGACGTCGCGCTCTTATCAATTGGTCACAGGTGGCCAAGTGTTTGCGCTCAACCTGTTTCACAAAGAGAATGCCGAAGCCATAAAGCCCTACACCAAGAGCACGGCTAAAAACCCCGATAAGATGAAAAACGCCCACTACACCCCCGCGCCCGTCACGGGGTGCCCCATTTTGGAGGGCGCATCTGCTTATTTAGAGTGCCGCGTGAAGCAGGTCGTAGACATCGGTGGCGACCATGACCTCATCATCGGCGAGCCGCTCGGCGCGGGCGTCCACCAAGCGCATGAGGTGGCCGATAGCTTATCGCTCGTCATCATGGGCTGGAGCTACGCAGGCTGAGCGCCTAAAAGTTGCCGTAGGCGTGTCCCGTCTATATTACTACCGCTGATGATGATGGCTGTCGGGCGGCCGTCATCCGGAAGCAAGCTGTGGAGCATGGCGGCAACCCCCACCGCGCCGCCGCCTTCTACCAGCCAACCTTGCACATCGAGCATCCAGCGGATAGCGGCCGCGATTTGCGCCTCTGTCACCAATAGCACACGGTCTACATATTGGCGCGCGAGCGCAACAGTGATGGAATCCGCCTCAATCCCGCCGGATAGCGCCTCCGCTAGGGTATCCCACCGCTCCGGCAGGTGGGCGTTATAAAAAGCGTTGTAGAGGGCTGGCGCATGCTCCGCGCAGACGCCAACCACCTCTACGGCGTGGGCGGAGGCCGTTTTTAAGGCGAGCGCGATACCGCTAATCAGCCCCCCGCCGCCAGCGCAAACCACCACCCGCGCGATATGCGGCAAAGCATCCAACAATTCCAGCCCGATAGTCCCGGCCCCGGCGATGACGTTAGGGTCGTTGTAGGCAGAGATATATGTCTGGCCGCTGTCCAGCGCCTGTTGTCGCGCCGCGGCTTCCGCCATATCAAAATTGGGTTGCGATAAATCGGCGGTGGCTTGGTAACGTTGTACGCCTTTCACCTTTTTTTGTGGCGTAGAGGCAGGCATGAAGATATGCGCCTTAGCGCCGACCAATTGCGCCGCATAAGCTAACGCTTGGGCGTGGTTGCCAGAAGACGCGGCCACCAAGCCACGAGCGCGCGCCGCCTCGTCGAGGCTGAGGACCGCATTGAGCGCGCCGCGCACCTTGAACGAATGGGTACGATTGGTGTTTTCTAATTTCAGCCAGATATGCCCCCCCAAATCTGGCGCCGACTCTAGGGGCGTCGGCGGGATGTGCGGGCGAATGCGGGCCAGCGCGCGGCGAATATCATCAAGTGTTAGCATCGTGTAACCTCAACTTGCAGAAATCCTATTTTGGCGTATAGTTGAGTGTAGCTCAGTCGCCTATAAGAACAAGGTTACAGTATCTGTGAATGATAAAGAACTCGTGCGCCGACAATATGCAACGGATGAGAAACTGCGTATTCGGCAGGAGACGCACGATAAATATACCGTGCCTAAAATAGATTTTGTTGAGTGGGCGCTGAATACCCTGCGATGGCGTGGCCATGAATGGGTTCTAGATGTGGGTTGCGGGCCGGGGAGCTATTTTGATAGGCTAGACCAACGCTTTCAGGGGAACATCCGCTATATTGGCGTGGATTTATCCGACGGGATGCTCAAAAAGCATAAAGCGCGCAGTCGTGGGGTGCTCGCTTTCGGCAATGCTGAGCAATTGCCCTTCGCCGATGGTAGCTTCGACGTGGTGATGGCGAACCACATGCTTTATCATGTGCGCGACATCGAAAGCGCCATCCGCGAATTCCAGCGCGTGCTCAAGCCGGATGGCATCCTGATGACCACCACCAACAGTACCCAGACCATGCCCGAACTGCAAGTGTTGATGCGGCGGGCTATCGTCTTGCTGACCCGCCACGGCGCGGGGCAGGTGCGCCCGCCAGAACCCGCCAGCAGTTTGTATTCGCTCGAAAGCGGCACGCGCTTATTGGCGCGCTATTTTTATGCCGTCGTCCGCCACGACATCCCTAACAAATTGGTCTTCAAAGATGTTGAACCCGCGATGGACTATCTAGAAAGCACCCGCGACATGCGCGAGCCGCAATTGCCCGACGATGTGGTATGGGAAGATGTGATGATGATTATGCGCCAGCAAATCGGCCAGCTCATCAACCATCTAGGCGAACTCGAAATCAATAAGCTCACGGGAACTTTGCTCGCCACCAACGCCGGCGATTTCATCCACGATTACGTGGAAATTTTACGCAAAACCACGACAACTACCTAGCGCATCTGCAACAACCGGCCGCTTCGTCCCGTATAGAAGAATAAAACGCGAGGCGAAATCCATGAGCAAAACCAAGCGCAAAGATCCATGGTATCGGGCATGGCAGGGCACTTTGTTGTTGATGATTGTGATTGCCGTAGTCATGGCTTCGGATATGGGCGGCTTTGTAGAGCCAAAAGTGATTGAGGAGACCGCGCAAGGCGCGATAGTCTTCGCCGATGGCGAATTCGCCAGCACAGATGCCCCCCAGACGGGCTTCATCGTGGGGGTTAACTTCGGGCCGACCGAAATACAATACGCGGTCGTAGAAGGGCTTGCGCTTTTCGAGGGCGATATTCTGGTGAATAGGCGGCCCATCTACACCGAATCCGGGCTGGCCGTCACCCCGCCGCATGGCCAGCGCTGGCCAGACGGCCTTATCCCCTACGAGATACACCCGCGCCTCCCCAATGTCGCCCGCGTCCATGCCGCCATCGCCCATTGGGAGGCGCAAACGCCCATCCGCTTTGTGGCGCGGACGCCCCAAAATGCCGCACAATACCCTAATTATGTGCGTTTTCAACCGTCTTTCGGTTGTTCGTCTTATGTGGGCATGGTGGGCGGGATGCAACCTATCAACCTCGCCGATGCGTGTTCCGTCGGTAGCGTCATCCACGAAATCGGGCATGCGGTCGGGCTGTGGCACGAGCAAGGGCGCTCTGACCGCGACGAATACGTAGAAATCCGTTACGAAAATATCATCCCCGGCATGGCCTTCAACTTCGACCAACACATCAGCGATGGCGACGATATAGGCCCCTACGATTACGATTCTATCATGCATTATCCGCGTTGGGCCTTCAGCCGAAATGGGCAAGATACTATCGTGCCGCGGCGGCCGGGCGTGGAGATTGGCCAAAGGCAAACCCTGAGCGACGGCGATATAGCGGCCGTGCAAGCTATCTACGCCCATATCATCAAAGGAGACCAACGATGAGCGCCGATATGGTCGTCAGCGGAGAAATCGTCTTCGACAATCCGCCACCGATGGGCGAAGCCACCGTTTATGTGCGTTTAGAAGATGTCAGCTTGCTAGATGCCCCCGCTAAGCTCGTCGCAGAGCAGGTGTTGCGCGACGTGGAATTGGGCGATGGCGCGCCGCTCGCTTTCATCCTGCGCGGGGCCCGCCCACCTCACAACGCCCGCTTGAATATCAGCGTCCATGTCAGCCTATCGGGCAGTAGCGATATTCAGCGCGGCGATTACATCACCATGCAAAGCTACCCGATTACGAACCCAGAACGCCCGAACCCCGTGCGCGTCATGGTACGGCGCTTATGAAGCCGCGCGCCACTGCCGCTTTTCTACTGAACCGGGTCCCTCTTAAAATCCCCCGGCCGCGTGATGACTTGGATGAACAGATGGGCACGGATGTCCATAGCGATTGGGAAGGATACCCGCCGCGTCATCAGCGGCGCGGTGGGGATGTGCAGATGAAAATAGGCGAAGACTTTAGCCGCGTCTAGCTGGAACTCCTGTATGACGGGGATAGTGGAGTTCATGAAGATGGCTTTTTCCATCGTATCTAGGCCCCACGTGCTTTGCGCCCCCGCTTGGTTATGCACCACCATGCCCAAATTGAGATGCGCTTGATTATGGAAGGCGATTTTGCCCGCGCCGCATTTGGGGCAATCGGGGCCTGCCTCTAGCGTCATGGGGCTTTTGCCGCCCAAATAGGGGATGGCGAAGCTATAATCGTAATAATCAGTGAGGTTAGGTTGTGCCCCACACCCCGAACAAACACCATCTGCAATGCGAATATTGACGACTTGCCGGCACGTGTGGCAGATGTAGACCCCATAGTGTTCTGTCCAATTGCCGATGACGAAGGTATCGCCTTGGTTACAAGCGTGGCATTGGCTTTGGATGCTGTATGGCATAGCTCTTTTTGCCCCCATCGGTTAAACAAAGCTACACCATCACTATATACGTTATTGGATTACGCGCAAGCCGCGTTCAATGCCTCAGTCGGCGGAAGAACTATTCAGACTTACTACGGGCGGCATCATCGCGGGATACGTGTTGGGGTTTCAATGCCTCAGTCGGCGGAAGAACTATTCAGACCAAAACAGTTCTACAGTGATTGAGGGGTCTTTAGATGAAGTTTCAATGC
>JBBIRQ010000007.1:0-233674 GCA_037441665.1 Anaerolineaceae bacterium | reverse complement strand
CAGGCGGCCATGGCACCGGCCAGGGTGGTGAAATAGGGGATGTTGGCGGCGAGCGCCGCGGTGCGGATGGAATAGGAATCCTTGATCGCCCGCTTGTCTTCCACCCAACACGTCTAACAACACATCCAACAACACCTCGTCCAACACGTCTAACAACACGTCCAACAATACAAGCGTCAATACCTCTACAGACGATGGCGCGACAACGACCCAAATAAACATCCAAATCATTAATATCACTATCAATAGCGCTTTGGATGATGCCGTGCGTATTTATCCCAGAGGGTTTGTGAGAGAAATCACTTTACGCTTTGAGGATGATGATTTCATCTTGTGGATTGTGAAGTTTGATGAGAGCAAAAAGGTTGAAATCAGCGCGCTTACCGGCAATATCTTATATTATGGCTATTGGGATGGCGACGATGATGTTAATGCAAGCAACGGTAGGTGGACGGGGCAAAGCACAAACGTAACCATAATTACAAGCTCTGGTTCGTCCTCTAGCCAATCATCCCAAGCGCCTTCAACAGGGAGGAGAAATAGAGGGGATGATGACGACGACGACGATTAGAAGCGTTTCATAATGAGCACGTGGGAGGTAGGGTTAACCTACCTCTCTATTCTTATGAGCTAACACAGATAATGGGGATGGTTATGATTGTTATTGTCCTACCCGATATTTCTTTAGATACGGATTATCTGACGCGCGCGCGCCGAGGCGATAAACAAGCAATTGCAGAAATTTATGAACGCTATGTAGAGCCGTTATATCAATTCGTGCGTTTGCGGACAGGAGATGCCCAGTTAGCAGAAGATGTAGTGAGCACAGTTTTTGTCAAATTTATGAAGGCACTTTCCCAAGGCAAGGGGCCCCGCACCAACCTGAGAGCATGGTTGTTCACAGTCGCGCGCCATGAAATTTACGATCATTATGGCGGCCCTCAGCCGGTGCCTATGGAGCATTTTGATGATTGGGTGATGAGTGCTGATGATAATCAACCTGAGCGTAGCGTATTTTTAGCGATGGATATAGAAGCTATACGTAAAGCTATCGCCGCGCTTTCCCCGGATTATCAAGAAGTGCTCATTTTGCGCTTTGACCAACGGCTCAGTTTGCAGGAAACGGCCGACATCATGGGAAAGAAATTGAATACTGTGAAATCATTACAACTGCGGGCCTTAGCGCAGTTGCGCGGTGAGTTACTTAAATATGGGGTAAAGGGATGAAGCCAATGAGCCAGAATCGGTTGCCCGAAGCCTTAGATGATTGTATTGATAGATTGGGTCGCGGACAATTGCTTGACGATTGCTTACGGCTTTATCCTGATTTGGCTAAGGAATTGGAGCAATTGTTGGTGCCCGGCTTGGTTATCAGCCGCGCGCGGGCGAGCGGAGCAGAGGTTGTAGCGATGCGTCACCGCTTGGATGACCAATTTCAGGTGCAATTACAACATTTTCGTATATGGCGTAATATCAATCTTATTGGGGGATTTATTCTATTTATAATGCTGGGTGGGGGAACGTTATTATTCAATCTCATCGTCAGTGGCGAATCTATTGCGCCATCTTCTACGCCTACGAGGGTAGTTACAACCACTTATACCGCCACAGCCCCTACAGCTACTGCGACAATAACACAAACATCCACCTACACTTTGACACCAACATTGACATTAACGATAACGCCTTCTTTCACCGCCTCCCCATCGCCAACCATAAGCCCTTCTGCCACGCCTGCGACGTGTGTAGTAGCGCCCCCTGCTGGCTGGGTAGAATATCGAGTGCGACCGGGGGACACGTTATCAGGCGTTGCCGCCCAAACAGGCACAACGGTCAGTCAATTAATGACGGTTAATTGTATAGAGCAGGCATCTTTTATAGTGGTTAATCAGCTGTTATTTATTCCACAACCCATTGTGGTAGTACCCCCTCCTGCTACTTCTGGTGGCGGCGGCAATCAATCCGATATGGGGAGTAATAATGATGACGACGATGACGACGACGACGATGATGATGACGACGATGACGACGATGACGACGATGATGACTAATCAATATAAAACAAAAGGGGCAACAAAAGGTATGTTGCCCCTTTTACGCACATTAAAAAAGCCCTAATCGCTGAGATAATCGCGCAATTGGCGACTACGGCGGGGATGACGTAAGCGACGTAGCGCGCGCCCTTCGATTTGGCGGATGCGCTCGCGGGTGAGGCCAAACTTCTTGCCGACTTCTTCTAAAGTGTGGCTACGGCCATTTAGCAACCCAAATCGTAACCGCAAGATGCGCGCTTCCCGTGGGGTGAGCGTTGTGAGTAGCTGTTCTATTTTTTCTTTGAGCACTTTTTGGGTTGCGCTTTCGCTAGGGGTGGGGATGCTCTCATTTTCGATGAAATTTCCCAATTCGGCATCTTCATCTTCGCCGACGGGGTGTTCAAGGCTGAGGGGTTGCCACGATACTTTGAGCATCCATTGGATTTTGCGCGGCTCTGTATCGAGCTGTGCGGCAATCTCTTCTAAGGAGGGTTTGCGGCCGAGTTGTTGTTCCATCTCGTGCACAGTGCGGTATAGACGGCGGATGCGGTCGCTCATATGGACGGGGACACGGATAATGCGGCTTTGGTCGGCGATAGCGCGCGTGATGGTTTGGCGAATCCACCATGTGGCATAGGTGCTAAAGCGAAAGCCGCGGCGATAATCGAACTTTTCAACCGCTTTCATCAGCCCAAGGTTGCCTTCTTGAATGAGATCTAGAAAAGGCACACCCCGATTCATGTATTTTTTAGCGATGGAAACAACTAGCCGTGTGTTGGCTTTGATGAGGTGTTCGCGGGCGTTTTGCCCTTCTTGGACGAGAAAGCGCCATTCAGCCGCGCGGCGGCCCTCTGGGTTTTTCTTGAGTTTTTTAGCGGCGACTAGCCCATTTTCTAGGCGTATGGCTAGATCAACTTCTTCTTCTTCAGTCAACAAAGGCACGCGCGCCATCTCTTTGAGGTAAAGCCCGACGGTATCGTTAGAGGAGAGTCCAACGAAGTCGTAATCGCTATCTAGTTCTTCCTCATCATCGTCAAGATCGAACTCCTCATCCATATCATCCAGCATAAAATCATCTTCAAAAAATAAGTTATCTTCAAAAAATAAGTCGTCGCTCTCCGGCTCGTCATCGCCGAAAAACCCATAGTCTAAATCAGAATCATAGGCGCTGTCATAGTCAGCCAAGGTATTACCCCTATCCTCGGATAATTACGAATAAAATAATAATTAGCCACCCGTTTCTTTTGCTTCGAGTAGCATTTTTAACTGAGCGAAACGTGGGTCCAATATTTCTTGGTCGCAATCGCAAGCGGTCTCGTTGCGGTTCGCTCCACAATTAGGGCAAATCCCGCGACATTCCGATTGGCATAACACGCGGTCTGTGGCCACTAGTAAAACCTCTGCCCTCAGCAAGGGCGCTAGGTCGAGATTGCCGTCTGCATGGACGATGAACTCGCTTTTATAGGCGCCCCCTTGCACAGCATATAGTTCTTCTAGCGTAATGGTTATTTCTTGGGTGATAGGACGCAAACAACGCGAACACTCGTTTTTGACAGCCGTTTGCCATTGCGCCTGTACTAAAATACCCTCTTTAGTGCGGCTCAAGCGCAGTGGGCCGTTGAGATATAACAAAACTAAATCGTCAGCAACTTGGATTGGGGATGGGATGTTGAGTTGAGAATTGTGTGCTCGCCCCGGTCCGTCAGATAACAAAAAACCAACATTAATGCGTAGAACACCATGGCTGAGATGAGGTGCGGCAGACGTTTTCATGGCGAATCCCTTAGACGACGGCGAACCGTGAGGCAAGAAATTAATCTTTTTTTACCTATGCATAGAGTATAGGGGAATTCTAACGCTTATGTCAAGAAGTTACAATAAAATATTAACTCAAAACAAACCATTGCCTATCCCATAACAGATGTTGCAAGATTTTAACTTTTCATTACTGTTTCTTAGATGTAAGATTAAATTACATCTGTTAGGGTAGAAATCGCGGCGCTAGAAAGGCTTTAAAGTGTATAGTTTGCTTGATTATCTCAGCAAAGGTACATTACCCCAACCCTTGATTGCCGCCTTCGCCAATTGGTGTATTTGGGAGCAAGGACGCCCTGCTTTAATTGTCGTTTTATCCCAAGCCGGCCTAACAGAGGTTGCCCGCCCTTTAGAATTAGCCCGTACGCCCCACATGCTAGAAAAAGCGAGCCAGCAAGCGTTAGAAGCCGCGCATCAAGCGCGACAACAACACGGCCCGCACGCTTTTTATGCGGCCGAAGCGGCCTGCTTTTTGATGAACCGCCTGTTGGCGTCCGCTCGTGAGAGCGATTTAGATGCTGAAGCGGTTGTTTTTTTTACCGCGCAAATCTGCGGTTGGGCGGGGTTTGCGATGACGGGATTCAAAAATCCTGCTGAAAAGACTAAATCAGAAAAACGTGGGCGCGCCGCGCTCAATCGCAAGTTACGTGCGCTCTGGCAAGAATTCGGCACTGCTCTTGCCGAGTAGAGCAGGGTTAAGCGCTTCTCAAGGCATCCAATTTACGTATCCAGTCCCAATATTCTTCTTCCAGTTCTTGTGCTAGCTCTTTTAGTAAATCGCGTCCACGCGCCCGCGCCAAAGATGTTTTGAGCTTGAGTTCCATCATATCGCTCTGTAACAACATCGCCCGCTCAATTTTCATATCCTCTACTTGTTCAGCCAATTGATGATACCGCTCTCGTAAGGTGCGTAAGCGGACTTGTTGATAAGGCTGGTGTGTCGGTTTTGAGGCATCGCGCTGAGCGGACTTGATGTCGTAATCGAGTTGCTTTAGGGCTTGCCAATCGCGTTTGGCATAAGCTTCGTTGATGAGGAGCATCATTTCGTTACGGCGGCGGCGGTCTTCTTCATCTATGGCGAAATCGGGATGATAACGCCGCGCCAATTGGTAATAGAGTTGCTTCAAACGGTTGTTATCATTGTTGTTAGTTGATGCAGGTGGTGGAGCAGGTAAAGGCTGGGCATCCTCCGCTGGAGGTGGTGGAGTGCGGCCCGCCGCCGCTCGCCAAAGCGCTTCTAGTGGCGGGGCATCGCCAATTTGGCGCTTTTTTTGTAGGGCTTCTACCTCTCGTATCGCTTCTTTGACCGCTTCAATCCTTTGGATGACAGGTTGCACGAGACGGTTATAATCTAGCTCGAATAGCGCTATCTCCTCCCTCAGTTCTTGCACTTCCGCTTCTATTGCCACTAATTCCATCTCTAGCTGGCTGATGGCTTTTTCTAGCCATGCGATTTGCTCTTCTACATGTTGTGTCATGGGCGCTCTCGGTTATTAGGGTAAATGCCCGCTATTCGATTATGTATCAATTTAGCATAGTTTGGCTTTCTGGGCTTATATCTGAGCTAGCTAAACACGTTTTTTTGCGCGGCATCGCATTTCGTGTTTATTATGGATATAGATTCAAATATGGGGAGATAACACATGCCTAGACCATTTTTACCTGTGAACCGACAATTTGGCCCCTATTTGTGTACCCGCCTTATCGGCGCGAATGCTCATAGCACGGTATATCAGGCTCTAGACCCTAAATCTGATGAGCTAGTGGCGTTGCGCGTCATGGAATTGGATGAAACGAAAAAAACACAACAAGATGTGTCCATCAGCCAATGTATGGAGGAGTTGGAGAAGCTACAAGCCATCGCGGGTCATCATCTCGTCCCCATACGAGATTATGGCGTAGATACAATGCGCGAGGGCGTGGGCACTTTGTATATTGCTATGCCTTTGCTCAATGGCGGCTCCTTGGCTGACCGCTTACGAGCCAGAGAAGTTTCTGATAATCCTATCCCTTCTCTGGGGGAAACGGCGCATTTAATAGGACAAATAGGCTCCGCTTTGACAACCTTACATGATGCCGGTTGGATTCATGGTCAGGTTGAGCCGCGCAATATCCTTTTTGATGAGGAGGGCAAAGCTTATCTAGCGGACGCAGGCCTGACAAAATTGTTCAAGGTCGTTTATGCTCTGCAAAGTACCGGTAGCTTCACTACTGGTGAATATTCTTCCCCCGAACAATGGCAGGGCGACCGTTTGCATACAGCTACTGACCAGTACTCTTTGGCGTGCACGGTCTATCATTTGGTCTCTGGGCGTCCCCCCTTTTCCGCCCCATCTATTTATAAATTGATGAATCAGCATCTGAATGATATACCTGAACCCGTTCATCGTGTGCGCGCCGGGGTTCCGGGAAGCGTGACCATGCTGTTATATCGAGCGATGGCCAAAGACCCCGCCGAAAGATTCCCCAGCGTGACCGCATTCTGTGCCGCCTTTACAGACGCTGTTGCCGCTTATCATGGTGAGCCGAACGGCTTCTTCACGTTTGAGCTTTCCTGACGTTGTCATAATCTCATAATCTTTCCTCGATAGTCTTAGGACAAAACTAGACTGATGAGGTTGGAATATGAGATGGCATACAGTGGTGATATTGGCCGTTTTTCTTCTGGGAACGGCTGTGACGAGCCATGCTCAGCGTCAACGTGACTATAGCGATTACCGTAAGGTGATGATTGAGCTTGTCGCTTTGGCGACCGATATTCAATACTTTGGCGTCACCGATATGGAGCTATTTCAGTCCTTAGGCGAGTTGGGGGACCCGCTTTATATCGCACCCCTTATTGATGTTGGTTACTTTGCTCGTTCGCGCCCTGCTACAACAGCTATTTTGAATGCGCTCGAAAGTTTAACAGGCCTATCCCAAGATGTTGGTTGGTCGGGTTATTTTGAATGGGCTAGCCAAAACAATATTCCCCTCCCGCCCCATTATGCTGAATTCAAGGGATTGTTATTCGCGGTTTTTGTAGACCCGGATTTTGAGCGCTTTTTTGACCCATCTGTCGGCGAGACCGCACGCATTAACCTACTAGAAGTTGTTTGGGGTGGTGTGCAGGTGGATGGGATTCCGTCGCTGGTCAACGCGCGCCAAATTAGCCCTGAAGCGGCGCAGGCAGAAGGACAGTCCTTCACGCAGTTTTGCCGTGAAGGCGATTGCGCTTATCCTGCCGATGATGAATTGGTATTTGGCGTGAGTATCAACGGAGATAGCCGCGCCTATCCTTTGCGCTTGCTCAATTGGCATGAGATGTTCAATGATGTTATTGGTCAAGCGCCACTGTATGACCAGCCGAACGGCGACGTTGTTTGCCAATTCCGCGCACCGACTGTATTCAGCGCAGTTGCTCGTCAAGGCGATGGTTGGGTGAAAATCATGGGCTTATCGGCCGCTTGTCCAGTTGAAGGCTGGTTGCAACCAACCATGGCAGAATGGGAAGCGGATTGGAAGCAACTTCCAGATGTGGCACAGGGCATCCGTCCGCTCCTTGTTGAGCAGGCCATTCGCGGGCGGGTGAAAGGTCAACCCGTGATGCTCGCTTATTGCACCTTATGTGGCGCGGGCATCTTGTACGATGTAACTATCCCCAACCTAAGTTATACCACGTCGGATGGGCAGATGATTTCTTTGGGAGAAACCATATTAGAATTTGGCTCTAGCGGCTTATTAATGCGTTCTAATAAACTCATGTATGACCGCAATACGCACACGGTTTGGAATGCCATTACCGGCCAGCCGGCCTTCGGTCCTCTGGCCACTAGCGATATAACGTTGAACATCTTGCCAAGTGTCGTCACCGATTGGGGGTCTTGGCTAGCGCAACACCCCGATACAAGTGTATTGAGCCTCGATACGGGTTATAACCGCGACTACACTAATGGCGCGGCTTATCGTGATTATTTCAATAACCCTGATTTCATCATGTTTCCTGTATGGCAACAAGATACCAGCCGTCAGGCTAATAAAGATGTCATCTTTGCGATGCGCTTAAATGGCACGCCTAAGGCCTATCCTTTGAATATCTTGTTAGAAGAAATAGTTACCAACGATACCTTAGCAGGTGTGGATGTGGTTATCGTTAGCCAAGCGACCCCGCAACGCGATTTCTTTGAGCCGGGGGGCGCGGCGGTACGCGCCTATGAACGAAAGGGGCATATCTTCAGCCCCGCCGATACGCCAACGATGCTCCTTGACGAGAGCGGGGCTACGTGGATTGTCGCAGAAGAAGCGCTCCTTGGCCCTGATGGGGAATCCTTAGCGCGTTTGCCGGGACATCTGGCGTTTTGGTTCGGTTGGTATGGTTTTTATCCAAACACACTTGTTCATCAATGAGGGCGCTTCATTGCCGTACATGGTGGCGCGATTTGCCTAGGATTGTATAAGCCTCATCAATAGTCCTCACCATGATGAGATCTGTCTCTTTATCCGATTGGACAGCGTCATACAGGCGACGAAATACGTTGAAAAAAGCGTGTAAGATACGATTAGAGCCGACAAAAATGATTTTCCCCATGTTCGGGGGCGATTTCAGAGCCGCTTGACCCGCGTGGGCCATCAAATTTTGCGGCAATAAATCGCCTTTTGTCATGTCTATAATCATATCTACGCGGCCTTCGGTTTGCGCTATCCTCGCGTTGACTTCCGAACGATGCTGGTAATATTCATCCCAAGTCCATTTTCCTTCAAAGATCCAGACCACAAGATGATTATCATTTTCATAACGGATATGAACCGCCATTGGGTATGCCTCTGTTTTACAAAAATGTGCACTATCTAAATTTTATGATAAAAATTGCACACGCATCTTAATACTTCTGTCTGGCACAAGTGTTGCCGCCGCCGCAGGACGAACCATCTGCTCCGGCAGAAGCGTTAAGCGCAAACGCGGGAGTAATGTTGCCATGATGAGCATTAAAGTATGTTGGGCGAAAGCCTGACCAATGCAAATGCGCGGGCCACCCCCGAACGGGAAATAAGCGAAACGATGCATTGGGTGGGGGGATTCAAAACGTTGTGGGCGGAATTCGTCCGGCGCATCGAAGTTATCGGGGTGGCGATGAACCAGATAAGGGCTGATAAAAATAGTTTGTCCGCGCGGGATGATGTAATCACCGATTTGCACATCTTCGATGGGCTGGCGGTCGAATAACCAAGCCGCGGGATACAAGCGAAGCGTCTCTTTTAGCACGCGGTCGAGCAAAACCATTTTCGATAACTCGCCCGCGGATGGCGAAGCGCTGTTGAGTATGGTTTTGACTTCTGTGATGAGCGCTGTGTAAATATCAGGGTGTGTCGCTAGTAAATACCATACCCAAGTGAGCGTTGTTGTGGTTGTTTCGTAGCCGGCGAAAAAGATAGTCGCTATTTCATCCCGAACCTCTGTATCGGTTAGCGCTTCTCCCGTTTCTTCATCTTGGGTATTCAAGAGCATGGTTAACAAATCTTGTGGGGGATTGGCTTGTCGCCGCCGTTGGGCAATTAACCGATATATAGTGTCATCCATCGTTGTTAAAGCGCGTCGCATGACGCGGTTATGGTGTGTCGGAAGCCATTGGGGTAATGGAATGGGGCTTCTCACGCGCAAATCGAGCGCTTCGCTGAAGGATTGTAGCGCTTGGCGCACTAAAGCTATATCCTCCACTTGAGCGGAAAAAAAGGTCTGGATGACTATAGATAATGTGAGCTGGGCGAAGGCGGGGAGTGTATCTAGAATATCGCCATCGTTATACTTGATCAACCAAGCTGTCGTTTGTGTTAGAATAGTTTGCGTGTAGTTTTGAACTTGGCGCTGATGAAAAGCGGGTTGCATAATGCGGCGGTGCTGACGGTGCGCTTCGGCTTCTCGCGATATAAGGCCGTCCCCTAATAGCGCCGCCAACAAGCGTTTAGTACTGCGCGTTTTATGGAAAAGCTCCGCTCTTTTGACCAAAACATCGGCGATGTCGTCCGGGTTGGTCAATACGACCATGCGGGCAGGACCAGCGCGGAATTGTGCGATGGGGCCATAATTGCGGCTAGTATTTACCAAAAACTGCAAAAAGTCTTGTCGCATCTCATTTAAATGGCCCCATAAAAAGTGCCCCGACGGACTAGGAATCGGTTTCATGTTTTTTCTTCGCCTTTATTTTTTTCCCGCCATTATAGCTCTTACATCGGCTTCTGCATCTTTCAGCCTTAGTTAGAAGACGTTACAATAAACATTCGATGGATAACCGAAAGTCTAATACGTCATGAATCCGCCCGACGAACAGCAAACCGATTCCTTAGGGGATTTATTGGAGGAAACCGAGCGCTTACCGCATCCTCTGGAGCGTCGCCCCACACCACAACTAACCGCCCCCTCTCCGAAGCTGAGGGCTATCTTCCAGATGCCTGTTGGGCGAGACCCGCAATTCACCTACATGATAATTATGGTTAATGTCGTCATTTTCGTATGGGGGTTTTTATCGCCTCAAATTGGCAATCAAATGATTTTCCAAGGGGCGAGCTTCGCGCCGGGGATTTTTGGTTCTGGGGAATATTATCGCTTGTTTACGGCTATGTTTTTGCATGGTAGCCCGGCGCATATCTTTTTCAACATGCTCATTTTGCACAGTATAGGTATGAATATCGAGAAAATTTTTGGATTTACGCGATTTGCGCTCATTTATCTGTTAGGCGGGTTGACAGGGTCGCTGTTAAGCGCGCTATGGGGCGTATATGGGGGCTATTCTATCGGCGCTTCGGGCGCTGTTTTTGCTGTTTTGGCCGCAGAGGGAGTCTTTTTATACCAGCATCGCCGCATCATTGGGCCTGAAATGCGCGGTCGTCTGCGCGCGCTGGCTTTTTGGAGCGCGCTTAATTTAGCATTGGGCTTCGTGACGCCGGGCATTGATAATTGGGGACATATCGGAGGGCTTGTTGGCGGCGCTGTTCTGGCTTGGTTTTTAGCGCCTTTTTTCATGCCTACCTATGCGGCAGAAACGCCTAATGGTCCTATCTTCACCTTGAATGATGTTAACCCGCTCAGTAAACGCTGGTGGTTTGTCGGTCTGTATGTTACGTTTTTACTCGGTTTGTTGCTGTTGGGTGTGTTGTTCGTCAGCCGCTGATTTGATTTGCTCTAATTCATAGCGCAATAAAGCGATTTGTTGGGCGATTTCTTTATGCTCTTGGGCTAGTCGGGTGACAACGGTTGAAAAGTAAAGCAACAAAAAGAGCACAAATAGCAACGCCACGAGAAATAGTAGATTGGGTGGATAAGCTATCCCTACTAGCGCCGATAGACCGTGCAATCCATCGCGCCAAATGCTGAGGATGAGCATCACAATGGTTGTGGCCAGCCACAGCAATGAATAATCTTCCCGCAGGCGGCGTTGCCGCACTAGCTCTAGCACAAACAGCAATGCCGCCAAAGAAGCCCCTACCGCCAATATCACTGAACGCTCGACCATTTTTTGCCCTCCTGTGTGTCAAGTAAACTTAAAACAGTATTTTAGCGAATGGGGGGCGTGTCAACATCCTTGCACACGCTTTCTTGTGCAAAATCATAAGACAGATTATATTTAAGTCTAATGATAAGTCAGTGTTTTTTCTAAACGTCCATTCCCTAAACTTAAAGGAGTGTATTGTGGATTCTGAAGCCCAAGCATATATTGAGATGATGCTGATGGTCATGGCGTCAGATGGTAGTATCAGCGAATCCGAAGTACGCGAGTTGGCCATGCAAATTGCCTCGCGTCCTAAACTGCGGAAATATTCGCCAGAAGAAATTCAATCAGTGATGAATACGCTCTTGCAAAATTTGACGAAACAGGGCTTAGAAGCGCGTTTGAACTTACTCCCCGGTGTTTTACCCACCACGGAATCCCGCATCGATGCTATGCGAACCTGTCTATCGGTTTGCGCGGCAGATGGGCGCGTGGCAAATGAAGAATTGGTCATCCTATCTATGCTCCAGAAAGTTTTGGGGATGAGCGAACAACAATTAAAAGATTTGATTGATGAATTCAGGCGATAGAACCTTATCGGGTTGTGCTCTATAATCAAAGGGCGAACAGAGATGAGTTCGCCTTTTGATTTTTTTGGGGATATGTTATGGCCAAAACGCCGCTTTATTGCCCTATTTGCGCCTATCGTCTAACTAAACGTGAAGAAGGTGGGCGCATCCGCCCTGTATGTGAACAATGTGGATACGTTCACTATGTTAACCCTGTTCCCGGCGTTGGGTTGGTGATTGAGATGGATGGCGGGGTTGTTTTGGTCAAGCGCGGTCATCCGCCTCATAAGGGAGAATGGACCTTGCCGAGCGGCTTTGTTGAAGCAGATGAGAGCGCAGAAGAAGCCGCCATCCGCGAAGCTGAAGAAGAGACAGGCCTTAAAGTTGAAATCATTGAATTAGCGGGTATCAACTCTTTTCCCGAAGGTCCCCCTGTTAGCGGCATCATGATTTTCTATCGTTTAAGGCCGGTTGGTGGTGCGTTGCAGGCAGGCGATGACGCCGAAGATGTGCGCGTTTTTCAGCCGCATGAGATGCCACCTTTGCCCTTTCGCACCCATCGGGAGATGATGGCCCAGTGGTTGGCACGCTTCCATAAAGGATACGAGCATGCTATCACCCCGTCCGCGCCTGTAACGTTCCACGTGCGCTCGGCAGAAGCGCATGATATACAAGACATTATCGCCCTAATCGCCTTAATACCAGCCAATCGTGACTTGCCTGATGAGGATTGGGACGTTATTTCTTGGCGTTTACGGGAGATGGCGGGTATGGAAGTTTTCGTCGCGGTGGCTCAAGAGCCGCCCTGTATCATCATTGGTTGTGTTGTGCTGACTATCGCGCGGGGATTGACGGAAGGGATGGGTATCATAAATGATATGGCCGTTTTGCCCACCTATCAGCGGCGCGGGGTGGGCGCGGGATTATTAGAAGCCGTCATGCGCCGCTCGGCACAGCTCAATTTGCGCTCTTTGTGGGTGAATACCCAACGTGCGAACGACCAAGCGCGGGCCTTTTACGCCGCCTTGGGCTTTTCAGAAATAGGGATGATGCGCTTAAAAATCCGATGAGTGTAAAGCCAAAGCGCTTGATGGTATAATCCCGCCTAGGTCAAAATCGCCCAGCTTTTAGGTTGTTCATGTTCATCAGTCGTACTTCCCTCTTACTCAATAATCCAATGCAGTTAAACTATGGTGTCGCCGTCACTGATGTAGACAATGATGGACAATTTGAATTTGTCGTCGCTGGGTTTGGCTTCCCGAATCGCGCCTACAAATGGACGGGGGAATGTTTCGCAGACATCGCCAGTCGCGAATTGGCCGATATGACCCGCCAATCTATAGGGGTGGCGGCGGCGGATATTGATGGCGATGGCCAAGAAGAATTGTATGTTCTGAATACAGATACCTTCCACGGTCAAAAAAAGCTCGCCGACCGCCTTTTTGATTTTAGTGAAGACCGCTGGATAGATTTATTCACTCTGCCTATGCATCATTCCGTCTTGAATTTAACAGCTGGCCGTTCTGTCATTGGTGTAGACCGTGATGGTGACGGCTTATATGGTTTTTTTGTGGCTAATTATGGCGGCCCCATGCGTTTGTATGAGTTGAATGAAGATGGTTTTTTAGAAGATGTTGCCCAAGAAGCTGGCGTTGCTTTGACGACCGGCGGGCGCGCGGCGCTTTCCGCCCCTTTGGTATCTGATAAGATGGATATTTTCGCCGCTAATGAAAATGGGCCAAACTTCTTATTTCGGAATCGGGGAGATGGCACCTACGAAGAAATAGCCGAACGCGCAGGACTCAGCGACCCTTTCCAGCATGGGCGCGGCGTAGCGATTTTGGATAGCAACGGCGATGGCCAATTCGACATCGTCTGTGGGAATTGGGAGGGCGCGCACCGCCTTTTCGAGCGCGGCCAGAGTGGCTTATTCCGCGATGTGGCCCCGCCCCACATCGCCGCCGCATCGCGTGTCCGCACGGTCATCGCCGCTGATTTCGATAATGACGGTTATGAGGAGCTATTTTTTAATAATATTGGCGAACCGAATCGTTTATTCGCATGGCGTGATAATCGCTGGATGACCGTAGGCATAGGCGATGCCCTAGAGCCGAATGGCTTGGGTACTGGCGCCGCAGTTGGCGACTTTGATAATGATGGCTGGTTAGAGCTAGTCATCGCTCATGGTGAATCGGGTTTTCAACCGTTGACCTACTACCAGAGCATAAAAAATCAGAATAATTGGTCGCGCATATTGCCGCTGACGCGCTATGGGGCGCCCGCGCGCGGCGCCGTGGTGACCTTGTTGGCCGGCAATCGGCGTCAAATACGCGCTATTGATGCCGGTAGCGGTTATTTATGCCAAATGGAGCCAATAGCCCATTTTGGGTTAGGGGTTCTGCAAAGTATCGAAAAAATCATCGTTCGATGGCCGGATGGTCAACAAGCTGTGATTGACCATCCGCCACCCTGCCAAACGATTATTGTCAAACATCCCCAAACCTAAACATAGGAGAAACCTATGAGCCAGCGAAGAAATGAACATTTGGAATGGGTATTGGGGTATACCGCCCGCAAGCCCGGACTCATGAATAATACGTGGGTCACTGAATATCGTTTGACAGATTTGATGAATAAAGGGTATATCGAGCGGCGGGCAGGTTTAGATTTCTTGGTAGAAAGCGGTTTAACAGATTTTTATTGGGAACTCACTTGGCCCGAAGACTTTGAAACGCCTGATGAATATCTTGTAGACCGCGTGGCTTCTGCTTTGGGGATTGCTGTTTTTGTTCACGGATGGACAGGTAATCATCTCATTTGGGAAGATTTGCCCGGCTTGGTCGTTTTATCAGATAGGCGGATGGTCGCTTTATCTGTTGACCACAACGGCTTTGGCTTATCGCGCTTCGAGGTATTATCGCCCCCCTTAGAGCGTTGTAACCCGCCTGCGGCCATGAAAACATTGCAACACTGGGTAGATTTAATAAAAATTCGTCGCCAAGCGGGGATGCTCCAGCAACGGGTCATCAACTTTATAGGACACAGCATGGGCGGCGCCACCCTATTTTATTTGAACCCGATTCATTGGAACTATGGCGAATACACCCGTTATGCCTTAGCGCCGGCTTTATTGTTAGAAGATGAATTACATAAGGCCTTTTATACTACGCTTGGTCTGGGCATTGGCATTTTACAACGTTTACCTGTGCTAGAGATTGTCGAGCGTTTCATCCGCCCTACGATGGTGAATGTGCTCGCCGCTGGAGCTAGCAATGTCGTCAAGGAGTTGCACAACCAACAATACGAGGCGACACCGCGCGGCATAACGGGGGCAACGTTCATGGCGATGGGACGCTTGACCAATAATGAAATTGCCCACGATTGGGATTTATTCCGTGTGATGTTGGGGCATCGTGACCGCTTGGTGGGTTTAGTGGATATGATGGATTTGTTATGTCGTCTAGAATTTCCTGCCGCTAATATTCGGGTCGTCCCCGGCACGCATTATATGTTCAGCATCGGTAGCGAAACGCCGCAAAATGCCTATCAACACGCCCAAAATCGTGAGTTAGTCGTGGCGGATATTCTACAATTGCAAAAGCGCGCCCTAGAGATGCAAAAAATGGGTAGGCGTATCGGATGATGAGCGGCGCTTTAGAGGGTATCCGCATTCTTGATTTCACACGGGTTCTTGCCGGCCCGTTGTGTACGATGATTTTAGCGGATTTGGGCGCGGAGGTGATTAAAGTGGAACATCCGCGCATTGGCGATGACACTCGCCAATGGGGTCCACCGTGGGATGGCGTGGGCGACGAGGCGATGAGCGCTTATTTTTTGAGCGTGAATCGCAATAAGCGGAGTATTACGCTCAATCTTAAAACCACGGAGGGGCGCTTTATCGCCGCCGAACTCGCCAAGAAAAGCCACATACTCATAGAGAATTTCAAAGTTGGTCAGATGGCGGCTTATAGTTTGGACTATCCAACTTTGCAACGCGAACATCCCGCCCTCATTTACTGCAGTATCACCGGCTATGGACAAAGCGGACCTTATAGCGACCGCCCCGGATACGACTTCGCTATCCAAGCGATGAGCGGTTTAATGTCTATCACCGGTGCGGCGGATGGGTCGCCGCAAAAAGTGGGTGTGGCCATCGCCGACGTTATCGCCGGTTTGAACGCCGCTATCGCTATCCTCGCCGCATGGCATCATCGCCAACAGACGGGAAAGGGCCAGTATATAGACATCGCTCTGTTAGATACCCAAATTGCGGCTTTGGTGAACGTCGCTAGCAATTATTTGGTTAGCGGTCAAACGCCTGCCCGCTATGGCAACGCCCATCCGAATATCGTCCCGTATCAAACCTTTGCCGCTCAAGATGGCGCTTTTGTTCTCGCCGTGGGCAATGATAAACAATTTCGGTCGTTATGCGCCCTCATCGGGCATCCCGAATGGGCCGATGATCCTCTTTTTGCTTCTAACCCCGCGCGGGTAATGAATCGCGAAAGACTTATCCCGCTATTGGCGTCTATATTTTTAGGCCGAACGGCGGAAGCATGGGTTATGGATTTGTTGAAGCATGGCATACCGTGTGCCCCCATTTATTCCGTAGCGGAGGCCCTCGATAATCCGCATGTATCCGCCCGACAACTTCTTGGCGAATGGGGCGACGGAGAAACGCGCTATGTGGCTTCGCCGCTCAAAATGTCCGTTACACCTCCCCAAATGCGGACGCCGCCGCCCACATTGGGCGCGGATACTAACGCCGTCTTGAGCGATGTTCTGGGATTTTCTGCCCAGAAGATAGCCGATTTACACGAAAGACAAATTATTTGATGATGCTCGTACCTGTTGATGATGATTTCCATTTTCACAAGACTGTTCACAGCCACGGCTGGCTAGCTTTGCGCCCATACACTTACGATGCGGCTAGTGGCACATTATATCGGGTGCAGACGTTGCCAGATGGCCGCGTCGCACGGTTGGCTTGGCAGAGCGCGGAAAACGCCGTTCAAGTCCTTTTGCCAACAGGTATTACGCCACCGTCGGATTACCTGACGAGTCTAACACGTCGTATCTTTAGCATGGATTGGGATTTAGCGCCTTTTTATGAAGCGATACGGCGTCATCCTGAATATGTGTGGATAGCAGAAAAGAATGTCGGGCGCATCCTCACTAGCCCCACTGTTTGGGAGGATTTAGCCAAAACATTATTGACGACAAACACAACATGGTCACAGACGATTGGGATGGTCGAGCGCTTATGCCAGTTAGGCGATAGGGCAGAAGATGGGTCTCATGCTTTCCCTACGCCGCAACAAGTGGCGGAGCTATCGCCTGAGGTGTTGCAGGTGCAAATCCGCGCGGGGTATCGTAGCGCTTACCTCCATGCTCTAGCGGTAGAAATCGCAGAAGGTCGGCTTGATGTGGAGGCTTGGTATCGTTCAACGGCGACTAGCGATGATTTGTATCATGCTATCCGCAACATAAAAGGCTTTGGCGATTATGCGGCTGGTACGATGTTGCGCTTGCTAGGGCGGTTCGACCGCGTCGCTATAGATAGCGCTTGCCGTTCTGCCCATGCGCGCTATTATAACCAAGGTGTAAAAGCTGATGACAAGACTATCCGCGCTCATTATGAGCCGTTTGGCGCATGGCGCGGGTTGGTGATGTGGATGGATGTCATGAGGGAAGACTTTTGAGATGCAAACGATACCCAATACCCACCGCGATTTATTAGACGGGCCTGTTTACGCTGTTTTGACGACGCTCATGCCTGATGGAAGCCCGCAATCTACTATCGTATGGGCGAACTATGATGGGCAATATGTTAAGGTGAACACCGCCCAAGGGCGGCAAAAAGATAAAAATATGCGCGCTGACCCGCGAGTTAGCCTCTTGGTGATGGACCCCCAGAACCCATACCGCTGGTTAGAGATTCGGGGCAGGGTGGCAGAGATAACCCCAGAAGGGGGCGTGGAGCATATCGAGGAACTCAGCCAGCTATATATGGGAAAGCGCTTTTACGGCGGCTACGCAGGCGCAGAACGCCGTCATAAAGAGGTTCGGCTGGTGGTTAAAATAGAGCCATTAAAAGTCAACGCATATGGCGATTGACTGAATTAGACGGCATTAAGCCGTCATCGGGCGCGCTAAGCGTTGGTGGAGGATAGCGCGCGCCTCGTCTTGGGTTTTGGCAAAGGCGACATCCTCGGTGGCTTTGGGGTCTAGCTTGGCGACAGTGTCATAAACGGCTTTTATCATGGCGCTTAACCCCACGACAACTACAGGCCCTTTGCCTTCATCACCCATCTTCAAAATTTTCTTGAAGTTGTCGAATGTTTCTTTACTCAAAAGAGCGCCGCCGGGCAATCGTAGACCACGGGTTAAATCAACAATGGCGCCGATTTCATAAGAGCGTTCAGCGGTAATCTTTTTCACGGTTCGCAATACGGCATGAAGTTCATCCCATGTCCACTGATTATCGAATTCTGCTAGTAAGATTGTTTGCTCGTCATTATCCCAGTATAGTTCAATGCCCATGATAAAACCCCTAATTCATTCGACATAATATCAGCATAGTTTATTAAAATGATATTCTGCTCAATTAGGGGTTAGTTTTGGATTGGTGTTTGCTGAATGAGTGATAAGAACGTCCTAAAGCTCAGTCCGACGGGCGCACGACATCGCCTACCCGAATTATCCCACCTTGGATAATATCTGCGCGAAGTCCGCCGCGATGATGCAACCCGCGCAATAGCTTGGGGCCAATGCCGGTTATTTTAGCTAAATGGTCGCAGGGTTCGGCAAAGCGCCGCCCGATGAGCAAGACCTCACCAACCCAGAAGGGTTTATCTATCAGCGCATGGAGAGGAACGCCATAGGTGAGGACATTGCGCCGCGATTGTTGGGCGCTCAACGGCATTTCTTCCTCGCGGATAAAAGCGGCAATATCTTCTGCAGCGATGAGTGTCACTTCACGACCTGTTCCGCCCTTATCGGAAAACGTGCCCGTTTGTTCATAGTAGCGGTCGCCACGTAATCCCCGCCCAACAACCGCCTCTGCCGATTCCACGGCCTGCGCTTCTTCTGCTGGTTTCGGCGCAATGAAAATGCCCCCTACAGAGCCTTGCCATCGCGCGCGCGTCCGCACAGAGGCGAGGATAGGTTTTTCCGGGTACCAATAGGCTGTAGGGAAATCGGTAACTTCTTTTTTCTTAGCGCTCCACGATTCAATAGCGATGCGATAAACCGCCGTGCGCTTCAGCTCCTCATCTATCGGGGGGCGGTAATCTATGCCACGGCGTAGATGGGGCGCATATTTATCGAGGAGCATTTGTAAGGCGGCTTTGGCTTGTTCTCCGTCATGGATGAGCGCGGCTTTCCCAAAAATTACTACGCCTGCATATTCGACGCTGAACTCTAACGCTTCGTCAGCGGGGAGCAAGCGGCCCATCTCCATAATCGTGAAGCAAACGCGCTCCTCTTGTTCGACATTTGAGCGGGTACGCCCCACGTGAGCGGTGTGAATGTATAAACAGTGGCGGGGTTCATCGTAGACGAAAAGGTTGGTGTTGACGAAAGGCTGTCCATCGTGAACAGTCGCCAAAGTGCCGATCGGCGCGCAACGCAAAAATGTCTTTATCCATGCCTCATCATCCACAGCGCGGTCAGCGCGGCGGACGGCGGTATACGGCTGGTTGAGATAATCTTTTGGCATAGGCATCTCATTTGAATTGAATAGATGGTCAAACAAATTGTCTGAAATTAGGCGCTTTTGGGATAGAACCGCACGAGGCCACAGCTTAGCGGATACGGTAATCGTACCAACAGGGAATGTCGCCAAGCGCCTTAGCGATGTGTAACGCCATAATTTGTAAATCGGTATTGGCATTTTCGATAGTCAAAGGCGTTACTTCCTCCTTATCAGGGCGTTGCCAATGGGGATAGCGCGCATTGGTGTTGTCGGCTTGTTCACCTTGTTCTAGGACAAAATGGAATGTGCCACTGGCTAATAACAAATTCAGCTCACCGTGATAAGTGATAGGCTTTTTTTCACGGCGCTTCATCACTTCCGATGCGTAAACCGATTGTACCTGAGCGCTATCTACACGCCAGCGCTCGCGGTCGCCCACCCATGCGCTGATGTCATGACGGATGGGGTCTATGAGGATTGTATCTGGGTAAGTCCAAAGTCGGATGAAATGATAGATGATGAGTCCTAATAATAAGCCAGCTGTCGCTAAGCCTAGATAGGGGAGAATTTGTGGATTGGGCAACAAGGTGCCAGCATTAGGCAAGGCGAGGTCACTAGTCAAAGTGGCGATTGATAGGATGATATAAATGACCATCCAAAAGGCATACCATAAGATGCGCCCATAAACAGCACGGGACCAGCTCTTGTCCCGTTTTAGCTCTATAATGCCTCTATCCGTTTGATGCGTGGACCACATCCCAACTTTAAGGGGGAGTTCGGGCAAGGGGGGGGGCGGCGGCGGGGTTATTTGTACGGGCACGCTGTAGAAAGGCAGATTCAACGTTCGCGCCAGATGTTCGCCCGCTTCGGTAGCGTGGTCGGCGAATACATCGGTATCTGGGTCGGGCCAATAAGCCAGCTCGCACCAGCGGCTACCGCGGGCGGCGGCGAGTTCTGGCCCTAACAATAGCCCTAAGTGCCACGACTCATCTTCATTAGACCAGCCGATGACGACCTGCTGGATGTGTTGAATGGGCAAAAAGCCCGATTTGGGCAAACGGCGTGTGCTCCCAAATTGTTCATCATAGCGCAAAGAATGACCGATAGCGGCATCCACAAGCACCCGTTGGCTTTGGTCGCCGTTCGAGCTGAGCAAGCGCCAATAATCATTTTCAAACTCGATGATTGTATTTTCAGCGGCGGAAATGCGGGTCATCTTGATTCATTAACCCCGATAATTGTTTTATCAATTCGGATGATTCGGTATTATTGCAGATTTGAGGTCAATTGTGCAGTGGCGTTTGGCCCATCTACGAAAGATTGACAAATGATTATAATTTTCATGAGACATCTGATACAAAAGTGAAAGAATCGCCGATGAGCGAGCATGATGATAGCAAACAACAAAAAGACATCCGCCGTTTAGGGCCTAAAGACCGTAAAGAACAGCTACCGCGGACAGAGTTAGTCTTCCCGCCGGATATAGACCCCGTGGAATTGGCGAGTCAGGCGGCTGATATTGACGCCCCACCACCGGATATGCCGGATTTTGATATAGATGCATTGCCTCTACCAGACCGCGATGCAGAAGCTCAGGCCATTTTATCCACTTTAGGGGCGCAACACGTCCGCCCATTGATTATCCCGCCAGAAAGCGAGCGCTTTCCGCCTATCGCCCCCGATTCTGCGCCGCCGCCGAAACCGCCGAAATCACCCAAGCCCGCGCCTGCGCCGCATCGTCTGCGCGATAATCTCCTCACCTTGTTGTTCAGCTTTGGGACTATCGCCGTCCTCATCATCTATGCCATCATTTGGAATGACCCGCAAACGCCTTTGAACCCTTTTCCGCCGAACACGCCGTTCATAGTCGTGACAGCTACTCAAGGCGGTATCGCCCCAGCGGAAACCGACGCATCGCCATTGGCGCTAACGCCGTCCAGTCTCGATTCTGCGCTATTTCCCTTCATAGTCGCGCCGGAAGGGCCGTTATATGTGGCCAATAGCACGAGCGCGGGATGTAATTGGTCGAGTATAGCGGGCACAGTCATCGGTTTAGAGGGCGAACCGCGCAATGGTTTGGCGATTCGCATACAAGGGGATGGTTTGGATGAGCGCGTTTTTAGCGGTTCTGTACAGACCTTTGGCCCCGGCGGTTTTGAATTGTCCCTCGGCGGCGCGCCTACCAACCAACGGTATACGATTACGCTATTGACGCCGTCCGGGGTGCCGTTATCTGAACCTATTGTGGTTGAAACGCGCGCCGACTGTGACGCCAACGTGGTGGTCATCCCATTCATCCAAATACAAGCGTTTTGAGCGAAATAAAAAGGGCTTGGCAGTCGCAAGCCCTTTTTTAGCGCTTTTAGCCCTCATTGTTTGCGGCGGCGAGCCGATGTTCATATTGGCGTTTATAATAATCCAGATATTCGCCCGTTTTGATTTTGCGCCACCACCACTCATTTTCTACATACCACTTCACGGTTAGCGCGAGCGCCGTTTCAAAGTCGTAACGCCGTTGCCAGCCTAGGGCGCGCAATTTGTCGCAGGTCATGGCATAGCGTCTATCGTGGCCTTCTCTATCGGGAACATGTTTAATCAACGATTCTGGCTTGCCCAACAATTGTAAGAGCTTCTGGGTGACGTGCAAATTATGTTGTTGATTTTCGCCCGCAATATTATACGCTTCGCCAGCACGCCCATGATGCAGGGCCACATCTATCCCGCTGACATGATCTTCGACAAAGAGCCAATCGCGCACTTGCATACCATCCCCATAAAGGGGTAGGGGCTTATCGTCAATGGCTTCAGTCACGAAGAAGGGCAAAAGCTTTTCGGGGTATTGGTAAGGGCCATAGGTGTTGCTACCGCGCGTTACGACAGTATTCATGCCATAGGTGACGTGATAGGCGCGCACCATCATTTCGCCGCCTGCCTTGCTGGCCGCATAGGGGCTGTTGGGCAAGAAGTTATCGGTTTCGACTGAAAAACCTTCCTCCACATCTCCATAAACTTCATCGGTAGAGACGTGTAGAAAACGGTCTACGCTGTGTTGGCGCGCCTCGTCTAAAAGGATGTAAACCCCAACGACATCGGTATGGATGAATGCATCGGGTTGCAATATGCTACGGTCTACGTGGCTTTCTGCGGCAAAATTGACCACCGTATCTATCTGATAGTCTTTTAGGATGCGGTGCACAGTATCGCGGTGGGCGATGTCGCCGCGTTCAAAGCGGTAATTCGGCTCATCGCTGACGGGCAAAAGGTTATCGAGGTTGCCGGCATAGGTGAGCTTATCGAGGACGATAATATGATAGTGGGGATACTTGTTGACCATGTAACGGACGAAAGCGCTACCGATGAACCCCGCGCCACCGGTGACGAGGATATTTTTCATTCTTTAACCTCCGTTGAAGGGGTTTCCTCATTGGTTACGGCGATAGGTTGCGGCGCTAGACTGGGGATGAATTTTTCTAGGGCTTCGGCTACACCGTCGTTATCATTATCGGCGACAATGTGGTCGGCGACTTTCTTCAAGCGTTCGTCGGCGTTCCCCATCGCTACGCCAATCCCAGCAACCTGAATCATTTCGATGTCATTTTCGCCATCGCCAATAGCCAAGACTTGGTTAGGATGAAAGCCTAACTCGCGGATGAGCGCCTTGACCGCACGTCCTTTAGATGCGCCGTGGGGCAATACTTCCATCATCCCCGGTATTTGGGCATAAACGAGCGTAGCCTGACCGTTGAGTTGCATACTCAGTTGCCAGCGAAGGGCGGTGACCCGTTTTTCGTCGCCATACAGCAGTAATTTATGTAAAGGCGTGGTATCGAGGATATTTTGCAGGGGGCCTACAATCTCTGGGGCGGGTTCGTCATAACGCTGGATGTGTTCGTATAGGGGCGTTTTAGCGCGCATGAGCAGGCGCGTTCCGCTATAGATGAGCACCGTGAAGCCGCGGTCTTCTGCAAAGGTGATGACCCTTCGGGCTAAGGCCGGGTCTAACGTTTGTTGGTGGCGAATGTTTCCGTCGGCATTATGGACGATTAAGCCTTGGACGTAAACGCCCGGCGTCACCAATTTTAGTTTTTCGATGATATGGCGCGCTGAATAGTACGTTTTGCCAGTGGCCAGCATCACTTGTATCCCTTGGTCGAGCGCGGCGCGCAAAACTTTTTCGGTACGCTCGCTCAATTGGTGGTTGCTGTTGAGCAATGTTCCATCAAGGTCAACGATGACGAGTTTGATTTCTTGGTTCATGTAGTTTTATCTCATTTCTCCCATTGAACGTGTTTTTTTCGTCGGGGTACTAATCGTCTGCGACCCAGACCGTGCTGTAATCGCCAAGATTCATCTTCAGACCGCTAGGGCGGGTATCGGCGCGGGTGACTTTGGCGTGACGACCGATGAGGCTATCGCGTAAAAGTGCTTTAATATCTAGCACTTTGCTATTTTCTAGGATGATGCTTCGCTCGATTTCGCATTGGCGAATATGACAGTTGTAGTAAATGCTAGTGAACGGGCCGATGTAACTATCTTCAATGATGGTATTTTCGCCAATGATGGTAGGGCCACGTACCACACTATTGACGATGCGCGCCCCGTCTTGCACGGTTACGCGGCTGTCTATCTCGGAGTTCTCGATAATCGCCTTATCCGATATAGATGGCTGGAGTTCATCTAAAACACAGCTATTGGCTTCTAGCATATCGGTTGGCTTGCCTGTATCAATCCACCATCCTTGATGAATGTGTGGATAGACACGGTAACCGTGTTCGACAAGCCATTGGATGGCATCGGTGATTTCCAATTCGCCGCGGGGGGATGGTTGGATGTTATTAACCGCTTGGAAAATACTAGCGTCGAACATGTAAATGCCAACTAAAGCTAAATTGCTCGGCGGGTTGGCTGGTTTTTCGATGAGTTGCTCAATACGACCATCATGGCCTAACTTGGCGACCCCATAAGAGGATGGATTGGGCACCTCTTTGAGCACAATTTGGCTATTCCAATCCTCGTTATTGCGGAAATCTTCGATGAGCCTATTGATGCCGCCTTGTATGACATTATCGCCGAGAAAAACCACAAAACGGTCTTGCCCCAAAAAATCATGGGCAATTTTGACCGCATGGGCTAAGCCATCGGGACTAGCCTGTTCAATATAAGTCAAGCGCGCGCCCCATTTATGGCCATCGCCCAAAGCCTCGCGGATTTCTGGCCCCGTCTGCCCAATGACGACGCCTATATCTTCTATCCCTGCAGAGCGGATAGTCTCGATGACTCGCACAAGTACAGGTTTGTTAGCGACAGGGATAAGCTGTTTCGCTTTTGTATAAGTGAGCGGGTACAAGCGAGTGCCCTTGCCCCCGCTTAAGATGAGTCCTTTCAAGAAAGTTCTCCTTAGTAATCTGTGAAATCCATTCACTGACAACAAACACGCTTATTGTGGGACAGATTTAAGGAAATTTCAACAGCTAGTGGCGCACGCTTCATTGGCTGAAATCGGCCGATATGCGATTACGCCGTCTCTCGGCGACACCTCTGGATAAAATCCTCGAATAGCGGCAAGGTGTGTTCGAGCATCCGTTCAGGATGAAATTGTACACCGATAAGGCGGCCGTCCGCAGATTCTATAGCTTCGATAGTGCCATCAGGGCCGTAGGCCGCCGGTTTTAAGCCTGAACCGATTTCAGCAATGGCTTGGATATGATATGTGTTGACCTCCATTGTCGCGCCCTTGAAAAGATACCCCAACCAAGATTGCGGTTCAATGTGCAAAGGGTGGGTGTCTGCGCCCCGCGCCTTAGCATGAACAATCGCCCCTTCCCGTTGGGCGACCACATCGGCATAAATGGTGCCCCCTGCTTGCGCGTTGATGAATTGCATCCCGTAACAAATGCCGAAAACCGGGCGGTCTGTGACGGTTTGATAAAGCAGTGTGTCGGATTGGTAGCGGAGCGGGTCTACAGGCGGCAAGTCGGCCGGCAATTGACCGATTAACCCTTGCGTGATACCCGGCCCGCCAGTGATGAGCAGGCCGTCTAGAAGCGCGCTAAAAGCGTGCGCCGCTTCTGCTTCGGTGAACATGGGCGCAATAATGGGCAGTCCGCCCGCGCGCTCAATGGCGCGCACGTAATGATGGTCTAGCATTTGCGCGCCGTCTTTATAACTGGTTGTGATGCCTATTCGTGGTCGCGACATGTGAATATAGCCTCCGTTTGAAAGCTTCCTGTATTGATAAGTTTTTTCTAGCGGTTCAGCTTATAAAGCGCCTCAGCAGTTGGTGCGTTTGTTCAACCATGGTGCTAAATTGGAAACGTTCCATGCCTACCTGATGATTGCTCGCCAATTTTTCTCTTTGGGTCGGTTGAAAAGCGAGCCGCAAGGTATCAACCAAAGCGCTTGGGTCAGGGTAGGGGACGAGTAATCCATTGATGTTGTGTTGCACCACTTCGGGATTGCCACCTTTGGCGCTGGCGATGACAGGCGTGCCAACGCGCAAGCTTTCTAGTAGTGTATGGGATAAGCCTTCGTAACCGGAATAGAGGATGAGATAATCGGCCGCGATGAGATGCAGATGCACCTTTTCGCGGCTGATGTTGCCCAAAAATATCACCCTATCGCCCAAAGGCTCTGCCAATTTTTCCAAGCGTTGCCGTTCTGGGCCATCTCCTGCGATGAATAAGCGAACCTCAGGGACTGCGTGTAAAGCGGTGATGATATGGTCTACCCCTTTCCAAGGGTTTAAGCGGGCGACGGTGAGCAATATCGGCATACTTGGTGAAAGGTTCAACAAGCGCCGCGCGTCCATTTGATTATATGGCTCTGCGCTGTTTTGTGGGGGTAAAGCATTGTAAATGACATGAACCGCTTCTGAAGGCACGCCCCAACTGACGACCATTCGCTTCAGGTAGGCGCTAGGGACGATGACACCATCGCAGGCGCGGATTTGTCGGGCGCGGCTCGCTTTTTGCCATGCGACAATAGGGCTATATGAATGCGCCTGAAAATCATCTACATCTGTAGTGTCAGGTATCCAACCGCGGCGGATACTCCGTTCCCACGCCACATCACCGACAACTTTAGTCACATGCGGGATGCGACGCCCGCGCCATAGGGGCAAGTCTATCGTATGAGAATAGATGAGGTTTGCCCAACGGAGCAAAGGGAATGCCGCCCGCGCATAATCCCAAGTTCGCAAAGGCAAAGCACGGCGCGGGATGCGCTGAATCGGATAAGGATAGCCTTGTACATCCCCTTCTCCATAGGTGAGCAAGCGCACGTGCCAACCTAACGTTTGTAGGTGGGGTAAAATCTCGTGAAGATATGTCGCTGGCCCGCCCGCCTCTGGGTGGAAGATACCACTGGCGATAAACAAATTTCCGCTCATTAGCGCTCCAAAATTGAGGATGAATTCACATAGCAAATTATCGTAGATAAGTTCCTGTGGAGCTAGAATAGATTGAACAAAGTGCTTGAGGTTGGCTCATGTTATATACGATGGCCGAAAGGGTCGGCAAGGCATTACTAGAGCATCAACAGACGATTTGCACGGCTGAATCTTGTACAGGGGGCTTGGTCGCCAGCGCTCTGACGGATATATCAGGGAGTTCAGCTTATATGTTGGGTGGTGTGGTGACCTATAGCAACGCCGCCAAGCAACGTTTAATTCAGGTTCAGACCAGCACATTAGAAACATATGGTGCCGTGAGCGAAGAAACCGCTAAAGAGATGGCTTTAGGCGTTCGCGCCTTATTCGGCGCAGATATAGCGCTTAGCGTCACCGGTATTGCTGGTCCGGGAGGCGGGAGCGAAGTTAAACCGGTCGGGTTAACTTATATTGGCGGCGCTTGGGCGGGCGGGGTTATTGTGCGCCGCTTTGTATGGGATGGCGACCGATTGCAGAATAAACGCTCTAGCGCTATAGCGGCCTTGCAACTGGCCCAAGATATTTTATCGCTTTAAGAGATGTAAACCGTTTCCGTATAAATCCGCTGTAGATTAAGATAAATATCAATCTGCCAGTAACCCCGTTGCTCTGGGGTGTGCAACCAATAGATGCCTATCTTATCGCGAGAAAAGACCTCTCGCTGATAGCTGTAGCGTTGACCGTTCGGGGCAGTGTAGATGAACGTCAGGCGCGTATCTACGCTGTTTAAGTTGTTCAACGCTAATCCCATCGCCAGTTCATCCCCCGTTGGCACGCCTATAGAATTTTGCCCGCGCCAGCAGGCGGCCAACGCTTCGACTTGGCTTTCTGCAAAGTTGGAAGCGAAATAAGGCGCCCAGCAAGGCGCAATAGCCGTATTAGGACCAAAACGCACTACCGCTAACTGTGGCGTTGGTATGATGATGGGTTGTTGTTCTTGTAGGTCGGGGTATAACCATGCTACGATGCGCGGCGAGAGGTTGGTTAGATATTGATTCAAGAACCCGTTACGACGATTCGGTAGCTGGATATTGGAGGCTGTCAAATCATCTTGTTGGGTGAAGATGATGGCGATAGCCTGAGGGATGCGATTATCTAAGGAGGCGAAGATGGCGTTCACTTCTGCCACAACGCCTATATCAAAGCCGTTTTTCGCGCCGATATAAACCGTGCCGGGGAAGGCTTGAGCGCTGTATTGTCTTTGGGTGAGCAACATTGTATTGAACATCCACCAAGCAATTTGTGAGCGGATGACATCAGTACCCAACGCATCGGCGCGAAGTTGGATGAGATAGTCAGCGATGGCGCGCGGGGTGGCGGTGTTGTAATCGTATTCAGCGAAGTATTGCGCGTTGGCTTGCCGCAATGCTTCTGTGGAATAACTGGGCATCGTGGAAAAATAAGCGGGCACAAGTTCAGAAGGGGTATCGCGACGGTAGAAGCGGGCGGCTAGGCCTGCAGGCACATTTGCCCATTGCGGGTCCAGAAAGGTTAACTTAAGGCGATCCACTTCGCTGTAGGGGATGACAGGCCCCACCCCCTCTATCCCCATACGGGCGATATAATCTTCCACGCGCCACCAACCAATGGCGTCCATCAGCATCCATGTAGCGCTGTTGTCGCTACAACTAATCATGATTTCGCTGAGGAAGCCGGTAGTGAATTCACGTCCAACATCGCTAGGGCGCAAGGCTGTAGGGCAGTTGATTTGGTCATCCATGAGATAACTGGCTTGAAATGTGATAGGTGTGTTAAATTTAGCTGTGCCCGCCGCCACTTGTTCAAAATAAGCGCCCGCGATGAATAATTTGGGCACACTAGCCACAGCAAAACGCTCATCTAGATTTTGAACGCACCCCTCGGCGGTATCAAAGTTGAATAAAACAGCCCCAATGCGGACATTATCACCGGCCTCAAAATTGCAGGGGGGTAAAGCGTCTAGTAGAGGGTTGGTTTGGGCAGAGAGATGCGTATTCAGACAAAGTAGAGCGCATAGCGCAAGGACAACTTTCACCAAAGCTACCTCTATTGCTAATGTTTTTGCTAATGTTTTCGTTGACTATGATTGTGCTTTGTGAACGTCCGATTCGCAATAGGCGATATGGTTTGTAAGATAAACGGGTGTATACCTTGTCTAATTAGCGCGCTCTTTTGTATTGATGAATGCTGATGGAAGGGGTGGCGAAGTGGCCATTGATTTTACGACTTTGAAACCTGTAGAAATTCGCCCAGAGCCTTTTAAGATTTTGGTGACAGCCGCACATCATGATGATATTGAATTTGGTTGCGCCGGCAGTGTGGCGCGTTGGGTTCAGGAAGGCGCAATCGTTACCTATGTCATCATTACTGACGGTGGGAGTGGTAGCAACGCGCCAGAGATGAACCGCGCCCAATTAGTGGCGCGGCGTCGGGAGGAGCAATTACAAGCCGCTCAAGCGATTGGCGTGCACGATGTGCGTTTTCTCGATTACCCGGATGGCGTTTTGCAACCCACGTTGGAACTCCGCCGAGATTTAACCCGTATCATCCGCGAGGTCAAACCCTATCGGGTGGTGTGCCAAGACCCAACGACTGTTTTTGTGTGGGATTCTTACATCAACCATCCCGACCATCGCGCCGCTGGCGAGGCGACGGTATACGCTGTGTTTCCTAGCGCAGAAACACGCCCCATTTTTCCCGAACTGTTAGATGAAGGCCTAGAGCCGCATAAAGTGAGCGAACTGTTTCTTGATATGAGTTTTCATCCCACCCATTATGTAGATATTAGCGCTACGCTGGAGCATAAATTGGATGCCTTGCGTCATCATATTTCCCAAATTGGCGATGGCGCGACGGCTGAGGATAACGCGCTGAAGTTTGTGCGCGAATGGTCTGCCAAAAATGGGGAAAATGTAGGGGTCTCCCATGCAGAATTGTTCCGCGTGATGAAGTTTGACCAACAAAGTAATGAAACACAAACGACATCATCCGAGTTGATGAAAGAGGGCGAATAACGATGCAGGGCAGATGTCTGCCCTGTGTTTCTAACGTCACAAGCTGGCCCACTTTTCTTCGATGTCTTCATAACCGATGACGAATATTTCTTCCACCATTTCAAATGATGCGCTATCAAAATCCGAGTAGCGCACCTCTTTTATCCATGCGCCTTTCACAACCCAACGCCGCGTTTCGATGCCGTCGTCTATGGCGAGGATGGCGAGTGTGCGTGTAGGCCGTGTCGGGTTGTTGCGTTGCTCCATCGTTTCGCGAAGCCATTTGTTGAATGGGCTGTGGGGGTCGCGCTGAACGATTTTGGTTATCGTGAAGGGTTCTTTGCTAATTTGTCCCTGCTCATCGGTTTTGTATGTAGTCAACCCGATAACACGAAAAATACCGCTAATGCGTTGATTATCCAATTCAACTGCAAATTCATTGGCACAAAGGCTATCTATCGCGCGCAAGGTATTGTTCATCGCCATCCTTTTTATCCCTTTCAAGAAATCAAAAATTGAATAAGAACAGAGCTTCGACTCTATTATACGGCATATCAAAGGGGTTCGCTTTGTTTTATCGCGTTGATTTGTATAGGAGGAAAGATGCAGATTATAATGGCTTCAAGCTAGCACGGGCGATGACCGCGGGACCGAGAGTAAAAGTATGCGCCGTCTCTTTATCGTTGTAACCATAGCCTTATTTTTCACCGCTTGTCAGCCGAGGGAAGCCAGCCCCCAGCTTTTGCCAACGTTTGTGCCCACTTTGGTTGCGCCCGTGGATTTAGAAACAGCCGAACGCACAGCCCAACTTTTTTTGAACGCTTGGGGCCAATCCGACTTCGACGCTATGCACCAACTCATCAGCTTTGCCAGCCAAGAGGCAACCCCTTTAGAAGCTTTCCGCAACATCTATGCGCTCGCGCATCAAACCATGACGTTAGAGTCCTTAGAGACGAAATTCAACACGATACAACGTCAAAGTGAGCGGGTTGTCCTACTGAATTATGATGTCACCTTCAAGACCCGCCTTGTCGGCACGTTCAGCGATGTAAATCGTAATTTGATGCTGATTATTGACCCGCAAACCCGTGATTGGCGTATCGCTTGGTCATTGGCGGATATTTTCCCAGAGATGGGAAGCGGTGCAGTGTTGCGTTTTGAACCCCGTATCCCTAGCCGAGCGAATATTTATGACCGTAACGGTCAAGTGTTGGCCGACCAAAACGGCATCGCGGTGATGGTCAGTGTCGTCAAAGGGGAGGTGCCTAATTTGATGCTGTGCGTCCAAACGTTAGCCGATACTATCGGCAAGCCGTTAGAGGTGCTACAAGCCCAATTTGATGTTGCTGGAGCGAACTGGACGATAGATGCGGGCTTAATCGAACCCATTCGTTATACCCAAGCCAAAGACCGCCTAGAGCAAGTTTGTTCCGCCACTTTTCGCCAACAAGCAACCCGCCGTTACTTGCGTGGCTCTTTGATGCCGCATATCTTGGGCCATGTCGGCTATCCCGATGCAACGGAGATAGAGGCCCTAAAAGCAGAAGGTTTTGATGCTGAAACGATTATCGGCAAAAGCGGTATCGAAAAATCTTGGGACGAGGTTTTGCGCGGTAAAACAGGGGGACGTTTGCAATTGGTCGGCGGTAATGGACGTGTCTTGCGTGTTTTGAGTGAGGTGGCCAGCCAACCATCGCAAAGCGTATGGTTGACGATAGATGCCGATTTGCAAGAATTTTTGTTGCGCGCTTTAGGAGAAGCTTACGCTAATGCCGCCGATAGTTGGGCGCGCACCTCTAAAGGGGGTTCCGCTATCATTTTAGATGTGAACACGGGCGAAATTCTGGCCATGGCTAGCTGGCCAACCTACGAAGGGAATGCCCTTACCCCATTCCCGGCGATTGGCAAAGCGGTAGCGGAAGATATTTTGAAGCGATTGGCCGATGACCCAGCTATCCCACAACTGAATCGCGCCACCCAAGGCATATACCCCGCCGGCTCTGTGATGAAGGTGATAGATTCAGTAGCCGTGCTGGACACCAACATTTACGACCCGAATACGAAATATGT
This sequence comes from Anaerolineaceae bacterium, assembly GCA_037441665.1. Classification (GTDB taxonomy): domain Bacteria; phylum Chloroflexota; class Anaerolineae; order Aggregatilineales; family Phototrophicaceae; genus JBBIRQ01. Next base: position 201,630 of record JBBIRQ010000007.1, on the reverse strand, counting down.
TTGTACGGGGCGTTGGCAAAGAGATAATGATTTGCGTTTTGATTGGTGGCCGCCCGGCCACGGCACGATGACCGTTAGCTCGGCAATCACCAATTCTTGCAATCCCTTTTTTTATGAGGTTGGTTATCAGCTCAATGCGGTTGACCCTTATATTTTGCCTAATTATGCGCGGCGCATGGGTTTAGGTGTGCCCACGGGTATGACAGACCTTTCGGAAGCGACTGGCACCATCCCCGACCCCGAATGGGTGCGCGTAAACAAAGGGTTGACGTGGAATTTCTCGTTCGCGGTGAGTATGGCCATTGGTCAGGGCGAAGTTGAAGTAACCCCATTACAGATGGTGCGGATGTACGCCGGGATTGCTAATGGCGGAACCCTTTACAAGCCGCAATTGGTGCGAGAAATCGGCATCCTCGACCAGCGCACAATGGTAGCTCAGCCAGAAATTGTAGGCACTTTTGATGTGCGCCCCGAAACGCTCGCCGTTGTCCGCGAGGGTATGTGTAACGTGATAACGACGCAACGGGGTACGGCATCTCATATTTTCCGTAATTCAGAATTGCTGAACATTGGGGTATGCGGCAAAACGGGCACGGCCCAAGCGCCGGGTGTGGATGTACCGCCCCATTCGTGGTTTATCGCTTATGCGCCAGCGGAAAAGCCACAAATCGCCATTGTCGTCATGATAGAAAACGCAGGCGATGGCTCGGCAATTGCCGCGCCAATCACGAGACGCATCCTTGAGTATTATTATTTTGGCAAAGAGGGCTAAAAAACCCTAAGTGGTTAGCTCCACTAATTTTTTAATGCCACGCACGAACTCATCTACCGCGAATGGTTTGCCGAGGAAAATATCTACGCCTTCTTCCAACGCTTGCCCCATTTGATACCCCGCTGTTGCCGCAGACACAATCATAATCGCCATACGATTTTGTTGCTCGGCTTTAGAGCGCACATAACGGACGAGTTCCAGCCCGCTACGATCGGGCAGGAGTAGTTCGCTGATGATGATATTGGGACGGCGCTCATCAAAGGCAATGATAGCATCGGTGACGCTATTGATGTGGGCCACTGTGTACCCAGAGCGTTGTAAAATGAGTTGGATGAGATGAGCGACTTCTTGGTCATCATCTACGACGAGTGCTAGTTGGCCATCTACCAAGCGCGGGATGTCTAAATTGCTCAATTGCGCGAATTCTTGTGTGGCGTCGCTAGCGGTCGGTTTGACGACGAAGTGCACTTGCAGATGTAAACGTCCAAAGCGCAATTTATCGCCATCTCTCAGGCGATATTCTTGCTTGGGGGCGAGGATATTATCATTGATATAAGTGCCATTGGGACTTTGATAATCGGCGATGTTGATGCGGTTGTTTTTAACTGTGATGATGGCGTGTTGGCGCGATACGCCCAAAGCTTGAGCCGCATAGGGGGTTAGGTCAATATCCGGCTGGATGTTGTTTTTAGGGTCGGCCCGCCCGACGACCATCATTTCTTTGACGGGCACTTTAATAATATGGTGCGTGCCGACCACGCGGAATTCGATAACCCACGGGATAATATCGTCTAGCGGGCCTGTCACGCGGTCCGGCATTGGTTTCGCTTCGGGGACTGGCTCATTGAGGTAGCGCGTTTGTCTTCTTTCTTCGTTATCCATCGTCGCTTTCCTTTATCCTAAACTGTCCCACGTCACTTATCACAGTATCATGATGCGCTTCCAATGTCATAAGCGTATCAAAAACGCGCATATTGGGCAATAGGGCTATGGTTAGGGGGGCTTTTTTGGTGCGCCGAAAGCTACTTTGTAAAGCTTCGTCGTGCCATGAATAATGCGTAATATCAAATTCGTGTTACAATTTTTGATGCGCCTACTGCGAACATTGGGATAAGCAAAATGATTGGCACCCGCATCGGTATCTACGAAATTATCGAGGAGTTGGGCAAGGGGGGAATGGCGACGGTGTATCGCGCTTTCCAGCCCAATTTAGAACGTTTCGTGGCGGTTAAGGTCATTCATCGTGGGGTGGCTAGCGATAAAGAAGGGTTAGAGCGCTTTAAGCGAGAAGCGCGGCTCATCACCCGCCTAGAGCATCCTCATTTATTGCCCGTTTACGATTACAACGGCGATCATGACCCGCCATATATTGTGATGCGCTACTTAGAGGGGGGAACGCTAAAAGACCTGTTGCGCGAAGGTGTTTTACCCCTGTCAGAAATTGCCCATATTTTGCGGCAGGTGGCTTCAGCTTTAGATTATGCCCATCGCGAGGGGGTGATTCATCGCGATATTAAGCCATCTAATATCATGATAGACCGTGATGGCAACGCTTTTCTGACCGATTTTGGCATCGCCCGCACGACCGAGGCCGAAGGGCTGACCCAAACCGGGTTTGCCATGGGCACGCCGGGGTATATGTCACCAGAACAGGGATTAGGGGTGGCTATAGACGCCCGCGCCGACATTTATTCCCTCGGCGTTTTATTGTACGAGATGGCCACTGGCCACAGCCCCTACACCGCCGAAACCCCAATGCAAATGGTGATGAAGCATATTCAAGAACCCATACCTAGCGCATTGGAAGCGAATCCAAACTTGCCAGAGGCGATTGAGGACATCATCCGCAAGTCTATGGCTAAAAAGCCACAAGACCGCTACGACTCTGCTACGGAATTAGCGAATGCCGTCGCGGAGCTACCGGGCGCGTTGACGACGAATACCCACCCTGTAAAGTTGGTGGAAGCCGCTCAAGCGAGTATCAAGGTTATTCAGGAACGCCGCGAAACAAAAAAAGATGAAATAGATACTTTGATGCGGACCTTTGCCCTTGAGCGAGAAAAGCTCGTGTTGCCCGATGTCGCCACCGTGCTCACGCCTACAGGCCAACCGATTCTTACCACGCGTCAAGATATACCTCAGAAGGAATCCCCACGTCGTATGTGGCTATTTTTGCTGGGCGGTATTGCGCTCATCGTGATTGTTATAGTCGGCGTGGTCTTGCTAGGTCCGCGCGGTCCTAATGAAGCTGAACAGGCCGCTACGGCGCTAGCTAACACTCAGTCAGCTTTGGCGGCTTTGCCTACCCAAACCAATACCCCAGAACCGACCGCCACCTATACGCCATCGGATACCCCTACGGCATCATATACGCCCACGGTCGCTTTGGCGTTGCGGGCGGAACGCGATTTACCTGTTCGCGTCGCGCGCTCTAGCGATAGCGAAGTCATCGCGACAATTGCCGCGGGAGATTCTGTTGAAATTGTTGGCATCACTGCTGATGGCCGCTGGTATCGTGTTCGTCTACCTAGCGGGGTAGAAGGTTGGGTTCAGCAATCGGCACTCTATTTGACGATTTTGGGCGATGCCGGCCGAATTGTTCAACTGCCTACAGATACGGCGACCCCCACGCCCACGAGCACAGCTACCGCTACCGCAACCCCCACAGCTACTTTTACGCCATCAGATACCCCAAGCCCAACAGATACAGCAACGGCAACAGCTACCGCAACAGCAACAGCTACGCCATTGCCAACCGATACACCCCTTCCCACGCCTACAGCCACAGCGACGCCCACAGATACACCAACCGCGACCCCAACACCTTTGCCGCCCGGCCGTTTGCCATTTGCGGCCGATTTTGAGGACCCCAGCGCAATTGACGGTTGGGAGTATGAAGAAGACGTATGGCGAATCGAGAAAAGGGGCGCTCAAGCAATTTTGGTAGGTAGTGGTCGCATCGAACAACCTATTGTGGTGATGGGTTTAGAGCGGCCAGAATGGCTAGAAGCGGGTTCTGAAGAACTGGTCATTCGCTTGCGTTTCAACCTAGAGGCGCAAGAAGGGGCGCGTCTTATCTTCGGCTACGAGCCGGGGCGTGGTTATAACGTTTTGGAAATGCAACCCGGCGCGCTACTGCTCAAACGCAATGGCCAGGCTATCAACATCTTTGACCGCGACCGCGAAATCAGGTTAGCGCGAGTCGCGCTCAATATCACCCTAGATACGTGGTATGACTTGATGATTTGGACGAGTGAGGAACAAGTCCTCATTTATCTCGATGGAAATTTGGTCATTAGTCGGGATGATATTCATACAACGCTCCAAGGGGCGGGTCAAATCATCTTCCAGAGCATTAATCCCGTGCGCGAAGTGCGTTTTGATGATATTCGTGTACAGCGACCTTTTGAGGCTAGCGCGCGCTTCCAACAGAATGTGTTGCCCGCCACTTGGGCGCGGGAAGGTTTGGTACAGCTAGAACAAGAGTCGGCTGATAACCAGTTCATCCGCCTTAGAGATGTAGCCCTATATCGGACGTTATTACCTGTGACCGATTTCACGCTGTATTGCCGTATTTGGAGCGAGAACGGCGGTTATCAGTGGCGATTACGCGATAATCAGGATGCGGCGCTCATCCTCAATTTTGATGGCGGCAATTTAGGCATTGCCAGCATCATTGGCGAGGAAGAAACCAGACGCGCAACAGTACGCAATGCCTATAGTCGCGGGCGCTGGCAAAATTTCACAGCGCGACTAGTCGAAGATAGGGTATTCTTGCGTATGGATGGCAATATCCTTTTCGATGACCGCATTTTGGGGCTTCCCGATTCGGGCGGTATCGCTTTGCTCACCGATGCCCGCGATAGCGTCCGCCTTGATGATTGTTTAATTCTGGAGGAGGGGCAATTCATCACTTCCAGCGGGTCGGTCGCTTTAGCGCCAACCCCTATTCCACCTACAGCTAGCCCAACCCAAGTTGCCACACAGACAGCAACAGCGACCCCTTCGCCCAGCGCAACCGTTACAGCAACCCAAAAGCCGACCAGCACAGCGACGCTTAGCCCTAGCTCTACACATACGCCTACGCCTACCCTAACCGCAACATCAAGCCCTTCAGCAACCCCAACGCCATCGGCAACGCCGCCCCATGCCGTAGCAGACCCGACGGTTTATCTGAATGACTTTGAGGGAGACGCGCCTTTATCGGAATGGCGAGTAGGGGAGGGGTGGTCTCTTGTCGAGGAGGGGGGTAATCACGTTTTGGTTGGCCAGACCACCATCGGCGAACCCGCACTCCTCGTTGGTGATAAAGCAGATACCCCTAAGTCTTTTGTGTTCCGCGCGCGTTTTAACATCGGCGCTAACGAGGGGACACGCATTGTCTTTGGTTATCAAGAAGGGAAAGGCTATAACGTCGTTGAACTCCAGCCGGGGGCTGTTTTGTTGAAGCGTGATAGCGGCACGACCGATATTACCGCGCGGGATGTCGAATTGAGGCTTGCGCGCGCTTCAGCTCCTATTCAACTAGGGCAGTGGTATACTGTGCAAATTTGGATGGATGCAGAGCAAGTCAACGTCTATATCAATGACGATTTACTCATCCGCCGAACGGATGCTTTTTCACCAGAAGAGGACGGCGGGATGCTCTTCTTGCAGGCGTTGAGCGCATTCCGCGTTGTCCGCTTCGATGATATTTCTATCCGCGAACCGTTATCTGCAAGCACCCATTTCGCTTTTGATACGTTGCCTCCGCAATTCATGGGAGAAGGGGTGAGCTTGCGGCAGGAGAGCGATGGCAACGCTTATATTCATCTGCAACGCGGCGGACGCATCACCTTAAGGGCAGATTTTCCGCCACAATTCACGCTCGTTTGTCGTATTTGGGTCGAAGAAGGCGGCTATGAGCTTCTTTTTGGGGAAGATAAGCTTCGTCTCAATTTTAATGGTGGTAATTTGCTCATCAATGGCGGCGAACCTATCCGCAATGTATATACCCGCGGCGAATGGGAAGATGTGATGCTCACGCTGAGCGCTGGCGCTTTACAGCTGTGGTCAGATGGCATCAGTCGGGTGAATGTGCCTTTAGAAGCTGACGTGGCTGGGGCATCGCTCACGGTTGCCACTGCCGCGCGCGATATTGTGCGCCTTGATGATTGTCTCTTTTTGCTTGCGCTCCCCTAAGATTTAGGGTTGGCGATTGGGCAAATCGTCGCAACTATCGGCTCGGCGGATGAAATCGCCATTAACCCAGCCGCTTTGTCCTTCCCACTCGGTCAACCACCATGCGCCATCTTCAAATTGGGCATAGAGCGTTAAGGTGGTTTCAAAGGGTATTGTCAACAGGACTTGGGTATCTTCCAAAGCGGGGTAATCGCGCAGATTGACATTATAAAGCGTCAGCGCTATACAGGGGTTTGCGAAAGTGGGCGTCAATGTTGGCGTCGGTGTCATGAATTGCTGGCGCGTAGGCGTGGGCGATTCGGTGGGCAAAGGTGTTCGGGATGACGTTGGCGATGGCGTGGTTGTCGGCGTCCAAGTGACGGTCGGCGTTGGCGTGGCGGTGGCAGTAGGGATACGTGCAGTGGCTGTCAGTGTGGCTTCTACATCGCTTGCTGATAACGGGATGCCACCTTCGCCTTCTAAAAATTCCGCGAATTGCTCTGGGTCTATCACTTGGTCGAATAACTGATTGAGGAAGACATTTTCAATTTGGGCGGATAACCCTTGAGCGACAAATTCTGTAATACACCGATTGTTCACCGCTTGGGTTAGTATATCTCGCGCCAAAGTCATCACCGCATCGCTGATGCGCTCGCGGCTTCCGCCGTTGGCTTCGATGAATTCGCCTACTGTCAAGCCGCCGCTTTGGCTCAGGCGGTCGAAGACCTCTTGCGTTGTTAGCCCGGTATCGGCAATGATGAGTTGGATGAAAAAGAGACCAATATCAGCAAATTGACCTTGAAAATCGCAAGGGTCTGGTTCGCTGACGGCGACATTGATAGGGGTAGGTAGTTGAACAGGTCGTTGGGCGAGCGCGACCCCCAAGGCGATGAAAGCATTGCTCAGCGTCGCTAAGAGCAATAGCAAGCTTAGCCCCATGCCGAGTAACCCCCTCGATTGGCGTAAGCGTTGCGGGCGGAAAGCTTCGGCGATGGTCAGGGGGATGCTATAAACGGCCAAAGCCCCTACAAGGATGAGCGTTAGACTTTCGATTAAGCTGAAGGCGGCGACCGAGAGATTATCAATGATAAGTCCGATGACCGGCAATAAAACGATGAGGAAAGCGAGCGTCATCTCCCCTAAGCGTATACGAGCGCTACGCCTGAGCAAACGTATCACGTTATTGATGGCGAAGATAAGGGCGAATAATGCGCCTGAGAGGAGAAAAACAAATGCCACGGCGTCCTCGTATCATCCTGCATCAGCATTAGCACTTGTGCATTCTAGCACAAAATGAGCTTATTATCGTATGAGAAAAGCCGTAGCTTCATTAAACGTTCTGGTCAATCGAAAGGGACAGGAACGCAAAAATGAGGTGGTGCTTTCACAGAACTTGTTTCGGTTGTTATAATCCCTAGCAAACTTTATTGTGTCCCCTGGGATGTAGGAGAATATCAACTTGTCTTCGATAGAGTTACAAACTTTAGCGATCAACGCTATTCGCGCGCTATCCATTGACGCGATACAAAAAGCCAATAGCGGCCATCCGGGGTTGCCATTGGGCGCCGCGCCGATGGCCTATACACTGTGGACGCGCCATCTGCGCCACAACCCTCATAACCCTCATTGGGCTGACCGTGACCGTTTTGTGTTGAGCGCCGGCCATGGCTCCATGTTGTTATACGCTTTGTTGCATCTGACAGGTTACGATTTACCGTTAGACGAAATCAAGCGCTTTCGCCAATGGGGTAGCAAAACCCCCGGCCATCCCGAAGCGCACCTGACACCCGGAGTAGAAACCACTACAGGGCCATTAGGGCAAGGCGGGGCTAATGCTGTGGGGATGGCTCTGGCCGAAGCTTACCTAGCCCATTATTTCAACCGTCCGGGGCATACGATTGTCGATCACTACACCTATGCTTTGGTGAGCGATGGCGATTTGATGGAGGGCGTGTTCATCGAGGCTAGCGCGTTGGCGGGCCATTGGGGGTTAGGTAAGCTCATTTTTCTTTACGATGATAATAAAATCACCCTCGATGGGCCAACGGAGATGACCTTTACGGAGGATGTCATCCAGCGCTATTCTGCCATGGGCTGGCATACGCTATCCGTGCCCGATGGTAACGATGTCAACGCGATTGATGCGGCCATCCGCACCGCTAAAGCGGTTAAGGATAAGCCGTCTTTTATCGCCATTCGCACCATCATTGGTTATGGTAGCCCCAATAAGGCCGGCACCAGCAAAGCGCATGGCTCGCCTTTAGGTGTTGAGGAGGTGCGATTGACCAAGCAAGCGCTAGGATGGCCGCATGAGGATTTTTACATCCCCGAAGATGTTTTAGAGCATTTCCGAGAGGCCTTAAAGCGTGGACAAGCGGCAGAAGCTGAATGGAACGAGCGCTTCAGCGCTTGGCGGCAAGCCTTCCCCGAACTGGCCGAACAGTGGGATATAGCGCATAGTGATACATATGGGGAAGCTTGGATGGATGATGTGCCCCTCTTTGACCCCGATAAGCCTATCGCTACCCGCAACGCCTCTGGTCAGGTTTTGAACGCCATTGCAAAACATTTCCCTACTATGATAGGTGGCGATGCAGACCTCGCCGGTAGCACAAAAACGCTCATCAATGGCGCAGAACATAGCGGGCCAAGGCGTCCAACCGCGCGCAATATCCGTTTTGGGGTGCGCGAGCATGGCATGGGCGCTATTGTAAACGGCTTGGGGTTGCATGGCGGCATTGTAAAACCCTATAGCGCCACCTTCCTCACTTTTAGCGATTATATGCGTGGGGCGATACGATTAGGCGCGTTGAGCGAGATTCCCGCGCTGTACATTTTTACGCATGATAGCATCGGGCTAGGCGAAGACGGCCCGACGCATCAGCCTGTGGAGCACTATATGGCTTTGCGGGTTATCCCCCATTTATATGTTTTTCGCCCCGCAGATGCGAATGAAACGGTTGGCGCTTACCGCGCCGCCATGCGCCTGAAAAAACCCGCGGCGATACTGTTAACACGGCAAGATTTGCCCGTCCTCGGCGATAATGTCGAAGGCATCTATGAAGGGGTCGCGCGTGGCGGATATGTCCTCGCCGATAACAGCGACGAGCCAGAAGTCATTCTCATCGCGACCGGGAGCGAAATACACATCGCTCTAGAAGCCTTCGACCGCCTAGATGCTGAAGGTATACAAGTGCGCGTCGTTTCTATGCCTTGCTGGGAACTTTTCGATGAACAAGACCGCGCCTATCAAGAGAGCGTTTTGCCGCCTGATGTTTGGGCGCGGGTGAGCATTGAAGCGGGCGTGACGCTCGGTTGGCAGAAATATATCGGCCCCGATGGTATCGCTATTGGCGTAGACCGTTTTGGCGCTAGCGCCCCCTATGAGCGGATTTACGCCGAGTTCGGTTTGACGGTCAACGCCGTTTATGAGGCCGCGGCTAGCTTTGTATACGAGGATTAGCGCTATTCACTGACGAATAAGGTTGTCAAATAAGCTCGCGTCCCTATGTCCGCGCCGTCTTTGGTCTTTATAGGGCGTGACGCTAGCGTTTCATAATTGTATACGCCTATCAGCAAGACATACTCCCCTGCGGGCGTATCGCACGGGATAGTCAGCTGGCGCACATCTACGTACAAGCGATTGGGTCGCCATAGTTGGAGCAGTGTATCTGCTGGCGGCCCATCGTTTTGGGCGATGTTCTCGCCGTCGGTTGTAGTCAGCACCAGCGTTACGTTGTCATTGGTAGGTTGTCGGCGGTTCGTTTGCCACCAACTCTCTACAGCGATAGTCTGGCAAGGGGTTACCCGCACATCATCAGGGAGCAACGCCCACGATTGAAGCGATAAGCCTTGGTCGAATACAAATAGCTCATCTAAAGCATCGGGAATGCGCCGATACTCTATAACGCTGTGTTCGGCGTAAAAATCTGGGATTTCCCAAGACCACTGCTTGCGCTCGACATAGTGAGATAACAGCCAAGCGCGCATTGGCTCTGCAAAAGCGTATGTTTGGGTATAATCTGCGCCCCGCGCTAACCAAACCGTGCGCGCGTTACCGATATAATTTATAAAAGCGTTTTGGTCGTCTTCATCGCCTCGCATCGCCAAGTGGATAGGTTTATCTGGAAAAGTGAATAAATTCCACTCTTGATTGAGAGGCATCCAATGAAATAAATCTTCGTTTGGCAAAGGATCGCCCAACTGATAACGCAAGTAATACGTCATGGCGACATGTTGCCACATCCAATCAGCGGTCACGATGATTTTATCTTCCGCGGTGTGGGTGCTTTTTATGGTCTGGGCCATTTCCCGATAGGGACCATTAGCGACAAAAGGACGGTAGCCCTGCACCGCTGGAATGGCGATGACGAGGGCTATAGCGATAGCGGCGCTACGGGGCAATGTCCTCAGCGCGAATGCCGCCCATATCGCCAGAGGCGGGATGAGGACGATGAGGTTACGCGGTGTGACACTGCGCGTGCGCTCATTCACCCAAAAGCTGAGGATGAGGATGGCGGCTGGCACGACGAACAAGTACCACTTACGCCACTCTGCACCGAAGCGGAATGTTGGGCGCGCGAGGGTGCGTGTTTGTGGGAATAGCGCGCTGACAGGCGTGAGCAAGGCCGCGATGAACAATACTTGAAAAATCGCTTCAGGGCGGATGCTCATTTGCTCGTATAAAATTCTCAAAGATTCCCACTCTTGCCTTAGTCCATAGCCTAATTGCCCCCCCGGCGCGTTTGCCGCCACGGTTGCATAAAGACGCACGAAAGATAACAGGGCGCTTGCGACGAATAAAGCGCCTGTCTGAATATAAAAGCGCGCATCCCAGCGGACGAATAACACAAAAAAGATAGCCTGCCCAAGGACGGTATAGACGATGAACGGGTGAACGTATACCGTAAGCACGATAGCGAGCACGTAAAGAAAGGCATATTGTCGCGTGCGATGCCTTAGCCAACGCACAAAAAATAGCATCACTGCCGCTGTACCGGTCAACAACGCTGGGTAGGGGCGTATCTCGTGAGAGAAAAACTGTACGAAAGCTAGCGTGCCAAAGATGAACACGGCCCCAAAAGCGGTTCGGCGGTCGAACAAATCGCTGGCCAAGCGCCATATGAAAGCGAAAGTGAGCGCTGTGAATAAGGTGGCCATATATCGGGTAATCGGCTCTGCGCCGCCAAAAAGCCCTACCCAAAATTCAATCATGTAAAATTCGGTCGCGAAGGTTGTTAAATTGCGGATGAACAGAGATAGCAAATTTTCTCGGGCGGTATTTTGGAGCGCGAAAAAAACAATCCAAGCTTCGTCTTGGCGATAGTTGTAATCTCGAAAATGATAGCTATGCAAAGCCAGTAAACTCAGGCTAAGCAGGGCGAAAGCGCTATACAATAAAAGCGGTTGGTGACGCAAAAATCTCATAATTATCTCGACTTTTAGCGAATGGAACTATTGCCGATTATACTGCTTGCTCCCATTTATATAGAGGGTGAAGTACTTGATAATTTTGTATAATACTCAACATGAGATGAAAAATGGAGTGAGTTATGCGGGCCATCACGCGATTTGAACTCGATGAATTATTGCTGAAGGCGAAAAAGAGCGAGCGTAAGCGGGCCAATTTATCCTTACACCAACCCGAAGATTTGTTACAGCGGATGCTAAACGCATTGCTTCCGGGAACTTATATGCCGCCCCACAAACATGAAAACCCCGATAAGTACGAGCTGGTCACTATCTTACGCGGTCAAATAACCTATCTTGAATTTAATGTTAAAGGGGAAGTGGAAGTTGTGGTGTGTTTGGATGCTGAAGGTGATATTCGCGTCATCGAAGTGCCGCCGCGCACCTACCATACGATGATAGCCCTACAGCCTTCTATCGTTGTGGAAGTGACCCAAGGTCCCTATAACCCCGCGACGCATAAAATCGCCGCGCCATGGGCCCCTGCGGAAGGCACGCCAAAAGCCTCCGATTATTTGCTTCATCTTGAATCTATTGTGGATAATTGGGACGAAAAGTAAAACATCCTGCCCAAAGCAGGATGTTTTGTATGAAAGCTTTTTAGCGGTTGGGGCGATTGCGCCGCGCCGAGCGACGCACACGACGGATGAGCTTTTCGGCGGCGCGCACGGCGAGACGTTCTTGTTCTGCCTCTGCCTGCAATTCTTGTTGGCGGCTCTTCACGATATGTAGCGTAATATAGTCATTTACAAACATTGGATGTTAGCTCCCTAACTGATGAAACAAATGATTGCCACTGGTAATAAACGCTTATGTTGATGCAATAGATTTTTTGCAATCATTCAGTTTTGGCGCTATATCCAAATCTGATTATATGCAACTATGCAACATTTACAATAGAGAAAAGCTGTTTCTAGGGCATGTTGCATATAATCTTAGCAAAAATTTAAAGAATCGGGCTGGTTTCGTTGGCGATATTAGCCAGTTTTTCGCTCAATTCCCATAAACGGCTTTGAGCGCTTGTGTCGTAAGATGCTTTGCTCGACGAAACAGGCTTGCATTTGTCCCAATATTTTCCTGTGATGCCGACAATGTCGGGAGAACTGGCCAAATAAATATTGGTTTCCGCGCCTTTTTCTGGGGATAAAGCGAAAAAGCGTTGTACCCATTTGAGCAGAGTTGCCGCTATCCCGCTCATGTTATGGCCAAAGCCGGTGGCGACAAAGCCCGGATGCAGTGCGTTGACGATCACACCCGTGTTTGCTGTGCGCCGAGCCAATTCATAAGTGAACAAGATATTCATCAATTTGGTTTCGGCATATACCCCAAAGGGACTGTATTTCTTTTCGCGCTGAATGTCATCGAAGCGAACCCCGGATACGCTGAAGTGCGCCCCAGAAGACACATTAACGATGCGCGCTTCGCCATGTTGGTTAGCCGTGGCCAGCAACAAATCGAGCAGGCGGCGGGTGAGCACAAAGTAGCTTAGGTGATTGAGCGCGAAGGTCATTTCGTAACCGTCAGCGGATAGTTGGCGCTTGTCAAAGATAGCGCCCGCATTGTTCACCAAAACATCTAGCCGCTGGTAACGTTCAAGGACAGTATCTGCCGCGTCATTCACACCAGATAACGTTGATAAATCCGCGACGATATAATCAGGTATTTTAACTGCGTTTTGTCGAATGCGCTCGATAGTCGCTTGGCAACGGTCCTTGTTCCTGCCGACTACGACAACTTGCGCTCCCATACGCGCCAATTCATGAGCTGTGACTTCGCCGATGCCATTGGTCGCGCCAGTTACGATCACTACCTTGTCATTCATCATATGACCACCCTCTAAGCTTATAAAAATGACCGTAAGTGTACGCTCCGTGAGTAAGCGAGGGGTGAGAACGTTATGATATGGCCTTTAAGACTTGGCGAACAACTGCCGCCAACTTGGCTCTAGCGCGTCGCATTCGGCCAAGGCGTGGGCGGCCGCTTTATCCCGTTGGCGGTTATCCCGAAGGGCTATCACATAGCGAATCGTCCATTGGGGATGAGGGCGTTCTAGCAGTTGGACGGTCATACCAGCATGAACATACCCTTCTTGTAAGACGCGCATATACCAGCCGCCGCGTCCTGTTTCCCGTACCCTGTCGGATAAACCCGCGATTCCCCAACGCTTATCAATTTGGTCACAAGGCATTCTGGGCTGTGCTACTTGTAGACGGACGACATCACCTACTTGATAAATATCGCCTAGGCAAACCGTATCTTCATCCATTTGGCTGATTGTGAAGTTTTCGCCGAACGCGCCAAAAGGGAATGAACGTCCATAGTCGCGCTCCCAACGCGGATAATGCTCGGCGCTATATCCTAATACTGCACGGTAGGGGCCACCATGAACTTTGGTGTGGAATTGACCATCACCTTCGATGTTTAACGCGCCTACCCATACATCCCCAAGGATGGGTGATTTGAAAATACCGCTCGTCCATTGTTTAGTTGGGTCGCTAAAATGCGGGTGCGTTTGGGGTTTGCCGACTTGAATAGAAAGCAATTGACCGCTATTCATTTATGAAGTAGCTCCTCTCGTATGGCTTGATGTAAAGTTTATATGATGGCACAACTACTTTAAATTCTGAAGAAATTTATTAACATGACTGCGACGGTACTTCGATGGACTCATTGAGTAAATACGTTTGAAGGCGCGGATGAAGGCGACTTCGGAGTTATACCCTACTCGATTAGCAATCTCTTCAACCGATAAATTATTTTGTTCTAAAAGATAGATTGCTATTTGCATCCGCCAACGAGTTAAATATTCAAACGGACTGACACCAATCACATCCGTAAAGCGCTCGGCGAAGGCAGAGCGCGACATGACCGCCTCCGTGGCCAAGGATTTAACAGTCCAGTTCTCGGCAGGGTTGCGGTGTATTGCCGCCAATGCTAGTGCAATCTGCGGATCGCGCAATCCCGCCAACCAACCGTGCGCTTTGGTATTGGAATCAGCCAGCCAAGCGCGGATGACTTGTACAAAGAGAATATCTGCCAAACGATGCAATACGGTATGTTTGCCTTGTCGGTCATTATTCGCTTCGTCAATCAAAGCGATGATAATTGGCATCAGCCCATTTTGCCGAACATATTCAGCGCGAAAGAGAAGAATCGTTGGTAGTAAAGCTAAAAGAGAAGCGCCGTTAAAATGATTGAAGTGAAACGTGCCGCAAATTAAGATAGTGTGTAAATTATCATCCCCCCATCGCATGAGATGACACGCCCCCTCACTATCCGACGGCGGATAAATATCCGCACATAACGGAGCATTTATATTATCAGCGATGATATGTGCGTTCCCCTGCGGCAGTATGATAAGGTCGCCTGTTTCTAGTATTAAGTGTTCTTCACCGCACGACAACCAGCAACGCCCTTCGCGCACAATATGAAACATACCGCCTTTAACGGCGTGGAATTGAAGCGACCAATCGCTTTTATGGATTTCCGATTGGCAATAAATGCAACTTTTTAATTGAAATGTGTGTAGAAAATCTCCCAGAATGTCATGCATTTTTTCTGTTTCTAGCCTTTGGACGATTAGTTTATTTTTGTGGATATTCTATCATGGTTTATCTATATCCGCTTTCACTATACTTTCTAAACAAGCTGTTTATGCACGTAAAAACAGGTTAAAAGCGAAAGGGATTAGATAATGATGCACAGTATTATTCGATTGCTCGTTTTCCTCGTCATGTTTGTAAGCACAACCGTTTCTGCCCAGAGCCAACAAGGGGATACCGTATGCGAACCTGAAAGCTATGCGTTACCGGGAGAATTTGTCGTACCTGAAAGTATCACTTATAACCCAGAGACGAATCGTTTTTATGTAGGTAGCGCCGCAACAGGTGAAATCTTCACAGGTATTGTAGGTGACCCTGAGTCAGTAGAGATTTTTTCGCCCGCGGGCGCAGATGGTCGAATAGGGGCTTTAGGTATGGAAGTAGACGCCAAGGGAAGATTGTTTGTAGCAGGGAGTCGAAGTGGCAAAATTTATGTCTACGATACCGAAACAGCTAGCCTAATTGCGGACTTTGATACCATTCAGGCAACAGGTGTTGCCAGCAACGAGACCGGATTTCCGCATAATCTGACGGATATTGCCCTTGCGCCGAATGGTGATGTTTTCATCACAGATGCGTTTTTACCATACCTTTACCGCGTATTTGAAAATACGAGCGGTGAATTAGAGATGGAAGTTTTTATTGATTTCACTGACACCATAGTAGAGTATGAAACCCCAGTGCCGCTTAATCAAATCCGTAGCATGGAAGACAATGTTTCGGGGTTCAACATTAACAGTATCGCGGTCACCCCGGATGGCGAGTACTTGTTGATAGGCCAAACGAATAAGCAATTGCTATTCCGTGTGAGCTTGTTAGATGGCGCTATTACACCTATTGATTTAGGCGATGAGCGGCTATCTTCTGATGATTTGTTACTCGTGGACGATTTGCTATATGTCAACGCGATTGTAGATATGAGCCTAGGAGCAGAGACGCCGACCGCTATTGTTATTGTTCGCATGAACGATGATTACACAGCGGGTGAGATCTTGGCTACTTATACTGATGAGCGATTTAACTTCCAGACCTCTTTTATCTTCGTCGGTGACTGCTTATTAGCAACGAACTCACAACTTCCCGGCTTTTTGACGGGCCAATTCGAGCTACCGTTCAATGTGGTGGCCATCCCCATCCCAACTATCGAAGAAGAATAGAAGATGTCGGTGAAAGCTCATAGAGGAAAAGGAGGAAGGTTTTATGCATCCAGCACCAACAGGCGCTAACCCCACTGTTTATAGCCTGCTCGTCTTCGCACATATCATGACGGCTATGATGGCTATTGGTTTTAACTTTACCTATGTCGTTTGGATTCGGCGTGGCCATAACAATCCCGAAAGCTTGACCTTTGCGCTCAAGGGAGTGAAATTTCTGGACGATTTTCTCGCTAACCCCCTTTACATCATTGCCGGGATTACCGGGGGATTGATGATTGCAATGGGTAAAGGCGTGGCATCTTGGCTGGCGGTCGCTATTGGCATTTACATCATCGATATGTTGGCGGCTTATCTCGTCTACACCCCTTTACTCAGTCGGCAGATTAGGATACTGCATGAGAAGGGGCCCGAATCTCCCGAATATAAAGCCATTGCCAATCGCTCGAACCTTATTGGAGCATTACTCGGAATCGGGGCGATTATCATCGTCGCGCTGAAAATCTTTGAGCCTCCCTTGTGGTGATAAGATAAAGCTTACTGTAAAACTATAGATACTACCGCCTTTGTAAAAAACGCCCTTTGGGTAGAAGCTGAATGCTTAAAGTACAGCAGAAACCCAAAAGGCGTTTGTATGGTGACTATCCAGCTTTTACTACTCTTCAGCCTTGCGAGAGTTAGCGAGCATTCGCTATAATGTAGCGTATCGGCGACGTAGCCAAGTGGTAAGGCAGAGGTTTGCAAAACCTTCACTCGTGGGTTCGAATCCCACCGTCGCCTTAGTCCATCTAAGCGCTCATCACAAAGGCGCTTTTTTGTTATATAGTAGAGATTATGAATCAACAATCGCCACCCAACCATTCAACAACGACACAAGAGGGCGCTATCATGGCAGATGCTCCCATATCAGCAGTGCCTTTACCGAACTATACGCTGTCTACGGTTTGTCCCTCTTGCGGGGCAGATATGTATCGCCATGCGTGCAAGGTACGATGCTCCCGATGCGGGTTTATGTGGGATTGTAGCGAGTTATAGCCGATGCTAGTAGACCTTTTTCAGGGGCTTAGCCAATGGGTAGAAAGTGTCGTGCTGACTTTTGGCGCGCCGGGCATTACGCTCATCGCCTTGCTAGAAAATTTGTTTCCGCCGACGCCTTCCGAGTTTTTATATCCTTTAGCCGGAAAGTTGACCTTTGAAGGCCAATTGCATATCCCCATGGTCGTGCTAGCTGGAGTGGCTGGCTCTCTGATTGGCGCGTTGATTTATTACACTATTGGTTATCAATTGGGCGAGGTGCGGGTCCGTGGTTTTATAGAGCGCTATGGACGGCTTCACCTTGGGCGCTTCAAGATTACGTTGATGTCATTGGGCGATTATGAACGAGCGCTCGCCCTGTTTGAAAAGCGTGGCGGCATTATCGTCTTACTAGTACGCTTATTGCCCTTGGTGCATGGTGTTATTTCGATACCCGCCGGCGTCACCCGTATGCCCCTATGGTCTTTTTTGTTGTATTCTGCTATTGGCTCAGCTTTATGGATAGCGCCATTGGTGCTGTTAGGGAATTGGTTGGGTAGCCAGTGGGAGATAATTTTAGAATGGATAGATGTTTACGAGAATTTTTGGTATGTCGTCATCGCCCTCGTCTGCGCCTATTGGCTTTGGCGGCGTTGGCGCTCGCGCAAAACCTTAGCGATAGATTCAACATCCCATCCCGACGCGCCATAAGATGGATAGGCCGCGCATGATGCATCCTTCTTCATCATTTTCATATCGTCGTCGCCAAGCGCTGGCATGGCTTGTTCATTTATATACGGCAATAGGCGGAGTTATCGGGATGTTCGCGTTGTACGCCGCGGCTGAAGGGCGTATTCGTGATGCGTTCTTGTTGCTTCTGCTGACGATGTTCATAGATGCGACGGATGGCATGATAGCGCGCCGTGTCCGTGTGAAAGAGGTTTTGCCACGTTTTGATGGCGCGATGATGGATAACGTCATTGATGTGTTAACCTTCATTTGGGTGCCTATCTTCATCATCTGGCGCGAACAGCTATTGCCCCATCCGTTATGGACGATCTTACCCATCATCGCCGCGCTTTATGCGTATGGGCAAGCTGATATGAAGACAGAAGATAACTTTTTCCTCGGTTTCCCTAGTTATTGGAACGTCGTTGCGCTTTATTTATATTGGTTACGTCCGCCTAGTATCCTCGCGGTGCTATTTGTCGCTATCCCTACTGTGCTGACTTTTGTGCCAACGCGCTATCTATACCCTAGCAAAAATGATGTGCTATGGCGCACCACGTGGTTATTGTTTGTGTTATGGAATTGGCTTGTCATTTATCTGCTTTTGCAACCGTCGCCGAATAAATGGCTGGTGGCTATCAGCTTTCTCTTTCCGCTGTATTACATGGGCGCCAGTTTTTGGGTAGATAGACGGTTAAGGCGTTCCACTGCCTAAGATGTTTGTGGCACAACCTCATCGGGTAGCGATAAAGGCGTCCAATTTTCGGGATATTTGGGGTAACCGTGCGTCTCATAAAATGCGCGAATATGGATGAAGTCAGCGTGAATATCGCCCGTTGGCTGTATGACAAGCCCGCTACCGACACATTTCCGCCGATAATCTATATAGGCGCATACAATAGGCACGCCAGCTTTTAGGGCTGTATAGTAAAAGCCTGTTTTCCAATGGTGGCTTTTGCTCCGCGTTCCTTCGGGTGTGAAGACGAGAATCATGCGTTCCGCCGCCTTTAGACGGGCGGCTAATTGTTCTACCACATTACTAGAGCGGGTGCGGTCAATAGGGATTCCCCCAGCAAATTTAATGAACCAGCCAACGGGCCCGCGAAAGAGCGTATGCTTCACGGTGACATGGGGACGACGGCGCGCGTGCATAGCGACAGCCAGCATGTGGAGATAATCCCAATTGGTGGTGTGTGGAACGCCCAAAATGACATAGCGTGGAATGTTGGGCAAATCATGTTCAACCCGCCAACCCCATAAACGCCAGATCACCAGCAGAGACGTTGCTAGGGAGGATAAAATGAGACGATGGAGGTAATGATTCAAAAAAGTACTCCTTGGCGCATCCGTTCTTACATGTGATAACCCCCATGAACGACAATCGGTTCAGCCAAGTTTTGTAAGTGAAGGCATGTTCGTTGAGGCGGCAAGGTTCAGTCGGGAACAAGGGTGATTATCCCGTCCGCCTGACTAATAACCCAGCCCTCTATACCGCTGGGCGCGCGAATTTGCCACCATGTTTCGGCTTCGATAATTATAGGCCCGCCGATAATGATCACCCGCGTGCCACTGCTCAGACGGGTTAACACCGCTGCGCTTTGCCCAGCATTGGCGCGTAGGAGCAAGGCATTATCGCCCGTCGTCCGAACGATAGCCGACCCGCCCACTGCCAGCGCGCGCGATTCGATTACAGAATGTGTGCCGCTACTGGCGAGGATAGGCGCGGCGATTTGCGCCCAAGGGATTGTGGTTGTGCGTTGGGCTTCATAACCGGCCCAAACGAGATGCGCTCGCCCCTGCCGCGGCGCCGCCCATACCACTTGGCCGGCGTTGATTTGTTGGCGGGTGTTCACCAATCGAACTTCGATAGTAGGGATATTCGGCGCAGGGTCGCCCGCGATGTAGATAAAACCATCCCCAACGCCAGCCGCTTCCCATGTGCTATTGGCGACAGGCACAACGCCGCTCAACCGCCCATCCCGTTCTAGGACGGCCCAGCCGATGAATGCGCCCGAAGCGTCGCTTCCGCCCGCTAAAATACGTTCGCCATTTTGGATGAATATAGGCGGAAATAACCACAACTCGGCGGCGTTGTAGAATGGATAGCGGGTATTGGTCAGCGCGTCGTAAACGTGAAGCGCGTTGATTTGGCCATAACGGAAGTTATCGGCGGTGTTGTTAAGGCGCGTATCTGTGAGCGCCATGATGACTTCACCCGTCGGCGCGAAGCTATCGGTCTGGGGCGCGGGATAGATGAGCGTAGGGTTGACATTGCCCGTTTGGATATTCCATACAAAACTTGAATAGGGTGTTTTTAACGCCCCAGCGGGTTGAATGGTGAAGTGTATACTATCATCGGTCACTTTTTGCACGATGGGGACAACCCCGAAATCGGTTTCGGTTAGTAATCCGCTCATCGTCGGGCTATCGTGTCTCAGAACGCCTATTTCCACACCGCGCGCAATATCCAGCGCGACCAATCCCCAGCCAACATTCCCTAAGCCATAACCAAAAGCCATCACACTACCGTTAGGATGAAAGTGGTGATTGCGTGGCGCGCGCTCTATAGAATGCGAGGGTATCGCTGTGGAGCCATCGTGTTCTAGGGTATACGTCAAGAGAGAAGTGTTCGTCGTTGTGTCTACAATGTCTAGGTAGTGGGGGAAACCGTCCTCTTTATAAACACCTGCCAATATCCGCCCATCTGCCGAGGCGGTGATATGGCTAGGTATTGGCGATAAATTGGTTGCTGTTGTTGGGAAAGGGTAGCTAAACGGTTGTGTATCTTCTACAACGCCGTCTTGATTGATGCGATAAGCAACCCCAACATCATCATAAATCCACGCAGACCATTGTGAAATACGGGTGTTGATAACAGGTGTGGGCGTGAGCATAGGGCGTTCGGCATAAGCGGTAAAGGGTGTATGTGGTTGCGCCCACAGCCGCGCATCATTAAATCCAATTAGGCGCATTTTTGTTCCGTCTGCGCTTCGGAATATCACTTGAGAATCTGCAGGAGAAAATGGCGCTTTTACAGCATAAATGGTGCTGTAGCCGCCGCCCGGCTCGATAGTATCTGCTACGTAAATCCAGCCATCCACAGTGCCGCGCAAGGCGGTGATAATTGCGTTGGCGTTTGTTTCCCATGTGCGTGTTGCGCCTTGGCGGTTGATGAGTAGATAGGTTATTCTGCCGCGGTTATCATAAGTGGCGGTCAAAATATAAGCGCCGTTCTGTATAAAACGAGGCATGAAAAACCCTAGCGAATCATCCGCATATACTGAAATAGGTTCATCATTATGGCTGATAATGGTTATCCTATTGGGCTGTTGCGTGTCGCCTGATGCCGAAATAAAGACGGTCTCGTTCAATGGGGCAAAAGTATCGCTATCGAGAGCGGTATAACGCGGTGTAGGGGTTGTCGTATTCGTTGGTATATCCCAAATATAGCCTTCGCTCGCTCCTTTTCCGCTGGCTGGGGATAACGTGAAAGTGATTTGTCTATCTGCAAAGCGGCGTACAACAGGGGTCAGGCCTTCCTCGGTTGGCAAGTTCATTGTATTGGGCGCGCCTGAACGTAAGATGACGGTGGCAACATCGGTTTGTAGGTCAATGATATGGATTTGCCAACCGCCGCGCTGTTGGCTAAAACCAAAGGCGATGGCTGTTTCTTCTTGGTTGAACAGTGCGCTATCTTCTGGGGCGAGGTCTAAACCATCGGAAAAACGGGGCGGCAATGGGTATTCTAGGAGGATACGCCTAGCGTTCAGGTGATAAACCATCAGCTTATGCTGGTCGTGGATGGTATCGCTAGCGATATAGACGGCGCGCTCGCCAGAGGCGCTCACTTGGGCGTTTGATGAATAGCGCAAGTAGCGACTAGGCAAAGGAAGTTGAATCTGGTCGAGGATATAACCATTGCCGTCAATATGCGTGATTTGACCTTTCTCTGAGTTATATAGCCAAGCTTCCCAAGTGGTCGTTTGTGCAGAGGCCCACCCCAAAGACACGAGCAGAAAAAATCCGTAATAATATATTTTTCGGGGCATATTCGTAAACCCGATGAATGATGGTTTAAGGCGCAATCTTTTTAAGTTTATCTAGTTTATCATGGGTTGCCCTCTACCGCTTTGATGAGGTCAACCCATGATGAAGATACGGCGGGATGGATTAGCGAGGGTCACCTTTTAAGGCGCTACAGGCACGAGGGTTTGTAATTCGCTTGTGCGTTCCACTGCCCAACCTTCGGTCCCATTGGGCAAGCGCACACGCCACCACGTAAAACCATCTCCAGAGCGGGGGCCATCTAATACAGTGACAAGTGTGCCATTTTCTGCGAAAGCTATCGGCTCGAAGCCCAAAGAGGGCGTAGGGCGTATGCGTAACCTATCGCCTTCAGTTGTTGTCACAACGGCCATGCCGCCAATGGTTAATGCGCCACTAGCCCCGCCCCCCAAAAAAGGCGTTGGCGTTGGCAGGTCTATGGGCGCTACTAAGGCTTGGGCGTTGGCAATCGGCGCGGCTAATTGGCGCCAAGGCGCAAAAGCAAAAGATGCTGGTGAGCTTTTATCGGACGCCCAAACCAGTTTAGGATAGCTCCCTATTTCCGAAAACCAAACAGGGCGCCCGGTGCTAAAGCCGAGCGTTGTTTCTACATAGAGGAGCGCCACATTTTCATTCTCCCCTGTGACGCCTGTGATGTAACTGGTGTATAAGAAACCGCCTTGTACACCCCGAATGCTATCGGTTACGGACGGTTCTATCGGCATATACCCCGCTAACGAACCATCGCGTTCAATAACCACCCATAAATTATCTTCAGTATCGAATTGATAAGCATTACTCAATATGCGTTTGCCGCCTTCTATGAAGTTGGTTTGTCCCATCGTCCAAGCCTCGCTAGCGAAGAAGGTTAGCCGTTGGCGGCTATTTGTATCGTAAACTTGTAGCGCATTCAATTGATAGGGAAGGGGCAATTGCGCGATACGATTGGGCAAACGTTCATCAAAGGTCGCCATGACAATTTCGCCCGTTGGCAAAAAAGCATCTGTGAAGACGGACGGAAAGGCTGTGCTAGGCGTTATGACATTGGTTAGCAAATTCCAATGATAACTATCGTATAAAACTGCGCCACCGCTACCGGAAAGAATCGTGGTGAATTCGACTTCTGCGGCCGTGTATCGTTGAATGACCGGCGTGAAAAAAGCGTCTATCCCTAAACCGCTTATCATTGGGTCATCGCTGGTCAAAGAAAAGAGCAGATTGCCACTCATGAGGTCAAAGATGACGATAACCCAGTTCGATTCTGTGCTATAAGCATAGGCGAAACCCGTATCCGATGGGCTGTATAGGCGATTGCCCACAGAAAAGCTGATGGTGTCATCAAAAATGACGCCGGGGTCAAATTGTAAGGAGAGTCGGGCTTCTGCCACGTTGTAAATCAATAATTGGGAAGCGCCATCATTCAGGTTGTAGACCGTGTAGGCTAGATAATTGCCGTTGTGGCTGACGGCGAGGTTTTGGGAATAGGTGTCATACCCATCTATGGTGGGCAAAATGAGGTCTACTAAGATGATGCCGCTATCATCTACTTTGGTGGCGCGACCAGATTCACGGTCGTACAGCCATGCTGTCCAGCCGCCTGTCTGCGCGAAGGAGGGCGCTATAATAGCAAGGCCGATGAGCAATACCCATATCATTCGTTTCATAGCAACCTCCCCAATAACGGAATCGCTCGCTGTGTAGACAGGGGTTTTATTGACTTTCGCCACGGGCAATAGCCGCGTAGCTTTCCATTTCTTCTAGCGTCATTGCGCCTAGTTTCATCGCTTGCACAGTGCCTTGCGCGTCTATGGCGAAGGTGACCGGGATTTGAAAGACGCCGTAAGCCTCGCGGACTGTTGAATCTGTATCTAAGGCGACGCGAATATTCATCACATTGATTTTAGAGAAGAAAGCCTGAACTTGCTCTGATGTCTCCTCGAAGTTGATAGCTAACACAGCGACGCCATCCTCA
Source organism: Anaerolineaceae bacterium (assembly GCA_037441665.1). GTDB lineage: Bacteria > Chloroflexota > Anaerolineae > Aggregatilineales > Phototrophicaceae > JBBIRQ01. Next base: position 177,714 of record JBBIRQ010000007.1, on the reverse strand, counting down.
CCTTGAGATTGAATGAATTCTTGAAAGGCGGGCATTTCGCGGATACAGGGTTCGCAAGTTGTTTGCCAGAAATTAATGAGTAGGGGGCGTCCAGCATAATCGGATAATTGGACTGGGCGCCCGTCGAGGTCGGTTAAAGCGAAATTGGGCGCTGGATAATTGAGGAGTCGGGGCGCTAAGATGTCCACCGTTTCGATAGAAGCGCCGCGGTTTTCTGTTGGATTGATGACCAACATCACCAAGGCGGCCAAAATACCAAATAAAGGCAAAATGAGAAATAACCACAGGGCTTTTGATGGTTGAACAGGTTGCGCGGGGGTAGGATTAGGTAAGTTGTTTGAAGTCATCGTGCGCCTTTATGATTCGTTACGAACACTCCATTTTTCTTCTTTGATGCCTGCGCGGCGATTTTCCCAACGCGCGAGGGTGAAAAGCCAATCGGATAGGCGATTGAGATATTGGATGACATAATCGCCAATGGCTTCTTGGGCGGATAAACGGACGGCGCACCGCTCGGCACGCCGCGCGACCGTGCGCGCCAAATGAAGATGCGCCCCAACGACCGAGCCGCCGGGCAAGATGAACTGCTTCAATTCATGAAGGTCTGCTGTCATTTCGTCTATGGATTGCTCCAGCCATAAAATATTATCAGCAGTTATTCTTATAATCCAATCGGCTTTTGCATCCATAGGGGTTGCTAAATCTGCGCCAAGATGAAATAGTTGATTTTGGATGCGTTCAAGCAAAGTGTCGGTTTGGCGGGATGGATGATGCGCGCGCGCGATGCCGATAACCGAATTGAGTTCGTCTACCGTCCCGTAGGCTTCAACCCGTAGGTGGTCTTTGGTCACCCGCCCGCCGCTGAATAGGGCTGTAGTGCCGTCATCGCCCGTCTTGGTGTAAATTTTCATACTGCCATCCCCAATTCGCTTAAACCTGTTTATGTTCACTTTACACTGTCTGTAGCAGGCTTTCAATAGTTATCCTAATTTCTCAGGAAGGCTTGTATAGATAGAACTAATGTGCTAAAATCTGGGGTCATAAGGGCTTGGCGTGGCGATTTCGCCAAAAATGACTACACTAATCAAAACACAAACACACATTCTAAGAGAGCAAAACACATGGTCAAACGTAAAAAGACAGATGAGCCGAATCTTTTCGAGGGCACACCATCGCCAGCAACGGATGAAGGGCGCTTGAAAGCGCTGGACGCCGCTTTAACAGACCTGACCAAAAAGTATGGTGAAGGTACGGTTGTGCGTTTGGGCGATGCCAAGCACATGATAGTAGACACTATCCCAAGCGGTTCTTTGGGTTTGGATATTGTTTTAGGGGTGGGGGGAATTCCACGAGGGCGCATTGTCGAAATCTACGGGCCCGAAAGTTCGGGTAAGACGACGGTCTGTTTGCATGTGATTGCGGAGGCGCAAAAACGCGGTGGTATTTGCGCTTTTGTAGATATGGAACACGCCCTAGACCCAACCTATGCCGAGCGTATCGGTGTGAATCTAGAGACGCTTTATATTTCACAACCGGATACCGGAGAACAAGCCTTAGAAATTACCGAGTCACTGGTACGTTCTGGTGCCCTTGATGTGATTGTGATTGATAGCGTCGCCGCGTTGGTCCCGCGCGCGGAAATCGAAGGGGAGATGGGCGCGTCCCATGTTGGTTTGCAGGCGCGCCTCATGAGTCAAGCGCTCCGCAAGTTATCCGGCGCCATTAAACAGAGCAATGTGGCGGTGATGTTCACTAACCAACTTCGCGAAAAAGTAGGCGTGATGTTCGGGTCTCCCGAAACCACGACTGGCGGCCGCGCCCTGAAGTTTTATGCCAGCGTGCGGCTCGATATTCGCAAAATAGAATCTATCAAACAAGGCGGCGATGTGGTCGGTAGCCGTACGCGCGTCCGTGTGACTAAAAACAAGGTAGCTCCGCCTTTCCGTGAATGCGAGTTCGATATTATGTTCTACGAAAAAGGTATTAGCAAAACGGGCGAAATCGTAGATATTGCTGTCGAGCTGGGTATTATTGATAAGCGCGGCGCTTTCTTCCGCTATAACGACAATCTTTTGGGGCAGGGGCGCGACAATACAAAACAATATCTCGATGAGAATATCGCTATCCGCGATGAAATCGAAGCCCAAATCCGACGCAATTATGGCCTGCCCGACATGAAATAGAGCGGCGCATGTCATTTATATCTAGAGCGATTAGCCTATGTATTTGGTCGCCATAGCTACTCTATGTTGCTTGGGCCAGCACGATAATGGCGAGGATGCCTATAAAAAGTGTTGGCCCTAGTGAGCTACAACCTGTGCCTATTCCATGATTATATCTTTTAATCACAGTGAAGTGAGTTCATCATGAAATTGACCATCATTGGCGGCGGTGGCGTCCGCACACCCCAACTCATACCGGCGCTTGTTCGCCGCGCAGAGCGTATAGGACTGCGCGAAGTCTGGCTGATGGATATTGTTTCGGATAAGTTGGCGATTATTGGCGAATTGTGCCAACAACTCGTCAGCGATGCTGGAGACCCGTTCCAACTCCACTTGACTACTGACGCGCGGGCCGCTGTAGATGGCGCGCACCATATCATCACCTCGGTACGGGTCGGCTGGGAAGCTGGTAGGGCTTTAGATGAGCGGATTTGCTTTCAATATGGCGTTTTAGGGCAAGAGACGACCGGCGCGGCCGGCTTTGCAATGGCCATGAGGAGTATACCGATCATTTTATCTTATGCGCGCCTTATTCAGGAGGTTGCCGCTTCGGATGCATGGCTGTACAACTTCACCAACCCAGCAGGGCTTGTCGTGCAAGCTTTGGTAGATGTCGGGTTTGAACGCTGTATCGGGATTTGTGATAGCGCCAATGGCGCTCAACATGCGGTCGCTCGTTATTTGCATCTCCCTGAAGGGCGCGTCCAACATCGCGTGTATGGACTCAACCATCTATCATGGACCGATAGCGTCCGCGTTGATGTAGACGAGGATGGAACTGGTGGGGAAGAAGTATTGCCTGCTTTGCTAGAAGACTCCCTTTTCATCCAATCTACGCATATGCGGATGTTTGCTGATGGTCTGCGCCGCGCACATGGCGCTTTCTTTAATGAGTATCTGCATTATTACTATCATCGCGACGAGGCGCTGAGCGCCTTAATGGAAAAAGAGGAGACCCGCGGACAGCAAGTATGGCGATTGACAGATGAGTTGTTGCAACAATTGCGCGCGGCGCGCAACATCGCGGAACGAACGCGCGTTTATGAGCGCGTGATGGGACAAAGGACGGCCACCTATATGGCGCATGCCCAACCGAAAGGCGCAGATGGTCAGCCTCAACAGCGTTCCGATTTGAAGACTGTCTCGTTGGATGACGAAGGCTATGCTGGCGTTGCTCTGGGGTGTGTGGAGGCGATTAGCACGGGTCAACGGCATTATACGGGGTTAAATGTGCCTAATCGCGGCGCTATCGCGGGCATGGCTGATGATGACGTTGTGGAAATCGGTTGCTGGGTGGATTCTGAAGGGCCTAAACCGATGCCTATAGGGTCTATCCCTGAATCGCAGTGGTTGCTGATGAGGCAAGTGAAGCGTTACGAACGTCTGGCCGCCCGCGCCATTTTGGAGCGCTCGCGGGATTTGGCGGTCTTGGCTCTTGCTGAACATCCACTCGTTGGCTCTTACCCATTGGCAGAAAAATTGGTCACCGCCTTTTTAGAAGCGCATCGGGAAGACGTTGGAGAGTGGTTATGAACCATTATGACGTCATTGTGCTAGGAAGTTATTTTTGCGACATCATCTTTACGGGCATTAAAGGTTTCCCGACATTGGGCACAGAAATATTCAGCGATAACTTGAATATCACCACTGGCGGGGTGATAAATACTGTGGTGGCATTCCATCGTTTAGGTACGGCTGTTGGTTGGGTTGGGGCGCTGGGGGATGACTTTTTTAGCCAATTCGTCACCCAAGCGCTGACCGAGGAAGGAATTCCCCTAGAATTGGTCTCTCGTCTAGAGCGCCCTTTACGCTTTGTGACTGTTTCGCTCTCATATCCCAATGACCGCGCTTTTGTCACTTATACCGATACATCGCCGGATGAAGTCGCCCTATTGATGGCAACTTTGGAACAGGTCTCTTGTCGTCATCTGCACTTCGCTTCTTTACAACTTGACCCGCGTCTTCCGCAATTGATTCGTCATGCCAAAGGGAGAAATATAAGCGTCTCTATGGATTGTCAGCATCATCAGTACACGCTAGACGAGCCATTAGTCCGCGACATATTGACTGAATTAGATATTTTTATGCCCAATGCCGATGAGGCACGCCAATTAACGGGTGAAAGTACCACGCTGGCGGCGGGGCGGCGTTTGGCGCATTTTGCGCCCCTTGTGGTCGTGAAAGATGGTGAACGCGGTGCGAACGCATGGCACGATGGCCTCCATTATTACGCTAGAGGTATTGCTGTTGATGTTGTGGACACCACCGGCGCCGGGGACGTGTTTAATGCGGGATTTTTGAGCGCCTACTTACAAGGCTTATCTTTAGAGGATTGTCTAAAGCGCGGCAATATCGGGGCGGGCTTATCCACGCGCGGTTTAGGTGGCGCGGCTAATGCCCCTACTTTAGCCGACATCGCCCGCTTTGCCCCATCATTAGCCGATTAATCATCGCTCAAGACCCAATTGAGCGCTTCTTCTCTTTTGGTATTGACGAAAAAGCGTGTTTTATCTTGCCCCGGCGCTAGCGTAGTGATGAAAGTATTCACAAAAGTGATGAGCAAATTGGGGTTATGTATGATGGCCGTTCGCCCTTTGGCCCGCTCTGGGAATTGCGCTTCTAATTTGCGGAATCGCTTTACTAATTCTGCCAACGACCCGCGGCCGTCAAGCGGGGTGACATCTACCAAGTAGCGTAGTGTGGTGTTCATCGGCGCTTCAGCGATGATTCCCGTTAGGGTATCGAAGAAATAATCTAATCCGTCTTCGCCTTCACCCGTGAATATAAATTCATGTACACCCGATGTAAGTTTGTTATAATGACAACCTTTGTTCTTTTGTGTCATGACCATTCTTGAACCCTCTTTAATAAATACCTAGTTCACTGTAATATTATAACAAAATAAACCTATAGCTTGCATTTATGAACATTAAGAAAATGCATAAAATTCTACAAAACGTCTATTGCAAGGCGTTTATGCCTAACTATAAGCTATTACAGCGACTATGATACCTTCTAGTGCGCCGCCCTTGTTCTCTATAGCCGCGATACGAGAAGCTCTCGCCACGCCATGGAAAGCGCGTAACGAAGTTGAGCGTTTGTTGTTGTGGCCTTGGGCGTGGCTTTCGTTGCGGTCGGTGGAAATCGGTTCGGGGTGGCGTTTGTACGGGTTGCCTATCATTCAAAAGCATCGAGAAAGCACCTTAAAGATAGGTGCGCGGGCTAATCTACGCTCAACCGTACGCAGTAACCCATTAGGGCCACATCATGCCGTAATCCTGAGCACGCGCCGCGCCGGGGCCATCCTGCAGATTGGCGATGATTTCGGTATGACTGGCGGTAGCATTGTGGCGGAGGAGCGTATTATCATTGGCCATCGCGTTACGATTGGGGCGAATAGCATTTTGACAGATACCGATTTTCACCCATTATCTCCCGTTGACCGTTATCATCACCCGATGAATGGGGCGACTGCGCCGCTCATCATCGAGGATGATGTTTTTATTGGGATGGGCGTTTTGGTTTTGAAGGGCGTTACCATTGGCGCAGAAAGCGTCATTGGGGCGGGTAGCGTCGTCACACGGGATATTCCGCCTAGGGTTATTGCGGCGGGAAATCCAGCGCGGGTCATCCGAGCATTATAATAAGTATTATTGTGGCGATTGTTGCTTTACCGAAACAGCGGGAAGCCGTTTTTGAGGTTTGTTTATGGAACGTAATCAAAGCCCCCGTGTGTTAGTGACAGGAGGGGGGACCTTTTTGGGGGATAATATCGCCTCTGCGTTATTGGCCGAAGGCGCAGAAGTGACGCTATTAGTGCGTGAGGGTGTTGAAGACCGTTTAGGTCCGTTGCGTCAGCGGGTGCGTTGGTTTGTCGCCGATGTTTGGGACCCATCTAGCTTACGCGGGCGTGCGCGTGGGCATCAGGTTGTAATTCATACTGTGGGAAGTATGGTCGCAGAGCCGACGAAGGGGCTTACACATCATCGCTTAAATTTTGTTTCGGCGCGCAATGTTACCAATATGTGCGTCAGCGATGGGGTGCCGTTTATGATATTGCTCAGCAGTCCGCGCGCGCCGTGGGTCAGCCGTTCTTACATCATGTCTAAGCGCGAGGCAGAAGCTTATCTGCGCCGTGTGGGTATGCGCTCGGCCGTCATCCGCGCCCCTTTAACTTATGTGCGTGGCCGTTCGCGCCCGCTATTTTATCGCTTGATGACACTATTGGGCAGTATCCCCGTTATTTCTTGGTTGGGTTTTGGGCGTATCGCCCCAATGCCTATAGATATTTTGGCGCGTGCTGTCGCTAGAATTGCCCTGCAAGAAGCAGAACGCCCCAAAAGGTTATATTTTGCGGGCGATTTACGACGTCGCAATACTGCCGATGAAAGACGCGGGCGGGGAGCTTTTCGACCGTACCCTTTAGGGACACCATCTACCCAGCATCCCATCGAATTATTGGGAGAAGATACGCCTTTCGGTTGGATGCCAGATAACTATAACAGATGATTTTAGTGGGTGGGGTCGAGATGAACATTGACGCCATAAGCCACCATGCGCTTATCGTTTTCAGAGAGCGCCACGTCTACATCTACGTACATACCGCCGCAATCGGTGATGTCTTCGCCATTGGGCGCGAGTTGAAAAACCTGCACCTTCAGGCGCACTTGTGATTGATTGCCGGGGATAATATCGAGCGCCTCGTGCTTCGATTCGTTATCAAGGTTCATCATCGCATCGCCATTTTTGCTTAATTGGGCGTTCATGGCTGATAACCGCAGTACAATATTGGCGGGGGTTTCTAAGCGACGGTTGGGGTCGGGGTGAAAACCCACAAAGAAACGAGATGGTTGGCCAGCGGCTAAGGTGCGCGGCAGGGCGACCATCAGCCGCCGCGCGATTTTGCCATCGTAGGTGTTGGATTGTGGCGCTAGCGCATAATAGGCTTCTAGCTCCTCTGCGGCTTGTACGCCCATTTCAGTTAGGCGATATTCCCCCTGCGCGCCCATTTGCACATAGTCGGTCGTCACTAAGCGGCGAATGGCCTTACTGAAGCGGCGTTCGCTCATATCAAGGTCGGTCATGATTTCGTCGGTGGTCGCTACATACTCTTCACAAGTATGCAAATAACGGATGATGTCGAATGCGCCGGGGAGCGGTTCTAACTTTTTCAGGTTAACAGATAGTTCCATAGCACCCTGTAATGATTTGGCATGTATATAGCTAAACAGTTAATCGTAGTATAATCGCATAACGATTTTCCAACAAGCGGATAACCTTAAGACCGTGTTACAAGAATTTCAGCCGTTCATAAAGTGACGATGCGCGCCAATCCGCGATGAGAAGCGGTGGCATTGCGTGTATCCACGACTAGACGGCTACAATCTACCACCTCTTGAAAATTGAAGATGTGATGATGGGTTACGATGACTACACAATCAGCTGTTTGTAGTAGTTGTGGCGAATAGGGTTGTCCCTCTATGGTGATGTCATCCTCTAGGCGCAGGCGTGGGACGTAAGGGTCGTGGTATACGACGTCCGCGCCCTTGTGTCGTAACAGGCTGATAATATCCAGAGCGGGGCTTTCTCGCACATCATCTACATCTGGTTTATATGCGACGCCCAAAACCACAATGCGCGAACCGCGCACAGATTTGCTGTCATCGTTGAGGGCATCTGTGATTTTATCTACGACATACAAAGGCATGGATGTATTGACTTCGCTAGCGAGTTCGATAAAGCGCGCTGTATAGTTGAGCGTTTTTAGCTTCCAACTCAAGTAATGGGGGTCTACCGGGATGCAGTGACCGCCTAAGCCCGGACCGGGATAAAAAGCCATGAAGCCAAAGGGCTTGGTGGACGCCGCGCGGATAACCTCCCAAACATCAATCCCCAATTTATCGCACATGAGCGCCATTTCGTTAACCAGCCCAATATTGACGGCGCGGAATGTATTTTCTAGTAGCTTGACCATTTCTGCCGTTGTTGGCGACGAGACGCGGATAACTTCGTTAACGACGGTGCTATACAGCGCATAAGCTATATCTGTGCAGGCAGACGTAATACCCCCGACAACCTTAGGTGTATTTTTGACCGTGTAGGTTTTATTGCCGGGGTCTATACGCTCTGGAGAGAAGGCGACGAAGATATTTTCGCCCACTTTGAAGCCGTTTTGCAACAAGCGTGGCAAGATGATTTCCTCCGTCGTCCCCGGATAGGTAGTACTTTCCAGTACGACTAATAAGCCTTCGTGGCTAATAGGGGCAATAGCGCTAATCGCCTCGATAATGAAAGACATGTCCGGATCTTTGGTCTTGCGGAGCGGCGTTGGCACACAAATACTAATGGCGTCTACGGCTCGCAAATCTTCATAATGGGTTGTCGCCCGCAAACGTCCCGCCTCGACTAGTGGTTTAAGCCGTGCGGTAGGCACATCGGCAATGTAGCTTTCGCCAAGGTTAAGTTGGCGAACTTTTTCGGGGCTAACATCTAGGCCGATGACCTGAAAACCGACTTCTGCAAATTCTACAGCCAGCGGCAGGCCTACATATCCCAAACCCACAATGCCAATTAACGCCGTGCGCTTTTGGATGCGCTCTAGAAGTTGTTGTTGAATAGACATAGGGTAATTCTAACCTCGTTGATGATAAATGGGCGCTATTATACAATGGGGTATTTGTTAACCCTATTGTGAATTTAGTGGTTGCAATCAGGGCATCTAAATTCGTTTGTCATCCATGACTTGTGATACAATGACGAACGAATAGATGATGGGAACAGGGATGAGCATGCGGGCAGACTTCTCATTAGATTATGATGTTTTAACGGTGGAACGACCGCAAAAATTGTACTTGATGGCGCGTTTAATTTCGGGTCCCGCTCCCGGCGATGCTAAACGACGTCCCATCAACCTTGGCTTGGTGATTGACCGCAGTGGTTCTATGGCGGGTGATAAGATTGATTATACGCGCCAAGCGGCCCAATTTTTGGTGCAGAATTTGGGTTCGCGTGATTTGCTCTCTATCGTTTTGTATAACGATAAAGTAGAAACCCTATTGACGCCAGAGCCAGTAGATAATAAAGACGCTATCAACCAACTCATCGAACAAATTAAAGTGCGCGGGACGACCAATCTTAGCGGTGGTTGGCTGGAAGGCTGTAAACATGTCGCTGATTATCGTTCTGATGATATGTTGAATCGCGTCATCTTGATGACGGATGGCTTGGCTAATCGGGGGGTGACCGAACCGAGCAAGCTCATTAGTTTGGCGCGCCAAAAACGGGAAGAAGGCATCTATACCACAACAATGGGCTTAGGTAACGATTTTAACGAGGACTTGCTCATCGCTATGGCGGATGCTGGCGGTGGCGCTTTTTACTTTATCGAAAGCCCAGAAGCCGCGCCCGCCATTTTTGAGGAGGAATTGCAAGGGTTGCTCAATTTGATTGGGCAGAATTTGACCATTAGTATTGAAACCACCAATCACGTCACCTTAGTTAACCAACTCAACGCTTATCCTATGCATAGCGACGGTCGGCGGATTACCTATCAACTTGGGGATGTTTTTGGCGAAGAAATCAAAACCCTTTTGCTCGAATTATCTATCCCTAGCTTAAAAGAGATGGGCACTGTTCGCATTGCTTCTCTGCGCTTTGAATACGACGAGCTAAGAGAAGACGGCACTAGCCATCAAGTGTGGGAATTGCCGGTCATGGTCAATGTAGATAAGGAAGCCCCTAAGCAACTCCCCGATGCCAGCGTCACGCAAGCGGTCTATTTGTTGAAGGCCGCTCAAGCGCGCCAACAAGCTGTGCAAACGGCGGATAAAGGCGAATATGAGCACGCCGCAGACATCCTAAGCGAGGCCGCCAAAACGATAGCTGAAGCGAACCGCACAATAAATGATGATAAATTGCGAGAAGAAGAGCAGGCCCTCCTGCGCCAAGCAGAAGAGATGAAACGGGGCGCGGAACGTTATAATAGCTATAATCGCAAGACAATGGTTACCCAAGCGATTTATACCATGACCAGCCGCCATGATGAAACGGTCGTTTTGCGGTCCAGAGAGGCCCAAAAGCAAGCTATCGCACCTGCTCCGCCGCCACATGAACCCCAAAAAGCCCCAGAAGAGCCGCCGCAACCTCAACCGGGAGTTAGCCCGACGCATTTTGTATGGAATAATCAGACCTTCGCCATAGACCGCGACTTAATTCGTCTCGGCCGCTCCGACCATAATGAGATTGTCATCAGTGGGCGGGGCGTCTCTCGTTTTCATTGTCAAATCCGTCGCGAAGGGACGGCCGTTATCATTGAAGATTTAGGTAGTACCAACGGCACAACCTACAACGGCAAATTGCTAGATGCCCCATTGCAATTGAGCGTTGGCGACGTGGTGTATTTATGTGATGAGAAACTCATTTTTAAGTGAATCAGCAAAGGTTGACCGTTATGACAACTTCCCAAACGCATTACACCGTCACAGTAGGCGGCGTCAGTCGCGATTTGCGCCTGTTCGAGATAAAAGCGGGGGTGCGTATCGCCATCTTGAATATTCTAGGCGATGTTGAATTTGTCCAAGTCTGTGCACAAGAATTAGCTAAAGCGCTTCTCAACAAAAATTGCGAGGTCATCGTCACTGCGGAAGCAAAAGCGATTCCCCTAGCGCACGTTTTGGCCGCAACGATGCGCTTACCTTATGTGGTCTTGCGGAAGTCCTATAAGCCCTATATGGGAGAGGCGCTACAGTCAGAGACGTTGAGCATTACTACCGGCGCCCCCCAGATGCTTTATCTGGACGAAAAAGACCGCGCTTTGGTCAAAGACAAGCGCGTATGCATTGTGGATGATGTCATCTCTACGGGGAGCACGCTACAAGGGATGCGGCTTATCCTCAACAAAGCTGGGGGGCATATCGTCGCTGAGGCGGCGATTTTCACAGAGGGCGACCGTGCCCAATGGCATGACATCGTCGCCTTGGGTCATTTGCCCGTGTGGGTAGATTAGGTAATCTGCCCCCTTTTTTTGAGTCGCTCCACCAATTGTTCATAACGGATGCCGTAACGCTCCGCCAATTCTGATGCGTAACTGCGCCCTTCTGGTGGGGACGGCACAATACGATATGTTCGCCAAAGTCCGTTGGTATCGTCGCGTACCAAAGATACCATGCTGATAATAAGGCTATCTCCCGCAATCTCTTGGTTTATCGCTTCGCTAGATTCGGCTAAATCGTGTAGATGCGTGGCGAAGACGGCCCTCACGCCTAATAAGCGCATTGCGCTTACGACATCGCGGGCCAACTTGTAACTTTCTTGAAGGCTGGTGCTGGCTAAAGATTCGTTCAATAAAACGAGACTATAGCGCGTGGCTTGGTCGAAGATGGCTGATAGGCGTTGTGCTTCTTCTCCGAGCCGCCCAGCTTCTAGGTGAGCTTGTTCTTGTACGATGAAATGGGTGTAGATGTTATCCACAGGGCTAATAGCCGCAGTCCGAGCGGGCACATGCAAGCCCGCTTGGAATAACACTTGAGCGATGCCAAGCGCTTGTGTGTAGGTGGTTTTCCCGCCTTGGTTGGGCCCCGTTAAGATGAAAATGCGCCCGTTATCATCAAAATGAGCATCATTCAATACCATTGTTTGGGGGTGGCGTTGCTTTTGTAATGCCAGATGGATGTTATATAAATCGCTATAATGCGCTTGGCGGTTGTCCATTGGCAGAATCTGCGGGCGCGTCAGTAACCAACCCGCCTTTTGCGATTCCTGAATCCATCGGGCCGCGCCTAAGTAAAAAGCGATCTCGTGCCGCAGGGCAATCAAAAACTGGGTGTGTATGCCGATATATCGTCTCAGTGCTAGCGCTATTGGGCGGCAAACATCATCCATTAGGATAGATAAATCCTTGAACAGCGCGGGCATGAAAGGGCTGTTGCGGTCGCGCAATTCTACTTGGAAGTTATGTCCCCCACTGCTCAGTTCACGCGCAGAGTGTAACGGCCCCAGACCAGACATGCCCTCTTTTCCGAATAGTCGGGTTAAAAAGGATTGCGCGCTAAACGGTTTGGAATGCGTAGCTAGCAAAATGGCAGATAGGGGGCGTAACTCCTCATCTAAATTGATGCCGATAGTGATGCTATTGATGCTCCGAATTTGGCGCACGAATTCAGGCAGTTCAGCCTGTAGTTGTTGAAATTGTTCTTCTTGCGTCAGTTGTTGGATGATGTCTCTCAATTGTTGTAGCGCCGAAGATTGGAGAGAAACATCTGCGGCGGTTAAAAAATCGCGCAAGCGCCCCATACAATCCACATAGCTTTCTAGCTCGCTTAAGCGCCATGCCACATGTTGGAGCGCATTTTCTTGCCACTGCGGGAAAGATAAATACTCCTGCATGCTGGCAATCGTGCTATGAATGGTTTCGAGCTGTTGGGCCAAATGAGGCGAGCATAAAATATCGTCCAAGACCGCTTGACGATAAGCGATGACTTCGGGGTCGGCGACAAGTTGGGAGAAAATCTGACGAATGAAGGATTCGCTGGAGCTATCCCAAGCGATGGCGCTAATGAGCCAGCTTAACTGCAAATCTTGGAGCGTCTGATGAGGGAGGGTTTGGGCTTGCGGACGATGGTTAGATGGCCACAAAAGACTGAATGAGACGGTCATGCGCGCTGTAGTAACTTTCTACTCAATTGCGCTTTAGTTTAACCACGATAATTGCCATCACAAAATGCAGAAATGCCTTAAGCCATCGTTTTTTCCACAACGAGCAGATGCGATAATCCCCAAGTGTCCAACGGTGTGCCTTCTAGGAGATAAAGCATATCGCGCAGGAGTTGTGCAGGCCGCCCCAAACGGGCGATGATATTATCGTACCCGCCATAAATGCGGCTATGATGAATGAACTGAGTGGGTAAATCATCAAATAGACGACGAAGTCCCCTGCGGGTATAGGCGCGCACATGGGGCGCTAGTCGGTTGCGCCAGCGGTCTGGCAAGTAGTTGATGAAGGGCGTATTGCCAAAATGATACACGCCGCGCCAGTAATGCCCATGCGTTTCAAAAGGATACCAGCGGTTAGGACAAAAGATAATCACACGTCCGCCGGGCTTGAGTACGCGCACCATCTCATGCACAGCTTGGCGGTCGTCTATCACATGCTCCAGCACCTCATGCGAGAGAATCATATCAAAATAATTGTCCGGATAAGGGACGGCCTCTGCGGCGGCTACGAGGGCGTGGGGCGTATCTCGGCGGGCAATGAGCACGCGCTCCTGTTCAATATCGAAAGCTTCTATGTGGCTTGTATATCGCTGGCCGATTCGCGCGGCGTACATGCCCACTCCACAGCCTGCTATAAGTATCTGTGCCGCATTTGGTTTCGTCCAGCGCAGGATGAATTGTAAGCGGCGTTCTTGGCCTGCGCGCCAAACATAGCTGGGTTCGCCTCTTAGGGCGGCCAAATCTGAATGGGGCATTAGCGTTTTCCTGTCGCGTTGCTTGAAATTAAGGCGTGGAAGCTTTGAATCTTTCTAGGGCGGCTTGTACTAATTTGGTGCGCGGGCGTTTGGCCTTCGTCACAGGTTCTATCGGGCGTTTATCGGGCGCTAATGGGATAGCGACGCTGATAACGGTGCCGCGCCCTATTGAGCTTTTAATATCTAGCATACCATTCAGTAATTGCGCGCGGTCTTTGAGGTTAGTCATGCCAAAGTGGCCAACTTCGCCGCCGGCTTTATCCACATCAAAGCCTTTGCCATTATCCATCACGCGGGCGATAATCATATTGCGTTCCGTATCTAGCTTAACGACGATACGAATAACAGGCGCGCCGGCGTGTTTGCGCGCGTTACCGACGGCTTCATCAATGAGTTGGAATAAGGTGCCTTGTTGGCTGACATCCAGATAATTTTCAACTTGCTCATCTACATCTACTTCAACATTTTGCTTATGCGTTTTGAGCGTTTCGCTGGCTAATTGCTCTAAAGCGACTTTAAGCCCTTGCGATTCTAAGGTTAGTGGGCGCAGTTTGAACATCACGTGACGGATTTCTTCTGTCGCCCGTAAGGCGATTTGACGGATTTCTTCAACTTCTTCTAGCGCCGCTTCTGGGCGCTTTTGGATGATTTTAGGGATACTGCTTAAACGCATAGCGACTACAGACATGGTTTGAGTGGGAATATCGTGCAAATCGCGCACGAGTTCTTTACGAGCCGCTTCTTGCAAACGGATGATGCGGTCGCGTTCTTCCATTAAGTTGCGATAGAGAACGGCGTTTTGTAAAGCGACGGTTACTTGCGTGCCAATAGATTTCAGCATATCTATATGGTCGTCGGTGAAGTCATTTTCCCCCTCGCTCCCATAGATGAGGACGCCATAATTGTCGTATCCAGAACGTAAGGGAATGACGAGGGTCGAGCGAATGTTGCGAAAAGCGATGAACTGACTAAGTTCAGGGTCATTGCCGCCGTCTGTAGTGATGACTGGGCCGCCTTCTGCCAATGCTTCGGCGATGATGCCAGATTTGCCGGGGATAACACGCCCTTCATCTTGATATTTCAGCCCGCGCGCGGTGGCAATTTCGAGATTTTCCATAGGGGTGAAAAGCATAGCGATGCTGACGAGGCGATGTTTTGGGCTACGCCGTAAGGTTTCGCCAACGCTCATCACAGTATCAAGAATGGTTTCGTAATGCAGGGTGAGGTTTAGAGTGACAGCGACTTCAGAGATGGCGCGTACCCGTTCGCGCATGGCGTTGATTTGTTCTTCTTGGCTTTTTACCGTGTTTACTAAACCCTTTCCGCGAAGTTGTCTATCTTCATTGAAGAAATAAATCCACAGACTAACGGTGATGATGAAGCTAATGACCCATATTATCGTTGGCAAGTATTGGTTAATTTGGGATGTAAAAGCTTCAAAGCCACCCAAGCCGACCGTGACGCCAGCTAAAACCGCCACCAGCGCGCCGATAGCTTGGATGATGCCCACTTCCGCCCCATAATATAACACCCCGCTGAGCGCGATTAAACCGGCGATGCCGAGAATGAAGACAGGTTGAGGATAGGCCAAATAAGCGAATAATCCGCTGATAATCCAATCCGTCGGTATGCCAACAACAGGCAATGCCCAAGCTAACTGCGGGATGAGAATACATGCCCCAACTAACAAGTTGGCCGCGATAGCGATGCCGACGCATAAGAGAAAATCGCTATCGCTCAACGTGCGGATTTGGGCTACATAGAGCGCGACCGATGCCGATAAAATGAACAGCCACCTTAGCCCAAAGTAAATCCAAGCTTGTCGGTTAGCGGAAGAGGACATTTGTTTGCTCACATGATGTGTTTTCAGCGTTGGATGGCGAATGCCAAATTAGCCTAACACGTATAACATTACCACGCTTTATATAATACCACAATTAATAATCACAAGTTGTAGGCTATGGTATATCAAGGCATTAATTTTGAACGCTTTTGGGGCGTCCCGCGTAGGATAGGTTATAAGCGGGAGGTCAAGCTGTGTCGGCAGTTGTCGAGCATGAGTTATTGCGACAAGCGCAAGCGGGCGATATAGAAGCTTATGAGGAGCTTCAAATCCTCCTAGAAGCGCCTATCCGTCGGTTTGTCCGCCGTATGATTGATATGGGCGATATTGAAGACGATATTGTGCAAGATGTATTCATCGCTTTTTTTATGAATTTAGCCAATATCCAACCCGTAGAAAACTTGCGCCCCTATATCTATCGTATTGCGCGCAATCGGTGCTATGACGAATTGCGAAAATTGGGGCGCGATGACCGCGAAATGTCGTTGGATGACGAAGGAACGCAAGTTTGGGTGTCATTCACCACCGCTGATGACCAACTTCAGCACGACGACGCTACGTATTGGTCTTTATTGCATTTGGAGGTGCGCGCCGCTATTGAACGCCTGCCGGAAGCGCAAAGGCAAGCGCTCATCTTATATGCGGATGAAGGGATGACTTATGCAGAAATTGCCGAGATTGAAGGGGTGAGCATTGGCACGATTAAGTCTCGCGTGTTTTATGCCAAAAAAGCCTTGCGCGGCCTGCTCAAACCACAGACCTTAGCCGCTTTGGAAGCTGAATTTTCTGAGGAATGGCGCAAGCAGACGCCAACGCCATTGAACACTTGATAATGGAGATGGATAAAATGTACGACGAATATAAAGATAAACATGAAGATGAACGAAATAATGCGGAATGGGCATCTGATTCCCCGATGCCGCCACATCCCCCAACGCCTCCAATCCCCCCTGTGCCGCCTGTCGGTCGTATCGAGTTGGGGGAAGGTGAGCATGCGCCGCAGATAGATCCAGCGGCGGCCGAGCAGTTGTTGAGGGCGTTACGGGCCTTGTCGCAAACTATCGAGCGGGCCATCATGATGAATCAACTTAATGGCTTGGGCGATATGATGATTGATAACTTCAACCGCCTGCGCGACAAAGCGAAAAAACTGCTCCCAGATGATGATTATATCGAAGAAATGCTCGCTATCGTCTTCGATAAAGAAGCTGATGACCGCACAAAAGCGACCCAAGTTCAATTCGCGCTCAACCAGCTGACGAGCTACATAGAGAATGTGTTCAAACTGGCGCGGCGTCGGATTGTGATTGAGCGGGGCGGCCTAGATGATTTGCGGAATTTGGGGCGCGATTTGCAAGACCAAATCATGTCCTACACCCGTAATGTCATCAAACGCGCCGTAGGCAACTTTGATGTGCAATACGATGTGGATATTGACCTCGGCGGTGGCGCGCGCATCAAGGCGATGCGGATGCCCGGCGCGAATTTGTCGGGTAAAGACCTCCGCGATAAAGAGATGTCGGGCGCTATCCTCACCGGCGCAAATTTAAGCGGCGCGAATTTGACCAACGCCGATTTGAGCGAGTCTAAATTGATGGGCGCCAATTTAAGCGGCGCTATGATGGAGCACGCCAATTTAGAGTCTGCCAATATCGCAGGCGCAAATCTGAATAGCGCTGATTTGAGCAATGCCAATTTGGAAGATGCCAACTTGCTAGGGGCGAATTTGTCGGGCGCGAATCTGGAAAACGCCAACCTTGAAGATGCTAACCTAAAAGGCGCGACGCTTACAGATGCCAATCTGAGTAATGTGGATTTGGAAGATGCTAATCTCAGCGGCGTTTACGCTGAACGGGCTAATTTCTCTGATGCGAGTTTGGAAGATGCCAACTTCGTTGGCGCTGTGTTGCGCCATGCCCACTTCGATAACGCCAATCTCGATGGGGCCAATTTGCAAGGGGTACTCGCCGAGGGCGCGCATTTCGTTGATGCTAATCTTGAAGATGCCAATCTATCTGGGGCCAATTTGCGCCATGCGAATCTACAAAATGCCAATTTGACGGATGCCAACTTAACCAATGCCGACTTAACCGGTGCGTATCTGGAAGATGCAGAACTAGAAGATGCCCGCATTTGGCATACCATGATGCCAGACGGACGACGGTATAATTCGCTCCAAGAGTGGCAAATTATGGGCGGCGAGCCGCGTAAAGGCAAGCACGATGATGCAGATGCTCCTACGAATGATTATGTTGGCGCCGACCTCACGGAAGCCGAACTATCGGGGCAGAATCTGAATGGTCTGAATATGGTGGGCGCTATCTTGGCGAGAGCGCAACTGGTCAATGCTCAGCTAGAGAACACTAATTTAGTAGAAGCTAACTTGCGTGGCGCGAATGCGGCCGGGGCGAATTTAGAAGCCGCAAATTTGGCGGGCGCCGATTTACGCGAGGCTGATTTCAGCGGCGCGAATTTATACCGTGCGAATTTGGGCGGGGCGAGAGTATCTGGCGCCAACTTCGAGGGTGCAACCTTGCCAGATGGTAGCCGTTATGAAGCGGGCGCCGATTTAGGGCGCTTTGGGGCGGCGAGCTAAAATGAAAAGGCGCACCTATAAAGTGCGCCTTTTTAATAGAATAGGGTTTCGCTTTACTCTTGTAAGGTGATGACGGCGCGCGTAATTGTCCAGCCGTCATCTGTCGCCATAGCCGAAACGGAGCTACTGCCGAGTATGTCTAGGAGGGCGCGCACAATGGCGATGGTTTGGTCTATCTCACTTTGGGCGTAGATTCGTTCATTGGATAACCGATTGTCGGGCGTGGGAATCCAAGAGCCGTCCAAATCATCCACAATGTCATCAAAGATGTTGCCGATAGCAGGGCCGGCCAACGCTAAACCGAAGATGCTTAAAAACCCCAACAAGCCATCATCATCCGCATACAGCACCTGCACAGGATTGTCTACAAAGTAACGGCTAGCTTCTTGAAACGTGGGGTTGTCCAAGAGCGAAGCGCCACCACTCAGCACTTCCTCAACATCAGCTTTACTGGCGAGGAAGAAAACGCCATCGCTCACGCCTATCACAATATCAAAAGCGATGGGCGCATTTGCCGATAGAGCCCCTTCTAGTGTGATTTGCGTGACATCAACCCCGTTCACTTGGGCAGTGGTGACTGTAACTTGGTCTTGGTTGGCCAGAGCCGCGCGCATGAAGTTCGCTAACCCGCTAGCGAATTTTTGGGCGGCCGCTTCGTCCGTGGCTTCGATGAGCACACCGAACCCCAAAGGAACTTCCACAAAACGAGCGTTTGGCCCTTGCAAGGCTAAATCAATAAGTTGGAGGGTATCGTAACGAACAAAGAGCGCGTAGTCGCCAGTCATCCAGCCTAGGGCTTCGTCTTTGGTCAAGCCAATGAATCCGAAAGCGGCTTCAATTTGGGGTGTGAGGTCTTCTTGACCAGATATAGCGGCGGCTTCGCTGATTGTTGTTAAAACACCATTGATGGTGGCGTTTATATCCGAAGCGTGTAAAACCAGCGCGGCATCGGCGGGGATAAAACGCGCAAATTGCGGGTCAATAGGGGATAGTATCCGCAAATTTGTCGGCATGGCGCTTTGGTCCTGAACGATGTCCATCGTCAAGGTGCGCCCATCCAAAATGGTGAACCCAATAGCAACCGAGCCTATTTCATCAACGTTGAACCCTAAAGAATTGAAAATTTCTTCTTGGCCGGGGCTAAAATTAGCGAAAAGGTAGGATAAATCCAAATACCCGACCATGTTGTAATTGTCTGCAGGCAACTTGCTGATAGACTCTAGGAAGTTCGCGTTCTCCGACAAAGGCGCTGAACGATTCGTCAAAGCGGCGGCAGTGAGGTTTGTGATGTAAATTGTTTCGTCATCTACAATGATGCTGGGGTCTCTTTCTCGCCCGTTACTATAGACGGTGAAGGCGCCAGCGGATGATTTTTCCAAATTACCCGTTATACGCGCATCTAAAAAGGCTTCAAAGGCGGCGCGGTCTTTAAGAGCGATAGCCGCGACAAAGTCAACTTGGTCATTATTGCTGATAATGTCATCGGCTTGCACTTCTAAATTATCTGCGGCAATGGCGGCATAATCGCCCAACCAAAGATAAACTTCATCAAGATTTGTTCGTCCATTCGCCAAGGTGATATTGATTTGTTGTTTGATAGATATGGGTGGGATGTTCAAATCGCCGGGCAATTTAGCGATGATGCGGCTTATGAGCGCATCGAAGGTGTCTAGAAAGCCTTCGTCTGTGCGGGTTGCGAAGAAAAGATCCACGTCGCTATCGAAGAAGCGCGCCATAGAGGCCGGCCCCGCCTCAAGGTCAGTGGCGCTTACCCCTGATATGGCGACAACAAGTAGGACGGCTATCAACAAGAACAGCAAAAATCGTCTCATTAGTTTTCTCCTAGGTAAACTATGACAGAAATTATTACATCATACATTTCTTTAATAATCAAGCGATGTCGCATAAAAACTTGTTAAAAGCGACCTTCACTAGTTAGCTATACGTGAAGAGCTCTGAAATCGTTCCATAGACGCTCCCATTCCCAAAAATGTAAATAATGCCCAATAAACGTTTAATGAGCGTTTCCTAAACGCTCGTCGTATAAAGTGCCTGTGGAATTACGCCAAGGAGACAGAGAATCAATGGTATTTGCTATACAAACGTTTGGGCTGGCCAAGACTTTTGGCAAAGGTAAAAAGGCCGTCCGGGCCGTCCGCGGACTCGATTTGCAAGTGCCCGTAGGGCAAGTTTACGGCTTTTTGGGCGCGAATGGCTCTGGCAAGTCTACTACTATCCGCATGCTGTTAGACCTCGTGCGGCCGACAGATGGGCATGTGGAAATTTTTGGCCAAGCCATTCATCGTAACCGTGGTGTGTTGGAAAAGCGGGTTGGCGCTTTGGTGGATATGGCCACTTTTTATCCCTTCCTAACGGGACGCCAAAACTTGACTTTTTAGCGCGCTTGTCCGGTTGGGAAGATAAAAAGCGCATTCAACAGTTGCTCCAAGACGTGGGTATAGCGGACTGCGCCGACCGCCTTGTTAGCCGCTATTCAACCGGCATGAAACAGCGCTTGGGTATCGCCGCGGCCTTATTGAATGACCCCGACCTCATCATCCTTGATGAGCCTGCTAATGGCTTGGACCCAAAGGGAATGCAAGAAGTTCGTATGCTCATTCGTCAGTTGGCCGCTGAGCGCGGAAAAACCGTCTTTTTATCGAGCCACATTCTATCAGAAGTCGAACAGCTATGCGATTCTGTCGTCATCATTCGTGAGGGGCAAATGGTGTATGAGGGCGCTGTGCGCGATTTGCTCATCCAACAAGGAGAATTGCGCGTTATCGCAGAGCCGCGCAGCACCGCTGAACACATTTTGGGCGAGCGTTGGATTATCATGCGCGATAACGCAAATGGCGCTATCCACTTACAAGCTCAGCGAGAGGAAATCCCCCTCATCATCAAAACATTGGTGGAATCGGATATTCAAGTCTACGAAGTATCGCCATAT
Organism: Anaerolineaceae bacterium; assembly: GCA_037441665.1. GTDB lineage: Bacteria > Chloroflexota > Anaerolineae > Aggregatilineales > Phototrophicaceae > JBBIRQ01. The sequence goes on along the minus strand of JBBIRQ010000007.1, from coordinate 156,638 downwards.
ACGCACACTTTATCGGCATATTGGTCATCTTTTTCATTGTTTTTAATATCACCGCTTTTGTGGCCGCTATCGGCGCAATGCTTGTGACAGGTACAGCTAACCTTCCCTTGACGCCTCCGCTCAATTCACAAACGATGGATGCTTTCTTGACTGGATATGGCGTGACGGTTTTAATCAACCTTGGGGCGTTATTGTTCATCAGTGTATTGGGCGCTATCGGCGGTTTATTGACGCGCTCTACCCTAGTCGCTACGTTATTGGGTTTTAGCGCGTTTGCGTTGATAAGGGCTATCATCGTCCCGCTGGCTTTGGCGACGACGCTTTTGGGCCTGCCGTGGATTGGCGATTTATACCGTTTGACACCAGCCTATAACCTTGATAATGCCAAAGCGTGGTTGCTTGGTGGTAACCAATTTGATTTTCCAAAATTGACATCCGATGTGAATTTTGTGCCCGATTCGTTAGGGTTTTCCTTGGTGGTGTTAGCGATATGGATGGATTAGCGTTTTGGTCGCTCTGATGCTCTACATCGCAGAGCGACGAGACATCACCTCGTAGCGCGCTCACTGCGGTAGCAGGGTTTGCACACCATCTGCCGCTTCCACCACCCAGCCTTCTGTTCCGCTATCGGTGCGGACGTACCACCATAAAAACCCTTCTGCAAAGCGCGGCCCCATCACTAATGTGACTGTGGTGCCGCGCTCTAGCGATAAGCGTATCGGCGCAGATAGGCTTTTATCTGCGCGTAGATTAAGACGGTCTTCACCCGTTGTATTAACGATAGCCATAGCCCCTTCTGATAGCTCAACAAAGTCATCTGGGAGGGCTGTTGCTGTTGGTACAGGGGGCGGTGTTCCTACAATGGGCGTATTATTATCAGGGCAAGGCGGCTGAATATCAAAAAAGCGACGCTCTTCACAAGAAAAGGCTCGCAGGTAACGATTTGTGAACGTCCAAACCAACAAATCATCAATGGTGGGCAGGACGAGCCATTGGCGCAAGCTGTTATCGCTCATGGCGGAGATAGCCCAACGCCCATCTGGGGTGAGCGCTAAATCGAGCACGCGCACCCGCCGCCCCACATTGAGCGAATCTGACGCTATGTAGCGCCGCGTTTCAAAGCCGCTCGCCCTATCCCACAGGCGGATAGTGCCATCAAAAGAGCTAGAGATGATATTGGCATCATCTGCTGTAAACCCGACAGCGGTTACCGAACCATCGTGCCCAACGATGCGCTGTAATTCGCGCTGATTCGCTAAATCCCAGATGATGATTAATCGGTCGCGCCCGCCGCTGACGAGTAACGTTCCATCGCTGTTATAGGCCAATGCCCGCACTGATTCTTCATGACCGGATAGGGTCGCTAACAAGCGCCCGTTTTCAACAGACCAAATTTTGATAAGTCCATCCAGACCGCCAGAGGCAATGCGCGTACCATCTGGGCTGAAGCGCGCGGCCAAGATGCTACCCTGATGCGCCTTATCCGTCGTTTCGTTAGCCGTTAAACGCCAAATGATATTACCCGTCTGCCAGTCCCACACCAATAAAGAACCATCCAGACCGCCTGAAACAAGTCGTAGTCCATCGGGGCTGATGGCGACAGCTTGTATAGCTGTGTTTTGCCCCGCCAAGCGTTTTTGAAAAGCGCCCGTCGTCAAGTCCCATAGCATTAAGGTTTGGTCAGAAGATGCTGTGATGCCTAACGTGCCGTCGGGACTGATAGCGACAGCGTTAATACGGTCGCTGTGGTTAGCCAAAGACATAATGGCATAACCAGTGTGGGCATCCCAATAACGAGCTGTGCCATCGGAAGAACCAGATAAGATATAGCGCCCGTTGGGATGCACAGCTACCGTATTGACTAACCCATCGTGTCCGATAAATCGACGTAGTTCTTCTCCGCGCGTTATATCCCATATCCGCATAGAACCATCGCTGATAGCGCCTATGGCGCGTCGCCCATCTACGGATATGGCGATGTCTGCGATTGGAGCATTGACATCGAATTGGTCCGTTTGCTGGCCGGTTGCCACTAGCCATTGTCTTAAACTGTAGGTGGCCGTCGTTGTATCATTTGTCGCCCCAAGAATACTTGTTCCGTCGTTAGTGAAGGCAATCGTCGTGATATTCCCTTCTACACCACTCACGCGCAACAATTCCGTGCCGTCATCGGGCGACCAAATGACGAGGGAGGTATCTATACCTGCCGCTAGGTGCGTGCCTTCAGCGTTTAGCGCTAGCCGAATAGAAGTAGCAGAAGCGCCTATTGTAGCTAAATCGCGGACGCGCGCGCCTGTCGCCACATCCCACAAAACGAGGCGGACATCCATAGCGGCGATGACGGATTTACCATCGGCGGAAAAAAGCGCATCATAAACAGGTTGGCGGGTGTCTGGCTGGACGAGCTGGCGGTAAAGCGTGCCCGCCGCGACATCCCAAATAATCATCGAATTGTTCTGCGCTGTGGATACTGCCCAAGCGCCATCAGGGCTGAAGGCAACCGTGTTCACATCGGATTGATGTCCCTCTAAGGTGTGTATTAATGTGCCACTCCCTACATCCCAAATCATCACCTTGTCATCTTCAGATGCTGAGATGAGTAAGTCGCCATTAGGGGAAAAACGCAATTGATTGATAGCGTCGGTATGACCATTAAGCGTGAAAAGCGTCGCGCTATCTTGGGCGTCGCGCAGGCTAATCGCGCCATCGCCCGCGCCCAAAGCGATATATTGCCCGTCGGGGCTGGTGGCAACCGCCGTTAAGCGCGTATGCTCTGTTTGCAAGCGTAAGCGGGTGCCGGGCGCGTAAGCCACATCCGCCAAAGTGCGTTGGGATTGTGCGGGTGGCGCGCTAATTTGGTTCGCCTCAATCGCTAGGGCGACGCCGAGGTCGGGGTCATTGTCGCTGAGCGCTTGTTGAGCGGCCGCGGCTAAAGCGAGACTGCGCGCTTCGTCGGCGCGACGGTCGGAGATTTCTTTTTCGACCGCTAAAGTGCCGCGGGCGTTTTCCGCTTCGGTACGGCTTCGGGCAGTATCTAGTGTTAGCAAGAGCGCCACGATGAGACCAACGACCAATACGGCAACAGTGAGCCGTAGGCGATTGGCGGCTTGTCGCTGTAGCGCTATTTCGCGCGCTTGGCGAGCTTGCTCCTCCGCGGTGCGACGGTCTTGTTCGGCTTGGCTGGCGCGGATGAATGCTTTTTGAAGGGGCGTGGCATCGGCTGATTCTAGCCAAATTTCGGCCCGCGCGAGCCGATTGCCACGGAGTAAATAGGCTGGGTCTCGTTTGGCATTTTCCCAATCGCTAGCCGCCTTCAATAATTCGCCGTTGTAGCGCAAACTTTCTATATTGGCGGCGACCCACGCTTTGAAGCGGTCCCACTCTCGAATGAGCGCCTCGTGACTGACCTCTATCCAAATAGTGGGTTCGGCTTCTGGCGCGGTGGCGGAAATATCGCGGCTAGCGATGAGTAGGCGCGCGTCTTGGGCGGTCAATAAGTTGATGATATTTTGCACAGATTCATCATTAATGCCGCGGAACGTAATATCGGCGCGCGCCACTCTACGGCGCGTGGGTTCGCCACTATCGGCAATTTCTACCAAGCGGAGTAAAACGCGCTCCATCACTTCTTGTTCTTCTGGCGGCAAATTGGCATAAATAGATTCTGCGTGGAGCGCTAAAGCGCGTCGCACGCCGCCAATGGCTTCATAGCTGGCCATCGTCAAGCGGTTGCCTTCGCGCCGTTCAAAGAGTAGGCGCAAGGCGTACTGCAGGAGTGGCAAAGAGCCGGGTTGGCTTTCTACATCGGCGAGTATACGGTCTACCAAACCTTGTTCATAACTCAGCCCTACGGCTTCTGCTGGTCCTGCGATGCTCCGCAGTAGGTTCGTCGGCGTCATCTCTGTCACGATGACTAAATTATCTTGCTCGAAGAGTTGCGCTAGGCTGGGATAAGCGCTCAGTCGGTCGAAAAAGTCGGCGCGCATAGTGATGATGATGGCGGCGCGGCTATCGGTTGATGTGGCCGCATGATGAATCGCGGCTAGAAAAGGCGCTCTTTCGGTCTCGGTAGCGCGGGTGAATACTTCTTCAAATTGGTCTATGACCATCAAGAGACGCCCATTCGTGGGCATATCTGATAATGCTTCCTGAACGAGGCGATTTAGTTGCGCTGGCGCTTGTAACGTTTTTAAGACGCTTTGCAGAGCGCTATCGCTATCGCGCCCCGGCAACAAGGGCAGTAAACGAGTTGCTAGCGCTTCTAAAGGTTTGGCGCCGGGCGTAAAGATGAACAAGGGCCATTGTTCCGAGTTCGCTATCTTACCAGCGCGCACCGCCGGTATGACACCAGCACGCACGAGCGAGCTTTTACCACTGCCGCTAGCGCCCACTACTGCCACAAAGCGCCCATAAGGTTTATCAGGGGCGTCTAATTTATCTAGTATTTTTCGTATCAGCTCTTCTCGCCCAAAGAAGAATTGGGCGTCGGTCTGTTGGAAAGCTTCTAGACCCTTAAAGGGGTTTGGGATTGGGTGTTCATCGTTGCGGTCAAAAGCCCCTAAGCGTCGGACGCCCGGCAAAGCCTCTAACAATTCAGGGAAGGCTTGTTCGTAGCGCTCTTCAAAGTTGATATAGTGTATATCCAATAACCACTTCAATTCCGCATGAGCCGATAAATCATCGAGCGCATTCACAGCCATCACGGGGATAATCAATTTGTTGCGTTCGCGGGCTAGCAGAATTTCGCGCGTCACCCATTCGCTTTGCACAGCCACGGGGGAAAGACAAGCGATGAGAAAATCCGATTGGTCAATACCCCGATAGATTTCTTCGCGCCATAATTCGCCGCCTTGTATCTGTCTGAAGTCAATCCAAACATCTAAACCGGCATCGCTTAAGTCACGGGCTAGGCGTTCTGCGAAGGTTTTATTGCGGCGGGAATAGGAGATGAAAACGCGCTTCATGGTTGGTTATCCTTAACGCACATACAGCCTAAATTATCATTATACCAACTCTTGATAGGGGCGATATTCACACCCTATATAGTTTATCAACGCTTCGTTCTATGGTTTTGGATGAAAGGGGCAAAAGTTGAGTGTTTCTTGAGTCAGCGCATCAGGCGGTTGACAATCTGGCGCCCTCTCGTTACACTCAATGATAGTTACGCCATAACGTGAGAAAAGTATCATGTTCATGCATCGCGCAGTGTGTTGTTGTCTCAACAGGGGGGTATGAACCACTGCTGTAGACAGCGCTAACCATTAAACTCGTTATATAAAGCCAATGGTCGCTAATAAGCGTGGAGCATCCCCAAAACGGGAAAATGCCTGCGCTTTTTTGTTGTCCATTGGCTTTTTCATTATAGATAAGGTGTATCCATGGCTACATTACATAATGATATGCTACAAGCCGCTCACAGTCCTCAGACGATAGCGGTTTCTATTGAAAGCCAAATTGGCAATACGCCGTTATTGCGCTTCTCTAAAATCACGGCTCATTTGCCAAATTACATCCATGTTTACGCCAAAGCGGAATGGATGAATCCGGGAGGGAGTGTTAAAGACCGCGCCGCCGCCAATATCATCCGCCAAGCGGAAAAAGAGGGGCGTCTTGGGCCAGGAAAAATCATCCTCGATAGCACAAGTGGTAATACGGGCATTGCCTATGCGATGTTGGGGGCGGCAAAGGGCTATCGCATCAAGCTATTTTTACCACAGAACGCTAGCCCAGAGCGGGTCGCTATCTTACGGGCTTATGGTGTGGATTTGGTCTTCACAGACCCGCTAGAGGGAAGCGATGGCGCTATCCGCGCTGTGCGCGAGCTAGCCGCCGCCGAGCCAGAGCGTTATTTTTATGCGGATCAATACAATAACCCCGCTAATTGGCAGGCGCATTACCAGACCACCGGTGTGGAAATATGGCGCCAGACCAAAGGGACCGTGACCCATTTTATCGCTGGTTTAGGCACAAGCGGTACGCTCATGGGGACCGGACGCCGTTTGAAAGCCTATCGGGATGATATACAAATCATCGCCATACAGCCCGACTCGCCTTTTCATGGATTAGAGGGGTTGAAGCATATGCCAACGGCTATTCAGCCGGGTATTTATGAGCCTCATTTTGCCGACCGAAACTTGAGTATCCGCACAGAAGATACATACGTTATGGCGCGGCGATTGGCGCGGGAAGAAGGCTACTTAGTGGGCATCAGCTCTGCGGCCGCTATGGTTGGCGCGCTGACGGTGGCGGAAGAATTAGCGAATATCAATCAACCCGCTACGATTGTCACGGTGTTTCCTGATAATGCTTATAAATATCTCACAGAATCTTTCTGGACTGTTTGAAGGGGATATGTCACAAAATGGATGCGTCAATCGTCTTCTTTAGCGAATTGCAAAAGCTAAAGGAGCAACCTCATGACGCATCAACATATTCTCATCTTAGGGGCTGGGTATGGTGGTCTGTCCACCGCCGGACGCCTCGCCCGTCGCTTGAAAGCTTCTGACGTCACTATCACTTTGGTGAATGCCGAAGATGTATTTGTAGAACGGATTCGCAATCATCAGGTTTCGGCTGGACAACACGTCAAAAAACGGCGTCTGAGCCATATTCTAAAAGGGACAAAAGTCCAATTCTTGCAGGGGCGCGTGTTGAGTATCGCCCCTGAGCGACAAAGCGTTCTCATTCAAACGCAACACGGGCGAATCGAACAGCCATATGATCATTTGGTCTATGCTTTGGGTAGCCGAGTGGATATATCGGCCGTTCCCGGCGTGGCTGAATATGCCTATACGATGGATTGGGAATCTGCGCGTCGTTTATCCCAACAATTGCCCGCCGTCGCCCAACGCGGGGGGCGTTTAGTGATTATAGGTGGCGGATTGACGGGCATTGAGGCGGCCACTGAATTTGCGGAAGCGTACCCAAATTTGGAAGTAACCCTGCTGACGAGCGGCTCTTTTGGTAGCGCTTTCTCTCGTAAAGGACGAGAACACCTCCGAAAAACGTTCGACCGTTTGGGCATCAAACTATACGAACACCAAACCGTGCGCGGTCTAACGGCAACTCATATCGAGACCGTAGAATGGACTTACCCCTATGACCTGTGTATTTGGGCGGGCGGTTTTCGCGGTTTGCCCATCGCGCGGGAAGCTGGTTTGCGCGTCAATGCCCATGACCGTATCCTGACGGATACCACCTTGCGCGCATTATCACATCCCAATATTTGGGCGGTGGGCGATTCTGCTAGCAGTTTAGCGCCATCAGGTTATGACTATCGTATGGCTTGCGCTACCGCTATCCCTATGGGGCTTCATGTTGCCGACAATATCGCCGATATTGTCCGTGGCGGCGAGGCAAAACCCTTTAATCTGGGTTATGTTATCTGGTGTATTAGTTTGGGGCGGCGCGATGGACTCATCCAATTTTTACATAGCGATGATACCCCACGGGAGCGCGTATTGACGGGCTGGGGAGCGGCCATATTCAAAGAGCTGGTTTGTCGTTATGCTGTTGGGTCTGTGATGGCGGAGCGCAGGATGGATTTCTATTTTTGGCCCAAGCAACCCATCGAAGAGCGTATCTTAGTTGCGGGTCATTAAGTATTAGGGTCATGGGGATAGCTCTTTCCCCATGACCGTTCAAACGAGCTGGGTATGAACGATTTTGAACAATATCGAACATTGTTATTTTCGATAGCTTATCGGATGTTGGGTAGCGTCATGGAGGCGGAAGACATCGTGCAGGAGGCTTTTCTGCGTTATCAATCGGCCGCGCCCCAGCAAATTGAATCGCCAAAAGCGTATTTGATGACTATCGTCACGCGATTGTGCCTAGACCAGCTGAAGTCCGCCCGCCAACAACGCGAAACCTATATTGGGCCATGGTTGCCAGAGCCAATTATCGCGGGTGACAATGTATTTGGGATAGAACCTGCTACTGCGATGAACCAACTAGAATCTATTTCGATGGCTTTTCTCGTCTTATTAGAGGCGTTATCTCCTTTAGAGCGCGCCATCTTTTTATTGCGTGAAGTTTTTGATTACGATTATCCCGAAATCGCATCTATGGTCGGTAAGTCGGAAGGGGCTTGTCGTCAATTATTTAGTCGCGCCAAAAAACACATTGCCGATAATCGTCCGCGGTATCAGACGACACAAGAAGAACATAATCGCTTGCTGGTCAGTTTTATGCAAGCGATGGAAGTTGGGGAACTATCACCACTATTAGGACTGCTCGCGGAAGATGTAACGTCATGGTCAGATGGGGGCGGGCGAGTGCAAGCCGCTACACGCCCGGTACATGGACGCGATGCCGTAGCCCGTTTATTATTGGGGTTGCGCCGCTTCGCTACAGCTGATATGCAAGGGCATATCGTGATGCTGAATGGCGCATCGGCCATTGTTATCCGTAATCGCGCCAATAAAGTGATACTCGTCATTGCCTTAGAAACGGGAGATGGGCTTATTCGCGCGGTGCGCCTCATTAATAATCCTGATAAACTCAAACATCTGGATTAAAAGCTCCCGACTGTCGCCATATAGGAAATGGCCTCTATAGCTATATCACTTTCTGGCGGAAAATCTGCTGAGATGATTTCTACGACCGTGCCTTGTTCTGCCCACTCGTATAAAAGCTTGGCTTGTTCGTTAGAGGACATCACGCAACCAAAAGTGCTCTCGCGTCCGATGCGCCCATCGTCTAGAAAAGCGCCATTGGGCAATTTGACCGCTCCATGAAAGCCGTTCATCAACCCCGGTGTGACTTCATATAGCCCCATGAACCAGTACATTTCCCATTGGCTACAGCCCGTTTCTCCGCATAGAGAAAAGCCGCTCCCATAAGCGACATCATTATGAGATAAAACTTGGAAGATGCCCGGATAGGTCGGCGCATCGGGGCGCCCTGTGGAGATGCGCCAATGGAAAATGGGCTGTCCGTTCTCATAGGCGACAAGCCATTTTTGGTCGAGATGGACGATGATGCGCTTGTTGGGGATGGGGTCGAGCGGCACTAACAGGTCGCGCGATGGTAAATTGATGGTTTGCCCTATAGATAACTGACCCCAATTAACGCTAGGATTCACTTCTTGTATTAGACCAAAGGGCAGTCCTGTCTTGCGCCCGATGAAAAAGCCACGGTCGCCCGCGACGACTTGGTAGGAGGAGGGCAAATAGCGTATACGCAATTGGATTTGTGTTTGCCCTGCGGCGATTGCGGACTGCACTTTTTCGCGCGTTTCATCTTCATCAAGATAACGGGGTCTAGGGGCATTCGCTAAGGTTTGGTTGATGGCATTTACAAATGTCTGGAAGGCTTCTTCACGGATGATAAGTCCGTTTTCGCCGGCGGCTAGCCAACGCACCATCTCCGCTGGTGTAGTAGACCATGGTATAGTCTCGTTTTTGAAAGGGTCGTACCCGCTCATGACGAAGGTTTGGCTCGCAAGGGCATAGACATCATCTAGGTAAGGCGATGGGTCAATTACGCTGGGCTGTTCGGGAATAGTCAATAGTTCAAAGCGGCCAGAGGTGATGATACTAGATGGATCTTGGGATAAGCGCTCTAAGCTGAGCAATAAATCGAGGCGCCGCCCTGCACGCCCTCTAATCCCAAAAATTTGACCATCGCGCCATTCATAACCGGCCTCGTAAGCGGGGGATTCGATTTGTGGGGCGATATTTAGCAAGAAATTTTGGGCGGATGTCGCATTGAATGATACGACCGGGGTTACCCCATAGCCCATAGGCACGCCCGATAAACCTAGTCCGCGCGCCCGTTCAGCTGTTTGGCGCGGCTCTATCTGAACCCCTAATTCCGCAGGTCTTACCTCGGCGATAATATCCCCATCGGCGATGATTTGCACGCGCACCGTATTATGCCATGCGCTAGCCAGCGCGGCTTCCGCTTCTTCTATGCTCATGCCCCCTATGGGGATGTTGACAACCCACATATTCGGGAAAATGCGGCCGGATAAAAAGTGAAGGACAGCCGCCGCAACCGTGATTCCGACCAATCCCAAGGCGAGATAACGCCAAATTTGCGTGCGATAGACCAAATGCCATAGCGCATTTTGCAGAAAAGTAAAACTAGACCTTAAAAAATCAGGCGCATTCGTTGGTAGTTGAAAGCGCGGTTTTGGCGATGGTTCATCGCGCCTGACCGTAACCATCTGTTGCCGATGTTTATACCGTTCGCGGGCGCGCTTAGCGCGGCGTCGTTCTAATTCGTAACGGTCCATATCACGTGCTCATCAACGATACTCATCGCGCGGTGGGTTGAAAACATCAATAACTACCGTTTCAGCGATGGCGCGGGCGCTATGCGGTACATTACTGGGGATGGCGTAACTATCCCCTTGACCTAAGACGCGGGTTTCGCCCGCTATCGTCATCTCGATAGTTCCATAGACTACATAACCGACTTGTTCGTGAATATGCTGATGTAATGGCACGATGGCGTCGCTTTCTAATAGAATTTCGCATAGCATCATGCCATCGGTGATGGCCATAGTGCGACGGTGAACGCCTTTTAACATCTCCACCGAGCTGAGGTTTTGGGCATGGAGAAAATGCGCCGATGTCATGGTTACAACCTCACTTCCCTATTTGCTGTATTTTATTGTACACAATTTAGATGGTCTGCGTAACTTCCATATAGCGCTAGCGTTGCATATAATGGGGTTTCAAGATGGTATAAGGTGGAATTTTCATGAAATTACAGTGGCCAAAAAAACCTTTCATCTATCAAATCAATACGTGGGTTTGGTTGAATCGTCTGAGTGAGCGTTATGGGGAGGAGATAAAACTTCATAATGTGCCCGACGAAGTAATCGGCGCGCTGGCGAATTTGAATGTGGATACTATTTGGTTAATGGGTGTGTGGTATCGCAGTCCGTCTGTGCGGGCTAGCGCGCTCAATTATATTCACGAATACCGGCCCGCCCTGCCAGATATTACAGAAGATGATGTCCCCGGAAGCGCCTATGCTATTGGCGCTTATCAAGTGGATGAGCGCATCGGTGGGGGGGCGGGTTTGGCGGACTTGCGCGAACGCTTCCATCGTCATGGGTTGCGCCTCATCCTTGATTTTGTCCCAAATCACGTCGCTGTAGACCATCCATGGGTATACGAGCGCCCCGATTATTTCATCCAAGGTGACGAACAACTTTTGCGGGAGCGTCCGGGCGATTTTTACGAAACGACCGATGCTTCTGGCGAGCGCCGCATTATCGGGCATGGGCGTGACCCCTATTTTCCGGGTTGGATAGATACGGCGCAACTCAACGTCTTTAACGCGGATTGTCGCCAAGCGGTTTGTGAGACGCTTTTATCTGTGGCGAGCCAGTGCGATGGCGTTCGTTGTGATATGGCGATGTTGGTCATGAACGATGTTTTCCTGAGGACGTGGGGAGATTTGGCTGGACCAGTGCCGTCAATAGGTTATTGGGAAGAGCTCATCCCGATTGTTCGCGCTCAATATCCCGACTTCTTGTTCATCGCAGAGGCTTATTGGGGTATGGAGTATGCGCTACAACAACAAGGCTTTGATTATACATATGATAAAACGCTCTACGACCGTATTCAGAGCGGCGACGCCAACGGCATCTACCAGCATCTGTTAGCTGATATATCGTTTCAAAATCGGAGCGTCCGCTTTATCGAAAATCACGACGAGGCGCGCGCGGCGGCTAGTTTGGGCATCGCGAAAAGTCGGGCGGCCGCTGTGCTCATCTGCACTGTGCCGGGGGCTGTTTTGCTCCATGATGGCCAATTTGTGGGCAATCGGGTTAAATTACCGGTACAAATTAGCCGCGGGCCGCAAGAACGCCCCAATCGCGCCTTAGCCGCTTTTTATGCGCGCCTCCTTAGCGAAATGCGCGATACTATCTATCGCAATGGACAATGGACGTTATTCAATCCCGAACCCGCCTACGAGGGCGATTCACCCCATATTCTCGCTTATGGCTGGCATGATGGCGGAGAGTATGTGCTCATCACCGTGAATATAACGCCGGAATGGGCGCAAGCGCTCATCAAACTGTCGGGTTGGGAAGCCGATATGGCCCGACAGGACTGGCTTTTATACGATACCTTAGGCGATGCTTATAGCGAAGCGAGCGGTGACCAAATTGTGGGACGCGGTTTATACATCGAACTACAGCCCTATGAAGCGCGCATTTATCATTTTTCGGCCGTCCGCCGTAGCGCCAACACGGAAGATTTCGCCCAAGCCGAACGCTCATGATGTGGCGCATTCCGCGTTGGAACAACCAATGGCGCTGGGGCGCGATTCTATATGGGATAGTCAGCTTCATTTGGCTGGGATTAGAAGATAATGATGCCATCGGGGCGGCCATTTTAGGGGTTAGCTTATCCACCCTTTTCACCTTTGCTTTTCTGAGTAATCGTTTTGGTGGCGCCACAATTCCCCTAAAAGTTGCTTTTCCCAGTGCGATAGCGGCCGGCGCTTTGGTTGGCGGCGGTTCCGCGTTGGCGACCGCTCTATGGATGTTCTTCAAAAATGCTCGGCATGCCCATATCTATCCTGATTTTCCTTTGACGATGATTGCCGATGTTTTGGCGCTTGGCCCCACATGGGCGATTGTCGGCGCGATGATAGCGCTTGGTGTTTTGATGATATGGGTTGGGTTGCGAAGATTCTAAGCGTCTATATCTTGCCCAATGCCATCATTTACCATATAGTAAAGTTAATCTTGAAAACTATTCTACCCAATGGGGGGCCTTGTGAGCTTTCTACGCCGTATATTTAACTCAGGCGAAGAACCTGAAAAAGCGAAAACACCTGAGGGGGAAGTGAGCTCTAAATCTACAGGCGACGTTCAAGAAAAGGGTGAACACGCTGAAGAATTGCCAAGAGAACCTGTAGTAGCCAAAAAACCCGAAGATTTGGAAGCGCCAACATTAACCGGCGTTCGGACAACAGCCCCGACAGATACCGCTCGAACCGCCCCTTTGCCACCTGAACCCGATTTGCCCCCTTCTGCTGTGATTGATGGCGTTACGCGCAAGTTGACAGCCGATAAAGTCGTATCCTTCACCAATGCCCATCTCACTTTCGGCATTGCTACCGATATTGGCATGGTGCGTCAGAAGAACGAAGATTCATCCTTTTCTCTGTTCACTTCGTCGCGCAGTATAGACAACATCCCTGATTTTGGGCTTTTCATCGTTGCCGATGGCATGGGGGGGCATAGCGAAGGCGAAAAAGCTTCGGCAATTGCTGTGCGGGTTATCTCTAATGCGATTCTCCATAACACCTATCTGAGCATCCTCAACGGCAAAAGTTTAGCAGACATGCCGCCGATAAGTGAAATTCTGGTCGAAGCGATGCGTAAAGCCAATGAGGAGGTTTCTAAAGCTATCCCTAAAGGCGGCGGGACGACGTGTACGGTTGTGACCATTTTGGGCGATAGAGCGCATCTATCGCATGTGGGGGATAGCCGCGCTTATTTGGTCACAAAAGAGGAAATAGAGCAATTAACGCGCGACCATTCGGTGCGTCAACGCCTCATCGAGATGGGGCAGATTGAATCCGACGAACCGGCCTCGCAGATGGAATCAGCGCTTTATCGCGCTTTAGGTTTTAATGAAGAAGTTGAATTCGATGTATTGTCTCGCCGTTTGCCGCCTCATTCCCGTCTGTTGATGTGTAGCGATGGGCTTTGGAATCTGGTCGAAAAAGACGATATTCAACAGATTGTTTTAGAGGCGCCAACCGCCCAAGATGCTTGCAATAAGTTGGTGGCGTTGGCGAATGAACGCGGCGGTCACGATAATATTACCGTGATTGTTTTATTCCGCTGATGTGGACTAAAGGGGATTGGTTACCCCTTTAGTCTCTTTCCTATATTGCCTCATCCCGCGCCGCACCAACTAGCGGCGCAAAATGGCTCTATTGGCGTCTGGTCTGAATCAGGCAAGCTACGGAATTGCTCCTCGCTAAGGTTTGTGTTGGGGAATTCGATAAAGACAGCGAAGCCATCCCCACTGACTAAAACCATGTTCGAGAAGGGGCTAGTGCTACGGGCTTGTGGGGTCACTACTGTACCATTGGGGATGACACCAACCCGTAAATTGGCGTTTTTATCTAGGAAAGCCACCGCAAAATTGGTCTGGATAGTGATGGCGCCCGGCAAAGATGCCTGCACGGATGAGGTAAAAATAGCGCCGGAAGTGTTCCCCAACAAATTCACCTCGCTAAAGCGGCTGGCTTCTACCTCGGCTTGGGCGCAATAATCTGGAGCGGAAGGGTCAATCGTTAGGGTGAAGACGCCGCCGCGTTGGAGCATATTCACCAAAGCTTGAGTGGCGCGGTTGCAACGGAAAAGCGGCGGGCCGCCAATCCAGCCTTCTGGCCGGTTGTTGGAGCCGAAGAAAGTATCGGCCAAAAGTTCAACATCGTGGCGAATATCCCGAATGAAGGCGGATTCTGTGCTGGGTACAGCGCCAAACCATCCTGCTGGGCGTTGGTCAAGGCCTAACGTTGTCCCTGCTAGCAACTCCAAATCTAGGCGAATGAGGAGCGGCAATTGGGGATTGTTCACATCTAAACTGCCATTCCAGCCTTCTGGGCGTACCGGACTTTGTAAGCGGGTAGCCGCTAATAATTCTAAATCTGCGCGCGTATCTATAAGAATTTGGAAAGAATCGCCAAAAGGCATGGCGACAGATTCCGCAGGTGTTTCGATGTCTTCGCCTTCGATAGCTTCTCCTGTCGAGAGCGGGTCTTCTGTTGGGACTGGCGCAATATCTTGGGCAATAACAGGTATCGCAAATAGGCAGAATAGCATGAAAAGGATGGATAACTGACGCACTGTTGAGCCTCCTCGCTTGGGACGGACGCAAAGCCTAAACATGGCTTTATTATACAATAGTCTTTTTTTAGCTTGCCTTGAAACGTCCCCTATAGGAGATGCTCGCCCCCATTCACGTGGATTAGTGCGCCGGTCAAAAAGCTCTCGCTCGCTAAATACACGACCGCCCGCCCGACATCCGCGGCATCGCCGACCATTTTCAGCGGGTTTTCGTCGCCGAGTTTAGCCCAATCGTCATCGCTCATATTCTTGCCCGCGGGCTTCATAACGGGGCCCGGTAGAATAGCGTTCACGCGGATATGAGGGCCTAAGCTAACTGCACTCACTTGGGTGAGCGCCCATAGCGCCGCTTTGCTAACGCCATGATGCGGATATTCGGGCCATGGGCCATCTGCGCCTTTGTCGCAGATGTTGATGATAACGCCGCCGGGGGGGGTGTTGGTTTGCATCATTCGCGCGGCCGCCTGCGTCAATAAAAAAGGCGCGCGCAAGTTGATATTCATCGTGGCTTCCCAATCCTCTAGGGTTACTTCCAACAGGTTGCGTTTTTGGAAGACCGAGGCGCTATTGACGAGAATATCCAAACGCCCAAACTTCTCTTGTAATGCTTCGATGAGCGTTTCTATAGCTGTGGGTTGGCTTAAATCTGCTTGCACTTCGTAGGCGTCTACCCCGCATGATTTGATTTCTAGCATGGTCTCGCGCACTTCTTCCGGTGTGGAACCGCCATAATGGACCATGATATGAACACCCTTACGAGCTAGTTCTAGAGCGATAGCTTTGCCCACTCGCCGCGCAGACCCGGTGACCAATGCCACTTTGTCGTTTAGGTCAATGTTCATAGCTGTGTCCTTGTTGTTATGGTCACAATATCTCGCTTATTGTAACGCCTTCTCTGCAAGGCGCTACTATTATAGGCGCTAGCTCGCTTGTTTCGCATCGGGTATGGACGGCGCATTGGGATATGGCGCGTTAAAGAGGGGCGGCAAACCATAGGCGGCGCGGGCTTGGGTACAACGTTCTAAATCATCCGGGATAAAACTCAGCAGGCCGTTTGACCAATTCACGCCGAATTCACGACAGGGCGATGGGCGATTTTCATAAATGGTGCAACAAACAGAAGAACCGATTTGTCCGCTTAGCGCGATACAGCGCGGTTGTTCTTGGTCCGTCCCTTTCATACAACGCCGAAAGGGGTCTAATTGGCGCGTCATTTCTATAGGAACAGTGCCTCCCGATTCTGCATCCGCTTCTCGCCAATAGAACGACACACGAAAATAACCACAACAAGCCCCACAGCTTTGGCACGGATTTGTTGGGAACATGGGTTTTATAAACCTATACGTCAATACGGATTTTGAAAACCGTTGAAAATTATAATTGTCTCGACATTTTGGGACAAGAGAGGCTTTGGAATGCGGCCTGCAAGTGATGTATTCTATCAGCGCGTAGGGTATAATTTAATGACTGTTTAATTATTTCCAGCGTTGAGGATTTGCAAATGCCGCAACCTATCTATGTTTATGGCGGGGCCGAAGGGCAACCCGTAATGCATCTTGCCGTCGCTAATGGCTTTCCTCCACAAACCTATACACGTCTGCTTTCCTCTTTTACATCAAAGTATCGGGCCTTGTGTTTACCCCCACGGGCGCTTTGGCCGGGTGAACACCCGCCAGCCGATAAGCGCGATTGGCGAATGGTGACCGATGATTTATTGACGGGCTTAGAGGCGTATCAATTGCAAGACATCATCGCTATTGGTCACTCTTTTGGCGCAGTTGCTTCTATATTGGCGGTTATCCGCCAACCTCAGCGCTTTAAAGCGCTTATCTTAATGGACCCGACTATCTTATTGCCCGAATATCTGGCATGGATGAAAAGCGCCCAAGAGAGTAATCTCATTGAAGAAGTCCCTTTGGTGCAAGCGGCCCGCCGTCGCCGCACCCATTTTGCCAGTGTGGAAGATGCCTATCAGCGTTTCCGTAGTCGCTCCCTATTTGCCGATTGGCCCGATGAGGTTTTAAGACACTATACAGAAAGTAACTTGCAACCGTCCGCAGATGGCCAAGGCTTCACCCTTGTTTGGTCAGCGGATTGGGAAGCCTATTTTTTCAGCACGATGTATACCAACATTTGGGAAGATATACCGCAATTAGAAGGGTTAACGCCGACATTGTTCATTCGGGGCGGCAGTAGCGATACGTTTTTAGCAGGCGCAGAGGAAGCGTTAAAGCCGCTGTTACCTTCTGCTCAATTCAAGGTGATTGAAGGACATGGCCATTTGTTTCCGATGTCCGCGTCCGAACAAACGGCGCAAATCATACAACAATGGCTGTTCGAGCAGGGTTTTTAGCTCCTATAAACAGTTTTTGGATAGCTCATCATCAGAAAGATACCCACCCACAACAGGCAAGCAAAACCGCTCGTGGCTATCGCGAGATGGGCGCCGAAGATACGGTACACGCTCAATCCATCAGTGGTTGCAATGCCATAGATGGCTAAGCTTGCGCCGCACAGGACAACCGCTACAGATAACGGACGCACTAGCCGATGGAAAGAATCGCGCGAGTTCCAACCGTGTTCACCTAAGCTGATGAGCGTTGCCGCGATGACGAATAAAGCGCCTAGCGATATGACGTTGATAAACCATTCAAGCGGAGAGGCGATATTTCGCAAAGTGATATGGTAGGATTCCGTAACCATCGGGTGCTGAAAGAGAAGCCAACCGACTAAACGTGTCAGACAGACCACAACAATACCGCGCACAATCAATCGTTTGTAAAAAGTGACATCTCGGCCGGAAAGTGGGCTTGTAAAAAGAACATCAAAGCTATAAAGGATATATAAGACGAGCAAAAATACTGCCGAGTTAAAGCCCTGCCCGCCTAAAGCATGGTAAAGCGGAATCAAGATGAGATATAACCCCCCACATATAATCCCTAGCAAACCTGCTTTACGGTGGCGGCGGTCGGTTTGGTAGTGATGATGGAACGCTTGGGCGATGAGTTGGGCATCACCGAGGTCTTGCATAGCGGCGTAGTGGGCTTCCTCAGGCGAATAACCTGCGGCTAGATAAGCGCATATCGCATCTTCATAGTGGGCCTGCAACTCTTGGGCAACGGATGACGCAATGTTTGGCTTCAAAGTAGCGGTAGCTTGCGAAAGCCATTGATTGAATTGTGGCCGGGTTGGCTTCATGATGTGGCGGCTCCTCTTAGCACGGCATTGACCGCCTTGGTGTAGGCCTTCCATTCTTCTAACTCTGTCTTCAATGCGCGGCGTCCTTTATCTGTTAGGCGATAATAACGCCGTTCGCGCCCGTTCTCTATCTCGCTGTAAGCTTCGATAAGCCCTTGTTTTTCCATGCCGTGCAAAGTTGGGTACAGAGTGCCTTCTTTGAAATCTAGAATGCCTTGGGACTCTTGTTTGATTTGCTTGGCAATTTGATAGCCATGGCTAGGACCATGAGACAACACATGAAGAATGAGCAAGGGTAAACTGCCTTTTAAGTTCATATTGTTTTCCTATCCATTCATATTCTATGTATCGTAAGGTGTTATTTTTGGCTTGTCAAGCTCCCCATCGTTAACAATAAGCATAAGAATATGGATAAAAATTGCAAATGAACCGTTTGAAAAGAGTTACAAAATGCCCGCTAGATGCTTTTATACATCGCGACCATCTGTATTTCTGCGTGGCGTCGTTTGTAACTCACGGGTTTAGGCGGTTTGTGATATTCGTAATAACGCACCAATTTTTCCAGATAGAGCGGTAAAGGGGTATATTCGATGCCCAGTTCTGTTTTGCTACGGGTGTTATCTAACTCGCTCATCCAGCGTTCGCTAAAAGGCGAGCAATCCGGTAAAAAGCCGGCGGCTTCTAACTCGCTACGTTTGAAGCGCACGATATGCGGTTGAACTTTCATAATATCCCCTAGAATGGCGATGAATTCATCAAGAGATACGGTCTCATCCTGAGAGATGTTATAAGCGCGCCCTTTGCCCATGCCGCTTTCAACCACTTTTACTAAAGCGGATACAACATCCCCGGCGTAAACATGACGCAAGGGGTATTTGGGCGTTTCTGGCGCTAGAATCGGGCCGCCATCGGCCAGCCTGAGGATATAATTATAGAGCCGATTGAAGCCATCGCGTTCACTATTGACCATAGGCATACGGAAAGAAGTATAGGGGAAGCCGTTTTCTGCCCATGCCTTGGCGAAAACATCTTCCGCCGCCCGTTTATCTACGCCATAGCGCCACTCTTCATAAGCGAAAGTATTATCTTTGGGTGGGGGGATAAGCCGCCCTTCATAATCTTCTTCTTTGAATGGCCGTTCGATATTCTCGCGCACTAGATACACTTGGCCGGTGCTGAGGAAGATATAATGTCCTATGCGCCCTTTCAGTAAGTCAACGATGGTTTCCGCTTCTGGCCCACGGAACATGACCGTATCTACTACAGCATCAAAAGATTTGGCAAGCAGGGCGCGCCGCATTTGTTGGGGGTCTGTGCGGTCAGCGCGCAATCGGTGGACGCTATCGGGCAAGTTATCGGGGTCAATTCCCCGATTCAGTATCGTCACCGTGTGCCCGCGCTCCAATAAGCGAAGCACGAGACTATAACCCATATTACGTGTACCGCCGATAACCAAAATATTTTTCATCATCAACCATCAATCTACTTATTTAGTGGCCATTTGAACAGTATACAGAAAACAAAAACTTCTGCCTCATACTTTTTATACAAATTTTATGAGCGCCGCGCTATGGCGAGCTGATACTTATCGAGCATCGCTTGTACCTGATGCTGGAGTGTAAATTTTTCTAATAAACGCGCGCGCCCCGCCTCGCCCATTCTTTGGGCGAGAACCTCATCGCTCAATAATTGGACTAGGGCGGTCGCGAATTGTTGTGTGTCAAACGGGTTGACGATATAACCTGTTTGACCGTCTATGACTGCTTCTGGCGAGCCACCGTGACAAGTGGCGACGAGCGGTTTACCGGCCGCCATCGCTTCTAGATTGACCGTGGGGAAGGAATCCATGATGATAGATGGAACGGTCACTACATCAACTGCAGAAAAAGCGGTGGCTAAAGCCGCTCCATCTAGCCAACCCCCAAAGCGGGTGAAATCGGCCAAGCGCTGGAATGCCGATTCTTCTAATAGGCGTAGGCGCTCTTGCGGACCTAAAACGAACAAACAAGCAGAAGGTACTTGCTCGACAACATGGCTGAAAGCCATCAACAATTGGCGTCCCCCTTTATCTTCTGTGGGGCGACCCGCCAATAAAATAACGCGCTTGCCAACCATATCAAATCGCTGGCGTAGCGCTTCTTTTTCCGATTCGTTAATGTGATAATCCGTTAGCTCAACCCCGTTGTAAACAACATCGAAAGGCGGCAAATCATTGGCTTCTAGGGCGGCGCGGTGTGCTTGGCTCACGCTAATTCGTACATCAACATGCTGGCGCAGGATATTGCGGATGATGATATTGCGAAAAGGGTTGTAGCGAAAGCGATTTTCGCGCAGGTTATACCATCGTGGCAGGCGATAGACTTCTGGTGAGGGGACTTCACAGCGCTTAGGGTCGATATAATGCCTCAGCCGATGATAAGCAAAAGGCATAACATCATGAGAGTTAAAAACAGTCGCAAATCCCATGCGATGCGCCACTACCAAAGCATAATAAGATAAATCAACGTGAATATTGTGGGCATTGACGACGTCGGGTTTTAGACGCTTGTATAAGCGACGAAGCGGCTCAATGGTCTGGGGGTTGTATAACGATAGGTAAGCGACAAAGCGCCGTGGATACGCTGAATGAAGATGATACGTTGGGATATTATCCCGCACCTCCTCAAAAGGCGCGCCTCTAGTCGCGGCCACGACATGCACATCATGCCCCGCTGTTTGTAATCCGCGAGCTAACTGCCAAGCTACACGCCCGGCGCCGCCCCGATTTTCGGGTGGAATGGTGTCGCTGAGGATGAGAATACGCATAGGGCAATAGTATATATAATTATTTCGCTATCTAGAACCCGCAATAGCGCCGCGTAGGTGATGGTTTATCGTTAATCGCTACAAACGCTTTTACCAACGATGATTTTTAAGCTATTTGTAGGGCATATGAGATATGATTATCCTGTGTCAAGCATTCAATGAGCGACTATAGCTTGCCAGTCTCTCTATCTGTTTGGTACTATCGGCTTCATCGTTGTTTTTCATTTTGTATTATTCAGGAGGTATCCCCTAGCATGAAGGCTATTATCCTTGCGGCTGGCCAAGGGACGCGCTTGCGACCAGTGACCTTGACGATGCCTAAACCGTTAGTGCCCGTGGCCAATAAGTGGCTTATCGCTTACGCTATCGAATTACTGAAGAGCGCTGGGCTGACCGATATTGGCATTGTCGTCAATGACTTATCTTCCCCCATCTGCGAAGCGATTAAAGATGGGTCTATCTTGGGTGTGAATGTTTCTTATATTGTGCAGGCAGAGCAAAAGGGGTTGGCCCATGCGATTGGCCTATGCCGCGATTTTGTGGGCGAGGGGTCTTTCTGTGTTGTCCTTGGCGATAATATCTTCCAAGATAAAATTACTTCACTGCTGACGAACTTTGAAGCTTCCGAAGCCGAAGCGGCTATTGTCCTCGGCGAGGTGAGCGACCCTTCTCGTTTTGGGGTTGCCGAAATTGAGGATGGACGCATCAAACGTGTGGTCGAGAAACCCAAGGTGCCGCCGTCGAACCTCGCTATTGTGGGTGTCTATTTGTTCCGCCCTTCTATTTGGGATGCTATCGCTAAAATCAAGCCCTCTTGGCGTAACGAGCTAGAAATCACCGACGCGATACAGGTTTTAATTGATAGTGACCGTCCCGTCGTCCCTTACAAACTAAAAGGGTGGTGGATTGATGCTGGCAAGCCTGACCCCATTGTTTTAGCCAATCAATTAGTATTGGAGGAGTTGCCCTACAGCCCCCCACCGCCCGAAGATAGCCCCAAAGTGGTAGGCAAGAGCGAAGTTTCGCATCGGGTCATCATCGGCAACAACAGCCAGATTATTGATAGCGTCGTCCGCGGCCCGGTCATTATCGGCGATAATACGGTCATCCGTAATAGTTACATCGGCCCCTATACCGCCATCGGCGATAATGTGGTCATTGAAGGTAGCGAAATTGAATCCAGCATCGTGATGAAAAATTGCGTGATTCGTAACATTCCCGGCCGTATTGACTCCAGCCTACTAGCGGACAACACCACTGTTCAAGCGGCTACGCGCATGCCTGTCACCCATCGTTTTGTGCTAGCAGAAAATAGCTATATCCAAATATAAACAGCTCTTAATAAGGGTGGGGGATGCTCCACCCTTTTGATTGAACAAAAAACATTAAGAAAGCGTATTGGCATGACTGACCGTAAACAGAAATATATCAAACGTTTGAATGAATCTCGCGCCTATCTAGAACAAATGCTTGACCGCGTCGGCGACCGCTGGGATGAACAACTTTATGCGGATGGCGCTCAATGGACTATCCGACAATTACTTATCCACTTGATGTTAGCCGATAAGGGGCACAATAGTATGGTGATGATGGCCGCCAAAGGCACGCATATCATCCCAGAGGACTATGATATAGACCGTTACAATGCCTCATCAGTCCGTAAAAATGATGCGCTATCCCCCGCTGATGCCCGCGCCGCTTTGCGGCAATCTCGCGCCGAATTGTTGGCATGGATAGACGCTGTGGAAGATAGCGCGCTCGATATTGAGACGCGACATGCGAGCTTGCAAATATTGCCTATCTATAAAATTTTCAACATCATGGCATGGCACGAAAAAGAGCATGCCGATGATATAGCCAAACATTTAGATGCCAAAGTAACCGATTAACGAAAGATTTTCGCGCATTATGGCCCAACCTCATAAACCTAAGCTACGGGTGCACCAAACAAACCCTTTTAACGCAGGCCCGCCGCCAGCAGTATTGGGCGCACAAGTCATCACCCCCAATAGTGATTTTTTTGTGCGTAGCCATGCGCCTGTCCCGATTATTGAAGCAGAAGGCTATCGCTTAGAAATCCTTGGCAAAGTATCAGAACCGCTTACACTCTCTCTTGATGATTTGAAGACGACCTTTCCGCGTCATGAGGTGGTGGCTGTCTTGCAATGCGCGGGGTATCGCCGTCGGGAATTGGAGGCGTTGGGGCCCATCCCAAATGAGATTATTTGGGATACAGACGCTGTTGGGGTAGCCGTTTGGGCGGGCGCGCGCTTATACGATGTGCTCCAGCGCGTCGGAGTAGACACATCTGCAAAACATGTGGCGTTTATCGGCTTAGACGCAGAACCGCGCGAAACTGGCCCAATGCCTTATGGCGGTTCTATCCCTATGGAAAAGGCGATTCATCCCGACACTTTGCTTGTATATGAGATGAATGGCGAACCATTGCCCGCTGAGCACGGCTTCCCTCTGCGGGTTATTGTTCCCGGTTATATCGGCGCGCGTAGTGTTAAATGGCTGGGGCAAATTGTCGTACAAGACGAGCCTTCGGATAATTACTACCAACGGCGCGCATACCGCCAATTTTCGCCGATGGATAAACCCGAATCTGCCGATTGGGAAAACGCCCCGATGTTAGGCGACTTGCGCTTGAATGTCGTTGTTATGGAGCCGCTCACGGGCGATACAGTGACTAGCGAATGTCTTATCAGAGGATTTGCATGGTCGGGTGAGGGGTATTCTGTGGCTGAGGTGGCCGTATCGAGCGATGGCGGCGCCACTTGGCAGTTAACGCAACTGGGAGAAGATATGGGACCGTGGGCGTGGCGTCCGTGGCAATTGTCGTTGCGGTTGCCCATCGGCGACCATACGCTCATCGTGCGGGCGAAGGACACTGCAGGACAGATGACGCCGCTCTCCTTGAGGGAGACATGGAACTTTAAGGGGTATATGAATAATGCATGTCCGCATATAGCCGTGCGTGTTAGGGCTTGAATAGCGGCCGCGGCGCTAATAATTGATGCTCTGCTAACCACTCTGCGCTAGGGCCTTCCCACCCATAGATACGGAAATCTATTCTATCGTCTGGGCCAAAATGGATGCCTTCTAAACGTAGACGGTGGCGTTGTTCTTCGTAGCCTGCTCCGCTCGGCAAGCTAATCTTCCCTTGGCTATTCACGACACGTTGCCAAGGGATGGCTTCGCTCGGCGTCGCGCGGAGGGCAGACCCCACCCAACGCGGGCTTAAACGGCTGTAGTCGTGGGGAGGGATAGCATCGGGCGGCGGTATCATGGAGGCAATTTGGCCGTAGGTGCTCACCTTGCCGCTAGGGATTTGGCGGGTGATAAGCCAAACAAGCTGATTAAATTGGGTGGGATTTGGTGGATACCACATCCTCTTTTCCCTTAAAGATAAACACTTTTGAGTTCAATTATAGCACAAATGTTTTATAAGCGTGACATATTTTTGAATAACCGCCTTTACAGGTCGTGAATAGCTAGCGCGGGATTTCTTTGGTCATGCAATGCACTGCGCCGCCGCCGTTAATGCCGACTGCGCTATCAATGGGGATAATCTCATAATTGGGTAAGGCTTGGGCGTAAATATCCAGAGCGCTGTTATCTTGGTCATAACCATAAATGGGGACGAGGACGCGGCCATTGACTGTGAGCGCGTTCGTATAGCTACGCCGAATATTGTATACAAACCAATTGAAATACAGCGGTGGCGTAGGTAATTCGACAATTTCATACCGTTGGCCCGCGGCATTGGTTTCTCGTTG
This sequence comes from Anaerolineaceae bacterium, assembly GCA_037441665.1. Lineage (GTDB taxonomy): Bacteria > Chloroflexota > Anaerolineae > Aggregatilineales > Phototrophicaceae > JBBIRQ01. The sequence continues at coordinate 132,017 of JBBIRQ010000007.1, read as the reverse complement.
AAAAAGGCGTTTGGTGGCTCTTAACGCCTCGGCGGCTAAACCAGCATTTTGCGGGCTGGAGAGGAATACTAGATTCGGGGCCCCTAATTTGACGAGCATATCCACATGCCCCGTTTCTTCTTGGGGTAGGCGTGGCGTGATGATGAGCTTATCGTATTGGATATAGCGTCGCAGAAATTTTTCCAACATGGGGCGGTCATAGTACGGGTTGCTGTAAAAAATTTGCTCGCTCATGATGAGCGTGCCGACGCCATCGGACCAAAGATTACCCCCTTCAGTATGCAAAGGCAGGGGGAGGAGGGGTAGTTCTTGTTCTGCCGCCCATCGCGCAGGGAAGAGGTCATCATCTGCTTGGGGGTAAGCCGGCAAAGGGTCGTAGATGGCATCTAAGACGACTGAACGCCCGTCGAGGGTTTTGCCAACTATTGGGCCATAATCCCTTATCCATATATCGTCTGTGCGCGCGATGAAAAAAACGATATTATCGAGATTGGCTTTTTCGCGCCAAGTGAGATACAGCCAGATGGCGCGCGCCCACATTTCTGTTGGGACGACAATTTCTACCTCAGCTACAGGGCTAATAGCTTCGGCCATTTGCGCGTGCATCGGCCATAACGGCGGATATAAAATACCCCAACTGATGAGAATTTTTTCGGTCATTTCCCATTGGGCGGGTATTCGTAGCGGGGCGAAGGCATCGGGTGTCGGCGGCTGGAGCTGGCTAAAGTATCGGATACGGGCTGTATTATGTGTTAAACCGCGTTGTAATGTCTCTATATCTATAAATGGCGTGCTTTCCCCTCCCAAAATATCCCAGCGCCGTAGGTAGGCGGCCATATCGGATGGGGTTTGCGGTGGGTGTTTATCGGCATCGGCGGGGTAAATGCGATGACTTAATAGAGATGCCAATGGCTGTAACCAAAATGGATAGCGGCGTCGCCATAGTGGATAGATGATGGGTTCAAAATGTAAAAAGCGCTCAGGCATTTATCACCTACTGCTTTGCAAGATAGCTATTCGGCTTTTATTGTAGCGAATAACAGCGTTTTTGGGGCGAATAGATTAAATAGTAGTGAGCATTTCCCCGACAGGTATAGGAAAGCTTAAGCGATTTTCGGCGGGGGCTAGCGGGCAAACCCAATGCGGATTATAAGCGCACGATGGGTGATAAGCGAAGTTAAAATCGAGGTTGATAATATCTCCTTGAGCGCCTAAATCGGCCCCTTTGATAGTGTCATACAAATAGCGTCCTGCGCCGTAAGTGGTCGTTTTATTTGTGGCATCGCCAAAAGGCAAAAATAAGCCCCCGCCATATCCGACTATCCAATATACATTTAGAGAGCCGGACCCTGTAGGCACCGTGAAGTTAACCCGCCCGATGCGTTGATAACGGATAAGCCCATCATCGCCTAAATCGCCCTCAAATAAGAAAGTTGGGGCAGGTTGTAAGCGAGCTTGTACCCGAAATTGGGGATTATAAGGGTAATATTGTAGCCCACTGAAGCGGGATTTTTGCTCCTCATCGAGCGGAGATTGTGGATGGTTGGCGAATAGCCAATCGCGTTCCATCTGCCATTTTGTGTGCGTTTCTGCTGATAACCCCGCCATACGGATAGCGGCATATAAATCGCTAACCCGACGGCGGTAATCTAACAAAGTTAACATGCCAAACGCCTTTGATAAGCGCAAAGGATGAGGAATAGTTTACCTCAGATTGAAGAATGGGTTAACTTTTGGGGGCGAGGTGCGCGCTAATTTGCCTTTGGCATAAGCGCGCGAAGTATAGAAATAAGCTTAAAATTCCAAATAACTTAGCGCCATCTTCCATCAAGTATTTGATGTTCTTGTAAATGTAATGTGAATGGGACAATTCAGAGAGATTGGATGCAATCCCTTGTGTTAAGTTAGGGGTATCTGCGATGATGTCTAACATGATGGAGATGGCAAAAAAAGCCCCTGCAATCAGCACTAACACATAATCTGTCTGGATGATGATATGCCGAAACAGCCACATATAAATTAGCGAAAATAGAACATAGAAAATAAACACAAACTTACCAGAGATGTTTAAGTAATCGGGTAACACGACATCATGGATGAGGAGCAAATCATCCAGCAAGAGAAAAGAAATGAATAAGCCTGAAGCAACTATAAAATAGGCGTAATACGTATCTTTTGAATCCCATATGATGAAAGCGGTGAAAAAGCATACTGTCGCCGTTGCGCCCCAAAGCAAAATACTGATGCTAGAGAGAATGCCTGTGTAAAAAGGCATATCGGTAATTGCATTCGTATCACGGGTGAGCAGGGGTATAGGTATTTTGGGCTGAATGGCAAGTATAACAAAAAGCATTAAAAGGGGTATGTAAACCCTCAAAAACAAAGGCAAAAGTTGCTTAACATGTTGTGTTATCTGCTGAAATATAGATGCCATCTTCTGCGCCTCTTCAATAATATTACGCAGTATATCATAAAGTTGTGCCCCAATGTTAAATAGATTAAATGAAATTTAATAAATTTTCCATAAAGTCGGTTTTTGTAGACCTTCAATGTTAACAAAAATTAAAAAGCGGCTATTCCGTAACAAAATGGCTTATGTCGAGACTATTCTTGCAATGCGATATTAGCCAAATCCTCAGGCAGGATTCATCCAGTTGCGGTAAGATAGGTACGTTGAAAACGAGGTGAAAGATACAAAGCTATGTTGGATAATATTCTCGGTCGTCGCAAAAAAGAAGATGAGATGAAGCGTTCGGGTCGTCTGCCACCCGGACAATCCTTAACCGAAAAATTCCCTGTGCTCACTTATGGGCCGAATCCCCCATTCGACCCCCAAACGTGGGATTTACGGGTTTTTGGCGAAGTCGAAAAAGAAATGCGCTGGACATGGGCGGAATTCATGGCTTTACCCACCGTTACCCTGACCTGCGATATTCATTGTGTCACACGTTGGAGCAAGTTTGATACGATGTGGGAGGGGGTACGCTTCAAGGATTTTGTGAATTTGTTTGGGCTTAAGCCTACTGCAAAGTATGTTATTGCCCATTGCGATTATGGCTACACGACAAATCTGCCTTTAGAAGCGATGATGGAAGATGATGTTTTGCTAGCCTACAAGTATGATGGCAAACCCCTAGACCCCGACCATGGCGCACCTCTAAGGACGCTCGTCCCCAAGCGCTATTTTTGGAAAAGCGCTAAATTTTTGCGCGCTCTGGAATTTTCGCCCGTGGATAAACCGGGTTTCTGGGAGCAGGCGGGCTATCACAACGATGGCGACCCTTTCAAAGAAGAGCGTTATGGTCGTCGTGGCTTCTTTTAGACGTTGCCATCTCCTGAATTAACGATGAATAGGCTAAGGACGCCAAGCCTTAGCCTATTTTTATTTTAGACTTCAACCGCTAGATAGAATTTCTATGAAATGGTAGTCGCGGAGATGCGTTCATTTAACGAAGAGGCTATGACCAACCAGTGACTTGTCACACGTTATCAATCGGCGCGAACCAGATGCGAAGTCGGAGCAGATATTACAAGAAAAATAAAATTTTAGCATCTTTTTTACAGCCCCTCTGTAGACAGCGTATAAGTCCTATGAGAAAATAAGGTTATGGTTTAAAACCACATTAATCTTTGCACAACAAGGGGAAATTATCACATGAAAACTCAAAAAATGTTGATTATTAGCTCGATGGTCATCTTGGCGCTGGTTATGACCGCGTGCGGTGGTGGCGGCGGTGGCGCTAGTAGCGGTGGGGGTAGCGTCAATTTGTCGCAATCGGTCGAAGCTTCTAGCCCGGAATTAGGCGGCGGCGTAAAAGTGAGCTATCCTGAAGGCTGGGTTGCTAACACAGAACTAGTCCCCGGTGGGGTGGCGCTCGCCTCTAAAGCCTCTATCTTTGAAAGTGGCGCCGCAGATTTATCTGCTTTAGGATTAAGCAATGAAGATTCAGCCATGATTCTCTTTGCCTTCCCGGCAGAAATTGCCTCTGCTTTTGGCGCGGCGGGCGGAGCGCCCAAGGACATCATCGGCACTCTGGCCAGCACAATGGGGCAGAGCATCGGCGGCGAAATGACCCTTGGCGAGCCAGCGGATGTTACGATTGGTAGCGCCACCGGCGCCAAAGTCACTGGTTCATCAGCTCAAGGCGATATAGTGATTTATTTAGTGGAAAATAACGGCGGTCTTATCTTGGGCGTTGGCGTGACCGCCAGCGGTCAAGCCGCCAATCGCGAAGCAACCTTCCTCGCGATTATGGGCACTGCCCAATTTGTCAGCGGTTCATAAGCGCTAGACCAGTAAATTTGTGGCGCGCTATCTTCGGTAGGTAGCGCGCTTTTTATTGGCAAATTGTTGTGCCATCGGTCAAATAGTACGGGTTATAATGTCACTAGTGGTCAACGATAGCGAGTAGTATATGGCCAATCTTCTCCTTTTAATTGCCGAGGTGTGGCTATTGGGTTTGCTGGTTTTATTGTTGCATGCACTCAGCCCTCGCATCGGTTTTGCCCCCCTATTGATGTTTGTTGGGGGCTTAACTGTCCTCACTCAGAGCCAATTAGGCGTTTTTATCGAGCCATATCCTAACTTTATTTTGTTCATCACCTCTAACGTTTTTGTGCCTATCATTTTGCTAGCTACACTGGTTGTTTATGTCGTCAATGGTTCTATCCAAGCGCGAATCCTCATTTATGGTATTTTGTTCGTCAGTTTGCTGACTTTATTCATCCAGATAGGCTATCAGTTACACCTCAGCTTGCCGCAAGGTGGCACCATAAGCGGCCTGACGAATGATGTTATATCACCACCGTTGAATCCTCGCATCACTTTAGCCTCTATTATGACCTTTGCGTTAGATATGGTGGTTATCGCCGTTTTTTATCAGGGACTACGCAATTATATTCCAAACTTGCCGGATACAGCCGCGATTGGTTTAGCTTTACTAGTGGCTTTATGGACGGATGCTATTTTGTTTCGCATTTTATCGGATTTGGGCACGGCGGATTTCATCGCTCTGCTACCGGGCGATACATTGGGTAAGACGTTTTCCGCCATTTTGTTGTGGCCGTGGGCGGCTATTTATCTCGCTTTTCTAGCGCCACGTTATCCACGCTATCAAGGACGTTCTAAACGGCGCACCCTCGATTTGTTGTTCGGCACGTTTAATGAACTCAAAGGTGTGCTCGACCGCACTCAAGCCGCTTTGCGCCAATCGGAAGCTTTACGACATGAGGAGGAGATCTATTTCCGACAGATTGCTGAAAACATCAACGAGGCGCTTTGGTTGGCGGTCGTTGGCCAGCCCCATCCCTTTTTTGTCAACCCGGCTTATGAACGCATTTGGGGGCAGAGCGCAGAAGCAATTTATGCTAGTGTTACCTCTTTTATCAATGCTATTCATCCCAACGACCGCCAGCGTGTCCTCGACGCTTTACCTAAGCAAGAAACAGGAGAATATGATATTGAATATCGGGTGGTGCGGCCGGATGGTTCGATGCGTTGGGTGCGCGACCGCGCTTTCCCTATTCGGGATAGCGACGGCAAGGTTTACCGTATCGCGGGCATCACCGAAGATATTACGGTCCGCAAACAGGCGGAAAAACAACAATTAGACCTCACATTGGAGCGCGAAAAGCTTAAATTCTTACGGGATTTCATCGGCGAAGTCACGCATGACCTCAAAAGCCCCTTATCTTCTATCAATTTACGAATTCATTACCTGACTAAGACTGATGACCCCGATAAACGGCGTCGCTATTTGCAAGAGCTTGTTGAACTTTCTAACCGCATGAATCGAATGATAGAAGATTTGTTAACGCTAGCGCGGTTGGAAAATGTGCAAGAATTGACGTTTATGCGCGTGAATGTCGTCCAGATGATGGGCGATATTTGCTCGCGAATGCAACCTCAATACGAAGAGAAGGGGGTTGCATTCACTCATCAATTGTCCACAGAACCCATCATCGTATTGGGGGATGGCGAAGATTTAGGGCGTGCGCTCGAAAATTTGGTGGATAACGCCTTGCACTACACCCCAACAGGTGGTGCGGTACATGTTCAGCTACAATGCGATGAAACTTGGGTTACTATCCGCATACAAGATAACGGGATTGGTATTCCTCCAGAAGACCTTCCCAATTTGTTCAAGCGGTTCTTCCGCTCCCGTAACGCCCGTGAAATAGACCCCGCCGGAACAGGCATTGGGCTTGCGATTGTTAAACGTGTTGTCGAACAACATCAGGGTAGTGTAGAAGTGGCTAGCGAGCTGGGGCGAGGCACAACGTTCACCGTGAAATTACCTCTAGCGCCGTGAAATGGGCGGTAATATATATCTCGCGTTACAATTCGCCCCTGATGAGTTTAGGAGACGCCATGTTGACATTCGTTCATATTAGCGATACCCATATCCATTGGGATATCACCTATCAAGGCGCTTGGGCGGAATATCCCGCCCATCAAGGGGTAGAAGCGTTGGTAAAAGCGGTGAATAGCCTGCCCTTTGAGCCTGATTTTGTCTTACACACTGGCGATGTCACTTATGACCCCGACCCGCTCGCCTATGATAGCGCCCGCGATATGCTCAGGGGCTTAAAAGCGCCGATTTATTACCTCGTCGGCAACCACGATGACCGTTATTATTTGCAAAAAGTCTTGCTAGAGCGCCCTACAAGCGCTATCGAACCTTTTTATCATTATGATTTTGATTGTCGGGGGGTTCAAATCGTTTGTTTAGATACGAATGGCCCGGCTACACCGCCCGCCGGTTTTTTGATAGAGAATCAGTTAAAATGGTTAGACGTAATTTGCCAAGCTAAAGATGAGCGCCCGCTAGTGGTGGCGATGCATCATAATCCTATCAAAACGCCCGTGCCGTGGCTCAATGACTATATGGGTTTGGTGAATAGCGAGTTGGTTCATCAGATTCTATTAAAGGCGCGGCATCGTTTGCGCGGTGTTTTCTTTGGGCATGTCCATCAAAACCTCGATATTTATCGGGATGGTATTTTGTACTGTTCGACCGTGTCATCTTGGTTACAATTCAACGCTTACCCTAGCATGGTCGAAACGCAACAAGATAAAAATGCCGAACCGGGTTTTAGTGTGGTGACGATTACGGATGAGCAAACCTTTGTACGACGTTGGCGTTTTGCCAAGCCATAGCTCGTCTTGTCTCTATCGCGTCTTGTCAAGACGGGCGCTTAACCGAGCGCCAATTGAAGCGCAGTGTTTGCGCCCTGCAAAATGCCTTTCCAATAAAACTTATAGATGGGAGAAAATAGCGGATTGAAGCGCCTAATTCTCATTTTCATAATACTATGCCTAGGCGCTTGCCGCCGTGATGGTCAAGCGATTGAAGCCTTGCCAACGCGGATTACGCCCGACGCTTACGCTACAGGCATCGTTTTAACCCAAAACGCGCCGCCAGCTGGTTATGAGAGTGTGGCTTTCCCTTTGATTGATATGGGATTGGCGGAATTATCCGGTTGGCGCTACGAAGCGCTATTCCAGTTCGAGGGTGTGTTTGCGCGTACGCCGCGCCCGGCTACCGCCCGCACTTATACAGAAGTTTCTTATAACCAAGTCGCTTCTGCCAGACGTGTTGTGGCCCAGATAGATGGGGATTTAGCAGAAATAGGCGGGATTTACGAAGCGGTACAACTTGGGCCAGATATTTTTGTTGTGCGCGATGGCGCTTGCCTGGCTTCTAGGGGCGAGGTGGCGCAGACGGCGGTTAATTTGGGGGCTGGCGCTTTGGTGGGCGGGGTGAATACGGCGCGTGTCGCTGGACGACGCGCTGTTATCAATGGCGAAGACGTGTGGTTGTACCATTTTGAATACAGCGATATGAATCTGCCCAATGTTCAGTTAGGCGATGACGGGCGCGTATTGGCTATGAGCGGTGAATTGTGGGTTGCCCCTGCCCATAATGCGGTTGTGCGCTATACCGTGACGCTGGAGATAGAAAACGCGCGTATTTTAGGGAGCGCTCTACCGGTGACGGGAACGGTTTTAATGCGTTATGATGTGTATGATATTGGCATTGTCCCCAATATTAGCGTGCCTTTTGGCTGTTGATAATAAAGCGGTCGCAAGGCCGCTAGAGGACAACGCGCTTAGCTTACATCACGGGCGATTTAGAGATGCCCGCATAATCCGCCGCAAGGGTTCGCCACGCTAGCCCAATGCGACGAAAGCCTTCTTCAATCACTTCTGGACGTTGCAAGCTATAGTTTATACGCATATGGTAGTTGCCGCCGCCGTTCGTGTAAAAAAGGGTCCCGATGGCGAAAGAGACTTCCATCTGTAAAGCCGTGATGAACAGCTCGGTTGCTGTTGGTCCGCGCCTCGGCAATTCTACCCATAAATACAGCCCGCCCGATGGCGCTAGCCACTGTGAGCCGCTGGGGAAATAACGCTCGGCCGCGCTTAATGCCGCATTACGCCGCCGCCGTAATTCACGATTACTGCGTTCGAGTTGAGAAGGCAAGATGCCGCGTTCAAGTAACAATTGGATGGCGCGTTGGTTGAGTCCCGGCGTAGCGATGTCGGCGGCCTGTTTCACGCGCAAGAGTCGTTCAAAATGCCGACCATCCGCGATGAGATAGCCAATACGCATTCCGGGTAGGAGCATCTTGGTGAATGCGCTCACGTGGATGACATTCCCTGCTGTATCTAAGGCTTTTAACGGCGGCAAGGATTCGCCTTCAAAGCGCAATTCATGATAGACGGCGTCTTCTAAAATGGTGACGTTGTAGATGTTGGCGAGGTTGACCAACTGGCGGCGTCGGTGCAGAGGCATGACCGCGCCTGTGGGATTTTGGAAGCTCGGCATGATATAGATGAGCTTAGCCGGGTTATCCATTAAATAATTTTCGAGCATATCTAAGCGGATGCCGTGCTCATCGCAGGGGATGCCTTGTAAAGAGACATGACGGGTGCGGGCAATATCTAAAAAGCCTAAATACGTTGGATTGGTGGTGATGACCACGTCATTAGCGCTCACCAATGCTTGAATGACCAAATCAATACCCTGTTGGGCGCCCCCCGTGATGAGTACTTGCTCCGCCCGACAACGGATTCCCTGTGTCCGCACATAATCGCGCACGGCCATACGAAGCGGCATGTAGCCTTCGCCTTCTTCGTAGGTAAGTGCCGTTGCGCCGTCACGGTCGAGGACAGCGTTCATAGCGTCGCGCAGGTGTTGGACGGGCACAAATTCTGTGGGCGGTGCGCCATCGCCAAAATTGATGATGCCCGCTTTTTTGGCCATTTGCATCATGTTACGGACGGCATGGTCTGGCAACATGGTTTCGCCTGCAGGTGCAATGGGCGAATGAGCCAACAAACCGACTTCGCCGTTTCCCTCGCGAGAGACAAAGGTACCCCTGCCCGCGTGGGCGCTCAAGTAACCGCTCGCGCGTAATTCGGCATAGGCATTGACGACGCTAATGCGGCTGATGTTTAGATATTTAGCGAGGTCGCGGCTGGCCGGTAAACGAGAGCCAGCTGGTAAAGCGCCGCTTTCAATTTGCATTTTGATTTGACGAATCAATTGCTTATAGATGGGTTCTTCGCCTTCGCGTTCTAGATTGACGGCGATGGAGTTGGTCGTTAGCATCACAAACTCCCTTTAATTATCAGTAAAAATCCCCGCGTGGTCATTATTTTGGGTACTCTATCATGAGCTGTATACGCATTATAAGACCAAAGCAGTCCATTTTTTTCAAATGCTCAGCGAAATTTGATTACTGTTTCGTAATCAGCCGAGAGATATAAGCGATAAACGTATCGGATACCTTTTTAACTCACGGAAAAATCCGATGCGATGACGAAAATCGAAGTCAAAGCGTATAAGGTGCTATATCTTAGGGCGCGTTGATGTCGGATGCGCGCGGCGTAGAGGATGAGCGCGATTTGCAAACCCACCACGAAGCGAAAGATACCTAGCAACTCTCGATAGGTTGAAAAGGGTACAAAGAGCAGAACAAGGGCGTGTGTGAACAATAAACATAATTCGGGCGTCCAACGATTGCGTATGAGCGCTTGCCCGCCGCGCCATAATCCCCATAGCGTCGGCAGTATCACAAATGGCCCTACTACAAGCGTATAGATGATGAAGATGGTGAGACCGCCATCTTGCAAGATACGAAAGAATCCCATTAGTGGTATGATTTCAAACGATGTGGCCAAGTTGCCGCCAGAACCAACGCCGATGGCGCCGTAAGAAGCCAATAGCACCCCTTGCCATAGCGCGAATAACGATAAGGAGATACTGCCGAATAAAGAGGCTTTCCGCCATTCCTTTTGGCCAAACAACCAAAGGCTGTATGTCGCCGGGAATAAAAGCGTTGTCTCTTTAGTGATGGCCGCCAGCGCGAAACAGGATGCGCCCCATAACCAACGCTTCGCCATAATGAGCACAAGAGCCGCTAAAACAAAAGCATAAGCCAGCGTTTCGGTGGTATTCAGCCGAGCCGCCCCCAAAACACCTAAGGATAACCCATATCCTAAGGCGTACCATCGGCTGATGTTGTATTGGGTGAGCAACTTTTCTAAGAGCGCTACACTCGCGCCTAAAGCCAACAGATTGATGATGAACAGGGCGATAGGCAAATGGTCGTGTGGGAATAAGCCGCCGATGCCAGAAAGGAGTATCCGTTGTGCGCGATACGATGGCACATCTAAATAGGGTTCTGCGCCCAACCCATAGCGGGCTAAATAGTAGGTGAATTGCCCATCATAACCCTCTGCGCTATAGATATGGCGGGATAATTCCGCGGGCGCATAGTTCATCCCCAATGTCACAAGCGCGTAGGGGTCACCGCGCACAACGACGACAGCGCATCCGTAGACAGCACATAATAGGCTAGCCACGACAAAGGGGCGTAATAAAGCGATGCGAGTTCGGGACATTAACGGTATTATCCTTTCAGATTAATTGTATGATACTGCGATTTGGGTAGCTCCGGGAAGAAATGAGTGATTTTTTATGACCATTCCCTCAACGCACAAAAGAGCGACTTTAGGGATGCGCTTTTTGCTGGTGGCCTTAGCGATTTATATAGCGACACCCTTTGGGGCGACTTTTAACGGCGCGCTAAGTCCCGATTTTCAACAATTGAACCTAGCGCTATTGTCGTTGTTGGGGATATGTTGGGTTTGGGCGCGTTGGCGGGGACGCTGGAGCTGGTATAAAACGCCACTGGACTTGCTATGGTTATTGTGGGGGGTGGTTTTTGTGGTCTCTATCGCCGCTAATCCTGAGGTGTGGCGGCGTAGCGCAATAGCCTTATGGTACATGGGGCTATATGCCTGCTTTTGGTTTGTCGGTCATGATATATTCGCAAACCGCAAAGCGAGTGTGAGGGATTGGGCCTCTGTGCTCCTCATCGCTGGCGGCGTGATAATGGGTTTTGGGTATCTACAAGTAGCCAATTTGGCAGGGCAAGGCGCATCGTTATTGAGCATACGCCCTGTGAGCTTGTTGGGTAACCCGAACGCGCTCGGCGCTTATTTATTGGTCATCGTATCTTTGGCATCAGCCCGTGTCTTCACCGTCACTATTTCGCCCTTATTTCGTTTGGGCTGGATAGCATATGCTGTGTTGGCGTGCTCTTTGCTTTTGCTCACTTTTTCGCGCGGGGCTTGGCTTGGTTTATTGGTTTGTGGCGTTACATTGGGCGCTCTGTTGGCGCGTGATGCGCGCGATGGCCGTATATGGTCGCCCAAAATCCAATCCCGCGCGGTGAAGGCGTTGATGATTATCGGCTTGTTTGCTCTAATCGTGGTGATTGCTCTGTTGGTGTTTGTGCTGTTGCAATCATTCTCAACGCCGGGGCGTAGCGCCGATTTGAGGCTTCCATTATGGCGTAACGCGCTAGAGCAATTCGCCCAAAGACCTATCGCGGGACAAGGTCTTTTCGCTTATGGACGCCAACTCGCCCTCGCTTGGTCTCAGCCGCCCCAAAACAGCCATAGCCACGCGCACAACCTTGTGTTGAATGTTGCCGCAGAGTTGGGCCTGTTGGGGCTACTTCTGTTAGGGGCATCTGTTGCTCTGGTGGCGCGGCTGGTTCGCCGCCGATGGCGCGAGCGCCCCGCCGATTGGGCGACGCTAGCGGGGGGAATAACCGCCCTCATCGGGTTAGCCACGCAACATCTCGTAGATATGCCTGCGATGATGCCCATTATCGCTTTCATGGGTTGGTCGGCGCTCATGTTGGTGACGGCCGAGCCGTCCCCGCAACCCGCGCCCGCCCCTAAGCGCGCTTGGGCGCTTATTGGATTATGGGCTATTTTGTTGATAACCGGGTGGTGGAGCCATCATATTTATAGGCAATATATCGCCATTTTGCAATATGCTATCCATAGTCGGGATTATGCGGGCGCCGCGGTACAGCTTGATACTGTCGTCGCTAGCGACCCCCAATTAGCTGTTTATCGCATGGAGCAAGCTTTTTTATGGGGCATGGCCGCGGCTAATGAAGGAACAGATGCCGCACGACGGGCGATTAGCGCCTATGATGCCTTTTTGTCCCTAGAGCCGTATCACGCTATTTCATGGGCAAATAAAGCCGCGCTCCATTGGCAGATTGGGGATGCCGAGGGCGCTGTTATAGCGATAAAGCGCGCCATTGAATTAGCGCCGCAAGAGCCGCGTTTTTCGAGGAATTTAATGGTTTATGAAGGGAACTATCCACCGCCAGCATTCACAGATGATTTACTAAGCCGTTCTGATACCGTTTATGGGCCGAATTGGGCGCTCTTTCAATATTTCCGTCAAGTGTACCCCCGCCAATTTTTGCCCCAAGTTGGCTATGAATCCAGCAGATGAGAGAGGGTGATGATGCGAACACTCACTATTGAACGCACAATGCTTGTTATTCTCTTTGTTTTGTTATTTGCATTGGCTATGCGCGTGCCGGTGGATACAGATATGTGGTGGCATTTGCGTAGCGGTGAACACATCCTTAGCGAAGGCATGATTTATCAAGACGCTTTTTCCCATACAATGACGGGCCAGCCGTGGGTTAATTATAGTTGGGGCGCGCAGATTATCTTATTTGGCATGTGGGAATTGTTGGGTAATGCGGGCTTATCGCTTTATACCGCCGTTTTAGCAGTGGGCGGCATGGCGTTTTTGTACCGCAGTAGTGACGGCAATGTTTATTTACGCGCCTTCGTGCTGATTTTGGGGGCGGCCACCGCGGCTATATTTTGGTCGGCGCGCCCGCAAATGTTTTCCTTTTTCTTCAGCGCTGTATTCTTCTACATTCTATATAGCTATAAGCGTTATCGAACAGATCGCCTATGGTCACTGCCCGTCTTGATGATGGTTTGGGGCAATCTTCATGCTGGTTTTTCGATTGGCTTCATCTTCATTGGCGGGATGATTGTTGGCGAGATAGCCAACATTTTCTTCATCAAAGAGGGTGAATATAACATCGGTTGGCGTGGCATCCGCAAGTTGCTACTGGTCACAGCGCTTTCTGTGGTCGCCTTAGTTATCAATCCTTATGGATTGGCGATATTGCGCGTCCCATTTGATACCGTCAGTATCGGCCCTCTGCACGAGTATATCCAAGAGTGGAATTCCCCGAATTTTCAAGAACGCCAGACGTGGCCTTTCTTGTTTATGATTTTCGCTTTATTGGGCGCGGCTTGGGGCAGTCGGCGTCAATTCGACTGGACGGATTATTTCCTCGTGATTGGTACGATGTTCATATCGTTTTTAGCGGGACGGCAAATCGCCGTCTTTGCGGTGGTCAGCGCGCCGATATTATCTTACCACCTCGATAACTTGCTGAATATGCGCGGATGGGTGCTGGCTTCTCGCCGCGGAGTATCTATGCGTTTGGCCCGCTTAAATGCGGTCCTCATCGCTGTAGTTGGCATCGGCGCTACGGTTTATGTGGCGTCAATCGTAAACCCAACGATAGCGCAAGACATCCAAGCCGACTATTTACCAATTCGGGCCGCCGCTTATCTCAATGAACACAACCCGCCGGGCCCCATGTTCAATAGCTATAACTGGGGCGGATATTTGATGTTTACAGCCCCTCAGTATCCGGTATTTGTGGACGGTCGCACGGATTTATACCGCGATTTTCTGCTAGAGTGGCTCAATACAGCGTTGGGCAATGATGGCTGGCGCGATACGCTCGCTAAATATGGCATTCGCCTTGTGGTTGTGGAAAAGGGGAGCGGGCTAGATGCGAACCTCCGCGAGGAAGCGGATTGGAAGCTGGCTTACGAGGACGAGATGGCGGTTATTTGGGAAAAGGTGCAACCCTAACCAAGACTTCCAAAAAGGGATATAGAATGCGAAGTGAAAAATTGACATTAACGGGCCTATTGGGCGATTTTCGCTTATTAGTGATTTTGTTCATCTTTTTTCGCTTCATTTTGCTCATCGCCTATCAGCCACTGTTGGTAGATGGTTCGGAGCGGGGCATCGGCACGGGGGGCGATAGATTGTATCATTACGCGCTCGCCGAGTTGACCAAAGAGGGACAATGGCCTTTCCGCGATTGGTGGAGTGAATTTCCGCCCGTCTGGTATTGGACGACTACGGCGGTTTATCAGTTGCTTGGGCAAAATGCTAGCTATGATAATTGGTCGTTGGTTTTAGGGGCACTCATGATTGGCGTTGAGGTCGGCAACTTAACGCTGATGCGAGCCATTGGCGCAAAACTGCATGGGCCGAATAGCGGCATGGCCCTAGCGTGGGTGTATGCGTTGATGGTCGCCCCTGTGATATTCATGTGGTGGAATTTTGATGCGCTTGTCGCGTTTTTCCTTTTATTGGGGTTATGGTGGTTGTTGGCTAAACAGGATATGCGCTCTGCAGTGGCCGTTGCTTTGGGAGCGCTGACAAAGTTTGTGCCTGCTGTGTTGTTGGGCGCGGTGTTTCGTTTTCGCGATGCGCGCGCGGCGCTTCGTTATGCGGCGGTTGCTTTTGGGGTATTTGCGCTGGTTTACTTGCCGTTGATGGCGCAAAACGCAGAAATGACCGCCGTATCGCTCACCGCCCAATTTGGTAAACCATCTTATCAGACCGTTTGGGCGATTATTGATGGCAATTATACAACCGGCAATTTCGGAAGTCTCATGAGTCATTTTGACCCCGACGGCGTGAATGAGGTGCAGGGCAACCCCGCCCGAATCCCTTCTTTCATCCGCTTGGGCGCGGCCTTAGCGTTGGGTCTCCTGGTCTATGCCCGTACACGGCGCTTTGATGATATTGGTTTGACGGCTTTTGTGGGCATTACCTTGTTGCTTTTCTATCTACAATCGCAAGGTTGGAGTCCCCAATGGTTGGCGCAAATCATCCCCTTGATATTGTTGGTGTTCCCTACGCGCAATGGCGTTTTCATCGCCATATTGTTAACGCTGTTGGCGATTACAGAGTACCCCTTTTTGTTCATTCGCACTGGGGATACGGGGGGCGTTATCAGCGGCGCGTTGTTCGGGCCATGGGTTATAATCGTCCTATTAAGGACATTGGTATTAGTGATGGTATGCCTGATGTTCTATCAAAAGTTGCGGCAAGCGCCAGTAGCGGGGGACGAATGAAGCAAAAAAATCGTCAGGATGCCTTGCAAGCGTTGATGGCACGCGCTGATGATAGAGATTTTGATGAGAGAGAGCATGCGCTGTTTCAGCTTGCTTTGGTGCTAGAACGCAGCCACCCGCGTTCCGCTAGCGGCCCCGATATTTATAGCGAAAATTTGGATCGCCAGTTACTGAAGTTGGTTTTGAGTGAGGCAGAACAAGAAGAAGTTGTGGGCTTTTTGGCGCGCCTAACGGCTATACGGCGTGACAGCCGCCCGACGTGTTATTGGGTGTTGGGTAAGGCTAAAGGCACGGTCTTACTTCCCACGCTTTTATCGCTTTTGCAAGCCCAAGGGGAGCAAATGGACGCAGAATCCGCTTATCAAGCGGCGCTTGCGCTGTGCAACAGCCTATCAGAGCCATTGACGCCACTGTTGATAGAACATCTCAGGGACCATAACCCGCGCGCTCTGCTGGAAAAATGGTCGCGCTCCAAGGATGAACGCTTAGTTGCTGTCGCCAAAAAGGCGATGGATATAGTAAGCAACATTGTAAAGTAGTATCAGCATCAAGGAGGGCAGGAAAACATGGCCGTACTAACTTATGATGAATTGATGAGTTTTTTCTCAAATTAAAATGAACCGTCGCCTGCTACTGATTTTGGCCCTCGCGCTGGCCGTGCGCGTGGTAGGTCTCGCGACACGAAATCTATGGTATGACGAAGCTTTCGCGGTACTCTTTGCCGAAAAAGGGCTAGATGCCATGCTCTATGGCACGTTGTCCCCGGTAGAAGGCGGCGCATCAGATATTCATCCCTTGTTGTATTACAGCACTTTGAATCTGTGGATGTCCATTTTGGGGCAGTCGGCTGTGATTGTGCGCCTATGGAGTGTTGTCCTCGGTTTGGCGACTGTCTATGTGATGTATCATCTAGGGCGAACCCTGTTTGGGGAAAAGACGGGGTTAGCAACCGCCCTCATCTGCGCTCTAGCGCCGTTTCATGTCCAATATTCCCAAGAAGTCCGCATGTACGCCTTGCTCGCTCTGTTGACGGCGAGCGCAACATGGTGTTTTGTGCGGGCTTGTCGCCTGAGTTCGGACGGTGACGGGCGTTTTCTCCGAGCGCCCGCGTTCAGGTATTGGGTGTGTTTCGGTATCCTCGCGGGGTTGGCGATGTATACCCAACAATTGGCGGCCTTTTATCTGGCGACTATTGGTCTTGTGCCTTTCATACGGCGGCAACCCCAGCAGATAGCGGGCATCGCGCTAGGGACGATGATTGCGCTCATCGTGTATTTTCCGTGGTTGGTCAACATTCCCAGTCAATTACAGAAGGTGAGTTCGTATTATTGGGTGCAGAAGCCGACGCTGGGCAGTTTGTTGCTGACGTTTCGGTCATTTTTGGCGGTAAATGCGGATATTCCCGCGCCGTTTTCTATAATTGCGCTGGTGGGCGCTTTATTTTTGCTGTTGTTCCTCTGCGCTCAATGGGTGTTGTACCTGCGTAGGCCGCGCCGTCAAGCGCAATCGGATGCGCCGTCAATCGCTTTGGTATTGTGGCTGGCCCTCGCGCCTATCGCTTTGATGTGGATTGTCTCCCAAGTGCAACCCGTCTATTTGGATAGGGCGCTCATCCCCTCGGCGATGATGCTGTATTTGGCGCTGGGATGGTTATTCACTCGTAGCGGCTTGCCCCGCCCAATGATGGCGTTATTGGGCGTTGTGGCGGGCGTTTTATGTGTGATTGGGCTTTACTATCAATATACATGGGCGACGTTCCCAAACTCACCCTTTGAACAGGCGATAACATATATTCGCCACAACCAGCAAGTTGGCGATGTCGTCGTCCATAGCAACAAACTTAGCGCCTTGCCCATGATTTACTACGATCGTACGTTGACACAGCGATACATTGGGGATGCTCGCGGTAGCCCAGAAGATACGTTAGCCTTGCCAACCCAAGAGGCGCTCCAACTGTTAGCGGATGCGTGTATACAAGCGGCGGCCCGCGATGCTGAAGGGGTCTGGTTTGTGGTGTTTGCCCGCGCCCAAGAGCAATACGAAGCCGCCGGACGTACGGAGTTGCGCGATGCCTTCGCGTGGTTAGGGGCGCATTTCGCCCAAACTGAGCAAATCGCTTTCAACGATTTGCTGGTTTATCGTTATACTCAAGCATTAGCCGAATTTTCCCCGGATTGCGAGACGAGATGAATTCAATCATCAATCGCCCGCGTTTCATTTTGGCGCTTATCGCTTTTATTGCCTCTGCTGTAACGGTCGTTGGCATCTATAACGTCTTCACTAAACCCTATCCGGGTTTGAACGACTTTATGTCACGCTGGGAAGGCGCGCGCTCTTACTGGCAGGAAGGGCTTAACCCTTACGGCGAAGAAGCCAGTTTGAATATTCAAAAGCGAATTTATGGACGGCCTGTTATCGAAGGCGAGGACCCCGGTTATTTTGCTTATCCTTTCTATACCGTCTTCATGATTGCCCCATTAGTGGTATTAGACTATGCATGGGCTTCGGCGATATGGATGGTGTTATTAGGGGCATGTTTGATTGGCGCGCTGTTTTTGCTACTCAGTTTATTTCAATGGCGGCCGGCCCCGTTGTTGCTCGGCATGTTGGTATTGTGGACGATATTCGCTTATTATCCCTCGCGCGGCTTAATTTTGGGCCAGCCGGGCGTGGTGGTCTATTTTTGCCAAGTGCTGACTATTTGGGCCTTAGCCAAAAACGATGAGCGCACAGCCGGCGTCGCATTGGCGCTTTCTACCATCAAACCTCAGATGGGCTATTTACTCGTGCCTTTTTTGCTCTTATGGGGATTCCGTAACCAAAGATGGCATTTTGTGTGGGTGTTCGGCTTGAGTTTTGGTGCGCTCATGTTAGCCTCTTTTGTCTTTTTGCCTTCTTGGCTGGGCGACTGGTTAGGTCAAGTGGGGATATATGATAGTTATACCGCTCTCGGTTCGCCCGTATGGATTATTGTGCATTATTATATGCAATTAGGGGATGTCGCTACGCGGGTTGTGGAAGGCGTTTTTTATTTATGGTTGTTATGGGTTTGGTACGGTATTTTGGCTCAGCGCCATGATGACCGCTGGCTATGGGCGGTAGTCATGACCTTGACGGTTACCCACTTGGTGGCGCCACGCACGGCTACGCCTCACTATGTCGTATTCATCATCCCGCTGATATTCTACTTGCGGGAAGTAGTCCAAGCCAACCGACGCGCTGTCCTCTATCATTTAGCCTTCCTGCTGATATTGTTCATCATTCCGTGGGCGCATTTCCTGCTAACCGTCGTCGGCGAGTTTGAACACCCGACCGTATATCTGCCCGTTCCTTTCGGCGTGCTCTTGTTGTTGTGGTTCACCCGTCATAGATGGTGGCAAAAAGCAAATGTCATCCGCCTATCGCGCTTGTCCTGATATGAGGCATCTATGATCCGTGCCGTTCCCCGTCGTGTGTGGTTATTCGCCATCTCAGTTGCGGTTGTTTTGTCTGTCCCTTATGTCGTTGGGCAACTGAGCGCGCCGCCCGATTGGCAATTCAGCGGGGCGGCCGCTGTGCCTTCAGGGTTTCGCGTGGATTTTAATAGCCATCTGGCTAAGATGTGGCAAGGGTGGCGTGGACAATGGGATTATCAATTGTTATTCACGCATGAAGCCCATCCCGCTTTGCCCACTGTTCAGGCATTTTATATCGCTTTGGGCGCGCTCGCGCGGTTCTTGCCTTTAGACTTTGCCGTTATATATCATTTGGCGCGCTTTTTGCTATCTATCGGGATGATTCTTGCGCTATGGGTGTTTAGCGCGCATTTTTTCGCTGAGATGGACGCTCGTTGGTATGCCTTGTGCTTTGGCGCGCTGGTTGGCGGCTGGAGCTGGGTTTTATTGTTGGTCGCGCCACAAATCACGCAACAGCCGGAAGGATTCCCCATTGAATTTTGGCTTTTTGATGCTTTCAATCTGTTGGGCGCTTTTTATATGCCGCACTTCGCGGCGGCGATTATTTTACAGATAGTCGCCTTTTTGAGCTTGGAAAAGTACATCTTAGGCGGAAATCGGTATTTGGCGCTGATGAGCCTCGCCTTGTTAATAGATGCTATCATCCAGCCCTATGTTGTTCTGTTGACCTTTGGCGTAGTGGGATGTTTAGGCGCATATCACTTATTGGTGAGCCGCCGTCTGTCTTGGCGGCGTGCGCTGTGGCTAATCGTGCCGTTGGGGGTTCATGGCGGTATTGCCCTATTTCAATATTTGCTCATCGCTGGCGACCCTATATGGGCGCAATTCACCGCCCAAAACGTCACGGCGTCTCCCCCCGCTATTTATTATTTGCTTGGCTATGCCCCGTTATTGCTCCCTGCTTTGTTGGGTCTTAGGCTGTTATGGAAACAACCGTCCGCGCGCTGGCTAATGATTGTGGTTTGGCTTGGGCTGGTTATTATATTGGTATATGCGCCTTTGCCCACGCAGAGGCGTTATTTATTGGGCGTACAAACGCCATTAGCTATGTTGGCTACTTACGGTTGGGTGCGCGTTGTTTTGCCCGCTCTGTCTCGCCATCGCCGCCCGTTGGCGAATCTCGTTTTTTTCGCTTTTGCGGGTCTATCCCATCTATTCGTTATTCTGAGTAACATCAATACTTTGGCAGAATCCTACAAGCATGCCGACCTTTTCTATCATCCTGACGAGTTGAAAGGTTACGCATGGTTACGAGAACAGACGCCCGTTTCCGCGATAATTTTGACGACCTTTGATTGGAGTGGGGCTGGTAGCGGCGGTAAGGTCGTCGCGCAAACAGGCAGGCGCGTTTTTTTGGGACATTGGATAGAGACCGTGGACTTCAATAACAAGCTGGCGCAAATAGCGACCTTTTACGATTCTAGCACTAGCAATGCGTGGCGAGAAACATTCTTACAGGCAATAGGGGTGAATTATATTTGGTATGATGAGAGCGCTAAAGCTTTGGGGGATTGGCATCCGTCGCAGATGGAGCAATTGCAGTCCGTTTTTTCGACGCCAAAAGTGACTATCTACGCCTATGCTATTCCTTAACAGGTTGGTTGATTTTTACAGAAGTGTGCCGTGTTTCGTGATGAAATGCCATGTCTGACTCTGTGTTTTGGCTTTTTTCTGAAGGGTGCTTGGACATAGAAAGAAAAAAACCGATAATGATACTGCTGGGTATAGAAATGAGAAACCAACCAAGTAAAAAATGTAAGATCGTTTCTAACATAAAATCGCCCTCATTAATCAAATAGTTTTGTTTATCTTCATTATACGAATAAAATCTTTACAAATTTCATAAGTATATCATGAAGATTTAGACAGCGGGCTGGGATCGGGCAATAAAATAGGCGAATACTTGAGATATTTAGTCGCCTTTAGGACTGAGGAATTGTGGCGCAAGCTCTTGGGAATGACGAGACATGCTGAGGAAAGCGCCGATGAGCAAGCTTGCGGGGATGGCGACAATAAACCAAATGGTGAAAAAATGAAGAATGGCGTTCATGTTTAATCCTTCCTCATACATATCTTTATTTTATCGAGTTTGAAGCGGAAAAGAATTGAGAAAAGGTGTCAGAATTAAAACTAAAGGGCTAATATAGAGCCGAATCTATGAAACGATATTGATAGATTTAGGAATAGCCATGCCGCCCATGTCGCGCTCGTCCGTTTTGTTCGCCATCTTTTCCGCGCTTACAATTGTGCTGATGATGCGCGATTTAGCCGCGCGCCCTACTTATACAGATGCTTATTATCATTACAACGCCGCCCTGCGCTTGGCGCGAGGTGATGGCTTAGTAGATGATTATCTCTGGACGTATATTGGCGCTCCGCCACAGTTGCCTTCGCCGTCTCATCTTTATTGGATGCCTTTAACCTCGGTATTAGCGGCTGGGGGGATGTGGTTTTTGAACGGCGTTGGTGTATATTCAGCGGCCCAAGCTCCCTTTTTTGTATTGTTTTGGTGGACAACTTGGGTTGGTTATGGGCTTGGTTATGCGCTAGGGCATCAAAAACGCCATGCTTGGCTAGCTGGTTTGCTAACCTTGTTTAGCGGCTACTTCGCGCGTTATTGGGGCGCGATTGATACTTTCGCCCCCTATGCTTTGTGGGGTTCTTTAGCGCTCGTCATCATGGGGCGTGGTGTCGTTGCAGGACAACGCAGATTAGATATGATGATTTGGTCTTTAGCGGGCGGGCTATCTGCGTTGGGCCATCTAACGCGCGCCGATGGTTTGTTGTTGCTGATTGTTGGAATGATGGTGTTATGGTGGCCGTGGCAAAATTGGCGCGCGATAGGCTATATCACCCTACGGTTGTTCGCTTCTTGTTGTTTATGCCTCGCATATTTGGTGGTGATGATGCCGTATTTCGTCCGCAATTGGTCCCAACTTGGGGTTTTGTTGCCTTTAGGGGGCACACAAGCTATCTGGTTCACTGAATACAATGATTTATTCAGTTATCCCCCCAACGCTAACCCGCAGACCTTTTTTGCCGACGGGCTAGGCTTGTTGTTCTCCACCCGTTGGGAAGCGTTCACAAATAATGTTTTGACCTTCGTCGCCGTAGAGGGGCAGATTGTATTAACGCCCCTGATGCTCGTTGGGCTTTGGCGGCGACGGCATCATCCTTTCTTGCGGCCTTTTATCCTTTACATGTTGGGATTGCATGTAGCGATGACTTTCGTTTTCTCTTTTCCCGGCTATCGAGGCGGTTTGTTTCATTCTGCCGCCGCGCTTGTGCCGTGGTGGGCCGCCTTGGGCGCTGTCGGCTTAGATGATGTGATTGAGTGGGCGGCTAAGCGACGGCGTTGGCGGGTGCAAAGCGCGCGGCTCGTTTTTTCTACAGCGCTCGTCATACTCGCTTTTGTGTTGACAGTCTTTGTGTTGCGTCAAGGCAGGGCTGGTTCGTCTACGCCTTCACTGTATATCGAATTGGCGCGGCATGTGCCTACAGGTTCGCGGGTGATGATTAATGACCCCGCGCAACTCTACTATTTCACAGGTTTGGGCGGGGTCGTTTTGCCGAACGAGGAGCCTTCACGTATTTTGGAGATTGCCAGACAGTATGATGTGCAATATCTATTGTTAGAAGAAGTGCAGGCGAACGGTTACATCGCCGCCGCGCCAACCAAATTACAGTTTGACGTAGATAATCCGCCCGATTTTCTACAACCAATAGCCCTAAATAACCCGACAGTGAGGTTATATGCGATTGTTCAACCGCCTGCTTCGTAATCGGCTAATCATTTGGATAGCGCTTGGGCTGTTGGCTGTGGTCTTTTATACTTCGCAAGTTGAATTTGGCTTTCCTTTAGACGATAGCTGGATACATCAGGTTTACGCGCGTAACTTGGCGCAAAGGGGGGAGTGGGCTTTTATCCCCGGCCAGCCTAGCGCCGCCTCTACCTCGCCGTTGTATACCGTTTGTTTAGCATTGGGTTATTGGTTGAATATACCATACACCATCTGGCCACACCTGATAGGCGGGGTGGCTTTCGGTGTGCTGGTGTGGGCTAGTAGCCGTCTGGCACGGCGTCTTGTCCCCCAATCGCGCGGAATTTACGGGTCTGTCGCTTTTGCCTTGCTTTTATCTTGGCATTTGGTATGGGCTTCATCGGCGGGGATGGAGACGATGCTTTTTGCTTGTCTTGTAATGCTTTTGTTTTATGTCGCCAGTGAAGAAGCTGAACCGATAATGTCTGGCGCTGTGTGGCGTGGGGCGCGCTTCGGGCTAATCGCGGGTTTAGCCACTTTGGCGCGCCCCGAAGGGTTAGGCGCGGCGGGCATTATCGCCTTATGTTTTTATGCGACACGCCCCTCGCGTGTATGGCGCTCAACGCTCGTCTGGAGCGTGGGGGCGCTCGCGGCCTTTGTGTTGTGCTTGGCCCCTTATCTGGTGCTCAATTGGCAATTGACAGGCGGCCTGCTACCGAATACCGCCGCGGCTAAACAAGCTCAAACCGCTGTCGTTGTCGCCAATACCAGCCTACTGAGGCGTATCCAAATTATGATAGAGCCGCTGGTACCTGGTGGGCAGTTATTCCTTGTTCCGGGTATGCTGTATTTTCTATGGCGATTTCGAGCGGTTCGTCAATCGCAAAAATGGTTATTTGCCGCTTTGGCTTTATGGCCAATCGCCCTCATCTTGTTATATGCTCTGCGCCTACCCGCCCCTTTCCAGCATGGGCGCTATGTGATACCCGCGCTTCCGTCGGCTATCATGGCGGGGGTTATTGGTATGGATGCGCTCCTCGCGCGTTACCGTGCCTCGCTTGTAGGGCGGGTGACGATACGCAGTCTTTATTGGGGCGCGTTCGCTACGTTCATCGTTTTTTTTGCCGATGTCGGCGCAAAAGCGTATCGCCAAGATGTTCAAGTCATCAATGAGGAGATGGTCGCTACGGCGCATTGGATACGCGATAATATCCGTACGGATGATTTGTTAGCTGTTCATGATATTGGGGCGGTTGGTTTTTTTGCGCCGCGCCCTATTCTGGATATTGCCGGTTTGCTGACGCCAGAGGTGATGGTTATAGGATATGATAATATAAAGATATGGGATTTGATGGAACAACGCGAAGCCAAGTATTTAATGGCCTTTCCGGACCAAATTCCGGGCCCAGCTATAGAAGACCCGCGTTTGTGTTTGGTCTATAGAAGCGATGGGGCGGCCTCGAAGCGTATTGGCGGTCCAGCCATGTCGGTTTATCGGCTAGCGTATGATGGCAACTGTGACGTATAGCTTGCACGTATATTTATGAAAATTGTAAAATAACATCATGGACTCAATATTCAAAAAGCTCAACATCCTCATTAAAGCGACGATTAGCGACTTGACCAAGTCCCCATTGTCAGCGCGCCGTTCTATGCGTGGTGTGGGCGGCGGACTCAAAGGGTTGGAACGGCAAATCCAAATTCTGCGCGAACGTATGCAAGATGCTTATCATTACGAAGATAAGCTCATCCAAGAGATTGAGCAACTGGGCGCGCGGGTAGAAGAATGGGATGCCAAAGCCGATGCCGCCGTAGAAGCCAATCGTGATGCTGATGCCCGCTATGCCATCGCCCGTATGCAACGGTATCGACAACAATTAGCCATAGCAGAAGCTGATTTAGATGACCACCGTCGGGTATCACAAGAACTTCAAGAGAATATCAACCGCCTAGAGGCCATCGTCGAGGAAGCCAAACAGCAAACATCTGAGGAGGAAACACCTATTGAAGAAGATACCTCATTGGTGACGCGCTGGTCGGACTTCATCCGCACGACACAAAATCGGCTTGGCGATATTCTCTCTAGCCGTTCAGACCCTTCAGCGAGTGATATACCTGATGATAGCGCTGAGGATAGCAATATTGCACCAACATCAAATACTGATGAAATAGATGATGACCTAAGTCGTCGGCGGTCTAGACTTTCCAAACCCGGAACCTGATATGGCAGAAATCAAAAAGCGCCAAATTTTGTTAGTGGCAGGCGATTTTAATATTGTGGAGGCCGCGCAAACGGCATTGCGTGATAAACATTTGGTTATCCAAAATGCTTTCACGCATATTCAAGCTTTGTTTATGTTGCGTGATGAGCGCTTTGATTTGGTGGTTGTAGATGCGGCAATGTTCGACCGCCATTCTAAAGACATCACGGTGAAAACCTTGGCAAAAGCGTTACAAGGCGTTCCTATGGTCGCTGTCGCATTAGACCCGCTCGCTAGTGAACACGCCAAAGATACGTCGGCGCTCGTGATAACGGATACCCTGCGCGAAACCATCCGCGAAGCCGCTTTCTCTTGCTTGAATATCGAAGACGAGACGCGCCGTAAAGGACAAACCGAACACCTGACAGGCGGGCCCAAATCGGCGGCAGAACGTCGCATCGAAGAGATTCAAACGCTATTCGCTTTGGGTAAGACCCTCACCGAGGTTTTGGACCTTAACGAGGTCTTGAACCGCATTGTGGAAGCGGCGCGCCGCCTCACAAACGCTGACGAAGGCATGATTTTAATGCCCGGCGATGACGAAAAAGAAACGCTCTATTTACGCGCTAAAGTGGGTATTGAGCAGGAGGTGGCCGCCAATTTTCGGATACGTACCGCCGATACGATAGCTGGCGAGGTCTTCAAAAGCGGTTCGCCTTCGCTCATCGGCGCGCGCGGACCGCAAAGGGTGAAAACGGAATATTTCGTCAATTCTTTGTTGTATGTGCCCATCATTTCCCAAGGCAAACCCATAGGCGTATTAGGGGTCAATAACAAGAGTAAAAGCGATTTATTCGACATCAACCACCAAGAACTGCTTACCAATTTGTCTTCTTACGCGGCTATTGCTATCGAAAACGCTCGTATCCACGAAGAAAGCCTGCAACGCGCGCGCGAGCTAGCCTCATTGGTGGAAGCAAGCCGTATCGTCAATAGCTCCCTAGCTCTAGATGAAACGTTGCCCAACATTTGCCAGCAACTAGCGCGAATTGCCAATGTGACGAGCACAGAGATTTATGATTGGGAACGCGAAGCGAACCAGTTGCGCTGTATTGCGCGTTATCAGCGGGCTGTATATCCGATACATCAAGGGCCGCGTTTGCGTTTAGCCCAATATCCCGCTTTTAAGGCGGCTGTTGAAAACGATAGTTTACTCGTGGTAAAACGTTCGGCGGCTTCGCCCAGTCCTGAGGTGGAGTTACTCAAGCAACTAGGGACAGATATTTTAACCTTCATCCCCATTAGCGCCCAAGGACGCAGTGTTGGGGTGTTGTTCGCTTATTCTATACGTCAACAGGAGCGGCTAGCAGACCCAGCCGTTATAGGACGGGCGCGCCACAGCGCCCTTGAGGCTTTGGCTGGCATCCTTAGCCAACCGGGCCAGCCCCCCAGCGCAACGCGCATGACCGCTCTAGAGCGTCTATTGGAGCTACTAGAAGCTGATTGGTATGAATTGGCGATTGTATCGCAAGATGGCGATGCGCTCATCACGACGGTGGAGTTAGGCACGGGCGTATGGCTAGAGCCGCCTTTTCCTACGATTGATTTACGCTTGCATCCCCTATTGCTAAAGATGCTCAACGCCAAAGAGACTATCGTATCTTATCCTAATAGGCCGCTTACAGCCATCCAATCGGCTTTGCCACGAGCGGGTAGCCAAGCTATTTTGGCGATTCCTTTAATCCAACGGGGAGAAACTAACGGCTTGGTTGTTTTTGCCGATACGCACCGCTCGCATGTGTATCAGGAGCGCGATATAGACATGAGCAAAGCGATTGTAGGGCAAGCGGCCACAGCTTTGGAAAACGCCCAGCTAGTGCATGAATTAGAGCAACGTTTAGTCCAGTTGCGCGACGCTCAAGAGCGGCTGGTGCAAACAGCGCGTTTATCGGCGATGGGCGAATTGGCGGCTGTTGTCGCGCATCAAATCAACAACCCTTTAACGACGATTGTCGCCGACGCTGAATTGATTCTCATGGATGAGCCGCCAGATTCAGAAAATTATGAATCGTTGCAATCTATTCTGCGCGCGGGTAAACGCGCCGCTAGCGTGGCGCGGCGTCTGCTATCTATCGCCCGACCAGAAGACCCGGACGCTCCCCCAGAGCGCATTGATGTCATAGATACCATCCGCGGGGTGTTAGCACTAGTCAAAACGCATATTGAGCGCGATGGCATTCAAATTCTAGATGATTTGCCCAATGACCCCTTGCCATCGGTTGGCGCTATTCGTGGGCGCTTAGACGATGTTTGGCTAAATTTGTTGCTGAACGCGCATGATGCCTTGTTAGGGCGTAAAGATGCTAAAATCGGGATTGAAATCATCCCCAAATTGGATGTCGGTCTTATTGATGTTGTTGTTTGGGATAATGGGCCGGGAATCCCCGAGCATATTCGCGATGAAGTCTTTCGCCCGTTTTTTACGACGAAGCCAGCGGGCGAGGGCACGGGATTGGGGTTGCATATCTGTAAGCAGACGGTGGAAACCATTGGCGGGCAAATGTTTCTAGAGGAGAAAGCAGGGCAAGGCGCCCGCTTTGTTGTGCGTTTGCCGATTATGCCAGATGCGTAATGATTTGGTGAAAGGACTTATTATATGGTGCGTGTGATGGCTGTTGATGACGACCCAGAGGTTTTATCCACTTTAGGGCGCGTCCTACGCCGCGAAAAGTTCGATGTTATATTAGCCAGCTCTGGCACCGAGGCACTAGAGCTACTCGATAAGCAACATCAACCCGATATTCTATTGCTCGATATTATTATGCCCGGTATGGATGGCATTATGGTCTGCGAGCGCCTGCGCCGTGACCCGCGTTTTGGCGCGTTGCCCATCCTTTTTTTGACGGCCAAAGGGAGCACAGATGATATTGTTAAAGGTTTGGATGCCGGCGCAGATGATTATGTCGTAAAACCATTTGAGCTATCGGAATTGCGAGCGCGAGTATACGCTTTGTTGCGGCGTGGGTCGCGTAGCGCGGCCGTCAATAATAACGTCTTGGAGGTGGGCGATTTACGTTTAGACTCTAACACCTACCAAGTTTATGTCGGTGATGACGATGTCATTCAATTGACTTCTACCGAACATCGCCTCTTGCGTTATTTGATGGAACACGTCAATCAGGTTTTATCGTTATCTCAATTGTTACAAGATGTGTGGGAATACCCCCCGAATACCGGTGATCCGGACCTCGTGCGCGCCCATATTCGCAACTTGCGAGCGAAGCTAGAAGCGAATAGCGACCGTAACTACATCCGCACTATTCACGGTGTGGGATATATGGTTTCGGGTTAGTCTAAAGACGCCGTAGGGCGTGTTTGCTGGATGAGCACGCCCATTGCCTGTACGAATTTCATAAAAATTTCAGACCCTATAGCCTACGTTGCCGTTATACTAAACATATATTCATTAGCCCTTTTTGAACTTTTTGGGGATAGTTATGAGTACCATCCTTGTTGTTGACGGTAACTTAGCGGTGCTTAGCCAAGTTGAGCAAGTGTTTGATGTCGAAGGACATGATACTTTAGCCGCGGCTTCGGCACATCAAGCGATGGCCATCATCAAAAATGAATTTCCGGACCTCATCATCCTGGATATGGATTTGCACGATTTAGACGGCATTAAGTTGTGCCGCAAGTTGCGCGGCCAACCTGAGTTAGCCGAAACGCCCATCATCTTTTTGACGAATGACCATAGCCCGTCCGTTATCGCCCAAGCGTTAGAGGCCGGCGGCGATGATTGTATCCGTAAGCCTTTTGAAGGGCGCGAATTGGCGGCGCGGGTGCGCGCGCACATTCGCCGCGCGCAATATTTCGCCGATGTGCCCACTATCTCTTTGGTGGCAGATACCCATCAGGTATTCGTCAATAATCGCGAGATTGAATTAACGCGCGTAGAATTCGACTTGTTGCGCTATTTGTGCCACGCCCCTTATCAGTGGCATTCCACTAGCGATTTGCTCAAGCATGTGTGGCAATATCCATCTGGCGTTGGCGATGCCGCGCTCGTTCGCAATCACATCCGCAATTTGCGGCGCAAGCTGGAGGATAACCCCGACCGTCCGGACATCATCCAATCTCGTCATGGGCGCGGCTATTTTTTGAAAGCCCGTATCCAGTTTGGGGTCGTGCCGTCATAAAACGCGCCTAAATTGTCCTTTCCTGACAAAATTCTATCATTCTCATTGTTCAGCCTGTGTTATTGTATTATCGGGTACAGTTATCATTGATTGAGGCCCTCATATGATACACAGGCTTTTTAAGCGTATATTACTCATTTTGGATGGCCACCCTAAAGCATTTGGTCATCATCAACTAGGGCAGAGCGCCGCAGAACTCGCCCTCATTACACCCATCTTGCTCTTATTATTTTGGGGTATCGTTGAAATCGGTTGGTTCGCCCAGAATGTGCTCGACTTGCAAGAAGTGACTCGCGTTGGCGCACGTCGCGGCGCGGGCCTAAGTGGCGATTTAAGCCCTTTGGCGTGGTCTAATCAATACTCTTTCCCGTATTATGACCCCACGATTCAAACAGAGGTGGATCAAGATTGGCTGGAAGATTGGGTGCGTTCTTGGATGCAATCCTATTTCCCGCCTAGCCCCACCGCGCCCGACCCCTATAACTTACGCCGTTTTGATACCAACGGGAATGGCGCTATTGATAGCGGGGGAGAAGAGGATACCGCCTTTGCGATAATGAATGCGGAATCTTTAAATCATCGGGATGGCGCGTGCTTTAATCCCACGTTCCAAGGTTTTTATAATGTCATCATTTGTACGATGATTGATTCTATGTTGCCGCGCACCATGAAATTGACCGGGACGCGCCCTTATGATGGCCCCGTAGGGACGCGGCGACCAGAGTTAGATGACATAGTCATTTCTGTTTTCGCGCTTCAGAATATCAATAACGCGCGCCGTACCGCTCCGGAGCTATCTACCCGCTCGGATTTGCAGTCGCGCACCTTTGATTTCGCCTCTAACTTTGACCCGAAATCGGGGGGCGACATCGCCCCCGAAAACCAACCGCCAGCCGGTTGGAATGTGATGGTGGTAGGGCGTTACCCAACCAATGCCAATGAATGCAATGTGGCCAGCGATGGGTCAATCATCCCTGAAGATGAGCAAGACCGCGACCCCTTCGACTACATCACCAATGGCGACCGCGACTTGACGCCAGATGGAATCTGGACAGCGGTCAATTGGCAAAACCCCCAACAGCCGTATATCGAATTGGCCGGTATGGACCCGTGGTTTGTTAAAGAATATCATCGTGGGTTTTCGTGGCGTGGTTTTCGTCGGGTGCGCTCGGCGGATATGAATGGGCGCTTGTGCTATGGCTCGGAGTTCAGCGATGCCGAAGTGGAGGAACTCATCAGCCTGAATAACTTTGGGCTGACGAATGATGAGCGGTCTTATTTGGCGAATCATGGTCTTGTGTTGGTGGAACTGTTCTGGCGTCATGATTTGTTCTTGCAAATCCCCGGCGCGATACAGGTTTTCGGTTTCTTCAGCGACCCGAACGACATTTTTATTGAAGCATGGGCGGCTTTCCCTGCTTTGTCGGTAGAGCCGCGCACTGTTTTCGGCCCCGTTAACTAAGGCTGAATGAGGATATTATGAAAACGTTGAAAGCCACTATACAGAATGCCGAACAGGGTCAATCGCTCCTCGTGTTGGCGATTGCATTCTTCGCGCTCGCCGCTTTTGTCGGCATTGTGACGGATGTATCCATTTTGTTTGTGCGTTATAATATGCTTCGGCGCGCGGTAGATAGTGCCTCTGTCGCCGCCGCCACCCAATTCCGCCAAGGTACAGATTTCGGTACCATCTCGCTATCTGCCCGCCAATTCATCGAATTTTACGGGCTAGATCCTACTGTGGTGCTCGTAAACACTTGCGACAGTTACGCCGACCCAGCCGCTGATGACCCCGAATTGTGCGATGCCGAGGGCTTTTATCGTAAGCAAGTGCGGGTTATCGCCCAAATCGAATCGCCTACGGTCTTTTTGCGGCTCATCGGTTGGCAAAGCCTGACTTTGCAAGCTTCGGCGGTGTCGGAGACGGCGGCCTTGGACGTCGTGGTTATCATGGATGTTTCCGAATCTATGCGCGCGGAAACGACCTATTCAGATTGGGCTAGTATCGGTTACGGGCTGGCTTACATGCCGCCGCGCTCGTTTGAAGCCGGACAAAAGCTCATTTCTGAAGGCAATGGTATGGGCAGTATTACGTACTCCGATAACACAACGTCCACGTTCACCAATCCTTTTGAGTATTGGCAAAATGGGTTGCTCAGTAAGCCGCAAGTTTTCATCAATAATTTGCTGGATTACAACGACCCCAACGATGCTTTCTACGTCAAGGAATTTCAACCGTCTTTTGTGACCGGGACGCAACAAGCGCCACGAGATGATTGTCGGGTGCGCTTTTTCCCCACATCGATCCGTTTCTTAGTGCCCCCGGAATTGAAAGCGGAATACGCCGCTTTTGGTTGGGCGACCAAGCCGGGTAATGTCTTGAGCGCCAACAACTGGGATGGCTTCGTGCCCACATATAATTTCTATGGCTGTTGCAACGACCCGACAACGGGAGGGTATTTCAACGATAGCGGCAACTTCGTCGGTGCGGTCAGCAACGAACCCGACAATAACTTCTCTGACCTCATCTGCCAGCCCTTCAAAGAAGCGCGCGATGCGACGCGCCAATTCATTGACCGTCTCGACTTCCCACAAGACCGCGTCGCCTTCGTCACCTTCGACCGTTCCGCATTCATCATTGACCCCTACACCAAGCCCGGCGGCACGGATGGCGCTTTTGACCATATGATTTTCCGTCGCCAAGATGCCATCAACACTTTGAACGAGCGTTTGGGCGTGCGGGCCGAGCCGAACTTTTACGTATATAACATTGATACAGACCCCGATAATAATGCCCCTGATGGAGAAATGGGGTCTTACTGGAACGGCTACGCCGCTGGTTTGACTGGCGAGGAAGCCGATTGCATCGCTTATGGTCAACAGGCGATGTATAACCGCTATGGGGTTTGTTCCATCCCCATTGATTATGACGATGATACCATTTCTGCTGACTTGGGGAGCGACCCGAAGTTCTACAATTATCCCGTGTCGGATAATTGCCCATACCAAAACGCGGCTTTGCCCACCTTTTTCTCTAAGTTCGTTTATGGGCCGAATGTGAACACCCCGGTTTTGGATAATATCCAAATTCCAGACCCCAAATCAGCGCCTTTCGCTCCCTTGAATATCACGTCCGCGCAAAGTTATGAGTTGTGGGCGTCGTGCCGTCATAGCAACATGGGCGCTTCCTTGCGCGAAGCCAACCGCGCCTTGGTGGATAATCTGCGCCCGCGCGCATCTAACGCCGTGTGGGTCATTGTGCTACTCAGCGATGGTTCGGTAGGCGCGAGCGACCCCGTGCGACGCGGTGATCAATCTTTGCCCGGATTGTCGAATCCCTACCAAACCCCCGGCGATAGCGGAGCGGGCTTTTACGGACGCAGGACAGCGAATACCTATGGTAGCTTGGGCGTTTGTCCTATTGGTTCTCCCGGTGGCGGCGCTAGCAATATGGATATTAACCTTTCCACGACCCGTAGCGAAGCCGCCTGTAAGAACGCTAACGGCAGTTGTGGCACATTGGGCGAATTGGTGGATACAGCAGAAAGCCCGTCTATCTTCCCCTTCTGCCAAGACGAAGAACCCAGCACACGCCACCCATGCGATTTTAATGCGGCTCGTGAGACAAATGACGAACGCAGTTGGGACGTGAATATTGATAATTGCCACCCGCTTTATGACGTAGATGATTACGCCCGCGATTGGGCCGACCATATCGGGCTGGTGGACGAGACGCAACAGGGCGAAATCACTAAGCCCACCATCTTCACCATTGGTTTTGGTCTGAAGTTCTTGAACCGTCCGGGGCCGGGCGAGGCAGAAGAATATGATTGGCGCACCATGTGCAGTTTAAATGTCCCGGATTGCTTGGGCGAACAAATTTTGCGCTACGTGGCGGATGTCGGCGATAACTTCCGTATTGATGACGATTATTGGCAAGATTGGCATGATTCCAGCGATGACCTCAGCGCGCGTTACTTCGATGGGCAACTGTTGAAACCCGGCGCGACATTTGGGGCGCGCGGCCCGTGCCAAGACCCGGACAAGAAGCCCGCGCCCAATGGGGTGTATGGCAGTATGGAGGATATGTACGCGCCGTTGCCGGCGACGGTGAATTGCGGCAATTACTTCAACGCGCCACAAGGCGATGAGTTGGAACTGGTGTTCGATGAAATTGCGTCGCGCTTATTCACCCGTTTGAGTCGCTAATATCGGTATTATGTGGGGGAGCTTTAAGGGCGTCCCCCATTTATGAGAAGATTCAAGCGTTAACGATTTTGCGAGGGATTTATGGACCAATACGAAAAGCCTGTCGGAACAAGGCAGGACCAACGGCGAAAGGGGCAGGCCTTAGCCGAATTCGCGATAACACTGCCCATCTTGTTGTTGCTCCTCTTTGGCATTATTGAGTTTGGGCGTTTGTTCCAAGCATGGGTAACATTGCAAAACGCCGCCCGTACCGCCGCCCGTTACGCCAGCACCGGCCAATATTTTGAGGACCGCTATAACATCAATGAAATTGTCCCGTGCGATGTTGTGCGCGACCCCATCACGCTAGAGATTAAGGGTGGTACGAATAGCGATAAGGGCACGCCCGCGCAACTCTCGGTGGATTACGGCGGGCAGGCGATGCAAATTCAATTCTACCAGGCGGATAATGACCCGAATACCTTGCAGGAAGATTTGTTCGCCAGTTGGTATGGCCTCAACGACTGTAGGGGCGATGACCCCGAACATCAACAGCTACAACGTGATATTCTACGCATCGTCTCCATCTACGAGGAGGCGCGGCGCGGCGCGGCGGGCCTCGCTATCGAAGATACGCGCATCCCCACCCGCGATGAAGCAGGGGTCAAAGCGTTCTTATACGAAGTTTGGCAACGCCCCCAACCCGGCCGCGACCGTCCCGGCTGGTTCAACGTCATGATTTGTAGCGACCGCGGCCCGATGTTAGACGATTCGCGTTTGGTATATGGCCCCAATGCCAGCGATGAATTGGCCGTCGGTACGCGCTTCCTGACGATGTTAGAGCCGTCCGATGCTTATACCATGCGCTTAAACTACGATAACGAACCGGGGCGCGAGTTCGATATTCCGCCAGATTGGGCGCCAAGTTGTGTTCTGCGCGAAAAACCGCTACAGAACAGCGGTTTCAGTTACAACGTTGGCATACCGTGGATTGACCCCGGCGGTCCAGGCGATACGGTGACCATTGTTGTGAGCTTCAATCATCCGCTCATCACCCCCTTGGGCTTCGCGCCGTTCATCCCCTTACAAGCGCGCCGTACAGCGGTCAACGAAGCGTTCCGCACAGCGGATGTCCCGCTCTTCAATCCACCCGGCGAAGGGATTGGTAGCGTTCCAGAATTGGGTTCGCCAACGCCGACCGATGTACCAGCGACCAATACCCCCTTGCCGCCGACAGAAACCCCCTTGCCGGCGACCAATACGCCTTTGCCGCCGACACAAGAGCCTTTCGATTGCAATAAAATTAAGGCGCAAAATGTCACCTTCTTCGCCAACCGTTATTACATCGAATTCACCAACAATAATACAGGCGCTAACGCCAATTCGTGGTTGGTGAAATCCATCATCATTTGGCAAAACGACGCGATGAAAACGGATTATCCCGAAGTGGGCATTGGCCTAAAGGCTCTAGAGGGCGAAATTTACTTCATCGGCGCACCGGATAAAGTATCGCCAACCGATTCTAGTAACCCTGCTGATGGTTCGTACCAAGCTGGCGCTTTCCTAGAAGTGCCCGGCAATGGCGCAACTGTGCGTTGGGAAGGTGTTTTCGTGCAAGGGCCGCCGCTCATCGCGACCTACATGCAACCGTGGGACTTCACAGGGACTACTTTCTGGTTTGATAATCCTGAGACGTCGGGCATAAATGCTGACTGCGCGGTGACCTTGATTCTGCCGCCTACGCCGCCGCCCACGCCTACACCCGATCCGAACGTCACCCCCACGGCTACCTACACGCCTGATTGCGCGTCTACCTCTTTGCGCGTGGAATTCGTCTCCTTCGACCCGCTCGGCGATGTTCGTTTGCGCGTGGTCAATAACCGTACAGTGGTCGCCCCGCTGACCGATTTCAACATCGCTTGGCGCGAACCGAGCGGGCGCGATATTTTCCTCGTCAAAGTGGTTGCCGGCGGCAATAACGCTAATGACTTGCCGCAATTCGGCGGTAATGGCACTGTCGTCTGGCAAGGCACGCCGCAAGATAACGACCCGCCGACGCGCGGTCGTCAAGAAGGGGCATGGGTCACTAATTACACCTTCCCGCCAAATTCATCCACCTTCTTACACCTTGATTTCTCTGGTATCGGCAACTTGACCTTGGCTCAGGTAGGTATTTCCGCCTCTGACTTCAATGGCACATGGTTTGATATTGGTTGCGGTAGCGGAGGTAGTACGGCCGGCACGAGCGGCGGTCAAACCGGCACTATCTTCCTGAGCGAAGTGCCATCGCCCGTCCCAACGAACACGCCCAGACCGACCAATACCCCCGGCCCGACGTTGACGCCATCTAACACATTCACGCCTGCGCCGCCCACCAAGACATGGACGCCTGCGCCGCCCACCTTCACCTTTACGCCGCAACCGGCTACGGCCACGCCCACGCAAACGCCATTCGTTGTGCCGACCGTGCCCGGCATCGGCGGCGGCGACGCCGGTTCATAAGCTCTCCTCGCAAAAACAGGCCCTTACTTCAAAGTAGGGGCCTGTTCACGCTATCTTGAATTAAATGTGGATACCGATACGCGCCAGTTTGGATTCGATTTGGCGGCGCGTGTCCCACATGGCGCGCTCTAGGTAAGGAAAACCGAGCCAAACATTCATCAAACCAAATAGCGCGCCGGTTAGGACGCGGAAGAAGGGGGACGTTTCGCGGACGGGCCATAAATTAAAAGGCGGATAGCTCAATAATTGGCTGAAGCCGTCTATGCCAATCGGCGCAAGCCCCAACCAAATATACAGCCACCACGGCGCCGGGCGTAAACGCCAGCGCACGCGCGTATAAAGCACGCCGCCGATGAACATCGCTGTATAGATGGTGATGTCGCGCTCGCAGAGGGTCATCTTGTAACCCATTTGCTCATTACCTTTGAACTCCCTCGCCGCACCTTGAAAACCGGGAGAAAAGCCGTATATATCCCCTACAAGGCTCTGGATGCCGAAAATTTCCACGATGCGGTCAGGGGCGAATTCCGGTAAAGGCTCTACATAGGTTTCAAAAGGGGTTAATCCTGTTCCGACGGTATAGCGCGGGTAGGCGGCTTGTTCCCCATATAAGAAAAAAGAGCGAAAAGCGAATTGGTGGCAAAATGGACTATACAAAAAATAAAGAAAGTTGCCCGCATCTGTCGCGCCTAATTTCATCAAGGTTGGGGCGACCCACGGCAAGCTAATATAAATGCCAAGGATGACGAGGACGACGCGAAGCCAATGGCGCGCCAATCGTAACGTCCAGATGTTGGCGCGCACGGCGAAAGAATACGATTTGCTCATAATCACCTCATTTACTGGCCGACAACAGCGGTTGGATAGCGCCTTCTAACTGCGCCATAGATGCCGAACCATAGAAGATTGCTGTAATTTTCCCGGATGGAGAGAGAATAAACGTAGACGGTTGTCCGCGCAAGCGATAAATATCGGCAAGGGCGGGAATCTCTGTATCTAGCAGGATGATGAAGCTCAGTTCGAGGCGTTCCACCCATTGTTGGATGGTTTGGCGCGCTTCCCCCATATTCACCGCTAAAATAGCTAGCCCGCGCTCCCCGTACTGCTCATGTAACAATTGCAGGATGGGCATTTCTTGCTCGCATGGTTGGCACCAAGTCGCCCAAAAGTTGATGAGGACGACCTGACCGCGCAACTC
Source organism: Anaerolineaceae bacterium (assembly GCA_037441665.1). Classification (GTDB taxonomy): domain Bacteria; phylum Chloroflexota; class Anaerolineae; order Aggregatilineales; family Phototrophicaceae; genus JBBIRQ01. The sequence continues at coordinate 94,942 of JBBIRQ010000007.1, read as the reverse complement.
AGCTAAGACGAGTTGCCCCCCTGTGAGTCGTTCTCGTTGGAATAGGGGGGCGTATGCGCCGATTTCTGGAGCGTATAGAATCCCTTCGGCCCCTATTTGGCCGGTATAAAGCGCACGTTGGGGCAAGCCGGCTTGGATGAGAATTACCGATGCGATACCGATAAGGCTTGCACCAGCTAAAATCCAAGCGAAGCACAGGATATAGCGATGACTCATGAGCCTTCAGCTAAAGCTTTAGCGACCAGTTCGGTTATTTGCGATTCTACCAACATCCCAAAATGCTTCGCCACCACAACGCCATCAGGAGAGATGATGAGCGTGCTGGGCGCTGTTTGGATGCCATACAAGTCAGCGACCGCGTTATCACTATCTAACGCTAGGGTGAAGCTCAAGCCAAACTCGCGCCGAAATTCAACCACGTTATCTACATTGTCACGGATAGCGACCGCTAAAATGGTGAACCCTTCGTCGGCGCGTTCTTCATAAATCCGTTGAAATTCGGGCATTTCTCGACGGCAAGGGCCGCACCATGTGCCCCAAAAGTTCAGCAATACCACCTGACCGCGCAAATCCGATAAGCTTACCGTTTCGCCGCCATCTGTCTGTAGGGTGAAATCTGGCGCGAGGTTGCCTATCGCTGTGCCGACAATAGGGTCACTCGCTTGCGCCAAAGCCTCGATACTGGCGGGCGCATCGGTTGTTTGGCCGTTAAGGATGGCGTCGAGCGCACTATTATCTTCTGTAGCATTGGGAAGTTCAACAACAGGGATATTGTCTAGGGATGTTTGGGCGGTTATGCGCGGCGGGCTGGTGCGAATGCGGGCGCTGAAGTCTAAAGCTTGCGAGTCTGCAGAAGCGGGAATAGAAACGATGAGTTGGTAAATGCCCTCTTGCGTTAACTCTAGCCCGTTGATAACTAAAAGGGTATCGCTATTGATGACTATATCGCCCGTCGCGCGCGTTAATTCCTCGCCATTTGGCGCTACTAGGGTGGCTACGAGTTCCGCAGAGGTTATATCCTTTAAATCACCAATTTCAACATAAATGGTCGTGTTGGCGCGGGCGTGGAATATGAAGGTGATTGGCCCTGCGTGGTTTTTCAATTGATTGCCGATGGATATTTCACCGATTGCTAAGGGTACAATTTGGCGATTCAGGCAAGGCCCTACCTGATGCAGAGCAATATCCCCTTGGAAAAAGCCAACCCCACAATTTTCAATGCGCGTAGACACTTCTGTAAATTGGTTAGTCAAATTCACGCTGATGTCTTGCAGGCGACCCGTGGCAACCAGTAGCCCAATGAACAGGAGCAACGCCCCCATGACTCGCTCCACAGTGTGCATGTGCTTTTGTAGGCGGCGTAGTAAGCCCTGCGCTTGGTCGAGGAGTAAAGCAGTGAGTATGAAGGGGATACCTAAACCCAAGGAATAGGCGAGGAGCAGAGGCATCGCTTGGCCAACATCGCCCGTGCTGGCCGCTAAATTGAGCACGCTACCGTATACCGGACCGATGCACGGCGTCCAACCTGCGGCGAAAATGACGCCCATCAGTAAAGAGCCGCCGATGCCTTCGCCTTTTGCATCCATATCGCGTCGGGTATCGCTATAAATGACCGTCTCTATACTCGTCATGAGGCGATTCCAGAACGTCGCGGGGTTTTTGAACCCATCCCCCAAGACCATCCACAGCCAAAACGCCGCCAAAATAGGCAACGCGATGAGCGGTTCTACAAACCCCCACAGTAACCAAACGCTAATGATAAGACCAGCTACCCATGTGAAAAGCGGGCTATTGATAGCTGAATTCGCCCTTAAACGCTTGAATAGGGCGCGGATGACGCCCATAAAATTTAGACCAAAAAAGATGATGAGCGTGCCACCTAAGCGCGCGATGATGTCTGTTAAGGTGGCGCGCGCTGGGCCCGCAATGCTGATAATGCCGGTCGTCATCAGACCAAATGCGACAAAAACCAACGTGAAGCCGACTACAAATAATACACCGTGGATGAATAACCCAAATCGTGCCCCTAGCGTGCGGCTGGGATGATTATTGAGCGCCACGACGCCCCCCACAGGAGCTTGCGCTTGGAGCGCCACATCATGGGTTAGCCGCGCTCCCAGATAACCGATGTAAGCGGGCACGAGCGGTAAGACACATGGCGAAATGAAAGAGAGAAAACCAGCGATGAGCGCTAGACCAATAGTGACATTTTCCATAACTACTAACCTCAAACATATTCCATAATCACTAGATTCATTCTGGTTAGGAATGCTTACGGAAACCTTGCAATAGCATTATAAGGGGTGATGAAATGATAATCTATGGAGTGTAACATCTTACGGATTGGGAACACTATATGGGTATGACGTGTTTTATTTTTCACTTGATTGGGCTGTGTAGGAATTTGTGCGGTATTTTCAAGGACGTTATAGTAAAGGCTTAGCTAAAAGGGAATGCGCTTATGACCCATGTTAAGTTGAACTATTTAGAAACCATAGATGCTTTTCAAGATTTATCATTGGATGAAGTAAGAGCTGTTAACGACCAAACCCGTTTAGTTCATTATCCTTCTGGTCATCTATTTTATATGCCTGACGACCCCGGCGAGGTGTTATTCATCTTAAAAGAAGGGCGTGTTCAGCTTTACCGCACGTCTATAGATGGTCGTAAACTGGTTGTGGCTGAACTCCGTCCGGGCGCAATTTTTGGGCAAATGATGCTTGTTGGGCAGAGGATGCATAAAACTTTCGCGCAGGCCCTCGACGATTGCGTGATTTGCGTCTGGGATAGGGCCCATGTCGAGCGCTTGCTGGTGGAAAAGCCACAATTTGCACTGCGCTTATTAGAAGCGGTAGGGCAACGCCTCATCCAAGCGGAAGAGGGGCTTGTCGAGGCGACTTTTAAGCGGATGCCGTCGCGATTAGCGGGGTTGTTATTGCGGATGCAACAAGCAAATAATGGCAGTAGTTTTATCAAGGGATATACGCATCAATACTTCGCTGATATGTTGGGCACTTATCGAGAGACGGCCACGCAGATTTTGAATGACTTCCGCCAAAAGGGTTTCATTCAAATTAGGCGGAAGTCTATTCGTATCCTTGATAAAGAGGGATTGCGGAAAACGTTTGAGAGCGATTAGCAGCGCGATACGTTGTTATAAGTTGCTTCTACACATTTTGCGCCGTTTGCGCCGACATTAGTACCATGCCGCACGCCCGCGGGAATATCGGCGCGGTCGCCTGCGCGCAGGCGGATAGTTTGGTTGCTATCTGGCAAGACCAGCTCAACATTGCCTTCTAGGATATATAAAACTTTGTGGTAGTTATGGCTACGGACAGCATAGCGATAATTGGGGATGTTCATCCACATATAAGGGCGTAGCCCTTCTTCTTTCATGATGCGGGTGATGGTGAGAATATTGGGGTGTTGTCCGCCGCTCCAGCGTGTGATTTGCACAGTTGCGATTTTAGCTGTCATAGAATGCTGGAAACCTCCTTCCGTTTGTATTGTAAATGGCGATAGGGATTACACAAGCTTTTTATCGCGCAATTTTACGGTTTTAGGGGATAATATAGGTTCTTTATAAACCCGCAGAACCCAGGCCCAAGCGGAGAGTATAAGGCAAGATAAGTGTTTTGACAATTAAGATGAGGAAATTAAACGTTTTTCTAACATCCAAGAGGGTTCAAAAACTTCTCTACGCACGCCTTTATGGTCCGTATAATGCCAAACTTGGCGATGTTCTCCGAATAATTGGTAGCCCCTGTGCTGGTAAAGCTTTAAGGCGCGTTGATTTTCTTTAGCTACCGCTAAGGTCGCCCATTCAAATCCGCGCTCGCTGAGGATACATTCTGCTGAGTCAATAAGTTGCGTACCAATGCCTTGACCACGGAATAAATCGATGACGTAAAAAGAGTACAAGTAGCCCCGACTGTATCCATCTGCTACCGCTGGATTCGCCCCGATGAATTGGATAAAGATGCGCCCGATGATATACCCGCCACTATCGGCCACCAAGAGCAACCGCCGCCCTGCTAGTTGTTCGCGGTAAGAGCGCCGAAAAAGTTCGCGAAAGTGGGCAAATTGCCCATACCATTCCAAAGCGCGTAGGTCTTTTTGGGTTGCTTGACGGATGGTTACCGATAAAAGGATGTGTATGGAAGTGGGTTCAATAGCGGTCATCAGCTTTAACCCATTTCTGTATGAGTTCCACGAGTAATTGTGCTTCTTCATCATCTGTATTGATAATGCCATCAATTCGCGCCGCGCGCAATTCGCCCAAGATGCGGCGAAAGAGCGGGCCGGGTTTTAGACCATAAGCTTTGAGCGTGTCACCGCTCGTTTTCGCCTGTACATGCCGCCAAACTTGTTGATAGTTGTTCAACTGAGCGTGAATCGTCGCATCGCTGACCATGGCATAAAACGCCGCGATAGCTACATCGGGAATTGGCTCTAAATGCGCGACGATAGCGCTAGGGGGATGATTTTCTGAGAACCAAGCGCTTTCTTGGTACAACTGCGCTGTCAGCGTAAATGAACGTATTTTGGGTTTGCCAAAGAGCAGACGCTCGCCGATGTTTTCGGTGTCTAGTGGGGATAAATAGCCTAAAAGGATGTGCCAGTATAAATCATTTATGGTTTCTTTTTGCCATCGCTGGCGGGCGCGTTCAAAAGCAAAACGAATATCAGGGTGCGCCCTGAAAGCGGGGTGGATAGCCTCTAGCGCCCCTAAGGCTTCTAATTTGAGGATACCCTTTTCTGGATGATGTTCTTGTAAAAGTAAATCGAGTTCGTTACGGATGCGTTCGCCCGTGATACGGCGGAGCATCGGTAGCCCCGTTGATAATAGTTCGGCTGTGCGCGGCTCGATGATGAACTGAAGGCGTTCGCCAAAACGGACAGCCCTCAAAATACGGGTGGGGTCGTCTACAAAGCTCAAACTGTGCAAAACTCGTATTAGGCGATTTTGCAGGTCGTTTTGTCCCCCATAAAAATCGAGCAAACGCCAATGGACGCTTGAAGGGCTGAGCTGAATAGCGAGCGTATTTATAGTGAAGTCGCGCCGTAATAAGTCAAGTTTGATACTGCTTGAATAGACCGTTGGTAGAGCGGTGGGATGTTCGTAAAACTCATACCGAGCGGTGGCAAAGTCTATGTATTTCGGCATTGTGCCCATGCTCGATAGCGCTTTGGGCAAGGTCCATTTCGCTGTTCCAAATGGTCGGAAAGCGTTAATGTCGCCGCCTAAATCCTCTGCCATGCGTTGTGCAAAAGCGATGGCGTCGCCTTCTACCACAAAATCTATATCCACGCTCTTTATACCCAGCATCAGGTCACGGACGACACCGCCAACCAGATAGAGCGCTACATTCATCGCTTGGGCCTTGTTGCTGATGCGTTCTAACAGTTGATATAAAGCGTCACCCAATACGCGATTAGCTTGCTCCCGTGGGAATGTATTTTGGGGCATAGCAACCGAGGGGTGGACGCGCGCCCAGTAGGTGATGAGGTCGGTACGGGTGACGATGCCCAGGAGTCTGTCTTGATGAACGACTGGGATTTGACCCCAGCCGCTTTCCACAATGATTTGTTCCAAAGCGGATACGCTATCATCAGGGCTAAGCGTATAAGCGCCGGCCATCATCACGTCGCGCACTTGTAAGCGGCTCAACCCATGTTCAATGGCGCGGTCTGCGTCGCGTCTTGTCAGCAGTCCGACGACGTGCCCATCTTCTACAACGGGGTAGCCTTCATGACCAATACGGCGTATGGTGTGAATAATGTCCCCCAAACGGTCTTGCGCCGCGACCGTTTGCACACTGTAGGACATGATTTCAGCAATACGGGTGGGTGGGTGGATGTTTTCAACCAGAATAGCCCATAGGCGCGGCGTGATTTGGTCTAGAGGAACTTCACGGATAGAGGCGGCTGCGGCGCGTTTGTGTCCTCCGCCGCCAAATTGTCGCGCGATTTCCCCGACGTCAAGGGCATCTTCCGATGAGCGCGCCACCAGTTGTACCACTGTTGGCATTTGGACCACGATGAAGATGGCCGCGCTATCAATTAAATCGCGCAGGCGATGCGTGACGCTATTAATGCCTTCGATATATTTATCCATCGTCGCAGTGGCTACCGTAATGGCATAACCTTGCACAGTGCGTGTTTCCGCGGATTGAAGCAAAATCTCGAATAACGCTTGTTGGTCATCGCTCAGCGGGGTAGTCATCCAGCGCCGTATCGTGTCTATATCTGCCCCGTGGGCCAAAAGCCAAGCGCCCGCTTGCATATCGCGCGCTGTCGTCGTGCCATAAGTGAACATGCCGGTATCTTCATAGATGCCGATAGCTAATAGGGTCGCTTCTAATGAATTGAGTGCGATGAGCTGTTGTTGAATGCGCTCCACAAGTAAGGTCGTCGCCGAACCAAGCGGCTCGCCATGCCAAACTTCATGGGCCCCTAGTTCGCGCTGAAGGGGGTGGTGGTCAAAGATGGTAATAGCTGTTTGTGGCGTGACCGCTGGCCAGTCGGGGATGCGGTGTGTATCGGTTACGATAAGATGGCTGATGGATTGGACTTTCAGGTCTTCTTCACGCAGGAAAGGTAGCCCATTCTGGTACAAAGCTAAAAAATCTGCCACATTGCGGTTCAGCTTTTTAGGCAGTACAGGGATAGCATCGGGAAACAGCTTATAAGCGCCCAAAACAGATGCGATAGCATCAAAATCTGCGTTGGGGTGGGTGCATATAATAATCACACAAGACCTTTCATGCGATTTTGGCAACATTCTAGCGAAAAAGCGTCAGCGCGAAGCGATAGGCCATCCGCTATCAGCGATTTGTACGCTCAGCTCTGGTATTGCTTGGTAGCTGATAGGTAAAGTATATAACGCTATCCAATTGGCTTCGCCTACGATGCTCAGCCACTGTTCGCGTTCCGTGGCTTGCGTCCAAAGCACCAAAGCAAGAGGGTAGCCTTCTGATGAGAGCAGAAGCGGGTCTAGTGGATAAGGATAAGACACAGGGTTGAGGAAGATATTGGCTGATTGAAATTGTTGGATGACATTATCTATGCCGGGCATAGGCGACATAGCCAAACGGAGTTCAAGCCCATCTAAATAGCCACTATTGGCTAGCGCTATTCGCGCTTCTCTTGCGGAGCGGGTAGGTCTTTCGGCGGAGATAACGCCGATGATGCTACTGAGGTCTGTTAACGTCGTTGAATCGGGGATGGAGCGGATTAAATCGGCGATAACGGGATTGTCTAGCGGGCTTTGTTGTAAGTTTAAGACTAGCGCCACGTGTTGGCTAATGGGCGAAGCGGTCCATCCCGAATGTAAACCATAGTCGGCGATGATGTCGTAATCATCGCCTAAAGTCATTGAGGATGTAGTGGTGATGACATCTATAGGCGCGTTGATGTGAAATTGAAAGTAGGGTAAGGCGTTATCTGGAACGGCATAACGGATGGGCATAAGGGTAGGGGTGATGATGTTTTCTGCCGTGGGCGAAGGGATGTTGGCTGGAAAGGGGGTAGCCTGTGGTTGGCAGGCGCTGATTCCCATATATATGATGATGAAGAAGATAAAGCGATATATCAAAGCCATGGCGAGACGATATTACGTTGCAACATACTGAAGGATGTGGCGGCGTTGAATATCGCTAAGATGGCAAAAGCGATAGCCGCATTTCTATCATCGCGCCCGCGCAACATGCTGAATAAGCCAGGCATGATGATGACCAGCCAAGCCATATACAAGTAATATGTGACAATACGTTCAGGGCGCAGACCTTGTAAAGTCATCAATACGCCAATGAGCGTAATCCCACCTGCCAATAAGGTATAGGTAGCCACCGCGCCCCAAAAATTCCCACTGATGGATTGTTGGCGCACAGCTAGGCTAGCTGACCAGACGCCCAAAGCGAGCGAGTATAAAATATGCATGTTGAAAAGGATTTGATGGATGTCATTCATAAGCGGTCTGGTGGTTGGTTGCCGAATTTTATAGCGGGAATTGTAGCATATAAATTGTGAAGATGGGGACAAAAACGATGAAGAGACGCTAGCGAAAGCTATTTTCTAACGTAGCGTCTCTTGCAAAGGGTAGTTACCTGTTGCATTGCTTTTAAAGCCTGAAAAGCCCAATAGACCACAAGAGCCACAAAATCGCTACGATGTTAAAGATGAGCAATGTAGGCTTTTGGGCGGCCCCGGTCAAGTCTGTTGGGTTGCCGCGCATATCCGTTTCCCACGTGAAAAGTAGACAAGAACCCAGACCAACCACCGTGACAACCCCCAACCAGAAGGGGAATAACTGGTTGAGGATGGCGATACCCATACAGACAGCCGCGCCAATGAGAGAGCCAAACATTAAAAAGCTAGTGCCGCTGCGTCCCAATAAAACGACGGTGTTTTTAAGGCCGGCGCGTTTATCCACTTCATAATCGTCAATTTGGTTATAGAACTGCCCATAAGCGGAAAAGAGCGTCGTCGCGGCGATAACAAACCACGCAATTTCGGGCGTCGCATCATAGATGTAGTAACCGCTCATCACCAAAAGACCGCTCAACATCAACGCGTGGGAAGCAACATCGGTGAGCGGACGGGCTTTGAGGCGCAGGGGTTTAGCTGAATAGAAATAGGATAATATCAGGGTGATGCAACCCCACAAAACTACCCACATGCCACCGAGGGCGTATAACGCCAAAGCAATCATCGCCGTGAGCAGGGATAAGGCCATCCCCTCCCGCCATGTAAGCAGGTCGCTACTGATGACGTTACGGAGTTTCTTTTTAGGATTCAGCGCATCATCGGGCGCGTCTACCACGTCGTTAATCATAAAAGCGAATGAAACAGCTAAGATATTGGCGCAAATGACCACCCCCAAGCGCCAATCAATGAGCTGTTGATTGAGTTGCGCCGCCAGCAAAGCGCCTACGATAGTGAGCGGGATAGTGAATGGCACATGTTCGCGCCAACGCGATAAACGGACGATAGCTAGGACCTTTTCTTCAATGCGAATATCGCTGATATTTGGGATTAGCAAAGGATGTCTCCTATAAACTAGTTTGCCTCGCTAAATAATAGCACATCTAAACATAACACGAATACGCTATTTAGGTTACGCAGATGATGAAAAAAGAGCGCAGAATTTTGTGTTGGCAATTTATCATTGAACAGGTATGATGAGATGATATGGCGCGTCGAACCCTTATCTTCCTATTATGGTTGTTGACTTTGGTAGCCTGCAATTTGTCTTGGGCGCAAGAAGTACCCAAGCCGTCGGTTGTCTCTCCTGTTCCTATCGTTCGTATCGCGCAACAAACGACCCCAATTCCCACGGTTAGCCGAGATTTACACCCCATAACGACCCCTACAGCAATGCCTATAGTTGTAGAACAAACTGAGCAAGCGCCGCAACCGCCCGCGCCTTCTGCCATACAGTATCTTGTTCGGGCTGAAATTGATTATCCGACACGGCGCGCCTATGTGGAACAGACGATAACCTATCGCAATAACACGGGCCAAGACCTGACAAGTCTTGTTTTGAATGTCGAAGCGAACAATTGGGTGAATGGCTTTTTGTTAGAGGCTATTTCTATCGGCGAATTTACGCCGCAATATACCCTATCTGCTAATCGTCTGGAGATACAGCTAGAGCAGTCATTTTTGCCCGAAAATGTGTTAAGCCTGAAATTGGTTTTTCAGGTACAACCTCAGCGGATTACAGGAGGTGTATTCGCTTCTCGTGGCTTCTTTGGTTACACCGACCGCCAAATGAATTTGGGCCACTGGTTGCCGATTGTCGCGCCTTTTATAGCGGGTGAGTGGGTGGTTCATACCCCTATCTTTGTAGGCGAACAGGTCATCTTGCCGCAAGCGGATTGGGACGTATTGCTTAATGTGCGCGATGCGCCCCCTAATCTTCAACTCGCCGCCCCCGGCCATGTTGAAGCTCAAGGAAGCGCGCGCTGGCATATCCGCCACCCTCGCGGTCGCGATTTGACCCTGAGCTTGAGCGATGCCTTCACGATGACGAGCAAAGTAAGCGACAAAGGGGTATTGGTCGAAGTATATACCTTGCCAGATGCTCCTACATCAAACACAGTGCATAGCGCGGAGCATGCCTTGTTGATGGCTACTCGCGCTGTAGATATGTTCAGCGATTTATTTGGAGACATGCCTTACCGTCGCTTGGTTGTTGTGCAGGGCGATTTTCCGGATGGCATGGAGTTCAGCGGTTTAATTTTTGTGGGCGGGGCATGGTTTCGGGCTTTCGATGGACAGCCGAATAGTTGGCTGACACTCATCACAGTGCATGAAGTGGCGCATCAGTGGTGGTACGCTAAAGTGGGTAGCGATTCCGCTTTGCACCCATGGCTAGACGAAGCTTTGGCGACCTATTGCGAATATATTTACATCGAAGAATATTACCCTGTTTTGAAAGAATGGTGGTGGTCGTTCCGTGTGGATAGTTATTTTCCGCAAGGGGCAGTAGATAGCGCTGTTTACGATTTTGCTAGCCCGCGAGAATACATCAACGCCGTTTATTTGCGGGGCGTCGCAATGTTGCACCAGTTGCGTCAAGATTTGGGCACAGAGGCTTTCTTCAACTGGTTGAGAGATTACGCGACCCTCGCTGATGGGCAACTCGCCACGCCGCAATTCTTCTGGTCTTTGTTAACCCCCCAACAATACGCCGCCACTGAACGCACACGCCAGCTTTTTTTACGCAACCCCTAAGCGCTGGGGATATATCATAAATCTGAGTAGCGCTTGTCGCTTGCCCCCTAAACAAAATAATCCTATCATAAACCATACAGTAGCCTTACATTCTGCGCGCAAGGTATGTTACAATCATTCTAGGCCATATTACAAACTGGCGGGATTAACCTTAAATCAGCGTATTAAATTCTAAAAAATGTAAAAAAATAGGCTAAGATTCTGTCGTTAACAAGGTTATAAGTTGTAGAATAGCACTAGAATCGTTACGATAATGAAAGTTATCATTTCAAAAATCATCCCTATCGCATAAGTTGTCTAATAATCCTAACAAGGCCCTAAAATATGGTCAAGAAAACCCAAAAACTCAACACTGGTGATGTGGTTGGCAACGTCGCTGTTCCACAAACAAGTGCCATAGACGCTGGCATGAAGACCCCATGGCGAATCGCTATCAAGGTTCTGAGTTCCGGCGTAACCATGGTGTTCGACTTGACGGATTCGGTCACTTTTGGACGCAAGCAGGGCACAACAGAACCGGATATTGACCTAACACCTTTTAAGGCCTACGAGCTGGGGGTATCGCGGCAACATATGTATCTCAAGTTACGCGACGATCATGTGGTCATCGTGGATAATCATACCGTGAACGGAACATGGCTCAATGGCGAATCTTTAGCCCCTGATGAGCCGTATCGTATGCGTCATGGGGATACTATCAAGCTCGGCGCGTTATCCTTGCAGATATTTTTTCTCAACAATCCGTTTGACTTATAATGCTTTGTGTGTGTGTTGGGGTTGGCGTTCGTCAACAGTCCAAAAGGGATTTGGGCTGTCCCAATGGGGAAGTTTATGAGGAGCTGCCATGTTAGAAGTAAGCCGTATTTTATATGTGGGTCATTTGAACACTGACCACTGGCCAACGTCATTGAAAGAATTGGCCGTCGCAGAGACATATGAAGTTGAATGCACAGATGATATAGCGCATGCTCTTGGGTTGCATAGCCAAGGGCGAGCCAATTTAGTCATCTTGAATGATGCTTTATTGGGTAAAGATGTCTTCGCTATTATTCGAGAGATTAAGCGGCGTAGCCCCCTCACGCCAGTCATGGTCTTATCCGAAGATTTAAGCACAACCTACCAAACAAACCTGATGATGGCGGGCGCGGATGATTTCGTGCCAGAGCACGCCGCCAAAGAAGAATTATATTACCGTCTCGGCTTTTGCTTAAAACAGTATCGCCAAAGCCGCGATTTAGCGTTGCGAAATCGCAATATGTACGAATTGACGAACTTATCGCGGCGCTTACATAGCAATGTAGACCCCGAAACGCTCATCGCTGAAACGATTGACCAAGCGAGTGGTGCGTTTAAGTTGTACGGGCTTGCCATCATCTTGATGGAAGATGATATGCTTTGCATTTATGCCGGACAGAACGGCGTCGTCAAAAATGGGACTTTGTACGAGAGCAAAATGTACCCCCAAGAACATGAGCCATTCTATCGGGTGGTGATGGGGGGCGTTTCTCAGGTTTATGATAATATCACAGATGACCCCAATTATATCCCTATTCCCGCCTTGCCCGATGCCAAATCCGCTATTATTGTGCCCGTGCGCTATCAAGATTATAACATGGGCGCTATTTGCGCTTTCGGACGAGCTGAAGCGCCCTTATCGCTAGATGACCTCGCCTTATACGAAATTTTCGCCGCGCAATTTTCGGTAGCCCTTCAAAATGCCCATTACAGCCACAATCAAATGATGAATGTGCAGTTCAGCCGCACATTGCGCCGTGCGTGGCAACGCTTCGTCACTCTGCAATCTCCTAACGACATCGCTAATGACTTGCATGAGATGATAAAAGACTTGCCGGGTGTGCAAGGCGGGGTTGTGTGGTTGCACGACCGCGATTATTGGTGGATGGAACGCCCCATTGTCGCCACAGAAAACCCAAAGCTGGTCGAAATTATCGAATCGCTCATCCATAATGAACACATCTATGAATTGATAGAGCAGATGGATGACGGCCCGCAAGTGTTATCTCAGCTCGGTTTTGGGCAAAAAGACCCCTTTATGCCCCTGTTCCGCACCATGAAAAGCCATCAACTGGTTGTTCTGCCCATCGCAGATTCTACGCGGCTCATTGGTGGGGTTATCGTCAGCGTGACCAGCAATCGCCAGTTCAGCATTGATGTTGTCAATCTCATCAAAAGTTTGACGCACGCCGCTGGACAAGCTTTGGAGCGTATGACGCTTATCTTGGCGACACTAGAAAAAAGCGGTCGCCTAGAAGCGATTTTGCTGAGTATCACCGAGGGCATCTTCTTCGTAGATGATAATGGCAAAGTGGCTTTTTGTAATCCGCAATTCACCGAGCTGACGACAGTCAGCCCGTCAGAAGTGTTGGGGCGTCCGCCAGAGATTTTACTTGACCGCATCGCCGAACAATCGGTAGATGTGCAAGCGACGCGCCAACAACTTAAAGATGCTTTGAAATCTATCCTACAGTTGAGCGGTGCTGATGGCGATTATCAAATTGTAGATGTGGAATTGAACGACCCTGACCATCAAATTCATATCGAATTTATCGTGATTGATAACTTGAATTCTCGCGAGAAAAGTTGGATAGGGATTGTGCGCGACAATTCCCGTCTAAAATCGCGCACAGCCCCTACTATGCCTTATAGCTCTCAAATAGAAGCCAAACCCAATGAAAATGCAGTCAATCCGGCTGATTTGGTCTTAGAGATGCTCGATAGGCGTCTACCGCATAAGTTTAAGGACCGCGTGAAGGTGAAAGCCGCAGATAATCTGCCTTTTGTCGAGGTGGATAAAGAGCAGGTAGAAAGTGAATTTATCAAATCATTACAAAATGCGATTCGCATTTTGCCGACGAACGAAGAAATTGTCATCCAAGTCAACGCTTCGCCCAATGAGGTCCGAATTGGTATCCACGGGCAAACGTTGGCTTTGCCCTTGAGCGTATCAGGCGCAGTGTATGCGGTGCCGCTCAATCAAGAACCGACAGATTTAGTGAAAACAACCACAGTGCATTCAACACCCCCACCGCCGGCCTATCCTGTATACGGGGGTAATGGGCTAGATAAAGCGGTGCCCGAATTCCGCCCGCTTGAACATACTGGCGCCCCCTTACGCGCTCCCCAGACTATCATGATTATTGAGGGCAGTTCGAGCTTGTCGGCATTGGTTCGTAGCCAAATGATGGGGCAAGGTTACGATATTTTATCGTATCGCTTGGGCGAAGAAGCCCTGCGCGATATTAACCTCACCCGTATAGACCTCATCATCATAGATACCAAGCTGAGCGATATGAACGGCTTAGATGTCTGCGAGTATATGCGTAAGCACACTGAAACCCCTATCATCATGATTGCTGATACGGCGTCCGATACAGAAAAAGTACGTGCCTTAAATTTAGGCGCCGATGATTACATCACCCGACCCATCAGCGATGAAGAATTGCTCGCCCGTATACAAGTGATTTTCAAGCGCCAACAACTTCCCGACCGCACACGTAAGCCCCTCGATTTAGGCGATTTGGTCATTGATTTTGCCCGTCGGGAGGTCTTTGTCAATAAGAAACGTATCGAATTAACCCGCATCGAGTATGATTTGCTCCATTCTTTGGTTGTGAATCAAGGTCAGGTGCTCACGCATCAACAAATCTTGGAGAAGGTGTGGGGCCCTGAATATCGCTCTGAAACACAATATCTCTGGGTGAATATCTGTCGTTTGCGTAAGAAGCTAGAGCCGACTAAATACATCCAAAATCGTCAGGGTGTGGGGTACGTCTTCCAACCCAATTAAGACACGGTGGCGCATGGATACAAAATGCGCCACGTTCTTTTTTAGCCATAGCCTGATATTTTAAGGCGCTTGAAAAGATGGCGACCATACAATAGGATGGTTGACCATTGGGCTATGTCAACACGGAGAAACTTATGCGGATAGCGCATTTCATCGGCGATACTATCAATCCGAATGCCACTAGCGGCGTCCCTAAATCGGTCTATTATACAGCGAAGGCGCAAGCAGAATTGGGGGAGCAGGTGGCCGTCTTTTGTGTGACGCCAGAGCCACCTGTAGAACCCGCAGGGGTTTTGGTGAAGTCCTATCCTAGGCAAACGATACGCTTTATCGTCCCAGACGCCCTGTTCAGCGATTTAGAAGCGTTTAAGCCCGATGTATTGCACATGCATTCCTGTTATGTGCCAGAAATCGCCCGTTTGTACCCATGGTTGCGCCGTAAGCGAATCCCTTATGTGTCTACCCCGCGGGGCGCTTTATCCCCTTATGTGACTAAACGTCGTCCTTATATTAAGTACCCCTATAAATGGTTGTTGGAATTACGAATCCTAAACCATTCATTATTCGTTCATTCGGTGGGCGACCATGCCAATATCAAACAGTACGGGGTTAAAGCGCCGATTGTAGATGCCCATAATGGCATTGATTTAGATGCTATCCCGAATCCGCCTAATCGCCAATTTTTGTCTGAGCGGTACCCTCAGGTCGCTGGAAAGCGGGCTTTTATCTTTTTAGGACGTTTAGACCCTTATCACAAGGGGTTAGATGTGTTGGTGGACGCATGGCACAAAGCCCAGCCCCAAGATGCTGTGCTTGTATTGGTGGGGCCAGACTTCAAAGAGGCGACAGAGGTTTTGCGGGAACAGGTCAAAAACTTGGGCTTAGAATCGCAAATCATCTTCGCTGGCCCAGCTTATGGCGACGAAAAGTTTCATCTATTAAGTAGCGCCCATGTATTCGTTCACCCCTCCCGTTGGGAAGGCGGCGTGCCGCATTCGCTCTTGGAGGCGGCTTCTTGCCGTTTGCCGAGTATTATCACCAAAGAGGCGGACCCATTAGGGATGCTCGCCCATTATGAAGCCGCTACCGTTGTGCCTTTGGATGTAGAGGCCCTTTCTGCAGAAATCGAGCGTTTCGCCCGTTTGCCAGAAGTGGATTTACAGACGTTAGGCGCGCGCGCCCGCCGTTGCATAGAAGAAGAATTGAGCTGGACGAGTACGGCGCGCATTTTGATTCATGCTTACAAACAGTATCTAAAATGGGAAGACCCCATTCCAACTCGTTAAATGCACCAGAAAGGTATGCCCATGAGCCAACGGCCCAAAGTTTTGGCCTCTGTATACGCTTGTAACCCAGAGAAAGGCTCTGAAGATGGTGCCGGCTGGAATTGGGTACGGCAAGTCGCCCGTTTTGCGGATGTGTGGGCGATTACATGGTCTCATAATCAAGCGGCGATTGAACGCGGCCTCCAAAAGCAACCTTTACCTAACGTCACTTGGGTTTACTACGATTTGCCCAAGTGGTTGGGGTGGTGGTACGACGGCAAACGTGGCGAACACCCCCATTATTATTTGTGGCAAGTGATGATGTATCTACAAAAGGCGCGCGCCTTGCACCGAGAAATCCGCTTCGATGGCGCGCACCACCTGACATGGGGGCAGTATTGGTCTCCTAGCTTTTTAGTTTGGTTGCCACTCAAATTTGTGTGGGGGCCTGTGGGTGGGGGGGAATCCGCTCCGCGGTCCTTCTACAGCACGTTTAATCTCAAGGGGCGTTTATATGAGTGGGCGCGCGACCTTGCGCGGAGCACTAGCCTAGTCAACCCTTTTGTGCGCCGCGATGCCACCCATTCCGCCGCCGCCTTGGCTACAACGCACGAAACTGCCGCGAAAATGAAAGGTTTGGGCGCGCCTGAAGTTCATGTACTGCCTAATAGCGCCTTATCGAATGAGGATTATGAGTTACTCTCACAAATTCCACTACGCACATCGGGGACATTTCGCTTAATTAGCTATGGGCGGTTGCTCCATTGGAAAGGTTTTTACTTAGGGGTACAGGCTTTCGCCCAGTTTCATCGCCAATTCCCAGATAGCGAGTATTGGATATTTGGCGATGGGCCGGATGAAGCCCGCTTAAAGCAGATGGCCGCCGATTTAGGCGTTTCAAAACAGGTGCACTTTTGGGGGCGTGTCCCACGTGCGCGCATCTTAGAGGCGCTGGGTGAATGTGATGTTATGGTACACCCTAGCTTGCACGATGCGGCCGGGTGGACCCCTCTAGAGGGGATGTCTGCTGGCCGGCCGGTCATTTGTTTGGCGTTGGGGGGGCCGGGACTGCAAGTGACCACAGAAACCGGCTTCCCTGTAGAAGCTAAAGAGCCGCAAGCCACGGTCGCGGGCTTAGCAAATGCGATGCTAGCCCTCGCTTCTGACCCGATGTTGCGCCAGCGCATGGCAGAGGCGGGCCGCCGCCGCGTGAAAGAGCATTTCTTGTGGGATTGTTTTGGCGACTTTATCGCTAAATTGCCACCGTATAATGGCCAGTTTTAAGTGATTGGCTGTTTGCCGTGTTTTAGCATCAATGCGATGCCTCGTCTCAATTAGAAAATTAATCTTTTCTATACACTTTTCATAAAATTCACAAAATTTTCGTAATTGGTCTTAGCCTTTTGATATATGATAAAGGCGTAACCGACCTTGTGACGTACTTGGCGGGATGAAAAACGGAGAGTGTGACGCATGGTGGATTTGAGCGTGGTATTGATAGGCAAAAACCAAGAATGGAACATCAAACGGCTCATTGAATCCGTGTTGAATCGTATCCCTCAGCACCTTTCCTCAGAAGTGATTTATGTGGATTCAGCCTCTACCGACCGCACTATTGAATTGGCTTCCCAATACCCTATCACCATCATTCAACTGTCTAACGACCAACGCTTAACAGCCGCGGCAGGGCGCAATACAGGTTATCGCCATTCTTCTGGGCGTTATCTTTTGTTTCTCGATGGCGATATGGAGCTTTGGGAAGGCTGGATTGAAAAAGCGCTGGATATTTTTACCAAGCGTCCGGAAGTGGGCGGCTTGACGGGGATTGTGATTGATAAACCCGTAGATACCCAGCCGCATCAAATCACCGATTATCAGCCATCCGCTTATGGAACAGAAACAGAGACGATTTTACAAACAGGTGGGGCGGCGCTTTTCCCGCGGGCGGTTTTGGAGCAGGTCGGTTCTTACCATCCGTTCATATATTCAGATGAAGAGCCGGAGCTATGCTTACGCATTCGTCATGCGGGTTATGTTTTATTACGCATTAAACATCCCATTTCTTATCATTATTCCTCGCCGAGCGATGCTATCTCGACCTTGTTTGCGCGTCGTAAGCGCAATCTATATCTGGGTTTAGGGCAGAATATGCGGTTTCATCTCGGCGATTCTTTGCTATGGCCATATATAAAAGAGCGTGGGTTCGCTTTTGTCCCCGCAATTGCCATTGTGATGGGTTTGATTGCGCTTTTGCTGAGTCTGGCGACGAATAATGGGATATGGTTGGTTGGGTTTGTCGGTTTATTGGTGGGCATTGTGCTTCTTGATGCGATACGCAAGCGCAGTCTTTATAAAGCGTGGTATAGCTTTGTCCATCGCTGGATTATCTTTGAAGGCACCATTAAAGGGTTTTTGATGACCCCACAACCGCCAGAAGCCTACCCTTACCGACTTCAAATCATCAAGCAAACATCCCCGACAAAGTAGATTCAGGCGTGAAACTGATGTCAAAGTTGTATGCTGGGCTAGTTTTTATCCTGATATGCCTTACCCCTCATGCCCAAGCGAATGAAGATGTATTCATAAGCGAAGAGTGGGATAGGGTTATCATTGTTGACCCTAGCCAGCCTTCATCCCCTCCTGAAGATACGAGCCGCCAGACGATTAAACGCACTGTTGCGGAAGCTGTTTATCAAGCTTTTGATAATCGCCTTCAGGACTTAAGCACTCATATTATCATCAAACCGGGCGTTTATCGCGAACAAATTCGTGTTATTGGCCGTTGGCAAGGCGCCGCGCCAATTCTCATCGAAGGCGGCGAAGGGGTGATTTTATCGGGTTCTGATGTGTGGGGCGGTTGGGAAACTGACCAGCAAAATCCCCAAATCTATACCCGTCGTTGGCCTTATGATTGGGGTTATGCGCCTAATCCGTGGGAATCTTTTGGTGAATACGCCCAAATGCAACCTATCGTCCAGCGGCGCGAGATGGTTTTTGTGGATGGCATACTGCTGAAGCAGGTGCTCACCCGACCAGAGTTAGAGGAGGGCACTTTTTTTGTTGATGAAGCCGCCGACCGTATTTGGATGTGGCCGTATGCAACTGTGAATATGCGTACCGCCTTGGTCGAGGTCGCCGTGCGTCCAGAGTTATTATTTTTTGATGGTGTTTCTAACGTCGGTATCAAAGGCATCACCTTTCAACATGCCGCCTCCATAGCGGATGGCGCGCCTTTAGGGTTTTGGGGGTGCCAGAATATCCTCATTGAAGACAGCGCTTTTCTGTGGAATAACTGGAAAGGGGTATTCGTCAGAGAATGCGCGGATGTACGCATCGTCAATAGCCGTATGGATAATAATGGTGATGGCGGCATGACTATCCAAAAAATCAATGGGCTGGTTGTGGAGAACGTCAGCGCGCGCCGCAACAATTGGCGCGGTGCTTTGGCAGAATGGCGCGGATGGTCTTCTGGTCAGAAATTTTTGAATATCCACGGAGGGGTTATACGCAACTTTATAGCCGAAGATAACGCGAGTATCGGGCTTTGGTTGGATTATGATAATGTAGATGTGGTTGTAGAGGGCGCGCGTTTGTGTCGTAATTATGCGGCGGGCATCCTGATTGAAGCCAATGTGGGGCCTATTACTGTGCGCGACAGCGAAATTTGCGCTAATTATGCGGAAGATAATTTCGCAGGTGGTCTGTACGTCACCCATTCAGAAAATATCACCCTGCAAAATAATCTCATCTACGCCAACGAGGCCGCCCAAATTCGCGTTCGGGAAGAAAACCCCTTTCGTACAGTGACCAATTGGGAAACCCAAGAATCCGTTGAAGCCACTTTTCGGAATTGGACTTTGACGGGCAATACCATTGTTTCCTTCAATAATGAGCAACGTCTATTATGGTTGCCTTCACGTGAAACGTATGAAGGAATCGTGCGCTCGGTTGCGAATAAATGGTATATCCCTAATGATGGCTTAGCTGTGCAACTAGATGATATGCGTTTATCTTGGGCGGATTGGTCAGCGCGCAGTGGGTTTACGGTTCAAGAGAATTCTTGGGGATTGCCCGATATTGCGTCCATTAGAACCCTGCTAAACGCTTTTGGACAATCGGGTCTGATGGGTTACTATTATGATAGCGCTAATTTTGACGGTAATGCAGTGATACGTAAAGACGCCAAAATTGATTTTGGCTGGTTTGGACAAGCGCCTATTCAACCAATTAACCCAAGAGTTTACTCGGTTAAATGGTCTGGGATGGTGGAGGCGCAAGAAACGGCTCTGCATACCTTTTATTTGCGCGCTACAGATAGCGTTCAACTACAGATTGGCGATGAGCTGATTATTGATTCCGTTAGCCTGAACGACCAGCCCGTTCGTGAGCTGATGGGGCAGATATTCTTAGAAGCGGGCAAGCGTTACCCTATTCATATCAAATTCCAAGAATTTGGGAGTACGGGGTATCTCCGTTTATACTGGTCTAATCCTTATCGTCCTAAACAGGTGGTGCCATCGTGGCAGTTTTACCCGTAAGGATATTACAAGGTTTTTATGTTATCGTGTTCGGGGTGATTAATAACAGGCTCGTCTAACTTTGAAACAATACCGGACTATCATACCGGAGGATGCAGATGGAAATCTCAAACATTATTGATATTTTGTGGCGGCGTAAATGGGTGATTATCGCTACAGTCGGTTTAACTTTAGCGGTTGCCGCGGGGGTCACCATGTTATTCCCCAAAAAGTATCAGGTGACTACGCTGATGCGGGCAACCACGCCTAAGGTCAATAATTACGTCAATCTCGGCTATGCCGACCGTCTGAATAATACTTATGCTCAGGTTATCAAAAGCGAGGCCGTCCTCAATGAATTGAAAACCCGCTTGAATTTGGAAAGAGTTCCAGAGATTAGCTTGCGCGTGATTGCCAATAGCGAATTGATGGAGCTAACGGTAGAGACCGAACGTCCAGAGATTGCCAACACGCTAGCGGAGATTTTGATTGAACAGAGTAGCGAAATCTACTTTGGCGACCAAGCCGATTTATTATCCATTATGGAGAATCATTTAGCGGAAGTAGAAGGGGAACTGGATGCCCTTTTAATTGAAAATGGCATAGACCCGAAGGACTTGGCGAACGCCGAATTGCCCGCCGCCCTACAGCCAAAGATAGACCTCATTTTGCGCCAACAGGCTAGTTTGCTCTACAACTACGAGCAAGTTTACATAGATACACAAAGACAACAGGTGACTTTGTCGGTGGTGCGCCCAGCGACACCGCCGACCGGCCCCTATTCGCCACGCCCTCTAGTCAATATGGCTTTGGGTGGGGCTTTGGGCATGGTAGCCGCTTTGGGCTTGGCCTTCTTGTTCGAGAATATGGATAGCAAGCTCTATACTTCTAAACAACTGGAAAATCTCATGGGCTTGCCTATTCTGGGGCGTATTCCATCACAACGGCGGTTGAAGAATCCGCTTGACCTATCGCGCGATTTCGTCCAACGGGAGATGTTCCGCCAATTGCGGACGAACATACAAGCGCGCATTCAAGAGGAATCCCAAACGCCTATTTTGCTCATCGTCAGCCCTGACCCAGAGGAGGGCAAATCTACGATAACAGCCAACTTGGCGACCGCTTTTGCGCGTAATGACTTGCGCGCGCTCATCATAGATGGCGACTTGCGCCGCCCTCGCCAGCATGAATGTTTCGGTTTGTCGAACATGGTCGGCTTAAGCAGTGTGTTGAATCGAGAATTAGCTTTACAAAACGCTATCCAATTTCATGAGGATACGCGGGTTCACGTTTTGCCATCGGGACCTATCCCGGCCAACCCAACGGAATTATTGGCTAGCGCCCACATGAAGCAACTGATAGAAGAATTACGCGGCTCATACGACATTATCTTCATTGATAGCCCCGCTTTAACCGCTGTAGCGGATACGATGGTATTAACCGCTTTAGCTACCGGTTCTATCATGGTGGTTGCACGTGGCAGGTCGCGGCGCGCGCCCATATTGACCGCCCTCGACCAGCTACGTTATATCAAGGCGAATATTTTAGGAGCGGTGATTAATCGCGCTGAACGCATGCGTCAAGTCAATTATTATCACCGTCCAACGCCGACAGAAGTAGCGTTGTTAGAAGGCTCGGCTTTGCCCGGTGGGGTTGGCCAGCCCGCCCAACCTGAAGCATGAGGAAGCCTCTATGAACCGCTTTGGATATAGGCCGAGTATACGCTCGTTATGGTATTACTTGACTTGGAAATGGGATGCTGAATTCGCTCAACGTTGGATACTCGTTATCGCTGTTGGGCTGGCGTTGGGCGGCGTGGTCGCCAACTTCGGCCGTCTGCCTGAATTGGTGGTTTTGGTGCTCATCGGGGGCATCATCGGTTCAATATGGCTGGCTTCTATTGGTTATTTGCGCTATTGGCTTATCGCTGGCACCTTAATTGATTTGCCCCTTCAGTTCGATATTAATTTAGGCTGGAATAACACCTATGGCCTTTTGGGCACACAAGCAGGTTTCAATATTTCCTTGACCACCTTCTTCGTGGCCGCCCTTTATCTGCTATGGGTGCTTGAGCTAATCATCACCCGCAAGCAGACCCAAAGGGCGCCGTCTTTGCGTTCCGGGTGGCCAATTATGTTTTATTTGGCCGCAGTTGCCGCGTCCGGGTTGTTCGCCCCTAATCCTCTTTTCACGTTGTATGAATTGGCTATTCTCGTCCAAACCTTTTTGCTGTTTATCTATCTGGCTGGCACATTGAGGACGCGCAATGACATCTTGTTCATTGTTTGCGTTATGTTCTTGGCTCTTAACTATGAAAATGTTATCGCCATTTTGCAACGGTTTGGGATGGCCCGACAACTGGCTGGCGACCAGACATCTGGCGTAGGGGCATTCCGTGTGAGCGGCACTTTTGCATCGCCCAATACGGGCGGCGCTTATATCGGTATGTGGATTCCGCCGATGATTGCCTTGTTGTTCATGCCCGTACATCGTTTCATTCGGTGGGGGGCGATGTTCACTTTGGCCTTGTCTTTAGTGGCTATTGTTTTTATGCAATCTCGCGGCTCTTGGGGGGCTTTAGCGATTTCTCTGTTTGTGTTTTTCGGCACGATTTGGTTTAGGGGTTTTGTCTCCACGAGTCGTATGGTTGTTGTATTGATGGCCGTCGCCTTTATGGGCATTCTCTTTTCGGAAACCATCGTAGATCGCTTTACAGAAGATGACCGCGGTTCAGCAGAAGGGCGCGCTCCGCTCAACCAACTTGCGCTAAACATCGCAGAAGATTATCCAATTTTTGGCGTTGGGACGAATAACTTCGCTTATGTGATGGATGATTATGTCGGACCCGAAATTAGCGGGGCGTGGATTAGCACTGTGCATAACAAATATTTGTTATTGCTGTCAGAGACGGGGATTATCGGATTAGTCACCTTCTTGTTATATTTGATAGTGACTATCTATCGCGGCTGGCGAAGTTGGCAAAAACGGGATGTGTTCTATTCTATTTTTGCTTTAGCGATGACAACTAGCATTATGGGGCATCTGTTCCATCTTTCTGTAGATAAATTTAATTGGCGCACATCTGTCCAGATGTTATGGGTTAATGCGGCTATTATCACAGCTATTTATTACACCTTGAAAGAAACGAGACAGCGACTCCATGACGGACAATCCGACAACCCTTAAGGCGCCACCTGCTCTGAGCACCAAAGTTAGCGTAGGGCTTTTAGCCAAGAATATGTTTTCTCTGCTCGGCAGTGATGTCGTGGATCGTCTGACATCATTTGTCATCTATATGTTGGTTGGCCGCTATTTAGGCCCTTACCAATTTGGCCAGATTTCCTTAGCTCTATCCATGTTTTATTTGTTTCAGGTATTTGCTGTCGCTGGGCTAAAAACGCTCGTCACTAGGGAAGTTACCAAGGACTTATCGCGAACAGACCGTTATCTCGTCAATGGCACCTTGATGATTGTTTTTACATCGGTGCTATCTTACCTCGGCATGTTGGTTTATGTGACGTTGAAGGGGGCTGTGTTGACTGCTCCCTTTATAGAGCTGAGCGATACGCTGTTTGGTAGCGCTTTTGCGCCCTATCGCGCCTTGTACATCGGTTATCCCGATACGCGCTTAGTCATTAGCCTTGTGTGTTTAGGATTGTTCCCTTTTGCGCTCGCTTCCATGTGTGAAGCCGTTTTTCTGGCCTGGGAACGTATGACGTTCATTGTATCGGTCACGGGGCCAGTCAACCTCATTCGTATTGCTTTTATCTTCCTAGTCGTCACCCAAGGGTGGGGATTATACGCGGTTGCCTTCGTGCTTTTCATTTCCTATTTGGGGATTTTGCTTTTCGATTGGTACTTTATTTTGCGTTATATCACACGTCCCAAGTTAAAACCGGATTTCTCTTTTGGATTATCGTTATTACGGAAATCAAGCACTTTCTTGGGAGTAGATGCCGTCATCGCTTTGATGTCGAGTATGCAGGTGTTGCTCCTCTCCTCATTGCTCACGCAACGCGAGGTTGGGTTGTATAGCTCTGCTATTCAATTGGTGACACCCTTGCAAATTGGCTATCGGGCCATCGTCATGAGCGTTTTTCCATTGATGTGCCGCCGCTTTGATGTGGGTAGTTTTGAAGGACTGCGCGAAATTGCCAACCGCCTGATAGAAATGATTATGTTCATCGCGATTCCTTTAACGGTTGGCATTACTTTTATGGCGGAGTGGGGATTAGTCTTTTTGTACGCTGACCCTGAATTCGCACAAGCGGGCGGCGCTGTGCGGATTGTCGTTTGGGTGGTTTTACTACGAGTGTTCACGTCTGTTTTGGGGCAAGTTTTGGTGGCTGGCTTAAAAGAGAAAGTGACTTTACGAATTGTTATTGTAGATGTTTTTGTGGCAGGTATAGCGGGTTTCATCCTCATTCAGCGCTTTGGTATGTTGGGGGCGGCTTACGCCTCTTTTATCGTCGTGATGGTTGATTTAATACAGCATTACATCCCTGTTGCCCGTATTTTTCAGGGTATCCCGTTGGCGCGCTTAATATGGCGTCCTTTGGTGGCATCGTTGGTGATGGGGGTATATGTCTATTATGTGTATACATTAAGTGGGATGAATCCTTGGCTAACCATCCTTAGTGGGGCGCTATTATATGGTTTTGTGTTGTTGTTGCTCTTGTTGCTGACCGTTGGGGGACCGCGCCAACTACGAGCGAGATATTTAGGGATAAATGCCGTCGGAGGACAATAGAGCTGATGGACAAGATACGTGTATTGCACCTAATGCCCACTTTCCACGATTGTAGTATCGTTCGTATTGTGTATAACATTGTGGATAGGCTCGATACCAGCGCGTATGATTTTCATATTAGTGCGCCGAACCCCGGCCCCATGATGGACGAATACCGTAAGCAAGGGGCATCGGTGGTGGCCTTTGCGCCTGCAGGCCTGAATGGCCGCCGAGAAGGATTTTGGCAGACCGCGCAAAATATCCGCAGATATGTTAAAGAACATGAGATAGCTATTGTCCACGCCCATACCCCAACCACGACCTTGTTAGCGTGGGTGGCGCTGTTCGGCAATCGTCAAGTCACCCATATGTATACCAAACATATCCTCACGACACCGCGCGATTGGCCCAAATTCGGGCAAATTTTTTCGATGGTAGACCATCTGAGCTTGTATTTCGCCCAATATCTCATCCCCGTGAGTTATCGTTTGGGCAAACAGCTCAGCGCTCATATTGGCATTCAAGAAGCGCGCGTGCGCCCTGTGCAGAATGCCATCCCCCACGACTATTTTTATCAGCCGCAAGAACGCGCCTCTTGCCGCGCGGAATTCGGTTTTCAAAACGAAGATGTGGTCATTGGCTTTACCGGTCGTCTAGAAAAAATGAAACAGCTAGACTTGTTGATTGATACATTTGCTAAAGTCTACGCGCAATACCCTAACGCGCGTTTATTGATTGTGGGCAAAGGCTCTTTACAGGCGGATTTAGAAGCGCAAGCGGAGCGTTTAGGTGTGCGCCATGCCGTTATTTTTGCAGGCTTTCGCACAGATATTCCGCGGTTATTGGCCGCCATGGATATTTACTCGCAGGTGACGGGTAACGAGGGGTTATCATTGAGCATTCTAGAGGCGATGGCGGCGGGAAAGGTGGTCGTGGCTAGCGAAGTTGGCGCGATTCATGAGGTTATTATAGATGATCAGCATGGGATTATCATAACACCTCAGCGTTTGGGAGAATTCCCCCAAATACTAGCTCAGTTGGTCGCCTCTGCCGATTTGCGACATCAAATAGGCGAGAAAGCGCGCCAATTCATAGATGAAAACTTCAGCATTCGTAAGATGACAGAGCGCTACGACGCGCTGTACAAAGAATTTGCCCTTGAGGGTCAGCGCCAAAGTCAGCTAGAAGCGACAAAAGTTTAGTTTACGTTGCCCGTGAAAATAGTTTTCGTCTCTAAATAATGCTCGAAGCCCTCTAGCCCGCATTCACGCCCTATGCCGCTTTGCTTAATGCCGCCGAATGGCGCTTCTGGCGTTGCTGGCAACCAATCGTTGATGCAAATCATTCCGTATTCTAATTCTTCCGATGCTCGATAGGCTGTATTTATGTCATTCGTCAAGACAAAGGCGGCTAGCCCATATTCCGTATTGTTGGCCATCGCGATGGCTTCATCTGGTTCTTCAAAAGGAATAATGGGCAAGACCGGGCCAAAAATTTCCTCATCATGTATAGCCATTCCCGGCTTGATTTGGGTTAGCACAGTCGGTTGATAAAAATAACCGCTCTCCAAATGGGGCGGGCGTCCACCGCCAGTTACGATAATAGCCCCCTCCTGCTTCGCTGAAGCCACCATCGTTTCTACGCGCTCTCGCTGGCGACTGTTGATGAGCGGCCCTAACGTGGTTTGGGGATGAAGCCCGTTGCCGATGACCATTTGTTGAGAAAGTTGTGCGACTTGCTCAATAAAGGGTTCAACAAGCCGCGAATGGACGTAAAATCGCTGGGGAGATACGCAAACTTGCCCGGCGTTGCGATATTTCCATGCGACAGCATCGCGGGCAACCTGTTCGATATTTTTGACGTCAGGGAAGATGATAACAGGGGCATTGCCGCCCATCTCCAGCCCCAAGCGGGTGACCGTGCGCGCGGCGCCTTCCATCAGCAGTTTGCCCACGCGCGTACTACCCGTAAAACTGATTTTGCGGCAATCGGGATGATTGAGCATCGCTTGCCCCATTCCCGACGGGTCGCCGTTGATACAGTTGATGACCCCGGATGGCGCCCCGCCTTCGTGCAGAGCTTGGGCTAATAGCATCGCAGAGCGCGGCGTGTACTCAGAAGGCCGTCCGACGACCGCACAACCTGCCGCCAATGCCGCCGACCACGCGCGAACGTTATTATAAACGGGGAAGTTCCAAGCGCTGATGACGCCGACTACCCCAAGCGGCTGTTGAATCACATGAATACGGCGATTGGCAACGCGCGCCGGAATACTGCGTCCATAGGCGCGTTTGCACTCCTCAGCATTCCATTTGAGATAATTGGTCGCGCTACGCCATTCTGCTAAAGATTCAGATAGAGGCTTGCCCGATTCTTCCGTCGTGATGATGGCGAGTTCGTCAACCCGCGCCAAAATCCAATCGGCCGCCGCTAATAATACGTCGGCGCGTTCGTAGGGGGTTTTACGCGACCATAACTTAAAGGCTTTTTGGGCGGATTCAATTGCCCTTAGCGCATCGCTTTCATCGCCAAAAGGCACTTGCTGAATGATGGTTTCTGTCGCGGGGTTCACCAAATCCCATGTGCCGCCGTGGTTAGCATCCACCCACTCGCCATTAATCAGTTGTTTGAAGGGATAGCTTGTCATAAGATTTTTTCTCATCCGAATAGAAAAGGATGGCCAAGAATGAACCATCCTCAAGAATGAACAGATTCTTAAACGGATTCAATCATCCGGGGACATCGTCTTTAGGCGCATCGGCATCTCCGCCGAGTTTTGCCGCTTTTTCGCGTTCTTCTTTGATAAATTTGTCCAATGCTTCGGGCGAACGCACCGATTGGCCCCATTGGGTTGTTTCGTCCTGCATCACTTGTAGCGTGCCTTCTGCATAGGCCCGTACACTCGCGCGATAAGTTAAATCATCCATATCTGGCAGGGGAGACCGCGCATCTGCGACTTCGATATTTTCCAACGCGCCGTCATAAATTTCTATCATCCGATCCCACTGGAATAAGTCGGCTAATGTACTGAAGAAGCCACCAAAAGCCGGTGTCGCAACAGAGAGGATGATAGAAAAACTAACGAGAAATTGCAAAAGCCCGCAATCGCCGGGTATTGGCTCGACGGTGCAACGGGCGCCATCCACAAAAGCGGATTGCACCAAAAAGCCAGCAAAAGCGGCGAAGAAGCCCGTTAAGAAGGCGAAGAGCGCCCGATAGCGGTTCACCTGATTAGCGGCCATACGATAGCGCTGAATCGTGCGCTGGTAGTAAGCGCGTTGGTCTTCTAGCGCAAAACGAGAGAAGAGCTTGTATCTTGCTTCTAAATCTTTGCGAGACATCATAATTGGGTGCTCCTATTCTGCGCCGGCTTTATCAGGATACATGCCACGATTGATGTCCGCGGCTCGCTCAGACAGTAATTGTTTGCGTTTATAACCATCTAGCGTATCGTATGGGGGCAGGTTGGCCAAAAAACGGAAATATTCACGGCGTAGATATTCGGCGCGGCGACGATTGTTAATCCACAAGGGAAGCGGCGGTTCTCGACCGCTCAAGGTTGCTAGATACGTCGTAAAGAGGGCTACAACTGTTTCTAGCAGGGCCAATATAGGCACAAGATTAGGGTTCGTGCCAATAGATAGCCCTTGTAGACCGCCGATAATGGTTGCCGCAGAAGCTAACAACATAAAGGCAATTTGGTAAACCCGATACAAATTTTGATTGAAGGCGGCTTTGTAATCGCGCTCTCGGAACAGGCGCAACAATTCATATTCCAGAAATTCGATGTCTTCTTCGATTTTGGCTAGCGATTCTGGGTTCATCCCCTGTGTCGCTTCTTGCCATGCTTTGCTATTGCGATCAATGAGTTGGTAATCTTGGTTGGGTTGCATGGCAAACTTGAGCCGTGGCAATTGTTTCATCCACTCTGGCCAATTCTTACGATGGTCTGTCTTCGCTTGGGTGTTTGGCTCTGGCGTTGATTTTGCCTCTATCGGTGCTGGGTTACTACTGCTCATTTATAGCCCCCTCCGCGTGGAAAGATGATGCTGATATATCGGCGTACGCTTCGCTTCCATAACAACATCTACACATCTGCACATTATACACTTAATTACTGGCCTTGACCGCATATTGCCCCTCAACAGCTTCTAACGCTTCATGAAGCACGGACATGGCTTCATCAATTTCTGCATCAGTGATATTGAGTGGCGGCAAGAAACGAATGCAGTTGCTGTATAACCCCGCGCGAATGATGATAAGCCCCCGTTTAAGGGCTTCTGCGCTGACGTGGATGGTTTCTTCTGTTGCGGGCGTTTTTGTTTCCGCGTCGCGCACCAATTCTATGGCGAGCATGGGCCCTAGCCCGCGCACATCGCCGATGATAGGGTGTTGCGTTTGCAATCGGCGCAGGTGTTGGCGCAGGCGGTCGCCAACCGCGATGGCCCGCGCCATAAAATCGGGCTGGCTGAGCATTTCGATAGCTTCGAGGGCGGCTACACAAGCTAAGGGATTGCCGCTGTAAGTGCCCCCTAATCCGCCGGGATGTGGCGCGTCTACAATCTCGGCTTTCCCCGTCACCGCCGCTAAGGGCATACCCGCCGCTAACGATTTAGCGATGGTGATGAGGTCTGGGATGATACCGTAATGCTCGACCGCGAACATCTTGCCCGTGCGCCCCATGCCGCATTGGATTTCATCGCAGACCATGACGATACCGTGCTCATCGCAAATTTGGCGAATACGGCTGAGGAAACGCGGCGGCGTGGGTATAAATCCGCCTTCTCCTTGCACCGTTTCGATGACGATAGCCGCGATAGCTGAAGGGTCTATCTGGGCGATGAGGGCGTTGTCTAGTTGTTGGATGGCGTGCTCTATAAATTCTTCTTCGCTCAACCCCGATGGGCGGCGGTAGGGATTGGGATAAGGCAGGCGGTATACCTCCGGCGCGAAGGGGCCAAACCCCTTTTTGAATAACCCGTATTTGCTGGTCATCGCTAAAGTCATGTTGGTTCGCCCATGATAAGCGCCCTCAAAGACGATGATACCCGCGCGCCCTGTGTAACTACGGGCGATTTTCACAGCGGTTTCTACCGCCTCAGCGCCGCTGTTGAGTAGGACCGTCTTTTTAGGGTGATTGCCGGGCGTGATTTGATTAAGGCGCTCGGCAACAGCCACGTATGGTTCATAAGTTCCTACAATAGCGCAAAGGTGGATGAGCTTTTCGGCTTGGCTTTGGAGCGCTTGCACCACATTGTGCGGGGTGTGGCCGACAGCTAGAACGCCAATGCCGCCCGCAAAATCCAGCAGAGTATTACCGTCTACATCTTTTACGGCGGCGCCGTGCGCGCTTTCTATCGCTATTTGTGTGAGTTTGGATGCCCCACGGGCTGTTGCCGCTTCGCGACGGGCGACGATGGCTTTACTTTTGGGGCCGGGCACTTCTGTTAAAAGTTGAATGGTTGGCATGACGGGTAATCACCTATCTGTCTGTGTGTCTATTTACGAAAAGCATCGTGATTTTTCCAACGGTCGGGCGGGGGCGTTGCTATGGGTTCAACAATACGCCCATACGTTTCTGGTCGGCGTTGGTGGAGCAGTGGGAATAGTTCCCGCCAGTGTTCTAGGATACGTCCATCTAAGTCTGCGATGATGAATTCGGTTGTATCCCGCCCTGCCTCTACCAAGATTTTACCCGTTGGGTCACAAATGAAGCTACTGCCATAAAAACGCACCCCATTTTCTTCGCCGACGCGGTTAGCCGCCGCGATAAAAACACCATTGGCGATAGCGTGCCCTCGCATCACGGTTTGCCAAGACTCTTTGGTGTCTATAGTAGGGTCGGTTGGTTCAGAGCCAATGGCTGTTGGGTAAAAGATAAATTCTGCGCCGTTTAAGGCGCAAATCCGCGCCATTTCCGGGAACCATTGGTCATAGCAAGTAGGGATGGCGATTTTGACGTGTCCCAAATCGTGCACAGGATAATCTACCCCATTATTGAAGAAATCTGTTTCGTGATAGCCTTCGCCAGATGGGATGTGCACTTTGCGCGTGTGATGAATGAGCTGGCCGGCGGGGTTGTGGATAGTGGCAGTATCCCACCAGCCATCATCAGCCTTTTCAAAGATACTTCCAATGATGGTAACGCCATTATCGCGCGCCAACGCGCTGAAAAACATATCGGATGGGCCGCCGTGTAGGGGTTCCGCCCACTTAAACCCGTCCTTATCGCGCGTTCCGGGAAAATAGGGGGATATAGTCAATTCTGGCAAGCAAACGATTTGAGCGCCTTTTTGGGCCGCTTGGGCTACTAACTGGCTGTAAGTACGCATCATGGCGTCACGTTCGCCGTGCCAGTGCGTTTGGATGAGCGCTACCCGCAAGGTTTGCATAAGGGCTTTGTCTCCGTCACTTCTTTATTGTCTAATTTTGGCTAGGCACTCACAGGCGTTGTGACTTTTTGTAAAGCATGCTCAAAGCGCTGAAGCGCCTCCTCGATTTGCTTTTGATTGACGATGAGCGGCGGAATCCAACGGATGACGTTTTCGTGGGTGCCACATGTCAATAACAAAAGGCGATTATCGAGGCAAGCCTTTTGAACAGCCTTGCAAGTATCTTTATCGGGTTGCCCTTCAACATTGGTGAATTCTACGCCGACCATCAATCCGCGGCCGCGCACATCGCCGATGATAGGATACTGTCGCTGTAAATCGCGCAGTCCACCGATGAGATATTCGCCCATTTGGGTTGCGTTGGCGGGTAAATTCTCCTCCCGCATCACATCCACTGTCGCGATAGCCGCCGCTACAACGACCAGACTGCCGCCACCATAGGTACCGCCGTGGGTGCCTGTTTTCCAGCGATTCATCAGCTCTCGCGAGGCGGCGATGGCGGAAATAGGTAGACCGCTACCTAGACCCTTCGCCATAATGATGATGTCGGGTTCAATTTGAGCGTGTTCATAACAAAAGAATTTACCGGTTCGCCCAAAACCTGTTTGCACTTCGTCCGCGATGAATAATATGCCGTGGTCGGCGCAAAGCTGGCGTAATTGCTGTAAGAATGATATAGGCGCGGGGATATAACCGCCTTCACCTAAAATAGGTTCAATGACCACTGCGGCCGTTTCTTCCGGCGCGGTTTGGCTTTTCAGCAATAATTTCAATTGATTGATGCAGAAACGGGTGGTTTCTTCTTCATCCCAGCCGTAAGCGTATTGAGCGGGAAAAGGCGCGACAAATACACCCGCAGGCAGAGGTTGGTAGGCGTGCCGATAGACTGTTTTAGATGTGGTCATGGCCATGGTTTGGCCAGTGCGTCCATGGAAGCTCCCTTGAAACACGATGATATTCGTGCGTTGGGTGGCATGTCGTGCGAGTTTGACAGCCGCTTCGGTGGCTTCTGCGCCGCTATTGGAGAAAAAGAAGGTGTCTATAGATGAAGGCGTTAGGGCGCTGATGGCTTGCGCTAATTGCTCTGTCAACGGATTCATCACGACATTCATTTGTGCAAAGAGCAATTGCTCAGCTTGTTGCTGGATGGCCCTAACCACTTTGGGGTGGCAATGTCCGGTGTTGGTAACGCCAATGCCACATGTAAAGTCTATGTACTGTTGCCCATGGCTATCGTAGAGATAAATGCCTTCTCCACGCACTGCTTGGATATGTGTCAGATGTGCCCATACAGGAGATAAATATGTTGTCATAAGAAAAGACCTATGAATACTAGCAAATAGCGCGTTTAAGATAACTATAACGCGCTCGCGCCTTTATGACCAATTTCAACAGTCTGGAGATTAGCTAAGAGCGGAAAGGACTTCGCTAGCGGCGCGTTTGCCGCTCAAATATGCGCCGTGAACAGTTGCGGCTAGGGGATTAGGGGCTGTTGCCTCTCCGGCCCAATAAAGCGGTGGTGTTGGTTGGGCCAGCTGTTGCCGCGCGCGCGCGTTCCCCGGCAATACAACACTGTACCCCCCTTGAGAAAAAGGGTCTTCGCGCCAGTTTTGGCAGAGCATGGCCACAGGTTGTAAGAAGGCATCATCCAGTTCAGCGCGTAGGGCATCTAAACCGCGTAATATAGCGGAATCATCGCCATCTTTGAGCAACTCGCGCGCCCAATCTCCGGTGGCGAAGGCTGTCCAGACATGGGCGTTAGTCGTTTGGCCAAATGAAGGCGACCACCACATCGGCGGGTTGATGGCGCTATAGATGGCCATAGTACCCGATGGCGTGATGGGATGGTCAAAGACATAGACTAATTTGATAGCCGGCCCCATCTGTAACCCGTCTATAGCCGCCTGCTTAGATGTGGGGAGTTCGGGGCCAAATTCGATATCGAGTGATTGCAAAACACCTAAAGGCAAGGTGATAATCGCCAAATCCGCCGTGAAGATTTCGCCGCTTTCGGAATGCGCTTTGACGCCATCATCCCATTCAATGAGGTAAAGCGGTTGGTTGAGGTGGATTTCTAGCCCATCTGCCAAGTGATTATAGATGGCGTCGTAGCCATCCAAAATTCTGAAGTCCGTTTTGCTATCTCGTTGATAGCGCATCCCTTCCAGAGCGACCGCGGCGCTGATAAAGCGCGAGGCGTCGCCCATAGCATTGATAAAAGTGCGCCGTGTGTATTGTAACTGCTCCTCCGTGAAACCGATACGCCGCAGGTAATGTTCTAAGTCTTCATCTTCGGGGTGAACGGGGATAGAGGGCAGTTGCCATGTGCGCGTTATGTCGAAGTCGGGGAATTGTTGCCGCGCCTGCGTCATCGTTAGCCATCCCCCGCTTTCAAGATGGACGAGCGACTCATCTGCTTTGGGCCATGGTATCGTCCGCAAGCCCAAATGGCGGATGAGGTCCCATGTAGCCGCTTTTTCGCCGTGGATAAATTCTGCGCCTAATTCAACGGGGATGTCACATAGGGTGCGGTCTGTATAGGCGCGCCCACCGATACGGTCGCGCGCCTCCACTACACGAACAGGGACGCCGGCATTGGCCAAATCGCGGGCCGCCGCAAGTCCAGCCATGCCAGCGCCAATCACTAAAACATCATTCATCGTCCGTATAAAATCCCACGTTATATCTGCACCAATACTTCAGATTTTAGGTCTTCGTTGGTGCGCTGAAACCCATCCGGACGGTAATCCGGGTTCTCCCATACGATGAGCATTGCGCCATTATCTGCTTGGGGCACATCGGCGTAATTTTCAATCAACCCCAAAGGCTTGAAGCCACGATTCATCTGCATGGTTACGGTGGGGTCAATGATTTCTCTTTGGGCTACTTTTTCCGCGTATTCGTGCAAGCTCATATGCTTGCGGTAACGATGATAACCCATCAGCATACCCCCGGCATACCATCCGCGGAGGTTAAGGCGTTTTGTCAGGGTAAAACGCGCGATATAAAGCGCTGTGCCAATGCCACGGCGCTGAAAATCGGGATGCGTCGCCATCTCGACACCGTAGAGCCATTCGCCGTTCGGCTCGTGGTTGGCAATGCCGACCGAACCGATAGTGTCGAGCCAGCTTTGCTGTGGCAGTCAGGGTGGGGAGCTACGGCGCATGGTGCAAGCCATGCCCACGACAACTTCGCGTTGTCCATCGCGGTATACTGCGACAAATTGACCTTCGGGGAAGCGGTGGATTTGTTCTTGTACGGCTATTTCATCTATATAATCGCCGGGTGTTGCCGTTTTGGGGTCATAGCCGAAGGCCAGCCCAATGACATTTACAACGCCCGTTATGTACTGCTCTGTGGTATTGATGATGGTAATAGTACCATCGTTACCACGACTCATAAAAACACTCCAACTCATGGACAGATACAGCTATTGTACATCAACTTTTGTTAAAAGCAACAATCAAAATAAGGGTATTTTGTCAAATTGAAAATTTGCTGAAACCGTAGGGAAGATTTATAGTTAATAGGTATTCAGCCGAAAGTTGTTTATCAAGGAATTATCTATGCAAAGCGCATCCAGTATTCCCGTTGCGGTCCAGACCGGCCGTAGACGAAATAAAAAAATGGGTGGATTTTTGCTAGCATTGCCTGCGATGTTTTGGTTAGGGCTTTTCTTCGTTTTGCCGCTATTTATAGTGCTTGGCATTAGCTTGATGACGCGCGGCGAGCGCAATACAATCGTATTGCCGCTGACTTTAGAGCATTATGAATACGTTTTCGGCCGGGTGTATTTCCCTGTCCTGCTACGCTCTTTGCGGATAGCCTTTGCAACCACCTTGATTTGTTTGGTGATTGGCTATCCACTGGCGTTTTTCATCAGTACACGCCAGCGCGAATGGGTTAAAAACGCGGCTTTGTTTTTGGTTGTGTTGCCTTTTTGGACAAATTTTTTGGTCCGCACCTATGCCATCCAAACCCTCATTGGGACGGAAGGGGTGATAAATGGCATGCTCCAAAGCGCGGGCATCATTCAAGAGCCGCTACAGATGATGCTCACCGAGGGCGCGGTATTATTAGGGCTGGTTTATGGCTTTTTACCTTTCATGATTTTACCGATTTATGCTTCGGCAGAACGATTTGACTGGCGCTTGGTAGAAGCGGCGCACGATTTAGGCGCGAATGATTGGTGGGCTTTTATACGCATTGTCGTTCCGTTAACCTTACCGGGTGTGATTGCCGGTTGTATTTTGGTGTTCATCCCCGCTATCGGCGCTTTCGTCACACCTGAGCTATTGGGTGGCACCAAAGGGACGATGATAGGCAGTTTGATTGCCGATGCTTACGGCGGCGCTGGCAATTGGCCGCGTAGCTCGGCCGCTTCGATTGTGCTTATGGGTATGGTGCTTTTATCTTTGTTGATTTATGTTCGCTATGCGCGGGAGCGTTGAAATGTCTACAGAAACCTTGGCGCGTCCGACAACAACATCAGAAACCATCTACTTTAATGAAGATAAAATCCGCCGCGATTTGTTAATACGACGTGTGGGAAAGTTAGGGCTGTTGTTGAACCCTATCTTTTCATATGCTTTTTTATGGGCGCCTATTCTCATTTTGGTGATTTTCTCGTTCAACGATTCCCGCACGGTTGCTACTTGGCGCGGGTTTACGTTTAAGTGGTACGAAAATATTTTCACAGGTGTTTTGGGTCAGGGGGCGCTTTTTTCTACCCAACAAATGTTGGAGGCTTTGCAAAATAGCCTTGTCATTGGCGTTGCCGCCACGCTCATTGCCACGGTGATTGGCACGATGGTAGCTATCAGCATGGTGCGCTCTAATTTCCCCGGCAAACGTATTTTAGATGGTGTGCTGTTTTTGCCCGTCGTCATACCGGAAATTACTCAGGGTATTTCTTTACTCATCTTTTTCAGCGTCATTTTTAACACTCTGCAAGGGATGATTGGTTATCGCCCGTCTCTGGGCTATGGTTCGATTATTATCGGACATGTGGTTTTCAATATCTCTTATGTCACTATCGTGGTGCGCGCGCGTTTGGTGGACATGAACCCGCGCCTAGAAGAAGCCGCGCGTGATTTGGGCGCTAATGAGTGGCAAACTTTTTGGCGTGTCACGTTCCCGTTGTTGTTCCCGGCTATTTTATCTGGCGCTTTGCTAGCATTCACCTTATCTTTGGATGATTATATTGTCACCTACTTTACGGCCGCGCCGGGCACTACCACCTTGCCTATTTTCGTATTCGGTCTGATTCGTTTTTCCATTACGCCAGAAATTAATGCTATTTCTACATTGATTCTTATCGCATCTATTGTTCTAATTGCATTATCTGTAGCTCTACAAGGGCGTGATGCATTGCGCCGATAATGTAAGTTTTATGAATGCGAAATGGAGGAAACCGCATGACCAAAGCAAAATGTATGACACTTTGCCTCGCTTTAGTTGCCATCTTAGGAATTGGCGTGACGGTGTGGGCGCAAGAAGAAATAGAGCCATGGACCTGCCCCCCCGGCTTCGAGGGGCAAACTCTGTCTGTGTTCAATTGGAGCACCTACGTTGTTGATGAGGACGACCCCGAAACTGAATTCAATGAGCAAACTATAGAAGGGTTTGAGGAACTTTGCGGCGTCACGGTTGTATATAGCGAATTCGCCAGTAATGAAGACCTGCTCTCCAAAATCCGCGTGGATAGCACAGCCTATGATATTATTGTCCCCACCGATTACATGGTGAGCATCATGGCGGCGGAAGGTTTGTTGCGCCCTATCAATCTTGATAATATCCCCAATTTCGCTAACTTGAATCCCAATTTGACGAATACGCCCTTCGACCCCAATAACCAGTATTCCATCCCTTACCAATGGGGCACTATCGGCATCGGTTATAACGTCAATAAAGTTAGCGAACCTATCACCAGTTGGTATCAAGTTTTCAGTCATGAAGGCCCTGTCGCGTGGTTAGAAGATTCCCGCGCGATGATGGGTATTGCCTTACTCCTATTGGGTTATGACCCGAATACCGATAATCCCGATGAAATCGCTGAAGCGCGCGATTTCCTCATCGAAAACGGTAGCAATGTCGTTTACATCGCCCAAGATGACGGCCAAGCGTGGTTAGAGCGCGGCGAAGTAGACATCGCTGTGGAATATAGCGGCGATATTTTCCAACTCATCTACGATTGCGAATGTGAAGATTACGCCTATGTTATCCCAGAAGAAGGTTCTGTGCGTTGGGTAGACAATATGGCTATACCTGTGGGGGCCAGAAATCCCGAATTGGCGGAAGTTTTTATGGATTACATCCTCGACCCGCAGGTGGGCGCTAATCTGAGCAACTATACCGCATATGGCACGCCCAATCAGGCGTCACTCGACTTAGGGCTGATTGACGAAGAATTGCTCAACGACCCCGGCATCTACCCCTCTGAAGAGACAGAAGAACGGTTGTTTTTCATCGCTGATGTTCCTTCGGTGGAGCAAGATTACAATGATGCTTGGGAAGAGGTTAAAATTCTCGTCGGTCCATAAGCGATAGAGCTAGTGTAGCGATTGAGGGCGCTACGGCGCCCTTCTATATCTCTTTGGATGATGGCGAGGTGATGAAACAGCAATGAGCAAAGTGGATGTAGAACTGAAGCATGTTATAAAAGAATTCCCCAACCCGCGCACAGGCGAGATTGTACGCGCTGTAGATGATGTATCTCTAGAAATTTATGATGGCGAATTTTTCGCCCTATTGGGCCCTAGCGGTTGTGGCAAAACCACAACTTTAAGGATGATAGCCGGCTTTGAGGACACGACATCAGGCGAAATTCTCATCCGTGGGCAAGCGGTGCAACATGTGCCGCCTTTTCATCGCCCTGTCAATACGGTATTCCAAGATTATGCCCTTTTCCCGCATATGACCGTGCTCCAAAATGTCATGTTTGGGCTGAAGATGGAAGGTGCGCCCCGTAATTTGGCCGAAAAGCGCGCCTATGAGGCGTTGGAATTGGTGCAGTTGCCCCATGTCGCCGACCGAAAACCGCGTCAATTGTCGGGTGGTCAGCAACAACGGGTTGCCTTAGCCCGCGCTTTGGTGAAAGAGCCTGCCGTCCTCCTGCTCGATGAACCACTAGGCGCTTTAGACTTAAAATTGCGTAAGGCCATGCAGTACGAATTAAAAGCGATGCAACAAAAGCTTGGCATCACCTTCATATACGTCACCCACGACCAAGAAGAGGCGATGACCATGGCCGACCGTATCGCCGTGATGAGTGGCGGAAAGGTGTTACAAGTCGGCCGGCCGGAAGATATTTACGAAGCCCCCATTGACCGCTTCGTGGCCGATTTCATCGGCGAGACCAATTTTATGATGGGCCGCTTTGTAGGGCGTAATGGGACATTCGGCACTGTGAAAATTGAAGAGAATATCACCATCCAAGCTATCGCTACTACCGAAACATTTGAAACTAGTCAAGAAGTCACAGTCGCGATTCGACCTGAAAAAATTGCGCTCATCCCTATGGAAATTCAAGGGAGTTTGAGCGAATGGCTAGGCATTGGCTCTATAGATGAAAAGAGCACAACAATTTTGCCTGCGGTTGTTGACCAAGTCCAATATATTGGCACAGATACCCGCTATTCGGTGCTATTGGGCGATAATGTTTTGCTCATCGCGCGTGTCCAAAACTTTGGTCACAAATACGATACCCTTTATAAACCCGGTCAACGGGTGCGCGTTTTTTGGGATAATGAAAACGCGCGTATCCTATCCCATTAACGAATGGAGCATAATGGATGACCTCGATACCTTCTACAACTAAAACCGCAAGTGTGATGGAGCGTTATCAAAAAGTGATGTTCCCGGCCGCGACCCCTTATTATGGTGACCAACCGATTGTGGTGGCTCGCGCTAAAGACCAATATCTATGGGATGTAGAAGGTAACCGTTATTTGGATTTCTTTGGCGGCGTCTTAACGGTTTCTGTGGGACATTGCAACGAGACCGTCACCGCTAGAACCATTGAACAATTGCAAAAGGTGCAACATACCACAACCATTTACGTGAATGAAATTATGGTGGAAGTGGCCGAAAAGGTGGCTGAATTAACCCCCGGCCGCCTCCAGATGTGCTACTTCACCAATAGCGGCACCGAAGCCAACGAAACGGCGATTATGGCCGCGCGGATGTATACCGGCAATAAAGATGTCATCGCTTTGCGCCATGCCTATAGCGGCCGTAGTATGCTAGCGATGAGCATTACCGCCCACGGAACATGGCGTTTGGGTGGCGTGCAAGACGGTTATATTAAACATATTCGCAATCCCTATCTGTATCGCGCGCCTCTAGGGTTATCTGCTGAACAGTTGTTGGATTTATGCGTACAGGATTTAGAAGAGACCCTCGCTACGGTCACCGATGGTAAAATTGCGGCTTTTATCGCCGAACCTATCCAAGGTGTGGGCGGGTTTATTGTGCCCCCTCAGGACTATTTTAAGCGCATCGTCCCTATTATTCGGGCGGCGGGCGGTGTTTTCATCGCTGATGAAGTGCAAACGGGGTGGGGGCGCACAGGCCATAAGTGGTTTGGTATCGAACACTTCGGCGTAGAACCCGATATGATGACATTTGCTAAAGGTATGGCGAATGGCTCACCGATTGGCTGTACTATCGCCACATCAGAAATTGCCCAAGCTGTGAAAGGGCTGACTTTTGCTACCTTTGGCGGCAATCCGGTGACGATGGCCACGGCTTTAGCCACTATCGAGTATATCGAACAAAATAATCTGAAGACCAACGCCGCCATACAAGGCGAGCGCTTGCGCGCGCGTCTGGAGGAATTAAAAGCGGAATTCGAGTGGATAGGCGATGTCCGCGGTATGGGGTTGATGCAAGCG
The DNA here is from genome assembly GCA_037441665.1 of Anaerolineaceae bacterium. GTDB lineage: Bacteria > Chloroflexota > Anaerolineae > Aggregatilineales > Phototrophicaceae > JBBIRQ01. The sequence continues at coordinate 54,597 of JBBIRQ010000007.1, read as the reverse complement.
CTAGAAATTATCAAACCCGGCCCGAACCGCGAACCCGACCCCGCGCGCACCAATGCGCTCATGCAAAAGACGCGGGAACATGGGTTGCTCCTCGGCAAGGGCGGTTTGTATGGTAACGTCATTCGTATATCCCCGCATCTGAATGTCACTACAGAAGACCTTGAAGAAGGGTGCGATTTGTTAGCTAAGGCGGTAGCTGAAGTAGGTTAATCATCATGGCGCGTAAAATTCGTTTATTAGAAGTCGGTGGGACGCATTATGAGATGGGCTACATCCATGGGAGCGCTTATCGCGATGATATACGCGCCTATACAGCCGATAGGGTGCATCTGAGCGGTGATAAAAATTGGACGGGGCAATCCTTATCGCATTCTGAAATCATCGCCTTGGGCGAAGCTTGCTTGACCGAACATGAAGCGTATGCCCCGGAATTAGTAGACGAATTGCGCGGTATGAGCGCCGCCACCGGGTTGAGTCTGCCTGAATTAATCATCATGAATGGGTTCACTGACTTCATTGATGTGGTCTACAATGTCGGCCAGCGCATTCAGGAAGATGCTTGGGCCTTGGATGATTGCACCGCGGCGATTGTCCCCCCTGCCGCGACCGATGGCTACGGCTATTATGTGCAGACGTGGGATATGCACGATACCGCCACGCCTTATGTGATTCTATTAAGGGGCCGTCCCCAAGATGAACCCCACTTTCTCGTCTTCACGACTACGGGTTGTGTGGGACAAATTGGCATGAATTCGGCGGGAATCGCTGTTGGAATCAATAACTTGCTCGGTGGCGATGGACAAGTTGGCGTCACTTGGCCTTTTGTTGTTCGCAAGGTGTTGCAACAGACTACGTTAGATGATGCGCTTGCTTGTATTACGTCTGCTAAATTGGCCGGCGCTCATAACTTTTTGTTGTGCGATAAGAGCGGACGAGGCTATAATATAGAAGCGATGTCATCGCGTTATAGTGTCGAGGAAGTGACCGATACGCCCTACGTGCACACCAATCACTGCCTCGTGCCGTCGAATCATGCGGTGGAACGTAAACGCGCGCCTGAATCGCAGGCTAGTTCGGAAGCACGTTTAGCGCGTGCTAACGCCTTGCTCTCCGAGCAACCGATAACACTGAGCGCTTTAATAGACTTGACGCGCGATGAAACGGCCATTTGTGTTCGCGCCCAACCACCTCTACACGTCGAAACCTGCGGTGCGGCTATCATGTGCCCAGCAACTGGGGAATTTTGGGCCGTTTGGGGGTTACCGACGGAGAGCGACTATGAACGTTTCGTAGTCTAAGAGTTGGTTTTATGGATGAGATAGATGTTAAAATTGTCACGATACGCCCAGAATACGCCAAAGCGCTAGAAGAACTCCAACTTGCTTGTTACCCCACTTTAGGCCCTAATGAATTGATGCGCGAAGAGCATTTTCTAATGCATTGTCGCCTTTTCCCAGAGGGTAGCTATGTGGCTATCGTAGATAATAAGATTGTTGGTTTGGGGTCGGGGTTTTTTATCAACTTCGATTTTGACAATCATCACCATACGTTCAATGATATTATTGCGGGCGGTTATTACACCAATCATGACCCCAACGGCGAATGGTACTATGGCGCAGATATTAGCGTGCATCCTGACTATCGGGGATGCGGCATTGGGCGCTGGTTGTATCATGCGCGCAAGTCCATCGTGAAGAAATACAACCGCCGCGGCATCGTCGCGGGTGGGCTAATCCCCGGTTATCAGAACTACAAACATCAGATGAGCGCTCATGAGTATGTCCAAAAAGTGGTCAACAAAGAACTTTTCGACCGTACTTTGACCTTTCAATTGCGGAATGGTTTCACCGTGCGCGGCGTCATCGAAAATTATATTCACGATACCGCTTCTGATAATTGGGCGACATTGATTGTCTGGGAAAATCCTGACTACGTTCCCCAACAGGATCAAGCGGGCGTATAAGCGATTATATTAGGGGTGGCTTGATGCATCACATCGCCAATATCATCCCCGTCTTTCTCAAACGTATTCCCCAGTCTAACCAAGCCCCTATGACGATAGAAGACATCATGGGGGATGCGTTTTATCCAGAAATGTTGATGATGTTGGCGGGATGCGCTCATCTGTTGCGGGCTTTCGGCATGGTGCGCGTCGAAATGGGAGATAGCCCCCCGCATCAATGGCGTTTGCAAGCGTGTTCTCAGACTGCTAAATACGCTTTAACGAGCTTCGCATCTTATATTGAAGCGGGTATACCGATAATTGCGGATTGGGAAACGCGCGGCACAAGCGATACAACCCCAGAATCGGTTATAGCGACGGGCGCAAAATTCCTCCAAGTGCTGGAAAAACAGCGTTTGCGTCTACTCGCCGATGCGCCCGCATCGCGCCACGAAAAAGTAGCCCAAGTGATTATCAACCGTCGCTCGCCAGAGAATGGAGAACAAGAATTTCTTTTACAATTCGATTCTGCGGCGGGGCGTTATCAACTGATTGGGGGGCGGTGGCGCGCTGATGATGGTGAAGACCTGTTCCAAACAGCCATTCGGGAAGTCCGCGAAGAGACGAATGGAGCATTATCCTACCCTGATGATTACCAATTATCAGTTTTATTAGAAGATGTGACCTCCCCGCCGACGGTGTCGCCAACCTTTGGCGCGTTAACGCAATATCGTTTTTGGATATATCATCTTCATGGGTTGCGGCGCCTCATTGTTTTACAACCTATAGACCGTTGGATAAGTTTAACGCAGATTCGACAAGGTTTTGTGCTGGATGATAACAACCGTCGTTACCCAATTGGCTTAACAGATTTATTGCCTCATTTAGAATCGGTTGTGCCCAACCTGTTAGAAAATTTAGCGGATAGCTTTTCGTCTGCGCTATAATCCCATATTGTTTAGGTCGAAGGGATACATTCAGCGATGCAAGACCAACACTCTACAGCGCTCAGTGCCGATATTAAGACATTAGGCAATATACTGGGTAGAATTATCCGCGAGCAACATGGCGAAGCCGCCTATCAACTGGTCGAAGAAGTGCGCGCGGTGGCAAAAGCGCGTCGTAGTGGTGATGAGCAGGCATCTATCCAATTGGCTAACATTATCCATTCTGCCGATTTGTCCTCACTACGCATTTTGGTGAAAGCCTTTAGTAACTATTTTCAACTCATCAATATTGCTGAAGACCAGCAAAGGATACGTGTTTTAAGAGAGCGCGAGCTGAACGGGCGTTTGGGGGAATCGCTGGATGACGCTATCCATACCTTGAAAGAGAAGCAGTTCAGCGCGGATCAGGTGCGCGATTTGCTAGACCATTTGCGGGTACGGCTCGTTTTAACCGCCCATCCATCAGAGGCGAAACGTAAAGAAATACTGATGAAACTGCAACATATCGCCAATATGTTGATGGCGAAAGAGCGCGCGGCGTATACACCCCGCGAGCAGGCTTTTTTTGAGGCGCGACTCGCCGAGGAGATAGAAGAACTGTGGCAAACGCGGGCCGTTCGCGCGACACAAAAAACAGTGGCGGATGAAGTGGACTTCGGCTTGCATTTCATCACGACAACCATCATGGACGTGACCATTGATATTTATGATGATTTGCAAGCGAGTTTAGAGGCGCATTACCCTAATGAAGATTGGACGCAACCACCGCCTATCTTGCGCTTCGCCTCTTGGATTGGCGGCGACCGCGACGGCAACCCTAACGTGACTGATGATGTCACTATGGCCACCATTCGCACTTTGCACGTCGCCGCGCGCCAAGTATACATACGTGAAGTATCTTTTTTGCGCGAGCATCTCACCCAATCTACGGATGATTTTGGCGTTTCTGATGTTTTACGGCGCGCCGTTGCCGCTACAGGCGGGGACAATGCTTATGTAGGCGAGTTATACCGCGCGCAGATGGACGCCATCTTACATAAATTGGAGAATGAACAGTATCGGTCTAGCCGAGAATTTTTACACGACTTATTGCTTGTAGAGCATAGCTTGTTACAGCACAAAGGTAGCCGCGTCGCGCGGGGGACTTTGCAACGCCTTATCCGCAAGGTGCGCCTTTTTGGTTTACATCTCGCCCCGTTAGAAATTCGCGAGGATGCCGGGCTGAATGCGGCGGCCATCGCCGAATTATTCAAGCGGTATGGTATTTGTGATGATTATCTGAGCCTGTCGGAACTGGAAAAGCAGAAGTTGCTCAACGCGGAGATTGATAATCCCCGCCCTTTATTTCCCGTAGATACAGGTCATTTGGGGGAAGTTACACAAAGAGTTATCCATACATGGCGCATGATTGCCCAAGCGCACGCGCGTTATGACCCTATTGTCATTGATACGGTCATCGCGAGCATGAGCAAAGAGCCTAGCGATGTGCTGACCATGCTGTTATTGGCTAAAGAAGTAGGTATTCAAAACGAAATCTATATCGTCCCGCTTTTCGAGACCATAGAAGACCTGCATCATGCGCCCCGTATTATAGAAGCGCTTTTCAACAATCCACAATATCGCGCTCATTTAGAAGCGCGCGCCGGGGCCCGTGGTTTGCGGCAACAAGTGATGATAGGTTACTCCGATAGCAACAAAGATGGTGGCTATATCGCCTCAAACTGGAATTTGTACGCCGCCCAGCAAAAGCTCACGGAAATCTGCTTAAAGTATGGAATCGCTCTAGAGTTATTTCATGGTCGTGGCGGTAGCATCGGCCGCGGTGGGGGGCCAACCGGGCGCGCTATTTTATCGCAACCGCCGAATTCGTTGCGCGGGGGCATTAAGATCACTGAACAGGGCGAGGTTATCGCTTATCGCTATAGCAATCCTGCTATTGCGCGCCGCCACCTGCAACAAGTGATGCACGCCGCTTTGATAGCTATGGGCATCCATGCAGAGGATGATGTACGCCCAGAATGGTCATCTGCTATGGAACAACTGGCGGAAGAAAGCCGCGTCGCCTATCGCCATTTTGTCTATGAGACGCAAGGCTTTCTCGATTATTGGCAACAGGCGACACCGATTAACGAATTATCGCGGTTACAAATTAGCTCCCGCCCTGCTAAACGCCAATCCAAAGGCGGATTCGCCGCGATGCGCGCTATCCCGTGGATGTTCTCTTGGATGCAGAGCCGCGCCATCATCCCCAGTTGGTTTGGTGTTGGGCATGCCATCCAAAAATTCATCGGACAGCATCCACAAGGATTGTCGTTATTAAGAGAAATGTTCCAGCAGTGGTCCTTTTTCCGCGCCCTCATCGAAAACACAGAGTTAGACGTTGCTAAGGCAGATATGGGTATTGCTGAATTATATGCCTCTTTAGTCAGCGATGTGGCGTTACGCGAAGCTATCTTTTCGCGCATCCGCGATGAGCATCGGTTAACTTGCGAGTTGATTTGCCAAATTAAACAGCAAAGTGAATTATTAGATAATATGCCCGCTATCAAAACGTCTATTTCTCGTCGTAATCCGTATGTAGACCCGCTTAACTTCATTCAAGTGGAACTCCTAAGACAGCTTCGCACATTGCCTCCAGACGATGCCGCCTATAACGATATTTTATTGGCTGTTTTGGCGACAATTAATGGTATTGCCGCCGGCATGAAAACAACGGGATAAAATCAATGCGAGAGACCTTTGCGGAGAAGTTACAACGCTGGCGTTTCAATTTATTACCGTCGTTCCGAGGCAGTGGCGGATGGATTACCTATTTATCGAGAGATTGGCGCGAAGTCCACGTGAAGTTGCCACTCAATTTGTGGACGCGCAATTACATCGGCACGACCTATTGCGGCAGTTTGTATTCGGCATTTGCCCCTTTTTATGTGGCGATGATTCACTTTAACTTGCCACGTGGTCACATCGCCTACGATAAATGCGCCACTATTCATTTTATTAAACCCGCTCGTTCCACCCTTTACGCTCAATTTTTGCTCACTCAAACAGATATAGACTCTATCCGAGATGAATTAGAAGAAAAGCGCGCCATAGAGCGCACTTTTCATGTATTGATTAAGGATGACCGAGGCGATGTCCACGTGACGTTTGACGAAGTTGTCTATATTCGGCGTCCGCGTCCTGCCAAAGATTAAACGATGGTTTTATCCCAAGGATTTTCTGTAAAGCGTTGTATCTCTAATAGATACCCGTTCGGGTCATGCAAGAAGAAGTGATAAATACCATAAGTTTCATTTAGGCGCGGCGGCCCATCGCATATCACCCCATTTTCTACGAGATGATGATACCAGCCGTCAACATCATGGGTGACAATGGTGAATATGACCCCTTGCGGCTTTTGGGGGGCGTAGTCACGTTCGCAAATACCCAAATAGCCTTTATCGCCCGCGACACGATAAATGCGGCAACCTCCTTGGTCGAGTGCTAGCCTTAACCCCATTATTTCTTCATAAAAAGAGGCTGTTTTTCCTATATCGCGGGTATATAGGAAGGTGATTTGTTCGTTAATCGGCGGGTGTGTCATTTTTCAGGACTCGAATTCGCTAATCTACTAGGCTTTCTCGCCCATAACCATAACTGATACAATACAATTCCGCCAAAAGAAGCCCATAATGGGGTTACCCACAAAAACCCTTGCCAGCCTTGTAAAAGCGCCAATATCCACGCTACGCCCAATGCCGTTATTTGTGCCCATCGAACGCGGATGACCAAAACGGGTTTATTGGTTAGGTCTGTAGTCGTTTGAATGCGCTTTTGTCCCATGATGAAGGCTAAGAAAGCCGCTGATAAGATGATGAGAACGATCAAATATTCAGCCGTCAGAGCAGTGGGCGATTGTATGCCCCTCATAAACGCTAATATGATAGCCGCAACAACAGCGACACCACCCAAAGCTAGGTGTTGTTTGGCGCCGTATGGCAAAAAATAATCCACTAGGAATACAACGGCGATATAAATTAACCAAAGCCATGCACTCGCTAAGGCGACGATAACAGCGATAATCAATACAAAGATAGATTCCACAGTCCCAATGCCCACCCCTACGACACGATTAAGAATGCGGCTTCCTTGTAAAAGCAACAAACCCGCTAATAGTCCCCCCAAACCGATGTTCCCGAAGAGCAAGACGAGGGCAAGAGTGATAAAGGCGCTTACAAAGGCGGATAAATCGTTATCGGGGTCTAATTCGCGCGTGATGGCCCACCCCCAAAAGGTGGCAACGCTGACGAAAAATGCGGTTAATAAGCTATCCCCGAATGCTTGCCCACGCCCAAGCGCCACTATTAGCCCAAAGATTCCCGCCAAAGAAGCCAAGAAAACAATCGCCCGATTCGTCGGATAATTGAAGTCAATGGGGCGACCTAGCGCTGAGGCGGGTTGACGACTACGAAATGACATATTTGTTTCCTCCTCATCATAATTTAGCCGATAACAATAGCCTAATCCCCTTAATGGCAGTGAAGAAGCGCCTAATGAAATGCCTAATCTCTGAGTAAAGTTGCACAAAGCGAGCGGTTGAGAAATTGGACTATCTGCACTACACTCCCTAATAACTAAGGAAGGGGAAGAAGAATGAGACAACTTGTAGAATGTGTGCCTAATTTTTCAGAAGGCCGTCGCTTGGGTATTGTTGACCAGATTGTAGCGGCGATAACTTCTGTAGAAGAAATTCAATTGCTCGACCGTGAAAGCGATGCTGACCATAATCGTTCTGTTATCACTTATGTTGGCCCGCCAGAAGCCGTTTTAGAAGCGGCTTTTAGGGGTATTCAAAAAGCCGCAGAACTGATTGATATGGATGCTCATCAAGGGGCGCATCCCCGCTTGGGCGCGACCGATGTTGTGCCATTTATACCCCTAGAAGGCTTAACGTTAGCCGATTGCGTCATCTTGGCCAAACGGCTAGGGCAACGTGTCGGCGATGAATTGAACATACCTGTTTATCTGTACGAAGCGGCGGCAACCCGCCCCGAATACGAAAATCTAGCCAATGTTCGCAAGGGCGAATATGAAACATTGAAAGGGGCGATAGTTGACGACCCGAACCGTAAGCCCGATTATGGGCCATCGGTTGTAGGTAAAGCGGGTGCGACGATTATCGGCGCGCGCGCGCCATTAATTGCCTACAATGTTTATTTGACCACAGACGACGTAGATATTGCTAAACATATCGCTAGGGCGATACGCCATCAAACTGGCGGTTTGCGTTTTGTGAAGGCTTTGGGCTTATTGGTGGATGGCAAAGCCCAAGTCTCTATGAATCTGACCAATTATGCCCAGACGCCCATCTTCCGCGTCGTGGAACTGATACGGCGCGAGGCGGCCCGTTATGGGGTTGGCATACAAAGCACAGAGCTTGTCGGTTTGATACCCCAACAAGCGCTATTCGACGCCGCCCAATGGTATTTACAAATAGATAATTTTAAGACCGAACAAGTCTTGGAAACGCGGTTGACCAGCGCACCAGACCAATCAAGCTTTCTGAATGCGCTAGCCAGCGCCGAACCCACACCCGGCGGCGGTTCTGCCGCGGCTTATGCCGGAGCGATGGCGGCCGCTTTGGTGGCTATGGTGGCGCGAGTGACCATTGGCAAGAAAAAGTACGCAGAGGTAGAAGCGCGCATGATGGAGATTGTTAGCGAGGCAGAAAAATTGCGCGCTGACTTAGAAGCCGCTGTCCAAAAAGATGCCGATGCTTTCAATAGTGTGATAGCCGCGATGAAATTACCTAAAGAGACCGATGAGCAACGGATAGCTCGCGAGCAAGCGATAGAAAATGCCACTCTGCGCGCGGCCGAAGTGCCTTTGCATGTGGCTCTGATGGCCTTAAAAGCGCTGGAACTGGTCGTAGAGGTAGCACAGACGGGTAATGTCAACGCAGTGAGCGATGCCGGCTCGGCTGGCTCTTTGGCGTCTACTGCTATCTATGCCGCCTCGCTAAATGTAAAAATCAACGTAAACGGATTGGTTAACAAAGAAAAAGGACAAACTTTGTTGCAAGAGCTGGCTACTATCCAAGCGCAGGCTCGTAACCATACGCTGAAGCTCCACGCCGCCATCCGCCACCGCGGCGGGATTGAAATTGAATAGTCAAATCTTCATTAGCGAAAGCGCCTTTTATGACTGAGCGATACCCCCGTAAAATCCGTGCACCGCGCGGCACACAACTCACCTGCAAGAATTGGCTGATTGAAGCGGCCTATCGCATGATTCAGAATAACCTTGACCCTGACGTAGCTTTTGACCCCGATAATCTCATTGTGTATGGCGGGCGCGGGCGCGCCGCTCGTAACTGGCCCGCTTTTGAAGCTATCCTCGAAGCGCTTCGTAAGTTAGAGCCTGATGAAACTTTATTGGTTCAATCGGGTAAGCCTGTCGCGGTATTCCGCACCCATGAAGATGCGCCGCGCGTCCTCATCGCCAACAGCAATATTGTTCCCGCATGGGCCACACAAGAGAACTTCGACAAATGGGAACGTGACGGTCTGATGATGTATGGGCAAATGACAGCCGGTAGCTGGATTTATATTGGCACGCAAGGCATCTTGCAGGGAACATACGAGACTTTCGGCGCGCTCGCTCGACAAAATGGTTGGGGGAGCTTGAAAGGCAAATTTGTATTGACGGCGGGTCTCGGTGAGATGGGGGGCGCGCAACCCTTAGCCGTGACGATGAACGAGGGCGTCGGCTTGTTTATCGAGGTGGATAGCTGGCGGGCAGAAAGGCGACTCCATATGCGCCAGATTGACCGCATCACTCATGACCTCGAAGAAGCGATGACTTGGGTAGAAGAAGCACTCCATAGAAAAGTGCCGCTATCCGTTGGTTTGATTGGTAATGCGGCAGAGATTTTGCCCGAATTGGTGATGAGAGGCGTTGTGCCCGATGTAGTGACCGACCAAACATCCGCCCACGATGTTCTATACGGCTATATCCCGTCTGGTTTAACGCTCCAACAAGCGGCAGAACTGCGCCAAAGCGACCCAGAAACGTATAAGCAACGCGCGATGGAAAGTATGGCAAGACATGTTCGCGCAATGTTAGATTGGAAAGCGAAAGGCGCTGTCGTTTTCGATTATGGCAACAACTTACGCCAGCGCGCTTATGATTTTGGCGTCAAGGATGCTTTCGATTATCCGGGTTTTGTTCCCGCTTATATCCGCCCTTTGTTTTGTGAGGGCAAAGGCCCGTTTCGTTGGGTCGCGCTTTCCGGCGATTCACAAGATATTTATGCCACAGATCGCGCCATCATGGAATTGTTCCCGCAAAATGAACATCTCATCCGCTGGCTGAACATGGCGCGGGAGCAAATCGAATTCCAAGGCTTGCCCGCGCGGATTTGTTGGCTCGGTTATGGAGAACGGGTTCAAGCGGGTCTTAAGTTCAATGAAATGGTCGCCAAAGGCGAAGTAAAGGCGCCTATTGTCATCGGTCGTGACCATTTAGATAGCGGTTCAGTCGCTAGTCCCAATCGCGAGACCGAAGGGATGCGCGATGGTTCTGATGCGATTGCTGATTGGCCCTTGTTGAATGCTTTGGTCAACGCTGTTGGCGGCGCAACATGGGTGAGTATTCATCATGGTGGTGGTGTCGGCATTGGCTATAGCATTCATGCGGGGCAGGTGATTGTTGCTGATGGCACGCCTGCGGCGGCGAAACGTCTAGAGCGCGTCCTCACATCCGACCCCGGAATGGGGGTCGTCCGCCATGTGGACGCAGGCTATGAAGAAGCGATAGCTTTTGCGCGGGCGCATCATATCAAAATACCGATGTCACCAGAATAGGATGGGATGCTAATGGAAAAAGCCGACCTCATCATCTACAACGCCGCCCAGTTGCTCACCTGCGCTAGCCCCAACGGCCCCAAGCGAGGCCCTGCGCTAGCAGATGTGGGACTTATTGAGAATGGCGCTGTGGCTATTCGCGATGGTCGCATCCTCGCTACAGGCAAAAGCGATGATATTTTGCGGTCCTATGAGGCTTCGTGGTTAGAAGATGCCAGCGGTAGGGTCGTTTGTCCGGGATTTGTGGATTGCCATACGCATCTTGTTTACGCTGGAAGCCGCGCTCATGAATTTGAAATGCGGATTCAGGGCAAATCTTATATGGACATTTTGGCGGCTGGTGGCGGTATCGTGAGCACGATGAGAGAGACCCGCCGCGCGAGCGCGCAAGACTTGTTAGCGTTAGCGGCAATGCGGTTGAAGGAGCTGACCCGTTTTGGCACAACAACAGTAGAGATTAAAACAGGTTATGGACTAGATACCCCCACTGAGATGAAGTTGTTGGAAGTCATAGAGCAACTCGCGCGCGATTATCCGATAACGATTATCCCGACTTTTTTAGGCGCGCACGTTGTCCCGCCAGAATATCAGGTCTGTGCGGATGATTACGTCCGTCTCGTCATCGAGGAGATGTTACCCGCGGCGCAAGCATGGTATCGTCAATCGGTGTTCGCCCAGCTGGAAATCGCTTTTTTTGTGGATGTTTTTTGCGAAGCGGGCGTTTTTGATGTCGGCCAAGCAAGGCGGATTCTGGAAGCAGGTAAACAGCTTGGGATGGGCATTAAGGCTCATGTGGATGAATTCCAACGTCTAGGCGGCGTAACAATGGCTCTTGGCTTGGGGGCCGTTTCTGTAGATCATCTCGATGTAACATCGCAGGCGGAGATAAGCTCGCTGGCGACAATGCCCTCAATTGCCGTCATCATGCCGGCTGTGAATTTCAATTTGGGTGGCGGGCATTATGCGGATGCACGAGCGATGATAGATGCGGGATGTGCGGTTGCTTTGGCCACTGATATGAATCCGGGTTCTGCCCCTTGCCCTTCATTACCAATGGTGATGGCTATCGCTTGTCGGTATCAAAAATTGTTGCCGTCAGAAGCGTTGAATGCTTGTACTATCAATGCCGCTTATGCCGTTGGCATGGGGGATAGGCTGGGCTCGTTAGAAGCGGGCAAATGGGCGGATGTGTTATTGCTGAACACATCGGATTATCGGGAAGTCGCACACCAGTTTGGGGGCAATTTGGTGAATGAAGTTATCAAACATGGTGTGAAAATTTTAGATTTGTGGAATCCATGAGGAAGGGCATAGTGAATCCCATTGTTTTAGATGGTCAAAACTTGACCATAGAAGATGTGGTCGCGGTCGCATATGGGCGGGCTGGCGCACCATCACTTGCCCTCAGCGAAGCGGCAAAAGAGCGCGTCAACCGCTCGGCGCGGGCGGTTCAGCAGTTGTTAGAGCGTGGAGAAGTCGCTTATGGTATCACCACAGGTTTTGGCGCTTTCAAAGATAAAATTATCTCATTGGTGGATGTGGAAAAACTTCAACGCAACATCATCATTAGCCATGCGGTCGGCGTAGGCGATATTTTTGATACAGCGACCACACGAGCGATTATGCTCATCCGCGCCAATACGTTATCGAGTGGTTATTCAGGCATTCGGCTGGACACCTTGCAACTGTTATTGGATATGCTCAATCGGGGGGTTCATCCTTGCATACCCGAAAAAGGCTCTTTAGGCGCAAGTGGCGATTTGGCGCCATTAGCGCACATGGCGCTAGTCATGATAGGCGAGGGCGAGGCCGAGTATGAAGGGCGTGTGATGCCCGGCGCAGAGGCTTTGGCGCGCGCTGGATTATCGCCCGTAACGCTAGCGGCTAAGGAGGGCTTGGCGCTGACAAACGGCACAAGCGTGATGTGCGCTTTGGGTGTGTTAGAGACCCACCGCGCGGAGATGCTGATGCAGACAGGGGATATTGCCGGATGCTTGAGTCTAGAGGCGTTGTACGGCACGCCGCTGGCATTCGATGAGCGCATTCAACAGTTGCGTCCCTTTCCCCGCCAGATGGAATGCGCGGCATATTTAAGGGCGCTTTTAGCGGATAGCCAGTTCACACGGGGTTATGACCCCAAAAATATCCAAGATGCGTATACCTTGCGTTGTATCCCACAAGTCCATGGGGCGGTGCGCGATGCCGTAGCGTATTGTCGCTGGGCGATGGAAATTGAGCTGAACGCAGTGACCGATAATCCGCTCATCTTCGTTGATGATGATACCGACGCTATCACCGTGCTTTCTGGCGGGAATTTTCACGGCGAGCCGCTAGCTATCGCTATGGACTATTTAGGATTGGCGATGAGCGAATTGGGGAATATTTCTGAACGGCGTATTATGCGTTTGATTGATGAATCGTCCAATACGCACACCTTGCCCGCCTTTCTCACGCGGGATGGCGGCTTGAATTCGGGCTTCATGATTGTGCAGTATACGGCGGCGGCCCTAGCTACTGAAAGCAAGGTGCTATCTCATCCCGCTAGTGTAGATACGATACCGACTTCTGCGAATGTAGAAGATCATGTCAGCATGGGGTGCACTGCCGCTCTAAAAGCGCGTCGCATCAATAATAACGTTGAACGGATTTTAGCCATTGAGCTGATGTCGGCCGCTCAAGGGATTGATTTTCGTAAAGAGACGCTCGGCGCGGATAAACGCCTTGGCCGCGGCACCCAACCCGTATACGAGCGCATTCGCCAACATGTCCCGTTCATCGGCGAAGATGTGGTGATGTATCCTTACATGGAGGCGGTGCGCCAATTGGTGAAAACGGGTGAAATTGTGCGGAGCGCCAATGCGGAAATAACAATTTAACGGTCTAAGATAAAATTCCCCTTCAAACTATCGCAGGCTTAGCAAAAAGCGATTAAACTTTGGGCTATTCAATGATGCCTTTTGGTCGGAGGGGTTGACTTTGGATTTGAAATCCGGTCTCAAAATCGTTAGTGGTCAGCTAAATACGACGTTCGTTCTTGATAAGCGTTTGGGGTCGGGCACATATGGGGAGGTGTGGCGCGCGTTCAATACGACAACCCAAGCTTATGTCGCTATTAAATTTATGCTTCCCCAACCACAGAATTTAGAAAAAAGCTTGCATTACTTCTCGCGGGAGATAGAAGCCCTAAAAGCATTGAGCAAACATGCCAATATCCCCGATTATTTCGGTTACGATAATTTGCAGGGTCGCTTATACTTCGTCATGAAGTATATTGAAGGGCCATCCCTCAAGGATTTGAACGATGCCGGCACGACGCTCTCTATTCCTTTTGGCCAACGCTATCGTTATATCCAGCAATTATGCAATGCGTTAGCATTTGTCCATTCGCGCAATTATGTTCATAGCGATATAAAACCCGATAATGTCAAGTTCGATGGCGATATAGCTTATCTGATAGATTTTGGAATTGGCTTTAATGAATCGGCAGAACAAACGGCGACAGAAATAGGCACGCCAATTTATATGCATCCTAAATATGCCCGCACCCGCCAAGGTGATATTTATGGGATGGTTTTAGTGGCTTATGAGTTGCTATTCGGCCGTCATCCTATTTTTACACCCCAAGATATGGGCGTGTTGAACAGTCTCACGGTCATCAACGAAACGGTTCAACGGTTGGTTAATCAGCGTTGGCAACTGCCGAGCAAATTAGATACCAGTCAATTTCATGAAAAGTGGAGTCAATCGGAGCTAGAGGCGTTAGACCGTGTCTTCAAGAAGGGGTTGGCTTTAGACGAAACCGAGGCCTTCCCTACAATAGAGGAATTTTCTCGTTCAATCACCTTTTTACAGCAGAAAGCGCGGACTGCCCCATCTTCATCATCTGAGTTGCCCTCTACAGAGCCAGCCAGTGGCGGGAAGGTATGGGATACAACCTTCGCCGCGACGCCTTCCATTTCGCAAACGGAGATAGAGGAGTTAGCGCGCCGTCGTAGCGAGGATGATACATTATCACGGTTGAGGCAGTCGCCGCGCCAAACCTTGCCGATTTTGCCGTCTTTGGCAGTCATCGGGTTTCTTATTGTGGTTATAGCGCTCATACTGGTTTTACAAGGACAGCGGGGGGATAGCGCTTCCATGACCCCTTCGGCACAAGTAGTTGCTGAAGTCACAGAGGAGGCAACCGCCGAGGTGGCGGCCATCGTCACGGATGAGCCATTGCCAACCGCGACAGAACCGAACACAGCAACGCCTGAGCCGTCACCTACAATCGCCACGGCCACGCCCACACTGACTTATACTATGGCCGTCATCGCTGAACCGTCACAGATTTCTTTCAGCCCTACAGCTACCTTCACACTTCGCCCATCGCTAACGCCGACGCAAGCAGTAACCCCATCCCCCACGCCAAGCCCAACGCGCTCTTTCACCCTTACGCCGAGCGCTACAGCGACCTTTACCCCTACACCCACTTTGCGCGATGATTTCAACGAATTGTTTCGTATTGGTCAAGCTTATGAAGATACGAAAAATTACAATTGTCGCCAATTCAATATCATCAGCCAACGCCTGAATGTATCAGGCACTGAACAGTTGACCGCATCGGAATTAGAAGCTGTAACCAACTTGCTGGCGGATAAAGATTATCAAACGATACGCGATTATTGCCGTGAGCGCGATTCTGACAGCGTCCCGGCAGGCACACAGTTAGAAAGCCCCAATGCCGAATTCACCCGCTCTCTAAGGCGCTATATTAACCAACTCGGCCCCTAGTCCTCAGGGAATAAACTCGGCTGGCGCCCTGAAGGTATTGGCGGGAGGGCTTGTAATTGGCGCAGGTGAGACCATGTCGGCAAGGTGTCGTAGCTGAACCAGCGCGCTAACCAAGCTTTCATCGTCTTTGGGGGTAGCTCTGGTTCAGTGGGTAGACTGTGGGCTTCGATGAGCGCCGTCAACTCCTCAGGGCTTTGCGTTGGGAGTTGGGTTATGCCTTCAACCAATAGCGGATATTGCCCGACATTGAGCGGCGATGCTGGCAGATAACCGATAATCGCGTCGGGCCTGCGAATGCCCCTACTGTAAGCTTGACGCTGTGGATTGGCTACAAAGCTAGGGACTGTTGGCTCTACTTTTGTCAGCGACAGGATAGAAGCTAAGCTAGTGGGGGCTGTTTCTCTAGCTGTCTGGGCCAATGGGTTCATTGGCGACGATGCTTCCATCATGACAAAACGTCCATCTTCGCCAACAACCAAGCCGCTGAGATTGTATTGTTCACCTAAGAAGGTTGGCATTTCTAAGTACGTGTTCATCTGTTGGGCCACCATATCGTTGAAGCTTGTCAATCCCTCTACGGGCCATGAGCGGTCTAATGTAGGCAGGTGTTGCGCTATGATGTCCGTAGCGGTCAGGCGTGTAGGGCCGCTTTGGAGAGCGGAAGCATAATGCATTAAGCCCTCTAGATAAGGCAATGGCGCGGGGTGATTGATGGGTAGCTCCGCCCTTTGTGCGCCGCGATGATATAAGTTGCCGTTGGCATCAGGGCCTAGGGGGTCGCGTTGCAGATAACGCCCTGTTAACGGGTCATAGGCGCGCCCATCGAGCCGAATATAGATGTTGTGGGCGGTATCGTACAGCATGGTTGAAAAAATAGGCAAGCCTACGCTTGAGGATGCGGTAGCGGAAAGACGCCCGAATTGGTCTGTTTCAAAACGAACTTCACTGCCGTTATCGTAACTGCCGCTGAAGGTTCGCCTCAATGACCCTTGGCCGTCATATAAATACCATTGGGTCGGGTTTTGTGTCATCCAAAGGGGTTGGTTCGGCAAGGGAGAAACCAATAGATGAATGCCAGCATCATCTTTTATGGCTGACAATTGTTCGCCATCGTAATAGTACTGGTAAGTTTCGGTTGGGTTGGTCCAAGTGGCTAGGCGTCCGAAAGCATCGTAGGTAAAAACGCTCTCGCTTATATCTGAGCGGATGGCAATTAGGCGTCCTAATGCGTCATAATCAAAACGAGTCGCCGTTGGCGCTTCGCCTTCCGTATTAGATATGATAGTCGCAACATGCCCTGCGGTGTTATAAAGATATTGTTGGGTGACTACTTTTTGTGTTTGGGCCGATGCGCCGATGACCACAAGAGCGACTAAGCAGGTCAAACTTAGGGCGCGGTATTTCTGATGCCGCTTGTGGAAAAATCCCAGCCCCAGCAATCCTCCTATGACGCTCGCCGCTATGAGATAATTCAGCTCGCGAGTGATGATGAGGACGCCATCTGTGGTATATACATAACTCTCTTGACGGCCATCCACCAATTGGAGCGTGTTAGCCGTGCGGTTGCCCAGAGCGTCATAGACCACATTCATGATATATAGCGGACGGTCTCTTTGACTATCATCTGTGCTCACCCATCGCTCGCCAATTTGCTGGTAGGTGGGGCTATAACTCAAGAAAATATCGCGCCCCACTTCATCTATGAAAAGCGGCAAACCGAAATAGGTATTGGTGTAGATGCTCGATAATTGCTCGAAATTAACGTCATCGCGCCGCTCGTGCAAGATACGATTGATATAACCATCGGCATTGAAGCGAATACTCGTCCGATAGTTATCGCCCCAATTCAGGCGAGCTTCGATGAGATTTTCAACTTCAACGAAGCGGGCGGTCATTTGTTCGCCCTGCGTGGATAGTTCGGCCAAGCGCCCAAAGGGGCCTAATTTCACTTGTAGGCTTTGCTCGCCAGCGTTGAGTTCGTAACCATCGGCATAAATGGTGTATGACCACGTCGTTCCATCAGGTTCTATCCAGCGGATGTTTTGCCCATTCAAGGCGAACGTGTAATCTTGGCGAGCATTGCCGCTAACGGCTTCTATAACACGTCCGCGGCTATCATAGCTAAAACGAATGTTGGCGATTTCCCCTGTATCGGCTAAATCTAAAGATTGTAAACGGCCTGACGCATTGGCGCGCTTGGTATAAGTGTTATCCTCAATAGACCAGTTAGTGAGATAACCCGCAGGGCTATAAGTCAAACGGATTGCGCTTGTCGCCGAGCCTATAGGGAAAGAGCGCGCTATAAGTTGCCCGCGCGTTGAATATTGATACCTCTCTAACAAGGTATCATTCAAGAAAATTTCTGTTGCCAAGCCATTTGTGTAATTGAGCTTAAGGGTCTGGCCGCTGGGGTTGACGATTTCCGATAATTGCCCAAGAGGGGTATAGCTATAACGGTAGGTGTTGCCATCCGGATAACGCAGAGTGGCCAAATGACCAGCCGCGTTATAGGTGTAGATCGTGATATTGTCTGCCGCGCTTTGCCACGCTAAGGGGCGTCGTGCCGCATCATATGTAACGCTCTCTTCGCTGATATTGAGCCACATACATTCGCTTAATTCCCGCTCCCCATTACGATATTCAGCGAAACAGGTTTCCACTTCTGGAATGGGAAAGCGGTTGCTACGGCGTATCTCGGTTAAATCGCCACGCGGGTTATAAATGTAGGCCCACTGGGTTTGATACAGCTCGTTAGCCGCGTTTTCGATGCCTTCTAGTAGAGGATGCGGGACGAATTGCTTCACTGTAAGAAACGTATCGCGCTTAATATCATAAGTGGGCGAATAGGTCACGATGGTTTGGACGCCATTGGCATCTGTGAGAGTGTAATTTTCGTTGATGGCATCATAGGCGTAAGTCTCTGTCGCTAGGTCTGTTTCTGAAGAAATGGTTCTATTGACCAAGCGATTGAGCGCATCGTAACGGAGTGTCGTTTGCGTTTCGGCATCTGTGATGAGCATGACCCCTGCTTCGGGATAGCTATAGGTCCGCTGAAAGGGCGCGAAGCCTTCTAATAGATGGGTGATACCCAATAAACGCCCTAATTGGTCATAAGCGATATTGAATAAACGACCGTCGGGTTCTATACGGCGGATGAGACGCCCCAAATTATCGTATTCATAAGTCCAAGCCCATCTATTACCTGCTTCATCTAATCCCGATATTTGTCTCAATTCGCCCGTCGGCAAATAGCTAAAATCCATTAAAGTTACGCCGTATGGACGGTATGATGTCAATTGACTGCGCCCGTTGTAAGTGAAAAGATGCCGATTCCCTTGGGCATCAACCACTTGCCATAGACGGCCCAACATGTCGAACGCATAGATGGATTCGCCATCAGGGGAACTGACGCCAAATTGACCGCGCAGTTTATCTATCCAGCGGAAACGGTAACTTTGACCCGTTGGTGTAATCCACTCGCTTAGCTCGCCTTGTGCATCATAATTGAGCCGTGTTGTGTAACCCAGCGCATCGGTGATTGTGATGAGATTGCCGCGCAAATCATAACCATAATTGATGACAGAACCATCATAGAAACGTTCTGTCACGATTTGCCCTTTGTCATCATACACGAAACGCCGTACACGCCCATAAGTGTTAGTCTCGCTGGTCACTCGATTTTGGGCATCGTAAGTGTATTCAGCTTGAATGCGGCCTTCTTTAGTGACACGGATAAGACGGGAGAGTGCATCATAATCGTAAGTGGTGATACGCCCTTCTTCATCTTGCCATGCTATCAAACGTCCCGCCGCATCATAATCGGCAATGGCTGAGGCGGTTTCGTTAACCCCCGTGAAGAAGGTTATCTGAACACGGGTTCGCCCGTTGGCTTGGTCGCTATAGCGATAGACCGTTCTTCCTTCCTGCGTTTCGGCACGAATAAGGCGATTAAGGCTATCGTATACCAGATTGCGCGTGCGGGTTTGCCCATCTGGGCCAGACCAGATGATGTTAACGGTGCGTTCACCATTGTTAAAACGCCCGTAATGATAGGTGAGCGTGCTGTTGTCGGGATACGCAATGGATTCGATGCGGCCAAGCCCGTCATAACGATAGATGGTAGTCGCTACGTTTTCTAGCGTTGTGTTATTGATGTTATCTTCCGCGGGGCGACGTAACGTCATCGCCATTTGGCTGATGCGTCCCGCAGGGGTGTAATCATAATCAATTTGTAAGAGCGAACCCGTGTCCGCTAGAGAAATCAAAGCCTGAGTTGGATAGCGATATAGCGGATTGCAGTTGCTCCGCGCAGAATCGTAGCGTATGACCCATTCTACAGCGCCATAATTAACCCCGCACAATTGCCCTGCCGCGGATAACAGATAGCGGATAGTCTTTTCATTTTGGGTTTGTGTGATGCCATCGGGTGTATATTGCCAGCGTGTTTCAATACCGTAATTATCCACATGGCGAACGAGGCGGTCTTGGGCATCGTATTCAAACCATTGTTGCGTGTTATCGGGCGCCGTTTCAATCAATATCCAGTGCCCATCAGGCGCGGGTTGGTAATCGTAAGTTGTTTTGCGTTCCGCCGATTCTTGAATGCTGGTTAGTCTACGCAGTTGGTCGTACGTATACAGCGTTTCGGTGAGTATAGCGCCTTGGTGGTCATAAATGCGCTCGCTGAGCACTTGCCCTTGGGCATTTTCGCACGTTTCGGACACGCCCCCGAAGGGCATGCTGAGTTGGACACAGCGCCCTTGCGGTGTAGGCTGGTGCGTGATGGTGTAGGCGCGATTCTGCGGGTCAGTGTAACGGATTAATCGTCCGAGGTCGTCCCATTGGAATTGATGCAAGCCGCTATCATCACTGCGGCGGATTAAAAATCCTCGCGCATCATAGGTGAGCCGTAATGTATTACTCGTCGTTCCATTTTGTTCTAGCAAGATTTCTGTCGGCAATCCGCTGATGGCATCTCGCGCAGAGATGCGCGTGACTAAGCCGTCACTACTGGTATAGGTGTTTATTTGCCCATCAGCATCGTAAACGACCGTTAATTGTTGCTCACCGTTTATGCCATCGTTGGCATAACTACTGAGTAGAGGCACTGTATGTTCGCCGATGATGACCGTTTGATAGGTCGCTGTAAAGGTTAGCCATCGGATGTCTTGTTGCAAGCGCTCTGGCAGACCGATTCCATTCAAATCTATGCGATAACTAGCGCCACCCTTGCTATAACCGTTTATAAAACCGCTTTCATTGTTATATGTGTATTCCGTTGGGATTCCGTCCACATCTATGAGCCGTTGTAAGCGTAAGTTTGTTTCCGTCGCGCGGGTTCTTGCGTATTCCCTGATGATGCTTCGTCCCCACTCGTCATTTATGGTGACGCGCAACAGGCTAGCGCTTGAATTATAGTCATAAGAGCGGATGACATTTTGGCGATTATCTAAGATACGAATAACGCGATTATCTGAGTAAACATAAGATAGCTCTGTCGCTAACGGCGCTCTGGGGTCGTTATGCGCGCTGAGTTGGCCGTTTTCGTAGCGATAAGTGGCTATGGTGCCATCATCATACTGGACTTGCGTCAAATAGCCATCGCTATATTGATAAGCGGTTGAAGCGAGGACGTCCCCTTCCGCGCTATGCAGTTGCGCTTGTATGATATGCCCCTCGTCGTCGAATTGAAGCATTATAGCGCGCCCATCTTGCGCTGTAATGCGATAAGCTGGGGCTGAGGGCGGGGTATTCATGCGTTCGATAGTTAGCGCCCCGCCGTGAGGATGGCTTATCTGCTGTAAGCGGCCGGCTCTATCGAAATGATAGATAAGCCCGTCTGAGGCGATGACGCGCCAGCCATCTGTCAAAACATTCTCTCTGGCGGGGATTTTCCAGCCCGGCAAGGTTGGCGAACGATACTCGCCATTTGTCGGATTTTGGCGGAAAATGTGTTGAGAACCCGTTGGTGTGCTGTAACGAATTTCGCCGCGCGGCGCTTCGCTTAAATCGAGCGCCACGCGATAGGGCGCATGGGGATGAACGAGGCGCGCCCCTAAATGTTCATCGAAAGGGATATTGAAGTCTAGCAGATAGTTGCTCGTCCAACCGCGCCCAAATGGCCCATCTCGTTCCCAAGCGAGGCTATTGTACGTTCGGGTTAGCTTGAGGTCTATTCTTAAAGCCGTTGCGTGCAAATCGGTGATATGTATCGCTAGGTTACCGTTAGATGGATTCACTTCACCGTTATTGCCACAGTTCAAATTGAATATCGTTTGGATAGGATAGCAATCTAACCCGATATTATTAAAAGGGCCGGGGCGGAAATTCAGGACATTGGGGTAAGCATCTGGGTCGTAAGCGGCGGGGCTTGGCGGCGTTTCGATTTGCAGAAAATCTTCACTTTCTGGCAGGAGCAAACTTTCTCCACCGTCATCCCATTGTAACCGTATGACACCAGAGCGGGTTTGGATGTTCTTCAATCCTCTATTCGGACGTAGAAGGCTACCGCGACTGTCTTCAAGTTCTATGAGCGTTTGGTCATTTATCAATTGTATTTGGGTGATGTTTTGCCAATCGGTGCTCAAGTAAGGCTGGTTATTGACGCGGATAACATGAAACACTTGGTCTTGTGATACTTCTTGGGCGATGTCGAGTTTGAGTTGGTCGGTTATCACTTGTTTGGCGGCATCAAAAGTTAATTGAACGCGATTATTCGTTAAAATAACATCGCGCAGACCGCGCCAATCGAGCGTTAGTTCATAAGATGCGCCGTTATCTACGATGATAGGGAAGGGGCGTTCAGCGATTTCTGGGGCGCGCGCAACCAAGGAGCGCCCTTCTGCCAAAATGCGGCGCTCATCGGTCAGATTCAGGCCGATGCATTGCGGCTGAACCCAAACCCGTCGCGTATTTTGCCAATCTACGCGCACTTCTTGTCTATCGGCCACTAAAGATAACGTTCGGAAATCGCCAATGGGGTCTTCTAATCTGCCGCGCCAATTGAATTGCTCCACATAGATTTGCCCGCCATTGCGTAACGATAAAAATAACCCACCGTTGACCAAATTCACGGCTGATGCTTCGCTGGGTATTTGTATCTCGAAAGCGCCACCAAAATTGAGGCGGATATTGGTTGTATTATTGGCGACGGCTAGCAGTGCATCGGCATGCGCGGTGATTTCTATAGGCCCCTTGTCACTGTTGAGAGTGAAAGAAGCTGTTTGGGTCGTTAATAAGGGTATATCGCCGGCTAATTTTACGGGTTGTAATTCTGGGGTAATTTCGCCGATGATACGATTCACCGTTGGGTCTACGACCAGTTCGACGGTGTAGGTTGCGGCGCTATCCTCTTGATTGATAATCGTTAATGTGTGATAACTGCGCCCCGCTAGAGGAAGTCGTATGACGTTAAGACCCACAGGTAGCAGTTGCTCCGTGAGTAAGTCATTTTGCGTCCTCAATTGTACGAGTACTTCTGTGGAGTTTTCGATTTGCAAGTTGACTGTTGCATCGCCACCAGAGCGCGCATTGTAAAAAAGCCAAGCCGCTTTGCCGATGGGCGCTAGCGCTCCTGTTTGCGTTTCGCCTATGGCCAACGTGCCCCCCACGCCACCGCTAACGCTTACATCATAAGTTCCTACAGCGCTTGTATCTAAGATATTTTGGCGCGTAATCACGAGGGTATAGTGGCCTGTGACGCCGATGGCGAATTGCAAGGTATGAGCGCCAACGTCTAATTGCCGCTCTCCTAATAATTCCATCCCCTTAAACAAACGAACCTTCAGAGGTAAAGAAGCATCAACATTAACCACTAAATCTTCAACAGTTGCGATAGGGATAAACCACACATCGCCGGCATCGTCGGCCGTTATCGTTTGCCCTTGAACATTGGCGTTTAGCACCCCTCCGCCTTGGATGAAATTAGGCGGCGCGCTGGATGATTCCATCCATGCCATGATACGCGCGCAATCTTCAGATAAGGTTGTCGTTGCCTCTTGCGCGCTAGCCGATGGTTGCGAGATGGTCAATAACAGCATGTAGCTGAGCAGAAGCCGAGTTAAACGGCGCATAAATATCCTCGGTCGCTTATTCAAGGTTGGTAAAAGGTTAGTTATCTCAGAGTGAGCCTGTTACAAGAATAATTCTACGGATGACGGCTTAGAAATGCAAAAAGTAGGAGATGCCTTGTATAGGCTACGAGGCTGTAATCGTGGCTTAAATAAAATTTAACATTTGGGAAGACAATAGTACATTGTGAATGATTAGGTTCATATCATTCAGGATTGTAGCCAATCAGGCTTGCGCCAGTAGGGCGTTTGACCGCCCTTTTGTTCAAATTGTCGCGCCGTCCGCAGTTTTACAATTTGTGCGAGAGGATACAGGGATAACGTTCTGCTGGCGGTCTATCCGTTATCCCCAGTTCCCATAAAGCTACCCGTGTATTTCTGCTTTGGGGCGGTACTGTATGGCTTCGGCGACATGCTGTACTTGAATTAGGTCGCATTCAGCTAAATCTGCGATAGTGCGCGCCAATTTTAGCACACGATGGTAAGCCCTCGCGCTGAGTTGCATTTTGCGCGCGGATAGCTCTAAAAGGTGTTGCGCTTCTGGCGCGAGCAAGCAAAATGTGTCTATTTCACCCGCTCCCATATCGGCATTAGCAAAGATGGTTGGATATGATGCAAAACGTGCCTGTTGGATTTGGCGCGCGCGTGATACCCGTTCTCGGATGATAGCTGAGGTCTCCGCCCGATTTTGTCCCATCAACTTGTCATAGTCTACACGAGGCACTTCTACGTGAATATCTATGCGGTCTAATAGCGGGCCGCTGAGTTTGCTTTGATAACGGGCAATCATCGGAGGCGTACAACTACACGCTTTCATTGGGTCGCCATAAAAACCACAAGGGCACGGATTATGAGCCGCGACAAGTAAAAAGTTGGCCGGAAAAGTGAGCGTCCCTTTCGCTCGGCTAATGGTCACAACCTTATCTTCGATGGGTTGCCGCAAAACCTCTAAGACTTTGGGGCTAAATTCGTTGATTTCGTCTAAAAATAAAACGCCTCGATGGCTGAGTGAGATTTCGCCCGGCCTAGGGATAGTGCCGCCTCCAACTAGACCGGCTTGGCTGATGGTGTGATGTGGGCCGCGAAAAGGGCGATTGTGTAAAACCGCTTGGTTAGCTGGCAATAAATCGCATACCGAGTATATCCGCGTCACTTCTAGTGCTTCGTCAAAAGAGAGGGGCGGCAAAATACCGGGCATAGCCCGTGCCAACAGACTTTTGCCCACCCCCGGCGGACCGACTAAGCGTACATTGTGATTGCCTGCGGCCGCAATCTCTAACGCACGTTTGACGTGCTCTTGTCCTTTAATATCTGCAAAATCCACGAGGTTCTCTTGACGATTGGTTGTGGAAAGCGCTGGGGAGTGGTTTTGATAGGCGGGGATGACTCGTAAATGATAAACATGCTCTACCAATTGCCCTAAGGTATCAATCGGGATAACCTGTAAACCTTCGACAAGCGCGGCTTGCGGCGCATCCTCTTGGGGGACATAAAGCGTTTCTATGCCTGCTTGGCGCGCCGCGTAGGCCATAGGCAATACACCATTGACGTGCCGAACGCGCCCATCTAGCGATAATTCGCCGATGAAAAGCGCATTCTCTAAAGCTTTTAGCGGCACTTGGTCTGTTGTAGCCAATACGCCAATGGCGATAGCTAAATCATAAGCGGGGCCGTGTTTAGGCAAATCTGCTGGCGATAAGTTGACTACATACACCTTATTAGGGAATTGTAGCCCGCTGTTCTTGATAGCCGCACGGACCCGCTCGCGGCTTTCTCGGATGGCAGAATCGGGTAGACCAACAATCGTAAAGTTAGGCATAACAGCGCGCGGGTTAAAATCTACCTGAACTTCGACCAATACCCCGTCTAGCCCAACCAGCGCGCAAGCATGGACAATCGCCAGCATACTTTATCCTTAAATAAGCGATGAAGTCACTCATCAGTATAGCTTGCTTTGGGTGATAGGGCTGATGAGCAATTATGAAAATGTGTGAAATTTAAGGTTAAAACCCCCCATTATCGGGGTATTCTATGGAAAGGATAACTAGCGAAGTTATGTCAGTTCTGTTATATGTTATACCATGTAAGAAATGCCTTATAGGACTTATTTATGGATGACGATTCAGCAGTTATTTTGGTGGTAGATGATAATGAAATGAATCGCGATATGTTATCGCGGCGCTTGCAACGCCTTGGTTATACAGTCGTGCTCGCTGAAGATGGCGAGAAAGCGCTAGATAACTTACAACATCAAGCTTTCGACCTCGTCATGCTCGATATTATGATGCCCAAAATGAATGGTTACGAGGTCTTAGAGAAGGTGAAAGCTGATGTTCGACTCCGTCATATCCCCATCATCATGATTTCTGCTGTAGATGACCTCGATAGTGTTGCGAAGTGTATTGAAATGGGCGCAGAAGACTATCTCTTTAAGCCTTTCAACCCTGTTTTGTTGAAGGCGCGAGTCACGGCTACTTTAGAAAAGCGCCGTTTTTATCATAACACGGGAGGGGTAAGGCTATCGCCGCAAGTATTAAATGCCTTGCAGGAGGCGAAGGAGCAGTTAGCAACTGTCTTGTCTGATGCCGCCGCTCAAGCTTATCAAGAGCCACTTCTGCGCTTGAAGCATCATCTTAATGAAATAGAGAATTGGCTACAAAGATTAACGACCGGTAATTAAGGCGTTATCACTTAGCTTAATTGTTGTTTGTCAACAATATATTTATCTGAGTAAAAGGGCCTCTACATGGAAGGTACAGCCGTATCACAGGAGTCTCTCAATGTTTTGTGGTTGGTGTTAACCGCTGTGCTTGTTTTTGTGATGCAAGCTGGCTTTTTGTGTTTGGAAGCGGGTTTAACCCGCCGCAAAAATAATATTAATGTGGCTGTGAAAAATTTGGCCGATTTTGGGGTGACAACCCTACTGTTTTGGTTATTTGGCTTCGCTTTGATGTTTGGGCAAAACAGTAATGGGTTTTGGGGCAGTTCTTACTTCGCTTTTGATTTCCATCAAGGCAGTTCCTACCAAGCGGCATTTTTCTTCTTTCAGGTGATGTTTTGTGGCACAGCCGTCACTATTTTAGCGGGCGCAATTGCGGAGCGCGTCAAGTTTTGGGCTTATCTGATTATGGCTTTGGTTGGCGCAGGGTTGACGTACCCCATATTTGGGCATTGGGTTTGGGGGTTATCCGCATTGGATGGCACTGGCGAGGCGGTCGGATGGTTGGCGCGTAATGGTTTTGTGGATTTTGCGGGTTCTACGGTGGTTCACAGTGTCGGCGGTTGGATTTCGCTGGCCATCTTGCTCATCATCGGTGCTCGCGAGGGACGTTTTCCTGTTGATGGGCCGCCGCGCAAAATTCCCGGCGCGGATGTGCCTTTGGCTACGTTAGGCGTTTTGCTATTGTGGTTTGGCTGGTTCGGGTTTAATGGCGGCAGTACTTTAGCATTGAATGCCGATATATCGCGCGTCATCGTCAATACGATGTTAGCTAGTTCCGCTTCTATGGTCGGTACTTTGGTCATCGGTTGGTTTCTGCGGCGTCGCGCAGAGGTAGATTTGTTGATGAACGGGGTTCTGGCTGGCGCGGTCGCTATCACGGCGAACGCCCATGTTGTATCTGTGCCGTCGGCTATCCTCATTGGCTTTGTTGGCGGTATTGTGATGTTAGGGATAGATGCACTGCTCGTCCGCTTGAAGATAGATGATGCTGTTGGCGCTATTCCCGTACATCTGGGCGCGGGTATTTGGGGTACGCTCAGCGTCGCCTTGTTTGGCGAATACCAGATTTTACAACAATACAACCCCAACGTGTCGCCCATATTCCTAGACCGTTTAGCAATACAAACGCTAGGGGTTATTGTCTGCGCTGTTTGGACATTTGGCGTCACATATTTGATATTTCGCATCATCAATCGCATGCGTCCACTGCGGGTTAGCGTAGAAGATGAACATATGGGTTTGAATATCTCTGAGCATGGCGCGTCGAACGAATTGCTCGACCTATTTAGTGTGATGGAACATCAATCGCGCACAGGGGATTTGAGCCAGCGCATCCCGGTTGAACCTTTTACCGAGGTGGGACAAATCGCGGACCGTTATAACCGTGTGATGGATGCTTTGGAAGAGGCCGTCAGTCGTACCGATGCCATCGTCCGCACGGCGATGGACGCTATTATCACCTTCTCTAAAGACGCGCTTCAGATTATGACAGTGAACCCCGCGGCCATGAAAACGTTTGGTTACCCCCCTGACCGTTGGGCGGATTTAGGCATTCAAAATCTCATCATGCCTTATGCTCATGCTACGGCTATGCCCTCTGAATCCCCTACGCCATGGCGAGATATTCACGAGGTTTTGGCGGAACTGGCTTCTTTAGACGATTATCAGGAAATGTTAGGACGGCGGGCTGATGGCGCGCTTTTCCCAATGGAGGTTATCGTCACGGAAGCGCGCTCGCGGGAATCGGTGTTCTACACAGCGACCCTGCGCGACATTACCGCGCGCAAAGAGGCAGAACAGGCTATCCAACGGAGCGAGGAATATTACCGTCGGCTCATTGAAAATTCTTCTGATGTCGTCACTATCTTGGACAAAGAGGGCAAAATCTTATATGAAAGCCCCTCTGTTAAACGGGTACTGGGTTACGAGCCGTCAGAACTCATTGGTCAAAGCGTATTTGTCTTTGTGCATCCAGAAGATTCGGAAACGCTTATCACCAATTTGACGCGGTTATTGCGCTATGCCCAGATGCCTTTAGTAGAATTTCGGTTCATGAATCGAGACGGCGATTGGCGCACCCTACAAGCCATTGGCACGAATTTATTAGATGAGCCAGCCATTAGCGGCATTGTCCTCAATTCGCGAGATGTCACTGATGAGCGTTATGCTGAAATCGCCTTGCGTCATAGCGAAGAAAAATATCGCAATATTTTAGAAAGCATTGAAGAAGGTTACTACGAGGTAGACATAAACGGCAATTTCACTTTCTTTAATGAATCTTCTTGCCATATTTTGGGCTATTCACCCGCCGAATTGTTAGGGTTGAATAATCGTGCGTTTATGCCTAAGGGAGAAGCAGAAAAAATATATGCCGCTTACAATCGTGTTTTTCGCACGGGAGAATCGGCGCGGGGCATTATCGCCGAAATTAGGCGCAGGGATGGCACGTCGCGTATTTTAGAGATGTCGGCATCTCTTATGTTAGATACTGATAATAAGCCGTTGGGTTTTCGCGGTATTTTCAGCGATATTACCGAGCGTCGCGAGGCAGAAGAGGCTCTCCGTCGCCAAAATGAATATCTGGCGACCTTACACGACATTGCCCTAACGTTGATGCAACGCTTAGATTTAGACGATTTGTTACAAAGTATCGTGGAGCGCGCCGCGCAACTGACCAACACCCGACATGGGTATATTTTCCTCAAAGAAGATGATGTTATCCAGCTCAAAATCGGTATCGGCGTGTTTGAGGACAAAATAGGCCAAGTATTAAGAGAGAATGAGGGATTAGCCGGACGTGTTTTTGCGCGCGGTGAAGTTATCCTTGTGGAAGATTATAGCCGATGGGAAGAACGTGTGGTCATGTCGGGTATCGAACAGTTGCGGGCGTCGGTCGCTGTCCCGCTTAAACATGGACCTATCACTATCGGCGTTTTGGGGCTGGCGCATCATGGCGAGGAAGGACGCTTCACTGATGAAGATATAGACCTCATCACCCGTTTTGCGGAGCTTGTGGCTATCGCTATTGATAATGCTCAGCTTTACACAGCATCTCAGCGAGAATTGGCCGAGCGCGTTCGTGCGGAATCGCAACTCAAGCTCAATCAAGCGAATCTTAGCGCGCTCATCGAAAATACCCAAGATTCGATATGGTCTATTGATAATCATTACCACCTCATCATCTTCAACACCAGTTTTCGTATTGGCTATTCGCTGAGTTATGGCGTGGAAGTGGCCGTTGGGGTTGACATCTTGCAATTGTTGCCGGATGAACTGCGGGAAGCATGGCGTTCGCGCTACGATTTGGCCCTATCTGGCGAAAGATTCACCGTTGAAGATGTCCTACAACTCCGTCAAACAACTTTAGACATGGAAATCTCCTTCAATCCAATTGTCGCCGCTGATGGCCAAATCACTGGCGTTGCTTGTATCGCGCGCGATATTACCCTGCGTAAACAGACCGAACGCCAATTACAGACCGCTAAAGAAGCCGCAGAGAGCGCCAACCGCGCTAAGAGCGCTTTTCTAGCCAATATGAGCCATGAATTGCGAACGCCCCTGAATGCGATTATCGGTTATAGCGAAATGCTAGAAGAAGAAGCGGAAGACTTCGGTTATGAAGACATCGTCCCTGATTTGAAAAAAATCCAATCCGCTGGTAGTCATCTACTAGACCTCATCAACAATATCTTGGATTTGTCGAAAATTGAAGCCGGACGTATGGAGTTGTATATCGAAACGTTCGATGTACAACAAATGGTGGACGAAATCCAATACACTGTCTACCCACTCATTGAAAAAAATCATAACACTCTGCAAATAAACGTGGACGATGATATAGGCATTATGAAAGCCGATTTGACCAAAGTGCGCCAAACGTTGTTTAATCTGCTGAGTAATGCGGCTAAATTCACGACTGAAGGGCAAATCACCTTGACCGTTGCAAGATGGCGAGATGATAGCGAAGACGAGTGGTTATCTTTCGCTGTGCGGGATACGGGCATTGGCATGACGGATGAACAAATGCAAGAGGTTTTTAAGGAGTTCACCCAAGCGGACGCATCCACAACGCGCAAGTATGGCGGTACAGGCCTAGGCTTGACCATTAGCCGTCGTTTTTGCCAGATGATGGGAGGAGATATTCGCGTCGAGAGCCAGTTGGGGCAGGGGACGACGTTCACGGTGGTTTTGCCGGCCATTGTGTCTGACATCAAAGATGAGGATGTAAAGCGCGCAACTAAAGAGATGGTTGCTTTGCAGGCTTTGGAGAGCGCTTCGGTCGGCGGCTTGGTTCTGGTGATAGATGATGATAGTACCGTGCGCGAACTCATCGCGCGCACCTTAGCCCGCGACGGGTTTACGGTGGAATTGGCCAGCAATGGCGCAGAAGGGGTTCATAAAGCTAAACTCCTCCGCCCAGATGTCATCACATTGGATGTCATGATGGGCGCGATGGATGGCTGGTCGGTATTGAGCCAATTGAAAGCCGATCCAGAGACAATGGATATACCGGTCATTATGTTGACGATGGTGGATAACCGCAATCGCGGTTTTGCTCTGGGCGCTTCCGAATATTTGACAAAACCCGTTGACCGTAAACGTTTGATTCACTTATTGCATAAATATCGCCGTAACAAAGGGGATACCGACCGTTTAGCGCCCGGTAAATTGCTCCTCGTTGAAGATGATGCAGATACCCGCGAGGTGCTCCAACGCACATTAGAGCGCACCGGTTGGGATATAGCCGTCGCTGAAAATGGACTCGTGGCTTTGGGTAAGTTAGTGGACAATAAGCCCGATTTGATTTTGCTCGATTTGATGATGCCAGAGATGGACGGATTTCAATTTGTGGCCGAGGTGCAACAAGTGGAAAGCTGGCAAACTATCCCTATCATCGTTATTACGGCTAAAGACTTGACGCCAGAAGAACGACAACTACTCAACGGCGCGGTAGAAGCGGTCCTTGAAAAGCAGAATTACAGTCGGGAAGATTTGCTGACCACCATTCGTCAGTTAATAATATCGCACCTGAATAAAGGCGATTGAGGATGGGCTACTATGAAGATACTGTTGGTTGAAGATAACGAGATGAACCTTGATATGTTATCTCGTCGCCTTGAGCGCCGCGGCTTTCATATCTTAATCGCCACAGATGGCGCGCAGGGGGTCGCTTTAACGCGCCAAGAACAACCCGACCTCATTTTGATGGATATGAGTTTGCCTGTGATGGATGGGTGGGAGGCGACACGCCAGCTTAAAGCAGACCCTGCTGTTCGGCATATCCCTATCATCGCGCTAACGGCTCATGCCATTGCCGGCGACCGTGAACGGTGCTTGGCGGCTGGTTGTGATGAATACGAAAGCAAACCCGTGAAGTTCCCGCGGCTCTTAGAAAAAATTGAAACGATATTGGGTATTCAAGGGGGTATGCGTAGCGGCGATGATGACTAATTCGCCATCACGGTAAGCTCTAGCTGAGGAGAAGCCCATGTCAGCTCACATTCCTGCTAATCTGTTAGGTCGCCGCTATCTCCTGCTCGATGTCTTGGGCAAGGGAGGAATGGGGGTGGTTTATCGTGCGCTCGATAGGCTCTTGAACCAAGAAGTCGCCCTAAAGCGGGTGCTGACAGACCCACAAGATATTGGATTATCCAGTAGCTACAATTTGATGGATTTTCGCTTGGCGATGGCCCAAGAGTTCAAGTTGTCGGCTTCTCTCAGGCATCCCCACATCATCGAAGTATTGGATTATGGCTTTGATGAAGATAGCCAACCTTATTTCACGATGGAGTTATTAGACGCCCCACAGACCATTTTCCAATATGGTCATGCCCAAACGATAGAACTACGGCTGAAGCTCATCGTCCAGATGCTTCAAGCCCTGGCCTATCTTCATCGTCGGGGCATCATTCACCGCGACCTCAAACCAGCGAATGTATTAGTGACACAAGGGCTTGTCAAGTTATTGGACTTTGGGTTATCTACAATGCATCAAGCAGATACAGAAGTGGATGGGTTAGCCGTTGGAACGTTAGCTTATATGGCGCCTGAAGTCTTGATGGGCCAACCGTCAACCATCGCTTCTGATTTATACGCTTTGGGGATGATTAGCTACGAACTGCTGATGGGCAAACACCCTTTTAGCGTTCATGAGCCCAGCGCGCTTATCCAGCAGATCATCCATGTATTGCCAGATGTTGAGCTGTTGGACGTGCCACAAGGTGCGGCCGAGATTATCGGACGTCTCCTAGAAAAAAATCCACTTTATCGTTATGCGTCAGCGGACGAGGTTTTAGAGACCTTCAGTCATGTCATCACAATGCTAAATATTCATGAAAGCGTCGCCATCCGCGAGAGCTTTTTGAAAGCCGCGCGTTTAGTGGGACGTGAACACGAAATCCAGACGTTGACCATTGCGCTAAACGATGCTTTGCGCGGGCAAGGCAGTATGTGGTTGGTGGCTGGTGAAAGCGGGGTGGGTAAATCGCGGTTGATAGATGAGGTGCGAACGTTGGCTTTAGTCCGCGGCGTTCGCGTCATGCGGGGACAAGCTATCAAAGTTGGCGGACGACCCTTTGAGATGTGGCTAATGGTTTTACGTTGGTTGTGCCTCTTGGATGATGCTTTAAGCGATGAGCAATTGGGAGTATTGAGCTTCTTTGTCCCCGATATTTATACGCTCGTTAGCCGAGATGTAAACCTCAACGCCACAGAGCCTATAGAGTTGGATTCTGCCTTGAATCGGCTATTGCAAGTGGTAATGGCTATTCTAGAGCGCCAAAAACAACCTGTGCTCATCTTGTTCGAGGACTTGCATTGGGCCGGTAGTGAAAGCATCCGCATTTTGCAACAACTCGCTGACGAGGTCCGCCATTTACCCCTGCTGATTGTAGGGACATATCGCGATGATGAATCGCCCAATTTTTACCAACAATTCGCGTCTATACCCGTTTTGAAGTTGGGGCGTTTGCCACAAGAGAGTATCGCTCAGCTTAGCGAAGCGATGTTGGGCGAGGTCGGTAAGCAAGCCCAAGTGGTTGATTTGTTGCAACGCGAGACCGAAGGTAATGTCTTCTTTTTAATAGAAGTAGTGCGCGCACTGGCAGAAGAGGCCGGCAGATTGGACCAAATTGGCCAGACGACCCTTCCTGAACGTGTTTTTGCCGGTGGTATGAAAGCGGTCATTCAGCGGCGCTTGAATCGTGTGGATAGCGCCGGCCATCATTGCCTTAAAATCGCCGCTTTGATGGGACGCTTTATTGATGTTCAATTGTTGCGTTCTATGGATTTGGGCATCTCGATAGAATGGTGGCTGACAGAATGCGCGAATGCCGCGGTACTAGAGCTGGTAGATGGGCAGTGGCGCTTCACCCATGATAAGTTGCGAGAAGGTGTTTTGTCCGAACTCGATTCGCAAGAGCGCCGCACACTGCATCAGCATATCGCGATAGGTCTAGAAACATATTACGGCGCGTCGTCAGCTCATTTTACCGCCTTAGCTCATCATTGGGATGGCGCGGGCGATGCCGATAAAGCCGAGCATTACTTGATGCTATCGGGTGAATATGAGCTACGTAATGGAGCGTATCACGAAGCGATAGCGTTTTTTGAACAAGCCTTAGCTCAGGTGGAAAAGACGAGCCAGCCTACAGACCAAAAAGACCAAAAGCGTGTTATGACGCGCCAAAAAATGGGTGATGCCTTTTTAGGCTTAGGCGATTATGCGCGCGCCCAGCGCCTCTATCAGGATTCTCTACAATTGGCAGAGCGCATCGGTGACGAGCAAGGGGCGGCCCGCGCTCTGGGGCATTTAGGCGATGTTGCCGGTGTTTTAAGTCGTTTTACAGAAGCGCAAGACTATTATGAACAAAGCTTGAAGCTCTATACGAAATTGAACGATTCCGCTGGTATTTCTAGGACTTTGAACCAATTGGGGGATATTGCCTTTGAACTGGGCGAGCACGACAGAGCAAAGCGTTTGTATCAAGAAAGCTTGAACCTCGCGCGGGAAATAGGCGAACGATGGGGTATGGCTGGTGCTTACCGTACCCAAGAAATAGCGGTAATACCACCACAAACGACCCCCAAAGACGCTAAAACGGTTTTGCAAGAAATGCTCAATCGCCATCAAGAGGAGCAAAACCCAACTGATGTAGCAGATGCTTTGTATAATTTGGCGATTTTATCCCAAGATGCAGGCGACATCCCCACCGCACGACAATACTTGCAGGAGTGTATCTTGTTGCGAGAAACTTCATCCGATACACTAGGCCTAGCCCAAGCTTATGAGCGTTTGGCATCTTTATGGATGGCGGTTGGAGATTTTGACCAAACCACCCATCTATTGCGAAAAGCGCTTTCCGCGGCTATAGCTACTGATGTATTCGCGTTGGTAGCTTCGGCACTGCTCGCTTTTGCGCGTCTGTTCATCGCCCAAGGGATGCCGTCTCGCGCTTTGGAATTATTATCTTTTTTAATCTATTCTTCTGATACAATTGACACTATTCAAGATTCTGCTGAACAATTAGCATTTGGTGTTGAAAGTGCCATACCCCCCCAAGAATTAGAAGTGACGTGGGAGAAGGGGAAAACGGCTACGCTATCCGCTATCATACAAAATTTGATGGATGATAGATAGCAGTTAACGGCTGTTTTAATAGCGCTTAAAACCCACGTGATAAATTCAACTTATCTCTATGCCACACAAGATGGTTCGTATGTCGTCCTACACCTCTAACCAACACTTGCGGTTCAATTTTATTGTGAATGTCCTTGATGGGTCTTTTTTCGGCTTTGCTTTGGGCATCGCTTCTTTCGTCACCATCATTCCGCTCTTCGTCGCCAGCCTGACAGATTCGACCATACTCATTGGATTGATTGCTAGCATCCATCTTGTGGGATGGCAACTGCCGCAATTACTCATGGCGGGACGGGTTTCTCGTTTGCGCTTGTATCGGCCAATGGTTTTACTGATGACCATTCATGAACGTTGGCCTTTCCTAGGTTTGGCGTTAATTGCCTTCTTGGTCCCGATTATCGGTCGCGACTTGGCTTTGATATTCACCTTTGTGATGTTGATATGGCAAGCACTAGGTGGCGGCCTGACGGCGACAGCATGGCAAAGTATGATTAGTAAGGTGATGCCTCCCCAAAGACGCGGTACGTTTTATGGTGTGCAATCTTCAGCGGCTAATTTGATGGGGAGCTTGGGGTCAGTTCTCGCTGGTGCTTTGCTCACCGCTTTTAGTTACCCTAGCAATTATGGCGTTATTTTCGGGCTGGCGGCTATAGCGATGGGCATTTCATGGGGTTTTTTGAGCGCAACCCGTGAGGAAGAACGCGAGGTAGTGCAAGCCTCGCTATCGTCGGTGCATTGGCGCGCCCAATTCCAACAGATGAAGGCCATTCTTCACCAAGACCGTAATTTCATATGGTTTATTGTTGTGCGCTTCCTCATGCAATTTGCAACAATGGGCATGGCTTTTTATACCATTTACGCGGTGCGGTTTTTTGGCATGGATGGGCAAACGGCCGGTTTTATGACCGGTTGGATGATGTTGGCTCAGACGTTTGCCAGCCCAATTGCCGGCTGGGCTGGCGACCGATGGGGTCATCGCCGTGTGTTGTTGGGCGGCGGTGTTTTTACTGTACTGAGTGTGTTATTGGCGATGAGCGCCCAGAATATCTCTTGGTTCTATGTTGTTTTCGCTTTATCAGGCGCTGTTCAGGCTGTTTTGTGGACGACAATATTAGCTATAACTGTTGAGTTTGGCCCCGAAACACAACGCCCATTTTATATTGGATTATCCAATACCCTTGTTGCCCCGGCCACTTTGTTTGCGCCCATATTAGGCGGTTGGCTGGCCGATTTTATCGGTTTTCAAGCGACGTTTGGACTTTGTCTGATTGCGGGGATAGCGGCCATCGGGGTATTGCAATTCATCTTGATTGACCCTTCCCGTTCTGCTAAACGTTTGTCTACTGCCTCCGCTTGACGAACGAAGAGAAGATGGGGTGTCGGATAACACACCCCATCCGCGATTGGCGCGTTTAATCAGCCACGTTTGCCATTGTGGGGTTGGAGTACGGATTGTGTGGCTTTTAAGGCATCTATACGTCTTTGCAAGTAGGGGGAAAAGTGGCCATCGTATTTTTCCCATAGCGCGGGATTTTTCCAGTCGTTGCCGGTGATAATTTGGCGGCAATTGGGCGCGCCACACAAGCATTGAAACTCATCATATGGTCCGCCGTCGGTTGTGGCGTAGTCGTAACAAATATCCTCGCCGCTTTTAATGTCGCGCCATGCGATGAGTCCGGCGTAACCGTACAGTACGGCATTGGGGTTGCAACTGTGGTTAATATAGTCGGCGACGCTGGGGACGATAGTTACAAGATAGAGGTTTTCTTCGATTTGGACGCTGAGACTGCGAATTTTTTCTGGCAGGGTTTTGAATACGCTTTCGTGGGTGACACTACCGCCCCACATCACCAATAGTTCGCCTTTGGCAATGGGTTCTAGCGCATAGGCGGCACCGCCACCGGTAGCCGGGTCGTCGCGACGGGCAATTTTAGGCGAGTTCCAACAACTCATTAGGTGCTGAACGTCAGTCATAGTGAATCCGTTTCTGTAAAATAGCAATAGCACGATAAGAATTAAGGGAGGCATCGAGCGGTTGATTGAGATTGTAGTCCCCGTACCACCCGACCACATCAAATGCTTTCGATAAACGGGCCAACAGAGCGATTTCAGTTGGTGGCAACAAACGCTCGTAGGCATGGTCAGTCAAGATGGTTTGATGACCGTTTTCACTAATCTGGATTTCGATAGTCACTTCCGCTACTCCTGTCACTGGATGGAAGATGGGGGAATTTGTCGCCCAGCGAATATCTACGTGGATGCCATCTCTTACGCCAGTATAAGTATAAGTGCCATAATGACTTAAAGATGAATCGCGCGGATGGGTGCAATCGATAATATACAATCCTCTGTCAGTCAGTTGGCTTGCCACTACCTGAAGGTGATGGATGATGTCGTCAACATCAAGGAGCACATCTATGCCATCGAACATACAGATAGCTACATCTACAGCTTGCGCGAGTTGGAAATCGCGCATGTCAGCTTGTATCCATTGTGCCGTTAAACCCTCTTTGTTGGCATATTGCGATGCTAAGTGTAACATTTCTGGCATTAAATCTAAACCGTAAGCTTGTAGCTGGCGCCGTGCGGCCTCGTTAGCGTGGTAACCCGGCCCACAAGCGATGTCTAGTAAGCTTACAGGGGGACGCCCCACATAATGACAATATGCATCAATGACAAAATCAATCTGTTCTTTGACATCCCTATTTAATGCTACATCATAATAGAATGCACGTGAATAAAGTTCTTGATAACGGGCCATGTTCCACCGCCTTGGCGGTATTATTTGAACGATAGGCGCGAACTATAGCACTTCCAAACAGGGTTGGCAACAATCGTATCTCATCAACTATGACACAGATATTTATGTCTAGTTGTATTGCTATAAAAATATTTATCACTATGTTAGCATATATCTTTATAATATATCCAGACCTTAAAATCCCAAACGTTTTAGAATGCCGCGCACTTGTTGCACATAGCCCCCGCCAAATAAACGGACATGCACCAATAA
This sequence comes from Anaerolineaceae bacterium, assembly GCA_037441665.1. Classification (GTDB taxonomy): domain Bacteria; phylum Chloroflexota; class Anaerolineae; order Aggregatilineales; family Phototrophicaceae; genus JBBIRQ01. Next base: position 16,649 of record JBBIRQ010000007.1, on the reverse strand, counting down.
AGGATAGAGATTATAAATGTGGCGTCTTTCCTCGAAAAAACCATCAGCAATAGGATTTAGGGCGTGGTATCTATGAAAAAAGGGTTGCCCAAAAGTACCAAATAGGGTGATGAAAGCCAGTTCGATTTCCGAATGGGCATAATAAATCGCTGGATCTAGAAAACCACAGATGCGCCCTTCTGCGCTGAGCACGTTGCCGCTCCAAATATCACCATGAATGAGCGATGATTGCGCTGGTTCTGCGAGCCAACGATGGAGATGAGCGGCGCATCTTTCTAGCTTGTTACGCAAATCGAGGGGTAATTGTTGCGCTTTATAAGCTTCTCCGGCCATGTATAACAAACGATGTTCCGCGAAAAAGTCTAGCCAACGGTCTGACCACGGATTCGGTTGGTCAAGCCCGCCGATGAGTGTATCATAATCAAAGCCGAAGCCGTTCCCGCTGATGCCATGTAAATTCGCTAACAATTCTGCGGCATGCTCTTGGGCTTTTGCATCCAATTGATGATTGCCCGCGATATGTTCCATCAGCAATAGCTGTGGGTCGCTATAAAAAACCTGCGGTACTGGCAGAAAGCTATGCTCTTGTAAATAGCGGAGCATCGCCGCTTCGATAGTTAGCGATTGTCCCTGAGAGACTTTGGCGACAAACTGCGCTCCATCCGCATCTTTAACATGATACAATTGGCTAGCGACGCCTGTTGCTAACGGATGGATTTCTATAGGTGGGGATGGCATAATTTGTGCGAGTTTTAAGGATAACTGAGCCACGTGTGACACCTTTTTAGTAGGGTTTTGATAAATCATTATAACGTCTGTTGGCGGAATACCTCGCCTTGACACCCCGTTTATCTAACCCGTATAATTCCCATCACTTCGGTCAAGCTAAATCTATAGGCAAGGAGCACCCCAATGGGGCCATTACCAAAACGCAAAGTATCTAAACGGCGGCGGAATAATCGTCGGGCGCACGACGCGCTCAGCTTAAATCATTTGGTTGTGTGTGAAAATTGTGGGGAATATCATATCGCCCATCGGGTTTGCCCTAAGTGCGGCACTTATCGTGGTGAGACTGTTATAGAAGTTGCTGACGAATAGCCTGTTATATTCTTCGCAATTCAAAAAAATCGTGCTACATTAAATGTCTGCACGATTTTTTGTTGCATTATGTTCTTTGCATGATGTTCTTTATTGAAGGGAATCTGAAGATGGTCAATTGGACACAGACCGCTTTTGTTTTTCCCGGTCAGGGTTCTCAGGTAGTGGGGATGGGAAGCGATGTTGCTGAACATTACCCTATCGCGCGCGAAACATTTGAAGAAGCAGACGATATACTCGGCTATAAATTGTCGGAGATTTGTTGGCGCGGGCCTGAAGAGCTTTTGAACGATACCATGAACACCCAGCGCGCCATGTTCGTTTGCGCCAGCGCCCTGTTGCGGGTTATCCAAACGGAACGCCCCGCCGCAAAACCAGCCTTTTTAGCCGGGCATAGCTTGGGCGAATTCACGGCCCTTGTTGCCGCGGGGGTGATGTCTTTTTCAGTCGGGATGCAATTGGTCGCGGAGCGTAGCCGACTCATGAAAGAGGCAGGAGAAGCGCATCCGGGGGCGATGGCCGCTTTGTTGGGGATGGATACCGAGGTGGTGCGCGATATTTGCGCTCAAGCCACCGCCGCCGTTGGCGGCCCTTTGGTGATTGCCAATGATAATTGCCCCGGCCAGCTGGTTATTTCAGGCGATAGCGCTACACTGGATTATGCTTTAGAACTCGCCAAGGCCGCTGGCGGCAAACGACTGCTGCGTTTAGCGGTTAGTGTGGCCGCCCATAGCCCATTGATGAAACCCGCCGCTGACGCTTTCAAACAAATTTTAGCTTCAAAAACGTTACATCAACCCCATACCCCCGTTTATGCGAATGTCAGTGCTGAACCACTTCGTGATGTGGTTGCCATCCGCCACGAATTGGAGGAACAAATTACGGAAACCGTCCATTGGTCGGCGTTGGTCAGCGCCATGATTCGTGACGGGGCGCAGACGTTCGTAGAAATTGGCTCTAAAGATGTTCTCACAGGATTGTTACGACGTATTGACCGTGATAAAAAAGGTATCGCCGTGAATTCGCTGGCCACATTGCAACAATTTTTGCAAGAATCTGAATAATCAGTGAGAGTTCTTAACAATTCTAGAGGTGTTTGTTGTTGTTATGACCGTGGAGTGATAATATTGTGAAGGTTTGGACAAATATGCAAAACACATTTCGAGCATCGGTGTGTTAAGAACCCCGTCCAAAACATTTTATCAAAACTCAAAATCAAGGAGGTTGGAGCGATGAGAGTTTCCAAACTAAAATTGTTGCCCATTTTATTGATGTTATTAGCATTACTTGTTGCGGCTTGCGGTGGTGGCGAAACGGCGTCCCCTACACCTACAGAAGAACCGTCCGCCCAAGTTGAGCCGACAGAAGAAGCTGTTGCTGAGCCGACCGAAGAGATGATTGAGCCAACAGAAGAAGCCGTCGCTGAGCCGACCCAAGAAGTAGCTATGGCCCCAGAAGTTGAGCCAACTGAAGAAATGACGGCAGAACCGATGACAATTGTTGAAATCGCCGCCGCTAACAGCGATTTCAGCACCTTGGTTGCCGCCGTTACCGCCGCTGACCTCGTCGAAGCGCTGAGTGGCGAAGGTCCTTTCACCGTTTTTGCGCCCACCAATGAGGCTTTCGCACAGGCGTTAGAAGATCTAAATATATCTGCCAGCGATTTGTTGGCCAATAAAGATTTACTCACTGCTGTATTGACCTATCATGTCGTCTCTGGTGTGGTTATGGCAGAAGATGTGATGGGCATGGATGGCCAAGAAGTCGAAACGCTCAACGGTGCGACTTTGAAAATCAGCGTGACCGATGATGGCGTTGTTCTGAATGATACGGTTAATGTGGTTGCTACGGATATTGTCGCTTCTAACGGTGTTATCCACGTGATTGATGCGGTTCTACTACCCCCCATAGAAGCGCAAGAAGAACCGATGGCCGAGCCAACCGAAGAAGCCACTGAGGAGGCAATGGAGCAACCCGCCGAAACCGGCCCACAAACCATCCTTGAAATTGCCAGCGCCGACCCCAATTTCAACGTGCTACAAGCCGCTGTGACATCTGCAGGGTTAACAGAGGCGCTGAGTGGCGAAGGCCCCTTCACCGTTTTTGCGCCCACCAATGATGCGTTTGATGCCGCGCTCGATGCGCTAGGGATGCGCCCGCGTCAGTTGTTCAATGACAAAGAACTGTTGACCAGCATTCTGACGTATCATGTTGTCTCTGGTGCGGTCAAGGCAGAAGACGTGATGGGCATGGATGGCCAAGAAGTGGTCACTTTGAACGGCGCGTCTATCAAAATCACCGTCTCGGATGGCAAAGTATTCCTCAATGATACGATTGAAGTTGTCATGACCGACATTGAAGCTAGCAATGGTATCATCCATGTCATCAGCGGCGTGTTGGTGCCGCCGATGGGCGAAGAAGCCGCTATGGAAGAACCGATGGCAGAAGCTACCGAAGCGCCGATGATGGAAGAACCCATGACAGAGATGATGGGACCTTCGGTGATGTTGGCCCCCGGCGAAGAAGTTAAGATTGGCGTTTCTGTTGCGCTTTCGGGCGAAGGGCTTGCCCCATTTGGCATTGATATTCGTCGTGGTGTCGAACTGGCTTTGGAAGACCGCCCCACAGTGACCGTCGGCGGCGTGGAATTCCCCGTGGTTCTGGACGTACAGGATGATTTGTGCTCGCCAGAAGGCGGCCAAACAGTGGCGAACCGCTTCGCTTCTGATGAAGATATTGTGGCAGTGATTGGCCCGATGTGCTCTAGCGGCGCAGAAGCGGCCATCCCGATTTTCGATGAAGCCGGCTACACCTCTATTAGCCCTAGCGCTACGGCCGCCAATCTGACCCAAGGCAATACAAGCTTTAACCGTACAGTGCCCTCTGACGCGGCGCAAGGCGTTGTTGCCGCTGAATTCATCTATAACACCTTGGGCTTTACCAAGATTGCGGTGATTGATGATGGTAGCACTTACGGCGAAGGCCTCGCTCGTCTGATGGCTGAGCGCTTTGTTGAGTTGGGTGGCGAGGTTGTGGCTTCTGATGCCGTCACCGTCGGCGATACCGACTTCCGCGCCCTATTAGAATCCATTGCGGCGGCAGAGCCTCAACTCATTTACTTTGGTGGTTTTAACGCAGAAGCCGCTCGTTTGATTGAACAACGCGCCGACGTAGGTCTAGAAAATGTGCCATTTATGGGCGCAGATGGCATTTTTGGCCCCGAACTCATCGAATTGACTGGGTCCGCATCCGAAGGGGTCATCGCTAGCCGTCCCATACCCACCAGTAGCGAAGAATTAGACGCTTTCCGTCAACGTTATATTGATACCTACGGCGAAGAACCACCTTCCGCTTTCAATACCAATGCCTATGATGCCGCTAACATCATTTTGAATGCCATCGAAGCCGTCGGCGTTATTGATGATCGTGGCGATTTGGTGATTGATCGCGCCGCGTTGGCCGCTTATGTTCGTAGCGCTGAGCTAGATGGCTTGACGGGTGAATTGCGTTGCGTGGGTAATGGTGAGTGCGCCACTTCTGACGTTGGGTTCTTCATCGTCAAAGATGGCGAATATGTTCCCTACGAGTCCGCCAACTAAGCCCTCCTAATTTGAATCGAGCGTTGCAATCGTTTTGGCAGAGGTGGGTGTTTTTATCCCACCTCTGTGTAATTATAATAAACGGCGGTTTCTGTTAATTTTGGTGCTCATTTTGGAATGAAGGGGGAGCTATGGCGGCGCCCAATCGTATACCCACCTCTCGGCAACGCCTCATGAACGACTTTTTCTACACGGTGTACGCTTTTACGTTAGGTAATCCGTTGAGATTAGTCGGCATCCTGTTTTTATTGTTTTTATCTGCGGTAGCTATTAGTAATGTCGCAGGTGGGGCATATACAGCTAAGACATTTATCAGCCAACTCATTTTAGGGTTGGCACAGGGAAGCGTTTATGCGTTGATTGCTTTGGGTTATACCCTCGTTTATGGAATTTTGTTGATGATTAACTTCGCCCATGGCGAGGTTTTTATGGTGGGGGGGTATATAGGCTTTTTCACCATTAAATATCTCGATTCTATCGGTTTGACCGAAAGCCAACCCGCTTTAGCATTACTGTTCACCTTTGCGGCGGCGATGACCGCTTCGGTCATTGTGGCTGTTTTGCTAGAGCGTATTGCATACCGCCCTTTGCGTAATGCTCCGCGCCTAATCCCGCTCATCACCGCTATTGGCGCGTCTATCGCTATCCGAGAACTTGTACAACTGCTGTTTGGCGCTAGCTCGCGCCGTTACCCGGACGTCAGCTTGTATGTGATGCCCGGTGTTTGGGGATGCACCACCAGCGACGGCCTAGAAGTGTGTCCGGGTATTGATATTATCAGCGGACGTTATGATGTGCGGTTGTTCGATTTTGAAATTCGCATCTTGCCCATTACTTTTGTGGTGTTTATCCTCGCTGTAATTTTAATGGCTGGGTTATGGTTTTTCATCCGCCGTACCAAAACCGGTAAGGCGATGCGCGCCGTAGCCGAAGATAAATCCACGGCCGCGCTAATGGGCATCAATGTAGATAGAGTTATCGTCATCACCTTTGCTTTGGGCGCGGCTTTGGCTGGTGCGGGGGCTATCCTTTACCATTTATACACAGACCCGCTTGTTTCGCCGGGTATTGGCTTCGGCCCGGGTATTAAAGCGTTTACGGCCGCAGTTTTGGGCGGAATAGGCAATATCCCTGGTGCTATGTTCGGCGGTTTGTTGTTGGGTGTTGTGGAAGCCGCTTTGCCTTCTATGTTGGGGCTTGATAACCAGCTCAAGGATTTAGTGGCTTTCGGTATGCTCGTGCTATTTATGATTTTCCGCCCCACTGGCATATTTGGTGAAGTCTTAGCAGATAAGAAGGCCTAAATGATAGCTCAATCGTCGTTGAAAACAGGTGTTTACGCCGCGATTGTCGTCTTTATTCTGGCGCTCACGGGTATTTTTGGGGAGTTCGCCGCTAGGCGGGTTATCTCTGGTGGTATCACGCTCGATACAGTTATTCTGATAGTGATGATAGCTATTCCTTCTGGCTTGGCCGCGCGGCAACTGAGGCATGAGCGAATACAAAAAATGGCTATCAACGCCATTGTGTGCGCGCTTATCGTCATCCTTCCTTTAGTGGGCCTTGTTCTATACGAATCGGTTTTTAATTTTTCGGATTTCCGATTCTATTTTCAAAATTATGAGCGTTTGGCCGGCGGCGCGGTGACCATGGGGTATCAAGATGAGCAAGCTATCGTACCGGGTTTGCTGGCGCTCGTCGTTTTTAGCGCGATGGTCGGCCTAATCACAGGTTTGTTAGTGCGCTTGCCAAGCCGCTTTGGAAATGTCATTTTCACCAGTTTAGGTTTAGCCGTTATCATCGGCTTGTTGGAAAATCAAATACGCTCCATTTTCACGCTACCTGATGCGTTGGCTATCATCGCCGTTGTTGTAGTGGCTTATGCGCTATCTGCTTATGCGCCTCTAAAACGCCTTGCGCCACGTGTTGGGATAGGCGTTGGCGTTGGCTTGCTGAGCGCTTTGGTATTTATGGCTTTGGCCAATAATGGCGCGCTTGAAGAGGGAGGATTATTTTATGTGAATAATATCACGCCGCCGATTTTGAGTATATCGGACGTGTTCCCATTTATGCTCATCTTCGCTGTAACGGGCGTGGCCGGCGCGCTACTCGCTCATGCGCCGCGGATGGCGCATGACATGGGATTGTTTCTATTGACGACCTTGGCCATTCTCGGCGTGCTCAATCATCGTGGGCGGATGGATAGCGAAGCCTTTTTAATCATTTTAGGGATTATCTTGGCGATTCAGTGGCTCATGCCGCGATTCGGTGAGCGCGCCGAACGCATGCAGATGCGTTTGCCGATGCATGAGCAGGTGTGGCCGGGGCGCGTGATGATGATGGTTGCTTTGCTGATTTTGTTGGTCTTTCCGCGCTTTGCGGGTCAGTATATTACCAACGTTTTTGACCTCATCGCCCTTTATATCATCATGGGCATTGGCTTGAACGTCATGGTTGGTTTCGCTGGCCTGTTGGATTTAGGTTATGTCGCCTCTTTTGCTATCGGCGCGTACACCGTCGGTTTATTGACGACGCCTAGCTTTTTGACGACAGGTTGTGTGCCGTCAGAGGTGGCATCGAATTATGTTTACTATCAGATGTGTACAGGTATTTTGACCGAATGGCCCGGCATAGGTTTATTTAGTTTTTGGGGGGCTTGGCCGGTGGCTGTATTGGTCAGCGCGATCACGGGCGCTTTGCTAGGTGTGCCCGTCTTGCGTTTAAGGGGCGATTATTTGGCGATTGTCACTTTGGGGTTTGGCGAAATCACCAATGTATTGGTGCGCGCCAATATTACCCGCCCTATTTTTGGCGCCGCGCAAGGCATCAAAGATATTCCGAAGCCCGAAATTGACCTGACCTTTCTCAATCCCGATTGGTTCATTCGTTTGGGACGGCCGGATAGTTTGTATTATTTGTATTTGGCGGGCGCATTGTTAACCGCCTTTATTGTATGGCGTTTGGTGGGGTCTCGGTTGGGGCGCGCATGGCGGGCTATCCGCGCAGATGAGGACGTTGCCCAAGCGATGGGTATTCATTTGGTGCGAACCAAACTATTGGCGTTTGGCATCAGCTCTGCTTTTGCGGGTTTGGGTGGTGGTTTGTTTGTCGCTTTGTTGCCTACTATCTCCCCTACTAGCTTCCAACTGGATGTTTCCATAACCGTTTTGAGTCTGATTATTATCGGGGGACTAGGTTCTATTCCCGGCGTCATAGTGGGCGCATTCATCTTGATTGGATTGCCGGAAGTGTTGCGAGAATTTTCTACCTATCGCTTACTATTTTTTGGTTCCGCGTTGGTCATCACGATGATATTGAAGCCGGATGGGCTTATCTCGCCCCCTGTTCGCAGGCTATCGGAGCGCTTGAAAATGGCTGACGAAGGAGCGCAATCACATGGATAATGCCATTTTAGATGTCCGTGGGATGATGAAACGTTTTGGAGGGTTGACGGCGATTCGTTGGGTAGATTTGGTCATACCTAAAGGGGCTATTGCTAGCTTGATAGGGCCGAATGGAGCGGGCAAAACGACCTTTTTCAACTGCATTACGGGTTTGTATCACCCTGAAGAAGGGCAGATTTTATTTAAGGGGGGGGCCATCAATGGCCTAAGCCCTGACCGCATCACCCAAAAGGGCATTGCGCGCACTTTCCAAAATATTCGTTTGTTTGGGACAATGACCACCTTGGAGAATATCCTCGTTGGTATGCACCCGCGCCTGAAAGCGAATCCTATACAAGCCGTGTTGGGGCGCGACCGCCACGAAGAACAGCAAGCTTTAGAGCGCGCGATGGAATTAGCGCATTTTGTTGGCCTAAAGGGTATGGAAGATGTTTTGGCGAGCAATTTATCTTACGGTTTGCAAAGGCGGCTAGAGATTGCCCGCGCCCTCGCTTCCGAGCCATCGTTACTCTTGCTCGATGAACCAACAGCGGGGATGAACCCTCGTGAAACAGAAGATATGGTGTATTTCATTCGTAAACTCCGCGACGAGCTACAATTAACGATATTCCTCATCGAACATGATATGAAGCTGGTGATGACAATTTCTGACCAAGTGAGCGTGATGGATTACGGACAAAAGATTGCCGAGGGCACGCCCGCCGAGGTACAGCGCAACCCTGCGGTTATCGAGGCTTACTTAGGCGCATCGGTGCTAGGCGAAGATGAGGAGGCATAGCTATGCATTTACTAGAAATCCGCGATGCCCATACTTACTACGGCAAAATTCATGCCTTGAAAGGGATTTCTTTAACCGTAGACGAAGGTGAGATTGTCACCCTCATTGGTAGCAACGGCGCGGGCAAGACCACCACGCTGAATACCATTTGCGGTTTGACCCCGGCGGCAGAAGGGCATATCTTGTTTGAGGGAGATGACATCACCCGCTTAGCGCCGCATCTTATCACCATGCGCGGCATCGTCCAATCGCCTGAGGGGCGCAAAATTTTCACCCGTTTGACCGTGCGCGAAAACTTGGAGCTAGGCGCTTTTGCCCGCACCGATAAATCGGCAATAGAGCACGATATGACCTACGTTTTTGAGCGTTTCCCACGCTTGAAAGAGCGCGAACGTCAACTAGGGGGCACTTTATCTGGCGGGGAGCAACAAATGTTGGCCATTGGGCGCGCGCTGATGGCGAAACCGCGTTTGCTATTGCTAGATGAACCCTCTATGGGTTTAGCGCCTATGCTTGTAGAACAAATATTTGATGTCATCCAATATTTGAATCAACAGAGCCGTACCACCATTTTATTGGTAGAACAAAATGCGCGGAAAGCGTTACAAATTGCCCACCGCGCATATGTCTTGCAGTCAGGTTATATCACGCATTCTGGCACTGCCCAAGACCTGCAAAAAGATGAAAGTATCATCGAGGCATACTTGGGCGGTTAGTTCGCCGTTAGTTATTGATGGCTTTTAGCGCAGTGAAGAACTGAGCAATGGCTTTTTGAGTTTTTTCTGGCGGCAGTGCGTAAGAGAAACGCACCCAATTAGCGCCCGCCGATGAAAAGTAAACTCCCGGCACAACGGCCACGCCGTATTCTTCTGCTAAATATGCGGATATTTGTTCCGAATCTGCATAGCCAGCTCGTTCGATATGCGTTGTCAGATTGATGAATGCATAATAGCCATCGCCCATGATGAAAGGGATTCCTTCGGACTCTAGCGCTTGGCGCAATATCTGGCGGCTCTGTTTTGTTGGCAGGATGATAGACTGCGCCGCTTGGTCAAAGCCCATTTCATATGCGGCTATGGCTACAGCCATTGAATAAAAACTAGGTATCACCCCATGAGACGCTTGGCTATTGATGTAATCTATTACTTTTTTGCCCGCCACGAGATGCGCGTTACGGATATTAGACCCACCTAAGCTTTTCGTGATGCCATCTAGGAAGATGAGCTGTTCGCGTTCTTGGGGCGTAAATGCGCTTAAGACAGCGTTGATGTTAGAGGGGCCATTATCTGTCATCCAATGATAAATCCAATCAAACAGGACGAAAGGATAACCAACTTCTAAGGCGGTTTTGGCCAGCAAGATCTGTTCGTCGGCAGAAATTGTGCGCCCTGTTGGGTTATCTGGCGAGGTGATAACTAAGCCCGCAACGTTGCGCCCATCTTTACGAGCGAATTCGGCGCAGATGCGGATACTTTCTGGAGTATAGCGCCAACCTTCGTTGGGGTCGCCCGGCGCGTGTAGGACATTTAGTCCCAGGCTATAAGGCCCCCAGTTATAACTAATCCACGGCACGCGAGAGACGACCAGCAAATCGCCTATTTGTCCATGCCCCAGAGCAATCATCGCTGAATAGGCTTTTTGTAAACCATCGCGCCCGCCTTGTACAGCAATGATGTTAGCAGGCCCCCAACCGGTCTCAGCATTCAGCCCCCAATAGGCTTCTGCCGCCACTTTACGAAATAAATCTGTACCGTAGGGCTGGTTATAACCAGTCCCTTGTTTGACTTGTAGTTCATAAGCCCGATGTAGAATCGGTTCGGGCACACCCGGTAAACTAGCGCCGCCATCACCCTGAGATGCATCATAGGTGGGAGCATCTGCGCCGACTTTCGCCTTGTACTTATCCAGTGCCCGCTTGATTGTGAACATTCGGGATGGTGGTATATCCATCATCGCCGAAATGTAGCGATTCACGGGGATGCGATGTGCATCTGGAACAGCGTAAGCTGGCAATTCTAAGTTGATAGTTTCTTGAGCAACCAAAACGTATTCCTCCCTATGGTAAATAAAAACACCCCTTCATCGGGGTATTTAGCGATAATCCATCGTTAGATGATACCCCTAACGGAATCAAGCTTGAATATCAGTAGTAGTTAGGAGTTTGATGGCTAGCATTGAGCAATCCTTAGGCAACACTGCACGAATTGTGACATGTTCACAAACTGCTGTCAACCGCTGGACTTGACAGAAGATAGAAGCATTTGCTTGTGCAATGTGCCAAATTCTCCACCGCTAAGCTATACTCAAGATAGTATATAAAATAAAAATGGAGCAAAAGCTGATGTCGAACTATATCATTACGCGCCAACAAGGTCCTATTTATGAGATTTTGCTCAACCGTGATGAAAAGCGTAACGCGATGAATTGGGATTTGATGGTGGAATTGAGTTCAGCTTTTGATGCGGTGGAGCGAGCTTCCGGCGTGCGTGTAGTCTTCATCCGCTCAGAAGGGCAAGGCTTTTCAGCTGGTATAGACCTCATGGGATTCACCGAGGTTGCCGAGCATTTAGGGGAGCAATGGCGAGATAATTTGTTTCCATTAACACAATTTTATCAGAGCATCCTTCATAAAGCGGAACAATGCAGTGTGCCTGTTTTCGCCATTATGCATAATTATGCTTTGGGGATGGCTTTTGAACTGGCGTTGGCGGCGGATTTCCGTATTGTAGCGGAGGGGACAAAAATAGGTTTTCCTGAAACACGGCTCGGCCTGATTCCTGACGTGGGCGGCACAACCCGCCTAACGCGCTTGGTAGGGCCCGCGCGCGCGAAAGAAATCATCATGACGGGGCGTCATATCCCCCTTCATGATGCTGAAAGATGGGGGCTGGTGCATTATGTCGTGCCGCAAGAACACTTACTGGCAAAGGCCCAAGAATTGGCTGAGGAAATTATCGCTTCTGCGCCGTTGGCTGTCAATTATGCTAAGCGGGTGATAAATGATATTGTCGATCATGATAGCGGCTATCGAATTGAAGCATGGGCACAAGCGCAACTCATTCGTACGGAAGATTTTATGAACGGCGCACAAGCCGCCTTATTGAAGCAACCTGCCGAATGGAAGGGCAAATAATGGGAGTGATAGGGGGTTACCCCTATCACTCATGCTCTTCTACGATAAGGCGATAATCGCCTTCGCTGGCATCGTCGTAGGTGGTCGCTTCGATGATGAGACTTTTACCCTGCTCCGCTATCAAAGCTTCGATGCCAGCGTTAATGCCGTTGAAATCATCATTCTCTGCGATGAGTTCGCCGGTTTCGCCATCGTAAACCCTCAAAAAAGTGTCTAGTGTGCCCTCCTCATCGCTGAGCAGGATATTGAGCGATACAGCGTCATCAACAGTCAGGCGATAGCGATGCCGTTGCTGTGCCTTGAAGCGCCCTTCGCGCGCTTCGCCAATCTCGATTGCCCCTATTTCAACTATCTCTACCCTTAACTGAGGTGGCAACAAAACATCATCTATGAGATAAACCCGCACATTTTCTACCTGGACGCCCCACTGATTTTGAGGAATTTGTACCGTATCGTTTATGATGAGATTGTCCGATTCGGAACGAAGGGTCAGTTCTGCGCCGTGCAATGTGGGAATGCTTTGGATTTCGCCTAGAGCTTGAAGCGTGTAATCTCCCTGTATAGTATGGTGCAAGAGCAAGAAGGCGGCTTCTCCTGTGCCACCTGCTTCTACCCCTGTAGGCAATTTAGCAAAAGCGGCGTCAGTAGGCAAGAAGAAAGTGAGCGGCTCGTCGGTAGGGATGAGAATATTAAACCCGGACATGAACAAAAGTCCTGTAGCGCTTTGAGAATTCATGAGGATGAAGTCAAATAAGCTCATGGGCGCGGCTAGGCTCGCATAGGCGGAAAAACGTCCGCTATCCTCTGTCAAGATGATAAGGCCGACGACATTGGGGATAATGGGGCTTGGCATAAAGACGATGGTTTCGTCATCGGCTAAAAGTTCTATGGATACCCCCTCGCTAACCCCGACAACATCGTAAGATGCTGTCTCTAAGTTGCTCAAGCGACGCTGTCCATCTATGTTGATGCTGATTGGCATTTGGGCGTTGTTGTAGATGATGAATGGGACTTGGTTTGTCGTATCATCAAAGGCTAGCGCTGTTTCATCAACGATGTTGGCTTGTATGAGGCCCTGCGATTCTTCAAGGAATGCGATATAGCTTTTGCCCGCGGTTAAGGATAATTCTGTAGTGGGATTATCGTCACCGAAACTAAGCGTATAGACACCCTCTTCAACGACGATGTAAGCGCTCGTCGCGCTGTAGGATAAATCGCTGATGATTGGGGTTTCATCTAGGAAGATGTCGAGACTGGGCATCGTTTCTGCCAAGGCGCTAAAACGGATACGGGCCGTTGTGGGCGGGGCATCTTCTTCCTCTTGGGCTTGTATCCAAGCGGCTAGACTCCATATCAACAACCATGCAATCAACAAACGTAGACGCACCATAAGCTATCCCTGAATATGAATGAAAAGGCTACAAATAGTATAGGGGAGGGCGCTTAAAACCCTCCCCCTATGCGGGATTATAGACGATTTCTCCGCCACATCGCGCGCGTACCGATGACGAGGACGGTAGCGATGAATAGTCCGCCGATGAGGAAGATGAGCGGGCGCCATTTGCTCCACGGTGATTCACCCGTGCGCGGCAGTTGGGTGACGCCGAGCACCTGCGCGGAGTCGCAGACTTGTTGCCCGCTGGCATCGGACACACAAGCGGTATTGATGCTGATATAAGCGCCACTGTTATTCACGACGCGGGCTTGGATGTTGATAGTCACCGTCTCTGCGGGTTGAATGAGCGGCAGAGATAGGGCCACAGTTTGCCCGTTGACGCTGACAGCGCCGCCGCTAGCATTAGCCGATACGATAGCGAAGTCTGCCGGGATATTGTCTTCGATGAAGACATTGTTCACCACCCCTGTACCGCCGTTAGTGATAGTGATGATGAAGGTAACCGTATCGCCCGCGGTGGCCGTAGCAGGGTTCACCGATTTATTAATGCTTAGACCGCTGGGGCTAACGACGGGTGGCGTATCGGCGGCGGCATCGCCAGTCGTTGGGTCTGGCGTTGGGTTGGCGGGTGCGCCGCCGCGTTGCCATCTGGCGATGTTGGAGGTGGCGGTAGCATTCAAACTGCCGTTATTATCGCTATCGTAGGTGGCGCTGGCTTGATTTTGGGCGTTATTGACGCCAGCGGGTATATCCGTACGGAAGCGGATAATGAGCGCATTGGGCGCGCCAGCTAGCGTAGTGAAGCCCGGCGCTGGTCCAAGGACGCCTTCCCACACGGCCTCATTGCCTATCATCTGGCAACTGGTGGTCGTTGTTTGTGCGCCTCGCGCTTCGCATTCAAGGCTACCCGCCACGAAGGTTAACCCAGACGGCACGGGGTCAGTGACGCGGGCGTTCACGGGTTGCGTGTTGGGGTTCAGCCAGAAGAACGTCCACTCTAGTTGTTGGTTACCCCGTTCATCTACCGTTTTGCGGCTGAGCGGCGGGTCGAAGATGTCCGCTGAGACATTCACGGTCACTGTGGCGGTATCGCACAAACCGCCGCCATCGCAGATTTCGTAGACGAAGGTATCCGTGCCCGTGAAGCCGACGTTGGGCGTGTAACGGATACTACCGCCGGCCACAATCGCAGTGGTTCCATTCGTTGGCCCACTGGTCACGCCGGCGGTGATAAGGGTATCACCGTTCGGGTCGCTATCGTTATCTTGCACGAGGATGATAACTGGAACGCCCACTTTGGTATTGGCGGTATCATCTTCAGCAATCGGCGGCTCATTCGCGACACCAACGTTGATGATGACGACGCTAGTAGCGCATTGACCGCTGGGGTCGCAGATTTGGTAACTGAACGAATCGCCTCCCGTAAAGCCCGTTGGCGGCGTGTAGGTGATAGTGCCGTCGCCATTGATAACGACTGTGCCGAGGAAGACCGAGTTCGGGTCTGCGGACGTTGTCGTGAGGGCGTCTCCGTCCGGGTCGTAGTCGTTCCCTTGTACGTTGATTGTAACGGGCGTATCCATCGGCGTGTTGACGCCATCATTGGTTGCGACTGGCGCGTCTGGGACAGGATTAATCGTCACTGTGACGGTCGCCGCCGCGCACAAGACGCTTGGATCGCAGATGGTGTATTGGAAACTATCTGTGCCATTGAAATTGGCCGCAGGCAAATAGGTGATAACGCCGCCTGCGCCGATTGTTGCCGTGCCATTTGCGGGCGGTAGGCTGATGGTGTTGAGCGTGATAGTGTCGCCGTCGGGGTCGCTATCGTTGCTGATAACGGTGATGTTGACCGGCGTATCCTCATTGGTCGTCGCGCTATCATCCACAGCGATGGGCGGGTCGTTGACGTCTTGTATATCCACTGTGACGGTCGCCGTATCGCATTGGCCATCCGTATCGCAGACTTGATACGTGAAGCTATCCGAACCGCTATAACCTGTCGCGGGCGTGTATGTGATAGTGCCGTCGCCGTTATCGGTGGTCGTGCCGTTGGTTGGCGCTGTAACGGTGGTTACGCTCGCCGAATTTATGTTGTTATTCGCGTCTGTATCGTTGGCGATGACATCCACCACTACTGGAGTATCTTGTGTCGTCGTAGCCGTATCGTCATTAGCGACGGGCGGTTGTGGACCTGTGGCGACCGATACCGTGACTGCAGCGCTGGCGCATAGGCTGGTGGTATCGCAGATTTCATAATCGAAGCTATCTACTCCCAAGAAGCCTGCCGCAGGCGTGTAGGTGATGGTGCCGTCGCCGTTATCAGTGGTTGTGCCATTCGACGGCGCGCTTGTCGTGACGACAGAGGTTAAATCGAGGTTATTGTCTGCGTCTGTGTCGTTTGCGGCTACGTTTATGATGATTGGCGTATTTTCGAGCGTAGAAGCGCTATCATCATTGGCGACGGGGCCATTGACAACGACGATGTCTGCTGTGGCTGAGGCGTTGACGTCAGGCGCGCCGTTGATAGGCGTTCCAATGACGTTAGCCGTCTTCTGAACGAAGCTCGTATCCACCGCTGTATCTTGGCAGTTGTAGGTCACGATGGCGCCGGGTTGTCCTGCGGCTGGCAGGGTAGCGATAACGTTGTTGCAGGTGGTTGTCCCGCTGGCTGGCGCGTTCGTCACAACGGTCACATTGCTCAAATCAATGTTACCCGTGTTGGCTACGGTGATAGTGAAGGTAGCTGTGCCGCCATTGTTCACGGTTTGCGTCGCTGGCGAAATGACGATAGAAATCGCGGGGTTAGTGGTCGCAACAGTGACCGTGATAGTCGCTGTATTAGAGCTACGTCCGCCGCTATCCGAAATGGTGTAACTGATGGCCACTAGACCTGTGTAAGCCGCATCGGGTGTGAAGGTGAGGGTATCGGTGGTGGCATCGTAGCTGAAGACGCCTTGACCGCTGACCGTGAAGCTGGTTTGTTGGCCGGCTGTGGCGGGGTCTAGGTCTATCGTGTCGGGGTTAATCGCCCCATCCTCAGCGTCGCTATCATTGGACACGAAGTCAATCGTGACGGTGACGTTTTGGAGTGTGTTAGCGCTATCGTCAGCGGCGACAGGCGGCACATTCACGCGGGTGACGGTGACGGTGATAGTGGCGACGTTGGAGGTCGCGCCGTCGGCATCGGTCACGGTGTAGCTAGCTGTGGCGTCGCCCACGAAAGCCGCATCGGGTGTGAAGG